>JAXMHM010000026.1:0-126699 GCA_046346755.1 Opitutaceae bacterium | reverse complement strand
AACCGTGACTGCCACCACGGCGCAGGCGATCCCGGCGGGCCGCCGCAGGCCCAGACCCTTGCGTCCCGCCATAAATATGACGCCGGCTCCGAGAACGAATCCGAGGCCCGGCAACCCCCGCATACTCTCGCGCAAAAACTGTTGTTGTCGGGCGTTGCCATGAGCCGTCCAGTGGACGAGCACCCCGGGTTCCGGGGCGTGCACGGGAGTGGCAACGGAGTCGAAGGTGGCGGCCGCATTGGCACCGACAAAGACGGTCCGCCCGCGCACCTGGTCGAAGACGGCTCCGGCCGGAAGGGGCTGGGCGTCGATGGCTCGGATCAGCGTGGCCGGGTCGAAATCGGGACTCGCCTCGAGCGCGGGACCCAGCAACTCAAGGCCGGCGGCGACAAACGGGGCCGCGGGCAGGACCGGTACGCCTCGAGCGCGGAGCTGTTCGAGACCGCCGTACCAGCGCAGGCGTCGGTGGCCCGGGGCCGAAACCTCTGGAGATTGAGGCAGCGCGGCGGCGACGAGGGAGCCGTTGAGGGAATAGTGGCGGATGACGCCGTCCGTGTCCGGGTGCGATTGCACGGATCCCCAACGCGGGCGTCCGGCGAAGAGGGGGGAGTGACGCTGGCGGTATTCTTCGTTCCAAAACACCGGCCGCTGGTCGCCGACCGACCCGAGCGTCAATTCGGGAAGCCCGGCGCCGACCGCCGCGAGCGGAGCGTCCTGTTCGGCCGATTCGGCCTGTTCGAAGAAAATGAAGTCAGCCACGATGACCTTGGCCCCGGCGCGGTGAAGGGCGGCGAAAAGGGCGGCAAAGGCCTGCCGAGGCCAGGGCCACCGCATTTCGAACCCATCCCCTCCGAGGGCCTGCAAGGACTGCTCGTCGACCAGCACCAGCGCCGTCTGTTCCGGAGTCACGAGACGCGACGCAAAGGTTCGTTGGAGCACGTCGTGCCAGGACCGATCGAGGGAGCCGAGCATTCCCGTCAATCCGAGCAGCCCGACCAGACCGAGCGTGACGGCGAGAGCCGCCTGTCGGGAGAGCCAGGAAAGGAAAGTTGACGTGGGGGCCATGGGCCGGGCCGACCCGGCACGCGGGGCAGGTTCGGCAAGGAGTCAGGGAACTAGGGTCCCGACCACCTCACAAGCTCACTTCTTGTGCTTCCTCCTGGGCCAATCGGCCCAGATTTCTCAAAAAGCGTCGTGCCTGCGGGGTAATGCCAAGGATGGACGCGGCTCGCACGTTTCCGTTGGAGGTGGGGTCGCCGACCCTGCGGGGATTGGCGTCGTGTGAGGAAATCGGACCACGGAGGCGAGGCCACCTCCATCGGGGAAATCGCCTCGCCCTCAGGTCATTTCCCGTAGGGCGGTCACGGGATTGATCCGGGTGACCCGGAAGGCGGGGACAACGCAGGCGAGGAGCCCGAGCAAGGCGAGGCCGAGGGCGGCGCCGACCACCACGGCGGGTTCGAGGGTCGTGACACCGGTCAGCCAAGCGTGCATCAGCCGGCTGGTGGCGAAGGTCAGACCGACGCCCACCAGCAATCCCAGCAGGAGCGACCCTGCGGCGGAGCGCAGGATCAGGCCGACGACGGTCCGCTGTTGCGCTCCCAAGGCGAGGCGCACCCCGATTTCGCGGGTACGCTGAGCCACGGTGTAAGTCGACACGGCGATCAATCCGAGGATGGCCAGCAGGATGGCGGCGCCGGCAAAGGCTCCGGTCAATACGAGGGTCACTCGACGCGGGGCGGTTTGCCGCGACAACTGCTCCGCCAGCGTGGTCGGTGCATCGAGGGCCAGGTTGGCGTCGAGCTTGTGCGTGGTGGTGGTGATGGCCTGCGAGAGCGAGGCGGCGTCGCCGGTGAAACGGATCACTGCACTCAGGCGTGGCCGGGGCTGTTGCAGGAACGGGAAGTAGGCCGAAGCTTGCGGGGCGGTTTCGAGGTTTCGGGCCCGGATATCTCCGACCACACCCACCACCGTGGCGGTGGCAGGCGCCCCATGGGAGGGTCCCGCCTGCGGGCTGGCGGGAATATTGATTTGAGCGCCGGTGGGCAGTCCCTCGGGATAATATTCCTTCACGAACGCCTCGTTCACGAGGGCGACGGCGGGTTGATCGGGACCGTCGGCGTCGGAGAACCATCGGCCACTGCGCAGCGGGATCCCCGCGGTCGTGAAAAAATCGGCGGAAACCGAAGCGACCGCCATGGTGGGCGGCGGCCGGCCCGCTGTTCCTGTAGCGCTGGTGGAGGAGCCAGAGGTCACCGTCACGGCGATCTGAGAGTATTGTGAAAGCGGAGGCGCGTCGGCGAGTGCGACCGAGCTGACTCCGGGCAGCCCACGCAAGGCGGCGACCCAGCGACTGGCGAAATCGCGCTGTTGCGCGGCGGTCGCATAGGGACGCGGCAGGGCCAGGTGGGCCGTCATCACGTCCTCCGTTCGGAAACCGAGCGGCTGCCGGTACAGGGTCAACAGGCTCCGCAGCAGGAGACCGGTGTTGACCGCAAGTACGAGGGCGAGGGCCATTTCGATGGCGACCAATCCGTGCCGCCACCGGCTGCTTCCTCCGGCGACATTGACTCCGCCGTCGCGGAGCGTGTCCAGCAGGTCCACCCGACTTCCCCGCCAGGCCGGACCGCAGCCGAATCCCAGGCCCGCGACTGTCGCGATGCCGAAGGCAAAGGCCAGCACCGGTCCATTGAGTCCGACGGGATTGATTCGGGGCAGCACACCTGCGAGCCACACCTGCAGCGCCTGGGTGCCCCACCACGCGAGCAGGAGTCCGAGTGCGCCTCCGAGCAACGCGAGCAGCAGGTTTTCCGCGAGCAGCTCGGCGGCCAGCCGTCCGGGAGAAGCGCCCAGCGCGGCGCGCAGGGCGGCGTCCCTCCGCCGGCCGGTGGCGCGGGCGAGTTGGAGGCTGGCGACATTGGCGCAGACGATCAGGAGCACGAAGCCGACCGCTCCCAGGAGAATCCAGAGCGTGGTTCGCGCCTGGCGGGCGAGTTGTTCCTGGAGCGGCAGGAGCAGCGTGGCACTGTCGGCGAACGGAAGCCGCAGCGGCGGTGGACGCGAGGGGCCGACACCGGCAATGACGGCTCCGCCTCTGGTGTCGGTGGGCGCGGACGCGGGCGGCGGTGCGAGGGTCGGGGCCGGGCCGGGACCCGGTCCGCCGGGACGCGGGGCGCCGAGCGAGGAGGAGAGCGTGCCCCAGAAGGCCTGCGAGATCCGGTCGAGTTCCTGTTGGGCGACGCTGGCGTCGACCTCGGGGCGAAGTCGGGCGAAGGCCCGGACCATTTGGATACGCAGTTGTCCGGGCTGTCCGGCGGTCGTGAGCACCAGGGGACGCCAGATCTGAACGGGATCGACAAATTCAAACGACGGCGGAAGTACGCCAATCACGGTGTAGGCGACGTCGTCGAGCGTAACGATCTGGCCGAGGACGCCGTCGTCGCGGTTGAAGCGGGACGACCACAGGGCGTGGCTGAGGATGGCGACGGGGGTGGCGCCGGCCTTGAAGTCGGTGGGTTGCCAGAGCCGTCCCCGCCAGGCAGTGAGGCCGAGCATCTGAAAGAATGCACCTGTCACCGAGGCGGACGTGGCGCGGATCGCGCCTTCGGGGCGCTGCCAGGTGACTGTGCCGGAACGATAGGCGGCGAGTTGGAGCACGGAGGACGGAGGCGTCTCCTGCCAGGCCGAGAACTCATTGTCCGGCATGAAGTCCCCGCCCCCCGGTGGCGACGGAGCGCCTTCCTTGGCGAGCTTGCGCACGACGACCAAGTGACCGGGATCGGGATAGGGCAACGGTTGCAGCAGGACGGCGTGGACCACCCCGAAAATGGCGGTGTTGGCCCCGATGCCGAGCGCGAGCAGCACGATGAGTGAGGCGCTAAAGACCGGGTGGGCGCGCAGGGAGCGGAAGGCGTGGGAAACGAGCGACATGGACGGTACGCGCGGAGGCGTACCGTCTAAGCGCTGCCGACCGCAGGATTTGTCTAGGACTCTGCTTCTCGATTGGTCACGGGGTGACCTCGTAAATCTCGACAATGGCCTCGCCGGTGCCGCCGTCGGCGCCGCTGACTTGGACGGTGTACCCGCCGGGCTGGAGCGTGATGAGCAGCGCGGCGTCCTTGCTGCCGGCAGTCAGGCCGAAGGCGCCGACGCTGGTGAACGTCGTGCCCAGGCTGGCGGCCCAATTGTCGTTTTCATTGATCTTGGTTGAGCCCGAGTAGACCTCGAGTTTCGGGTCGACCAGGGTGCCGGGCACGCCGAATTGGGCCAGGGTCGGGCCGACGGCGCGGATCAGGACGGTCTTGGGTCCGGTGCCGGCGATGGTGAAGCCGGCGATCATCACGTCGCTTCCGGTCCCGACCTGATTGCGGGCGGAGATATTGACGAGGCGTGGGGTGTTGGCCGACCCCAGGTCGTAGGCTTCGACGATGACATTGCCCGCCTGAGAACCGCTGACCTGCATGGTCCGTCCCCCTTCGATTGGACGGGTCAGGGCGGCATCGAGGCTCGTGGCCGGCAGGGCGAAGGCACCGACCGAAACGAAGTCAGCGCTCAGGGCTGTGCCGCCGCCCCAGTTGTCGTTGGCGTCGACCTGGGTATTGCCGTTGTAGAGGGCGAGCTTGGGGTCGGGCATGGTCCCCGGGACGCCGAAGGCGCCCAGACCCGGGCCGACGGCGCGCAGCAGCACCGACTTCGATCCGCCCGACATGCTCAGGCCGACGATCAGCACCTGGTTGGCAGCCAGGGTGGTGCGCACCGAAACGTTGCTGATCCGGCTGGCGATCAGGGGGGTGACCGTGAGTGTGGCCCCCGTCGACACGATCGTGCCCGCGGAGTTGGTGACGGTCACGGTGTAGAGTCCGGCGTCGCCACTCTGCGGGTTGTTCAGGGTGAGGGTGGCGGCAGTGGCCCCGTTGATCGGCACCTCGTCCTTGCGCCACTGGTAGGCCAGCGGGGCGGTACCGTTGGCCACAACGGAGAAGGATACCCCGGTGCCGGCGACCGTGGTTTGGCTGATGGGCTGGACAACAATGGTGGGGGCCACGGCGACCGCGAGGGTCAGGTTGGCGGTAGCGCTGGTGACGCTGCCCACTGCATTGGAAACGACGACCGTGTAGGCGCCGGTGGTGGCCGCTTGGACATTGGTCAGCGCCAAGGTTGCCGCGGTGGCGCCTGGGAGGTCGACGCCATTGCGACGCCACTGGTAGGCGAGCGGTGCGGTTCCGGTGGCGGTCACGCTGAACGTGGCGGCAGCACCGGCGTTCACCGCCTGGGACACCGGCTGCGTCACGATCGCGGGAGACTGAATCGCGGAGACGCCGCCAAAGGTCAGCCGGTAAGCTCCCACGTTGCCGGCGTAGTAGCCCGAAACCACCACGGTGAAGAGGCCGGCCTGGGTCGTGGTGTGGGCAATGGAGGCGGCGGTGTTGTCCGTTTGATTGGAGATGAGAGCACCGTTCGGACCGAAGAGCCGGATTTGGGGATAGTAGGCGTTTCCTCCGGAGGTTTCGGTGATGGAGATGGTCAGCGCGTTGCCGACGCTGGCGGCAAAAACAAAGGGATCCAGGTCTCCGTTCACGGTGGTGCCGTCGTAGTTTTGCGCGTTGGCCACGGGCCCGCCTTCATCGCCGGCTGGAATCGTGTGCACTCCGGGGATACGGAGGGCGTTGAGCCGGTAGGTTCCGGTATTGCCGGCGTAGTAGCCGTTCACCATTGCGGTGTAGGTGCCGGGCAAGGTGGCGCGGAAGGCAATCTCTGCCTCGGCGTTTTCGGCCTGATCGTTGATCAGGGCCCCATCCGGTCCAATTACCCGGAGGTGGGGATAGTAGGCGTTTCCACCGGAGACTTCGCCGACGCGGAAGATGAGGTAGTCGTTGACGGCGGCGGTCATGGTCCAGGCATCAAGGTCACCCACCGGGGTGCTGCCTGAGTAGTTCTGCCCGCTGGTCAGGGGACCGCCTTCGTCGCCCGCCGGCACCGTGAAGGTGTCAGGGGTCTTGTAGTAGCGCAGGTTGTAGCCGCCCGTGTTGCCCTCGTAGTAGCCATTGACCACCACGGTGTAGGTACCGGCGAGGGTGGCACGGTGGGAGATGGCAGCCTCGGCGTTTTCCGACTGATCGCCGATCAGTGCACCATTGGGACCGTAGAGACGCAGGTGGGGGTAGAACGCATTGCCGCCTGAGGTTTCGCCGACGCGCAGGAAGACGTAATCATTGACGGCGGCGGTGAACGACCAGACGTCGAGGTCACCCATGGTGATGGTGCCTTCGTGGTTTTCCCCGTTGACCAAGGCTCCGCCTTCGTCGCCCACCGGCACGGAGAACGCACCGGGCGCCTTCACCGCGTGGAGGCGGTAGGTGCCCGTGTTGCCGGCGTAGTAGCCGTTGACCACGACGGTGTAAACGCCCTCCAGGGTGGCACGGTGAACGACGGCGGCGTCGTCGGTGCCGGCGGAGTCCCTGATCAGGGCGCCATCGGGTCCGTAGAGGCGGAGGTGAGGGGAAAAGGAGTTTCCGCCGGAGAGCTCGCCGACGCGGAAGAGCAGGCTGTCGTTGACGGCGGCGGCGAGGGTGTAGGTGTCGATGTCGCCCACGCCGATGGTCCCGGTGTAGCTTTGGCCATTGACCATCGGGCCGCCCTCGTCGCCCACGGGTACGGTGAGCGTGCCTGGGACTTTATGGTAGGTCAGGCGGTAGGTGCCGGCATTGCCGGCGTAGTAGCCGTTCACGACGACGGTGTAGGTACCGGCGAGCGTGGCTCGGTGGGTGATGGCCACGTCGTTCAGGTCGGCATCGTCCTTGATCAAGGCGCCGTCCGGGCCGTAGAGCCGCAGGTGGGGAGCGTAAGAGGAGCCGCCCGAAACCTTTCCGACCCTCAACAGAATGCCGTCGTTGATCGCGGCCGTAAACGTCCAGGCGTCGAGATCGCCCACCAGCGTCGTTCCGTCGTGATTGCCGCCATTCGTCAGGGCGCCACCTTCATCACCGGCGGGTACGGTGAATCCTCCTGGGATTTTGAGCATGCGAACGCGGTAGGTTCCCGCATGGGTGGCGGAGAACCCGGAGATGGAAAGGGTGTAGGTGCCGGCGACCGTCGCGCGGTGAACCACGGCGGCGTCTGCAGTGTCCGAATCCTCCCGGATCACGGCGTTGTCCGGTCCGCGCAGGCGGATCACGGGCGAGAACGAGGCACCACCCGAGAGTTTGCCGACGCGTCCCAGAATGGTGTCGTTGACGGCGACCGTGAAGGTCCAGGAGTCAGTGGTGCCGGCGGAGATGGTGCCGTCCTGGTTTTCGCCGGAGGCGATGGGGGCGGCGAAACCGACGAAAGGCCCGGTCAGGAGGGCACAGGAGAAGAGGAGCAGGAGACGGAGAGTGCGGTTCATGGCGGTGGAGGCGGAACGGACAGACAACAGCGGATGCGAACAGGACACAGACGGGAGTCACCGGCGGGGGCGCCGGGTCGTTGAAAGGGAGGGACAGGAGCGGCGCTTCATGGCCGCGAACCGGCGCTCACTGGATCTTTTTTTCGATGACGATTTTTTCCTCGTGCGGGAGCGGTGCGAGCGAAACGGCGACTTTGAGTCCGGCTCCCACCTTCACTTTCTTTTCCCAGGGGCGAAAGCCCTGGAGCATCAGTTTAACGACGTGGGTTCCCTCCTCGACCTCGATGTCCGCGGGAGTGGAGCCCACATAGACCCCGTCGACTTCGATGTCGGCGCCGGCCGGGGTCGTCGAAACGGGAAACTTGAAGAGCTTGCCGGGGGGAGCGACGCCGGTGTGGGCGGCCACGGCCTTCTTCAAATCGTCGCTTGCCAGATTGATCAGCCCGTCGAGCAGGTCGCGTTCCCGTCCGGCGAGCAGATAGGTTCCCGAATGAACCGATCCGGTGTCCTTGTATTCAAGATCGTAGGTTTTGGCGAAGGACAGCTTGGCGGTGGCGAGGTCCACGATCTGAAGGCTGACCTTCATCCGGTGAAAAATCGTCAAGGTGTTGGCACCAAAGGCATTGAATCGCCGATGCTCGGTTGCGTACTGTAGAACCGAGCCCGTGATCATGTAGTCGGCGCCGAGGAGCTGGGCCAGCTGGGTGGACTTGGCGCGATTGCCGACCAGTCCGCTGGTGCCGAGTTCCTGCTCCTTGAGCACGGCGGCGAGTTTGTCCCGCGTCACGACGCTGATGCCCGGCAGTCCCACCAGGTAGCTGTTCAGGACGTCATGAGCGACCTGTCCGATGCCGGGAAGCTCCTTGCCGGATACATTGTCGAACTCGATTACGGCGATGGTGATTTCGTCGCTCGGCGCCGGCCCGGCTTTCTCCACCGGCTGGGAGGCGCAGCTCGTCGCCATGGCGGCGAAACCGAGCGCCCGGCGTATCCAGGGTGCGGTGGAGTTCATTTGGCCTGGAGCACCACCCGGTCCCCGCGGACCGGCATCGTACCGTCGATCAACTTGCAGTAGGCAGTCTTCTCACGGACGCGGGTGATTTCGATTTTGCCGGTGATCTCGCCCTCGAGCCGGTCGAGGATTGCACCGGAGTCGGGATCCTTGAGAACTTCGCCATCCTTGCGGACCACCAGGGTGTGGCCGACCTCGACCCCGTAGTTCGTGCCCATGCTAATGACGATCTCCTCCTTCATCAAAGCCACGACCGAGGCTTCGACTTCGCTCTTTTCCATGCTTTCGGCGATGAACTGGCAGGCGGCGTTGATACAATCCTGCGCGGCCTCGCCGAGGGGAGTTTTGCCGAACGCACCGGCGTCGGCGCCCACTCCGCCGCGATTGATGCCGATGCGCAGGCCGGATTTTCCGGCCTCGCCCCGCACACGTTTGCTGGCGACGACTTCGCCCGTGGTGGTGTCGACCAGCTTGACCACGAGGACCACGGCCGACTTGGACGAGCCTCCACCGACGCGGATGCCGCCGAAGCCGATCCCGCCGGATTCTCCCGAGGTGCCTTCGGAAATTTCCGTCACGGCGCCGGTGGCGATGTACCTGGCACTGCGGAGTTTGCCCGTCTCGGCCGTGGTCTTGGCTTCGGAGGCGCGGCCGCTCTTCTGCAGGTCCTGTTCGGCGATGACGTTGCCCAGATTGCCCCGCTCGACCATGACAAAGCGTCCCGTCTCAAACAAGGACGACTCCAGCATGGCTCGCAGGTTGGTGCCCAGTTCCGACCACCGATGATACTGGGCTTCGTTGGTGAAGTCGGTGACACCGATCGCGTGTTTGACGCCTTTGACGCTGGCCATTTTGGCCTTGGCGCCGTCGTCAGTGGCTTTGGTGGCGGTGGATTTCTTCAGGGCATTTCCGACCCCGGTTTGGGCTTGGGTCGCGAGGGGAGCGGCGACGACGAGGGAGAGCGCTAGGACGAGGGACGATTGGGGTGAGGTCATGGACAAGGACGACTCGGCTCGGTTGAAGCGACGGAAGCCCGTCTGGAAGGCTTCCGCGGGGAGGATGGCGTGGACTGGAACCCTGACGTTAGCGTGGATGCGGACCGTGGCGACGGTCGTACGACCGTGTAACGATTCTGTTACTACCGTATTTTTCGAGTCTCCTGCATGTCAAGCTGTTCGACCCGAGATGAGTCCAAATAATGCGTCAACGGTAAGTGTACTTTCATGACAAATGGCGGCAACGACTCCCGGCCGCGGAGCGGGTGTGGTGATGACTTCGCGGGGCAGGGTGGACGACTTGTCGGGACGGCAGCGCGGCTGTTTTCAATAGCCTGATCGATGCTGCAACTCAGTGAGGTTGCCCTGCCTGTAGTGTATCCAAACGATACTCATCTGCATTGTTTCACGCATTGAAGCGGAGCGGCGGCGAGTCTTTGGAAACTCGCGCCAGGCGAACCGGTGCGCTCCGCGGGACGGAACCTTCATGGCAGCACTGCAGCCTGGGCGGATTGATCCAGGGCGGGGTGGTCGGTACGGGCGGAGGCGTACCGTCAAGGCGCTGCCGACCGAGGGATTTGTCCAGGACGTTGGGGCGGGCCTTTCACAAGGTCACTGCATGCATCCCCTCAACGGTCTGGTTGGTGGTGGGGAACAGGCCCAATGCTGGCGGCAGGTGGGGCCGTTCCACGTCCCTGTGGGCGGGCCGGCCGGCGGGTCAGTAGCGGATGTGGACGAGCGAGACGGAGCGGCCGGAAAAGTAAAAATAGAGCTCGGCGTTGGCGGATACCAAGGCGTTGTTCTTTTCGCCGGGATGGAAGATCCACTGCCGGACGGCGGCCTCCACCAGGGGACCATGTTCGGGGTGGTCCGACTGGAGCAGTTGGGTGGCGGCGACCACGCCGCGCTCATCGATCAATACCCGCAGCCGCACATGCCCGCGGAGGTTTCGTTGTCGAAGTGCGGGCGAAAGCTCCGGTTTGACCTCATGGCGGATGGACGGGTTGCGATTGCCGGGACGTTGGGGCTCCGGGTCCTGTTTCGACCAAGGAATGTTAATCCCGGGGACGCGGCTGGGTGCCGGAGCGGACGAGGAGAGAGGGGTTGGGGGTTTGGCGTTGGGCGTCCGGGACGGGGCTGGCATCACGTTCTTTTCAGACGCGGGCGGGGACGGAAACAGCTTGAGCCGCTCCTCGGTGCTGGGGTGGGTGCTCAGGTAGGTGGTGTCGATGCCCATCTTGGGGCGGGTGGCGGTGAGCTTGCGCAGGATGGAAGAAAAGCGGTGCAGGGGAATCTTGCGATCGAGTAGCAGGTCGCGGGCATAGCGGTCGGCCTCCCGTTCGAATTCGCGGGAGTAGCCGTTGCGCAGGATGAAGAGCGGGAGCGCGGCGCTGAACTGGGTCAGGGTCGACAGATCGCCCGTCAAGGACGTGACAAGGAGCAGGGCGAACGATTGCCTCAACAGCGTTTGCACCCCGTGTCGCCGTTCAAGGTGGCCGATCTCGTGGGCGAGCACGGCGGCGATTTCATCGTCGTGGCTGGTCAGCCGGACAAATTCGTCCGACACCAGAATGATGCCGCCGGGCAGGGCGAAGACATTGGGGAAGGCGCCGTAGAACGTGCGGTATTCCAGACGGGGGAGTTGGTCGGCGGGACGATCGGGCAGCAACCGCACCAGCTGCGCGCGCACCCGGTCGCGCTGGGCGCGGGTCAGTTGCGACGGCGCGAGATTCTGCGTGAGGGTGGCGAAGGCGAGCCGACCGGCTTCCCGCTCCACGGATGCGGGCGTCTTGAACGCGACATGCTCAGCCAGTGCCGGCAGACCGTAGTAGAGCGCGAGTACTGCGACGAGGGCCAGGCAGACTGTCGCCGCTGCAGCGAGACTGCTGTGGGTTTCCAGACTGTGGATCAGCCGAGAAATCCGGCCCCGACGCTGGTGGACAAGGGCGGCATCAATGGCGTCGTTTTCGAGCGTCTCCACCACAAGTGACCCAGGCAGGTAGAGGAAGCGGGGGATCGATCCGATGCGGTCGCTGATCCGGACATCCGTGAGGGGAAACTCCAGCCGGGATTCGGCGGTTTGGAGCTGGACGCGCCCGTCCGGAGTGAACTCCACCGTGACGGGTTCGACGCGGAGAAACCGGCCGTTGGAGAGAGTGCCGGAGATGCTACTCATAGTCCGAAGTCGAGACCGACGAATTCTCCGGCGGAATCGCCCACGCCACTGCCGTCTTTTTCTCCCATCCGTTCGATGCCGTCGATGTCACCGGCGGGCAGGAAGGTCAGGCAGGAAGCGACGTACGGCTGAGAGCGGATGACGGCCCAGGGGTAGAGCAGGCCACCGGTGATGAGGATGGCACCGAGGTTGACCGCCTGAAGTCCGATCCAGCGTTCCGTCCTCATGGAGGCGACAAACCGGTGCTGGTCCAGCCGGGTGCCGTTCCAGATCTGATTGAAGAGTGATCCGTAGATGAAGTGCTTGCCGAGGAACGCGCCTGCGCCGTAGCAGGCGAGAAACGGCAGCAAGGCGAGCAGTCCCGGCTGCCGGTTCTGCGTCGCTCCGATGAGCACGGCGACGAGCATGCCGCCAACCAGCACTCCGGCCAGGGTGATCAGGGCCCCCAAGATGTAGGCCCGGTAGTACTGGCGGTTCGGGACGTCGAAGCGGAAAAACCCGTCCCCCAGTCGATGGTGATCCACCTGGTAGCGCCGGACAGAGCGGACCCAGGCCGGGTAGTAGATGCCGAGCGTGATGACGATCAGGACGGGCTCGAGCAGGTAGACAAAGGCCGCAGCACTGACCTGAGAGGTAAAGCGGAAGCGCATCCCGCGGTAGGCCGTATTGTGGGCATTGAAACTGAGCGAGCGCACCACAATCCACGGAAGAAACAGGACACCCGCGCCGAGTACGCCGTAGCGGATGATCGGATAGACGACGCCGAACAGCGCGTAACCGAGGAAGAACACCAGGACAATCAGGTTGCCGATCAGAATGCGGGAGGGACGCGCGCGGTAGTCGAAACGATGCCCCATCAGTTCGGTGCAACCCCGCAGGTAGCGCCGTTTGCGGACCTTGGCCCAGGCGAGAAACAGGCCCGCGGTGAGCAGCGTCAGCAAGGTGTTGACGATCCAGATCCGAAAGAACTCCCGGGCGTTGCCGTGAAAAAGAAACGGATGCCGGGGTGGAGGAACCGGGAGCGGGGGAGGCTGCGGCACCGGCGCGGGTGCCGGCAGGGTCGCGTCGTCCGCCGGGGAATCTTCGTTTCCAGGAGGGAGAGGGGGCTCTGCGGACGGCGATGGTGTGGAGAGTGGCGGCGCGATTTCCGCCGACGCCGGGCTCAGGGGTGTCGGGTCGGCGGGAGCGGGCGCATCCGGCGCGGGTGGGGGCGCGGGGGGCCCGTCTGGCCTCGGTCGTTCGGCGTGGGCTGGATCCATGCAGCGGCGACGCAGGAGACAATGCAAGTCAGGGCCAGTTGCAAGGACGATGCAGCCGGGCGGGTCCGCCGGTTGTACGTCGAGATCCCGCCCGCTCCCACCTATGCAGGCGCGTCACCCGTTCTCCACGCGGCGGTGAGTTGCGGAATGCGCCCTCGCGTCGCCGACGGAGCTGCGCCCTCCAAGGGAGTAGGGCGGGCGGCCGAATGGTTTGTCCAACTAGACTCGCGGCACGGGCGGCCCCGGGGGAGGGGGCAGGAGCTTTCGTGTCAGCCAGGCGCCGAACAAGGTGACACTGGTGCCGATCAGGGTGAACCAGGGCCAGAAGACCTCGCCGCCAAAGAGGCGCATCCAGGTTTCGCGCAGGGCGGGCCAGGCGGTGAGATTCGGGGGCCAGAAGATCAGGTTCATGACGATGACCGAGGCGGTCATGCCCACCATGGCCGCCCGGGGTCCGACTCCCCGGCCGAAGAGCGCGAGGATCATGCCGCCGAGCAGGGCACCGCTGGTCAATCCCCGCAGCGAAAAGGCGGCGTTCAGCACGAACTGAACCTCCCGGGTGAGCCAGGCCACCCCGACCAACGCCGCGGCCCAAAAGAGGGTGGAGGCTTTGCTGAAGCGGAGGAAATACTCGTCGTCGCGCGTCTTCATCCACGGCTTGATGAAGTCCATGGTCGAGACTGAGGCCAGCGAGGTGATGGCCGAGCTGATGGACGACATCGCGGCCGAGAGGATGGCCACGATCAGGAAGCCTTTCAGGATATGAGGCACCTCCGTGACCATGAAAATGGGGAAAATGAAATCGACCGACTTGATCCCGGGACGGCTTTCCGGGAGGGGAATCTGGAACGGGTGCGCCTGGTAGAAAACCCAGAGCAGCACACCGACGAGCAGGAAAATGAGGAACAGGGGGAAGATCAGCACGGCGCTGAGTGCGAGCGCCTTCCGGCCCTCGCTGACACTGCCGCAGGCGAGCACCCGCTGCACAATGAGCTGCTCCGCCCCGTGCGTGGAGAGGACCATGACGGTGCCGCCGATGACACCCATCCACAGGTTGAAGGGGGCGGAAAGGGTGAACTGCGTGTTGAGCCAGACCAGTTTTCCCGTCGCTCCGGCCTGCGCCATGGCTGCCGACCAGCCGCCGTCGATCAGTGTGGGGATGTAGATCAGGGCAAAAATGCCGCCGGCGAGGAAGAGTCCGAATTGCACCGCATCCGTCCAGATGACCGCCTTGACGCCACCAATATAGGTGTAGAGCAGCGAGAGTCCGACAAACAGAAGGATGGCGCCAAGGATGGGATCGACCAGTCCGCCCAGGCTGCAAATCCGTTCGCCCAGCATCAGACGGATGGGAATACAGGCGACAAACACCCGCACGCCGGCCGCCATCGTTTCCAGAAAGAGAAAGAACGCCCCGGCCAGGTGACGCGGTCCCTTGCCCAGGTGCTGCTCCAGCAACTGGTAGGGCGAGTAGATTTCGCCCTTGAGGTAGTGTGGAACCATCACGACCGCGAGGATGATGCGGGCGATGACGTACCCGATGATCATCTGGATGAAGACCAGATTGCCCCCGTAGGCGATGGCCGGCACCCCGATGATGGTCAGGGCGCTGGTCTCGGCGGCGATGATGGAGAAGCCGATGCCCCACCAGGGAATGTTGCGGCTGCCGAGAAAGTAGTCGCGCGTCGTACGCTGGTCCTTCCCGAACCAGATGCCCAGGGCGATGATACCCCCGAGGTACGTGAGAATGATCAGCCAGTCGCCTGAGTTAAAATAGCCATTCACGGGGGACCTTTGCGCCAGCGAGGCGAAAGGCGCGCCCGGAGGCGAGAGAAACCGGCGAAGCTGGAGGCCCTGGCTACTTCACCTTGGGGGCGAAGGCGGTGAAGGCGGAGAGATCGATCTTGCGGATGCGAAGCCGGTTCAGGCGGTGCGTGTCGGCCTTGCCGCCCGCGCAGTAGGCGAGCAGGACGGATTTGCCCGTGAAATGAATGGCGGTGTAGCAGTAGCCCTCGTGGTCGACGTCGTTGCGATCAACGAGGAATGTCGGTCCCCAGGTGGCGTCCGTGATTCCGAATCCGATCGCACCCACCAGCGGCGTGCGGTCGCCGGATGGCTTCACCAGCGGACGAGTCTGGTAGTTGGGAATCGGATTCCAAATGGCAAGCAGGTTGTTCGATCCGGGCAGGCGCTTCATGGAGAGCGGGGACACCGGCGAACTAAAGCGGGAGGGCTGCGGAACGGTCCAGGTTTCGCCACCGTCGCTCGAGAAAAACTCCCACTGCCGGCCGAGGTCGGTGCGGGCGTAGCCCCAGAGCACCCCGTTGGCCATTTCCGTAACCCCGGGCTCCTGCAGTCCGGCGCGCGTGTGCGGGCTGGGCAGGGTGCAGGCCATGGGAGCCTCCCGCCAGGTGCGGCCATCGTCGTCGGACAGGAAGAACGAAGCGATGCCACGCCAGTCGAGCGACTCGGGCACGTTGGCGTCGGCGATCTTGCGGTGCAACGCCGCCGGGATGAGCAGTCGTCCCGAGGACAGCCGGATGACGCGATCGTTGTTCACGACGTAGTATTCGGAGGCGTGCATGCACATCACGGGATCCGACCACGTGCGCCCCTCGTCCGACGACCGGCGCAGCTGCATGCGGAGATCGTGCCAGCTGTTGCGCAGGCAGTAGAACAGGCCGATGTCTCCATTGCCCAGACGCAGGAGGGACACGCTCATGACGTTCATGGCCTTGTCCTCGCCGGGGGTGGCGATGACCGTGTCACCGCTCCAGGTGTCGCCGTCGTCGGACGAGATGCGCGACGCCAGCACCGCCTTGGCGTGGTCGTCAAACTCGTCGCCCACAAAGTGACTGTAGACGAACAGCGTTCGTCCTCCCTTGAGTGCGATGAACGAGCCTTCGCTGTTACGTGCATTGCCCGGTGACGGTGGCAGCTCCAGCACACTGCGGCTTGCGGTCAGAGGAGCGGCGGTGCTTCCGGCCAGTCCTTCGGCGAAGCCGGCCGGGAGGGCGAGGGCCGCGACGGCCAGGGCGGACAGGAGCGGGCGACGGAGACGGGAGGAGAGGAGGTGCATGGGTGAAACGGGTGGCGACGGGTACGGGTTCATTCGCGGCGAATGACGGGGGCGGTCCGTGCGTGAGGGCACGACGCACCATCATCGGTGGCTCGGAAAAGGAGTGCCGTTCGGAGTCGAGAAACGAAAGGCCCCCTCACCTGCAAATTAATCTGACACGTGACCCCTGGGGGAAGCGACGCGGTGGCCGACCTTGTGCGATCACGCCGGGGTGGCGGCGCGAAGGGTGACGACGGCGGGTGCGTCGCCCGTGAGGTCGAAGTGGAGATGAACCTGCTGTGTGCGGTGGGAACCGCGCAGGGTCCAGCCGGTGGTGTCCTCCGACCAGGTGAGTTCTCCGTGCGGCTGTCCGGCCGGCGCGGCGGTCAGCGCGGTCAGGAGCAGATGCTGCGGCGACGCTTCGAGCGAGGCCGACACGTAGGGAAAGACCCCGCTCGCTTCCGGCAGGGCCAGTTGACGCGTGGCGATCCGGACGGGTCGGGATGACGCAGCAGTGCCGCGCAACGAGGCGTGTGGACGAAGCAGGGTGAACGTTGCTCCTTCCGCGTGCAGGGTGGCGAGGCGATCATCATTGAAGGCCTGGAACCGGGCTTCGATCGGGAGGGCGCCGTCCAGGGTGACCTGGTCGCAGACCACCACCACGTCGGGCTTCAGGTACACCACAGTGCGGAGCACGCGCCGAATCGGAAGACCGGCGAGTTGGTAGGGCTGCGTGGCGTCACTGCAGGCGATCATGCCGGCCGCGAGCACGCGGTAGTCGATCAACCGGGCCTTCGCCGGACTGGCGCAGGTGCCGTCGCGCCCGTCGTGGTAAAAGTGACCGCGTCCGCCGATCAGGAGGGAGGTGTGCGCCTCGGTCTGGCGCAGCAACCACCGCGGATCGGCCGGGGAGTACGACGCTTTCAGGGGATCATTGAGCAGGCGCTCGCCATGGGCCTTGAAGAGAAGGCTGTTCCGGTCGCCATGCTCGTGGTTGACGGGATCACCACTGCGAAAGACCAGCACATTGTCCTGCGTCGCGAAGCCCGTGCGGGACACGATGTAGCCGAGGGCATAACGATGATCGAGCCGGAGGTTCTCGTAGGGCCGCGCCGGAACTGAAGGATCATACCAGATCAACCCGAGGAAACTTGTCCAGGTCAGGGTGTGGGACTTGGGAGTGAACGAAGCCTGCTGGGCGCCGGCATCCCGGTATTCCCGGGCCAGCCAAAGGAACGGAACCGACCCGGAGGCAACATTGGCATCGCCGAGGTTGATGCAGTCGAGCGGCTGGCCGACGGTGGGCAGGGTCATCTCCACGGCGTAGCGGCCCATGGGCTGCAGCGGGGCGGCGTTGGACACGTCGACGGAAAACCGACGGCGCAGCACTTCCAGTGAAAGGAAGTAGTGGACGAACGTGTAATTCCAATAGCTGATCCCCTCCCCGAACGAGCCGTCCGCCGCGATGTGCTCCCGGCCATAGTTGACCAGGCTGTTGCGGGCGAGTTCGACCCAGGCCGGGACCTCCTTGTCCCGCCCCTGCAGGTGGGCGGCGGCGCAGATCAGGCCGGCGGTGCAGATGATGCGGAGGTTGGTGTCCCGCAGGATATACGGCCAGCGGGTCACATCCATCGGAGGAAGGCCCTCCTCGCCGGGCACCAGCTGCCACGGGGCCACCCGGTCCGGGTGATCCATTCCATAGATACCCCGGGCGCAGGGGGGCGCGCCATCCTGGGCGAGGCGGCGGGTGATTTCCTCCTGTTCGTCCGGCGTCAGGTCGGCGGCCAGCCATTCGGCGGCGAGCGCCAGGGCGACGCAGGTGCCGGCGCCACGCATCACGCTGACCGGCAAGGACGGTCCCTCCAGCAGCCAGTCCCAGGGCTGGTAGTCGAGCACGCGACGGAGCGCGAGTCGGCAGAGCGCAAGGTGGCGTGGGTCGGGGGAAAGACGGTGGACGAACATCGACCGGCAGAGGATGCCCTGGGCCCGCGACATGTGCTGGATCTTGTTCTTCAGGCTGAGTTCGTGGCGGAGGAAACGCTCGTCGGCCGCGAAATCGACGCCGTGGAACCACGTCTTCAACTCTGCGAATTCCGCCCGGTCGAGGTGGGCGCGGATCCGGGGCAAGTCTTCTTCGTCAAAGAGGAGGCCGCGCGGTCCCTGACGGGCTGACGCCGCCGGCGGTGTGACGGCCAAGGCCGGGCGCAGGCCGGCCGCCGCCCCGAGGGCGAGGGTGGATCGAAGAAAGGAGCGTCGTGACGTTTCCATGACAAAGTTGAGTCCGATCGAATCCGGGCTCGGAGCAGAGGACGAGTCGTGACTACGGTTGACGGAAGGGAAGCGCCGCCGCCAGCTCGGCGAGGGAGCGCAGGGACGGCAGGAGGACGGCGTCACTCCCCCGCACCGACAACACGGGGATCAGTCCGCAGCGGAGAAGGGTGTCGGCGTCGCGTTCGGACAGCCAGGCCTCGGCGGGTGGCGTCACTTCAGTGCCTCCTCCGCCTCGCGGGGTGTGCACGGGCAGTCCCTCGACCCGGCCGCTGGAAGCGTTGTCCACGGATCCATCGTTCACATACGCGGTGATGAGCACCTGGGCGCAGAGCAAAGCGGCGTTGCCCCAGAGAAAACACTCTGAGTCGCCGGAGTCGGGAATTTCCTCGAAGGCGAGGCCCGTCACCGGATCGCTGCCCGCGCCGTAGGGCTGGCGCAGGAGGAAACGCGGCAGCGCGAGTCCGAGGTGCGCGGCCTCGGGCGAGGCGCGGAGTGACTTGAACGCATCGGCGGCGGCCCCCGACGGGGCTTTCCAGTCCCACGCATGCGGCGTGCGGGCAAAGGACGTGCAACCGGCGAGGGAGGGCGAGGCGCCCGCAACCAGGGCCGTGCCCAGCGCGGCAGCAAGCCGGCCGAAGGTGGCGAGCGCAGGCAGGGAGCTGGCATCGAAGGCCTGCACCACGACGATCAGGGAGGGAGCGAGGGCTTCGAGCCGTCGGCCCAGCGGAGAGGCCAGGGGCGAGACGGCGCCGTCGATGTCGGAAACCAGATCAAGTGGGCGCGCGTTGATGGCGTGGAGGTGAACGGTGTCGTCAGCGTCGCGCACCAATCGGTCCAGGCCGCGCCAGGCGGCCTCAAGCGCCTGGAAGCGTGGGGCATGGAGCACGGATCGCAGGCGTTGACCGATTTCAGTCTCCACCTGGGCGAGGGCCGCCCGCTGTTCCTCGCTGGGAACCGAGGTGGCGGAACCGGCCGTGGCATCCCGCACGAGCCGCTCCACCAGCCCGGCCGGTCCGGCCGGCGGGGGGCGCGGCGCGGGCGCGGCGGGTTTGGCGATGCTGCCCCCGAGCAGCCGGGACAGGGTGTCACCGGGAGACTCTGCCGCAGGGGGGACCGGAGCGGAGGAGGGCGTCGGCGTCGCGACCGCGCGGGAGCGCCACTCGGCGAGGGAGGCCGCGGCGGTGGAAGGTGCCTGCAGGCGTGCCCGCAGATGCATGAGCTCCGAGAGGGCCGGTACGCGGGCCAGGAGCGAATCCGGATGAAACTCGTCCAGCGTGCGCAGCGTGAGCGACGTCGGTGAACCGGCCGCAGCGGAGGCTGGCCCGGAAACCTCGACCACGGCCTGCCAGCCCGCCAAGACCGTATCCAACGAGTCTATATCGACCCGCGGGGCGGGCAAGGCGCCGGCGGGCGGAGGGCCGTCGCCGGAGAAATTGCCAATGACGGCGATGCGAAGCACTGGGTCCTCGTCGACCGACTCGGCGGCGCGGCGCTGGGGAAAGGTGACGTCAAATCTCAGGCGGCCGGAGGAGGAGGAGTCGGGCATGCGGGATGGGCGCTGACAGGACGGAATGTCCCCGTCGGACCGTGCATGAGCTTCCCCGGGGCGCCCGGCGGTTCAACCCGCAAATCACAGGGAACGGGTCAGTGGAGGCCCAGCTTGAGGACCCTGACCACACTTGAATAATCATCGGTCCAGACGGACAGGCCGGTGGTGTCAGGTCCGGGTGTCCAGCGGGGATCCGCGCGCAGCGGGGTGAGATCGGCTTCTCGGCGGGCGATCACCATCCATTGGGACGGAAACTTGCCCTCGGCTTGTTCGGCGGAGGAGACCTCCCGGTCGTCACAAAGTCGGCAGACCAGTCCGGCATCGCGGGCGAGGGTCGCCATCACTGCCACCAGATCGAGGTGCAGATTGGACAGGTGCAGTGCCATTACGCCGTCGGGTCGCAGGATCTTCAGGTAAAGGTCGAAGGCTTCGCGGGTGACGAGATGCACCGGCACCGAATCGGAACTGTAGGCATCAAGGATCAGCAGCTGGTAGTGGGATTCGGGTGCCTGCCGGAGCGTCAGCCGGGCGTCGCCGAGGACCAGGTTGATACGGGCCGGACTGTCGCGCAGGAACGTGAAGTGCGCGGGGTCCGAAGCGATGCGGGCGACCACGGGATCGATCTCGAAGAAGGTGAACTCCTGGCCAGGCTTTCCGTAGCGCGCGACCGTACCGGCGCCGAGTCCCACGGCGGCGATGGGACCCTGCAGCGTTGCGCCCCAGGCCGAAAACACGTGGCCGATGGGTCCGGTGGCGTGATAGTAGGTGAGGGCTTCGTTCCGGCGAGCGGGATCCCGGTATTGCATACCGTGGATGATCCGCCCGTGCATCAGCCGGACGAAGCGTTCCGTGGAATCGAGGGCGACGCGATGCACGCCGAAGAAGCTGCGGTGGGTGACGCGCACACGCCCCATCCCGGCCGGCCAGACCTGAGCCACCGCCAGGACTCCGGCGACTCCCAAGGCAAAGCTCACTCGCCGGTGTACCAAAAACAAGCAGGCGATCGCCGGCACACCGTAGGCGAGGGTGGCGATGGCAGGGTGGGACTCTGCGTCACGCACCCCGGTGATGACAGCCAGCAGCACCGCAAGTCCGATCGGGATCAAGGCCCACAGTCCGCTCCAAACTCCGAAGGGCCGGCTGCGCGGGGTCGTGTCGGCGGCCAGCAGCGCGAGCAGAGCGATAAGCAGGGGGTACTCGATGAGCCGGTCGAAGAGGACAGGTGCAAGCAGGGAGTTGAACGAACCCCCCAATGCTCCGCCGAGGGAAATCCAAAGGTAGAACTCAGTCAGCGACCGAGAGTCGGGTCGCGCTTGTGACAGTTCGCCGTGACACACGAGGGCGGCGAAAAAGAAGGTGAGCAGGTGAAGCGATGCCACCACCACCACCGGAGTGGAAAGCCCGGCGGCCAGAGCGGCGACCACGGGAATGAGCAGCAGCCGAAGGATGCGTTGCGCCACGGTGTGCGACATCCAGGGGCGTCGCGCAAAGGCCACCACAAAGGTCAGCAGGTAGAGGGAAAGCGGCAGGACCCAGAGCAGGGGAACGGCGGCGATGTCACTGCATAGGTAAGACGTGACACTTAAAAGCAGGCTCGATGGCACAAACGCGCACCCCATCCACCGCAGCCGAAGGAGGGTCGTGGGCCGTGGACCTGCGGGTGCGGAATCCGCGTGCGGGGAGACGACTGGGGTGGCGGGGAGAGCACGCGTGGCAATGAACCCGCAGAGCAGGACGAGGGCGACGAGCAACCCATAGGCCCAGGTCCAGCCCAGCGCTTGGGTGGAGAGCGTGGTGTGGGGTTCAACGAGAAAGGGATATCCCAGCAGCCCGAGCAGACTGCCGGCATTGCTGGCCGCGTAGAGGAAGTAGGGATCTTGGGCGTCCGGGTGGCCGGACCGGGTGAACCAGGACTGAAGCAGCGGGCTGAGCGTGGAGACTGCGAAACAGGGCAGACCGACTCCGAGGGCCAATAGTCCCAGCAGCCAAGGTACGGGATTCGCGTCGGTGGGAGGCACCCACGAGGCGGGGACGGCAAACGGCAGCACGCAGACGGGTGCGACGAGCACGGCGGCGTGCACAAGCCACTGCGTGCGTGGCCGCAGGTGGGACGAAATCAGGTGAGCGTATCCATATCCCACCAGCAGCACGGTCTGATAGAAGGTCATGGCTGTGTTCCAGACCGCCGGAGCTCCGCCGAGGAGCGGAAGGACCAGCCGCGCGTAAATGAGCTGGAGCAGAAACAACAAGGCCGCGCTCAGAAACAGCGTGGCTGAGAAGATCGGTAAAGTGAGCCGGTCGGGACGCATGCGATCGGAGAGGCTTCGCAGTTCAGCGTGATGCAAATTGGCGGGACCGAGGCAAGAAATCAGGTTTAGGGGATTGGCCGGGGATACCCTTCACCCCCGCGAAGATCTCGTCCCGGTGGAGGTGGGATCGTCGACCCCGCGGAGATTGGCGTCGTGCACGGGACTCAGGGAGCACGGGCGAGACTTTCAATCCCCCCGGCCTCAACGAGGCCAGCTCCAACGGAGGGGAGCGGTTCGGTGGAGGTGGGCTCGCTGAGCCCGCGGGGATGGGCGTCGCGTGAAGAAGAGGGCGAGGCTGAATCCCCCGGCCTCAACGAGGCCAGCTCCAACGGAGGGGAGCGGTTCGATGGAGGTGGGCTCGCTGAGCCCGCGGGGATGGGCGTGGCGTGAAGAAGAGGGCGGGGCTGAATCCCCGGCCTCAACGAGGCCAGCTCCAGCGAGTAGGGAGGTCAGTTGATTCTGGCGGAATTCGCCCGCCCGTCCCTCGCTAAAGCAGAATCCGGCCGTCGGTGGCGTCGAAAACGGTGGTGCTGCGCGGGGGGAGATCCACGGTGACACTGCCTCCTCCGGGCAATCGCAGGGTGCGGCCGCCGCCGGCGAGGGTGTGGACCACGAGCAGGTCCTGTCCCAGCAACGTGGTGTCGTCGTGGTCGTTGAGCACCTGGCATCCCGCCCGGCGACCCAGGGCGCGCCAGGTGGCGGGTTGCGTGGGCGGAACGGCGATTGCCCACCACGTGGCCGCGGCGTCGCTCCGCCAGGCGGCGGCGGGGGTGCCGTCGGACCAGCGTCCCGTCACCTGATTTTCGGGAGCCTCGAAAACCGGGACGTCCAATCCGAGGCCCAACTCGGTGCGCTCGCGGACTCCATCGATTTCCAGTTCGGCCACCGGTGTCGTCTGGAAACGGAGGTGAGTCGAAAAACCACTCAGCGACCGGGCCACCGGGGCGCCCAGGGTGCGGCCGTCGCTCCAACCCGCAAATCCCAGGAGAACGAGGTGACGTCCCTCGCGCGCCACCTGGTCGCGAATCATCTGCCGTTGCGCGGCATCGAGGACCAGTGCGGTGGCGAAAACAACCAGGCGAAAGGCAGAGAGGTCGAGGCGCGGAAGCTCGGACACCAGAGCATCGGTGTGGATCAGTCCGGACCGGTGCAAGGCTTCAACGACCCCATCGGTCAGCAGCCGCGAGAGCGGATCGACCGATGAGACCGGCATGACGCCGAACACCGTCCGGGCGGGATCGTGCCGCGCCGAGGCGGTGTGGGCGAACGACCACGGATCGTGGAGCAAGAGCACGTCGCTGGGTCGCCGGTAGGGGCGCGACAAACGCTCTGTCGCGAGCCGATGCAGCCCCCGCCACGTCTCCTGCAACGAGGGTTCGTCCCACCAGCCGATGTTGCCCAGTCGCGCGAATGCGGGGGTGCCGGCAATCGGGCCGAAGTCGTAGCACCAGGAGCCGCCGCCGCGGGTGATCGTCTGGAGCAGGTTGCGTTTTAGGACGGCCCGGTCGTCGGCGAGCGTGCTGGTGAAGGCTTTGTCCCACGGACACCCGCAGACCGAGGTGGCGCGGTCCATTTCCTCAAGGAAGAGCTTTCCGGCGCGACGAATCGCATCGACCAGGCTCCGCGCGTTGCCGGTGCCTCCCAAGGGCA
The DNA here is from genome assembly GCA_046346755.1 of Opitutaceae bacterium. Lineage (GTDB taxonomy): Bacteria > Verrucomicrobiota > Verrucomicrobiia > Opitutales > Opitutaceae > UBA6669. The sequence continues at coordinate 103,036 of JAXMHM010000026.1, read as the reverse complement.
GGGCGGTGGGGGTGTAGGAAGCCGTGGCGCAGATGCAATCGAGGTAGGGCGAATCCAGCAGACGCTGCAGCCCAAGGTGCCCGCCGGCGGCCTCCCGGCCGAAGGCGCAGTAGAAATAGCCGAAGAACGTCGCCGTCAGCACCGGCCGCGGCCAGGACTCCTTGATGGTGCGCGCCATCCGCTCGACGACATCGGCGAGGCCTTCGTGCAGGAAAAGGAAGTAGTCGATGACGTCGCGTTGCTGAACGGGGTCCCGCAGCATGGCGAAGCGCGCCGATTCGCGGGCGGCGGTCGAGGGCGGTGTCACATCCGACCAGCGCAGCCCCGGACGCCCCCACGCCGTGGACAAGGCGGTTTCTTCGCCGTAGCGGGCCTGGGCCCAGCGGCGAAAGGCCAGGGTGGCGGCCGGACTGACGTCGGGCTCGTGACAGAAGAAACCAAATTGGTGCCACTCCCCGTAGACCCCGTAGGCGACCTGAAGGGCGAACACCGCGCCACCTTCCGGAGTGGGCGCGAGTGCGGTGCAAAACCGGGCCAGGACGTCGCTGGCCCACGCCTGCCAGAGCGTCGACGAAAAGCTGGCCCGGACCGGGGCGTCGTTGTCCCGGCCGATCCAGCGCTCCAGCCCGTACCGGACTTCCGGTCCGGCTTCGGTATCGGCGTAGCGGACACACTCGTCCGGGTGTTCCGCACACCAGCGCGGCGGTGGATTGAGATGGACCCGCAGCATGACCTTCGCGTCCGGGCAGACGGCGAGCACGCCGCCGATCTGGCGACGCGCCAGGCTGAGGTCGAGTGAGCCATCGGGCTGCAGCAGCGATTCCAGCCAGAGATCGGCCTGAAACAGCCGGCAGCCGCTCGCCGCGAAGAGCGCCAGGTTGCGGGCCGGAACCTCCTCCCACGTCCAGCGCGCCCCCGGACAGTCGGTCAGAGCGTAGAGCAAGGGCGCGGTCGGCTGCCCCTGGATCAGCAGGGTGGCCCGCCCCGCGCGGGCTTCCACGGACGCGTGTACGGGGGAAGGCGGTGACAAGGGCATGAGTGGGGCGTGAGGTGCAGCCAATCGAGCGGGGTCCGGCCCCCCAGGCGAACTGAAAGCCGCTGAAAATGCGCGAAGGTGCGCTCCATCAGCAACGGTGACTGGGTTGGAGGTGGGTCGCACGCTTCACCGCATTTGAGGTTGACCAAGGGCGCTGGAGAGATGGGCTAAAGGTGATGGCAAGACGCTTGCGCATGGCGCGCGAAAAACCGGCCCGCTGCATCGGAGAAACCCCGTGGGGGTTTCTGGGGATGCCGACACCTGGCGGGTTTGGCTGTGCTTCACCATCAACGGCCTCGTGTTTGGGGCGGGACGTGTGTCATTTTCGCTTCAGCTCAGCCGTTTCCGTCACTTCCACCCTTTTTTCATGAACGCCCTGATTCGTCTGTCTCCGCTCACTGCCCTCGACCGCATGGTCGCTGGTTTTGCGTCCTGGTTCTCCGCTCTGCGCCGGCCTTTCCCGCGGCTGGGTGCTTTGGCCCTCACTTTCCTTTCCTGCGCGGGCATGGTCCATGCGGCGGTTCCGACCGACATCGGGCTGTCCTCGGTCACGATCAACCAGTCAGCGGCGACGGTCGGGGTCACGGTGGCGACGCTCACCACCCTCGATGCCGATGTGGGTGACACTCACACGTACTCTCTTGTGGCGGGACCCGGTTCGACGAACAACGGTTCCTTTGCCATCGTCGGCGCCAATCTGAATGTCGGTCCGGTCGCGCTGGCCGCCGGCAGCTACACGATCCGGATTCGGACGACCGATGTCGCGCTGAACAACTACGACGAGATCGTGATCATTACGGTCAACGACAACGTGCAGCCGGTCATCACCGGCACAGTTGCGCCGTCCAATGCCTCCTACGCGGCGGGGGCGCAGCTCACCTTCACCGCTTACTTCAGTGAGGTGGTGAATGTGAACACCACGCTCGGCACACCCCGGATTGCCCTGACCCTTAACACCGGCGGAACGGTGTATGCCACTTACCTCGCAGGTTCCGGTTCGCTCGCCATTTCCTTCCGCTACATCGTCCAGCCGGGCGATCTCGATCTCGACGGCATTTCGGTGGCCGGCTCGATCGACCTCAACGGCGGCACCATCCGGGATGCGGCGGCCAACAACGCGGTGCTGACGCTCAACGGCGTTGGCTCCACGGCCGGCATCGTCATCGACGGCGTGCAATTGACCGTGATGAGCGTGTCGGCACCCGGCAGCGGCACCTACCGCTCCGGCGTGTCGATGGACTTTGTCGTCACGTTCTCCAAGACCACCTTTGTCGATCTGACCGGCGGAGCCCCACGTATCCAGGTTTTCCTCGAAAGCGGTACCACCGCCTATGCGGTCTACAATTCCGGGCACGCATCGAACCAGTTTGTCTTCCGCTACACGGTCGCCGTGGGCGACTTTGATTCCAATGGTATCAACCTGGGCGGCGCGGTGCTGCTCAACGGATCGGTCATCCGCGATGGAGCCTCCAATCCCCTGGCGACAGCGCTGAACAACATTGCTCCCCTGACTGCGGTCAAGGTGGACGGGCTTCCCCCGACGATCACCTCCATCACGCGGAACAATGCTTCCCCGACGTCGGCCACCACGGTGTCCTACACCATCACGTTTGCCGAGCCGGTCAGCGGAGCGGACATCACTGATTTTGAACTGACCACCACAGGCACCGCCACCGGCACGCTGTCCACGCTGAACCAGACGGATACCGTGACGTATGTTGCGACCGTGAGCTCGGTGACCGGTGACGGCACGCTGCGGCTGGACCTCAAGGCCTCCAATACGAGCATCATCGATGCGGTGGGCAATCCCATCTCCTCGGGTTTCACCCTCGGCCAGATCTACACCATCGACAACACCCGGCCGGCGGTGACGATCGGCTCTCCGTCCGTCACTTCCACCGAGACCGGACCGGTTGCCTATACCCTCACCTACGCCGGCGCCGAAACCGTTTCGCTCACGCCTGAACAGGTGACGCTGAATGTCACGGGCTCGGTGGCTGCCACCGTCCAGATCACCGGCAGCGGAAACGCCAACCGCACGGTTACCCTGACCAACATCACCGGCGCCGGCACGATCGGCATCAGTGTGGCCGCCGGGAGCGCCACCGATCTGGCGGGAAATTTGAGCCTGGCGGCAGGCCCGAGCGAGACCGTCCCGGTCAATCCTGCACCCGCGCTCGTGATCCCGATTCCCAATCAGAGCGTTGGCTACAAGACGCCGTTCATCTACACCATTCCGTCCGGCACCTTCGTGGAACCCAATCCCGAGCAAACGCTGACTTACTCGGCCACCGGAATGCCTGCCGGCATCACGTTTGATCCCGGCACGCGTTCGTTCAGCGGCATCGCGCCGATTGGCACGGCCCAGATCACGGTGACGGCCACGGACAATGGATTCCCGATTCGGAGCACCAGTTCCGTTTTCACCCTGTCGATCATCAAGGCGGTGCTCACCGTGCGGGCGGACAACAAAACCCGCGCCTACGGTGCGGCCAACCCGCCGCTGACGGTGACGTACTCCGGTTTTGTTGGAGGAGAGACCCTTGAGACCTCCGGAGTGACCGGGCTCCCGGTGGTGACGACCACCGCGGTGGGCACCACACCTGTCGGCACCGTGCCGATCACGGCGACGGTGGGTACCCTCGACGCCACCAACTACTCATTCAATCTGGTTCCCGGCACGCTCACCATTTCCAAAGCGGTGCTCACCGTGAAGGCCGAGGACAAGACCCGCGTCTACAATACGATCAATCCCCCGTTGACCTACACCCTGACCGGTCTCGTCAACGGAGAAACCCTGGCGACCGTTTCCGGAGCGCCCGAGCTTTCCACCGACGTGACGGCGGTGACGAATGTGGGCACCTACCCGATCTTGATCACCATCGGGACGCTCGCTTCGACCAACTACTCGTTCACGGGGTTGACCAACGGCGTCTTCACGGTCACGCCCGCACCCGTCACCATCACCTTGAGCGATCTGTTCAAGGTGTATAACGGACAGCCACAGACCGTGACCGTGACCACGGTGCCCTCGGGCAATCGTGTGAAGTTCACTTACAACGGCAACACGGCGACGCCGACGGAGGCGGGCAGCTACACGGTGGTGGCCACCTCGGATGACGCGAATTTTGCCGGCACCGCGACCGCCACGCTCTCGATCGCCAAGGCGCCCCAGACCCTCACGTTCAATCCGCCGACCGCAGCGGTGGGCACGCCGATCACCCTGACGGCGACCTCCAGTTCGGGTCTGCCGGTCACCTTCACGGTGATCTCGGGCAATGCGACGCTCGCCGGAACGACCTTGACGCTGCTCGACACCGGTTCGGTGACGGTTCGCGCCATCCAAGCCGGCAATGCCAACTACAGCACGACCAGCCTCGACCGGACGATATCGGCGACTTCGCGGCTCTCGCAGACCATCACCGTCACGCCGCCGGGCGACAAGCGGACCGATGCACCGCCTTTTGCTCTGCAGGCAACGTCCACCTCGGGGCTGCCGGTGACGATTGCGCTGCAAAGCGGCCCGGCGCTGCTGTCGGGCAATGTCGTGACGCTGACGGGCAGCGTGGGCACCGTGTCCTTCCGTCTGTCACAGGCTGGCAATGACACGTTCTCTCCGGCCCCGGATGTGACGGTGACGTTCAATGTCATCCTGGCCCGCAACGACCGCATCATCAATCTGTCGTCGCGCTCCCGCGTGGCGACGGATGGCGGTGTGTTGATCACGGGCTTCGTGGTGGGTGGCACGGCGGCGAAGCAGGTGCTGATCCGCGGTATTGGCCCTTCCCTGGCGCCGTTTGGCGTCCAGGGTGTAATGCCGAATCCCACGGTCCGTCTCTATCGGGGCACGTCGCTGATCAGTGAAAACACCGGCTGGTCGTTGGGAGGCAATGGAGCGGTGCTCTCCGCGGCGTTTGCCCGCCTCGGAGCCTTTGCGCTGCCGAACAACTCGCTGGACTCGGCGATGCTCGTGACCCTGCAACCGGGCGCCTATTCGGTGCATGTCACCGGTTCGGCCGGTGTGGCCCTGGCGGAGATCTACGACGCCAGCGCGAATCCGCAGGCGGAGGAGCAGCGCCTCGTCAACATCTCGGTCCGCAATGATGCGGGCACGGGGGACAATGCCTTGATCGGCGGATTTGTCATCAGCGGCACCACGTCCAAGAAAGTCCTGATCCGGGGTGTCGGACCGGCCTTGGTGCCGTTCGGTGTAACCAACGCGCTGGCGGACTCGCGCGTCCAGGTGTTCTCCGGCACCACCCAGATTGGTGAAAACGACAACTGGAGTGCGGTTCCTGCCGAGGCCGCGGCGGTGTCCGAGGCAGCGCTCACCGTGGGAGCCTTCGCGCTCCCGGCCGGCAGCAAGGATGCGGCGTTGGTCATGACGTTGGCACCCGGTGGCTATACCCTGCAGGTCAGTTCCGCCGTCGCCGGTGCGACCGGCGTGGCCTTGATCGAGGTTTACGAGCTGCCCTGACGCGGCTGATTCGCTCCTCCCCGCGCGGGTTAGCACCGCCTTCAACCGAGCCCATCTGGCCCGGTTGAAGGCGACTCCGCGGTTGTGCATGCCCCTTTCTTTGACGATCGAATTCGGTGAGAGTCTGAGGTTCGGTGGAGGTGGGCTCGCTGAGCCCGCGGGAACCTGCGTGGTGTAACGAGGGGCGCGGAGCTGAAGTCCCCGGCCTCGACGAGGCCAGCTCCACCGGCGGGGTGCGAGACCACAAGTCACTCGCGGGATTTGCCAAGCCCGGGCTGGCCGGCATAGTCTCCGGACATGGACAACTTCTCCTTTCACAATCCCACGCGCCTGCACTTCGGTCGTGGGCAGATTGCCAAGCTCGACCAGGAACTTCCTCCCGCGGCTCGCGTCCTCCTTCTGGCCGGAGGAGGGAGCATCCGGCAGAATGGGGTGTATGACCAGGTGAAGGCCGCTTTGCGCCAACGCCCGGTTTTCGAGTTCTTCGGCGTCGAGGCGAATCCCGACTATGACACCCTGATGCGGGCGGTGGAACTGTGCCGGCGGGAGAAGATTGAGTGGATCGTGCCGGTCGGGGGCGGTTCCGTGCTGGATGGTTCGAAATTCGTCGCGGCGGCCGTCCGGTTTTCCGGAGAGCCCTGGAGCATCCTCGACCAGCGGCTCAGCGCTCTGCCGCTGTCCCTGCCCATTGGAGCGGTCCTCACCTTGCCGGCCACCGGTTCCGAGGCGAACGGGGCGGCGGTGATCTCGCGTCGGTCGACCAAGGAAAAACTGGCGTTCATCAGTCCCGACGTCTTCCCGCGGTTTTCCATCCTGGATCCCGAGACGACTTATTCGCTCCCGGCGCGCCAGATTGCGAATGGCATCGGGGATGCCTTTGCCCACGTGATCGAGCAGTACCTGACCTACCCGGCCGACGCGGCGGTGCAGGATCGTTTTGCGGAGGGCGTGATGCAGACGCTGATCGAGGTCGGACCGAAGACCCTGGCCAATCCGACCGATTACGCGGCGCGCTCCAACCTCGTCTGGGCGGCGACGTGCGCGCTCAATGGCTGGATCGGGGTGGGAGTGCCCCAGGACTGGACCACGCACATGATCGGACACGAACTCACGGCGCTGCACGACATCGATCACGCCCGCACCCTGGCGATCGTGCTCCCCAGCCTGCTGCAGGTGCAGCGGGTGGCCAAAGGTGGCAAATTGCTGCAGTACGGCGCCCGGGTGTGGGGTATCACCGAAGGCAGTACGGACGCGCGGATTGACGCCGCCATCGCGCGGACCCGCGGGTTCTACGAGTCGATTGGCATCAAGACCCGGCTCTCGGACTACGGCGTGTCACCCGAAACCGCGGCCGAGGTCGCGCGTCGCCTGGCGGCCCGCGGCGCAACCAAGCTCGGCGAGCGCGGAGAAGTCACTCCCGCCAAGGTCGAACAAATCCTGCGCCTCGCGGCGTAGGGGCTGCAGATTGAACCACGAATGGACACGAATGGACACGAATAGAGTGAGAACGGGGACGTGTTGACGGGGCCGAAGAACTCTCCTTACCAAAAAGCGAAACGTCCGCCCTCTCTCCGGGTTGGTTTCATTCGTGTCACTTCGTGTTCATTCGTGGTTCCAACCGGATCGATCCGCTAAGTGGTGACGAAGCCCAGGTCCTGGGTGGGGAAATTGGCGAGGTTCGGGAAGACCGAGGCCATGGCGTCGGGGGCGACGCCGAACCAGCGAGCGAGCGTGCCGCCGAACTGGTCGAGGGAGGTGGTGGGGATGTGCACGCCCCGGGCGCCGGAGTCGTCGGGTCCGCCGAGGGCGAGGGACGGGAACGTGCCGTAGAGGTCGCCCCCGCGCACGGCTCCTCCGAGAATGATCTGGTGATTGCCCCAACCGTGGTCCGTTCCGGAGCCGCTCGGCTGCAGCGTGCGCCCGAATTCACTGGCGGTGAAAGACGTGACTTTGTCAGCGATGCCCATTTCGACGGTGGCGTTGTAGAAGGCGGCGAGTCCCTCGGAGAGTTGCCGCAGCAGGTCCCATTGCGCCCAGCTTTGCGCCGAGTGGGTGTCGAATCCCCCGAGCGCGCAGAAAAACACCTGCCGCCGCATCCCCGTCGCTCCGCGCAGCTGGATGACCTGTGCGACCTGTTTCAGCTGCTGTCCGATGCTCGTCCCCGGGAAAGGGGTGAAGAGCGAGCCCCCGGAGTTGAGGCTGCGCAGCATGCCGTTCAGTTCGAGCGCGTCTTTGCGCACCTGGTTGGCGGCCTGGACCATGGCGAGGCCACTGTCGAACGTCAGGATCTGTTGGAGGCCCTGGGTCTTGGCGGCGGCGGCGCTGTCCGGCCAGGCGGTCAGCCCGTCCGTGGTCAGGTCGAAGCCGGGCAGCAGGCTGGTCGATTGCACCACGTTGCCCGAGCAGAAGAGCGCGGACCCGGCGACGGATACCGCCGGCGGGAAGGTGGAGGCGCCATTGTAGTTTCGAGTGGCATCGGCGATACGACCGGCCCACCCCGTGCCGCCGGAGCCGTTCGGGTCGCCCGCCTGCATCTGGAGCACCTGGTCCGAGTGTGAGAACAGGTTGGTCGGCAGACCGACACTGGCGGCGAGGTACTGGGCGCGCGACGTGGGACGCACGAGCATGCCGAGATTGGCAATCGCCGCGAGCCGTCCCTGGGCCCAGAGCGGATGCAACGCGGTCAACCCGCTGTTCAGCCCGTAGGGCACGCCATTGCGAGCGGTGATGGGAAGCAGCTGGACATTGCCATCGGGCAGCGCAAGCGAGCCGCGCACCGCCCGGAAGGCGTTGTACTCGGCGCCGGACATGGGCACGAGCATGTTGTGACCGTCGTTGCCACCGAGCAGGAAGACGCAGACGAGCGCCTTGTAGTCGGGCGCCGATTGCGCGTAGGTGTTGATCAACCCCAGACCCCCGAGGCCGGTGGCGGTGGCGAGCAGTCCGCCTTGGCGAAGAAAACTGCGGCGCGTGAAGGTACAGGCGTGGTTCATGAGAGCGGGAAGGAGAAGGACGGAGGCGAACGAAACAAGGGGAGTGAAGGCGTGCGGGCGAGGGAGAGCGCGGTCAGTGCTGGACGGCGTAGAGTCCGGACAATGACGTCAGGTACAGGGCAGTCAGAACCCGGCTGCGGGAATCGCTCTGCGCCTGCACCGCGGTGGCGAGGGCCTGACGCATGCCGGCGGGCATGCGCCCGTAGAGCAACGTCTGGTCCACCCGGGCGATCAGGGCATTGACGTCTCCGGCGAGGGCCAGGTACGGGTTCAAGTCCACACCCGGGAAATCTCCGCCCGGATGGGAGAGGATCTGCCAGAAGAGATTGCCCCGCAGAACGGCTTCGGTCGGACCGTAGATCTGGAATTCCGGACCGGCGAGGGACGACCGCGGGATGCGATAAAGCGGGGAGAAGAAGCCGAACACCGAGGGCGGAGCGAGCGGTGTCTGTCCGGTGCGACCCAGGTACCAGGCCTGACCGTTGGTGGCGGAAAAGGAACCCCCGAGAGCGCGCACCAGTCCAAGCGTGTGGGTGATGGGATCCTTGAGCCGGCCGGAGGTGGGCGAAGGGACGTCGGAACGGGCCTCGGGGTCGAGCAGGATTGCGCGCACCACCGCACGAAGGTCGCCGCGGACCCCGGAGCCATTGTTGTCAAAGACGGCGGATACACGCTGGATGTAGGCCGGCGACGGGTTGCTCAGCACGAGGGCGCGGATCAGCCGGGTGGCGAGGAAGGGGCCGACATTGGGATGCTGGAACAGCCAGTTCAGCACGCCCGTGAGGTCGGTGGCGGTGGGTTGCCCGCCGGGAAGCGTCACCCCTACCAGCACCTTGGGACGCATGTCGTGGTTGATCTCCCGAGCCACCAGGGGGCCGGAGAAGTTCTCCCAGTTGTTGTTGCCGGTTCCGGCGTAGGTCCAGCCGGTTAGGGCGAGCGCGACCTGTTGCACGGTGAACTGGTCATAGGCGGCGATGGGGCGGCCGTTGACGTCGAGGCGGTGGGTCCCGTCAGGATTGAGTTGATACAGCCCGATGGTGAACAGCTGCATCAGCTCCCGCGCGTAGTTCTCGTTGGCCGCGCTGCCAGCGTCCGGTTTGTTGCTGTTGGCCAGGTCGAGGTACTTGCCCATCTGCGAACTCGTGGAGATCTCCTCGAGCAGGGTGCGGTAGTTGCCAAACGCGTTCCGGCTGAGGATGCGCAGATAGGGGACAATCTCGTCGGGGTAGATATTTTTGTTGAGCGAGATGACGATGATCTGGCTGAGCGCGTAGGCCACCCGCTGGCGCAGCTGGTCCGGAGCCTGGGAGAGCCGGTTGAGGTACTGGGACTGCACGGCGCTGGCACCCATGCCGCCGGGGTTGGCGATGACGGATTCCGGCAGGGCGAACTGCTCGTCCAGCCACGCTTCCACGCCGAGCGCCTTGACCCGGGCAAGGGTGTCGGGCGTCGGCCCGAAGGTCGCCTGCTCGAGCAGCCGGGAGGCCGCGAGATCGACGGTGCTGCCGACCGGTGGAGGCGTGGGTGTCGGACTGGGACTCGGGGAGGGGGTGGGAGCCGGGGTGGGCGAAGGGACCGGCGTGGGAGTCGGTGACGGGGCGGGAGTGGGGGTGGGGGTCGGTGACGGTGACGGACTGGGGGTGGGCGTTGGGGCGGCCTGCAGGGTAATTGCCGCCAGACCGACGCTGGCCGGTTGGGCCACGCTTGCCGCCTGGAGCGTGACCGTCGCTGGGCTGGGCAGCGAAGCGGGGGCCGTGTAGACACCGGAGGTGGAAACGGTGCCGACCGTGGCATTGCCGCCCGTGACACCATTGACCTGCCAGGTTACGGCAGACTGGTTGGTGCCCGAGACCGTCGCGGTGAAAGTGCGAGCACTGCCGGTCATGACGGTTGCCGCGGCCGGGCTGACGGTGACCGAGATGCTGGCCGGTGCAGTGATGCGAAGGTTGACCCGGCTGCTCTGGGTTCCGCCGAGCCCTGTGTTGACGACGATCACAGGCACCGCGGTTCCGGCCTGGGATGGCAGGGCCACGCCGGTCGCGCGCAGCCGGGTGGGAGAGAGCAAGGTGGTGGCGAGGTCGACCGAACCGAATCGGACCACGGAGCCGGCATGAAAGTTGGATCCGTTGAGCGAGATCGTGAAGGTGCCAGCTGGGACCGAGGTCGGCGAGAGGCTCCACAGTTGAACCGGAGGCTGGGTGATCGTCAGGGTGACGGCATGCCACTTGTTCGGGTAAGCGGTGCTGGTGGCACGAACCGAGACGGCGTTCGGTGTCGGGATGACCGCGGGAGCCTGATAGAGACCTGTCGGCGAGACCGTGCCGAAGGTACTGTCGCCTCCCGGGATCCCGTTCACGGACCACGTCACCGTGTTCGGGCTCAGCGGGACGTAAGCGGTGAGTTGGCGCGATTCTCCCACCGTTACCGTGCCGCTGCTGTAGACGGTGATCTGCTGAGCTTGGGCGGAGCCCACCGAGAACACCAGAACCAGGAGCATCCACAGGCGGTTCATCATTCCGACCTTGAATGATCCCCGGGGAGGAAAGGACAAGCGTTCAGCGGTAAAGGAACGATGAATAGCGGGCTCCCACCGAGGTGTTTCCCCCGGCTCCCGAATGCGGAGTAGTGGATTGCCCGGTACAGGCCATGGGGAAGCCACCCGGTGTCCCAAAAGCGGGCAGGGGAATCCCGATTTCGGTCGGGTATTCGGATGGGCCGAACGGCTAACGAGAATCTTAATATATTGATGGATAGTGTGATAAGAAGCATCCTGCAGATTGGCGCGCGTCCTGCAAAAGCGGATGCCTTCCATGAAAACCTCATTGTTCGTTGTTCCAGCCACCGCCGCCTTTGCGGCGGGTGTTCTTGCCATTGTCACGTTTGCCAAATCCCAGGAGGCCGCGGTGAACGATCTCGCGGAGCGCAGCCGGATCGAGCGCGGCCGCTACATCGTTCATCAAGTCGGCATGTGCATCGACTGCCACTCCCCCCGCGGACCGCAGGGTGAATTCATCGAGTCGAAGCACCTCACCGGATCGGAGCTTGGATTCAAGCCGACGGTTCCCATGCCGTGGATGCCGGTGGCGCCCCGCATTGCCGGCCTTCCGGCCGGGTTCACCTCCGAGGACACGGTTCACTTCCTCATGACTGGGGAGCGACCCAACGGACGTCCCGGGCCGCTGCCGCCGATGCCACCCTATCGGTTTGAGCGTCCGGATGCCGAGGCAGTGACTGCCTACCTGCGATCCTTGAAGTGATGCACGGTGCGGGCTTCGCCGCCCCTCCCTCCCCTGGGCCGTTTGGCCCAGGCGGTTATGAATTGAAACAAACGCTTGGGTTCGATTGAGATGTGCGGGTTCAGTCAACCCTCATATCCTCACTGTGATGAATTCAGAATCCTCGGGACTTCTCGTTTCAGTTGTACCGCTGTTGATCGTCCTCCCGCTCATGATCTTTATGATCGTGTCGGGTTGGAAGGTGTTTGCCAAGGCGGGGCAGCCTGGTTGGGCCTGTTTGATTCCCATCTACAATGCCTACATCTGGATCAAGATTGCGGGCCGGCCGGGCTGGTGGCTGGTGCTTCTGATTGTGCCCGTGGTCAGCCTCGTCATCTCCATCCTGCTTGCGATCGAGGTGTCACGGGCGTTTGGCAAAGGAGGCGGCTTCGCCGTGCTCATGATTTTTCTCCCCTTCATCGCACTGCCCATCCTGGCCTTTGGTGATGCGACTTACACCCAGCCGGCCCAGGGCTGAGCCGCGTCGGGTCGGGAGCCATTGTCTCCAGTAAAGCAGGACGGCCGGACCCACGGGTCCGGCCGTCTTGCTGTTGGCGCTGCGGGAAGCGGCCCTGACCGATCCTACTTCTGCAGCAGAAGGGCCACCTTGGCGTCCTCGGTCTTGGATTTGGCGATGAGCCGCACGTGGTCGATCTTGCGGCCGTCCCTGAAATCAAGGAGCGAGTAGAATCCGGGTCGGTGAGTCTTCTCGTTGAAGTCGACCACCTGGCACTCGCCATTTTCAAAGACCACTTCGGCGAAGTCGAACTGGACGCGGCCATCGACGACCTCGAGGTAGAGTTTGTCTCCGCGCTGATCCGAATTGAAGACAACCTCGGACCACTCGTCCTCGCGGTTCAGGACCTCGGAGTCTTGCCACACGATGCGATCGGGTGCGGGACGGGCCACGACGACCGCTGTCCAGGCCACGACCGGGAGAAAACGGACCGGAGCGACGCGCACCGCGATTCCTGGACGGACGACCAGTGCCGGGTGCATGGCGCGTCGGATCGGGTGGGCCTTGTGGACTACGACCACGCTGCGGGTGTATTGGGGCCCGCGGCGAACGACGCGGACACGGGCGGCTTCGGCCACGAGGGGAGCGAGGAACACGGCACTCGCGAGCGCGAGCATGAAGGCTGAGCGGAGGTTTTTCATGATGAAGAGACGCTGAGGGGAGAAGGACTGAGTTGGGATGGGAAGCCGCAGTGCACGGTTCGATTTCTCGAAGGACCGGTTGGTCCGGCTGCCGGCGGAGCAGTGAAACTTCGCGCGGGTCTCGATGGCTGCGGTGGATAGCGAGAGAGACGACTGCGGGCGGGGTGAGTTACAGCGGAGAGGGGGGCAACTCCGTTCAGGAGAAACTTCACGTGATTGCGATGAGACGCAAGCGTTTAAATGGCAACAGGTTGGCGTGTAGAGGTTGGAGGTCGGGACCGGAATTGTAGTCTGCAGGGAGCGCCGAAGAATTACAGTTCTGTCATTTTGCAGAAAGGAAGCGGAGAGGTCCGTGTGCGATTGTAGCCGCACTGAATCCAACCATGAACACCTCCCTCTCACACTTCTTTGCGCGGCGCCGTTCCTGGCTCGCCGCAGGCGCAGTCGCCCTTGTTGGCGTTTTCGTCGGTCTCCAGGCGGCCCCTTCTTCCGAGAACCGGGTCGAGCTCAAACGGGATGCCCAGGCGGTCAATCGCACCCAGCCCGAACCCTCCAGCTATTCACCCGTGGTCAAGCGCGTCGCCCCCAGTGTGGTGAAAATCACGACCTCCACCAAGGCCCGCCGCGTCTCGGCCTCCTCCCAGGAGTTTCCGGGTTTCGACAACCCGATGTTCCGCCAGTTCTTCGGCGGGCGTATCCCGGAAATACAGCAGCCCCCGCAGAGCGGCCTGGGTTCCGGTGTGATCATCAGCGCCGATGGATACATCGCCACGAACAACCATGTGGTCCAGGGCGCGGATGTAGTCACCGTCTCGCTGGATGACGGACGAGAACTGTCCGCCAAGGTTGTCGGCCGGGATCCCCAGACCGACGTGGCCGTGATCAAGGTGGACGCAGAAGGCCTCCCGGCGATCACGTTTGCCGACAGCACCAAGATCGAGGTCGGTGACCGCGTGCTGGCGATCGGGAATCCGTTTGGTATCGGTGAGACTGTGACGACGGGCATTGTCAGCGCCAAGGGCCGCCGCCCAGGTCTTGGCCTTGACTACGAGGACTTCATCCAGACGGACGCGGCGATCAACCCGGGCAATTCCGGCGGGGCGCTCGTCGACATCCAGGGACGCCTCATTGGCATCAACACCGCCATCCTCAGCCGCAGCGGCGGCTTCCAGGGTGTCGGGCTCGCCGTGCCGGCCAATCTGGTCGGACATGTCGCGAACAGCCTTGTCCAGCATGGCAAGGTGGTGCGGGGTTACCTCGGTGTGGGGGCCCAGGATGTGACTCCGGCGCTGGCGGAACACCTTGGCCTGAAGGCGCGCTCCGGTGCGCTGGTCTCGGACGTGGCGCCGGGCAGTCCCGCGGCCAAGGCGGGTCTCGAGAGCGGTGACGTCATCACCTCCGTCAATGGCGAGAAGGTCGAGGACGCGAACCGCCTGACGTTTGCCATCGGAGCCATTTCGCCGGGGACCAAGGTGGATCTTGGCATCCTGCGCGACGGCAAGGCGAAGCAGGTGGACGTGACGACGATCGAGCGCCCGAAGACGGGCCGCGGCGGTCGCGGCTTTGGCGATCCCTCGGAGGACCTGGCAAAGTCGGACGACGTGGGCGTGCTCAATGGCGTGGCGGTGGGCGACCTGGATGCCGAAACGCGGCGTTCGATGAATCTCCCGGGCCGGGTCCGGGGTGCGGTGATCACGGATGTCGATGCCGACTCGGCGGCGGCACGGGCTGGATTGCGGACCGGTGATGTCATCCTTGAGATCAACCGCCAGCCGGTCACTTCGGCCGAAGAGGCCGTGTCGCTGAGCGAGTCGGCCCAGGGCAAGAAGACGCTGGTCAAGCTCTGGTCCCGGGGCAGCACGGTCTTTGTGGTCGTGGATGAATCGGCCCAGTCCTGAGGCGCGACAAGTCCTGAATTTCGGGGAGGCACTGGTGTGGCTTCCCCTTCGGTGTGTGGTTTGCAACCCGGCATCGTTCCCCTTCGGGGGACGGTGCCGGTTTTCTTTCCGACCTTTCCAAACCCCCGTTCCCCCGCACACTCACCCCCATGCGTGTCCTTGTGGTTGAAGATGATGACAAGATCGCCTCGTTCGTCGTGCGCGGACTGAAGCAGGCGGGATTCGCGGTTGACCACGCCCCGGATGGGGAGACGGGCCTGGTGCTGACGGAGTCGACGCAGTACGACGCGGCCGTGGTGGACGTCATGCTCCCGCGGCTGGATGGGATCAGCCTCGTCAAACGGCTGCGGTTGACGCGCAGTGCCCTGCCCGTGCTCTTCCTCAGCGCCAAGAGCTCGGTGGACGACCGGGTCAAGGGGCTGCAGGCAGGGGGAGATGACTACCTGACCAAGCCCTTTGCCTTCTCTGAATTGTTGGCTCGGATACAGGCCTTGATCCGCCGGGCGACCCATGCGCCGGAAGCGACCCGCCTGACGGTCGGTGATGTGACGCTCGATCTGGTGACGCGGGAGGTGACCTGTGCCGGGGTGGCGGTTGACCTGCAGCCGCGTGAGTTTTCCCTGCTGGCCTTTTTGCTCCGCCACGCCGGGCGGCCGGTGAGCAAGACCATGATCCTGGAGCACGTCTGGGACTACAGTTTCGATCCGCAAACGAACGTGGTGGACGTGGTCATGCATCGCCTGCGGGCCAAGATCGATCCGGATCACCGGCGCATTGAGACCGTGCGCAACGTTGGTTACATTTTTCGCAGCCATGCTTGAACGCCTGCGTCAGTCCCTCGCCTTCCGGCTTGCGTTGCAGTACGCGCTGATTTTCGCCTGCGTCACGGCGGTGCTCTTCAGCGTGCTCTACTGGCAGCTGGCGGAGGCGCTGGAGTCGCGCGAGCGTGAGGCGGTGGAGCGGCGCGCCGAGACGCTGGCGATCGCCTATGAAATCGGCGGCGTGCCGACGTTGCGCGCCGAGCTGGGACGGGAGAGTTCGCCGGAGGTGAGATCCCACTTTGTCCGCGTGGTGGGTCCGGGTGGGGAAACGCTTTTTGCCTCGGTGCCGCCCGACTGGATTGAGACCCAGGTCCAGCGCATGCCGCTCCCGGAAGGATGGGGAGTGACGGCCCTGCGGGAGATCCGGACTGTGCGGGTGCCGCAGAACGCGGCGCGCGACTACGCGATTGCATCGCGTCCCCTGCCGGACGGCAGCCTGATGCAGGTGGGACGCAGTGCGGACAGCCGGGCCGTGCTGTTGGCGCCGGTGCGGCGGGCGTTTGCGGGCATTGGCACGGGTGCCCTGGTGGTGTCGGTGGCGGTGGGCACCCTGCTTGCCTGGCGCGCGACCCGTCCGCTCCGCGCGGTGTCCCAGACGGCGCGTCGCATTGTGGAGACAGGCGACCTCGGTGCGCGGGTTCCCGGGCCGGAAGGCTCCGGCGAGTTGGCCGTCCTGGTGCGGCAGATCAACACTTTGCTGGAGAAAAACTCCGCCCACGTCCGGGTCCTGCGTGACACCCTCGACAACCTGGCCCATGACCTCCGCACCCCGCTGACCCGTCTGCGCGGAACGGCGGAGCTGGCGATCCAGGACGGAGGGGATCCCGCGGAGGCGCGCGATGCGCTGGCGGACTGTATCAATGAATCGGATCGCGTGCTGCACCTGTTGGAGACCCTGCTTGACATCTCGGCGGCCGAGGCGGGCGCGCTGAAGCTGGACCGCGATCCCCTGGATGTGCGCACCGTGGTGGAACGGGCGGCTGACTTGTACCGGGAGGTGGCGGAGGTGAAGGGCATTACGGTCACGGTGGAGCAGCCCGAAGCGCCGGTGGAGGCGTCGGCCGACGCCATCCGCCTGGGTCAGGCGGTCAACAACCTCGTCGACAATGCGCTCAAGTACACGCCGGCCGGCGGGCGCGTGAAGCTGACGGTGCGCCGTGACGCGGGGGCCGTGGAGCTGACGGTCAGCGACACCGGGCCAGGTATTCCGGTGGCGGAGCGCGAGGCCGTGTTCCGGCGACTCTACCGTGGGGATTCCAGCCGTTCCCAGCGCGGCCTGGGTTTGGGGCTGAGCCTGGTCAAGGCCATCGTCGAGGCCCATGGCGGCACCGTGACGGTGGGCGATGCCGCGGAAGGCGGCGCCCGCTTCGTGGTGCGGCTGCCGGCGTGAGGAAAAGGGAAGAATCGCGGAGTGGAAGTCCCCCGGCCTCGGCGAGGCCAGCTCCAATGGATGGATGGAGGAGGGCTCGGTGAGCCCGCGGGGAAGGGGCGTCGCGTGAAGAAAAGTGGCGGAGGGGAAGTGCCCGGCCTCGGCGAGGCCAGCTCCAACGGATCGGTGGGGGTGGGCTCGGTGAGCCCGCGGGGAAGGGGCGTCGCGTGAACAGGACGGCTAGTCAACCTTATGCACCATGCTCGGCCGGCGTAGTCTGTCCTACTCTGACTCTCGTCCATTCAGGTTGAGCGGACTCGCGCTAGTTCGAAGTCCATGGCGCCAGCGTAGGGCCAATCTTCTGCCTTGCCGACCAACCCGCCTCGCACTGGATTCTCACGAATGTACGACCAGGTCTCAGAAAAGTCGGCCTCCGAGCGAAGCACCCGATCAAAATAGGAGGCCTGCCAGATGGGCGGCTTGATCGTGGACCGCTCCGCGATCTTGCGAGACGTCCACTCCTTCCATTTGCCGATCGCAGTTGGCAGGGGACGGCAGTCGGGTGTGGCGGGAGTCATGAAGAAGTGAACGTGGTCCGGCATGACGACATACCGCCCCACGTTCCATCCGTGACGCGAATGAAGTTGAATCCACTCGTCGCGCAGGGTGGCGACAATTTGATTTGACGCCAAGAACGCACGACGGGAGGCCGTACAGGTTGTGATGAAAGTCACGGGCGTAGGAATCCATGTGCGTGTCAGTCGTGGAAGGTGCATTTTGCGTTCCACGATGTGCGCCTGGTCCTACGTTGATCGAGTGCCGAGAAACCCCAGATCAGGGCAACGTGTTGAGAAAGTGCCCGGCCTCGGCGAGGCCAGCTCCAACGGATGGATGGGTGTGGGCTCGGTGAGCCCGCGGGAAAGGGGCGGGGCGTGAAGAGGAGGCGCGGAAGGGAAGTGCCCGGCCTCGGCGAGGCCAGCTCCAACGGATCGGTGGAGGAGAAGCTTGTACTACGGCTTTTCCGACATCTGGTAGATGCCGATGAAGGCTTTGGGCACGACGGCGGCGGCGCGGCAGTTGGTGCGGGCGAGCGCGCGGGTGGCCCAGGCATTGACCTCCTCGAGGGTGACGCTGTCGACGAGGTTGTCGTGAAGCTCGACGATCTCCTTGGTCTCCGCCGGGCGCTCCTGGGCGCGGGCGAGCAGGTCGACGAGGAAACTGTTTTCGCGGAAGGACCGCTGCAATTGGCTCTTCAGGATTCCTCGGGAGCCCATGAACTCGCCTTCGGTCACCCCTTTCTCGGCGATGTCGGCGCCGATCGCCTCGACCAACCTCGCGACCTGTTCGGTCGATTCGGGGCTGCAGTCGATTTGGGCCTGGATCAGGGCGAACCCAGGAAATCCGTCGAAGGCGGTCAACTCGGCGGAGGGCGAATAGGCCAGCCCCAGTTTTTCACGCACCTCGGTGCGCACCCGGATCTCGACGATCTTGGTCAGCACCTCGAGGGCGGCCTGATCGCGCACCTGTTTCATCTCGGTGATCGGCCAGGTGCCAATGACCAGCCCCGTGTTCTGCTCTCCCGTGAACTCGATGCGTTCGAGCCCCGGGCGGGCGGTGACCGACACCGGCTTGACCGGTCCCGCGGTGACCTTGGTGGCGGCGCGGGCGGGCAGAGAACCAAGGGTGCGGGCGAACGCGGTGGTGGCGGTATCCGAAGTGACATCACCCACAATCGTGGCCTCGACGTAGCCGCTGGTCAGCGGGGTCTCCATCCACCGGCGGACGTCGATCACGCTCATGGAAATGTAGTCGATCGGGGAACCCGAGGTGAACCGGGCGTCACCCTTGAACAACCGGTCATTCAGCGCGCGCATGCCATCGCCCATGCCGGTGCTTCCGGCCATGCGGCCCATGGCGGCGCTCATACGCTGCTCGGCGTGCACAATGCTGCTGAACCGGGGGCCGTTGAGAAAGTCGGCAACCACGCCGAGAAACGTGACCAGCTCGTTGGCCGCCACGGTGCCCCGGAAGGTGAAGGCGTCGCGGTCGGCGACATCGAACGAAAACGCGAGGAAACGCTTCTCGATCAGCGTGCGGAGGTTGTCGGGACGAATGTTGGCGGTGCCGCTGGCCAGCAGCGTATTGAGCCCGAATTCCTTCAGCGCGGGACGATTCCCCGGCATTTCGAGCAGGCCGTTGCCGACGCGAACCACCAGGTGAACAAGCCCCGGTTCCTGGTGCGTGGGCACGAAATTCAGGCGCACATTGTTGCCGAAGCGCAGTAGGTGGGCGCCGAGCGTAGGCAATTCGACCTTTTCGACGATCTCGGTCGGTTCTCCCCAGGTGGGAAGCTTGAAGTCGACGACGGTCTCGGGAGGGCGGGGCGGCAGGTAGTTGAGTTTCCCCTTCCGGTATTTTTGCACCTCTTCCAAAACCTTGTCCGGCTTCAATTCGACGCCGACGCCGCCGGAGACATGGAATGCCATCGTCGCCGGATTCCACAGCCGCCGAAACACGCCCTGCGCCTCGGCGGGGGTGAATTTCTCCAGCCACTCGCGGCGCAGGTCGGTCTCCCGCTCAAGGCCGAGGAACACGCGATGGGCGGTGATGGACTCCACCAGTGAATCGGCGATGGCGGCCGGATCGACCGTGGCGATCTGGTCCTTCAGGTGATGAACCATGCGGAGCTCGTTGGTGCGCGCCTGTTCCAGGACCACCGGGTCCAGCCCGCGCTCCAGGGTGGAGCGGACGACCTGATCCAAAGCGAGGATACCGTGCGACCAGTTAGGTCCGGCGACCGTCGCGGAGACGGAGGCGGCGCCGTAGCCGAGCATTTCTCCATAGGAGGCATCCGGTGCGACGACTCCCGCGACCTGGCTGCCGAAACTGTCGCCGAACACCCGCATGACGAACTCGCGCTGTTGTCGCTCGATGCGGGTCTCGCGACTTTCCGGCCCGGTGGACGGAGGCGCGAGGGTGGAGGCTTCGGTGCTGGCGCCGCCCATGCCGGCGAGCGAGAGGACGCCAGCGCGCAGCGCGCGCGCGTTCAGTTTGCCTTCGTCGCGAAACGGAATCGGCGTGGTGGGCTTGGCGATCCCGCTGTAGAGGGTGTGGATCTCCTTCTGCAGGGCGTCGGTGTCGAAGTCCCCGGTCACCACCAGCACCATGAGGTCCGGCCGGTAGTTGCGCTCATAGAACTGGACGAATTGCTCCCGTGTGAACCGGCTGATCAGATCGGCGGAGCCGCCGGGCAGTCGTTCGGGGAATTTCAACCCGCGAAAAATGACGGGCAGGGAGGCGAGGTCCTTTTTGCCGGAGACGGTGTTGCGCAGACGCAGTTCGGCGAGCACGACTTTGCGTTCCCGTTCGATGATCTGCTGGTCGAAGGTGATGCCGTCGGCGAATCCACGGAAGAGTCGCAGTCCGTCCCGCAGCAAAACCGGATCATTGGAGCGGTAGTCGAGCCGGTAGACGGTGGAGTCGAAGGCGGTATGGGCGTTGACGTCGCTCCCATACTCGATGCCGAGACGCTGGAACAGCAGCACCATCTGCCCGGGCAGGAAGTCCTTGGTGCCGCCGAAGGCCATGTGCTCCGTGTAGTGGGCAATGCCCAGTTCGTCAGGGCGCTCATCGAGCGATCCGGTCAGCACGACCAACTGCATCACGACCCGCCCGGGAACGCCCCGGTGCGGCCGCAGGGCAATGCGAAAGCCATTGTCGAGACGACCCCAGATCACCTGTTCGTCGGGCGTCAGTTTGGCGCCTTCGTGCGCCCAGCGGCCGCTACGAGGACCAGCTTGGGGATACGCGCTCGAACAGACCAAGGCAACCAGGACACTTGCAAGCAGCGGGCGGAAAAGAAGTCGGAGACGCGGCATCGATCAAAGGGGCCGGAGAAAAACCGGGAAGTGAGATAACGGTGGAGGAACCGGCCCTTTGGGCAACTCCGACCTTCAGTTCTCTTTCGAGGATAGGGGGACGGTGCGTTTGAAGACGGTCCGCTGTCCCTTAGGTGCGTCAACTCAAGGAGTGCGCCTGGGAAATCGAAGCGGTCCCGGTGGAGCGGGTCCCGGCGACCCCACCTCCAATGGAGGATGACCTTGGATTGAGAACCTGGCTGAGACCTGAACGCGACCGCGTCCGGTTCACTCGTTGAACTCGTCGAACACCTTGGCGACCGCAGGGGCGGGAGCGGGGGCGGCGGGTTGGGAGGAAAGGCTGCTTTGCATTTGCCGCAGACGCTTTTCCAGGTCCCGCAGCTGTTCCTCGCGCTGCTCCAGGTCCACCTCGCGTTCGATCTGGGCTTGGCTGACTTGCATCAACCGGGCCTCGCTTTCCGACAGGAACTGTTCGCGTTCCGTCAGACTGGCGCGGGTCTCGAGAAGGATTTGCTCCAGGCGATTTCGCTCGGCGGTCAGGTCCGCGAGAGAATCCTGCGATTCGGCCGAGCTGGAGGTCGCAGCAGGCGGCGGGGTTTCGCCGGCCTGGACCGGAGGCGGTGTGGGAGTGCTGGGCGCGGGCACCACGGGCGGGGCCGTGCGACTTGGCAGTTTCAGGTCCGAATTGCGGTGGAGCCGGAGCGAGGGGCCCGAAGAGACCGGTGGTGGTGCGGCGGGTACGGGGGCCGGCCGGGGAACTGACGGTGGGCGTCCGGCCACCGGCGCGTCGGTGGGCGGCGGGGCGACTGCCGTGATGGATGTGGGGGCGGTCGGTTCGGGACGAGCGGGTCGCCATTCCTTCAGACGCCCCGAGTCCATGAGCTCTTCGGTCTCCGAGAGGATGACCTCCATGTTGTCGGGATTGACCTGCAACGGAGCGGCCTCACGGAGCGAGGCCCAGACCCGGCGATGGTAGCTCGTCACCCCGTATCCCACCACATAGGAGGCCAGCTGGCATTCCCCTTGGATGGCGGCGCGGACTTTTTCCGCGACCTCATTGATGTCGGCTTCGAGGGCTTGGATGGAATCGAGGGCGAGACTCGGGAGGACAAAGTGCAGCGAATGAATCGACCCGCGCCAATTGCGTTCGGGTTGGCGGTAGAGCGTGATATTGTCGATCCCGGCCCGGATCCGTTGGGCATCGGCAATTTTGTTGATGAAGGTGATGTCCTCCTGGAGCGCGCGTCCATAGGCCACCGCTTCATCGATGGCCTGGCGCGACTCGGGGGTGGACCCGCAGGCGGCGCCGGCCGGCAGGGCGTCGAATTGGGCCGGCAGGGCGTTGAGGGCTCCGAGAAGATGGGAGGTGTCGAGTTCGAACTGGGCCAGCAGCCGGTGCCAGTCGTCGATGAAGCGCGAGGCGGCCAGTCCGTTGGCGTACTCGGCGTCGTGCTCTCGCAGGTAGTACTCCAGGCTGCGCTCAACGCAGGTTTCCAGCTGCGGGTAGGCGTCGTCGAGTTTCTTGATCCCGGCGCGCAGCACGGCGACATTGTCGACCTCCTCGCGGCGTTTGTTGCGGTTGTCCTTGCGGGCAAACAACGAGAGCAACGGACGCGCGAACGAGCCGGACGACGTCTGTTGTTCCGCCGACGCGAGGGCGTCGCTGATCCGCTTGCGACTCATCAGAAACACCGCCTCCCGCACCAGGAGTTCTTGGAGTGCGGGTGGAAGGGTGCTTCGGGGAGCGTTTTTCGGATCTACCGACGGCATGGGACAGTGACTCATCGTCCCAATGTCCTCGGCAATTTACTCAAAACGTTCGGCGGTAGAGCGCCCCGGCCTGATCTTCAGCGACAATTGAGTGGCGATCGACCTGCTTCAGGCGCAATCCCGGGAAGATTTCGCTGCCTAAAGCGTATATTTTGCCGTTCATTTGCACTCTCGGCGGGTCGGCGAGGATAGCGTTCAGCGTCAGGGTCTGCATGGCGGCTTCCAATGCCGGGTCCAAGGGCACCGGGGTGGGCTCAAACCGGGGAGCGAGTGTGGGATGAGTCTCGGTGCTCTTCTTGGTGACCGTGGGAACGGGTGCCTTGGGCGTCTCTTTGCGCGAGTGATCGAGCCAGACCGCGTAGCCGCCGAGCAAGACACAGAGAAGCAGGATCCCGATGAGTAACGCGCGGGTCGATTGGCGTGCGAGTCCGCCGGGCGCGGGCGGCTTTTCCTGGCTCTTGCGCGCCATCAGTTTGTTGGCCCTTGAAAGGGCTGAGTCGAGATCGCTCATGATGGAGGTATGATTCTGCGGCCAAGGGTAGGATGATTGTGTGACGCGGCGGGTGCAAGCAGCGCCTTTGACGAATTCAGGGCGTCCGGAGAAAGAAAAATTGCGGATTCGAAGTCCCCGGCCTCAGCGAGGGCCGCTTCAACGGGATTGGTGGAGGTGGGCTCGTCGAGCCCGCGGGGCAGGGCGTGGCGTCAAGCGGAGGGCGGAGCTGAAGTCCCCGGCCTCGGCGAGGCCAGCTCCAATGGCGCGAGGGTGGTGCGCTTCGGTATTTGCCAAGCGGACGAGAGTGGGGTTGTTTCGGGGCAATCGACTGCCATGCAACGCACCCTGATTAAAGACCTGCTCGCCTCAACCCAGCCTCGCGATGACGTGATTGTGCAGGGCTGGGTTCGGACAAGGCGAGATGCGAAGGCGTTTTCCTTCCTCGAAATCAACGACGGTTCCTGCCTCAAGGGCATCCAAGTCATTGCTGATGCCACCTTGCCTGACTACGGCCTGGTTGCCCGCGCGCACACCGGGGCGTCCATTGAAGTGCGGGGGCAGCTCGTGCCATCGAAAGGTCAGGGACAAACCTGGGAGCTGGTGGCCCGTTCACTGGTGCTTCACGGCGAGGCGGATGCGACCTACCCCCTGCAGAAAAAAGGGCACACCCTTGAGTTTCTCCGTGAGATCGCGCACCTGCGACCGCGCTCCAACCTCTTTGGAGCGGTTTTCCGGGTGCGGAGCCGGCTGGCCTTTGCGGTGCATGAGTTTTTCCAAAGCCGGGGTTTCTTCTACGTGCATACCCCGATCATCACGGCGAGTGATTGCGAAGGGGCGGGGGAGTTGTTCCGGGTTTCCACGCTCGATCCCAAATCGCCTCCCAAGCAGGAGGATGGTTCGATTGATTACCGACAGGACTTTTTTGGCAAATCGACCTACTTGACGGTCAGCGGACAGCTTGAGGCGGAGGTTTTTGCGACGGCGCTCTCCAACGTTTATACCTTTGGTCCCACGTTCCGCGCGGAGAATTCCAACACCTCGCGCCATGCGGCGGAATTTTGGATGATCGAGCCGGAAATCGCGTTTTGCGACCTGATGGGGGACATGGATTTGGCCGAGGCCTTTGTGAAGCACTTGATCCGTGACGCCAAACAGCATTGCGCGGCGGATCTCGAGTTCTTCGGCAAGTTCGTCGACAAGGACCTGCAGGCCCGGTTGGACTTCGTTCTGGAGCGGCCGTTTCAACGCTGCAGCTACACGGAAGCGGTGGAACTCCTTCAAGCTGCGAACAAGACGTGGGAGCATCCGGTGCAGTGGGGCGACAACCTGCAGAGTGAGCACGAGCGTTACCTCGCGGAGGAGCATTTCAAGTGTCCCGTCACGGTTTACAATTATCCGAGGACCCTGAAGCCGTTCTACATGCGGGTGAACGACGATGGGAAAACCGTGCGGGCGATGGACCTGCTGGTTCCTGGCATTGGCGAAATCATCGGCGGCAGCCAACGCGAGGAGCGTCTCGAGGTGCTGCTCGAAAACATGCGGAATCACCACCTGAGCGAGAAGGAGTACTCCTGGTACGTCGACCTGAGGCGCTATGGCACGGTGCCGCATGCGGGCTTTGGCATGGGTTTCGAGCGCATGCTGATGTTCGTGACTGGCGTGGGGAACATCCGCGACGTCATCCCGTTCGCGCGCACTCCTGGGACCGCGGATTTTTAGGTGGGGAAAACCGCCGGCAACCTGTTGTAGGGGCCTGTTGTAGGCGACATGTTGTAGGCGGCCTCGCTGAGGCTGATCGAGGCCACGCGCCCGCCGTGCTGCCGGCGCGCGAGCTTGCGGCCTCAGCGAGGCCGCCTACAGACAGGTCTGCGACAGCATGGAAACCAGGCTGCGGGGTGTAGCAGAATAATTCTGATCTTCTCTGCTCGTCGCTCCTCGGGCGAACGTAATAGGGTCTTTCTTGCCTTCCGATTCTCACCGACTCTGGACGCTCCGTCCCACTTTCTTCCTGATCCATGGCTGAGCCGATTCTCGACGTCCACAATGTCTCCAAAGCCTACCGGCTGTGGAGCGAACCCTCGGATCGGCTGGTGGTGCCCGTGCTGGAAAAACTGGCCGGGATTCCCGGTGTGCCCGGAGCTTGGAGGCGCGGACTGCGGAAGGTGGCGCAACGGAGGGCGCGCGAATTCCAGGCGCTCCATCCGGTGACGTTTTCGGTGCCCCCCGGAGAGAGTCTCGGCATCATTGGACGCAATGGCGCGGGCAAGAGCACCTTGCTCCAGATCATCGCGGGCACCATGGCGGCCTCCACCGGAACCGTGCGGAGTCGGGGACGGGTGGCGGCGCTGCTGGAGCTAGGTTCTGGTTTCAACTTTGAATTCACGGGGCGGGAAAACGTGCTCCTCAATGCCTCGCTCCAGGGCATCGGGCGGGCGGAGGCGGAAGCGGCGCTGGCGGAGGTCGAGGCGTTTGCGGGCATCGGTGATTTTGTCCACCAGCCGGTCAAGACCTACTCCAGTGGCATGATGGTGCGGCTGGCCTTTGCGGCGCAGACCATCGTGCGACCCGAGCTTTTTATTGTGGATGAGGCGCTGGCGGTGGGGGATGTCTTTTTCCAAGCACAGTGCGCCCGCTTCTTTAAGGAGAGACTTGCGGCGGGCATGTCCTTGCTACTGGTGAGCCACGACCTCCCCTCGGTCAAAGCCCTCTGCCGCCATGCGCTGGTGCTCCATGAAGGACGTCCCGCGTTTTACGGACCCAGTGCGGAGGCGGTGAGTTTTTTCCATGCGCTGCACCGTCCCGTGCTCCCGGTGATCCCAACCGACGACCTCCTTCCGGCGGAGCAACGGGCCGCCGGACGACGGGTGCTGGCGCCGGCGGACCGACGCAATTGGCGTGCAGGATGCACTGAAGCGGGGAGCCGCGAGGTTGAATTCGTGTCTTTGCGCCTTCTTGACGCACAAGGGCGGCCTGCTTCGGTGTTCGCCTGCGGAGATCAAGTTGTTTGCGAATGCATTGTGGAGGCAAAAGCAGATGCTGCTGAATTGCAATTTTCCATGGAAATTGCCACTCGTCACAATTTCGTGGTGTTTGGCGTGTCGACGTCGCACCTCGAAATCGCGCCGAGTTCGGCGCGGGCGGGAGACCAATTTGTGGTCCGTTATCGTTGGACCGCGGCGCTGGGTGTGGGGGAATATCTCGTCGACCTGGCCATTGGGATGGGCGACCGAGGGGATGGAGCGCCGCTGGCCCTCCTGCACCGCTTGGGCCACGCAGCGTCCTTTGCGGTTCATCATGGTCCCTTCAAACCGCAATTTTTCGGCGTATCTGATCTAAAGGCTCAAATTGATCGCGAATAGGCATCATCCTTAGGGATGAGTTTCGGGTCCGTTTTTCATTTTGATTGCGTTATTTTTTGCCAAATCCGGACTAAATTTCCGGTAGATTTGTAAAAAACGGTCGGTTTTTTCACGAAAAACTTCGTGAATCCGGCGTAAAATCCGAAGGGCCTCGTCCCTCCGTCGTCTCCTGCGTAAAATCATCCTTAGGGATGATAGTAATAACCTCCCCTTTTCGCTAAGGTGGTAGGGCTGAAAAGTGATTAGCCGTCTCGTGCGGCGTTACTCCTAAGGCTGTAGATAACCAAAAACAAAATGGCTAAACGCACAAAGAAAGCTAAGTCTTCGCGTTCCAACCTGAGGGTTGAAACGCTCGAACAACGCCAGTTGCTCGCCACGATCGTGGCCGGCTCTGGTACGGAGGTTGCGTCTAACGTACCTCTGAACGGCGGCATCTACGATCAGATCCTGATGACCGGTGCCAGCGTCACCGTCTCGGCTGATCCGGGCGAAGTGGTTCGTGTATCGTTCCTCGATCAAGGCGGTGACATTGTTCAAGCCGAGTTCGCGGGCAAGGGCACGATGACGGTCTCCCTCGAGGACGTCAAAACCGCGGCCAGTGCTGGATACACCAACAAAAACCCCGACCAGTTCCTCAACGGTCAGAAAGTCAATTACATCCAGGGTCTCGCGACCATCACGGTCGACAAGCCTGAGCTCAACACGAACCTCGGCGTTTACGCCGCGGGTATCCTCCAGAACCCCGGCTTCTTCACGGGTCAAGCGAAGCAGGGTGACAATGGTCTCGCGGACATCGCTCGCGTGATCCTCGTCGGCAATCCGAACAACGAAGCGGGCTATTCGGTCATGGGTGGCATCCGCATGGGTGGTGCGACCTTCTCGGCCGCCACCGGCGTTGTCGGTATCCGTGGTGAGAACGTGGCGATCATGGACATCGTGGCGATCGGAGACATCGACGCCAAGGAGTCCGGTGTTCCCACGCTGATGTTCAACACGAACAGCCAGTTCCAGACCGTGTTCGTTCGCGGTGGCGACCTGCGCCAGACGAACGGTGCGTCGTTTGATTCCTTCGGCGCCGGCAACGGTGGCGCCCCCGGTGGTTCTCCCGGTAATGGTAACAACATTACGCTGGGCGGCTTCTCCTTCTTCAATTCCACCGACGGTTCCACGTCGGCCGGTGTGAAGCTCTGGGCGACGCCGGTCAACCAGGCCGCGATCCGTCTCGCGACGGTCGACCAACAGACGCTCATGTCGGGCGACTGGGTGTACGACTGGACCAACCCGCAGGCGGTCAAGGTCACGCAGAATGGCGTTGACGTTTCTGCCGTCTACGGTGGCGACTGGCTGGCCAAGGGTGGCATCCAGGCCTCCCTCGATTACGCCTTCGAACGCCGCACGTTCCAGGGTGCGATCACGATCAAGGGTGATCTGGGAGCCAACTATGAACTCAATGTGGCTGATGCGCGCAGCGACGTCACATTCGAGAACAACCTCTACGGCCGTTTCACGGTCGACGGGTTTGGCGCCAGCATCGATGGCACGCTGACCATCAAGGGCAACCTTGACGGCGCGATCATTGTTCAGGGTCTCGACCGCACGGGCGGCTTCGACGGCCAGCAGAACAAGATCAATGCCATCGTGGTCAACGGCAGCACCGGTGCCTTCACCGACGTGCGCGCCGAAGACATCGGCAACATCACGATCGTCGGCAACATGTCCGGTATCTTCAGCACCGACGTGACCCGCGGCAACGCGTGGACACCCACGTCCGGCGCGAAGACCGCGACGGGTTACGTCGACATCGAAGGCTTCATTGGTAACATCTCCGTCGGCTACAACGCCGCGGGCGCTTCGACCGGTGGATCCATCATCAACGGCACGTTCCAAGGCAACTCCGGTATCGGCAACGTCAAGGTTGGCGGCGACATCTATGGTACGCCCCAAAACCAGGCTGTTTTCGAAACCGTCAGCAATGCCGGTGCCGCTCCGACCGACGTTCGCAACTATGGTTCGGCCAACATCGGCTCGATCACGGTTCGCGGCGACGTCGATCTCGACAGCGAGAGCAGCCGCCTGATCTTCATCAACGGCAACGGTGTCTATGGTGATATCAAGGTCGATGGTCTCACGACCACGAACACTGTCCCCGGACCCCAGACCGGCACCAAGACCGATCTGATCCCCGGCAGCGAATCGTTTGTGCGTATCCTCTCGCCCTTTACGGACGTGGGTTTCGTTCCGAATGCCTCCACCGGCCAGAAGCTGGTGCAGAACTATGATCCGGACGGCGTCGCTGGCGCCCTCAACGACACGTACTTCGTCACGAAGGCCGACGTCGCTGCTGGAGCCCAGATCTATGACATCGCCACGGGCAAGATGGTCGCCGCCAAGGAAGGCGACCGCGTTCCGGCCCTCTCCGGTGGTCTCCCGATCATCGACACGTTCGGCAACGTCCTCTACCGCCAGAACACGGCCCTGTTCGAAGGCAAGACCCAGACCGTTCCGGTCTTCGGTCCTGACGTCGTCACGATCGTGAGCGGCAACCGCGGCAATCTGAACGGAGTATTCAATAACTTCGGACGGATTGAGATCGCGGGCCTCTTCGGTGCGCAACAGAAGACGACCGGTTCGATCACCTGGTCCGACAGCGTCGACATGAACTTTGGCGGTGTCACCGTCAATTCATCCGGCAACGCCAACCAGGGCGTCATCGGCTCGATGGGCACCCTCGGCCAGATCACGATCAACAACACGTCGGGCGCCACGTCCGACCTGATTGTCTCCGGTCTGATCGGCAGCGCCAATGGCGCGGCTGCCGGCAACAACGCTGGCACCGCCTTCGTTGGCCTCACCGGCATCACGTCGGGCGGCTTCGAAGACGTTCGCTTCGGCTCCTACGGTGGCGCGGTTGTCCATGCCACGGAAATCAAGAACGGCATCTCCGTCACGACCGTCGCCGGTTCCGGCAATGGCACGGGCGTTGGCACCGTTTCGCCTTCCGTGCTGTTCGACTCGATGATCCTCCTCGATGATGGCACGAACGAAGGCACCCAAAAGGCCCTCCTCTCCATCAACACGGGCATGGTCAACTCGACGATCGGTTTCGGCTCGACCGGTGGCATCACCGTCGACAACGGCACCACGACGGGTAACGGCTCGGAAATCGACGCGCTGTCGCTGTCGGCCGACTACGTTTACTTCAACGGCACGCTGCGTGCGAACAAGATCGGCGCCCTCACCCTCACGGGTGGCAAGGGCATCGGCTCCGCTTCGGACACGGGCGTCAGCTTCACCGGTAGCATCATCGGTAACACGGTGGGTGCGGTCACGGGCTCGGCTTCCGAAGGCAACGTTGTCTTCGCTCCGAACCAGCTGACGGGCATCGCGACCAAGGGCACGGTCAATGGCATCACCCCCATGGCGGCGGTGTCTTCGATCACGCTCACGACCGCGGGCACCAACAACGGTGGCGACATCTCGCTGGGCAACGGCGGTATCTATAACGCCAATATCGGCGACGTCACCCTGACCGCTGGACACAAGCTGTTCCTCGGCCAGGCGGGCACGGTCATCGACAACCCCGGCAACATCAACATCACGCTGGGCACCTCCGGCAATGTGGGTAATGTCTCGGCCACGACGACGACCGGCAATATCAACAACGCGCTCACCATCCAGGGCAACGTTGGCAACATCACCTACACGGCGGGCGCCGCGGTGGTGGACAAGGCCGACCAGTACGCCGGTGCCGTGGGCGATCTCGCCAAGTGGGGCAACATCAGCGCCACCCAGACCATCTGGGGCACGCGTGGTGTGACGACGATGGAAACCGCGGGTCAAAAGGCTGACGGCTCCGCCGCCACCCTCGACTTCACGGTCAACAATGTCGCCTACAAGATCCTCCCCGGCGGCACGATCGACGCGACGCTCAATTATGCGGGCGCTTCGACGGCCACGGGCGACGCGTTCATCGCCAAGACCGGCGGCGGCAATGCCACGGTCAACTACAATGTCATCTTCAACGATGACAACAACGACGGTGTGATCGCCTCGTCCGAAATCGGACACGGCGGCAACGCCAGCGTGTCGAGCGTCTCCGGCGACATCACCTTCGCGGGTGGAACGCAGCTGACGGACTACACGCACTTCGCCACGCTGGGCAATGTTGCCCTCAAGACGGGTACGTTCGCGCAGGCGAGCGGCCTGATCGGCGCTGGTCAGAAGGGTGACATTACGCTGAGCTTCAACGATCTCGCGGGCGGCATCGCCACCGGCGGGTTCGAAGGCGCAGTCGGCAATATCACGGCCACCACGACCGCGGGTAACATCGCATTCGGCCAATCCCGTTTCGACGGCAAGGTCGGCAATGTGACCCTGACCACGGGTGCAGTCGTCCACACGGGCGGCGTCACCGCGGGCAATATCAGCACCGGCGGCACGGGCGTGACCTTCAACACGGGCCAGGGCCTGGTGAAGTCCACCGCGACGGATGTCGGCACGATCACGGCCACGTTCAATGCGAACGGTCCGCAGGCCGCGACCGGCAATGGCTTCGAGTTCGTCTCGCAGTACGGCGCGATCACCGCGACGATCGGCGCAGGCTGGTACGATGCCAACAACAACGGTCTGTTCACCGCGGACGAGTTCGGTCGCACGGGCGACCTCGCCTTCACCAGCAGTGGTGGTGCGCTCAACATCACGTTGAACTCGAACAAGTACGTCTCCGACCTCGAGCAATCGATCATCGGCAACGTCACCGCCAACAACACGTCCTACATCGACGTGAAGAATGGTGCGACGGATACGACCAACGGTTCGGGCACGAGCGCTCTCGGCAGCGCGATCGTCGGTGCGGGTGGTAACATCACCATCACCGGAGCGAACACGCAAGTGGGCGCAGTGGGCAACCTCGTGGGCAACACCACGATCGGTACCATCACGCACAATGGCCAGTTCGGCGATCTCGGCACCGCGACGTTCAAGACGACGTCTTACTCCGACGCTGACACCAATCCGAACACGACGGGTGAAGCGGCGGTCCTCCTGGCCTCCGGCAATATCCGGATCGGCGATGGCGTCTTCAATGACGGCCTCGGCGACCAGCTGATCGTCAATGGCAAGCACGGTCTCGCCACCTACACGGTGGTTGAGGACGGCAGTATCCTCGGCTCCGTCACCTACGGTGGCGCTGCGGTGGGTGCTGACTCGCTTAAGGCCGATGCGGTTCGTGGCAATATCTCGCTCGACGTCTGGCTGCAAGACGCCGATCGCGATGGCAGCGGTCAGATCACCGCCTCCGAATACGGCACGCATGGCACGACCAAGGTCGCAACGACCTCCGGTGGTGACATCTCGCTGGCCTTCGGCACGGATCAGAACAATGCCGCCGTTCTCGCCCGGAACCTGGTTTCGCAGTTCACCTTCGGCGCCGTCACGGCGACGGCGGCTGACCGCTACACCAGCACCTCGGCCACGGCTGCTGACGTCCTCGCGGACGCCGGCAACATCACCATCATCGGCGCTGGCGCCGATGCGACCAATGCGGCGGCGTTCGGCCCGATCACGGGCAATCGCGGCAACATTGAGTCCCTCACCGCCAACACGGTGCGTGGCAATATCGCAGTCACGGGTAACTTCGGCGGCCTGGGCGACCAGACGCTGACGATCACGCGTTATGCTGATGTCAACGGAGCGAACACGAACACGTTCTCCGGCGCCATCAACTACAGCCCCAGCATCTGGGGCACGCATGGCACCGCGATGCTGCGGACCGACGGCACGGGCTTTGTCGGCACCGGCACCCCGGCGGGTGGCGCCATCAGCGGCGTCGCGACGTTCGGTGGTGCGCTCGCCTCGGGCAAGACGGTCTCCGTCGATGCCAAGACGAGCCGCGCGGACATCAACCTCGACGTCATCGCCCAGGGCTATGACCTCAATGGTGACGGCAAGATCACGGACGGCGTGACGAACAACGTCCCTGGCGATCTCGAATTCGCCAAGGTCGGCAATGTCATCGCTGAGACCACAAACGCGGGCGACATCACCCTCGGCATCGGTACTGCCACGGCGGACGGTTCCAAGGTGGGTTCCTCGATCGGCAATGTCACGGTGACGGCCAATGACGACCTCTACACGGCGGTCGCCAATGCAGCTGACACGGCGGTCAACCTCGCCAACGCGACGGTGGTGGGCAAGTCCCTCCTCCCGCTGACGGCAGGTACGGTGGGCGACATCTCCATCAATGTGAACACGGGCAATGCCGGTCTGACCGGTAACTTCGTGACCATTGGCGGCGTCAGCATCGCCACGGGCACCTACACGGACGCCAGCAATGCGGGCGGCGTGTCGGCGGTTCAGGCCGCGGGTAACATCCAACTCGGCACGCAGGTCTATGGACCGGCGACCAATGCGGATCTCGCCACGCAGACCAGCCTCAACATCGCGGGTGGATTCAATGACTCCACCCTCACGGTCACTGAGATGGGCACGATCACGGGCTCGGTTTATGTCGCCGGTTCCGGTGGCAAGAACTGGACCCTCGCGTCCAACTACGGTGCGATCAATGTCGGCTTCGTCGCCGGCTTTGACACGGACAACGCCGATGCCGACAACAACAGCGGCACGGGCACGGAATCCGGCACGATCGGCAATCTGGTCGCCACGAGCACCTACGGCAATGTGACGCTCGGCGTCGGTGGCCGTAACAGCAGCTCGGTGATCGGTAATGTCTCCGGCACGACGGGTGACAAGGTCACCGCGGTCGCCGAAGGCGCCGACACGTTCACCTCCGGTGCCGTGACGATCACGGGTATCAGCGGCGCCGGTCTCGGCTCCGTCGGCACCCTGAACGCCTCGGTGCAGACCGGTGTTGCAACGCTGAATGGTACGTTCGGCGGAGTCGCCGGTGCCAACTACACGACCAACGCCTATGTCGACGCCGACACGGCCGCTGGTGCGGGCGAAGAGTCCGTTGTGATCAAGTCGGGCGACATCGCCCTCGCGGCCGCGATCTGGGGCACCCATGGTACCCTGAATCTCACCACGCTGGATTCGAGCAAGCTTGCCGCTGGCAAGTCCGCTCTCCCCGGCACGGTGGGTGAAACCGGCACCATCACGGGCACGCTGGCCTTCTCGGGCGGCCTCGCTTCGGGTGTGACGGACGGCATCGTAACCAAGACGGAGCGTGGAGCTTCGAGTGTCACGGTGACGGCGGGTATCGACGAAGACGCTGCAAACGACCAGGACAGCACGGACGCTGGCACGGTTGGTGGCATCACCTCGACGAGCACCGACGGCAACATCACGTGGAATCTGAACATCCGCAATTCCACCTCCTCCATCGGTGCGGTGAACCTGACCACAGGCATCACCTACCAGGCGAAGGCGGAAGCGGCTGATATCCTGATCTCCTCCGGTGCCATCGTTGTTCAATCGAACAATGTGGGCCCGAACTCTCAGAACTACGGTACCCTCGGCAATGTGACAGCGACAGCGGGCGGTGGAAACATCGACTTCACTGGCGTCTGGAACAACCTCGGTACGGTCACCCTCAACGGTGGTCGCTACGTGGATGCGGATACGGCGGTCGGCGCGGGTGAACCCCCGGCGACCCTCGCAGCTTCCGACCTCTTCGTTAACACGACGGTTCGCGGTACGCACAACACGTTCACGCTGACGGCGATCGACAACAGCACCTCCGGTGCTGCCTTCGGCGCCATCGGTTCGGTTGATGCGCGCATCGCTGTCACGGGCAGCCTCGCCGCGGGTGCGACCAAGACCTTGGTCGCCACCGCCCAGCAGGGTGATGTCTACAGCGAAATCCGTGCGCTGACTTACGCCAACATCGTTGACGGAGTCGCGAATATCGCGGTGGACGACGGTACGACGAACACGGACAACCGGGTCGGCGCAGTCGGCGTGGTCGAGCTCTCGAGCTTGTTCAACGACGTGAGCGCCTACCTCGAAACCTCCGCTCCGGTCGCGAAGATTGCCGCCTCCGACGTCGTTCGCACGCCGTCGATCGGTAATGTCACGGCCAGCGCCGGTACCAGCTACTCCGCGGTTGCGGAAGCGGCCGACACGGTCGTCAGCAAGGGTGATATCGCGGTCCAATACGCGAGCCTCGGTTCGGTCGGTAACCTCACGGCTACCACCGGAACGGGTAACATCCAAATCTTCGGTGCGGCCAGCAACGTGGTCGGCAACATTGCCGCCACGACCGGCCAGTACATCGACGGTGATACGGCGGTCGGTTTGGGTGAACCCTCGGTGGTCCTCGCAGCGGGCAGCATTGCCTACTCGACGGCCTACGCGGGTGCAGCTTCGACGACCATCGGCACGGTGACGCTCCAGACCTCTGGATCGGTGACCGACGCCGGTGTCGGCGCGGCTGGTAACATCACGGACACGACGTCCTTCAACGGCATCTGGACGGATGCGGGTACGGTCGGCTTGGTTGAAGCGGGCGAAGTTCGCACCATCACCTCGGGCGCCTACTCGGCGACCGTGACGGATGGCGTCCTCGCCTATGGTTCGACCTCGGCGGCGGGCTTCGGCACCAAGATGGACAGCATCACGCTGGCCAGCACGGGTACCTCGACCAACGGCACGACGGGCGACATCAACATCACGGGCGGCGGCACCTACAGCTCGGTCAGCAATGTCCTGGCGACGGCGACCTCCGGCAACGTGAGCTTCGGTGCGACCTATCAGGCTCCGACGATCTCGGGCGTTACGCTCCGTTCGGTGAATGGCAACGGCGCGACCCCCGCGGGTAGCGTCGCCTTCTCCGGCGGTCTGTTGATGGACTTCGCCAATGCGACGAACAATCGCACGACGAACGTCTCCATCAGCGGCGTCACGCTGCAGGCGGATAACGGCAACGTCACCCTGTCGGGCACGATCGGCGAGAACATCAACTATGGTCTCGTCAACATCGCTCCGACGGGCACGACGGACAACCGCACGGCCACCATCACCAACGTTAACCTCGTCGCCTCCAATGGCGCCGCGGATGCGCTGGCTGCTGACGGCAATGTGACGATCTCGGGCCTCATCGGTGGCGCCGACGTCACCCGCGTTGACCAACTCGGCCTCGTTGCTGGCAACACCATCGACGACAAGACGACGTTCGCCAGCGCTGGTGCGAGCAACATCCAAGCGTGGAATATCGGCAAGATCTCCACGACGGGTACGGCCCAGTTCACGAACGCCGGTGTGGCGAACATCCTCGCGGATGACTCCACCACGACGCGTACGCGCAACGGCACGGTCAACTACGCGGTTGCCTCCACGGCGACCACGCCCGGTAAGGGCAGCGTGTTGAACACGATCGACGAGCTCTCCTTCAACGGCGCGGTCATCGGCGGGGCGAACAGCCTCACGACGGGCGCGACGGCGGAAGTCAAGGCCTCGGTTATCGGCAACATCACGGTCAATGCGAACGTCGATCCGACGTCCTCGACCGTGTACAGCGTCACGAACCTCGATGTGATCGCGGCTCCGCAGACGGGTGAGTTCATCGCCCAGAACGCGGGTGCAGCGGCCCTGTCGGGCTACAAGACGATCGATGCCTTCTCGATCGGTAACGTCACCATCAACCACAACCTCCAGGGTGCCTCCTTCGGCAGCGCGGTCTTCAGCGGAAGCAGCGCGTTCGTCGCGGGTGGTAAGATGGGCAACATCACCATCACCTCGACCGTCAAGGGCGGGGTGCAGGCTCCGATGTTCGGCGCTGGCCTCAACGGCAACGCCTGGTTCAACGTGGGTGATATCAACGGCACGCTGAACGCCGCCAACACGGCGGCAGCGTACGCTGCGATCACGACGAGTGGTGCGGCCTTGGTTGCCATCCCGACGGCCAAGCTGTCGGTCGGTAACGTCACGGTCGACGTGGGTAGCTCCTACGTCCCGCCTGCAATCCAGAATGGCGACATCGGTAATGCCGGCGGCGGCAACGGTGGCGGCTTCGCGGTTGCGGTCGGTGTGGATGTGAATGCGGCTGGCAATTACTTCAGCGCGGCGGCAGCCAATGCCGTGTTGATTGATGCGACCCGTGCCCTGCACGGTTCGGCTGGCAACGTGAGCATCTCGAACGCGGCCATTCGTCCGGACAACGATGTCAAGGGTGCGGCCCCCACGGGTACCGCGGCTCCTGGCGTCGTGGTCGTCGCTGGTGACGGCACCGCGGCGGATGACATCGCCGATATCGTGAACGAACTCGTCCCCGCTGGCGTGGTGCCGGTGGAAGACGGCGAGTACTACACGGTGGGTGACCCGAACGCGGGTAACGACGCCGATGCCAATGACGTGGTCGTCTACGTGCTGTAAGGCACCGTCTGACACCTCACTAAAACATCCTTAACCCTTAACCCAGAGGGCCGGTCCGCAAGGACCGGCCCTTTGGCTTTTTTGGGGGTCGAAGCAGGCCGTGGGGAATTGCTGCGATTCCGTTGGAGGTGGTCCGATTTCTTAACGCGACGCCAATCCGCGCGGGGTCGGCGACCCCACCTCCAACGGACGCCGACCGAGAATCGCGCTTCGCTCAAGTTGACGCGCATGCGCAGTCGCGGGTTGGCCTTCGATGATCGCAACCGTAGCCGCTCCGAAGGTGGCACGCCACTCCCCGCAGCATTTGGTTTGATGCCCGGCTTTGCCTGGAAAAACGTTTCCCCATGTCCGCCGCCGCGACCTCCTATGACGCGCTGCCCTACGAAGGCGGGGCGTTTCCCCTGACCCATCCGCTCAAACTGGGTGTGATTGCGGCTTTACAGGGACTGGAGGTTGCACCGGTGCGGACCTGCCGGGTCTTGGAGATTGGTTGCGGCGACGGCTCCAATTTGCTGCCGCTCGCCGAAAGTTACCCCGAAGCCCAGTTTCACGGGTTTGACCTGGGCCAACGGCACATTGACACCGCGCAACGGGTGGCGCGTGAGCTGGGGTTGTCGAATGTCGTCTTTGAGCAAAAAGACGTACTCGACTTTGATCCGGCCGGTCAAACCTATGACTACATCCTGGCGCATGGGATCTTCAGCTGGGTGCCTGATCCCGTTCGAACGCGGATTCTCGACGTCGCCCGGAACTGTCTCAGCGATCGCGGAGTCGCCACCATCAGCTACAATACGCTGCCGGGTTGGCATCTGCGGGGGGCTTTGCGAGACATGCTGGGCATCCATACCCGACCTTTCCGCACCCCTGCGGATAAGCTGGGACAAGCCCGCGCGTTGCTGCAATTCCTAGCCGACGGCGCACCCAAGGGGTCCGCCTATGGCGCCTACCTCGCCTTTGAGCTGAAGGCGCTGATGGCAATGCCCGACAGCTACCTGTTGCACGAATTCTTGGAGGGTGAAAATCGGGCCTTTTCGCTCCGAACCTTTGTCGATCTCGCCTGGCGCCACGGATTGAACTACGTCGGTGATGCGAAACGACTCGTCACCGCCGCGGGAAGCCTGACCCCCGGCGTGCGCGCCGCGCTCACTCGCATGACGCGTGATGCGGTGGAGTTTGAGCAGTATGCCGACTTTGTCAGCGTCCGCTCCTTTCGGCGCTCGGTGCTAGTCCGATCCGGACGCAGCCCCAGCCGGGAGGTCCATACCGACGTCCTGCGTCGGTGTTGGTTCACCTCTGATTTTCGACCCGCTTCACCGACGAACGGGGCCGAAGGTGGGGCCGAGCGCTTCAGCACCCCTCGGGGGCTGACCTTTTCCACCCAGGATCGGCTGATCCGAGCTGTGTTACAGCGGATCGCCCAAGCCGGCCCGCTGGACGTCTCCTTCGACGAGCTTTGGCAGGCCTGCCGGGCATCGACTCCGGAAACTCACGGTTCCGCTTCGACCCATGGGCCCGAGGTCTTGGAGCAGCTCCTGCACGCCCTCCACAATCAAGCCGTGGTCGATGTCGCGCTGGAACCGTACCCCAGGGCGGGCCGTCGCTCGGACCGCCCGCGCGTGACTGCGTTTGCCCGGTTTGAGGCACAGCACCGACTCAAGGTGACCAGTCGCCGCCACGTGGGCATGAAGGTGGACCCCTTTACCCGTTGGTTGCTTCCCCGTCTCGATGGCACCCGAACACGGGCCCAGCTCCTGGATGACTACGTCGGCATGGTCGCTTCCGGCGAACTGACCCTGCAGGTGGCTGGGAAGACCCTCTTGGATCCCGTTCAGGTCCGGGTCGTCGCCGAAGAGCACCTTGAGCTGGGACTGCAGCAGCTCGAGGCTGCTTCGTACCTCCTGCCGTAAGGTGAGTGCGGTGGCGATGCGGATTCGGTTCCTCCCTCCTGGATCCAATCGCCGATCGCCGGTAGGCGGCTGGACCCGGACGCGATCTCGTGCAGATTTGCCGTTGACCGCGGTTGAGCAGGTGGCACAACCTGTCGGACTGATGTCGTGGCTTGGTCATTTTTTGACTGAGCGGCGATCCACCAAGGAGAGGTGGCAGAGTGGTCGAATGCGCTCGCTTGGAAAGCGTGTGTAGGGTAACCTACCGAGGGTTCGAATCCCTCCCTCTCCGCCAGTTTTTCGCGAAAGGGCTGCATCCCTGTTCTGTCATGGTGAGCCCGGTGTACCGGGGAATTCAACCCACTGAAGGCGAGGACGTTTGAACGCCGTGCGCCAGAGACGCGGAGAAAGGTCTCGGACCCGCGCGATGGTGCGGCATAAGTTATGCTTCCGCAAATCCTTGCAGGGCAGGAGGGTGGTGGAGGCGGAGGGATCGCGCATGGGAACAAAGGCAAAAAACCCACTTGCGCGGGGCTCCCCGGAACGTAACCCTGAGGAGGTTTTTTTCCTGCATACACTTATCACACCGCACCCACGCGACCATGGTCTCGTCTAATTCCGAACTCGCCTACAATACGAAGATAGAGGGTGACGTCGTGGTCACGCGGGCCGATGCCGTGATCAATTGGATTCGCTCCAACTCGGTCTGGCCGATGCCGATGGGTCTGGCGTGTTGTGCGATTGAATTGATGGCAACGGCTTCGAGCCGCTTCGACATCGCCCGCTTTGGCGCCGAGGTGTTTCGTTTTTCCCCGCGCCAAGCCGACTGCATGATCGTGGCCGGAACCGTGACCTACAAGATGGCTCCCCACCTGCGCCGGATCTACGACCAGATGGCCGAGCCGAAATGGGTCATCGCCATGGGCGCCTGTGCCAGTTCGGGCGGGATGTACCGCAGCTATGCGACCTTGCAGGGAGTGGATCGGATTGTGCCGGTCGACGTGTACATCAGCGGCTGCCCGCCGCGTCCCGAGGCGTTGCTCGACGCTTTGATCAAACTGCAGGCAAAGATGGGCACCGATCGCTCTGCCAAGCGCCTGATGACGGCTTGATCGCCGGACGCATCCGGCTTTCCGTCGCCCTTTCCATCCACCGTATTTTCGATGTCCGCCCCCGCTGACAGTCTTCTGGCCCTGAAACAGGCCCATCCCTTGGTGACCGACCGTCCGAGTCTGGATCACCCGGCCCTTGATGTGCCGGCCGACCAGGTGGTCGCCGTGCTCCAGTCGCTCCGCGATCAAGCAGGATTTGATTTCCTCGTGGATCTGACCGCGATCGACCAGGGCGAGGGGGCGTCGCCGCGCTTCACCGTCGTTTACCACCTCTTTTCGACCACGCATCTCTCCTACGTCCGCGTGGCGACCGCGTGTCCCGGGGGCGATGACGCCACCGCTCCGAGTGTCACCGGGCTCTGGCCGGGCGCCAACTGGCACGAGCGCGAAGCCTTCGACATGTTCGGTATCCGTTTTACCGGACATCCGGACCTTCGCCGCATCCTCATGTGGGAGGGCTATCCGCACCATCCCCTGCGCAAGGAGTTTCCCCTCGCCGGCATTGAGACGACGCTGCCGGACCTCGAGGTCGTGGCGGAGACGGGGACGAAGGTCATCGCCGCACCGATGGCCGGTGGACCCTTTGTGGCTTCCCCGGGCGAGATAAATCTGACGGACGCCGAACCGCGGGCGAAGGACGAGAGCTGGAACGAGCGGAACGAGAAACCCGAATAAACCTCCCCTCGATGGCCACCGAATTTGCCTTTCCCGAAGCCGGGGCGAAAGCCGCCTCGGCCGCCGAACAGGAGTTTCAGACCGAGAAGATGTCGCTCTCGATGGGGCCCTCCCATCCCTCGACCCACGGCGTGCTGCGTCTGCAGATGGACCTCGATGGTGAGGTCGTGACCAAGTGCGAGCCGGTGATCGGCTACCTCCATCGCGGTGATGAAAAGATTGCCGAGAACATGACGTACAACCAGTTCGTGCCGTATACGGACCGGTTGGACTACCTGGCCCCGCTGGCCAACAACGTCGCCTACGCCATTGCGGTCGAGAAACTCGCGAAGCTGGAAGTGCCCGAGCGCTGCCAGGCGATCCGGGTCATCAGCTGCGAACTCGCGCGCATTTCCTCGCACCTGCTCGGCCTGGGCGCCTACGGCATCGACGTCGGAGCGTGGTCGGTCTTCCTCTACAGTTTCACCGAACGCGAAAAGCTCTACAAATTGTTCGAGGAGCTGACCGGCGCCCGGTTCACCACCAGCTACACCCGTATTGGCGGCGTGGCGCGCGACGTGCCCGAGGGGTGGACGGATCGGGTCAATGCCTTCTGCGATCAGTTTCTTCCAATCCTGGACGAGATCCTCGCCCTGCTGACCCGCAACAAGATCTTCATGGACCGCACCGTGGGCATCGGTGTGATTTCGAAGGCGGACGCGATTGGCTACGGCCTGACCGGTCCCAATCTGCGCGGCTCCGGCGTGCCGCTCGACCTGCGCAAGGACAAGCCCTACAGCGGTTATCAGAATTACGAGTTTGACGTGCCCGTGGGCGCGACCGGTGACTGCTATGATCGCTACCTTGTGCGTGGCGAGGAGATGAAGCAGTCGGTGCGCATTGTGAAGCAGGCGATCGCGAAGTTCCCGAAAGGTCCCTGGTACGCCACCGAGGCGAAGCGGATTTTCGGTCCCCCGAAGGACAAGGTCCTCTCGTCGATGGAGGAGCTGATCCAGAACTTCATGTTGGTGACCGAAGGTCCGCAGATGCCGGCCGGCGAAGTGTACTTCGAGGCCGAAAACCCCAAGGGCGCCCTTGGCTTCTTCGTGGTGTCCCGCGGTGGCGGCGTGCCCTATCGGCTGAAGATCCGCGCCCCCTCGTTCTGCAATCTCTCCATCCTGCCCAAGCTCTGCGTCAACACGATGGTCTCCGACGTGGTTTCCATCCTCGGCTCGCTCGACTTCGTCATGGGCGAGTGCGACCGCTGACCCGGCGTTTCCCGGGTCCCCTTCTTTTCCCGCTCGATGAATCTCAAGTCCGAAACCCTGACGCGGATCGACGAGGTGATCCCGCATTACCCGTCGAAGCGCAGTGCCACGCTGCCGCTCCTGCACCTGATCCAGGAGGACATCGGCTACATCCCGCAGGAGGCGATCGAGTGGGTGGCCGCCAAGCTCGAGCTGCAGCCGATCAATGTCTACGAGGTGGTGACGTTCTACCCGATGTTCCGGCAGAAGCCGATCGGCCGGCGTCACATCAAGGTCTGCCGCACGCTCTCGTGCGCCTTGGTCGGTGGATACAAGACCTGCGAGACGTTCGAGAAGGAGTTCAAGACCCACTGCGGCGAAGTCTCCCCGGATGGCGAGGTCACCATTGAGTTTGTCGAGTGCCTGGCCAGCTGCGGCACCGGTCCGGTCGTGCTCATCGACGACGACCTGCACGAAAAGGTGGACGCCGCCAAAGCCAAGGCGCTCGCCGACCAGATCAAACAGGAGGCAGCGCGGCGAACCTGAGCCCGGGGGCCTGATCGACCGGTTTCCTTCCTTCGTCTCCCGCACCTGCCGCACCCACCCTTTCCCATGTCCGCGCCCGCACAACGCCGCATCATTTTCCAGCACATCGACGAACCGGGGTACACCAACGACCTTGCGTGCTACGTCCGAAATGGCGGATACGAGACCTTCAAGAAGTCGGTCACCCGCAAACCCGAGGAACTGATCGATGAGGTCAAGAAATCGGGCCTGCGCGGGCGCGGGGGCGCGGGGTTTCCCTGCGGTGTGAAGTGGAGCCTGGTCGACCGCAAGAGCGGCAAGCCGATCTACCTCGTGGTCAATGCCGACGAGTCCGAGCCGGGCACGTTCAAGGATCGCTACATCATTCACCAGGATCCGCACCAGCTGATCGAGGGGATCATGATCAGCTCCTTCGCGAACAACGTGAAGCAGGCCTACATCTACATCCGGGGCGAGTTTCCTCACGGAGCCCGCATCCTGGAAAAGGCCATCGCGGAGGCTCGGGCGGCGAATTTGGTCGGCCCCAATGTGCTTGGCACCGGCTACAGCTGCGAAATCTATGTCCACCGCGGCGCGGGCGCCTACATCTGCGGCGAAGAAACCGGACTGATCGAGTCGCTCGAAGGCAAACGTCCCTATCCCCGGATCAAGCCCCCCTATTTCCCGGCCGTGCTCGGGCTCTACCAGTGTCCGACCATCGTCAACAACGTCGAGACCCTCTGCCATGTGAAGTACATCGCGGAGATTGGCGGCGAGGCCTACTCCAAGATCGGCACGCCGAACAACACGGGCACGCGCATCCTCTGCGTGTCCGGACACGTGCAGCGGCCAGGCTACTACGAGTACGAAGTCGGCAAGATCACGCTCGGCCAGCTG
Source organism: Opitutaceae bacterium (assembly GCA_046346755.1). Lineage (GTDB taxonomy): Bacteria > Verrucomicrobiota > Verrucomicrobiia > Opitutales > Opitutaceae > UBA6669. The sequence continues at coordinate 59,859 of JAXMHM010000026.1, read as the reverse complement.
CTCTATGACGTCTGCGGCGGTCCGCTTCCGGGCCGGACGTTCAAGGCGGTCATTCCCGGCGGCTCCTCGGCCAAGATCCTCAAGGTCGGCGAGCGGTTCAAGGGCAAGCGCAAGGTCGGGGCCGACATGGTCGACTACGACTGGGGCATCGAGGATGTTCCCATGGACTTCGATTGCCTGGCGATGATCGGCTCGATGGGCGGCTCCGGGGGCGTGATCGTGATGGACGACTCCGTCGACATGGTGGCGGCTCTCGCCAACATCAACGCCTTCTACGCCCACGAGAGCTGCGGCCAGTGCACGCCTTGCCGTGAGGGATCGCTGTGGATGAAGAAGATTTCCTCCCGCATGATCCATGGCGACGCCCGGCCAGAGGATGGCGCGCTGCTCAAGAGCGTGGCGGACCAGATCGCCGGCCGCACGATCTGCGCCTTCGGCGAGGCCTGTTCATGGCCCACCCAGAGCTTCATCGCCAAGTTTGGCGACGAGTTCAAAGCCTACCCGCAAACCAAGCAGGCGCCCAAAGGCGAGAACGCCCTCGAGCTGGTCTGAAGAAAACCCAAACGCGAAGTCGCAACGACGCAAAGAACTGAGCGAAGGACTGACCTCTCTTCCCACTTCACCTCCCTCTGATCTTCGCGCCTTCGCGTCTTCGCGCTTAATCCTCCTTTTTCCGCAATGATCCAGCCTGCCAAACCCGACCTCGTCACCGTCAACGTCGACGGCAAAGACATTGCCGTGCCAAAGGGCACGAATGTGATCGAAGCCGCCCGACTGGTGGGGGTGGACATCCCGCACTACTGCTACCACCCGAAACTGAGCGTGGTCGGCAACTGCCGGATGTGTCTGATCGAAATGGGCATGCCGGCCGTCGACCCGGCCACGAAGGCTCCGGTGATGGATCCGGCGACGGGCAAGCAGAAGATCAACTGGATTCCGCGTCCCCAGATCGGCTGCGCGACGAATGCGTCCCCCGGGCTGCACATCCGGACGCAGACGCCGCAGATCAAGGATTGTCGCGAAGGGGTGATGGAGTTCCTCCTCATCAATCATCCGCTCGACTGCCCGATTTGCGATCAGGCTGGGGAGTGCAAGCTGCAGGAGCAATCGACCGGCTACGGCCGCGGCTACTCGCGCTTCATCGAGAACAAGAACGTCAAGCCGAAGCGGACCCAGCTCGGGCCGCGCGTCACGCTGGATGACGAGCGTTGCATCCTCTGTTCGCGGTGTATCCGTTTTTCCAAGGAGATCGCGAAGGACGACGTGCTCGGCTTCATCGATCGCGGCAGCTATTCGACGCTGACCTGCTATCCCGGGAAGAAACTCGAGAACAACTACTCGCTCAATACGGTGGATATCTGCCCGGTCGGCGCGCTGACCTCGACGGATTTCCGCTTCAAGATGCGCGTCTGGTTCCTGAAGCAGACGAACAGCATCGACACCGAATCCTCCGTCGGCGCCAACACCGTGGTGTGGTCGCGCGAAGGAGCCATCTACCGGATCACTCCGCGTCGCAACGACGAGGTGAACGACACCTGGATGGCGGACAGCGGCCGGCTTTTGTACAAGGCGGTCAAGTCTCCGGCCCGGCTGGCGTCGACCGAGGCACTCGATGCCCTGATCGCCCAGGCCGAGAAAGTGCTCAAGGGCGTGGCCGGCACGGTCGCCGTGGTCGGCTCCGGCCAGAGCACGGTGGAGGAGCAGTTCCTCACCCGTCGCCTCGCCGAGGCGCTGAAAGCTCCGGTCTCGCTGGTCTCGCGCGTCGGGGAAGGGGACCGCATCCTCGTTTCGGCGGACCGCAATCCCAATGTCCGCGGTGCCCTGATCACCGGATTGATTTCCACACTGCCATCGGCCCGACTGACCGCCCTGGCCGCCGCGATTGATGCCGGAACCGTCAAGACCGTGGTCTCGGTGGGTGAGGACCTCGTTGCCGCCGGCCTGACCGCCGCGCAGCTGGCCAAGGTCACGATTGTCTACCTCGGCACCCAGGCCAACGCCACGAGCGTGGCGGCCAAAGTCGTGCTGCCGACCCAGACCGTATTTGAAAAGGCAGGCACCTTCGTCAACCAGCAGTTCCGTCTCCAGAAGTTCGCCCGGGCGGTGCCGGGCTTGGCGGGTACGTTCGACGACCTCGTGGTGCTGTCCCGCTTGATCAGCGCGGTCGGTGGCACGGGAGTGAACCCCGAGCTGAACGGCCTGTGGACGCTGTTGAGGGCGGAGGTTCCGGCGTTGGGGACCGTCACCTACCGCACGCTGCCGGAAACCGGACTCCTTCTCGATTCCACCCCGTGGCAGGCGCTGCCGTTCGTCGAAGGCGAAACCCTGCACTACAAACCGGCCAAGGCCGAGGCGCTGAAAAGCTGAGGGACTGAACGATGGACTTCTCGTTTTACTTCGATCTCCCGCTGGCGCTGCGACTCCTGCTGCAAGGCACCGCCGTCATCCTCGTGCTCTTCCCGCTCGCGGCCGCGTGCTCCATGGCGGAGCGCAAGATTTCGGCCTGGATCCAGGGCCGGCCGGGTCCGAATCGGACCATGCCTCCCTTCATGGCCTATGTGCCGATCCTCGCGCCTATCCTAAGGAACCTCGGTTTGTTCCAACTCGCGGCGGATGGCGGCAAGTTCGTGTTCAAGGAGGATCCGGTTCCGGGACACGTGAACAAGTTCTACTTCATTCTCGCGCCGATCCTCTCGATGATCCCGGCGTTGACGACGATCACGGTGGTGCCGTTTGGCGCTTACCTGAACCACGCTGGCGCCTGGGTGCCGATCGTCCTCGCCAATCTCGACGTCGGACTGCTGGCCGTGTTTGCCGTGTCGTCGCTGGGCGTCTATTCGATCATCCTCGCCGGCTGGGCCTCGAATTCGAAGTATCCCTTCCTCGGTGGCGTGCGCGCTTCGGCCCAGTTGATCTCGTATGAGCTCTCCATGACGCTGTCGGTGCTCCCGGTGTTCCTTTGGGTCAATGCCCCGGGCGGCAGCGGCACCCTCAGCCTCTTCGATGTGGTGCAGAGTCAGAGTCAGCCGGGACTCTGGGGCGGTGCGTGGTTCGTATTCCTCATGCCGGTGTCGGCGTTTATTTTCCTCGTCGCCCTCTTTGCCGAGACGAACCGCCAGCCGTTTGACATGCCGGAATCGGAGGCCGACCTCGTCGGCGGTTTCCACACCGAGTACGGCGCCTTCAAGTGGTCGCTCTTCTTTGTGGCGGAGTACTGTCACATGATCGTCGGTTCGGGCATCTTCGTGCTGCTCTTCCTCGGCGGCTGGAATCCCTTGCCGTGGGTGCCGCTGGAGTCCCTGATCCGGGCGGTCGGTCTCGAGGGACAACCCCTGCTCACCGGTGCGCTGGCGGTGGCGCTCTTCCTCGGCAAGGTCATTTTCTTCATCTTCTTTTTCATGTGGGTCCGGTGGACGCTGCCGCGCTTCCGCTATGACCAGGTGATGAAAATCGGCTGGCAGAAGCTGCTGCCGCTCTCGATTGGCAACCTCATCGCCTACGCGCTCATCATCGCGTGGCTCGAACGGTCCTGACCCGTATCCGCGCGCTCCCTCCACACCCTCCGCTTCGGCGGACCGAGCTCCGAACCCACTGTCCCCCTCCCATGGCCGTCATCCAAGTCGAACGCAAACCGCTCACCCTGGCCGAGCGCACCTACCTCCCGCAGATCTATCACGGGTTGAAGACCACGTTGAAGCACCTGCTGGCGCCGACGATCACGCTGGAGTACCCTGAGCAGCGGCCGGAGATTCCGACGGGTTACCGCGGGGTGCCCACGCTGGTGAAGGATCCGAATGGACGCGAAAAATGCGTTTCCTGCCAGCTCTGCGAATTTGTCTGCCCGCCCAAGGCCATCCGAATCACTCCGGGCGAATTGCCGGAAACGTCGCCTCACGCCCACGTTGAGCGCGCCCCCCAGGCCTTCGACATCGACATGCTGCGGTGCATCTACTGCGGCCTGTGCCAGGAGGTGTGTCCCGAGGAGGCCATCTGGCTGCAAAAACAGTATTCAATGACGGGTTACACCCGGGCGGAGATGGTCAATCACAAGGACCGACTCTACGAACTCGGCGGCACGTTGCCGGACGACCACTTCAAGTGGGACAAGAAGAAGGCGGCCGAGGACGCCGCCGCGCACGGGGGACACCACTAAAACCGGCTCCCGCTCCAACTGATTTCCAGCCATGGCTGACATCCTGTTTTATCTCTTTGCCGCGATCGCGCTCGGCACCGCGCTGCTGGTGGTGGTGAGCAAGAATGCCGTGAATTCGGCCATGTTCTTCCTGCTCAGTCTCATGGGCACGGCGGCGCTCTTCGTCCTCCTCGACGCCTTCCTTCTGGCCGTGCTGCTGGTCCTGGTCTACGCCGGGGCGGTGGTGGCGCTGTTCCTTTTCATCATCATGCTGCTCGACATGCAGGGTGGCGAACGGAAGCCCTTCAAGCGGACCACCATGATGGCCAGCGTGATCGCGGCCATCCTGCTCGGAGTCGGAGTGCTGGGCTTCATCCAGCGTTCCCAGCTCTCCCATGCGCCCGCCGGGACGGACGTGGTGGCGGTGGGTGCGACGCTCAAGGGCTATGCCGCCCAGCTCTTCACCACTTACCTGCTGCCGGTGCAGATCGTTGGTTTTCTCCTGCTGATCGCCATGCTGGGTGTGATCGTGCTGAGCAAGCGGTTTGAAGGTCTGGAGGACGTCAAATGACCATTGGACTCAACGACTACCTGGTGCTCAGCACGCTGCTGTTCGCGATCGGGTTCTTCGGCGTGCTGCTGCGGAAGAACACGCTTGTGATTTATATGTGCCTCGAGCTCATGCTCGTCGCCACGACGCTGGCGCTGGTCGCCTTCTCGCGCTTCAACGGCACCCTCGACGGCAATGTCTTTGTCTTCTTCATCCTGACCGTCGCCGCCGCCGAGGTGGCGGTCGGTCTCGCCATCATTGTGGCTCTCTTCCGCCGTCGCCAGACGGTCCAGGTGGACGAGCTCAACGCGCTCAAGAACTGAGACGCGCCCCTTTCGCCTCCCGACGCACTTTTTCCTGATTCCATGGCGCCTACGCAACTCGCCCTGCTCGTTCTCCTCGCGCCCCTCGCCTCGGCCGCCGTCATCGCCCTGTTCCTCCGGCGACACGGAGGTCTGGCGTCCGCGCTCTCCGTTCTGGCCGCGGCCGTGGTGGCCGGGGCCGGCCTCGCCCTGGTGTTCGGCGGCCAGCGTTTCAATGCGTCCATGCCCTGGCTGCAGATGGGTTCGTTCACGCTGTCGCTCGGCTTCAAGTTCGACGACCTTGCGGCCCTGATGCTTTCGGTGGTCGGCGTGGTCGGCCTGGCGGTGCACGTGTTCTCGCTCGGCTACATGCATGACGACGGTGCCCGCGGGCGGTACTTTGGCGGGCTGTCGATCTTCATGTTCTCGATGCTTGGCATCGTCCTGGCCGACAACCTCCTGATGATTTTTGTCTTCTGGGAGCTGGTCGGCTTCAGCTCGTATCTGCTGATCAATCACTACCACGAGAAGCAGTCGGCGGCGGATGCCTCGAAGAAAGCCTTCATCGTCAATCGCGTCGGCGACTTCGGATTTCTCCTCGGCATCCTCTGGTGCTACTGGAGCCTCGGCACGGTGAACCTCTCCGAAATCGCCGTGGCGGCCGAGGGCGGCAAGGTGATCTCCCCCGGCATTCCCCTCCTGCTGTTCTGCGGTGCCATCGGCAAGTCGGCGCAGATGCCGCTGCACGTCTGGCTTCCGGACGCGATGGAAGGCCCGACCCCCGTCTCCGCGCTCATCCACGCCGCCACCATGGTGGCCGCGGGTATCTACATGCTTTGCCGGATCGAGCCCCTCTTTGCTGCCGCGCCTCACGCGCTCACGTCGGTGCTCTGGATCGGCACAGTGACGGCGGTGTACGCCGCGTTCTGTGCGATCGTGCAGAGCGATATCAAGAAAGTCCTGGCCTACTCCACGCTCTCACAACTCGGCTACATGGTGGCGGCGTTTGGATTGGGCGCCCTCACCGTCGATCATTCCCACGGCGATGGCGTCGTGCACAGCGTGACCTTCGCGGCGGGCGCCGGGGCGGCCATGTTCCACCTCACGACCCATGCCTTCTTCAAGGCGCTGCTCTTCCTCGGGTCCGGCGCGGTCATTCACGCGTGTCACCACGAGCAGGATATTTTCCAGATGGGTGGATTGAAGAAGCTGCCGATCACGTTCATCACCTTCACGCTCGGCGTGCTCGCGATCATTGGCACGCCCGGATTGGCCGGTTTCTTCTCCAAGGACGCCATCCTGTACCTTGCCTTTGCCAACAACAAGGCGGTGTTTGCCCTCCTGGCCTTCACGGCCGTGCTCACCGCGTTTTACATGATTCGCATGTGGAAGCTCGTTTTCCTAGGAACTCCCCGTAGCGAAAACGCGAGTCATGCCCATGAAGGCGGAATTTCCCTCCTAGCTCCCCTCGTTCTCCTGGCCGTGCTGGCGGTGGTCGGCGGCTACCCGGGCACTTATGGCAAACTGGCGGGCAGCTTTGCCGACCTGAAACCGGAGCCGCACGGGGCTGATCACATGATGATCCTGGTCACGAGCGTTGTCGTCCTCTTGCTGGGTGCGGGTGCGGCCTGGCTCTTCTACTCCCCGTCGTCGAAGGATGCGCTGGCCACCCGAGCGCCCGGTGCGTTTGCCGGTTTGACCCTCGTCAAGGAGTCTTTTGACGGACTCTACGGCTACTATGTGACCAAGGTGCAGCAGCGGTTTGCGATGCTGCTCAACTTTGTGGAGCAGATCATCCTGTCGGGCCTCGTGATCCGCGGTGTGGCGGGGCTGGTCGGATTGGTCGGCATGGGCGCCCGCGCCCTCCATGTCGGCAGCCTGCATGTCTATGTCTACTGGTTCCTGCTCGGGGTGGCCCTCTTCTGGGGTTTTGCCGCCGGCGTTTTCTAGGCCTGCCATGCAAATTTCACCTGTGCGCTCCGCTCCATCCCCGCGATGACCATGCACGTCGATCTCCTTCTCGTCTCGATCGCGACCCCGCTCGCGGTGGCCCTGGCCATCTTTGCCGGGCTGCCGAAGCGATATTCGGTCAAACTCGCTTACCTCGGCTTCGGCGTGCCGGCGGCGATCGCCCTCTGGCTGTGGAGCCAGTTTCCGTCGGATCCGGGCGACACCTACGCCTTCCTGTCCAGCTATCCCCTCGGACTCCAACTGCTGGGCATCAACCTCAAGCTCGGTCTGAACGGCATTTCGATGCCGCTCTTTGTCATGTCCGGGGTGATCGGATTCGCCGCCGGCCTCTACGCGATCCAGTCGGGTGCGGAGCGACTCAAGATTTACCTCGCCCTGCTGCTCGTCATGCAGGCCGGACTGATGGGCGTCTTTGCGAGCGTGGACGTGTTCTTCTTCTATTTCTTCCACGAACTGGCGCTGATCCCGACGTTCATCATGGTGGGAATCTGGGGTGGACGCGATCGCAGCTACGCGGCGATGAAGCTGACCATCTACCTGACCGTGGGGGCGATGCTCTCGCTGCTGGGCCTCATCCTCATCTATTACCAGAGCGGCGTGGAGTCCTTTGATCTGATCTCATTGCGCCAGGAAGCCATCCGCATTCCCCTGTCGGCCGCGGCCCAGAAGTACGGGTTTGGACTCCTGCTCTTTGGCTTCGGTATTCTGGTGTCGCTCTGGCCCTTCCACACCTGGGCCCCGCTGGGATATGGCGCGGCGCCCAGTTCCGCCGCCATGCTGCATGCCGGTGTATTGAAGAAGTTTGGACTTTACGGCTTGATCCAGGTGGCGCTGCCGCTGCTGCCGGTCGGCGCGAGCCACTGGAGCGGAGTGCTGACGGTGCTGGCGCTCGGCAACATCCTGGTGGTCGGTGTGATCACCCTGGCCCAGCGCGACCTCAAGCAGGTCGTGGGGTATGGCTCGGTCATGCACATGGGCTATGCGTTCCTGGGCATTGCCAGCCTTTCGATCATTGGTGCCGGCGGTGTGGTGCTGATGATGGTGGCGCACGGCTTGTCGGTGGCGCTTCTGTTCCTGCTCTCGACCTGCGTGCACCATCGGACGGAGACGTTCGACCTGACGGAGATGGGCGGACTCGCCCAAAAGACGCCTGTCCTGGCGGCTTTCTTTGTCGCGGCGACGATGGCTTCGATTGGATTGCCGGGCTTCGCCAATTTCTGGGGTGAGCTCACCATCTTCATTGCTGTCTGGAAACTTTCGCCCTGGGTGGCGGCGGGTGCGGTGGCGGGAGTGGTCATCACTGCGATCTATGCCTTGCGGGCCGCGGCCCAGGTCTTCTTTGGTTCGCCGACCGAGGCGTTTTCGCGCGTGCTGGCCCGAACCACGCCGGTGGATCTGCGCTGGAGCGAAAAGATTCCCGCGCTCATTCTGCTCTCACTGCTCCTCTTTGTCGGTTTCTGGCCCCGGTCCCTGTCCACGCCGATCAACTCCGCCCTCCAGGCGATTTATCCGGCACTCAAGGTCCTCCCGCTGGAGATTGTCCGCAAGTAACCGCTGTCCGCCGCGATGAATCTCGAACTTCTAAAATCTGCCGCCGCCGACAATCGGTGGGGAGCCCTGTATCCGGAGCTGCTGCTCGGCTGTCTCGCGCTGTTCCTGCTCGTGCTGGAAATCGTGCTGCCCAAGAAGCACCACAGCGCCATCCCGTCGGTGGCCATCCTTGGTCAGATCGCGCTGTTGATCGGTCTGATCGTCAATTTCAAGAGTGGCTTCATTGGTCAGCAGACCTTCAACGGCCTGCTGCAGCACACGGTGGGCGGTCAGTTCATGCGGGTGTTTTTCCTGCTCACCTCAATCCTCGTCAGCATCCTCGGGGTGGTCAGCCTCTCCCGTCAGCGCATGCCCCGGATCGAGTTCTTCCACATTGTGATCGTGGTCTCGGCAGCGATGATGCTGCTCGTCCAGAGTCATCACTTCGTCCTCTTTTTCGTGGCGCTGGAAACGGTGACGGTCGGATTTTACATCCTCGTCAGCTATTACCGCTCCAACCCGCTGTCGCTCGAGGCCGGTTTGAAGTACCTGATCATGGGCGCGCTCAGTTCCTCCATCCTGCTCTTCGGCATTGTGCTGCTCTACGGCGTGGTCGGCAATCCGGCGCTGGCGCCGGCGGGGTCGGCGGGGGCGATGGACTTCGGTTCCGTCCGCCAGTTTCTCGCCCTGCATCCGGACAACTTCCTCGCGAAGGTGGGCATCGTCCTTGTGCTCTCCGGTGTCGCTTTTAAGATCGGCACGGTTCCCTTCCAAATCTGGGTGCCGGATGTCTATCAGGGCGCACCGACTCCGGTGACGGCCTTCCTGGCCGTCGGCTCGAAGGCCGCGGGGTTTGCGGTTCTCATCGTCCTGGCGGGCGTGTTTGCTCCCTATCAAGCGCTGGTGGTTCCAGTCCTGGCGGCGATGGCGGTGGCCACGATCCTCTTCGGGAATCTCGCGGCGCTGACGCAGTTCAATGTGAAGCGGCTGATCGGGCTCTCCGGTGTCTCGCATGCCGGCTACCTCTTGATCGGCGTGATTGCGGCCTACACGGATCCGGCGGCAATCGGTGCGGTTTACTTTTACCTTTTCGCCTACCTGCTGGCCTCCTTTGCCGTGTTTGGCGTGATGACCCACGTCTCCGGCACCAATGACGCCGAGCAGGAGCTCGAGCACTATGCGGACCTGGCGAAGACGCATCCCTTCCTGGCGTTTGTGCTGGCGGTGGGACTGGGTTCGCTCGCGGGCATCCCCCCGCTGGCTGGGTTCATTGGCAAACTCATGATCTTCCTCGCGGCGTTTCACGCCGGGCTCTACGTGCTGCTCGCGGTCGCAATCCTCGGTGTGATCATTTCGATCTATTACTACTTCGGCTGGATCAAGGCCGCCTTCTTCGCTTCGTGGCGTCTGCCGGCACCGGCGGGAGGGAACCAACCCGAGCTGCCCCGAATCGCCGTCGGCTTGCCCGCCAAGGTCGCGCTGGCTTCGCTCGCCGTGGGTTCGATCGTTCTGGGTTTCTATCAGGGCAATCTCGTCGAGTGGTTGATTCTGCGTTGAACCCGGGCGAGGCGTTGGACCGATTTCAAACCCTGAGGATTGAACCACGGATGGACACGGATGGACACGGATTCAGGAATTGAGAATTCCTCGCTAGATGATCCGAGCCATCGGTGACCACGAATGGACACGAACGGACACGAATTCGGAGAGAGCCGGCGTGAGCTCATGTCCAGGGACTCAACTTACCCTGCAGTGATTCGGTTCCCTGCCTCGTTTCGTCTTTGTTTCCATTCGTGTCCATTCGTGTCCCTTCGTGGTTCCATTTCCGACTTCTGGTCTCGTGGTTGCCGCGGAGTTAGCTTCGCGCTTGGCTTTCGTTCATCCCTGACTCCCTGATCTTCTTTCCTGGCATGCGCATCACCGGACTCGCCCTTGTGCCGCCGCCCACCGCGGCCGATCTTCCCAAGGTCACTCCGGAGCTGCTGGCTTCGGTGCTGGCCCGCTATTCGCGGAGCAATGATGGTCTGGCCGCGATCCTCGAAAAGGTGGACGTGGCGAATCCCGATGCGTCGATCGATCGCATTCTCAAGTTCGTCGACTACGGGCACGCCTCGATCGGCGGCCTGACCGGTGGGCTCGCCGTGGCCCTCGACGGGGTGTCGATGTGGCTCGCCTACAAGTTGTTTGAGATCGCGCAGATGGCGGACGGTCAGGAATCGTCGACCCGCTACATCACGATGGACGCGGCGCACGTGCCCTCCGCGGCGGAGCTGGGCATCCCCGACGACCTTGCGCCGCGCTGGCAGGCGTTGCTGTCGCGGGCGTTTGCCGCTTATCATGCCGAGTATGCCCGGCTCGACGCGCTGGCCGTGGCGGAGCCGGGACGGATTCGTCTCCCCGAGGGCACCAAACCCGCGGTGGTGAACCGGCTGCGAAAAAACTATGCGCTCGATCGCGCGCGTTACTTTATTCCGTTCGCGACCCGCACCAACGTCGGCCTGGTGCAGACCTCGCGCATGTGGGCGCAGACGGTCAAGCAGCTCGACTCCCTGGCGCATCCGGAGGCGCGGGCGGCGGCGAAGCTGATCCGCGACGAGCTGCTCAAGCAGTCGCCGCGTCTCATGCGCCACAGTTCGGCGGAGTTTTCTTTCGAGGAACAGGCCCGACAGGATCTGGCGGTCTCGCTGCGTCTCGGGCGGGAGCGGTTGTCGATCGAGGCCTTGCCCGACGAAGTGTGGGTCCATGTCGACCGGGCGTGTGCGCCGTTTTTGCGGGAGGAGCAGGCGGTGGCGGAGGCGCTCCGGCATCGGTCCAATCGATACGGACAGCAGGGCACGGCGACGCGCCGGATGCGGGTGGGATTCGCCTGGAACAATCTAGCCCTGGCGGAGCTGCGCGATCTGAACCGTCACCGCACCGGCAATCGCTTCACTCCGCTCATCCAGGCCGGATTTTACCTGCCGCCGGAAATCGATCGCGACACCCACCGCGCCTTGCTGGCCGATCAGGCTGAGCTCACGCGGGAGCTGTTGGAGCGAAACTCCCCGGCGTACGTCTACTCGCTGCTGCTCGGGGCCCAGACGCCCTTCGAGCACACCACCCACGCCGACAAGTTCATTTACGAGGCCGAGCTGCGCACCGGCATGGGCGCCCATTTCCGCTACGCCGAACACCTCAGCGCCGCCTTGCGCGGCTTCTTCGATCAGGTTCCGGAAGCCCGAGCCTGGGTGGTCGAGGGTACCGCAGAGCCCGAGTAGTTCCGGCTCCCGCATCGGGCCGTCCCACCCGGTCTGCTTTTCGGGTAGCCTCGGCCGTGGCCGCCCCGTACACCTGTGTTCTTCATGTCTTGGATGCAAAAGCTAGAGCGTCGGCTGGGGCCATTCGCGATCGTCAATATTACGATGTATATCGTGATAGGACAGACGTTTGTGTATTTGACGACCCTCTTTGGCCTCATTGATGGATCCCGGTTGATGCTGGTGCCGGCGCTGGTCATGCAGGGCGAATGGTGGCGTCTGTTGACCTTTGTGGCGGACCCTCCGTCGGCCCACTGGCTGTTCATCGCCTTTGCGCTCTACTTTCTGTACCTCACCGGGAATGCCTTGGAAGCCCAGTGGGGCGCGCTGCGGTTCAATCTCTTCCTGTTCATCGGCTACGCCCTCACCGTCGGAACCGCATTCATTACTCCGTACGCGGTCGCGAGCAATCTGTTCATCGCGGGTTCCATCTTCCTGGCCTTTGCCCACCTGCATCCCAACTACACGATGTACGTGTTCCTGGTGCTGCCGATCCAGATCAAGTGGCTGGCCCTGCTGACCTGGATTCTCCTCGTCTGGGGCTTCATCACCGGAGATCTCGCGACGCGGCTCGCGATCGCGTCGTCGCTCGTCAATTTTTTCCTCTTCATGGGACGGGACCTCTGGTTCACCCTGCGCGACGGCCAGCGTCGCATGGCCTCCCAGACCCGCCGCATTGTGGTGGAGCGGAGCGGACCCGAGGCGCGTCACCAGTGTCTGATCTGCAAACGCACCGACCTGACCAATCCGGAATTGGACTTCCGTTACTGCTCCAAGTGTGCCGGTGACCAGTGCTACTGTCCTGATCACATTCGCAATCACGAGCACGTGCTGACGGACGATCATGAGAAAAAGTAAACCCCGTCCGTCGCGCCGGACCCCGCGAACGTCCAAACCCGCGACCGCGGCCAGCGTGCCGGCCCGATCCGGAACCCGGACCCGGACCGCGACGAGCCTGACGGAGTTGCCGCCCACGTCCCAGCTGGCGACGTTGCGAGACTGGCTGCAGTTCGCCGAGTCCGTCTACGATCAGGCGAAGGTGGCGCTGGGACAGGTGGCGACGACGGCGCACGATGAAGCGCTCTATCTGCTGTTGCGCACCCTGGATTGGCCGCTCGACAGCGATGAACGGGTGCTGGCCCGTCGGATCGAACCCGCGCAACGCATCGCCCTGCGACGCGTCCTGGAGAAACGGGTGATCGAGCGTACGCCGGCGGCGTACCTGACGCAGGAGGCCTGGCTGGGAGAGCATCGGTTCTACGTCGACGAACGCGTCATCATTCCGCGCAGCTACTTCCTCGAACACCTCGCCTCGGACCAGATCGACACCCTCCTGGCGGCGCCCACGCGGGTGCGTCGGGTGGTCGATGTCTGCACCGGGTCAGGCTGCCTCGCCATCCTCCTCGCGCATCATTTTCCCAAGGCGCGGGTCGATGCCATCGAGCTGTCCCCCGAGGCCCTCGCGGTGGCGCGGATCAATGTCGACGCCCACCGGCTGGAGCGTCGCGTGAAACTCCACCTCAGCGATGTCTTTGACGCCGTGCCTCCTCCCGAGGGCGGCTACGATGTGATTTTGAGCAATCCGCCGTATGAACCCAGTGCGGTCTGCGACGGGCTGCCGGTCGAATTCAAGAAAGAGCCGCGTCTTGCCCTCGATGGGGGGCCGGACGGCCTGGTGATCATCCGCAAACTCCTCCGGCAGGCGCGGGAGCGGCTCGCTCCCGGTGGCATCGTGCTCATCGAGGTGGGCGGACTGCAGCCCGCGATGAACCGCGAGTTCGCGCACCTGCAACCCCTTTGGCTCCCGTCGATCGACGGCAGCGATTGCGTCTGTGCGATCCGCGCGGAGCGCCTGCTCGCGTCGCGCGCGTAGGCGGACGGAGGCGTGCGGCTTCGTCGGGGCGCAATGCGTGGTCGGCAGGTCAGTGATCCGAAAGCGCTTCCGTGAAGGAACGTGGCTGTAAAGGACCGCCGGTTACGCAGGGCAAATCAACCAGACACAGGGTCCCCACCTCCACCGTATCCGAAAGCTCGGCCGACAACGGCCAACGAGCCGGCGATGGGGTGCAACGCTCGTCCCCGCGGCGTCGACGGAGCAACGCCCTCCAGGGGTGCGCCTGCAGCGGGTGAAGGCAGCGAGGCGGCGACCCGCGGGTCGTTGCCTGGATTGGACACCCCCGGCGGCGATCCGCCGGATCCGTCAGCGCCAGGCGCCCGTCGATCCGCGGCCGGTCAGGTGTAGGTGTCGACCAATGACACGGTGCGGACGCGCGCGAGCAGGGCCTTGGGGGAGAGCGGGCGTTTCAGCGACACCCGGATTGTCCTGGGCTCGTTCGGGTAGAGCTCGAGGGCATTGTCGCTGAAGTGCGGGTGCAATCCCGGGAGTTCGATCCACACCCGGTGCTGGAAAACCGGGGACGAGAGGGTGAGGTCGATCTCGCCGGGCGACACCCCCTTGGCCGTCGTCTTGATTCGTCCGCGGGGGAGGGCGAGGAAGCGCGGCGGGGCAAGGAATACGGTGTCCTCGCTGACAGTCGTGCCCCCCTGGTCGAGCGCGATGCGCAGGTAGAGATTGTCCCGGCCGAACGAGGCCATGGGCCGGCTGACGTCGAGCGTGGTCTGCCGGACACTCTCGCCCGGGCGCAGGGCGACGGCCTTGCGTCCGCGCTGCAGGATGCGTCCGTCGAGATGGAAAAGATCCCAGCGCACTGTGCCCTTCGCCGCCATGGGGGCGTCGTAGACGGTGTAGAGGTGCACCTCGCGGACGGTGGTGCGGCGGTAGTTGCCGATGGCGACGGTTTCATCGCCCGGCACATGGGCGGACACCAGCGCCGGGGCGTTGAAGCGGCGGGCCACGTGGTGGAGCGCCTTCCAGCGCCCGGTGAATTCGATCGAGCTCCAGGACGCGACGGGCCAGCAGTCGTTCAGCTGCCAGTAGATCGCGCCCATGCACCGCGGCATGAGCCGCCGGTAGTGCTCGACCCCGATCTGCATGCAGTAGGCCTGGTTCAGCTGGGACAGGTAGATGAGCGAGTCCTGGTCCTTGGGCAGGCGGAAGCGGCGCGAGACGTAGTCGAGAATGATCTGGTTGCCGGCCCGGTTTTTCTGATGGTTCTCCATCGTCGGACCAAACACATTGCGGTCCGCCGGCGGGCAGAACGTCGCGTTGGTCTCTGGCGAGGAGTAGCTCTGCATTCCGAACTCCGATACAAAACGGAACGCCCACTTTTCGTAGTCCTTGACCGGATGCCGGGCATGCCAGACATCCCAGAAGTGGGTGTCGCCCTCGCGCTCGCCGTGGGCGTGTCCGTCCTCGTAGGTGCCGCGCCACTGGCTGGACGGAATGTAGGGCGTGACCCCGTCGTGGAGGGCGACGGCGCGTGCCAGCACCTGGTGGAAGAGTTTTTCGTAACCCTCGCGCAAGGTGGCATCGCGGCGCAGGTGTACCCCATTGATCTGGGGCAGCTCGTTGTTGCCACACCAGAGCGCGAGGCTTGCGCGGTGACGGATGCGCGGGACCTGGGTTGCCACCTCGGCCTCGACCAGCGCGAGGAACGCGTCGTCGCTCGGATAGAGCGTGCACGCGAACATGAAGTCGTGCCAGACGAGCAGACCCAATTCGTCGCAAAGGTCGTAGAACTCCTCGCTTTCATAGATCCCGCCACCCCAGAGCCGCACACAGTTCATGTTCGCCGCCACTGCCGCCTCGAGGTCGCGGGCATACTCGGCGCGCTGCAAGGTGGTGACGAAACTGTGGGCAGGTATCCAGTTGGCGCCCTTCAGGAAGACGGGCCGGCCGTTGACGAGGATGCGGAAGGCCTTGCCCCAGGCGTCCGGGGATTGATCGAGCACGAGGGTGCGCAGGCCGATCCGACGCTGCAGGCGCCCGCACTCGGTTCCGTCGGCGCGAAGCGCCACGAGTTCGAGCGTGTACAACGGCTGCGCTCCCTGGCCGGCAGGCCACCAGAGCTGGGGCTCCGCGACCGAAAGGCGGAGCTGGCCGACATCGGTGTCGGTGACGCTGGCGACCACGGACCCCTGGAAGGACAGGTTGACTTGGTAGGCAACGCCGGCGGTGGCCGCGGGTCGTGTCCATTCGGGCTGAACGGAGACCGTGACGCCGGAACGGCCGTGCTCCTGTCCCAGGCGCACGCCGGAAAGACGGTTTCCGCTCCAGCCTTCGAGACGCAGGTCGCGCCAGACGCCGGCCGTGACAAACCGCGGACCCCAGTCCCAGCCAAACTGGCACTGTTGTTTGCGAATGCGCACACAATTGCCCACCGGATCGTTGAATTCCTGCGGGGGCGTGAAGCCGTCGTGCTCACGGATGTACTTCATCGCGCTGCCAAAACGCAGGTGGAGCCGGTTGCGTCCCGGGCGCAGCAGCGCCTTTACGTCCCACCGGTAGCCGACAAACATGTTTTCGGTCCGCGCCACCTCCTGGCCGTTGAGCATCACAGTGGCGACCGTGTCCAAACCGTCGGCCACCAGTTCAACCACCTCCTCCGCGCGGAGCGACGCGGGCACGGTGAAGGTCGATTCGTACTCCCAGTCGCGCTCCTCAATCCACTGCAGGTCGAGTTCATGGGTGCCATAGAACGGGTCCGGAATACGACCCGCGCGCATCAGATCGGTGTGCACGCAGCCGGGCACCACGGCGGGCAGCCAGGTTTTGGTGGACGTATCGCGAAACCGCCAGGCCGAGCCGGCGAGAGAGAGGGAGACCATAGAAAGGAGAGGGGGACGAGGGGGCCGGGAGTCTAGCAGGCAGCGACTACTCCGGCATTGCCTAAAATGACATTACTTTTGTTGTTTTAGACATGACGAAGCCCGCGCCGACGCCCTTCCGGGTCCAGATTGTGACGGACGCGCAGCTGGAGTACTTCCGCGAGGCGGTGATTGGGGCGCGGCACTTTGGATTTGAGACCGGACGATTGGAGTTCGTCGACCGCTGGCTCGAGCATGAGATGCGGGGCAATCTGGCGGCCCTCGTGCGACGGGACCGCGTGCAGGGGATTGTCGCGCCCATCCACACCGAGAAGGAGGAGCGGCGGTACGCGGCGCTGCGCATTCCTGTGGTCAATATCTCCCATACGCAGATCGGTTCGGCGCTGCCCCTGGTCACCCAGGATGATGTGGCGGTGGGCCGACTGGCGGCGCAGCACCTGCGCGCCTGCGGGTGTCGCTCGTTTGGTTTTTGGGGGGATCCGGGCCGGGCCTACTCCGAGGAACGCCTCCAGGGATTTCGGGCTGAGCTGGGGCTGCATGGGCAGGCCCAGGCCCTGCAGGTGGGAGCCGGCCCGGACGTGCGCATGCGGGCCTGGCTGTCGCGCCTGGTTCGTCCCGCCGGGATCTTCGCGGTGCTGGACGTCGGGGCGCTCGGTCTGATGCGAACGGCGAGACAGCTCGGCTGGCGCATCCCCGAGGATGTGGCGATCCTGGGGGCGGGGGATGACGATTTCTGGGTCGAGTTTGAAAGCGTGCCCCTGTCCAGCGTCCGACTCCCGGCGCGACGCATCGGCTACGAGGCGGCCTCGCTGCTGACCGAGCTCCTGGAGCGCGGCCCGGTTTCGCCCCCGCCGTGCCGGCGCCTACCGGTGGAGGGCATTGCGGCACGCAAGTCCACCGACGTCATCTATGCCGGCGACCCGGCGGTGGCGCGCGCGCTGCGGTTCATCCGCGAGCAGGCCCTGCGCAACCCCTATGTCGGTGAGGTGGCCCGCGCGGCGGGCATCGCCCGCACCGCCCTGCAATCACGATTCCGTTCGGTGGTCGGTCGCACCATCCTGCACGAAATCCAGCGCACCCAACTCGGCCGGGCCCAGGAACTCCTCACCACCACCGACCTGCCGCTCGCGATGATCGCCGAGCGCTGCGCCTTCCCCAACTCCCAGCGCTTTTCGGTCGTCTTCCGCCAACGACTCGGCCTGTCCCCCAGCGCCTACCGCCGCCAGTACCGCCCCGCCGGCTTGGGTGGCGAGTAGCAATCAGGCTCCCACCGGCCGACCCAGGTGGAACTTGCCAACTGTTGCGTGTTTGCTCGAAGTCGCTCAGGGTTGCGCCCTGCAGGTGACCAAGGGGCGGCCCTCGTGTCCTCGCGCTTTACCTCTATCGCCGGACACGAAACGGATTTCCCCCTGCGTTGGTTCAGCGGGTCAGTTTCTTCATACTTCGGTGATCGGAGACAATCGTGCTCACAACCAGCCAGAACCCCCCGGTGGTGGCCGCCGCAAAACAGAGGATGGCCAATCCAGGATACCCAAAGAGTTGGAAAGGAGTGGCGACACGCATCAGCAGTGACGCACCGACAATGAGGCCGGCCAGGACGATGCCCATGGCGATCCGATTCGCGATTTTCTGCATGCCGTCCATCACCAGCTTGGCATCGGTCGCCTTCACCTTCACCTCAAGCTCGGCATTTGTCACCGTATCCATGATGCGGTTGAGCCGCGAGGGAAGGCCCGAGGTGAATTCCTTCATCTCCAGCAGCGAGCCGAGGAGGCTGCCCTGGGTGAAATCCTTGCGCATGCGCCGGGACACCAGCGCGGTGACATTGCGACGAATGGAGGCATTGGTATCGAACTCCGGGTCGAGCACCCGGCCGATCTCGTCCAGTTGCATCATGGTTTTTCCGAGTAGCACGAGCTCGCTGGGTACGATCAAGCCGTTCATCTGGGCGATGCCGCTGACTTCAAGGAGGGAGTGCCCGACATTGAGCTGTTCCAAGCCTTGACCGCGTTGGAGTGCGACGAGCTGGGTGATCCGCCGGCGGAACTCGGGCCCCGCAAACGACTCCAGTTTTTCGCTCATGCGAATCGCGATTTCTGCCGCGGCCTCGCCGTTTCCCTCGCTGATCGACATGAGAATTTTTAGCAGATTCTCCTGCATGGCCGGCGCCGTGTGACCCACCATGCCCAGGTCGATGAGCGCAATCCTCCCGTCGTCGGTGAGGAAGACGTTTCCGGGATGAGGGTCGGCGTGAAACAAGCCATCCACCAGCACCTGCTGCAGGTAGGCCTTGAACAACTCCTCGGCCAGTGGCGCGCCCTTCAAGTCAATCCGGGCCAGAGGTCCAAGTTCGGTGATCTTTTTCCCCTGCACCTCATCCATGGTCAGAATCGAACGGGTAAAGTAGTCGGGGATTGGCTGCGGCACCTGGATGAGAGGAAAGTCCTTCAGATTTTTTCCGAGCGCGATCAGGTTGTGCGCCTCGCGCTCGTAGTTGAGTTCCTGCTGAATCGTGAGACGGAACTCCTGGAGGATGGCGACGAAGCGGTGGCGGCGACCCAGCGCCGTATTGCCATCGAGGAACGCAGCGACTTCCTCGAGCACCTCGAAGTCTTCCGCGATTTGCTGGCGGATGTTCGGGCGCTGCACCTTGACCACCACCGCGCGGCCGTCGCGCAAGGCCGCCCGGTGCACCTGGCCGAGGGATGCCGCGGCGAGCGGCTCAACGTCAAAACGTGAAAAAGCCTTCGAGATCCGCACTCCCAGCTCGGACAAGATGATTGCCTCCACCTCGGCGTAGGAGAATGGCTTCACTTTGTCCTGCAAACGAGCGAGGCCCTTCAAGTAGGCTTCAGGAAGCAAGTCCGGCCGGCCAGCGAGCACCTGCCCAAGTTTGACGTAGGTCGGACCCATCGCTTCGAGATCATCGGCCAGCTGCTCGGGAGAAGGCTGCCCTGGCGATGGCTGACCTTCGGCGGCGGAGGGGGCGTCGATCCCAAACCCTTCTTCGGTATTCATCTGCAGCACCAAATCCGAGCGTCCGTACTTCCACAGCAGCGAGGCGATTTGGCGGTAGCGTTTGAGGTGGGAGGTTGAGAGTTTCATGGGAGGAGTTCAGCCGAAACCGCAATCGAGCGGGGAGACATCGATTGACCCACTCTTGACATTGAATTGGGCGGTTGGTCCCGCTCCGCTGGTCGAATGTTGGGCGGCAGCGATGTCCGCGGTCGTTGCGAGGGAACCGAGGGCCGGATTGCCGCTCTATGTGTCACCGGGTGGGCTTGCGCCGCCTGCACTATGTTCACCGCCTCCAAAGATGCCTTGGCGAGCCGGGCCGCACAAACCTGGGCCAACACCCTCATCGCCCGCTACGGAAAGATCCAGGACGTGAAGATCGACTCTCGCCTTAAAACCGTGGAGGTCACCTGCCTGCTGCACGGTGAGCCTTCGCCCATCACCGTTGAAGTTGTGAACTATGTGGTGGACAGCGAAGCGGGCAAAAAATTCGTTCGAGCGACTGGGTTCCGTTGTACACGACCGTGGCTGCAGAATGTCCTGACGGACTTTGGACATGGAAAGCGAGTCGAACTGCCCCGCTGGGCCGCCGCAGCGCTGTGACCCCACGGTGATGCTGGTTGAGGCGAGTGGTGGCTGACCTGTCGAGGTTGGCGATGCGATTGGGCTAGGAATTCTGCACAGTCTACGCAGGTGCGCGTATTCCCAAGTCGGCGGGTGTCTGGCAAACTGGAGCGGGACTGTTCCCCTTCTCCACTTCATGAAATACAGATGCATCGCCTGGGTATTGTTGATGGTTGTCGGCGTTTCCGCCGCGCGAGCCGGGGGACTTCCGGCGAAACAGCTGTGGACCACGCCGCTGGGCGCTGATGCCAAATGGCATCAGTTGACCGCGCTGGGGTCGCTGCTGGTAGGCACGGATGGAGCGTTGCTCTGTCTGGCGCCGGAGGACGGACATGTGGTCTGGAAGCGCGACGACATCAAGAAATCGAACCGGAACATGGCGCGGGAAATCCCCGGCACGCCTCTGCTGGTGTGTCCCACGTTCGATGGCATGATGAACAGCAAAGTGACGTTTATGGTCCTCGACTACCAGTCGGGGAAAACGCTCTGGTCGGCGCCGCAGCGGCTGGCCCAGTTTCTCGGCACGCTGGCGGTGCCGGAGAAGAACCTCGCCATCCTCGTCATCAACACCATGGACCAAAAGGACAACGGGGTCTATTTTGTCGCCTATGATCTGACGACGGGCGCGGAGAAGTGGTCCTCGAAGTTCACCAAACCCGGCGGCATTCCCCTGCACCTGGCGGACAACAGCGGCCGGTTCATTCCGACGATGGACCTCTCCGGTTATCACGAGCCGGTCGTGGACGGAAACGAACTGTATGTCGGGTACCTCGGAGTCCACTGCGTCGACCTGGAGACCGGAGCGGTGAAATGGGGCGTGGAGTTTCCCCCTGGCAACAAGGGGTTGAAGAAGACGTACGCGCCGTTGCGTATCGATGGTGATCGCATCTACGGCGGCGGGGGCGGGAGCGTCTACGCCATCAACCGCCGGTCGGGGGAGTTGATCTGGAAGAGCGACCGCATTTCAGACTACGCCGGGTTGTTCAAGGCGCGCGACAACGCGATTGTTTCGCAGATCGAACTGGTCGGCGGAAAACTCTTTGCCCGCTACGGCGGCAATTTCTCCGATGGAAAAACGGCCATGCTGCGCGATCCGCTCGGCATCGTGGCGCTCGATCCCGCGGATGGAAAGTCAGTCTATCATTTCGACAAGGCCAAGGAAGGGATCACGAACCTCGGAGTGCTGCCCGAAAGCGCGACCGTGGTGTTTGCCGATGGAGCCCATGTCATCGGTATTGACGCGGCGCCGGCAACGCCGGTGGAGACGTTCCGTGTGCCGATCGAATTCAAACGCAAAATGGGCATGGGCGGGGTGGCGAAGATCGGACTCGGTGCGCTCGGAGGCGTCACCGGGCTGGCCAAAGGCGTAATGTCGGCCAACAAGGGCCTCCTCGATGTCCCCGTGGCCCTCAACCTCTCGGCCGGTCGCGTGGTCGTGCAAGGCAAGCAGCACCTGCTCAGTTTTGATCCGCAGACACACACGGCCACCTGGTCCCTCTTCTACGCGGCACCGAGCGAGGCCCTCGGCAACATTGCCATGTTTGCGGTCACCGCCGCGGCTGCGGTCTACGGCAATGCGCAGGTGGCGGCGGGTGGCGGATATGGGTCAAGCGGTTACAGCAGCGGGGTGTCGACGATCCACAGCAACCTTGATCGCTACAACTCCTACACCGAAAAGGCCAGTGCCCGCGCCGGCAGCTCGAAATCCTCGCAGGCCTACACGTACATCATCACCAAACTGGAGAAGGAAATTGGCGTGGTCGGCGTGAACCTGGCCACCGGCGAGACTGATCGCGAACTCCCCCTCAAGGAAAAGGAGCCCGAGTACACCGTGGACGAGCCGATGAACCGGGTGTTTCACTTCAAGGGCAAGGACACGGTGGTCGCGTATCAGTTCAATTAGGACGCAGGGGCGGTCGTTCGTCCGATTCTTCGCAGGTGAAGCGAGGCGAACCGTTGATTAACCACGGATGGACACGGATGAACACGGATAGAGACGGAGGGGCAGAGCGGGCTGTCACCTTGCAGGTGAATGTGGCGGCTCGCCTACCGAATCCGTTTTGATCTGTCCCGCGGTCGCGCATGCGCGTCGACTTGAGGGGACGCGGGAAATCGCAGTGGTTTGGGTGGAGGTGGTCCCGCAGTCGCGGGAAGGCCGCGACGGGACCGACCGATCCCGCCTCGGTGCTCCGCTCGGCGGATGCGACGCCAATCCCCGCGGGTCAGTGACCCCGCCGACAACATGATCTCCTTCTTCGTGGCGAGGGTCTCCCTTCTCGTCGCTCCTCGGGTTCACGCACCTGCGCGGCCGCGGGATCGGTGGTTCAATCGCGGTTTTTGGTCTCATGCCCCCGTCGGCTTCCAGATGCCTTAGCCGACACGGTCCGAACGGGACGCTTCGTATGAGGGACCCAACCAGCGTGGAGGCTGGGCCTATCGGCTAATGGTGGGCCGGGTCGAAAGGCGGTAGATTGATGCCGTGATGAACGCCGTGTGCACAACCGAGGTTCGCCCAGGGGAAACCGATGCCCGCCGAAGCGCCGGGATCGGAATTGGCCCGCAGCCTGCTCATTCGACAGACGATGCCATGAAAGTGAGTGCGAATTCAGAGCGTTCCGGCGAATCCAATCCGGGCGCCTTCCATCGAATCCAAGGGGTTCCCGCGGTGTACATCGGAACGCTGCTGGGGTTTGCCAAATTTCCCGAAACGGAGCTCTACAATCTGATCGCTCCGGTGGGTGAATATCCGCTCGGTGCCACGATCACACGGGCCACCCTGGAAAAATTGGCGCAACAGTTGCGCCTCGCGGCCTGAGCCCGCCGGAAACCACGGCCTCCCTCCCGCGGTCATCCCGACTTCGAAGCAAAGGATGGTCATGGGCCACCGGTCGAAAGGGTCTCCGCAGGTGGCGCAGAGGACGGACTTGTCGCCGGATGGACGCATCGCAGTCGACTACGCCGAATCGGGTGGGGCGCGCACGCCGCGGATTGCCGAGCCCCGCGCGCGGCTGGTGGCCACGAACGAAGTGTTGGTCGATCTGTGGGGCTCGGGACTGGACGGTCGCGTCGATGCCTTTGCCGAGGATCGCTTCCGAATCACGGTGCGCGATTCCCGGGGTATGACCGAGGTGGTGGCGCGGGTGAATGTGCGGGATCGCACCTTCGCCTTGACCCGTGAACCTGACCTATGGCGATCGCTGATCGAGTTGCGCGCTTCATTGCGACGTCGCATTGAGGATGATCAGGCGTTGCGTCGCCGGGCCGCCGCGACCCTGGAGAAGCAACCGCCCACGCGATGGTGGACGCGTTTGCTCGCGGGGCTTCGACTCAAGGTGTGAGTCCGGGGCCGGCTGGCCTACACCTAAGGCGTACTCGACTCACTTGTCCGTGAGCAGGTTGATCCTGGATCTCTCGGTGGGAGCGATTCGATCCATTCGCAGATCACGGATCCCGCGGCTGCGTAGGCGCGCCAACTTTAACGCGAATCGTAGTCGCCGTCTGGTGGAGGTGGGGTCGCCGACCCCGCGGGGATGGGTGTCGCGCGCGTCGACGGAGCACAGAGGCGGGACCGCTTGGTCCCGTCGCGGTCTCAGCGAGACCGCCTACAACTCAATCACAGGCATTTCCAGCGACCGATCGTTAAGTGACGTCGCTGCGCGGCCTCGGGAACCGGGGTTCAATTGCGGTTTTCAGGTTCACGCCATCAGCCCGAGCCTGTTTCATTCGTGTCGATTCGTGTCACTTAGTTGGACGCAGGCGCGTCCGTCGCCCCGAAGGTCAGGAGCGAGCCGTCGGGGGTGGCGATGAAGGCGCCGACGTCGGGATGTTGCTGGCAGAAGCGTTCCACCGCGGCGTCGGTCATAACGAAAAAGGCGGTCGACAAGGCGTCGGACGTGGCAGCATCCCCCGCCAGCGCCCACGTGCGGTGCTGCCGCCGGGCGGGCTGTCCGCGGCGCACATCGATGAGGTGTGCACCTTTGACCGCGAGGCCCGAGCCACTCAGGGCGCGGTGGCGCAGGGCAAGCGTCCGGTAGGCGGCATCGTCGCCGACCCCGACGGTCCAGCCGGGAGTCCCGCTCGGAGGCGCCAGGGCGAGCGCGGTGCTGCCGCCACTTTGGAGGCAGACTTCGGTCAGGGTCCAATCACGCATCACCTCCGCCATGCAATCGAGCGCATAGCCCTTGCCGACGGCACCGAGGTCGAGGTGCAGCCGGGGTGTCAGTGAGGTGAGTTCGTGGCGTTCGGGGTCGAGCGCATACAGCGGCTGGTCCGTGAAGGGTTTGCCTGGCGGGAGCGAGGCATAGGCGGGATCAAAGGCGCGGTCCGTGGCCGCGGAGACCCGGGAGGCCAGCACGAGGCAACGCAGGGCGTCGTCACCCAGGACGAGCGAGTGTCCCTCGGCGAGGCGGTTGGCGCGGGCGATGTCGCTCGACTCGACGTACCGGCTCAACTCCTCCTCCAGGCGGTCCAATTCACGAAACGCCGCCGCGGCCGCCTGGCGCGCGTACTCGGCCGGCACCCCACCGACAAAGACCGTGAAGGTCGTGGCCATCGCCTCATGGCTGAACGCGTGGTACTCAGGCTGCGTCACCCGGGTCTCCTCGGTTGCAGCGGATCCATGAAAACATGAACCACGGATGGACACGGATGAACACGGATTCAAACCCCTTATGCGTGGACGGAGGGGGGGCCGCAGGCGAGTTTGCGCATCCACTTTGCCGCGCTCCCAGGGCGGTGTCCGGTGGAGGTGGGGTCGCCGACCCCGCGGGGATGGGCGTCGCGTGAAGAAATCGGTCAACGGAGGCGGGACCGGTCGGTCCCGTTGCGGCTCACCGAGGCCACTTCCAACGGAGGAGAAAGCATGGGTCTGGTGGAGGTGGGGTCGCCGACCCCGCGGGGATGGGCGTCGCGTGAAGAAATCGGACAACGGAGGCGGGCGCGAATGCAGTATAGATTGATGGTTTTGAAAGATTTAATCGAAGGCGATTTGTTGTGGATAAATGGTGCCGGGTATTGATGGGTTACACCAAGAGAAGGCCGGCGGCGCATTAAATGCAATCATGATGCGAAAACAGTTGACGAAGCACCGATGCTCGGCTGCATTTAATGCACTTTGAATGCATCTAATCTTGCCATTTCCGCACGTGCTCGTGCTTACCGGGCACACCCGGCGCGCCGCGTTGGTGCCGGGGTGGTGTTTTGGCTGGCGGTGCGAGGGATCCTCGCGGTGGGGTTGGTTTCGATCCTGAGTGCGGCTCCGGGACCCATTCCCTTGGTGCACGTGCTGACGGAGGCCGAGGCCCATCGAACGGCGAAACGCGACGCCGAAGCGGCGGTGCTCTATGAACGGGTCCTCCAGCGGATCGAGCACGGCGAACCGGTCCCGGCGGGTGTGGACCGCGAGCGACTCTCCCTGGCAGCGGCGGTGGCTCATTTGCGCGCTGGCAGTTTCTCGTCGGCGGTGACGCGGGCGCGGCCGGCCTCCGGTTCGAGCGTTCCGGCGGTACGGTCGGAGGCGCGGTGGGTGCTCGCGCTGGCCCTCTGGCAGGGCGGCACGCCGGCTGAGGCGGTTCCTTTGTTGGGTGAGCTGACGCGACATCCCCAGTGGGGTGGTCAGGCCCTGACCTACCAGGCGATGGCGGCGCGCGAGGCGGGGCAGATCGACCTGGCGGCCACACTTTACGAACGCCTGGCGGAAACGGCGCCCCAGGCCACCGATGCGGCGGACGCGGCCCTCGCACTCGTGGAATTGAACCTGGAGCGCGGGCGCAGCGGTGAAGCTCGGCGTGGGCTCTTGGGACTCGCCCGTCGCGCGGAGGCGATCGACAACGTCGCGGGTTGGGCCCTGGTGGTGGTGCGCGTGGCTGATGTGGCCTTGAAGGAGGATGACCCCGGGGCGGCGCTCGCGTTGTATCAATCCCTCCCGACCCGCGAAGAGCTTCAGCGTCGTCATGCCGAGCGGGATCGTCACCTGGAAAAATCACTCGCCACGCTGCGGTCCCTCGCGGGAAACCAGGTGCTGGATTTCGAGAGTGTCCGCCGGCTCGAGCAGCGTCGCGCGCAAGGTGCTCGGGCGCTGACGGAGCTTTCCCGGCTTGAGGACTTTGATGCCCTGCTGCTGGCGCGGCGCGGACGCGCCTTTCACGCCCGCGGCCTGGTCTGGGAGGCCGGGCTGGTGCTGGAGCGGCTGATCGAGCGACATCCCAACTCCCCGGAGCGCGAGGCGGGTTTTGCCCTGTGGATCCGATCGCTGGTCGAAGCCGGACGCGTCGACCGCCTCGACGCCGGGGTGAAGCGATTTCTGGAGACCTACCCGGCGAGCCCGCACGCGGCGCAGGCGTTGACCCTGGCGGCGCAGGCGGCGGGAGCCCGTGGCGATCGGGACGCACAGCTGAAGTGGCTCGACCAGGCCCTGCAGCGCTCGCCCTCGGCCGAGTTGGCGGAAACCGTCTTGATCCTCCAGGCACAGGCGCTGGTGGCGGTCGGACGCCACGACGACGCGCGCCGGTCCGCCGAACGGTCGCTCGCGGACTACCCGGAGGGCCGCTTTGTCGAGGAGGCCACCTACCTGCGCGCCATGGCCGGACTCCTGCTCGGACAGCCGCAGCGCGCGCTCGCGGAACTCGCCGCGTATCGGGAGCGGTTTCCCCAGGGACGCTTTGATTCCGATGCCCAGTACCGCGAGGCGGCGGCTCATTATGCCCTCGGCGCCCCCGAATCGGCCCTTGAGGTCATTGGCGACTGGCTGCGTCGCCATCCGGACGATCATGCCCAGCGCGGCGAGGTGCTATCGCTGCTTGGCGATGTATCGATCGCATTGCGACGCGAGGACGATGCGATCGCCGCCTACGAACAGGCGCTCGCCCTGGAGTTGAACCTCGAGGCGCGCGGTTACGTCCTGGATGAACTCACGCGCCTGCAAGTGGCGCGTCGGGAGTTTGAGCCCGCGGCCCGGCGCTGGGAAACCACCGTGACCCGGGATCCCGACTCGCCGTTGGTGGTCCAGGCCGCCTATTGGATCGGTCGTCTGCGGCTCCAGGGCGGAGACCCCGATGGAGCCATCACCGGCATGGTGTCGCTCGTCCGGCGCCATCTGACGGATCCGTCCCGGGAGGATGTTGAACGCGTGCTGCTTGAGTTGGCCCGCGTCGCTCATCGGCCTGGCCCCGGAACAAGCGTCGCGGGTGCGGCGGAGACCTGGCTTCTCGCGCCCGAGCAGCGCAGTCATCCGACGGCGCGGGCCCGCGCCTGGTTTGTCGACGCGGAACGTGCGGTGCTCGCGCGTCGGTCCGAAGAAGGCGCAGCGCTCCTTGCCCGGATCGCCCGCGATTGCCCGCTGGAGTCGCTGCCGGCCGGCCTGCTCGGCCGGGTGGGTGACGCACTCCGTGCGGACGGTGACGCAGCCCGCGCCCGGGCCGCCTACGAACACTTGGTGGCCACGGCGCCGCGATCACCCTTTGCCGACTTTGCCTACGTCGGGCTGGGCGACCTGGCGCTGGACGACGGCCGGGCTGATCTGGCGCTCACGCACTACGAGGCGGCGATCGACCAGGCCGGTGCCCGTTTCAAGCTCAAGGAAGCCACCCTCGGCCGGGCACGGTGCCTTCTGGCGCTGGAGCGCTGGGACGACGCGCGGACCGTGTACGAGCAACTCGCCACCCATCGCGCGTGGCGCGGCGAGGCCACGGCGGAGAGTGTGCTGGCTCTGGGGGAAATTCAGGCGAGGCGGCGCGAGCCGGAGTTTCTCGCCCAGGCGCAGGGGTTCTTTCAACGCGTCTATCTTGGATACCGCAAGTTCACGCCCTGGGTGGCCCGGGCCTACCTCCGCAGCGGGGAGGTGTTCGAGCAACTCGGACGGGCGGACGAGGCGCTTCGCACCTACCGTGAACTGTTGCGCGATGAACGCCTGACGCAGACGGACGAGGCGGAGCAGGCGCGCCGGCATGTGCGGCGACTGGAACAGAAAGGGTCGTCGGTATGACCGGAGTCGACTTCAGCGATGGGGCGTTTCGGTCGCGGATCGCCCGAGTGTGCGGAGTGGCGCTGATGGTGCTGCTGGCGGTTCCGGTGCGGGCTGACCTCTACCGCTTGCGGGATGGACGTACCATTGATACCGCGACCACGGCGATCCGGGAGGGAAAGCTCGTGCTTGAAGTGGCGGCTCCCGGCGAGCGCGCGGCTGAGGTTGCGCTGCCGCTGGCACTGGTTGCCTCGATCGAGGCTCCGGAGCCCGAGGAATTGATTCGGGCCCGGCGCGCCTTGGAGGCGGGACGGGCGGCGGAGGCGCGGGTGGATGCCGAAACGGTGTCCCGGCGCTTTGCCCCCTTCCCGCGCACGCCCGGATCCTGGTGGGCGGACGCCGAGGTCGTGATCCTCCGTGCCCTCGCCGCAATGGGGCGCGAGGGCGAGGTGCAAAAGGCGGCCGCGGCACTTCGGAGCGCGAGTTCGCTCACCCCCCGCCAACTCGCCCAGGTCAGTCTCGCGGTCGCGATCGTGGACGCGCGAACGGGCCGGAAGGACGCGGCTCGTGCCGCCTTGGAGTTGGTGCTCCGGGACGATCCAACTCCGGGTGTGGAATGCGAGGCGGCGCTCCTCCTGGCGGACCTGTGGCTGGACGCGGGCGCGTGGGAGCGCGCGCTGGACTGCGTGCTGCGGATTCCGGCGTTCCACGGAAACCGGACGGACTTGATGCCTCGCGTCCACCTCCTGTCGGCTCGTGCCTATCGTGGCCTGCGTGACGCCGCACGCGTGGAGCGTGCGGTCTTTGCCTTGACCGACGAGTTTGGTGGATCGCGGGAGGCTGCGGTGGCCCGAAACGAATTCAAATCCGAGCACCAGGCTGTCGCGTCCCCCGACAACGGTGCGAGTCCCACGCCAGGGCGGACGCCCGGCTTGGTGACGACACCCACTGCCCAGGTCGGGACGGCGCCAGCAGCCTCCCCGAACCTCGGCACCCCCTTAAACCGCCAGCCCCATTCACCATGAAATCCTACTGTATCCGAAATTTAGTCATTGTCCGCGGTGCGTGTGCCACCGATCGAGGACGCCTCCGCTCCTGGCTGGTTCTTTCCGGTCTGGGGCTCCTGCCCCTGCTGGCCTCGGCTCAAGGTGCCGGTGCCCCTGCGACGGTGGTGAAGAAGACCCTGCTGCAGGAGCTGAATCTGCCGGCGATCTGGTTTCTGGTCGGATGCTCGCTGCTGATCGTCTGGTTTGTCGTCGACGTCTACCTTCGCAGCGCACCGAAGCAGCTGCTGCCGTCCACCGACGTGGATCGGCTGCGAAGTCGGTTCCAGCGGGGTGACTACCAGGGGGCGTTCGACGACTGCGGCCAGCGCCCCGGTTTGCTCCATGACGTCGTGCGGGCGGCGTTGCGACATGCGGCGGATGGGAGACGCGCCAGTGAGGAGGCGGCCGGGCACGCCTTGAACGGAGGCATGGCGAGACTGCAGACGCGGATTGCCTACCTCTCCGTCATCGGGGTGATCGCACCGATGGTTGGGTTGACGGGGACGGTGCTGGGCATGATCGATGCCTTTGCGCTGATGGGGCAGGCGGGGGCATCGGATCCCTCAAAACTTTCCGGTGCGATCGGCCATGTGCTCCATGCCACGGCGGGTGGACTGATCGTGGCTATTCCCGCCTTTGTCTTTTACTACCTGCTGCGCAATCGTGTGGGCCAGGGGCTGCACGCGGTCGCATCCACGGTCACGGAGTTGTTCCGTGCGTTTCCCTATGAGGATTTGGCCCGGGTGGGAATCCGCGGAGCGGAGCCGTGCGCGGCGCGTCCCCAGGAGAAAATCCCGGAATCAGGAGGGACGCCGCTCCCGTCGCCCGCCGCATGAGCGTGCGTCGCTTTCCCATTCACACCCTGACTCCTCCCTCCCATGGCCAATCTTGGTGGTGGCGCCGACGGCGAACCTGAGTTCCAGATCGCGCCAATGATCGACGTGCTCCTGGTGCTGCTCATCTTCTTCATGAGCATCGCCTCCACGGCGGTGACGCGGTACGATCCGACCATCGCGCTGCCCGTGGCGCCCGACGCCGAGAAGAAGGAGGACTCGCAGGGCGAACTGGTCTTCAACATCGCCTGGCACCCGGAGCGTGGAGCGGCGGTGATGACTTTCGAAGAGACCCGCATCGAGACAGCAGAGGTGCGCGGCATGCTCGAACACCGACTGAAGACCCAGCCTGCGGCGCGGGTGCTGATCCGGAGCGATCACGCGACGCCGGTGCGTCACGTGCAATCGGTGGTGGCGGCGGCGGCCGCCGCCGGAGTAGCGGAAGTGACCTTTGCAGCGGTGGTGCGGTGAAGGGGGAGCGGCACGGCGCACCACGATTCGAACCATCCTGAGGGACCACGAATGGACACGAATGAACACGAATGTTCGGAGGGCGAAGATGCTCCGAACAAATTGCAACCTGCTCGCTCCTCTCGTCGAGCCGGAGGTGGAATTGAACGCCCGGGACATTCCATTCGTGTTCGTTCGTGTCCATTCGCGGTCCCTGGTCATGGTTCCGACAGGTTCGTGGCCACACGCACTGAAAGGGAGAGTGGCCGATGAAACTCCCGCCCCAGTCCGGTCACTCCGAGGTCGGTTTCCAGATCGCGCCGATGATCGACGTGGTGTTTGTCATCCTCGTCTTCTTCATGGCGCTGGCGGCGCAGATTCGGATCGAGCATGACCTGCGCACGACCCTGCCGGGAGTGGCGGTGGCGGGTGGTCCAACCCCGCTCGTGGACGAGCAGATCATCCGGATCGAGGCGGCGGGTGAGGTGAGCTTGAACGACGAAGGCTACGACTCGGTGGATTCGCCTCAACTGGTTCAGTTGCACGACACGCTGCTGCGACTCAAGCAGTCGGCCGATGCGGCGAAGGCGACGGTGGTGGTCACCGTGATCAGTCATCCCGATTCGCTCTACGGCCGCACCGTGGCGGTGCTCAACGTCCTGGCGGCGACCGGCATTCGCCAGGTGACCTTTACGACGACGGAGGACGAAGGATGAAACCGTTGTCGGGCAAACGCGCCTGGACGGGCGGTGCGCCGCTCCTGATCAGTGTGGCGGTGCACGCGGTGGTGGTGGCCCTGGCGGGGGTGTACGTGGTGCGGGAGACCGTGCTTGCCAAGAAGCGAGGATTTGAGGCTCCGCCCGCGCGGGAGTCGACGAGCGTTCCGCGCGCGGTGGAGCATCGCCTGCGCGTGGCCCGCCAGGGTGGAGGAGCGGCGGCGGTTTCGCCTGTATCCGCCCAGCGCATCCTCTCGACCGCTGCGAGCGCCCTGGCGCTGGCTCCGCTGTCAGAGCTGCCGACGACGGGACCCAGCCTGTTCGGCGGGGCGGCGGGAGGCGCCGCGGCGGGGGTGGGCCTGGGCCGGGGGCTGGGGATGGCCGCCGGGGCGGGCGGGGCCGGATCGGTCGGCAAAGGTCTCGTTTCCCTGCGCTTCCTTGGATTGACCAGTCCCCGCGTGAACAAGGTCGTCTTTGTGGTCGATGTCAGTCGTGACCTCATGGATATCCGCAAGGGGGGATTCAAGGCGTTTGCCGTGATTCGGGAGGAGATGATCCGCTTGGTCGGTGAATTGCCGCCGGGATCCGAATTCGGGGTGGTGTTGTTCGGTGGAGCGGCCGGGGACATCAACCTGTTCGCACCGCAACTCATGCCGGCCACCGTGGCGGCGAAGGAGGCCTTCTTTGCGTGGATCCGGCCCGTGAACGCCCGACCGGACCGCCTGGGCACGCACTCGGCAGCAGCGTTTACTCCGTGGCAGGAGCGTACTGTGCACGGTTTGAGTCTCGATGCGTCCCTGATGCCGCCGCCCTGGGTTCGAGCCACCCAGGCGGCACTGGAGCTCAAACCCGAGACCCTCTTCCTCGTCACCGGCAGCGCGGCGTCGGCCCTCCGCGAACGCTCCGAAGCCCGACGCGAGACCCTCGAGCGTCGCAATGATCTGACGAAGGAGCGACTCAAGCGTAAGGGCATCGATCCCGAGGGAATTGCGCGGGCGCGGACAGCGGCGTTGGCGCAGGCCCGGAAGGAACTCCAGGCCGTGAACGCCCAGCTTCAGGCGCAGGGGAAGAGCCCCTTCATCGTGGCAGACACGAAACGCATCTTTCAACCCGACTTCCAGGCGGAGCTGAAACGGGCGGGCTTTTCCATCACCCTGGATACCACCGGGTGGGCGGATGCCCAGGGCAAACCCATCTGGGAACTCGGGGTCAGCGCCCACGAGAAAGTGGAGTTCACGGACGTGCTGACCCACCTGGCACGGCTGCAGAACGGACTCCTGCGCCAGAAGGCCTGCATTCACACCTTCCTGTTTGTCGGACCCGACGAGAGCCCGAAGGAACCGGTGGAGCGCCTGACCGCGGTGGCCCAGCGCAACGGCGGCAAGTTCTCGCTGCTGACCACCCGGGTGCTGGAGTCGCTCGCCGGTTCGGGTCGCTGACCCAGGTGCGCGGAGGCTTGCGATGCGACCCAGCTCGGATTTGCTGGAGGAATGCCCGTCACCAAACTCCTCCACACCCGCATGCGGGTGAATGACCTCGAGCGCACGCTCCGTTTTTATCAGGAAGCACTGGGATTGACCTTGTCCCGACGCCACACCTCGCCCCGCGGAGCGCAGCTGGCGTTCCTGCAGACTCCGAACAGTGCCGAGGAAATTGAGATCTGCCAGATGCCGCCCGGTGCGCCGTCGGTGCAGGTTCAGCCGGATCTGATGCACCTGGCATTTGAGGTCGACGACCTCACGGCGTTTGCCGCGGCGGCAGCGGCCAAGGGTTACCCGCTGAGCGACGGCCCGACCAAGACGGGCAGCGGTTCAATCATCGCATTCATCGACGCGCCCGAGGGCTATGAGGTCGAGCTGATCCAGCGGGCCCGCTAGGGGCCCATGCGGATGAAAACCACGGATGGACACAGATAAACGCGGATCCGGAGCGTGTGTGGTTCTTCACCCACAGGTGAATGCCAGCTTTGGCGTAACCCGTTTGTATCCGTGTGAATCTGTGTCCATCCGTGGTTGCATCACGGTTTTTAGGTCGAATAGTTTGGACTAAGCGCCGCGGCCGGGGGACTCGGGTGGGTGCGCTTTGCCGTGGCGGCGCTCCCAGGCGAAGACGAATTGCTGGGCCAGGCCGGCGTACGCTCCGAAGTGGGTGCGACCGAAGTGTGCGACCTGCTCGGGCTTCCAGCCGTGGAGCCCGTAGCGATCGGCGAGGGCGCGCAGCACCCAGACGTCGACGGGAAATGCCTCCAGGCGCCCGGCACCAAAGAGCAGCACGCAGTCGGCTACCTTCTCGCCGACCCCCGGCAGCGAGCAGAGCCTGGCCTTGGCGAGGGGATACGGGGCGGCCTCGGTGGTTTCCAGCCAGCCTGGTTCCGCTTGCAGCCGCAGTGCTGTTTCCCGGATGTAGCGGGCTCGGAAACCGAGGAGGCAGCGACGCAGGTCAGCCTCCGGAACGGCGGCGAGCTCGCTCCACGTGGGTAAACGATGGATACCCGGGGCGATGGCGGCGCCGTGACGCTCCGCCAGCAGCTGCACCATCTGCTTGATCTGGAGGATCTGTTTGGTGGCGCTGCAGAGGAACCCGAGCAGCGTCTCTCCGAACGGCTGCCTCAGCAGGCGCAGCGAGGGGAAGGCCTTTTGGCAGCGTGCCAGGTGGGCATCGCTGCGCCAGGGCAGGGTGTTCATCCGTTGCTCCCAGTCCTGGTCGAGCGCGAAGTAGCGGCGCACGGCGGACGCGGAATCATGTCCGGGCGGTGCGAGGGCCCGCCAACTGAGCCCGCCGGTGGAGTCGCGGCGAACCTCGGCGAGGGTGTCGCCCCACTGTCCGCTCCAGCAGGCCGACTCCGGCTGCCAGCGCCAGCGGAAGGCCTGCCCTCCGTCGAGCAACTCCGCCAGCGTGGTGTCGTCGGGACAGAACGAGGCGGGGAAGGGGGTCCAGTCGGACCAGGAGGGGGCGGCGGGCATCGGGCACCACCCCAGCAGCCCGGCGGCCTCCCGGCAATCCGGGAGGAGGCGTCACTTCAGGCGAGGACCTTGGCCTTGGCCGTCGGGTAGTCGATGAACGTGGCCTGGACGGCCCCGTGGATCTCGTCGATGCGCTTTTGGATGGTGTCGAGGAACTCGTGCAGACCGTCGGCAATCACTGCGGGGCTGTCCGTCGATTCCAGGTCCTGCCGCAGGGACACCGCGGCGAGTGTGGCCGGATTCCCGATGAGGTGCTCGTTCCCGTTGACGATGCGGTGGAGGGCCTGCTCGATTTCCGCGACCGAGTAGAGGATGCTGCGCGGAAACAGTTCGTCGCAGACGAGGAAATCGACCACGCGTTCGAGGTTGAGCTGTCCCCGGCGGCTGCGCCGGAAAGCCTCGAAGGCGGAGCAGGAGCGCAGGACGGAACCCCACTGGATCATGTCGAGGGCGGTGCCGACCGCGGCGACCTCCGGAAGCAGCATGTAGTACTTCACGTCGAGGATGCGGGACGTGTTGTCGGCGCGCTCCAGGTAGCGGCCGAGCTCGAAGAACCACCACTCGTCGCTGCGCGGCATCATCGATTCCGCCACGCCGTAGAAGAGCTGGATCTGGGCTTTGACCCGGTTGAGGTACTCCGACGACCCCAATTGCGCATAACGGGCAAAGTCGTCGTCCTTGAGCTTGAGATAGAAGGTATTGAGCGTCTCCCACACCTCCGCGGCCAGGAGGTCGCGGATGCAGCGCGCATTTTCGCGGGCCTGGGTGATGCACGAGATCACCGATGACGAGTTGCGCCGGTCGAAGAGCATGAACTCGACGACCGCCCGTTCGCTCACGGTCTTGCCGTAGAGTTCGAAGAACTTCTCGTCGTTGCCGGCGACGAAGACGAGGGGCTCCCACGACCGCGGATCATCGGCCGCCTGACGCGACTGCAGGTCGAGGACCAGCTGCGCATTGACGTCGACGATACGAGCGGTGTTCTCGGCCCGTTCGAGCTGACGGGCCATCCAGTACACGAGATTGGCTACGCGAGAAAGCATGGGGGGAAATGACGAATGACGAATTCCGAATGACGAATGAATCCGGACTATTTGACCGGGGTGGATTTTCTGAAAATGGTTGAGAAGATGAGATTCAGTTCATTGGCCTCGGTCCAAAGCGATCGGAGGGGAGCTTTTTTCTCGGGAACGGCTTGGGCGAGGAGTCGACACCAGTATTTTGCTTCGCGAGACTCTTTTCGGCAGAGGGCGATCTTGTGACGGAAATCAGGCTTGGACTCGGCGTCATCGGCCTCGCAGTAGTTTGCACCAATGCTGGTTCCGGAGCGCACGAGTTGGCTGATGAGGGGTCGCGTCACCGCTGTTTCCCGCACTTCGAGGCACAGTTCGATGACCAGATTGGCGAAAACCGTCGTTCGCTCCTCGAGATCGTAGGATGCGCTGGCCATTCGTCATTCGTCATTCGGAAATTCGTCATTTCGTGTGACCGCGCCGCGCGGTCACACGATCAGTTTTTCGGGTCCGGACTGGGTTTGCTCCTGGGCGAGGACGTCGTCGGCAAGGACCCAGGTGTCCTTGGAGCCGCCGCCCTGGGAGGAGTTGACGACGAGCGAACCCTTGCGCAGGGCCACGCGGGTGAGGCCGCCGGGCATGATCTTGATCGACTCGCCGTTGAGGATGTAGGGGCGAAGGTCGATGTGCCTGCCCTCGATGGCGGTGTCGCATACGCTGGGGCAGCGCGACAGGCCGATGGTGGGCTGGGCGATGAAATTGCGCGGGTTGGCGATGATCTTGTCCCGAAACTCGGCGATCTGGGCCGCGGTGCTGTGCGGACCGACGAGCATGCCGTATCCACCCGCCTCATTCACGCTCTTGACCACCAGCTTGGGCAGGTTTTCGAGGATGTACTTCAGATCCTTGGGGTCGGAGGAGAGGAACGTCTCGATGTTGGAAAGGAGCGCGTCCTGTCCCAGGTAGAACTTGATCATCTTCGGCACGTAGTAGTACATCGCCTTGTCGTCGGCCACGCCGGTGCCGATCGGGTTGCAGAGGGCGACGTTGCCCTTGCGGTAGGCGGCGACCAGGCCGGGCACGCCGAGGAGCGAGTCGGGACGGAAGACGGTGGGATCGAGAAAATCGTCGTCGAGTCGGCGGTAGATCACGTGCACCGGGGCGAGCCCGTTGCTGCGCCGCATGTAGACTTTGTCGTTTTCCACCACCAGATCGCTGCCCTCGACGATTTCGATGCCCATCTGCCGCGCGAGGAAGCTGTGCTCAAAGTAGGCGGAGTTGTAGACGCCCGGGGTGAGCAGCACGACAGTCGGCTCCGGCACGTGCTCGGGCGCGAGGTGCAGCAGGAGGTTGAGCAGGTCGTTGGCGTAGGTCTCGACCGGGCGCACCCGGTAGTCGCGCAGCAGGTTGGGGAAGACGCGCTTCATCACCTGGCGGTTTTCCAGGACGTAGCTGACACCGGAGGGGGTGCGCAGATTATCCTCTAGCACGCGGTAGGCGCCGGACTCGTCACGGATCAGATCGGTGCCGTTGATGTGAACGAAGAGTCCGCGCGGCATGGCGAACCCCATCATCTCTCGGCGAAAGTGCTTGGAGGTGTTCACCATTTCGGTCGGCACCACGCCTTCGCGCAGGATGCGCTGCTCGCTGTAGATGTCGGCGAGGAAGAGGTTGAGCGCCTGCATGCGCTGCCTCAGCCCGGCCTCCAGGACCGCCCATTCATGGGCCGGCACGATCCGCGGAATGAGGTCGAAGGGGAAAATCTTCTCGGTTCCGGCGGTGTCCGAGTAGACGGTGAACGTCACGCCCCGGTTGACGAAGGTCTGGTCCGCGGTGCGCTGGCGCTCCAGCAAATCGCTCATGCTTTCCATCCGGCCGAAGCGATCAAAGAGTCGCTGGTAGTGGGGACGCGGGCGTCCCGGCCCGGCGAACATCTCATCGTAAAAGCGGCCGTGGTCGTAGGAGTGAAACAGATCAGACATGGGTCGAGGCGCGGAAGAAATCAGGGGAAACGAGCAAGGGGACGAAGCGGGTCAGAAAGGATCGGAAGAAGGGACGAAGGAAGCGCGTGGGTGGCAGGCTCCGGAAGGCTTATGGAGTTCCAGGGGTGGCCCAAAGGAAACTCTGGGTTTCGGCGAGGGGGGTGGAGCTGGATGGATCGCGAATGGCCAGACGCCAGGCGACCGGGCGCTGGGAGCTGTCGCCCCAGTCTGTACCGGTCACGCCCACCTGCAACACGGTGGACCCCGCTTTCAGCGCCGTGGTGAAGGTGTGGACGACCGGGGTGACACTGCCTGGCAGGATGACTTCCAGGCGCACCTCGGCCTGGGGATGGGCGGCCTGAGCTTGGAGGCGGGTGAGAAAGTAGAACCCGGCGCGTGACTCCGATCGGCTGCGGAGGAGGACGCGTCCCCCGGTGTGTTCTCCGCGTCCGAAGAACTCCCCGACCGTTTCGAATGACTCGGCGGTGCGGTAGCCCGGCCAGATCCGGACGATGTCGACGGCGCCGGCATGCAGCGCTGCGCTGAAGAGGGTCACCACCAGCACAGAAAAAGCGCAGCGTTTCATCAATGAGAGGAATAGACCGGGGCGGGATTCCGGCAAGGTTGGTCTCGCAACTTGCGTGCCAAGCCCGACGTTAATTCGAGGGGAACGGCGGAGAAAATGAGGTGCGTCCGGCTTGCAAACAGCGGGTGAGGATGGGGTGAACAGGGTGCGGAGTCTGCTTTCGGCAAGTCACTTACGGACTAGCGGGGGATTCGAGGGAAACCGACTGGTAACGATGAAAACCGAGCAGGGCCGGGTTCCATCCCCGCACCGCCGGGTGAATGAGAAACGTGCGCGTGCCGTGATAGATCGGAAGGATGGGGACTTCGTCGAGCAGGAGTGACTCGGCCTCCTGATAAAGTTCAAGCCGACGGGCGGGATTGGTTTCCGCGCCGGCGGATCGGACCAGACGATCATAGTCGGCGTTGGACCAGCCGGTGGCGTTGTTGCCACTGTTGGAAAGGAAGACCTCCAGGAAGGTACTGGGGTCGACATAGTCGCCGATCCAGCGGGCGCCGGAGAGCGTGTAGTTCATCTGGCGCTCATCATCGAGCCAGACCCGCTGCTCCTTCAGCACGAGGGTGACGTCGATGCCGAGTTCGCGTTTCCACATCTGCTGGATGGCTTCGAGCAACCGCTGATTCAGTTCGTTGGTGAAGGTCATGATCTCCAGCGATGGGATTCCCTTGCCACCGGGGTAACCGGCTTCGGCGAGCAGCCGGCGAGCGTCCTCAAAACTGTCGCTCAGCCGAGTGGGCGCCGTGTAGCCGGCGGTGCCGGGAGGTGTCAGACTGTAGGCGGGAGTTTGTCCACCCAGCGCGACATTCTCGACCAACGCGCGCCGATTGAGCGCCCGTGCCAGGGCCTGTCGGACCTTGAGCTGGTTGAGGGGAGGGCGCTTGACGTTGAAGCGGATGAACCCCGTTTCCAAAAACGGATCGGCTCGGAGCTGGGATGCATTCGGTCCATTGCGGTAGGCTGCGATTTTCGAAAGTGGCACCTCGCTGGTCAGGTGGATTTGCCCGGCCCGGAAGGCGGCCTCCTGGGCGGTGGCGCTCTCGTAGGGATAGAACACGATCGACTGGAGCTTTACCCCGTTGGCGTCCCGGAAATGAGGATTGCGCTCGGTCACGATCCGCTGGTTGCGATCCCAGGCGGTGGCGCGAAACGGCCCGTTGCCCACGAGATTTCCGGGTTGCGACCAGCGATTCGCCCGGTCGACGCGGTTGCCCACCCGTTCGATGACGTGGCGCGGCACGGGAAACGTGGCGGGCAGCGCGAGGATGGCCGGGAGCGCCGGGGTCGGCTGGGTCAGGCGGAGCACCACCGTCCGATCGTCCGGAGCGCGGATACCCAGCGAGGCCGGATCGGCCGATTTACCGGCATTGAAGGCCTCCGCCCCCTCGATCGTGAAGAGCACATAGGCGTATTCCGAACCCAGTTGCGGGGCGAGGACCCGTTCGAAGGAGAAGACAAAATCGGAGGCGGTGAGCGCGGTGCCATCGGACCACCGCAGATTCGGGCGCAGGTGAAACGTCCAGACCTTGCCGTCGGCCGAAACTTCCCATCGCTCGGCCAGCCCCGGCACCGGCTGGGAGGTGGTCTCGTCGATCGCCGTCAGTCCCTCGAACAGGGCGAGCGAGAGCGTCATATCATTATAAGAAACGAGGATCTGAGGGTCGAGATCCCGCGGTTCCGCACTGATGGCGAGGTGCAATGTCCCCGTTCGCACCCCGGATTCGACCCGGGTTTCCCGTTTACCACAGGCGGACAAGAGAAGCCCGAGGGCCAAACTGAGAACCAACGAGCGCAGCAGGCCGGCGGGCGGGAGGAACACGTGCATGCGAACAAGGACTACGCGACTGAGGCGGAGGGCGCAAGGTTGGGTCGAGATTTGACGGGTGCGGTTCTGATGCCCGCGGCGGGATTGACGAAACCGACCTCAAGTGCCGCCGACGGTTCGCGAAAGTGAGCTCGGTTTGCGACCCAACGGATCCGACGACGTGGAGAGTCAGGTTGAACCAGTTCGCATTTGCCGCCTGTCGGGTGCGCTGACTGACTGGGGTCATGTCGTGGTACTATGCAAATGACGGGGTGCGTTCCGGGCCGGTGTCGGATCATGAGTTCCAGGAACTGATCCAAAACGGGCATGTGCGGGAGACCACCTTGGTTTGGACGCAAGGCATGGGGGCCTGGAAGCCCTACAGCCAGGTGGCCGAGGCGATTCGCCTTCCGCCCCCGCTTCCTGGCGTCGGGCCTTCGCCAATTCCCGTTGGCCCGCGGCTTTCGCAACCGGCCTTCGCACCCGTCTATGGGGGATTCTGGCTGAGGGTCGGGGCCAAGCTCATCGATGGTTTCATCCTCTGGTTCGTGGGTCAGATTTTCGGCGGGCTCGCGGTGGCGCTCGGGATGCCCAACGCCCTGCAGGCGTTCGCCGTGCAGCCGGGTCAGGCCCCCAATTCGGAACAGTTGGCGGTGATGTTCAAAGCCATGGGTCTCGTTTTCGTGATCAGCCTGGTGGTCGGGCTTACTTACGACCTGGTCTTTCTCCGCCTCTATTCCGCCACGCCGGGCAAGATGGCGCTGGGATTGAAGGTCCGCACGGCGCAGGGTGAGGCCTTGTCGATCCCTCAGATCATTGGTCGCCACTTCGCCCAAATGCTCAGCGGCCTGGTGCTGTGCATCGGATATCTGCTGGCGGCCTTCGATGACCAGAAGCGGACGCTGCATGATCACCTTTGCGGCACCCGCGTGGTGAAAGAGAAATAATCGGCACGGGCGGGTCAGCGGCGGTGCCAGCGAAGCGACCCGATGTCCGGACGTAGCGCCAGCCAGGCGCCTTCGCGAATGACCTGTCCAGTGATCCGGACCGGTGCACCCGTCCAGGCCCGGAGGCTCGGGCTGACATTCGCTCCTGAAGGGTCGGTCAAGAGCAGGTGTGCGATCTGGCCCGTCCGGTCCCTCACCACCAGCACCGCCGGAATCCCACCGCGGAGGCAAAGCTCAGCGCAGGCGCGGTGCAGATTGCCTTCGCCCGGGTTCATCACCCCAAAGTAGCACTTGGAGTCGACGATCTCGCCCATCAGCTCCACGCGTCCCAGAGCGACGCCCGTTGCCAGCGGCGGATCCGGCGGCAGTCGGCTCGTCTGCCACTCGGACACTTCGAGCAGGTGCCGCCCCTCGCGGGTGATCAGGGAGCCGCTCAGCGCGAGTTCGCTGCCGCGGACCCCGCATATTTCCGGAGGCGCCTGATGTTTGCCTCGACCCACGAGCAGGTACTCAGTCCCGTCCGACTGGAGTCGCGGCGCCGAGTCGTCTCCCGCGAGGGTTCCCGAAATCCGGCGGATCCTGCCGAATTCGAAATCACCGGCGCCGGGAACGGGTAGCGACCAGGCGGCCAGCAGTGCTACACTCAAAGCCAGACCACCCAGAGCGGCCACGGTGCGACGCATGAACCGGGTCAACTCGCGCGGTGCCCGGGCATGGTAACCGACATAGAAGGGCGGGTCGTCGTTGGCTGGCTTCATGGCAGCGTCGCGGGGGCAACCCACTGGCCGGCCGGACGAGGTCGGGGATCGATGAATACGTCCTGGCCGCTGATCCGGACCGCAAAGACGGGAACCCGCTCCTTGAACGGCGGAGGCGAGGCTCCGGTTTCGGGTAGGTATTGGTAGCCGTGCCAGGGACAGGTGATGCAGCCCTGCAAGATCCTTCCCTCGCCCAGCGGACCGTTCTGGTGCTGGCAAACATTGGATACGGCCGAGAGTTTTCCCTGGTGGCGAAAGACCGCGACCCGTTCACCGCCGAGCGACACGACCTTTGCGCGGCCCTCGGGAATTTCCTCGATCGAACAGACGCGGACTTCGACGGAGCCGCGTGAAGCCTCTGCGTCGTCGACTCGCCGCTCGCGCCGCGCCGCGACCCCGTGCAGTCCGGCGAGGGCGCAGGCGCCCAGTGCCGTGACGATCAGAATGACGCCCCCCGATTCGGTTTGACCCGCGCCCCAGGCGACGTGCGCCACGAGCAGTGCGTAGGCGAGATAAACCGAGCTGTGAAGCGCCTTCCAGACCGGGGCGGTGAACTGGGCGAGCCAGAAGTCGTGACTTGTGGCAGCCATCACCGCGAGGATCAGCAGGGCAGCCACTCCGAGCGCCTGGAATGGAAGCGGTGCGCCGCCGGTGAGGAGATCCTCGTTGGTCATAACGCTGGTCAAGGGGTCAAGCACGCCTTGACTGTGGAATTGCACCAGGGCGAGCCCGCCGTGGGCGAGGGCGACCAGGAAAAGGGTCACACCCAAGTGACGCCGATTGTAGAGCAACGGCAGGAAACGGCGGTCGATCCGGCAGAGAGGGCCAATCGCGAGGGTGACATGCAGGAGAAGGAAAGCTGCGGTTCCCAGCGCGCGCAGGAGCAGCGTTTCTGCGGTGGCGTGAGGCGACCACCAGGCGCCGATGCCGATCGCGAGCCCGAGATAGCCGACCAAGCCCGAGACGAGGACCAGATCGTAGACCTTCTTTTGACGGTTCCAGCCCACCGCCTGATAGCCCGCGCTCATGGTTTGGAGGGGACGCCGAGGATCTCGGGCAGACGGTCCATGATGGGAGAGGGTCGTCGGAGGACCCAGGAAACGAGGAGCACGCCTCCGAGTACGAAGGGCAGCACATTCCAAAACAACCGGTGTCGCCGGCGAAGGGACGCAATCATGACTCCTTGGGGGTTGAGGCGCTGTCCCGATGCGCATTTTTTTCTGCTGGGGGGACTCCTGAACCCGAGATCGACCGACGAAGAAGCCAAGGCCAGAGCAGGACCAGACCACCCGAAATGAGCACGCGGAAGCCCAACGTGCCGTTGGCGGTGGTTGCGTCGAGCCTGGTCAAGCCCCGCAGGTGCCACCAAGGCAGGAGCAGAATTCCGGCTGCGAGATAGGCATAACCCGCCCCGATGAGTGAAGAGCCAAGCGAAGTGGGCATGGGCGGAGTTGTTTCGAGCGGTCGCGTCCGCGGAGTGCAGCCGGTTGTTCCGGTAGGACGGGAGCAATCAGCTCAGGTGAAACGTCGGGGAAGCTGACTTCCGATTGCGCGTGCGACTATTTTTTCAGCAACTTGGGCCAGTTGGCCTCGGCTTTGGCGATGTTGCCCGGGACGTCCAGTTCCCACTTTTTCTGCACCTCTCGGTTGTAGTTGAGGTAGAGCTTGCCGTTGACGATCTTCCAGGCGTTTTCGGGGTCGGTGTTGGCGGTGTAGTTTTGGCTCACCGCCCAGGCACAGTACCCGCCGAACTGGGGGGCGAAGTTCTCTGGCGCCGCTTTGAAGGCGTCACGGTGCTCGGCGCTGACAAAACGCCACGTCGCGCCCTGCCACTCCACCGTGTAGGCGGAGTCGCCCTGCCGGGGCTTGCCCTCGACAAAATAGGCAACGGGATCGAAACCCTTGATGGCTACGCCAAAGAGGGTGGAGTTGACGGGTTTCTCGGCGCGTGCGCTTGTCGCGGCCATCGAGAGCAGGGCAAGTGCAAGGAGGAGGAGCTGTTTCATGGGGAGATTGAGTTCGCGGGATCGGGTGGTTGCCGGAGCGGATCGGCGACTTGGTTGAGAGACGCCAGCGGGCGCCACTATTCCCGGGGACGTGCGAAAAGAGTCGGATTTCACTCCGGCGGTTCGGAATAGGCACCACCCGGTGTGCCTCTCACGTGGATACCATGCACACCCATCCAAGAAAAGTGGTCGTCATCACCGGTGCGGTTGGAAATCTCGGACGCGCCGTGGCGCGGGCCTTTCAGCGCGACGGAGCTCATTTGGTCCTGCTCGATCGCGGTACGGGGCGGCTGGAGCGCGAGTTTCCCGACCTAGCCGGAGGGGATGACCATCTTCTAATTGACGGAGTGGAATTGGGCAGGGCACACGAGGACAGCCTTCGCCGCGTGGTGCAATCCGCACGCTCTCGTTTCGGGCGATTGGATGTCTTGGTCAACACGATCGGTGCCTGGCGGGGTGGCAGTTCGGTGTTGGAGGCGCCCCTGTCCGACTGGGAGTTCCTGTACACGGCAAATCTTCAGTCCACGCTCGTCGCCTGCCGTGCGGTGGTGCCCCATCTGGTCGAGCTTGGAGGGGGATCGGTGGTGAACGTCGCCGCACGTTCCGGACTGGTCGGGACCGCCGGTTCCGCCGCCTACTGCGCTTCCAAGAGCGCGGTCCTGCGCCTCACCGAAGCCCTGTCGGACGAGGTTCGGGGAACGGGGGTCCGGGTCAATGCCGTGCTTCCTTCGACCATCGACACTCCACAGAACCGAGGGGCCATGCCCGGGGTCGGGGCGGCCGGTTGGGTGGAACCCGACGCAATTGCCGACGTGATTCTGTTCCTGGCGTCACCCGCCGCCCGAGCCGTGCACGGGGCTGCCATTCCCGTCTACGGTGCGATCTAGACCTGCCCCGAACGTGCACGGCTGACCCATCCCAAAGGCG
This sequence comes from Opitutaceae bacterium, assembly GCA_046346755.1. Classification (GTDB taxonomy): domain Bacteria; phylum Verrucomicrobiota; class Verrucomicrobiia; order Opitutales; family Opitutaceae; genus UBA6669. The sequence continues at coordinate 15,723 of JAXMHM010000026.1, read as the reverse complement.
GTGGTTGGATTCCGTCAGCTCTTGATTTTGCAAATATCTGTTTTTGAATTGTATAGGTAGGTTCTGGAGGCTGGTGCCTCGGCGTTGAACCGTGATATCCGAGGCGTTGGATCCCTTGAGTCCGTGCCCGGGCAGGATCGGCGGCCGGCTGGTGAATTGAGGGGAGACGAAGATTGCAGAACTTTTGTGCCTAAGAAAGGGTCACATCCTGCGTTATCCCCACGAAGGTCATGATGACACCGACCTCCCCCCATGAAAGCGCAGGAGAGTACGTTGAAGCAGCCGTCGCCCAGCACCAGGCGTCCTTGCTCCGCTATGCCGCACGCCTGGTGGGTGATCTCGATCGGGCGCGCGATGTCGTTCAGGACACCTTTGTCAAATTCATGGCCCAGCCGCGCGATGCGGTGGCGGGGCATGAGGCCGAGTGGCTGTTCACCGTGTGCCGGCACCGGGCGTTTGACGTGCTGCGCAAGGAGGGCCGCATGAGTCGTTTTGAAGAAGGTCAGGCGGAGCGGGTGCGCTCGGCCGAACCCCGTCCCGGGGTTGAATTGGAGCAGCATGAGACGCAGTCCGCGCTCCTGGCCTTGATTGACACGCTTCCACCCAACCAGCAGGAGGTGATCCGCCTGAAGTTTCAGAGTGGATTCAGTTACAAGGAAATCAGCCGGATCACGGCGCTGTCGGTTTCCAATGTCGGATTTTTGATTCACACCGCCGTCGCCCGCCTGCGCCGCGATTTCGCGGCCCTGCCGCGGTGACGGGCGTTGGACCTAACGAACCACCCGAGTATGAACGAGCAAGACACACCCCTCTCCCCGGACGATCCGAGGCTTACCGCCTACGCGTTTGGAGAGCTGGAGGAACCCGAACGGCAGGCCGTCGAGGCCGCGGTGCAACGCGACCCGGCGTTGCAGGCTGCGGTCCGCGACCTGCGTGCCCTGGGCGGGAATCTGGCGTCCGCGCTGGCCCAGGAACCCCTTCCCGCCCCGGTCAAGGCACGACCCCGCCCGGCGACGGCGAGGTCGGAGTTTGATCCCCCGCGCGGAGCGCGTCTCCTGCGGTTTCCCGGACTCTATTACGTGATGACCGGAACCGCCGCGGCCGGATTTGCGTTGCTGGTCGCCCTGCGCGACCCGGACGCGGGCAAAACCACGAAGGAAACCGTGAGGCGGTATGAGGTGGTGTTGACCCCGCCGACCGAGTCGGGATCCCGTTCCAGCGGAACTGGCCTCGCGTCCGAGGCGTCGAAGCACGCCGGGCCAGTCGGTGATGCGACGCGGCTGGTCGGTTCCCGTGCAACCGATCCTTCGTATCGGCTCAGGGAGGACAACGCCTTCCTGCCGGTGGTCGAAGTCCCGGTTTCGTCGTTTGCTGTGGAGGTGGGTACGGAGGCCTATGCCGACGTCCGGCGGCACCTGCAGGCGGGAAAGGCTCCACCGCCCGAGTCGGTTCGGATCGAGGAGCTGGTGAACTATTTTCCCTATCGCTACTCCCCTCCGGCGGCAGAGGCCGTGGTGCCCATCGCCGCCCACCTGGAGGTGGCGTCGGCACCCTGGTCCTCTCGCCATCGCCTGGTGCGAATCGGGCTGCAGGGACGCGAATTGGCGGAGGGGGCATCCACCACCCTCGCCACGGACGTGCGGTTTGAAGTGGAGTTCAATCCGGCCCGGGTCGCCCGCTACCGGTTGATCGGGTACGAAAACCGCAGTCTGGACCGGGACGAGGCGCGATCGGTGTCAGCCGCGGACGGCGTGATTGAAGCGGGCTACCGGGTGACGGCGCTCTATGAAATTGTGCCGGTGGGTGAGGACCTGCGCGAGGATGGCAGCCCGAAAGTCGACCCCTTGAAGTACACGCGTCCTGGAGGAGCAGGGGTCGACCCCGGTGTGGCAGATGAACTGTTGACCGTAAAGGTGCGCTACAAGGAGCCGGACAGCGATCTGGCGCAGCGGGTGGCGTTTGCCCTCGTGGATGGCGGGGCCTCGTTTGAGGCCGCCAGTTCCGACTTTCAGTTCGCCGCCGCCGTGGCCGGATTTGGCATGGTGTTGCGGGACTCGCCCCACCGCGGATCCGCCTCCCTGCTCGCGGTGGGACAGTGGGCGGAGCGGAGCGCCTCGTTCGATCCGGGCGGACGCCGGGCCGAGTTCATCGAACTCGTCCGCCGCGCCGAAGCCCTGGTACGGTAGCCTTTCCCGCGGCGACGACTGGAATGAAGAACCACATTGGGTACGTCAGCGTCCTGGTGCGCGACTACGACGAGGCCCTTGCGTACTACACTGGGGTCCTCGGATTTCAGCTCCTGGAGGACACCCGATTGGACGCCCTGAAGCGCTGGGTGCTGGTGGCCCCGCCCGGGGCCTCCGAATGCGCCCTGCTGCTCGCCCAGGCGCGGAAGGAAACGGAGCAGTCGGCGGTGGGTTTTCAGGCCGGGGGGCGTGTCTTCCTCTTCCTTCACACCGATGACTTCTGGCGGGACTATCAGGCAATGCGGTCTCGCGGCGTGACCTTCATCGAGGAGCCGCGGCAGGAAGCCTATGGCACGGTGGCGGTGTTCACCGACCTTTACGGAAACAAGTGGGACCTCCTGCAGCGGCAGCCCTAGTCCGAACGAACCCGTCTCACCAGCCGGCGGCCTGGCCGTCCTTCCGGCTTTCGCTGGCTCCGTAGTAGACGCCGGTGACGGGGTCGCGCAGGATGGCCTGGTAGCCCCCGTATCCACCCAGGTCGGTACGCACGTCGTGACCGCGTTTCTTCAGTTCGCGCACCACCTCCCAAGGAATTCCGCTCTCGAGGTAAACGAATCCTCCCCCCGTGGTGTACGCGCCGGTGGGCTCGCTCGAGCCCTCGTGCTGCCAGCGGGCGTTGTCGCCCGCTTCCTGAAGATTCAGGCCGTAATCGATGAGGTTGACCAGGATCTGCACATGTCCCTGCGGTTGCATCGCGCCTCCCATCACGCCAAAGGCGAGCCAGGGTTGGCCGTCCTTCATGACAAAGGCGGGGATGATGGTGTGGAACGGACGCTTCCCCGGCGCGAAGGCGTTCGGGTGGCCGGCATCGAGGGCGAACTGTTCGCCGCGGTCCTGGAAACCGAAGCCCAGGCCGGGCACGACAATGCCGCTGCCCATGCCCCGGTAGTTGCTTTGGATGAGGGAGACCATGTTACCCTCGGCGTCGGCGGTGCAGAGGTACGTGGTGTCATGGGGCGCCGGCGGGCGACCCGGCTCAATCACGCGGGCGGCGCGATCCGGCTGGATCAGGGCCCGACGTTCCCGGGCGTAGTCCTTGGAGAGGAGCCAGGCGAGCGGGGTCTGGTGGAAGGCGGGATCGGCGTAGAAACGCGCTCGGTCCTCGAACGCGAGTTTCTTGGCCTCGATCATGACGTGGAGCGATTCGGCGGAGTTGCGACCCATCGCCCGCAGGTCGTAACCCTCCAGCACATTGAGCATCTGCAGCGCCGCGATGCCCTGGCCGTTGGGTGGAAGTTCGTAGACGTCGTATCCGCGGTAGTTGACCGAAACGGGATCGTCCCAGGTGGAAGTGTGGCGAGCGAAATCCTCCTTGCGCAGGTGCCCGCCGTGGGCGCGCATGAAGGCGTCGATCTGATCGGCGATCACGCCGCGGTAAAATCCGTCGCGTCCCTTCCCCTCCGCCAACTCCAGGTAGGTGCGGGCGAGGTCGGGATTTTTGAACAGGTCGCCCTTGCGCGGAGCCTTCCCGCCGGGGGCCCAGGTGGTGAGGGCGGCGCCGGGCAGATCGGCGAACGCGCGCAGATTGCGCTCCCAGTAAAAGGCGATCAGTTCGCTGACGGGAAACCCCTCCTGCGCGTACCGGATCGCGGGGGCGAGGATCTGCCGCATGGGCAGCCGACCGAAGCGTCCGTGCAACTCGTACCAACCATCGACCGCACCGGGCACCGTGATGGGAAGGAGTCCCGTGGGCGGGATGGCGGTGAGTTTTTTCCGCGAGAGTTCCGCCTTGAGCTCCTCCAGCGTCAGTCCCAGAGGCGAGCGCCCGGATGCGTTCAGTCCGTAGAGCCGGCGGTCGCGCGCGCTCCAGACAATGGCAAAGAGATCGCCACCGACGCCACAGCCGACCGGCTCCATCAGCCCCAGCGCGGCGTTGGCGGCGATGGCCGCGTCGACCGCGCTGCCTCCGGCCTTGAGCATCTCCAGACCCGCCTGCGTTGCGAGCGGCTGGCTCGTCGCCACCATGCCATGGCGGGCGATGACTTCCGAGCGGGTGGCAAAGGGCTGACCAGTGATTCGATCCACGGAGGCGTGCAGGGTTGTGACCAATAAAACCAAGGCGGCGAAACCGACCCGTCGGTTGACAAGGCGCATGTCCCACCTTGAGCGATGCGCCTTTCCCTGCGCAATGCCGATCCCCTCGCGGTCTGCAGTTTGAGGCGGGCGGCGGTGTGCGGCGGGACCATCCCATGCGTGGGACGCCTTCTTCCCGCGGTCGAGCCAATCGCCATCCTGCGGGCTGGATAGTGAATTACTTAACTACCTAATGATTAGATAATAAAGTGATTATATTTGGGTTGGCACGCGACGTGATAAAGGACTGCTCCTTCCAAATCCCTATCCAAAAGATGAAGACAATCCTTGTTTCATTCCTGCTCACCTGTGCGGTGGTGGCTGCTTTGTCCGCCGCCCCCGATCTCCGGCTCCAGCAAGTCGGTGTCGTCCGGTTTGTGGTCGACGCCAGCGGCCGCGACCTCAGCCAGCGCGGCTGGCTCGACTTCCAGGGCCGCTTCGAACTCGACGTCGCCGAACCCGTGCTTTCCACCGTGGTGGTGCCGCCGGCAGCACGTAACCGATTTTTAGTGACGCGTGAAATGGCGGGTGCGTACCGGCGCCTCGGTCCGGTGGCGATGGCCAACTTCATCGTCGACGATGCCGGGGAGTTTTTTCTGCTCGGCGCGCGCGAGTACATTCCAATCGCGGTCTCGCCGGCGGCGCAGGCAGGTGCGGGGCGGGTGCCCAATCTCTCGACCCGTGGTCGGGTCGGGCCGGGGCTCGCGTTCATCGGGGGCTTCGTCGTGCTCGATCAGCCTCGCACGGTTCTGATTCGCGTGGTCGGGCCTGGCCTTGCCCAGTTTGAGGTCGTTTCGCCGGCTCCTGATCCGGGTCTGACCCTGTTTCGCGGTGATGAGGTTCATCTCAGCAATGATAACTGGGGCACAGGCAGCACCGTCGGAGAAATGGAGTACGCCCAGAATCAAGTGGGTGCATTTCCCCTCGCGATCGGCTCCAAGGATGCTGCCTGCCTGGTGACCTTGCCCGTGGGGGCCTACACCGTGCAGGCGACCTCAGCGGTCGTGGGCGAGGTGCTGATGGAGGTTTATTTGCTTCCCTGAGCTGGAGGCTTGCAGCGGAGCCACGAATTCCGCGACTGCGGGATTCGGGGTTCAACCGGAAGTTTTTTTGGCTAAATCGCGGGTGGTTCGTACCTGTGAGGGGCAATTCGTCGGGAACCAATGCACACCTCCTCGGTCTGTTGCGTCGTCTTTCCAACGACATTTTACCTCGCTACTTCTGTAAATCCTGGCGTGCGTGCCTCCTTCCTACACAGGCCCGTGTGCCCAAAAAAACCCTCCACTCTATGAAACCACATCTGAAAACCATGACAGGAACTTTGGCCGCCCTTTCCCTCGCGCTGTGCGCGCTGCTGATCTCAGGCTGCAAGGACAGCAAGAAGGAAGAAGTCAAGGAAGCGACCGACAAGGCTGTCCATGCCACCCAAAAGGCGGTTGATCGCGCCGGGTCTGCCATGTCCAACGCCTGGAGTGACATCAAGGACTACACCGTGGAAAAGAAGGCGGACTTCAGCGCCGGCGCCAAGGCGATGAGTGCGAAGCTCGATGCGCAGATCAGTGAATTGCGCGCCGACTATGCCGAGGCCAAGGCCAGCGCCAGCCGCAAGGCGGCGATGGAAGAGCTGAAGAATTCACGGGCCAACTACGATGACAAGCTGGCTGCCCTCGGTCGCGCTTCGGCGGACACGTGGGAAGCGGCCAAGCGCGATGTCATCTCCGCCTGGGATCGCGTGGAGTCCGCCTACCACAAGGCCAAGTCCGACGCGAACTAGCCTGATCTAGCTTGAGCCTGGCCGGCCGGGGCCGGCCCCGTGGAGAGGGCGCGACCGCGACGCGGTGCGCGCCCTCATCCCGTTCTTGAACATTGGTCGTGCAGCCGATTGTCTGAGCCCAGACGTCAACGTCACCCTCATGTACCCACGACTCCCCCGGTTCATCCCGTTCGTTCTTGCGGCGTGTGCTCTGGCATTCGCCTCCGCCCTCCCGCTTTCCGCCCAGCCGCGGCCCCGCACCAGCCCGCATGAAACGCTGAGCACGGTGATCGATGGCAGCCGCGTGATGGTCGTGTACGGGCGCCCCTATTCCAAGGATCCCAAGACCGGCGCGATGCGCGAGATTTGGGGAGGGCTTGTCCCTTACGGCAAGGTCTGGCGCATGGGTGCCGATGAAGCGACGCTCCTCCTCACGCAAAAAGCTCTGACGATTGGCGGCACGGTGCTTCCTGCCGGCGTGTATTCCTTGTTCATGCAGCCCGAAGCAGATGGCACGGCCAAGTTGATTTTCAACAAGCAGGTCGGCCACTGGGGCACGCAGTACGACGGCAAGCAGGACTTTGCCCGGGTTCCCCTCACCAAAGAAGCCCTGCCGGCATCGCTGGATCAGTTCGTCATGGCGATCGAGAAGGTGCCTGCAGGGGGAGGGGTGCTGAAACTCAGCTGGGCCCAAACCCAATACTCAGTGCCGTTTACGGTGCAAAAGTAGCCTGGCTCGTCGTCGACGCGCGACCTGGGCGCGGGTCTTGCGCCCGGGAGGTTCGTCCCCTTGGATCTGTCCATGGTTGCGCGTCGTGTCCTGGACCCTAGGATCGGGATGTTCGTCGTGCTCGGTCTGATCATCTCCTCCCTGCCGATCATGGCCGCGCCCGCCAATCTCGACGAGTCCTTGGTTCCGGCCTATTCCCTGCCGGATCCGTTGCTGGATCAGGCGGGGAAACCGGTGCGCTCCTCCACTGATTGGCGTTCTCGTCGTCGCGGGGAGATCCTCGACCTGCTGGCCCGGCTCCAGTACGGCCGTACTCCAGGCGGTGCGCTTCCCGGGCAGCGGTTCGAGGTGACGTCGTTTGACGCCACCGCGTTGGGAGGTCGGGCAACCCGCAAGGAGGTTACGATCTGGCTAACCGGGGCGCCGCAGGGACCGCGCCTCCGGCTCCTGCTCTACGTCCCCAATCGGCTGGCGGAACCCCGTCCGGTTTTTCTGGGGCTCAATTTCTTTGGAAACCACACCGTGCACTCCGATCCCGGTATTGCCCTGGCGGAGCCGTTCATTGCCTTTGACGTCAATCACTACCGTCCCAGTCTCTCTGGGCAGGTGGTGACATCGGAGCAGCGTGGCGTTCACGCATCGAAATGGCAGATTGAGGACGTTATCGCACACGGCTATGCGGTCGCGACGGCGTGGTGTTACGATCTGTGTCCGGACCAGGTGGAGGGCCTGGATACAGCGGTGGCCCAGGCATTTGACACGGGTGGAGCGGAAAGCCGGGCGGAGGATGCCTGGGGCGCCCTTGGGGTGTGGGCCTGGGGATTGAGCCGGGCCATGGACTACCTGGTCAGCGATACCACTCTGGATTCACGGCGGATCGTCGTGCACGGATTCTCTCGATTGGGCAAGGCGGCGCTGTGGTCGGGGGCGCAGGATGAACGCCTCGCCGCGGTGGTCTCCTTTGAGAGCGGTTGCGGAGGGGCGGCCCTGAGCAAGCGCATCTACGGAGAGACGATTCAGCTCATCAACGATCGCTTCCCACACTGGTTCGCGCGTGCCTACCGCGCCTTCAACGACCGCGAGTCCGGGCTGCCGTTTGATCAGCACTTCCTGCTGGCGCTGGTCGCGCCCCGTCCCCTGTACGTGGCCAGCGCAGAGGACGACCGGTGGAGCGATCCGCTTGGCGAGTTTCTGGGTTTGGCCGGTGCGGAGCCTGTGTATGCGCTGTTCGGAAGGCGTGGCCTTGGATTGACGGTGCCACCCGTGGTGGACCGCGCGGTCATGTCCGACTCCCTTGGTTATCATTGTCGCACCGGCAAGCATGACGTGACTGCGTTCGATTGGGCGCGGGTCATGGAATTCTGCGAACGGGCCTTGGGCTTGGAGGACGTGAGGCTCGCCCGGCAACCGCCGACTCCCTCCGCCGACACGCCCTGAGTCCCGACAGGGGCCGGTTCGACTAAGGGGTGCGTTTGAGCTGGTAGGTCAGCTCATTGCCGGAAATCTCGGTGCGCACCCCGTCGGACCAACCCCAGACGGGCGAACGCAGTTGGATCGTCGACGTCTGACCGAAGTAGATGACCGAGGGAGCTTCGACCCGGTCGATCACCTTGCCCCGGAGCACCAACCCGGTGACGACGACGCCTCCGCTCAATTCGGCCCGTTCCACCCCGGGGTTGTCCACCCGGGCACCTTCTGCCAACTGCACTTCAGCTCGTGGACTGCGGGCGCTCACGCCTTGCGCGGAAAGTGTCACCTCTTCGCTCAGGACCAGTCGGTTGCTCTCGAGTCGGTAGTCAAAGTGGCGACCGTCCAGTTGGGCTTCGGGCGTCGCCAGCCGGAGGGGACCCGGTCCCTGAACCCGTTTTTCCAAGGCAGAGTAGCGGGCGAGAGGAAAGGTCAACCGGGCCCACGGTGCATTGACGTCAGGAGGAAGATCCGACTTGGGCCGACGGTAGAACTCGACCTCCCCGCGATGAAGTTGGGCGGAATCGAGTGGGCCCTCGGCTCGTTCCGCCTTCAGCCGGCGCACCGGCACCCCCGCGGTGTCGAATTGGGTGAGGGTGAGTCCCTTGGCTGTGAGTTCGCCGGCCGAAAAGAGCCCACTCGTCGCGAGAAGAAAAACCAGGACCAGTCCCGGACTCGCAGGAATCCGCCAATTCGGGCGTAAAGGTCGCTGAGGATGCGAGGTGGAGATCATGCCTACAAGAACCCGGCGAGGAGCGCTCCGTAGACGAGCAGGGCGGTCAATCCGAGGCCGACGATCCACCAAAACACCGGCACCCCGGCCGGGCTCAGTTGGCTGCGGCGTTTGTCCATGGCCTCCTCGGCGTCCGGGTCGGGCAGATCGAGGCCGTCGTAGCGCGTGGCCTCGTCGTCCCATCCGGTCCGCTCGTCGGCTCCGCATTCCGGACAGGCCCGGGCGTCGCGTGGCACGGCTTTGCCGCAGACCGGACACTCCTCGGGAGGGATGAAGCGCGAGTGGGACACAGTGACAAAAAAGGGGGGGGGACGCCGGAGAAGGGGTGTGCGGGAGGCGGGCAGCGGGCGGCCGGGCCGCCCGGAAGCGGGGGTCACCGATTGGCGGTGCCGATCTCGAGTGGCAGGATGTCGTCGGCGAGCTGCGAAAACTCAAGGGAAATGAAACCCGCGCGTCCCTGGATCCCATAGTATTCGGCCCGCAACCACAGCGGCCGTTTCCGGAAGTAGATCACCCCGTAAAGCCGCTGCACGTGGCGGCCGAGATCGCGGGGCGCGAACACTTCAGTGTCGATGACAGGCCCCAGATCCCGGGTCATGGCCTGGAGGCGACGTCGGAGTTCCGCCACCTTTTCCCGCTCCTGGTCGCCGTCATACCAGGCGTTGAGCAGTGCGTCGGTGCCGTTGGCCTGAAACGCCTGCAGCCCGGTGCGGAAAGTGGGAACGCCATCCACTGCGAGCGCGGGTGAGGCGAGCAGCAGGGTGAGGAGCAGGAATCGAAGGTGCGGGATCATGGGGAGGGGGGGAATTGCGGAAGGACTAGCCGCGGCGGGCGGCCTCGAGCCAGGGTGCAAAGGCCTCGCGCAGGACATGAGGTCCTCGCGTGGCCACGCATTCGCCATGACCGGGCAGGATACGGTCAAACGGCCAGGTCAAGACCTCGCGCAGCGAGGCGGTGAAGGCGGACGGGTCGCCGATGCAGGAACGCCAGAGGCGGGAGGGACGCGGTCGTCCACCCATGTCCGCCAGTCTCATCCAGAAGCGGGTCAGCGGGTCGGCCGCGATCGGAAGATTGAAGAAAAGATCGGCCACGATGAGGGTGCGTGTGACCTCGTGCAGGAAGACGTGTTCCTGCACCCGGGGCATGCCCTCGATCCGGGCATAGCGAAAACCGGCCAGTGCCGGATGCTCCGCCGTGAGGGGAGTGAGCGGCCACGCGGGGTGATCCCGGCAGGTGGCTTCGCCGGCCAGGAACGCAGCCTGGGGAAACGACGCAAAGTAGTCGGGAAAGAACAAGTCGTGGTAGCGACTTGGGACGACGAACGCCTGCACCTCCCCGAGGTCGCGCAGGGCGCGGATCGCGGCGGCGGATCCGTTCAGGGGCGAGAAGACCACGAGTCCCCCGGCGGCATTGCGAGCGACGCCGAGACGCCGACCGAGGGGAAGTCCGAGCACGCGCAAGGGCTGCGCATCGGTCCAGAGCTGTTCGGCAACCAGGGTTTGCATGGCCCGGGTCGGGACTCCGCGCCTAGGTCAGCGCCCACGGACTGCGCAGGGCCCGGCCGCGCATGCGGTTGGCGGTGTCGTCGCCCACGAATTCCTCCCGCGCCGGATCCCATTTCAGCCGACGCCCGAGCACGAGGGCGATCTGGCCCAGATTGCAGACCGTCGTGGTGCGGTGACCCAGTTCCACGTCGGCGATGGGCCGCGCCCGGGAGCGCACACAGGCGAGGAAATTCTCGTGGTGGTTGTTGCTCAGCGGAAGCTGCACCGGCCGTCCGTTTTTCTGCATTTCCCGGAGCAGGTCCGGCTCCGACGCCGACATGCGGTTTCGCGAGATGTCCAGCCAGCCACGCTCGCCGACAAACCGCACGCTGCCACCGCCCTCGTGGCGGGTCCGGCAGGACATCGGAATGCCGTTGGCATAGCGACAGGTGAAGTCGATGTAGGTGGCGTTGGTGAAAAGGCCGGTGGTCGGGAAGTGGCCGTGCCCCTCCACCTCGACCGGGCCGCTGGCGTCCATGTCGAGTGCCCACTGGCCGATGTCGAGGTAGTGCGCGCCCCAATTCGTGATCTGACCGTAGGCGTTGTCGGAGATGAAGCGGAAATTGTAGTGGCAGCCTCCCGACGTGTAAGGACGCCACGGGGAGGGACCGAGCCAGAGGTCCCAGTCAAGACCTGCCGGGACGGGCTCAGGGGTCCAGGTGGCGGCGCAGAAACGATTGTTGGGCGGGATCGTGACCTCGATCCGGTCCAGTTTGCCGAGACCCTGATTGCGCACGTATTCAGCGACGTCGTGAAACCGCTTCATCGACCGGTGCTGCGTGCCGTGCTGGGCTACGCGCTGGTAGCGGCGGGCGGCCTCGACCACCGCGCGGCCCTCCTCGATTGTGAGGGTCATCGGCTTCTCGATGTAGACATCCTTGCCGTGGCGCATGGCGTCGATGGCGATCAATGCATGCCAGTGGTCGGGTGTGCAGATCCAGACCGCGTCGATGTCAGTGCGCTGATTGAGTTCGCGAAAATCATTGTAGGCCGAGCAATCCGAATTGCCGTAGCGCGCGTTGACGCGCGAGGCGGCGAAGTCACGGCGCGCGCGGTCGACGTCACAGACGGCGAGGATGCGGACCGCTTCCGGGTAACCCAGCAGGGTGTCGATGTGACCATCGGCGATGTTGCCCGTGCCGATGATGCCGACCGTGATCCGTTTGCTCGGGGCGGCCTGTCCGAGCAGACCGGATGGGAGAATGAGCGGCGCGGCGGCGGCGGCGGTGGCGAGCGACGTCGTTTTGAGGAATCGACGGCGGCTGAGCGGAGCAGTGAGGGGCGTCATGGCGGGTGAGGTGGGGTGCTACGCGCGGGAAAGGTGATCCAAGGCCCGGGTTGCGGCCTCGCGTAGGTCGGCCGGTTCGGAGGTACGGTCGCGCAGGGCCGTCAGTGCGGGCACCGCCTGCGTGTCACGCCGACGGGCCAGGCTTCCGATCAAGCCGATCCGGGCGTTTCCGGAGAGACGGGGGAGGGCGTCGCGCAGGGCGGACGACGCTTCCGGACCGGGGATGGACTCGAGGGCAGCGCGTCCCGACTCCACCGTGGCGGGTGCGAGCAGAAGGGCGGCCAGCGCGGGGACGCTCCGGGCCGAGCCGATCAGACCCAGTAATTCGCACAGGGCGGCGAGCCCGGCGTCGGTGCAGCCGGGTCGGGTGACGGCGGCGATCAATCGTTCTTCCAACTTGGGCCGGTTTTCCGGGGCGCAAAGGATCACCTGTTCACGCACGGACCAGGCGTAGGAGCGGTCGCCCCCGTAGTTCAGGCGGGTGATTTCAACCCAAGGGTCTTTGGTGGGACCGGCTTCGGAGCTGACAACAACGGGTGGGGCACTCGGGGAGGCGGGGGGAACGGAGGGCATGGAGAAAGCGAGTGAACTGCAAAGGCGCAGCGTGCGCCTTCGGGTATGGGTGGGTGGGATGCGGCTGGCAACTCCGGGAAACGGGCGATGCACGGGGTAGTAGCGCCTCCTCTCGAAGCGCGCCGCGGTTCGAATGACCCTGCGATTCGCAGGCCGGCGACCCGGGTCCTTCCCGAGGAAACGGGCATCTTCGAATCCGGCCAGCGCCCGTCTGGGCTGCGGGCGACCCGCGCCTACATGCCCTTGCGGACAAAGGCGATGGCGCTGTCTTTTTCGTCCTTCAACTTGATCGTCTTCTGACCCCGCGTGTCTTTGCCAACGTAGTCGATGGTGGCGGCGGCGAGGACAGGAAGGTGTTTGCGCAAGTCGCGGCTTTCGCCCTCGGAGCTGACGTCGACCGTCCAGATTTCCGCGGGTGGCGCACCGTCGCCCGCCGGCTTGTTTTCGCGGGCACTCAAGCGGAGGTACTTCTCGTAGTTGACGACTGTGACAGTGTACTCGCGGTCCCCGATGTATTCGGTGGACGGCGGATCGCGGAAAGTCTGCGTCGCGTAAATGGGGTTGCCGTTCTTGTCGACGCCGACTTGGACGACCGTTGTGTAGACGCGGCCCGGAATTGTCCGGTAGATCGGCTCCGAATGGAGCTCCTTGGAGACCTTCGGGCTGCTGATTCCGTAGTCGATATTGATGACCAAGTCCGCCTGCTCCGCACGCGGCGCTTCGTAGAGCCCCCGGCCGGAGAGCGCGGTTTTGACAAATTTCTCGGCTTCCTTGTGACGCAGGCTGTTAGGATCCAGCTTGGCGCCATTGGCTTGAATACGATAAGAAATCGCATTCTCGGCGTTGGGCTTGGCCAGCGCATCGACCTTGACCTTGTAGCCGCCAGAACACCCGGCGAGCCAGACAAGCGGGACACTGGCGAGACCGATCAGCAGGGGGGCAAACGCTTTCACAGGTGAATGATCGTTGATCTGCGGTTATGATTCTCAAGCCGGACGAAAAGGCAACTCCGTGCTCGCTTTAGCGTGTCTCGGGTTGAGTTCTCTTCGGTTCGTGTCACGTTCCCCCTAGAAGTTGCTTAACGCATGAATCCTCACCCACGCGGTCTGAGTCGGAGCTTCATCCCCTTGGTGCTCGGCTTGGCGGTCTTGCCATGGCTGGCCGGTTGTACCGGGGTGCTGGCGACAAAACAGCGAGTATTTGTCGATGCGATCACCGCCCCGCCCGAGCCGCCGAAAGAGGGTGGGACCTCGTATCGCCTGCTGGCGAAGAAGTCCGTCGTTTCGGGCCAGCCGGTCCATGTTCCGGCGGTCATCGCCTGCGTGAATGCCGCTTTGGCGGGCAAAGGGTTGTACGAGGCCCCGGCGAATACTCCGGCGGACCTGTTCATTGAAGTCTCGTACGGTCGCAACATGCTGCCGCGCGAAGTGCCGCATGCCAACGAGGCCTACCTTCAGCTCACCGCCCGGAAAAATATCGCCCGCAGTTTGGAGCCCACGACGGTGGAAGAAGTGTGGGACGTCAAAGTGGCGGTCCCCGGCGTGACCGGCCGCATGGAAGTCGCCCTTCCGCTGCTGGCGGCGGTGGCGAGTGAACACATCGGCGCCGATACGCAGTACGAGGTGCCCGTTGATGTGCTGAAAAAGTCTCCGGTCGTGGAAAGCGTGTTGCTCAACGCACAAAAGGCCATTCGGGCCCAGGAGGTGCGTCGCACCACCAAGGCCCCCGAACCCGCAAGTGCAGCGAATCCCGAAACACCGGCTCCGCCGTCTCCGACTCCTCCTCCATCCTCGTGAGCCCAGGTTCAAGGGTCCTAAGTTGTGCAGGTCGCACAGCGCGAGTGAATTAAATCGGAATTTTACAATTCTAGGTCTCAATCGACTGGAATGAGTAATTTTTCACAATAAGTAATTCATTGAAAGTGAGTTAAGACACAATTGGCGAGTCCGGCTGTGCTCGAACCGCCAATTGCTTTAACCGGCGATCCTGCTGGCACTTGCAGGGACTAAGGCCGATGGGGGGCATTTTCCGGAAAAACGATAGGAGCAGCGGGATGGGTTTGAGGAAGGGGGATGAAGGCTGGGGCGAGTTCATTCGGCTGGCGTTTGCAGGGGCTTTTTTCAGACTACGCCTGTGGAAACCGCGTCCTCCTTTGTCGCTTCGCCCACCCGGTTTCGACCCGCCGCCGGGTTGAGCCGGGACGCATTTGCGCGCAGGCAGGACCCGTGCACCTTGGGGGGTATGGACGTGGAGGTTCACCCCGCTTTCAACGGTAGGTCCCAGTCGGCGGCGATCAGGGTCGCCCTTCGATGGGGCGGCCCCAGCCATCCCGTAAGCCCTGAGATGATCTGATGCCATGTCGGTTGAGCCGAAGCTATTTCCGAAGGTCTTTCTCCCGCCGCCGCTGCAGGATCTGCTGATGCGCGAGGCGGTGTTTAGCCTGAGCCGCAAGCGCATTGGGGATGCGCTGCTGTCGGCGCAGCAGGAACTGGCTGAAATTGTGGCCGCCAAACCGCGACTTTCCTTTGTCCGGCAGGACGCGAAAAAAGACCATCGGATGAAGGTCCTCGAGGCCGAGGAGAACGTCGCTTTGCTGGAATCGGCGGTGCGCAAACTCGATGTTTCCATTCCCGCGCTCACCACCTGCGTCGACCGAAGCCTGGAAAACTACCTGCGCGAGATGGACCCGGAGTATGTCACCGGGCTTTCCGCGGCGCGGTTCTCGGAGGACTGGCAGCGCTTTCTCGGCCGCTTTGAGCAGGCGGTGGATCGTTACATGAGCGCGCTCGGCAAGCTCCCGGCGCAACTGGAGCAGTTGGTGCCCGGGGATGCCTGTGGCACCCACTTTGACGGCCGGCAGCTGATCGAGGAAACGGTTCAGCGGGCGTCGGACGTCCAGGATGAAATCGCATTTCTGAACAAGATCGCGGACGCCCAGCGGTTGCGTGGCCGGGGCCAGGCCCCCACGGTGCACCGGCAGCCGGAGCGCAATTGGCGCAAGATGGCGCAGTCGCTCCTCACGCTCTTGCCGATCGACGCCTACAAGGTGGTCAAGACCCTGACGGTCGAGGCCAAGGACGTGCTGGAGCGGGTCTACGCCACGATCAAGGAGGAGGGCCGGCTGGCCACCTACTCGGGTGGGTATGGAGTGAGCAGTTACCACAATCGGGTGTGGGTCAGCCTGAGGGATGCGGCACTGCAGAAGATCGTGCCGGATGACTTTGAACGCATCGTCGCCGAGACGGAGACCTTGCTGGAAACCGACCGGTTGGAAGAGTGGAAACCCGAGCGGATTGAATCGACGGATCCTGTGACT
>JAXMHM010000025.1:0-130311 GCA_046346755.1 Opitutaceae bacterium | reverse complement strand
GACCCACGCCAATCAGATGCCCGAGTACCCGATCTACCTGATCGAGGCCCACCTCGCCGGCGTGCCCGAACAACTCACCGTCGAAGGCATGCGCGCCCAGGTCACCATCGAAGGCCGCCAGACCACCTACGCCAGCCGCCTCGGCCGCTGGTTCATGCGCCTGCTCGGCTTCAAGAAGACCCGCGTCTAGCCCCCGACCGGCGATGCTCCGCCTGCCTTTTCTCCGCGACTGCGCTGCTGAGCCCAACCCATGGCCAACTGGCGACAACTGAGCGACGGCCTCGTTGAGCTGAGCCTCAGCCGCACCCTGCGTGGGTTTGAACAGGCACTCGGACGCCTGTGGCCCCTCCTGTCCGTCGATGCCTGGGCCGTGTTCCTGCCCCCGAGTTTCCAGGCCGGCGACCGCCAGCTCTTTGTCGGTCAAGCCGTCCGCCCGGCCGGTCCCTTGCTGGCCAAGGCGGCCCGTGAAGGCATCGAGTCACTGACCACCGGTGGCGTGCTGGCCCCGAAAATCATCGAGGCCATCGCGGTCGAACTGGCCCCGGGAGTGGATTGGCATCGTCGCGTCCTGCAGCTGGGCGACAGTGCTTCGGCCCCGCTCATCCTCTTTGTCTTTCGCCGAGCCGAACGCGGCGCCTTTGCTCCGGCCGAATTGGAGTTGCTCGCCTGGGCCGGGGGACACGTGCGCAAAGCCTTCCTCGTGCTCGCCGAGCAGCAGGAGCAGGAGTTCATGGTCGGTCTCTTCCGGCTCATCAGCAACCTCCACCCGGAAGGCATCTGCGTGCTCGACAAGCAGCAGCGCCCGGTGTTCGAAAACCGCAATTTCCGCGAACACCTCCTGCTGTGGGAGCACGGTGCCGGGGCTCTGCTCAACATGAACGTGCCGAGGTCGGCGTCGATTCCCATGGTCTGGCAGAAAGCCTGCCAGGACGCGTTTCACACCCTGCGCGACTTGAAACTGCCGCCCACCGGCGGGCGCATGGTGGTGTCGCAGGGCCCGGTGGTCAATCTGACCAAGTCCATTTCCGACGACCAGGAAGTGGTGGGGGCGGTCCGGTACCTTGCCCTGCGCAGCACGCTGGGACTCCGGCCCTACCTGCTGCTCACGTCCTCGGTCGCCCGGACCGAAAAGAGCCAGGGCATGAGCATGGCGGAACTGGCGGAGAAGTTCGAACTCTCGCGCCGGGAGGTTCAGATGGCCGAGCTCATCCTCAAGGGACACTCCGCGGACGAGATTGGCGCCAAACTGCGCATCGCACTGCCCACGGTAAAGACGCACATTCGCAACATCCTGAGAAAAGCCGGAGCGAAAACCCGCTTGCAATTCATCGGACTCGTTCGCACCGCTTAGCTTCAGGCGCGGCCGGTCAGAAACCACGAATGGACACGAATGGACACGAATGCACACGAATACGGAAGGAGATGGTTCAACGACACCGCATGACCTGAATTCACTTTGCAGTGAACTGGTTACCTTACTCGTTCCGAACCCGTTGTCATTCGTGTCAATTCGTGTCCATTCGTGGTTCAATCGGATCATGCCCACTTTCCACGTGATCGCATCTCGTTCGCATGGCTCGTTTGGCGAAGTTTGGGCACTCGGGTGGCGCCGGCGGGTCCATGCAGGGGCAATCTCAACCGTTTCGAACTTTCCAACCTACCACGTCCATGACTGACGGAGACCTTATGCGCACCTTGGTGCAGCGCTGCGCCAGCTGGACCGCTTTGCTGGAACAACTGCGCATCGAACACGCAAAGAACCTGGGACGCAAACCCGAGGCCATCGCCTGGATCCCAGGCGACACGTTGGGCCGCTGGTCCTGGTATGGCTATTTCTGGAGTCCCGAGCGCTTCTGGTTCGGCTACGGCTATCATCGCGGAGAATGGACACCTCTGATCGAGGCCGATGTGCGCAATCCGCATGCTCAATCCTGGCTTCAGCTCCAGATCCAGCTGCCTGGTGCCTGGGTCGTCGACATGGGCGGTTGCTACGCGCGGCTCTGGGCCGCCCTGCCCCCAAGCGCATCGGTCGAGACGCAGTTCAACTGGTTTCGCGACCGGTCGATGGAGCTGCATGAATATTCGCTGATCGAGCGTTGATCGGCACCGGGCGATATCCGGGAGGCCGTGTGCAGGAATTGGGTTTGCCTGAGGGTGCGCGGGGGTTGAGACTGGCGAGTGACGAGTCAGGGTGCGAACAGGCCCGGCTCCTCGTATGCTCCTTCGTCCTCCCTCGATTGTTGCGGCGGATTTCCGGCGGTCTCCGACCGGACTGCTGGTCCGTCTGCTCACTTCGGGGCGACGCCCGCTTCGCCCAACCCAGCCCCCCTCGTGTCACCCATGAACCGCCGCACCTTTCTGCGCTCCACCGCCGCCCTAGGAGCCACCCTTCCGCTTGCTTCGCGTCTCACGGCGCAGGCTCCAGGAGCCGCTCCCACAGCGGCGACGCCTGCGGCGCCAGCCGCCAGCCGCGCACCACGGTCGCACCGCAAGGGATTCATGCTGGGGACGCTCAACAGCGAGACCGCGAAGAAACTGTCGCTCCTTGAAAAATTCCGCCTCCTGCGGGAGGCCGGTTTTGCCGGTGTCGAGGTGCCGAGCGCGCTCGATCAGCGCGAGGTCCTGGCCGCCCGCGACGCCACGGGATTGGAGATTCCCAGCGTAGTGATTTCCACGCACTGGGCGCGCCCCCTGTCGGACGCCAATCCGTCGGTGCGGGCGACTGGACTCGAAGGTCTGCGTCAGGGGTTGCGCGACGCCAATGTCTTCGGTGCGAAGTCCGTGCTGCTCGTGCCTGCGGTGGTGACCAAGGAGGTGGGCTATGCCGAAGCCTACCAACGCTCCACGGCGGAAATTTCGAAGGCCTTGCCGCTGGCCGAATCGCTGGGTGTGACCATCGCCATCGAGAATGTCTGGAACCGGTTCCTGCTCAGCCCGCTCGAGGCCGTCGCCTATGTCGATTCCTTCAAATCACCGCTGGTGCGGTGGCACTTTGATGTCGGCAACGTGGTCACCCAGGCCTGGCCCGAGCAGTGGATCCGCACGCTCGGGTCCCGCATTGTGCAGGTTCACGTCAAGGAGTTCAGCCGCAAGCTGCGCGATCAGAAGGGGCCGTTCGTCGGCTTTCAGGTCGACTTGCTCGAGGGCGACAGCGACTGGCCGGAGACGATGGCGGCGTTCGATGCCGTCGGCTACACCGGCTGGATCATCGCCGAGCAGTGGCGCCCGCCTGACCTGACCGACGCCGCCTGGCTCGCCCACCTTTCCGGCAAACTCGACCAGATCAACGCAAGCTAGACCCGTCCGCCGGCCTGGCGCCGCACTTTGTATCCACCGTTCAACCCTCACCCCCGGGCATCCGTCCCGACTTGGCCATGAACACTCCCGACCCCGTTCCTACGACGACCTCCGCCATGCCCCGGCGCGGTTTCCTCAAATCCTCCGCCGGGCTTGCGGTGGGCGCCGCCCTCGGTGCCTACACACCGCTTTCTGCCGCGACGGCGCGGCGTGCGATCGGTGCCAACGACCGGATCCGCATTGGCATCATCGGCTGCGGCGAGCGCGGCCGGACCGCCCACATGGAGGGAATCTACAAGCACCTCGCCGCGACCAATTTTGAGATTGTCGCGGTGTGTGACACCTGGTCGGTGGCCCGCGACAAGGCCAATGCCAAGGTGCGCGAGTGGTTTGGGCGCGATGCGAAGGCGTGCGTGAATCACCGCCAGCTGCTCGAACTCGATCAGGTGGATGCCGTCATGATCGCCACCCCTGACCACCACCACACCACGCACCTCGAGGCGGCAGCGAAGGCGGGTAAACACATCTACGTGGAGAAACCGCTGGCGACCGAGATGGACAAGCTGGTCCGCGCCGTCGATGCGGTCAAAGCCGCCGGCACCGTGGTGCAGGTCGGCACCCAGCTGCGCAGCCTGCCGAGCATCGTCGGTGCGCGCGAAGTCGTGCAGACGGGCAAGATCGGCAAACTCTCGCGCGTGGAGGAGTGCCGCAATGACGAGAAGCCCTACTGGTACCAGTATCTGGGACGCGACGTGAAGAAGGAAGATGTCGACTGGCAGGAGTTCCTCGGCGACCGGCCGAAACGCCCGTTCAACGCCGAGATGTATTCGGCGTGGTACGGCCACTATGAATTCTGCCAAGGGCCCATCCCCCAGTGGGGCGCTCACTTTCTCGACATGGCGCATTATATCACCGGGTGTTCGATCCCGGCGTCCTGCGTGTGCACCGGCGGCATCTTCACCTGGAAGGACGAGCACCAGTTCACCACGCCGGATTGTATCCAGGCGACCTGGATCTATCCCGAGGGTTTCCTCCTCACGAGTTCGAACAACCTGGGCAATGGATTCGGCAATACGCGAAAGTTCTTCGGCGACAAGGGCGTGCTCAAAGTCGACAACTGGAACGCTCCGACCTATAGCGCGCAGGGCGGACCGCGCCGGGACGGTTCGTTGCGCGGGGAGCTGGCGGTGACGCCGATCGAACGGCCGGACCATTTCCTCGACTGGCTCCAGTGCGTGCGCAGCGGCAAGACCCCGCACGCGTCGATCGACGCCGGTTACCAGCATGCCGTGGCCTGCCTGATGGCGATGATCTCGTACGAGTCGGGCCGGAGAACGGTGTACAACGCGGCGAAACGGAAAATCGAGACCAGCTAGTCGGAAGCAATCCGTTGAACCACGAAGTGACACGAATCCACACGAATTAAACCAGGAACGGAGAGAGGCGAGAGGCCAATTCGCCGTCCGACGAATTGATATCACTCTTTCGATTCGTCCAGCTGTCCTTTGGATTCGTGTTCGTTCGTGTCCATTCGTGGTCCTACCGAATGGATACGGATCTCGACGCCGAGTGGGGCGCCGTGCCCGGAGTTCTACTCACGGGGTCGTCGGGGGTGGTGAACTCGGGAAATACAGGTCGAACTGGGTGCCGACGCCGGCCTTCGACTTCACCTCGATCCAGCCGCCGTGCTGCTGCATGACGCGGAACGCCGTGGCCAGACCGAGGCCCGTGCCCTGGCCGACCGGCTTGGTGGTGAAGAAGGGTTCGAAGACGCGCGCGAGGTTCTCCGGCGGGATGCCGCACCCGGTGTCGCTGACTGAGAGCCGGACGAACTTGCCCGTCACCGGCTCGGGTCGGAAGAGCGAGTGGTGTTGGTGCAGGAACAGGGCCTCGACAACGACCGTGACCACCTTGACGGGACAGGCCGTCATGGCATCGCGGGCATTGATGGCGAGGTTGAGCAGCACCTGTTCGACCTGGGCCCGATCGCAGTGCGTCAGGATGGGGGAGTCAGGCAGTCGAGCGATGAGCGTCACACTGCGGGTTACCACCTGATTGAGCATGGGCAGGAACTCCTGGACTGCCGCCACGAGGTCGACTTGCGAGAAGCCGGTCCGTTCCTGGCGCAGAAACAGCGTCAGCTGTCGCACCACCTGCTGGGCGTTGGCAGCGGCCTTTTCGATCATGCGGATGCGCTCGCCCATCTTGGCCGGATCAAGGTCCTCCATCCGCGCCAGTTCGGTCATGCTGCGGATGACCATGATGATGTTGTTGAAGTCGTGCACGACCGTGGCGGCCAGGCTCCCGAGTGCCTCCAGGCGCTGGGACACATGCAGCATTTCCTCCACCCGTTTCTTCTCCTGCTGCAGCCTGCGCTGCCGGGCCAGGGCCCAGGCGATCGCGGTGTAGAGACCGAGCCCGGTCACGGTGGCGAAAAAGGCGCCCTTGGCGTTCTGAAAGGCGACCTGACGGTCCTCACCCCCCGTGACGAGCGCCGCCAGTATCCAGTCTGACGATATGATCCAGACGCTCGCCAGGAACGTATAGGTCAGGGCGATGCGCGCGGCGGTTTTGTCGAAGCGGGGCAGGGGCATGGACGGGGTGCGACCGGCGTCGGGATGGGGCCGGCCCTTCTCCACGCGTTCAGGAGGAGGGCGATTGAAGGGGATCGGGGACGTCAGTCTTTTTTACCAGCCTCGGCTGCGGCGGGGGTGGCCGATGGGGCAGGTTCCGGGGGAAGCGGGGGAAGGCTCTGCTTGAGGGCTTCGAAGCGCGTCCGCAGCGCTGGGTCGAGGGTCACCTTCAATCCCAAGTCGGCCAGGGCCGCGGCATCGCGCGAATAGCCGAATTGTGCCTTGAGTGAAGCGGCCTGCAGGACCCACGTCGGACGCTGGTAAAAGCGTCGCACCCCTTCGTCGATCAGGCCGAGATTGGCTGCGCTCGGGGCAACCGAGGAATGGGACCAGGCGGCGGCGACGGTTTCGTAGAGTTCCACCAGAGGCGGCGGCTGGTTGCGGGCGACAAAAAGAGGACGGAGCACGGCGGCCACCTGGTCCCCACTCAGGAGTGAATTGGGCCCGGCGGGAGCGGCCTGGGCTTCCTGGAGTCGCAAGCGCGCCAGTTCGATGTAGGCGCGGGGGCGGACGACCTCGGTCTTGGTCGCCGCCTCGAGAAATTTGCGCGCCCGCGCATGGTCGCCGGTGGCCGCCTCGTTCAGGCCGATTGCCGCGAGCAGAGCCGGGTCACGCTCGCCCCGGACATACGGAGCGATCAGCGCCTCCCGGGCGGCGGCGCGATTGCCGGCGAGGCGCAGGGCATCGCCCTTGATCCGGCCAATCTCGGCGTCCGTGGCCTCGCGAAACTCGGGCGGCGGCGGCTCGGGCATGCGTTCACCCTTCTTCAGCCGCAGTTGGACCGCCTTGTAGCGGGTGAAATCGGCGTGCGACCGGATTTCCATCTGCATGTCCTTGTAGCTCTTCCCGAAACACTCCTGAAAGAGTGCCTCGGTCGGCGGCTGACCGCCCAGTCGGCGGAGAAACGTGAGCAGCGACTTTTGCAGCGAGGCATCACCGCTGTAGAGGCAGAGATGGACGAAGGCGTACGACTGTTTCGCCCAGAGATTGCCGAGGGCGTTCCGGGCCGTGGGGCTGTCATGCTCGACCGCGAGCATCTGGCCGAGCGGCATCAGGGCCCGTCGCCGCAGGGCGACATTGAAGTCGCGATCCTCGATCGTATTGGGCGTGATCGAGGTGGTGTTGGGGTCCTCCACCTTGCCGATCGTGATCGACGTCGGGGAAAACTCCATACGCATGAAGATCTGTGAAATCCCCTCCTCGAACCAGGCCGGGGAGCGGGGCTGGACCTGGGCGAGCACGAAGCGGATGTACTCCCGGTAGAGCTGTTCGTAGTGGGAGACGGCGAAATCCGGCAACCCCGTCAGCACATTGGCTTCGGTGTCATCCGCGGCCGCGGCGGCCGCCGCACCGGCCGACGCCACGGCATCGAGTCCCTCCTGCGTGACCAGGGACAGATTGGTCGTCTCCAGATCGATGACGATCGCCGCCACCTCACCGTCGCGCAGGCTCATGCTGACCGTGCCGGTCTCGGGGCCGTTTTCCGTGACCTTGCGGAAGGGCTCGAATTTATTGCCTTTGCCGCACAGGATGAGGGTGGCCGGCACGGCAGAGCGCAGATCCGCGGGAGGCCAGGCCGCGACCAATGCCTGGTGAAAGCGTTGGAAATCCTTGATCAGGCGCGTGGCTGACCGATCCGAGGCATTGGACAGCACCTCGAATCCGGGAATGCGCGCATACCGCCACGATTCCCGCTCAGGGAGGAACCGACCCTCCTGCACCGTGAACACGGGCAGTTCCACAACTTCCTTTTCGGTCTGCACTTGGGCATTGGCCGGGCTTGCCAAGCCTCCCCACCACACCCCCCAGATCGTGGCGGCGATCGCGCAAGTAGCTAAGAATAGGCGCGACTCGGAGAAGTTGTTCATTTGCAACCAGGTTCGGTTACGACCGTTCATTGGTCGTGAGGTAGTGGCGCAAATGTGTCACAGAATCGAGCCACTTTCATGAAACTGCTTCCCCTTGTCCTGATCGGGTCGCTCGCGGCCAATGCCGCTGGTTTGGTGTACATGATCGGTTTCTCACCTTCGGCGGGCACCTTGGGGAAGGAGGCCGAGGAGAGTCGATCCCGGAGTGAACAGCTTGCATCGGCGCGAAGCAAGGCTGCGGATGAGGCGGTGGCCAAAGCGGTGACCGAATCCCATCGCGAGGTCTGGGGCCTGGTCGATAGCGGAAACCTCAAGGAAGCCATGGAGCAAATGAAGAAACTAGGCTACCCGGAGGCCGTGGTGCGCTTGATCATCAAGGCGAAGCTCCAGGATGAACTCCAGGGCAACCTTGCAGCGCTCTACGCGAAGCGCGGGGACATTCCCTATTGGAAGCACCCCGGCAACTACCTGGAGTCCGGATTCATGACGGAGAATCGAGCAATCCAATCCCGGTATGCAGAGAGGCTCAAGGAACTGTTCGGTCCCACTGCGACCGCACATCCGTTTGAGTTGAACTCTCAGAGGAACCGCTTTGGCAACCTTCCCATGGAGAAGCTCCAGCAACTGCAGCGGCTTACGTCTGACTATGACGACCTGCGCATGCAAATCCACACGTCGACCCAGGGCATGCTGCTCGCTGAAGACCGGGAGAAACTGGCCTTCATCGAAAAGGAGCAACTGGCCGATTTGCAGCGTCTCCTCACACCCGAGGAAATGGCAATGTATGAGCTGCGTTCCAGCAATCTGGCCAACCAGCTTAAATCCCGGCTCTCGGGATTCGACGTCACGGAAGAAGAATACCGCCAGCTCTTCGCCGCCGCCAAGATCGCAGCAGGAGGGAACGGTGGTCTATCGATGTCCTCAGGCCTCTCGCCCGGCATAGGATTGAGGAACAACGTGCTTCTCGACTCCGCCCGGTCCATCATGACGCCGGAGCGCTTTGCCGCCTTCGCACTCGCGACCGATCCCCAATACGTTCAGACCAGCCGACTCATGACTCGCTTGAACCTGCCCGCCACCGCGACTGCCACGGTGGTCACGGTTCAGCGGGACAGCATGAAGTCGGTCCAGGAGATTCGCAGCAATCGGCAGCTCACGCCGGCGCAGCAGACCGAGCAGTTGAACGCACTCAAGCAGCAGGTCACGCAACAACTCACCACCGTCCTCGGCGAGCGCGGCATGTCCGCCTATCAGGAGACCGCCGGTTCATGGATGCGGATGATGACCGCGCCCGTTGCGCCTCCGCGCACCTTGCCGGGCACGAGCACGGGTGGTGGCGGCGGCACCGCCGAGCCCGTCATCAGCATCGCGCCTCGGGGTTAGGTCGGGGCCACCGCGACTCGACCTGCAGGTCGGACGTGCCGCGGATACCAAGGTCGGTGTCCGTTGGAGGTGGGGTCGCCGACCCCGCGGGGATGGGCGTCGCGTGAAGAGATCGGACGTCGGAGGCGGGACTGGTCGGTCCCGTCGCGGACTCAGCGAGTCCACCTCCAACGGAAAATGGCCGCACGTGGTGAATATTCAGCAACCGGGTGAAAATCCTCGGGTTGTGCACTTGCGCCCGGCGTGGTTTTTGGCGTGGATCCCGGCCCCCTTCACTTGTCGCGCAACTGGTTGTGCGCGGGCCTGCGGGAGGGGAGTTGTTGTCTGTTCGCCTCCCCATGAAGCACCGCCTTTGTTTTGCCTGGTTGTTCCTGCCTGCCGCCGTCTGGTCCGCCGACGTGAAGACCGATGGGCGATCCGGCCCTTCGCTTTTGCCGGCCCGGGAGCAGTTGCCGCTGTTTCATGTACCTCCCGGCTTCTCGGTGCAGCTGGTGGCGTCCGATCCGGAGATCCAGAAACCCCTGAATTTGAATTTTGACGCGGCCGGCCGACTCTGGGTGACGGGTACGTCCCTGTATCCATGGCCGGCCCGCCGCGACGCCGTCGGACAGCCCATCGCCGCGTTCGACGCGAATTGGAACGACAATCCGGTCGCCTTTCGCGCCACGTCCACGCCGCCGACGCCGGAGGATGCGGGTCGTGACACGGTGCGGGTGCTTTCTGACTTCGGCCCCGATGGTCGCGCCCGCCGCATCGAAGTGTTTGCCGACGGTCTGAACATCCCGATCGGGGTGCAGCCGCTGCCCCGGAAGCCGGGCGCCAAGGGCGACACGGTGATTGTGCACTCGATTCCCGCCATCTGGAAACTGGAGGACACGGATGGGGACGGACGTGCCGACACGCGGGAGCGGCTCTACGGTGACTTCGGCTTCAAGGACACCCATGGCATGGCCTCGAGTTTCCTCTACTGGGTCGACGGCTGGATCTACGGCACCCACGGTTTTGCCAACCGCAGCGAGGTGCGCGATGGCTCGGGCGCCACCACGATCCTCGAAAGCGGCAACACCTACCGGTTCCGTCCCGACGGGTCCCGATTCGAGGTCTGGACGCGGGGGCAGACGAATCCCTTCGGCCTCGCCTTCGACGGGCGGGGTGACCTCTACACGTCCGACTCTCACTCCAAGCCGGTCTACCTCCTGGTGCACGGCGGCTATTACGAAGGCATCAACAAGCAGCACGACGGGCTGGGCTTCGCGCCGGCCATCACGACCGACAATCACGGCTCGACCGCGATCGCCGGCATTGCCTCGTACAGCGCCTCGTATTTCCCGGGCGACTACTTCGGGAATCTGTTCAATGGCAATCCCGTCACGCGGCGCATCAACCGGGTCAGGCTGGAGTGGACGGGATCGACCCCCAAGGCGGTGCGGCAGCCCGACTTTCTCACCTGCGACGATCCCTCATTCCGGCCGGTGCAGGTCAGGCTGGGACCGGACGGAGCGCTCTGGATCGCCGACTTCTACAATCCCATCATTGGACACTATGAGTCCCCCCTGACCCACCCGGATCGCGACCGGGCGCACGGACGCATCTGGAGGGTGGTGTGGCACGGCGAGGACTACTCGCAGCGGACGCCGCCCGTGATGCCGGACCTCGCGCGGATGGAGGCGACAGGGCTTGTCGCGGCGCTGGACGACTCAAATCTGGCAGTGCGGGTGCTCGCCGTGCAGGAGTTGGTCGACCGGGTCGGAGGTGAGACCGCGCGTTCCGCCCTGGCGGCGGCCCCCGGGTCGGGCCCGAACCTCGCCCGGGCTTTTGCCGAGGCGCGGCTCGGAAAGGCCTGGGCGGCGCCGACCGCGCCGGTGAAGTCGTCGGAGGACGCGCTGGTGCCGCTCCGCCTTCTCGCGGATCGGGGAAACCTGGGCGAGGTCGAACGTCGATGGGTCGAGCGGACCGTGGCCCAAACCGAACCCGGGCATGCCTGGCGAGCCGTCGCCGACCTTTGCCTGCGCCATCCGGCGCCGTGGCAGGCACCGCTGTTGCTGCAGATGCAGGGGCTCGCCCCGGCGGGTGACACCGAACTTGTCTACGCGCTGCGGCTGGCGCTTAAGACCCAGGTGGCGGCGGCCAGCCTGGCCGAACTGAATACCTGGTCGGAAACCGTGCTGGGTGCCGCAGCACGCTTGGCCGACGTGGCGGTGGCGGTGCCTTCCACGACTTCGGCCGAGTTCCTGATTGGTTACCTGGAGCGCACCTCGTTCTCGGATGAGCGATCGGGCGACTACGCCCGTCACGTGGTGCAAAACCTGGCGCCCGAGCGGATGAATCGGGTCGAGGGACTGATTCGCGCCCTCACTCGCGCTCCCCTTGATTACCAAGTGTCGCTGGCCGAAGGGCTGGCCTCCGCCAGCCTGCGGCCCGACCGACCGTTGCCTCCGGAGGCACGCTCGTGGATGATCCGCCTTCTCGTCAGCACCCTGGCCGACAAGGACCGGATCTTGATGCGCCGGGCGGTGGATGCCCTCCGTGAAGTGGACGTGCCGGAAAAGGTGGCGCCCGTGGCCCGGCTGGCCGAGGGGACGGACGGCGAATACGGGCTGCGTTTCGCCGCGATCCGAGCCCTGCCGGCGGATGCGCCGGCGGGCGTGGTGGCGCTCGGCACCGTGCTCGGGCGTGCCACGGACTCGCTGCAGCTGCGCAAACAGGCCGCGGTGCAGCTGGGCACCAAGCCCGGCGAGGCCGCGGCCCGAGCCGCCTTGTTGGCCGGCCTGCCGGGTGCTCCGGCGGATCTGGCGCTGACCATCGCCACCGCGCTGGCTCGCAGCGAGGCAGGGGCGCGTGATCTCGTCGCCGCGGTCGCGGCGGGTCGGGCCCCCGCGTCGTTGTTGCGACACCGAAACCTGACCACCGCCTTTTCCACCCTGCCGGACGGCCTGCGGGCGCGCGCGTCGGAACTGACCGCGGCGCTGCCGCCGGAAGATGCTCGCCTCGACGCGCTCATCAGCCAGCGGATTGCGGCGTTCGCCCAGGCCAAGCCCGATCCGGCCCGCGGCGCCGCGATTTTCGCTCAGCAGTGCGTGGCCTGCCATCGTCTCGGTGGCGCCGGCGGCCTGATCGGTCCCAATCTGGATGGCATCGCAGTCCGGGGTGCCAATCGCCTGATCGAGGACATCCTTGACCCGAGCCGGAACGTCGACCCGGCGTTCCGCCTGGTCAGTTTGACCCTGCGCAATGGTGAAACGCGTTCCGGTATGAACCTCCGCGAGGAGGCCGGAGCCTTCCGACTGACCGATCCCGCCACGGGAGGCGAGGAGGTCGTGGTCAAATCCTCGGTCGCTTCCACGTCGGTAGGCGCGGGATCTCCCATGCCGGCCGCATTTGAAAGCTCGATCCCCGAAAAGGACTTCTTCGACCTGCTGTCCCACCTCCTCCGTCCGTCGAGCTGAAGCGGCAGCCTCCCATTGAACCACGAAGTGACACGAATGAAACCAGGCAACGAGAGTTACCAGGGATGGATTCACTTTGGGGTGGAGTAGATTCAGGTGCTCTACTCCTCCTCTCTCGCTCTGGATTCGTGTCGATTCGTGTCAATTCGTGGTTTTTCGCTGAAACGTTACGGCTCATGGCAGGCAGGCGAACAAGCACCTCGTCGACCTTCCGGATCGACCTTTGCCTCCTCGCGTCCTTGCGCTTCAATCCGCAGACAGCACCGGCGGATGGGCTTCAACCGAAGCGCACCCAGAGCAGGCGGGCGAGCACGAGGGTGACCATGACGATGAAGAGGGGGCGCACCAGCCGGGCGCCCCGCGTCACCACGAGGCGGGCGCCGACGCGTGCTCCCACCATTTGTCCGACACCCATGGTCAGTCCGACCGGAAGGTGAACCTGTCCGATCACGAGGAAGAAGATCAAGGCGGCGAGGTTGCTCGCGGCGTTCATCAGTTTGGTGACTCCCGTGGCTCCGACAAAGTCGCGGCCCAACACCACCACCAGCGCGATCGTCCAGAATGAACCGACCCCGGGCCCAAAGAAGCCGTCGTAGAAACCGAGTCCCAGTCCAAACACGAGAAAGAACACCCGGGCCGGGAGACGCGGTGTCGCCGGCGCTTCGCCGAGTTTGGGTTTGAACACCGTGTAGGCGAGGATCGCCGCGAGCAGCCAGGGGATGAGGTCACCGAGGATCCGACCGTCGATCCGTTGCACCGCCCAGGCTCCGGCCAGTGAGCCGACAAACGTGAGCACCACGCCCGGCAGGCAGGCGCGAAAGGAGACGATTCCGCTCCGAAGGTAGCTCCACGCCGCGGACACGCTGCCAAAGGTCGCCTGCAGTTTGTTGGTGCCGAGCACCACTCCCACCGGCAGTCCGGTGTTGAGCAGGACCGGCAGCGTCAGCACCCCACCGCCGCCCGCCACGGCATCCACCAGCCCCGCGACAAATCCGGTGAGAAAGAGGAGGGGATAGGCCCAGAGGGGAAACGTCATGTGCGGCTCGAGTGCGGCGAGGGAAGAGGCCCGAGCCGGAACCATGCAATTGAACCACGAATTGACACGAATCTACACGAATGAAAACAGGGACCGAGCGTTGCGAGGGATTGGTTCACTTTTGGGTGAGGTAGATTCAGGTGCTCGAGTCTTCGTATCTCACTCCGGATTCGTCCCGCGTCCGCGGGATTCGTGTCAATTCGTGGTTTCTCGTCTGAAGGATTGCGGCTGAGTCAGGGCTCACTGCCAGGCTTCGTCAAAGAATCCCGCCGCCACCACCTTGCCCGGCCAGCGGGTGGTGGCAGGTTCGCGCAGGTCGATCACCGCCCAGTCGGGAAACTTGGGGGTCTGCAGGGCGTTGCTGGCGTAGCCTTCACCCCGGACATCATAGCCGCTGTTCAGCACGACATAGCGATTCGGATTGAGCGGATTGGGAAAAATCAGAATCGGGACGTGATCAGTGGGGTCGTAGGTTTGTCCGCGAACCTCAAGTCGGTCTTTCGTCCAGGTGATCGGCAGGTGGGGCAGCATCCGTGCCAGCAGGGCGTTGGACGACGGATCGCCCCAGAGGATGAGGTTCTTCTCGGCCAGGTCCTGGTCCGTGAGGGCGGTGTCGAGGATGACGGGAACGCGCGCCCGCGCCAGGCGCTGCCAGAGTTTCGCGGCGGCGCTCAACTCCGTTTCCACCCAGGGGCCGACCTTGGGGTGGAGGGGGCGACCCGACGGACGCACGAACACAAACCGGTCCATGAAGGCATCGTTGACGGGACCGGTCAGTCCGGGACGTTTTGCGAGCCCGCCGTGATCTGCCTGTTCGCTCCAGGAATCGGAACTGCGGGCCAGTCGAAGGTCGCGGGCCTGCCCGGGTGAGCGCAGCGGCACGGTTTGGCCGTCGATCTCGAGTTGTTGCACCGTCAGACCGACCAGCGAAAGGGCTGTGATTCCCCGGGTGGTCAGGGTCACCTTGCCTCCGGGGGCGAGCGTGCCGCGGACGTCGCTGCGTTGCCAGTGGCGGGCCAGTCCCTCCACGCGAAGCCAGGCGCAGGACGGGTAGCGCAGGGTGTAGGTGGTGAATCGAATCTCCGATGGCAAGGGATCCCGTCCCTGAGCGAGGGCGCCTTCGAGCCGTGCGGTGAGGGTGGCTTTGGAATCCGGATGGTAGGCATGGGCCGTCTGAGGCCCGACGTGGCGCTCCAGGGCGAGCCCCTCGGCCGCCATCGCTGCCGCCATGACTTCACCCGCCTGTCGCTGGGGGTCGAGTTCTCCGGCATAAGCAAAGGTCGGCACCTGGAACAGGTTTCCGGCGTAACCAGTGGCGTCATACCAGCGCCACAGCGTTTGCTCCCACTCCGGTCGGGGTTCCTTGCCGGGCGCAAGCGCATGGGTGTAGGCAGGCGTCTCCGCGAACCCCGCACCCGGGGTCGCCGCACACCAGAGTCCCGGATGGTGGACGGCCAGATGCCAGGTGGAGCCTCCTCCCATGGAAAAACCACCGACGGCGATGCGCAGCGGATCGATGGACATCTGGCCGCGGACCGTGGCGAGCGCCTCGAGGACGTCGACCTCCCCGGCGAACTTGGTGGCGTTGCAGAATCGACCGTAGGGGATGATGACCACCGTATCCCGAGGCAGCAGGGGAGGCGGACCGGCTTCGCGTTCGGCGAAAAAGGCCAGTTCCGTGCGGCGCTCGTTGCGACCGAGCAGCCAGACGAGCGCCGACCGAGGGCCGGCCTGGGGGCCTTCGGGGACCACGAGGGCGAAGGGCTGCACCGAGCCGTCGAGGTGGGAACGGTGACCGCGGAGCACGCGACCGGTTGCGGTCAGCCAGGGGGCGCGGTGGGCGCGGAGCTCGGTGGCGCGCTCCCGGGCCAGCTGGAGCAGGTGGTGGGCGAAGAGGCGTTCCTTGTCGGTGTAGAGGGTGTCGTCGTCGAGAGCCCAGGCGGCGGCCTGGTGCAGGACCTCCACGTCCGGCAGCCAGCGCAGCCACTCCGGGTGGGGGAGAAGGTCGCGACGCAGGCCGGCAAGCTCCGCCGCTCCGGTTGCGATCTCAGCCCGGAGCGCGTCGCGTTCATGATCCGTCAAGACGCGTCCCGGCGGTGGAATGGGGCCGGGGGGAGTGGCGGCGGGCTGGGCCAGGCCGGCGAAGGGCAGAACCGTGAGCAGCAGCAGGAGAGAACAGGCGCGGTGCATGAAAGAGGGCGAAACGGGGTGGGTGAGCGTGCGGGAGCAGGGGCCGGAGTCGATTCGAAGAGGGACCACACGGATACGGTCGTCAGGAATTTGCGATGAGTGTGGCACCCGCGGTTGAGGGTTCCTGGGACTCCAATGAAAAGTGGTGCATCAGGCGATTCGGTTCTTGCCGTGACGGGGGGCGTTTCGTTTTCTCGCCGCAACGCCGGCCCCACACCGTGCTCTTTAACTCACTTACATTCATCGTCTTCTTCGTGCTGGTGATGGGCGGGTTCTGGACCCTGAAGTCCTGGAGCGCGCGCAAGAACCTGCTTCTGGTCGCCAGCTACGTCTTTTACGGCGCATGGAACCCGCCGTTTGCCCTGCTGCTGTTCCTGTCGTCCTACGTGGACTTCCTCCTCGGTCTGCAGATGGCGAAATCGCCCGTGGGCACCAAGAGCCGGCGCGGTTGGCTGCTGATCAGCCTGGTCGTCAATCTCGGGCTGTTGGGGTTTTTTAAATACGGGACATTCCTCCTGCAGAACCTGCAGTGGCTGCTGGCCCAGGTAGGAGTGGTCTACCAGCCGCCAGAGATGAACATCGTCCTGCCGGTGGGCATCTCGTTCTACACTTTCCAGTCCCTCACCTACACCCTGGATGTGTACCGCGGCGATCTGAAGCCGACCCGGTCACTGCGCGACTTTGCCTTTTTCGTCGCCTTTTTCCCGCAACTGGTGGCAGGACCGATCGTGCGGGCCGCCGATTTCCTGCCGCAGTGCGACGCGCCGTCGCCGGCGCGTCCGGGCCGGATTGCGTGGGGGCTGTTTCTCATGACGCTCGGGCTGTTCCAGAAGGTCGTGCTGGCCGACACGCTGCTGTCCAGTTCGGCCGAGACCGTGTTCGGCCATCCGGGCCCGCTCGTGCCCCTCGATGCCTGGGCGGGGGTGATCGCTTTTTCGGGACAGATCTTTTTCGACTTTTCCGGTTATTCCACCTGCGCGATCGGGGCGGCGCTCTGCTTGGGGTTTTCGCTCGTGGACAACTTCCGATTTCCGTACGCCGCGATCGGGTTCTCGGATTTCTGGCGGCGCTGGCACATCTCGCTGTCATCGCTCCTGCGCGACTACGTTTACATTCCACTGGGCGGGAATCGCAAGGGAGTCGCCCGCGCCTCGATCAATGTCCTGATTGTCATGTTTGTCGGCGGACTCTGGCACGGGGCGGCCTGGACCTTTGTCGCCTGGGGCGTGCTGCACGGCGTCTATCTGGTGATCGAGCGTCTGCTCGGCGGCGTCTTCAACGCGCAACGGTGGTCGCATTCCTTCCTGAGCAAACTCGTACTCGTGCTTTTGACCTACCTCGCCGTGTGCATCACCTGGGTATTCTTCCGGGCTGCTGACTTTCCGACCGCGGCGCGGCTGCTCGCGGGCATGGCCGGGCAGATTCCCGTGGGCGATGCCGTGCTGACGACCCGCGAATTGCTGCAGGTGGCGGTGGTGACGGTCGGCCTGCTGATCAGCCACTGGATGTTGCGGGATACGAGCCTGGAGGTGGCCCTGAAACGGTGGCCGGTCTGGCTCCTGACGACGGTCTGGACCCTCATGGCGTGCGCGCTCATTCTGAACCAAGGAGACGGAAATGCCTTCATCTACTTCCAGTTTTGAGCGTCCGATTCCCGCGATGCCCTGGCGGGGCATGGCGCTGGCCGCGACGCTGCTGACCCTGGTGGCCGCGGTGGCCTGGGAAGTGGCGAGCCGCCGGGCCGGCTACGAACCTACGCTCAACGACACGTCGGATCTGTGGGCGCAGCGGCGGTCGGCGGTGCGGCCGGATTCGACCGTGATCATCGGCGATTCCCGCGCGCTGTTCGATCTCGACCTCGACGAAATGGAAAAGGGCCTGGGCGCCCGCCCCGTGCAACTGGGTCTGGTGGGCAGCTGTGCGTATCCCGTACTCGACCACCTGGCGTCCGACCCTGCCTTCCGCGGCACGGTGGTGTGCAGCCTCGTCCCCGCCATGTTTCTGGTGCCGGCCGGTCCTCCGCTGGAGAACTCCTACCGGGCGATCCGGCGCTATGAGAATTGGACCTGGGCCCAGCGTTCGGGTCACCACCTGGGCATGTTCCTCGAGGAGCGCGTGGCCTTCATGAAGCAGGACGACCTCACCTTGGCCGCCCTGCTGAAACGCCTGCCCATTGCGAATCGCCCGGGCGCCCGCGTGGGTCCGCGGCTGCCTCCCTACTTTTCGACGCTCGACCGGGAGCGGCGGACGCTCATGTGGGAAGCCGCGGCTTCGCCTGGGCCGCTGCAGGATCGAGTCAAGTTCGGCTGGATTCCTCTGTTCACGCCGCCGCCGCCCCCCCCGTACGTTCCACAGGAGGCGTTTCTCAACTTCATCCACACGGCGATTGAAAAACGGTTCAAGGATGCGGTGATCGCGGTGGAGAAGATCCGCAGCCGAGGCGGCAAAGTCGTCTTTGTGCGCCTGCCGGTCACCGGCCCGCTCAAGGAACTCGAGGACAAGGCCACTCCGCGGGCCGGCCCCTGGACCCGGTTGCTGCAAGAGACCCGTGCGCCCGGCATTTACTTTGAGGACTACCCGGAGCTGAACGCCTTCACCTGCCCGGAATGGTCGCACCTCTCGGGTCCGGATTCGATTGAGTTCACCCGCCGCTTGATTCCGCACCTGAAGACCGCGCTTGCCCAGTGACGCCGGCCCTGACCGGCGCCTTCAGCCGAGCCGGTCGAGTTGTTCCCGCGCCAGCCGCACCGCCGCGAGTCGGTTTTCGACCCCGAGTTTTTC
This sequence comes from Opitutaceae bacterium, assembly GCA_046346755.1. GTDB lineage: Bacteria > Verrucomicrobiota > Verrucomicrobiia > Opitutales > Opitutaceae > UBA6669. The sequence goes on along the minus strand of JAXMHM010000025.1, from coordinate 111,677 downwards.
CAGGACGCGCTGGGCGTGTTTGCGTGCGGTATTGTGGGATACGCCTATGATCAGCGCGATCTCGGGTGCGCCTTTGCCCTCGGCAAACCAGAACAGCACCTCGGCCTCGCGCGGGGTCAGGCCGAGGGCAATCAGTCGGTCCACCTTCGGCTGCCAGGCGAGATCTTCCAGCAACAGGACGAAACTCCGGTTGATGCCCGGTTCGGAGAAGAACCGGATGCGCACCTGCGGTTTGATTTCCTCGGGACGCGGCTCCGGGGTGCGCACCCAGGCGAGCAGGGCCGGGGGCAGGCGGGCGGGCGGGGATTCGGGAAACAGGCGCGTCAGCAGCTGGGTGGCCTGATGTGTGGAAAAAACCACGAGTCCCTCCCCGGTCGCCACCACCAAGGCGCGGTCGAGGGACTGGTGGAGCTGACGCTCCGCTTCCAGGCGCAATGCGACTTCCTCGGAAAGCTCGGCGTTCTTTCGCTCCAACTCTCGACGCAGTGCCGCGAGTTGAAGGTGGGCGGTCACCCGGGCCAGCACCTCCTGCGGGTGAAAGGGTTTGGTCAGGTAGTCGACTCCCCCGGCCTCAAAGCCACGCACTTTCTCCGTGACATCATTCAGGGCGGTGACGAACAGCACGGGCACCTCGCGCCAACGGCTGTCGGCCTTCATCTGCCGGCAGGTTTCGAATCCGTTGATCCCGGGCAGCATGACGTCGAGCAGGACCAGGTCGGGCGCAATGTTGGGCAGCTGTTTGAGCGCGCGCTCGCCGCTTTCGGCCACGCGAATTTCGTAGCCAGCATCGCGTAATGTATCAATCAGCAGGCTGAGATTCTCGGGTACGTCGTCGACCAGGAGCACGGTGGCCGGACGGCTGGAAGTCGCACTCATGAGGCAGGCAGCAGAGGGGTGTGCCGTCGAAGGGCACCGGACCAGCCGGGCGGAGGAAGGATGTCACGTCGCGACATGGTTGAAAGACTCACGTGGGAGCGATGCGTCGCAGCGTTTGTTCCAGCGCCCGACTCAGCGCCTCCATCTGGTAACTCACGGCCAGTTTCTGCCAGGGAGCCACGGCTGCGGCCCATTGCGCACCGCGGCGGGCCAGTTGGCCCAGTTCTTCGCCCAGGCGGATCGCGTCCCCGTTCTCTGCCAGGCTGAGCAGGCGGCGCAACAGGCCCGCCTCCCACGGGATGTCGGCGGTGGGCAGCGTGGACGGAACGGGATCTGCCGCGGAGCGGGGGGACTCCGCCTCGATCCACTCCATCTGGATCAGCGAGCCCATCACCCGGAGGAGCTGCTCCACGCGAAAGGGTTTGGCCATGAAGGCGTCGCAGCCCGCCGCGAGGGCGTCCGCCTGTTGCTCGGGCAGCACGCTGGCGGACAGCGCGAGGACCTTGCCGCCGAGCAGGCTGCGCCGGGAGCGCCATTCGCGTGCGAGCACGAATCCGTCGTCGCCCGGCATGCGGAGGTCGAGCAGCACGAGGTCCGGCGCCTGCCGCGCCACGACCGCACGTGCGGTGGCGGCGTCCTCCGCCTCCTCGATCATGAACCCGAGCGGCTCGAGCATTTCGATCAGGATTTCGCGGTTGGTCCGTTCGTCGTCGACCACCAGGATCCGACGTGGGCGTCCCCGGTATCCGACAATGTAGGACCCGGTTTCGGACGCCGCCGGGGCGTGGCCTTCGGCGAGCGAGACCACCGGCAGGGCGATCTCGAACCAGAAGCGGCTGCCCTGGCCGGGCTGGCTCTCCACCTGGAGCTGCCCGCCCATCAACTGGACAAGGTGCGTACTGATGGAGAGTCCAAGGCCGGTGCCCTGGCGCGAGAGGTCGGGCGCGCCGGAGGCCTGGTAAAACGGTTGGAAGATCTGCGCCTGCTCTTCCGGGGCGATGCCGACGCCGGTGTCGGCCACCTCGATCCGGATGCGGTCTCCCTGGATCCGGCGCATGCTCCAGGTCACAGAGCCCTTGGAGGTGAACTTGAAGGCGTTCCCCAGGAGGTTGATCAAGATCTGGCGCAGACGGGGCTCATCGCCCATCACGGTTTCAGCGAGAGGCGTCAGATCGGGAGTGACGAAGTCGACTCGTTTGTCCGCTGCGCGCTGGGCGAAGGATTCGGAGACGGTCTGTGCGAACCGCGCCAGCTCGAACGGCGCCGGCACCAGCTCGATGCGCCCCGATTCAACCTTGGCCAGGTCGAGCACCTCGTTGATGAGGTTGAGGAGATGGTCGCCGCTCCGCCGGATCGCATCCAATCCGCGTCGGGCGGTGACCCCGAGTTCGCTCGATCGACTGAGGATCTGGGCATAGCCGAGCACGCTGTTCAGCGGCGTGCGCAGCTCATGGCTCATGCTGGCGAGGAACGCGCTCTTCGCCCGGTTGGCCGCCTCCGCCGCCTCCTTTGCCTTCAGCAGCGTCTTTTCGCTCTCGGCCAGCTGGCAGGTGCGTTCCGCCACCAGCAATTGCAGCCGCTGACGTTCGCGTTCGCTCGCGTGCACCCGCCAGCGCAGCAGTCCATAGAGAGCGAGGAGGCCGGCCACGGTGTACGCAAGGTAGGCCCAGCCCGTGTCCCACCACGGTGGAGTGACCAGGAAGGCCAGCGTGGCCTCCCGCCCGAGCCTGCCATCGGCATCGCGGGCGCGGATCCGCAGGGTGTAGGCCCCGGCCGAGAGGTTGGTGAAGCTGCGCGAAGTGCTGCCGGACCAGGCCAGCCAGTCGTCGTCGTAGCCTTCCAGCTTGTTTTGGTAGTGCAGGAAGGGGCCCGAGCGGTAGGTCGTCGCAGAAAAATGGATATCCAAGTCGGATTTCCCGTGCGGCCAGGCAAAAACTCCCTTGCTCAGGCTGGGTTCGGCGGGCCGGTTGATCTGGGACACCACCGCGGCGAAATTGCTGGGCGGCGAAAGTTCGCGTCGCAGGTCGACGCGAGCCAGTCCAAACGACCCTCCCACCCAAAGCACCTCGCGGGAGTCGCGGTTCTCGTGGTAAAACACCTCGATGTCACCGAGCGCCTGAACCACGGCCTGCGGCAAGGCCTCCACCCGCCGGCTGGCATCGATTCTGAAGATGCGAACGGACTGGCGGTCGACGCCAAAGCTCGTCCAGAGGTGCGAAGGATCATCGCCATAGACATTGGTGGGCCTGGCTCCCGGCGTATCGGGTAGGAAGGGAGAGGGGACAAAGCGGCGTGCAGCCTCATCCCACCGCGCGAGTCCGTGCTGCCCGGAGACGAGGAGCGCGTCCTTCCAGCGCAAGACCCGCAGCCAGCCGTGCCCGGGCGGCAGGCCGCCGGACTCGAAGAAGATTTCGGGCTCGCCGACGGTGTCCGAGGCGGCGTTGGCCCAGCGGTAGGCACCGCGGGTGCTGGAGCCAATCCAGAGCGTACCGTCCGGTTGTTCTGCGATGGATCGCACTTCCACCGGAGGTCCGGGCAGGGGGCGGCCCGCCCGCCATTGTCCGGCATGGTACCGAAGCGGCACCACTCCCTTCTGTCCCGCGGACCAGACCACGTCCGGACGTGTGGTGCTCGGCACCAGCAGATAACTGCCCTCCTCGAGGAGCGTCTGCGGCGCGCCTCCACCCCTCGGGAGGAGCTGGACCCGGGTGCGACCGCCCGTCAGCAGGCCCGAGTCATGGGAGAGCACGGCGTTGTAGTCATCCTTTGGTCCGGGCACCTCCTCGAAGTGCGCCATGGTTGTCCCTTGGGCCGGAACCAGACGGTACAAACCCTGCACCGTGGCGGCATAGAGGGAGTTTTCGTGACGCGTGACACCGCGGACGGTTGCGGCGGAAAGGCCGTTCAGCTCGTCGAACAGGCTGTAGCTGGCCTGGACATCAACGTGGGCGACGCCGTGGTTCAGGGCCATCCATAGCCCGCCCTCGGCGTCGACTTCCATATCGCGAGCCAGAGCGCTGTAGAGACCGGATTTGCGGTCAATGACCTGCAGCAACTGACCGGACCGATCGAAGAGCGCGATTCCACCCAATTCGGTCGCGATCCCGACGGTCCCGTTGGGAAAGACTCTTAGCCTCGAAATCAACTGCGAGCGAAACCAGGCACTCCAGGTCGGGGCCCAGGGAGTGAGCTTACCGTCCTGCAACACGGCCAAACCCTCGCGCACCCAGGCAAGCAGCAGTTGGTTATCACTCAAACGCGCGAACCCGATCAGACGGCTGGCACGCACTTCAGGGAAGTCGTAGGCTACCTTGATCTCGTCACCTTCGATCACCCGCAGAGCGTCATCGCGGCGGTGCAGGTAGACTCGTCCGTCGACCGGGAACGAGTACGAATTCCAGGTGCCAGTCAGCGACCAGGCCTTGACTTCCCCATTCTTGAACCGGATGACGCTGCGTTCGGCCACGAAGTAAACGCCATCGGCCAGCGCGTAAACGTTTCGAATGTCCGCCATGCGGCGAAACTCCGGCGGCACCTGCGGCAGGAGCGAGACGTAAGGACCCCATTCGCCCAGGGCGTTGCGTTCGAAATAGCCCAGTTCGTCGACAGCCCCGGCGTAGAGGCGCCCCGTGCGGTCGAAGGCGATCCCACGGACAAAGACCCCCGGCATCGGCAGAAGCTTCCAGGTGGTGCCGTCAAACATGAGCACGCCGTCGCGGTTGCCAAAGTAGAGGCGACCCTCCGCGTCCCGACGCACCGACCAGTTTTGCGGAAAAGCGGCATAGTCCCGCATGGTCCAGATCCGCACCGGTGAACGTCCCTGCTCCGGATCGCGCACCGACACCTGGGCCCGGAGGGCCGTCAGGACTCCCAATGCCAGCATCCACCCGAAGAGTCGGGAGAACCGGGTGCGGCAGTGGGGGGACATGGGGTAATTCCTAGGGGCGTCGTCCCCCTGCATCAATCCCGCACCGCTCGATCTACCGCAGTTGCAGCATACCCAGCTTCACCCATTTCGGGCAGACTGAGCCCGTTCCCGCGACCCTGAACCCTTCTGATTCAACCCGCGCCCGCCGTGACGACCTCCAACCGCCTCCCCCTCATCACCGTCAGCGTAGTCGACAGCAACCCCACCTTTCGAGCAAATCTGGGCCAGGGCCTGGCCCGCTTCCCCGGGGTGGTGGTGTTCGACAAGTGTGCCGATGCCCGCTCGGCCGCCGAGGCCCTGAGCCAGCGTCCCCCGCGGGTGCTCCTCGCCGGCAACAACCTGCCCGACCTTCCGGACTGGCAGTTTGTCGAATCCCTGCGGGGAAGGAAGTCCACCACCCAGGTGATCGCAATTTCGGACAGCGAGGCCGTGGCCGACGTCCAGACCGCGTTCCGGGCCGGCGCCATGGGCTACCTGCTGCGCAGCGCCTCCCTCGCCCAATTTCAGCAGGCTCTGCATGATGTCATCACCGGCGGCGCGCCCCTGACACCGAGCGTGGCCCGCGCGCTGGTCTCGTCCTTTTCCGCCCCGCGGAGCGAAACCGGACTCCTGGGCGAACTCACGGACCGCGAAAGCGAAGTGCTGGACCTGCTCAGCCGCGGTCTGCGCTACCGGCAGATTGCGAACTCCATGCGGCTCAGTCCCGACACGGTCCACACCCACGCCAAGAACGTCTACCGCAAACTGGGGGTCAGCTCCAAGACCGAGGCGGCCATGATCTGGATGCGCAGCCTCGGCGAAGTCGGCGGACCTCCCAAGCTGCTGTCGGTCGCTGTCTGAGAAACACAGCGGGCGGATCAGCAGTTTCGGCGGGCGTGTTTCCGCCCTTCGGGACCGACCGCGCCCAGTCGCAGTCGTAGGCGCGGGTGCGCTCGCATCGCGCCGTCCCGGCACGCTCACGTAGGCCAGCCAATGATACCTCGCGCGTTACGGCGTGCACTCCGTTCTCCCCCGAACAGGTGACGTCACGGTGAAAGCCGTTGTCGGGCCGCGGGACCCCCACCACACCACTCGCTCACATGTCCTTTGACGCCACCATCCGCGCCGAGGTCCAGGCCTTTTCCACCAAGCAGGGCGTGGAAGCTTCATTGGTGGATGCCAAACGCCAGGAAGGCGTGTTCGACGGCCAGAGGGTGGAGGTCGCGGATGTTGCTTCTTCCGCCGCCGACGCCGCCGAGGAGATGAGTTTCGCCGCGAGCGAAAAGGTGGAGAAGAAACTCTCGGAGCGGAAATCGGGCTCGAAGGAAGCGTTGAAGACCAGCGCCACCGAGCTGGCCGAGAAGTACGTCAACATGATGGGTGAATCCCAGAGCGGGAAACGCCTGCATGAATTTCTGGATGCGCTGAAGAACAAGGGCGGCGGGATGTCCGAGTCGGAGCTCAGGCAGTTCGTCGGGGAGCAATTCAAGGATGCTTCCGACCAGTTTGCCGCCTTGTCGTTCGCCGAAGAGGCGCTGGCGAAAGAGGGCGGGCACGAGGAGCTGCGCACCAAGATCGCCTCGGTCAAGGCGCAGCTGCTGGCCGATGCCGGACCCGCGATTCGCGCCGGACTCAACATCGCGGCCGACATCATGGCGTACTCCCGGCAGGGACTCGAAGGCGCCCAGGGTCTGCGCGATCTCTATCGGTTCAGCATCCTTGGCGGCCAGTCCATCGTCTCGATCTACACCGGGATCATGGAGCGTTATGGTCCCGCCCAATTCAACCAGTCCCTGGAATTTCTCCTGCGCGCCTCGGGCAGCGACCTCGACGGCAAGGCGCTCGGTTCTTCGCTGGAACCCGCGCAGTTGAAGACCGCGATCGACGACATCTACCACGTGCAGGCCCTCGGCAATGCCTTTCGGTCCCTCGGTGATGTCCTGGACAAGACCCGAAGCCTCTTCGCGCTGTGAACCGTGAGCACGTCCCGTTCAACTCTCGCCGCCGCTCCCGGCAAGTACGCCTACACGGCTCATGACCTCATGCGCGAAATCCTGCACATGACCACGCAGCGCTGGACGGATCCCGAGGCCTTCGCCCGGGTGGCCACGTCGGCCGGCATTCTTCCGGTGCCGGCCCGCATCTACTTTCTCACCCAGCTGCGCGAGCGGGTGCGTCTCCTGCCGCTGAAGCTTTTTGTCGGACCCGAGGCGCGGGAAAAGATGCTGGAATCCCTGCAGACCGCGTTGGACAAGGAAATCTCCCGGGAGGATGTGGCATGAGCGCACTGGAGCAGACCGTGACCGAATTCGGCCAGTCCCTGGGACTGGACGACCTGCAACTGCACCCCCAGCGGGGCGTGGTCCTGACGATGGAGAACATCGGCACGCTTGCGTTCAATGCCGCCGGCCCCGGGGACGATGCGGTGCTCATCAGCCTGGCCCGTCGCCTGCACCGTCCGTCCGATATGGCGTGGAACCGCATCCTCGCCCGCACCCATTTCCGGGCCCGGAATCCGCTTCCGGTTCAGGCGGGCGTCTGGCGCGACGAATTGGTCCTCGCGGTCGTCGTGCCGTCCAGCGAGTTCACGCTGCCCCGTATCCATGAGTCCATCCAGACCCTCGACCGCTGTCACCGGATGATCGAGGACGCCCCATGAGCACCCACCTCCCCGAGGCATTTCACCCCCATGTCGGTTTGAGCAGCGTTTTCGCAGGTGACGAAACGGATGCGGCTCGGCTGCCGGAGGATTCGCGCTTGCAGCCGATCGACGCCGCCGTCGAGGCCCAGCTGCGCACGATGCTGAGGGCCGAGACCTTTGACTCCCTCATTCTCGATGCGGTGCGGCCCAAGGCCTTTGACCGAGCGGTGGTGGCGCCGGCGCGGTTTCACCTCCTGCGCGAGGCCGTGACCTCGCGCCTCACTGCGCTGCAGCGTTTGGCCACCGGACGCGAGGATGCGCTCGAACTCCAGGCTGCGGCGGACCTGTTGCGCGCCCGGAGCAGCGAGCACGACCTGGGCGAGTCCCTTCGCTACGCCCTGCTGAAAGGATGAACGCCCTCCCTCCAGCACCCCGGTTCACCGCCCATGAGCGTGACGCGCTCATGATCCTGGGCTTTCTGCACCTTGAGCAGGCACGGGCGGACGAGGCCGCCACCCTCCTGCGTCCGCTCCATCGGGACCGTCCCGACGATGGCGAGGTGGAGCGGTGCCTGGCCCTGGCCGAGCTCCTGGCCGGGCGGGCCGAGAGCGCCGCCCGGCTCGCCGCCCACGCTTATCCCCACGCGCCCGAGCACCTGCGCACCGCGATGGGACTGATTTACGCCAAGGCCCTCTGGTTCGCCGGCGACGAGCCCGGCGCGCGTGAGGTGCTGCTGAAGATTCTCGCCCGCAAGGAACCCCGTGATGAACGCTAGTATCGCCACCCTGCAAAACCGCCTGTTGGGGCTGACCAAATACGCCGACGTGCTCCTCGCCGTCGTGGTGGTGCTCATCCTCTCGTTGATGATCCTGCCGGTGCCGCCGTGGCTGCTCGACCTGCTGCTCGCGACCAACCTGTCGATCTCGATCCTGCTGTTGGTCCTTTCGATGTACGTGCCCAACGTCCTGGCGTTCTCGACGTTTCCGTCCCTGCTGCTCGTCACCACCCTGTTCCGGCTCGGTCTGAACATCACGACCACGCGCCTGATCCTGCTCGAGGCGCATGCCGGTGACATCATCTTCACCTTCGGCAACTTTGTCGTCGGAGGAAACTTCGCCGTCGGCGTCGTTATTTTCCTCATCATCACGATCGTGCAGTTCGTGGTCATCACCAAGGGCGCTGAACGCGTGGCCGAGGTGGCGGCCCGGTTCACCCTCGACGCCATGCCGGGCAAGCAGATGAGCGTGGACGCGGACCTGCGCTCGGGGAACATCGACCAGGCCGAGGCCAAACGCCGGAGATCCGATCTGGAGAAGGAGAGCCAGTTGCACGGAGCGATGGACGGGGCGATGAAATTCGTCAAGGGCGACGCCATCGCCGGCCTGATCATCACCGCCATCAACATCCTCGCCGGAGTGACGATCGGCGTGCTGCAGAAGGGCATGGAGGTCCCGAAGGCGCTCGCCACCTATTCGATCCTTACGATTGGCGACGGCCTCGTCTCCCAGATTCCGGCGCTGCTCATCTCGATCACGGCTGGCATGATTGTGACCCGGGTGGGGAATTCCGAGGAGGGCGGGGGCACCCTCGGCGGCGATGTCTTTGGCCAGCTTCTCTCGCAGCCGAAGGGACTCTTCATCGCCGGTGGTTTCATGGTGGCCTTTGGCCTCATCCCCGGATTTCCGCCCATTCCCTTCCTGCTGCTCGGCAGTGTGGTTTTGGTGGCTGGCTTTGGGCTGACGCGGAAGGCAAAGGCGAAGGAGCCGCGCGACAAGCGCGACCTGCCCGCCATGGCCCCGGCGGGACAGAAGACGCCGGTCAAACGCAAGGACGCGACGGACGATTTTTCCATCACGGTTCCGCTCCTTATGGATGTCGCTGCGTCCAGCCAGAACGCGGTCGACGCCGAGTCGATGAACGAGGAGCTCATGCGGGTGCGCCAGGCGCTTTACCACGATCTCGGGGTGCCGTTCCCGGGCATCCACCTGCGTTTCAACGAAGGGCTGTCGGAGGGACGCTACCGCATTCTGCTGCACGAGGTCCCGCTCGCCGAGGGCCTGTTCCGCGCCGGGCACGTGCTCGCCCGCGAAAAACCGGAGACCCTGAAAATGCTCGGCGTGCCGTATGTCGAAGACAAACCGTTCCTGCCGGGCCTCCGTCCGCTCTGGGTGGCGGACGACCAGGTGCCCGCGCTGACCAAGGCGCGCGTGCCCTTCCTCAAACCGACGCCGGTTCTGACCTACCACCTTTCCGTCATCCTGAAACGCTACGCGGGGGATTTTGTCGGGCTGCAGGAAACCAAGTACCTCCTTGAGCAGATGGAGGGACAATTCCCCGAGGTGGTGCGGGAGGTGCAGCGGGTGCTGCCGGTGCAGAAGATCACCGAGGTCCTCCAGCGGCTGGTGCAGGAGGACGTATCGATCCGTAATCTACGCACCATTCTCCAGGCGCTGATTGAATGGGGGCAGAAGGAGAAGGAGGCCGTGCTCCTGACCGAGTACGTCCGCTCCAGCCTGCGCCGGTATGTCAGCTACAAGTTCAGCCGCGGCCAGAACATCCTCGCGGCCTACCTGCTGGAACCCGACGTGGAGGAGAAGATCCGCAAGGCAATCCGCCAGACCTCGGCTGGTTCCTACCTGGCGCTCGACCCGGCGAGCGTGAAGAAACTGCTGCAGTCCGTGCGCAAGGAAGTCGGTAATCTCTGGGAAAATACGCAGCGCCCCGTGCTGCTCACCTCAATGGATGTGCGCCGCTACACGCGCAAGCTCGTCGAACAGGAGTTCTACGACCTGCCCGTGCTCTCGCACCAGGAACTGACCGAGGAAATCACCATCCAGCCGCTCGGCCGGATATCGATGTAACACGACCATGAACGAACTGACGAAAGCCGTGCGCGCGCTGTGCGAGGAGCTGGGCCTGGAGGCTCCGGCGGCCGATGCGCGCGGACGCTATGAGCTGCATGTGGACGAACTGGTGCTCCGGCTTGGGCCCTGGGCGAACGATGAGGTGGTGCTCGAGGGCGTGATCAGCCGATTTGGCAAGGACGCTGCGCAGTCCTGGGAAAATCAGCAGGATCTCCTTCGCCAGGTCCTGACGTGGAACATCGCCCGTCTGAAGGGACAGGCACGTCCAGAGGTGCTTAGTTTCGACGACGAGGAGAACATTCTGCTGCTGTGGCGCACCTGGCCGGCCAACGAACGGCTGTCGGCCGAAGTGTTCAAGGGGGCCGAGGACATGCTCAACGAACTCGAATTCTGGAGGGGAAAATTACAGGCGGTGGCGTCGTCCCAAGGTGGAAAGGGTGGGCGGCCATGAACCGTGGGCTTCTCCGGGTCGCGTGGATGGTCTGCCTCGCGAGCACAGGGCTGTGGCCCGGGCTCCACGCTGAAATCCCGTGGCGGCGCGATCGTGTTTCGCTCAGCGCCGACCGCAAGCCGGTCGCCGAGGTCCTGCGCGCCTTTGCCGTGGAGCAGGGGCTGCCGCTCGACCTGTCTGAGAGTGTGGCGAGCACATCGATCTCCGGGGAGTTCGACGGACTGACGCCCCGGCAGTTTCTCGACGCGGTGTGCGACTCCGGTGAGTTCGTCTGGTTCTGGGACGGTACCCGGCTGCATGTTTCGCCGGCGGCCCAGAGCCGCAGCCGGCTGCTGGAGTTGCCGCAAATCACGCTCGAACAGGCCACGGCGGCGTTCGAGTCGCTGGGTTTCGCCTCCGGCCCGGCTGTCCGCTCCGTCGGGGTGCGAGGGGCGGGTGGCGTGCTGACTCTGAGCGGCAGCCCGGCCTTTCTTGAGGTGGCGGAGCCGGTGTTGCGGGCGATCGATACGCAGGCGCGTACGCGACAGGATCAGGCCGCCGCCGCCGCCGCCCAGGTGGCCGAGGCGGCTCGGGCCGAAGCCTCAGAGATGCAGGTGCGCGTCTTCCGACTGAAGCATGCCACGGCCGGCGACCTTACCCTTCGCGGTGGTGGTGCTCAGACCGTCGTGCCGGGCGTGGCTCGGGCCCTGCAGAACATCATGGGCACCGCGTCGGGCTCGCTCTCCACCGGATCCGAGGCCACCGACCGCAAACGGTCGCGTCCGAGCCTGTTCGGCACCGGGCTCGCCGCGGTCGGCAAGGACGCGCCCGAGTCGACCCCGGAGCGATCCGTCGCCCGGGGCGCGCCGGCTCGCGAATGGGGCACGGGACCGGCCGAGTCTGACGGTGACAAGCCGCTGATTCAGGCGGAGCCGCGGCTGAACGCGGTCATCGTCCGGGACACGGCCGCGCGGCTTCCCCTCTACGCCGCCCTGATCGAGCAACTCGATGTCGCCAGTCCGGTGATCGAAATTTCGGCCGCGGTGGTCGACATCGACGCCGACAATGGCCGGTCGCTCGGTGTGGAGTTCCTGAGTTTTGGTGATGGCAAGGGCAGTACCAAGGCGCGCCTCGGCTTCGAGGCGGACCGGGCTTTCAACCAGGGGGATGGGGACAATGCCGGCACGACCCCCGGCTTTGTCGACGGTACGGATATTGTGCGCGGCGCAGGCCTTTCCACCTCCGTGCTCGTGCCCGTGAGCGGCTATGAGCTGCTCACGCGTATCCGAGCTTTGGAGGAGAAGGGTGAGGCCCAACTGGTCACGAGTCCTTCGGTGATCACGCTTGAGAATGTCGAGGCCAGCCTGCGGCAGGAGGAGACGGTCTTTGTCCGGGTGGCTGGTCGCGATGCGACCGACTTGTTCGATGTGCGGGCAGGTGTGCAGCTGCGGGTCACGCCGACGCTGGTGAAGGAGGGTGACCAGATCACCTTCCGGCTGGTGGTCGATGTGCAGGACGGCTCTTTCAGCGATCTTCGGGTCGATGGCGTTCCATCCACCCGGGAGAGTGCCATCAGCACGCAGGCAGTGGTGCCGGGTGACAAGACGCTCCTGATCGGCGGCTACTTCGTCGAGCGGCAGAACAACAATGTCCGTCAGGTACCGGTGCTGGGCAATGTTCCCGTGCTCGGACGCCTGTTCCAACGCAGCGAGAACAACCGGTCTCGCGCGCAGCGGTTTTTCTTCATCACGCCGCGGTTGGTCGATGTTCACCGGGAGTCCCGGCTCAATCGTCCCGGCCCGGTCGCCGAGAAATCGCCCCTGCCGACGCAGGCGACCGATCCCGAGGTGGTCAACCGCCGCGCCCACGACCTGGTGGGTCGCACCCTGGCCCCGATTGCCACCGCCGTGGCGCAACCCTGATTCCCGCATCCCATGTCTGTTTCCGGTGACTGGCTTCTTAAAATCATCTCGGGTCCGCATCAGGGCGCTGAGATCCTCCTCAAGCCCGGCCGTTTGGTGGTCGGCTCGCATGCGGACTGTGACCTCGTCCTGCACGACGTGCTGGTGGCGGCGCAGCACTTTACCCTGACTCTGGACAAATCCGGTCTCACGGTTGAGCCGCTGGAGGGTCGGGTGTTCAACCAGGGCAAGCGGGTCGAGGCGAAGGGAACGGTTCGGGAATTTGGTTTTGTCACGGCCGGCACGACGCATCTGGTGGTGGGCCCCGCAGCGGCCCGGTGGCCACTGCTGTCGGTCGCCGACGTGCCCGAGTTGGAGAAGGAGATGCCTGCGCCGGCCTCCGTGGCCAAACCGGCCGAGCCTGCGCTGGCCGCGGATGCCGCACCTGCAGCCGATGCGACGAAGACCGGAAAGGGTCCGACTCCCGAACAGCGACGGCGCGCCTGGTTTGTGGCGGGATTTGGCGGGGTGCTGCTGGTGGTGTGGCTGGCCCTCTGGTTCTTCTGGGCTCCAAAGCCCGTCGTTCCTCCAGGACCGGGAAGCCGCGAGCGGGCCGAACTGGCGCTGCGGTCCCTGCCTGAGGGGAAATCGCTCACGCTGGAAGAGCAGGGCGGCCAGTGGGTCGTATCCGGTTATGTTGACTCGGAGTCCGCGTACCGCGAATTGTCGTCGGCGTTGCGCATCGAGGCCCCCGAGGTGGCGCAGCGCATCTGGAGCACGCCCCGGTTGCTGGAAACGGCCCGCAACTTTCTCGCCGAGCGAAAGGTGTCGCTGGAGGCGGCGGTCGAGGGACCCGGCGAACTGCGCATCCAGGGCACCCTGCGATCCGCCGCCGAGTGGAACCGGATCCGCCAACTCCTCCTCGCTGAAGTTCCGGGGCTACTCCGGATCCGGGATGACGTGCAGATTTCACCGCTGACCACGCCGCCCGTCTTTCGAGCCGAGGCCACCGCCGCCGCGCCCCGCGCCGAGGTCGCGGAAGCGCTTGCACCCCTCACGGTGGTCGGACTCAGGGAACTCGCCGAAGGGCAGGGATGGATCCGTCTCAGCGACGGCACCGTGCTGTTTCGGGGGGCGCGACTGCCGGATGGCCTGCGCCTCGCCGCCGTCCGGGGAGAACAGGCCTTTCTCGAGAAGGGCGCGAGCACCTTCGCGGTCACGCTCGGTTCGGAGTTCACTCCATCGCGGTGGAAGCCGGTGGCGGCCTCCACCGGGTCGGGAGCACCGGACGCTGAACGGCCCGTCGCGACGGCGGACAAAACCACTCCCCCAAACGGGTGAAATTCCCCGACGAAGACGGCCTGTCGGTTGACCCCCGCCGCCTCACGAAAGCAACGTCCCTGCACGCGCCTGCTTCCTCCTTTTTCCGCCATGATCAATATTGACGTCCCCGAGTTCGACCTCGCGCTGCAAAACGACGCCAGCGGCGAGTTTCACCGCGCCGTGCAGGAGTTCCTGTCGCGTTCACTGGACGACGTGCGCCGCCAGCTGCAGCGCGGTCTGTCCCCCCTGGAGTTCGAACAGGCGAAGAAGATCGAGGCGGCCATTGAAAAGGCCGCGGATGTGATCCGGTTCTCCGCCACCCCTGTTTCCGTCCGATAAATCCAATCCGTATCAACCCAACCACGTCATGCCTGTTCTGTCCAACACCCTCGGTTCCACCCCCCTCTTCGGCGGCAACTCCGATGTCTGGGAAACCATCAACTCCATGGCGGACCAAGTCCGCACGCAGACCAACAACGTCATTGGCGCCTCGAACTCGACCGACTTCTCGGATCCGGGTGCGGTGGTGCTGCTGCAGATGCGGGTCAATCAGGTGACGAATGCCGCGACTGCGGTCTCGAACCTGGTCAAGGCCATCCAGGAGCCGTCCAAGAACGCGGTCAGCAACCTCAGGTAGGCTCCGGCCTGCGTCCTCGCATGGAAACTCCCGCCGAGTTGGTCCGACTCCTGATGCGCACCGGCTACTGGTCGGTGTGGCACGGGCTTTACGCGGAGGCGGCGGCGCTCTTCAACGGCGCCAAGGCCGCCCGCCCCGAAAGTGAGATGCCGGTGCTGGGCATGGCCGTGCTCGCGATGGTCATGCAACAGCCGGATTCCGCGGTCCAGCTCCTGCGGGAGAATGCGCTCAGCCTCGCCCCCAAGAGCGAACTCGTGCGGGCCCATCTCGGCTGCGCGCTCCGGCTCGCGGGGGAGGAGTCCGAGGGGCAGGACTTGCTCACCCGCATCGTCTCGGAGGGACGCGATCCGGACGCACGGCAGATGGCCGTGAACCTCCTCCGGCTCTCGCCCTCGCAACTCAACCCGCAGCTTGCCAAGGTCCTATGATACCCGTCACCGCCTCCGTGCCCGTGGCCGCCACCGCGCCCGCCGCGATCGAACCGGCCGCCACCTTCAGCGAGAGCGACCTCGCGCGCCTGCGCGAACTCATCCAGTCGGCGGCCTCGCAGACCGCCAATCCCCAGGGGCTCACACCCCTCGCGGATGGGGTGGGCGCGGTCGATGGAGTGAAGCGTTCCTTCGGTGACTCGATCCTCGAGGGCATGATGCGCTTCGGCAACAACTACCAAAGCTCGCTCCGGGCGATCGAAACCCGGTTGCAGGACGTGGTCAAATCCGAGGGGACGGGTCTGACCAACTTCTCCGAGATCCTCGCGCTTCAGATCGATGTATCCAAGTGGTCGATGTCCGTCATGGGCGTCGACAACGCCGCCAAAGCCGGAGCCAACACCGTCAAGGAACTGAGCCGCGGTGGCTGAGCCACGTTCCCGTTTCGCCGTTCGCTTCTCCCTGCCTGTTCGCGTCTCCCCTCGCGTGTCCGCTCCCATGACTTCTCTCCCCTTGTCCTCCGTCTTCCGCCTTGGCTTCGGCCTGTTCGTGGCGCTGCTGCTCGCCGGATGCGGCCAGGTTCCGCTCTTCTCGGAGCTCACCGAGACCGAGGCGAACGAGATGATGGCGATCCTCCTGCAGCGCGACATCCCCTGCACCAAGACCGCCGGAAAGGAGGAGAAGTGGATCCTCAAGGTGGCACAAGCCGACTTCTCCCGGGCGGTCGATCTCCTCAAGGCGCAGGGATACCCGAAGGACAAGTTCACCAAGATGGGGGACGTGTTCCAGAAGTCGGGACTTGTCAGCTCGCCGACCGAGGAGCGCATCCGCTACATGTATGCGCTTTCCCAGGAAATCGCGGAGACGCTCATGCGCATCGACGGGGTGATGAACGCCCGGGTGCACATCGTCATTCCGGACAATGATCCGCTGGCGGAAAAGATCACGCCCTCCTCCGCCGCCGTGTTCATCCGCTACCGCTCTGGCTTCGATTTGGAGAGTCTCACGCCCCAACTCAAGAGTCTCGTCATGCGCAGCATCGAGGGACTCAACTATGACAATGTCTCCCTCGTTCTGGTCCCCGCCGTCAACAGCACGGCCGTCGCAGCCGGCCCGCGGGGTGCGTCGCCCTCGGCGACGGGAGCGGGCACGGATCCGGTGCTGCTCGGTGCGTTCCTTCTGGGGGGCGTGGTGCTGGGGGCTGGATTTCTTTGGTTGATCCGACGCCAGGCGGACCGCCGGGCGCCCAAGGAGGCGACGACGTGAGCTCCGCCGGGTGGTTTCAATCCCTGGTGACCCGTCGTCCCGATCTGTATCGGGCGATCTACGACTGGAACGTCTATCCCCACCGGTGGCTTCTGCCCGTATGGGTCGAGGGCGGTCTGCCCGAGCCGGTGGTTCGGGTGCTGGAAACGTCGGCGGCGGGACGCGAGCGTCTCGGGCGTCACTATCGTCGCTCGCTGAATCTCGACGAGATGCTCTGGGATTTTGAATCGGAATCGCGGCGTCTCGCCCTGCTCGGTGCCCGCACGCTGGAGCGCCTCGTACGCTTCGCCGGTGCGACGGTCCAGGTTCATCGCCTTGCCCGGGTGGTGGCCAAGGAGGAGCGGCGCCAGCTGACGGCGCGCATCGGTGACGATGCGTATGGGTTTGCCCTTCGGCGCGGCCGATTGTTGGCCGGGTCCGGAGCCGTCCCGGCCGAGGGTGCGTCGTCGACGGCGGCGCTGGCAGACGAGGTGATGGGTTCAGGCTGGGCCACACTGTCCGCCTGTCTCGCGGGCGAGCCCGAGGCCCTCCGCCGGCGGCTGCGTCTCAAGGCGCCGCGCGAGGTCACGCTGTTTTCGACGAAGGTCGACGCCGACGCCTCAGCCCAGGCGTGGCGGATGCTCAAGCCGATTTGCCAGGATGTGCTGACACCGGAGGAAAACCGATGCTTTGCCTGAAGCGTGTGGGTGCCGAGGTGCTCTCGCAGGGGCCGATCCTGAAGTCCTCCGACTTTGCGGCTGCGATTGAATCCGATGCCGTGGTGGCGCAGGCCCGGGAGGAGGCCGCGCGGATCCTGGCCGAGGCCCGGGCCGAATATGCCGCCCAGAAAGAGAAGGGCTATCGCGACGGCGTGGAGCAGGGCAAGGCGGAGATGGCGGAGCGGGTCGTCCACACCCTGGGCCAGTCCAATCTCTACTACGCCAAGGTCGAGGAGGCGCTGGTGGAGGTGGTGATCAAATCGACCCAGCGTGTCATCGGCGAATTCCAGGAACGCGACCGCGTCGAGCGAATCGTCCGCAAGGCACTGGAAGTGCTGCGGCACCAGAGTCAGGTGCGGCTCAAGGTTTCCCCCGCCCAGGCCGAATGGCTGCAGGGGAGGGTCGAGGCGCTGCTCGCCTCGTTTCCCCGTATTCAATTTCTCGATGTGCAGACGGATGCGCGGCTGCCGGCGGATGGCTGCATCCTGGAGACCGAGCTGGGGGTGATTGATGCGACGGTGCAGACCCAGCTACGGGCGATCGAAAAGGCCCTCATTCAGGCGATCAAGTGAAAGCTCCGACCTTCGATTCCGACACGTTTGCCGCCCGACTGTCGCTCGGCGTGGACCGGGCCGAGCCGCTCGCCGTGCGCGGGAGGGTGCAGCAGGTGGTGGGAACGATTGTGCGAGCCCATGCGCCCGGTGCGAAAATCGGCGAGCTTTGCGCCCTGCGCAACCCGTGGGAGGATCATCAGATCATGGCCGAGGTCGTGGGATTTTCCCAGAACCTCGCCTTGCTCACGCCCCTCGGCGAACTGGTCGGGGCATCGGGTTCCACGGAGGTGATTCCCTTAGGCGAGGTGCACAAGGTGCCGGTCGGTCCTGGATTGTTGGGTCGTGTGCTGGATGGATTGGGGCGTCCGCTTGACGGCAAAGGTCCCCTCGCGGTCGAGTCCCACTATCCGGTCTACGCCGATCCGCCCAACGCGATGGCGCGCGACCTGATCACCAAGCCGATCAGCCTCGGTTTGCGCGCGCTCGATGGTCTGCTCACCTGCGGTGAAGGCCAGCGCATGGGGATCTTTGCCGCCGCCGGCGGAGGCAAGAGCACCCTGCTCAGCCAGATTGTGCGCAACACCACGGCGGATGTCGTGGTGCTGGCGCTGATTGGTGAACGCGGTCGCGAGGTGCGGGAGTTCCTTGAGCGCGACCTGGGGGAGGAGGGCGTGAAGCGGGCCGTCACCGTCATTTCGACCTCGGACCGACCCTCGATGGAGCGGCTGAAGGCAGCCTATGTGGCGACCGCGGTGGCGGAGTACTTTCGCGACCAGGGAAAGAAGGTGCTGCTGCTGATGGACTCCGTCACACGTTTTGCCCGTGCGTTGCGCGAAATCGGACTTGCAGCCGGTGAACCGCCGACCCGACGGGGGTTCCCTCCCTCGGTTTTTGCCACACTGCCCCGCCTGATGGAGCGGGCGGGGTGTTCGGAAAAAGGATCGATCACCGCCCTCTACACGGTGCTGGTCGAGGGCGACGACATGACCGAGCCGGTGGCGGATGAGACGCGCTCCATCCTCGACGGCCATATCGTCCTTTCCCGCAAACTCGGCTCGGCCAACCACTATCCCGCGATCGACATCCTCGCCAGCGTCAGTCGTCTCATGACCGCGATCGCTTCGCCCGACCACCAGCGACTGGCCGGCCGGGTGCGCCAGCTCATGGCCAAGTACCAGGAGGTCGAACTGCTCGTGCGGATTGGTGAATACAAGCCGGGCAGTGACGCCGTGACGGATGAGGCGATCCGGAAGATCGAGGCCATCAACGCATTTCTGAAACAGGGGCTGCGCGAGAAGAGCAGCTTCAATGAGACGCTGCAGGCGATGCAGCAACTCGTGAAATGAGACGCTACGCCCTCCAGGACATGGTGCGGGTGCGCCAGCACCGGGAAGAGCAGGCCAGCGAGGCCGTGGCCCGCGCGCGCCGGGCGCTGCTCGAGGCCGAGAAGGCCCTGGTGGCAGCCCAGACTAAACTGGAGGAATATGCAGTCTGGCGGGTGCAGGAGGAGAAGCGCAGGCTCGATGCGCTCATGCGGCGCATGCTCAAGCTCGGTGAGCTTTCCGATGTGCGACAGGAGATCGCGGCCTTGCGCGAACATGAATTCACCCTGATGGACGAGGTAAAACGGGCCGAGGCCGCGGTCACCGAGGCGCGGGTGCGCTTGGATGAAGCCCGGGTGCGTCACGCCCAGGCGGTGCGCGACCTCGAGAAACTGCTCGAGCACCGCACGCTCTGGCAGCGCGAGGTCGCCCGCGAAGACGAACTGGCCGAAGACCTGGAACTTGAGGAGTTCAGCCGGCCGAAGATCAGCGAATTTGAGGAATCCCATTATGAACGCAATTGATCACCTTTCCCCGGCCTCCGCGGAGGCACTCGCCCTGCTGACCGGTCAATCGGGGTCCGGTGCCCTGGCGGCGCCGGCGCTCGATCTGGTGCAACGCTTCCGTTCCGCCCTGGGCGGCGAATCGGAAGGAGAGCAGGCCACGGGTAGTTTCCCCAGCGGCCTGCTCGATGACGGGGTGGAGGAGGGGGCGGTCCCCGCACCTTTTGGATTGTTGTCCGCGCCCCAGTCCGATGATCGCGGCGCCAGCCCACAGGGCGAAGACAGCCTCATGGAGCCGCTTGAGCTTCAACCCCAGGACGCAGCGAGCCTGATGCAAGCCTTGCTGCCGTGGCTTCCGGCCTGGACCTCGTTTGCGGAAGGCAGGCTTGGGCTTGCTCCCTCCGTTTCGGGGCATGGCATTGCCACGACAGCCGTCGATGCGTTTCCGACGGAAGCCTCCCACGCCTTGCGTGAGACAGTCGCGCGGGTCCTGGGCGAAGCGAGTGACCCGCTCGCGCCGCAAACCGTGGCCGGCGACCGTCGAAGTGAACCATTAGATACAGCCGCCTTCCTTTCGGATTCGACCCGTCTGCTTGAACTGCTGCCCCGCGTGGCCAGCGACGGCCCGATGCGGGCGATGCTGGGCACCGTGGGATTGACGCCCGAGCGACTCGGCGCCTGGCTGCCTTCCCTCCAGAGCAGTGCGACGGATCCTGCGGTGGTGATGGTGATTTCGGCTGCGCGTGACACGGCAGGCTGGGGGCGAGAGAACGAGTTGTCCCGCGCATCCTCGGGTGCGGCGGTCGCGGAGGACACCCCGGTCACCCTGGGCACGACGCTGCTGCAGTCTCTCGCCAGCCAGAGCGCGGGCGCGGCCGCCGCGGTCTCCGCCCCGACGGCGCCCACGGTGGCGCACATTGCCGCGCTCCAGGACATGGTGGCGGAGACGGTGTCGCGCGTGCTCGTTTCCGATCCGCTGCACGATGGACGCCGGGAGGTCCGCATCTCACTCGCGAATGACGTGCTGCCGAACACCGAGATCCGCCTGTGGCGGCAAGAGAACCGGCTTCATGTTGAGTTTGTGACCACCGCCTCGGTCGCGGACGGCGGGTTGCAGGAGGGACTGCCGCGGCTGGCCGAGGCGATCCAGCAGCGGCAGCCGCAGTCGGAGCTGCCGCTGCTCAGCGTACGTCTGGCGGACGGGAGCGGGAACCCCGAGGATGGGCGCTCCCGGCAACGTTACCTCACGCCTGAGGAACTTGAGGACGGGGCATGATCTCACCGATGGAGCCACCCCCGACGAAGCCGGGCGTCTCCGCCATCCGGGCGACCGCAGAGGGCGAAGTGCGCCGGGAGAGTGCCTTGGTCGGCATCCGCCGCACCTTCGCGTTCTCCTGGGCCGGCAAGCCGGCCCGACTGCGGTTCGCGCCGCTGTCGGCGGCGCCCGGTCCCACCGGTTACCTGCGGCTGAAGGGAGAGGCTTTCAGTTGTGTCCTCGGCGTGCCAGCGCTGCCCGAGCCTTCGAGTCTTGGCGTCGCCTTCGCCGGGATCGAGGTCGCCGCACTCCCGGAAGAGCTCCTTCTCGGCGTCCTTGAGCTATGGCTGGCGGATCCGCTGGCCGCGCTGCAACGGCAGGGGCTGACCGTGAAGCTCGCGGGCTGGCAGACCGGTCCGGTTGAGCGATCCGCCCTCTGCGGCTGGGAGATCACCTGGGACGGCAAAGACCGTTTCCTGGCGGGAACGCTTCACCTGGACGGGGCAGCGGCCGACGTGGTGGTGAAACGCCTGGAGAAGGTCCCCGCACAGCCCCTTGGCACGGCTGACAGCCTGCCGGTATCGCTCTCCGCGGTTCTGACGCGAGTCCCCCTTCCGCCCGCCACGCTCCGGACCCTCGCGGTGGGTGATGTGATCTTTGTGCCACTGACGCCCGGCGACCGCACTCAGGGCAACTATGAACTGTGGTCCGGCTCCCGGTTGATGGGACGCGCCACGCGCAACCGCCAGACTTTCCGTGTATCCACCATGAATCCGCCCGCTGAACCCTCCGCCAAACCCACCGCCGGCGCGGCCCGCGTCGATGACCTGCCCATTCCGGTGGTCTTCGACGTCGGCCAGATCGAACTCACCGTCGGCCAGCTGCGCAGCGTCGGCGAAGGTTACACCTTCGAACTGCCGGCCACCCCGCCCCGGCTCGTCACCCTGCGTGCCCACGGCCGGGAGATCGGTCAGGGCGAATTGGTGGAGCTTGGCGACAAGGTGGGTGTCCGCATCGTGCAATGGAACCTGGTGTGACGCCGGTGACCGACCAGCCACCCCGACCCTGAATCCGGATGAACTTCAATCTGCCCGATCCCCTGACGCTGATTGTCCTGACAGCGGTGCTGTCCCTGGCGCCGTTCTTCGCCGTCATGATGACGTCGTACGTCAAACTCGTGGTCGTGCTCAGCCTCGTGCGCAACGCCCTGGGTGTGCAGCAAATCCCGCCCAATCTGGTGATCAACGGCCTCGCGATCATTCTCTCCGTCTACATCATGGCTCCGGTCGCCACCTCGACCTTTGCCCAGATCGAGAAGGAGGACCTCAGCAAGCTCGACGCCGCCACCATCCAGCGGGTGCTGTCCAAGGCGCAGGAGCCGATCCTGGGGTTCCTGAAGCGCCACACCAACGAGCGGGAGAAGCGTTTCTTCCTTGATACGACCCGGAAGCTCTGGACCAAGGAGGCCGCGGCCACGGTGGACAAGGACAGCTTTCTCATCCTCGTGCCGGCGTTCACCGTGACGGAGCTAACTTCGGCGTTCCAGATCGGGTTCCTGCTCTACCTCCCCTTCATTGCCATCGATCTGATCGTATCCAACATTCTCCTCGCCATGGGCATGATGATGGTGTCGCCCATGACCATTTCCCTGCCCTTCAAACTGCTGCTCTTCGTCCTGGTCGACGGGTGGACGCGCCTGATCCATGGCATTGTCCTGACCTACGCCGGTGGCGGAGGCTGATTTCACCATGAGCCAAGCCTTCATTCTCGATATCACGGCCAAGGCCCTGGTGCTGGTCCTGATTCTCTCCATGCCTCCGATCATCGCGGCGACCCTGATGGGCCTGCTCGTCAGTCTGCTGCAGGCGCTCACCCAAGTGCAGGAGCAGACGTTGAGCTTCGCCATCAAGCTCGTGGTCGTTACGGCCGTGCTGCTCCTGACCATGCCCTGGGTCGGCGCGGAGCTGCTGCGTTTCACCGAATACATTTTCGACACCTTCCCGCAACTCGTCCAGCGCCAGGGCGCGTAACGCGTTCTTCGGGTCTGCGCGTTACCCGGAGCGGTTTCGAACCTGTATGACCACGAATGGACACGAATGAACACGAATGAGGACAATCCCGAAGGACCAATGTGGCTAGGTCACAGCGAGGTGCGTCCAAATAGGCTGTGCTCGCATCCCAAATCCGTATGAATTCGTGTTCATTCGTGTTCATTCGTGGTCCAATCTCAGTGGTTTGGCGTTGTCCATGACGGCTACGGTTCCATTTCAGGATACGTTGATCATGCTGACGTTCACGTTGCCGCGCATGACGGCGGCGCTGTCGGTTTCACCGTTTTTTGGTTCGCAGTTCATCCAGGGCATGGCGCGGCAGGTGGTGATCATCAGCCTGACCCTGGTGGCGGTGCCCATCGTGGCGTTCACGTCGTCACCGGGTGACATGGCCGGCAAGTCGGGCTTCTTCTTCGGTGTCATTGTCGCCAAGGAAATCGCGCTCGGACTCATCCTCGGCTATGTCAGCGGGCTGGTCTTCTGGATTGCCGAAGGCACGGGTTTCTTCATCGACAACCAGCGCGGCAGTTCGATGGCGGAGGTGCAGGATCCGGTTTCGGACTCAAGCACGTCGCCGTTTGGCCTGCTCCTGACCAAGATTGTCGCGGTGCTCTTCTTCGTTGGCGGGGGCTTTCACGCGTTTCTCATCCTGTTGTACGAGAGCTATCGCCTGTGGCCGGTCTTCGAATACTTTCCGAGTTTTCATCCCCAGCTGCCGGCCGCGGCCCTCGGTGTGCTCGATGGCATCATGGGTTACATCGTTCTGTTCTCGGCGCCCCTCATTCTCGCGATGTTCCTGGCCGAGTTTGGCCTCGGGCTGATGAACCGCTTCAGTCCCCAGCTCAATGTCTTCTTCCTCGCCATGCCAGTGAAGAGCGCCATCGCCTCCGTTCTGATTGTGCTCTACCTGGGCGTTCTGACCGGCCTGCTTGAGGACCAGTTTGTCAATCGCGAGAAGATGCAGGTGTTCTTCCAGGCGCTTTTCCGGTGACTCCCCGCCGCCTCTTGTGGAACCACCCCGGTCCGTGAATCCGACCCCTTGAGGCATGTCCGGCGAGAAAACAGAACAACCGACCCAGAAGCGCCTGCGGGATTCGCGGAAGAAGGGACAGGTCGCGAAGAGCCAGGATGTGACCACCGCGTTGCTCATGGCGTCGACCTTCGCCACCGTGGCTGTGATGTGGGACTGGTTTTTGCGCGAGGTGAAGGAGCTCATCCTGCTTCCCACCGCCTTTTACACCCAGCCGTTTCCCGAGGCTTTCCGGGCAGTGACTTACGGGGTGCTGGTCAAGGCGATCCTGCTTTCACTTCCTGTCGTGCTGGTGGGATTTGTGGCCGGATTCTCCGGAAGCTTCATCCAGGTGGGACCGTTGCTGTCCTTTGAACCGATCAAGCCGGAGTTGAAAAAGCTCAATCCGCTGGAGAAGGCGAAACAGATCTTTTCGGTCAAGAATGGTATCGAGTTTTTGAAGTCGGCCCTGAAGGTGATCATCATTGGCGTGATCGTCACCCTGATCGTCAAAAACAGCGTCAACGGACTCACCCGGCTTCCGTACGGTGGGGAGGCCGCGCTTCTGGCGAGCATCGGGCCGATCATGAAGTCGCTCGCGATCCATGTCGTGATGGCCTACATCGCCATTGCCGGCTTCGATTATTTCTTCCAGAAGTACCAGCACATCAAACAGCTCAAGATGTCCAAGGACGAGGTGAAGCGGGAGTACAAGGAGTCCGAGGGAGATCCGCAAATCAAGGGCAAGCGCAAGCAGCTCCACCAGGAGTTGATGGCGAACAACCAGGTGCAGAAGACGCGCAAGGCCACGGTGGTGGTGACGAACCCGACGCACCTGGCGGTGGCGATTTATTATGACGAGCGTGACAACGTCCTGCCGACGGTGCTGGCAAAAGGCGAAGACCATGTTGCGCAGCGCATGATGGCAGTTGCGCGAGAGGAAGGGATACCGATCATGCAGAACATTCCCCTGGCCCGCGCGTTGTATGCGCAGGTGCCGGTGGACCGCT
Organism: Opitutaceae bacterium; assembly: GCA_046346755.1. Taxonomy (GTDB): domain Bacteria; phylum Verrucomicrobiota; class Verrucomicrobiia; order Opitutales; family Opitutaceae; genus UBA6669. Next base: position 87,002 of record JAXMHM010000025.1, on the reverse strand, counting down.
ACATCCCCTCTGATCTCATCGAACCGATGGCGGAAGTTCTGCGCTGGGTGAAGGAGTTCAAGGAGCAGCGCGGGTACTAGACACGCCGCGAACGCGAAAAGAAGTACCCCACTCTGAACAGACGGCGACGCCGTGAGCGGCCCGACCTGACGGCTCGAGTCCGGCTGCGTCACCTTCTAAACGCACAACCCCCGCCAGCTTGAAGCTGGCGGGGGAGGCGGGTTGATGCCCAGTCTATTGCACTCTTCCCGGTTGGGATTACGAAAGCAAACGGAGCGCGGTCTGTGCCGATCCGTTAGCCTGTGACAACATGGCGGTGCCGGCCTGGACGAGGGTATTCCAGCGGGCGAGCTGGGTTGATTCCTCGGCCACGTCGACATCGACAATGCGGCTGGAAGCGGCTTCCAGGTTCGCCTTGTTGACCGTGATCAGTTCGCTCGCGAATCCGAGGCGGCTCTGCTCAGCGCCGTTCTGGGCGCGGAACGTGGCCACGTTCTGGATCGCAGTCGTGATCGCGCTCAGCGTGATGTCGCCGAGATCGGTCACCGAGCTGGCGGTGAGGGCCCCGACGCCGGTGCCGGTGCTCGTAAGATTACGAGCGGCCAGCGTGACCGAGGTCGCGCCATCTTCCGTTACCTGTACCGCGAAGCTGGCACCCGTACCAAACAGCGCCTTCCCGTTGAAGGTCTCGCTTGCCACGGACGTGAGCTGTGACTGCAGAGCGGTAAACTCCGAGTCATAGTTGGCCAAGTCCGAGGCATTCTTGGTCGGATCGGAGTACAGGGTCTTGAGTTCGCTCATGCGATCAAGCACCTTTCCGGCGACCTTGAGAGCTCCGTCCTGCGTCTGAAGCAGTGAGACGGAATTGCCGATGTTGGTGTTCACCGCCCCGGAACGCTTGGCTGCCGCCGCGATCTTCATGGAGACCGCAAGGCCGCCGGCATCGTCGGCCGGGGAGATGATCTTCGTGCCGCTGGAGAGCCGGTTGAGGCTCCGCTGCAGCATGTTATTCGAGGCAGCGAGGTTGTTGGAGGCAACCGTTGCTGCGTAGTTAGTGTTAATTACAACTGCCATGGTAGTATCTTTCCTTGATGAATGCGGCGTCCGTCGTCGCGACGGGTCCGAAGGTGCGGCTCGGACCGGGCCGATCGGAGCATTAGCTCCAAAGGGTCACCCTGCGAAGGGACTGACTGCTTGTGGTAGACAAGAGGATTGGGTGACTAGGGCCGGACAGTTGCGGGTTGCTACGAGGTCAGAGAGGATCCCGACGAAACGCCGGGAGGACGTGGAAAGGGATGAAGTGAAACCCCGGCGGAGGCCGCGGCGTTACTGTTGCAGCAGGCGCAATGCGACCTGCGCGCTCTGGTTGGCCTGGGACAGCATGGCGGTGCCGGCCTGGACAAGGGTGTTCCAGCGGGCGAGCTGGGTTGACTCCTCGGCGACGTCCACATCGACAATGCGGCTCGAGGCGGACTCGAGGTTGGCCTTGTTCACAATGAGCAGATCGCTCGCGAAGGTGAGACGGCTCTGTTCGGCGCCATTCTGGGCGCGGAAGGTTGCCACATTCTGCAGGGCGGTGGTGATGTCGCTCAGGACGACGTCGCCAAGGTCGGCGACTCCAGAGGCGACGAGGGCGCCGATTCCGGTGCCGGTGCTGGAAAGATCACGGGCGAGCAGCCCGACCGCGCTTGAGGTGTTGCCGTCCTCGGTGACCGAGACGGTGAGGGTCGTCGTGCCGAAAAGGGAGCGTCCGTTGAACTTCTCCGAACTGAGGGCATTCAACTGCGCCTGGAGGGCGGTGAATTCCGAATCGTAGTTCGAGAGATCGGTCGGATTCTTGGTCGGATCGGCGTAGAGTGTCTTAAGCTCGCCGATACGGTCGAGGACCTTGCCGGCGGTCTTGAGGACGCCGTCCTGGGTCTGCAGGTACGAAATGGTGTTCGAGATGTTGATCGCCGCTGCGCCCGAACGGCGGGCCGCTGCGCTGAGTTTCATCGACACGGCCAGACCACCTGCGTCGTCGGCCGGACTAACAATCTTCGATCCACTCGAGAGCCGGTTAAGGCTCTTTTGGAGCATCGCGTTCGAAGTCGCGAGGTTGTTCGAAGCAACCGTCGCGGCCGCGTTCGAATTAATTACAACTGACATGGTATCGTCCTTGATCTCTGAGTGCCCTGTCCGTAGGGCGACGTAATCGAGGGGGGATTCGATTCACTCCGACCGCGTTAGTCCCACGGCTACTGCTCTAAGCGGTCGGGCAGAGGATAACTTGAAGCATCTTAGTGCAGGAACATCCCCCACGGGAATAAGTATCAAGGACGGGGGCCTTTGTGCCGATGTTGGAGTGTCACGGTTTAGTCACCTCCCGGATGCGTCTTCGCACTGGAGACCGTGGGACGGGCCTCGCAAGGAGGTCCTTTACCTCTGCAACGGACGGGTCGATCCAGCGGGAAAAGGAGGGAGTATCTCCCGGGAAACACCCTTCAATCCGGACGGGGGACGGCGCGGGTGGCCGCAATCTAAGGAAATGACTGAGATGATCGCGAGCCCGGTCAAGCAGGCGGGAATACAGGTGGCTCGCATGGCGCGTAGTGATGCCTCTGTGACGAAGCGGTGCGGAACCGTCATCCGGCCCCGTCTTTACGGCCCGCTCCGGAGCATGGCCTTGATCCAGGCGCCCACGCAGCCGGGTTTGACCGCGGCGGAACGCGGCTTGCGCCTTCGCCTGCACGCTGTCAGCCTTGCGTTTGTCATGAAACGCAGGGCATTCCTGAAATCCGTGGGCACCGCGGGTGGAGGATGGGCGTTGGGGCTCAAGCCGACGTTCGCCGCCCCGGCGGCTGCTGAAAGGCAACTCATTCGCGATCCCAGCGGCCTGCCTCGTCGCCGGCTTGGCCGAACCGGTCTAAGTGTTCCCGTGGTGGGGTTTCCGGGACTCGCGCTCAGTCACGCGACGGAGGCCGAAGGGCGCGCGGTGGTGACCTGGAGCCTGGAGCATGGCTGCAATTATTTCGACGTGGCGCCTTCCTATGGACAGAGCGGGGAGTCGGAGATCCGACTGGGCCGGTTTCTGGAAGGGGTCCCGCGGGACCGCCTTCAGCTTGCGTGCAAGACCAAGCGGCGCGACGCCGCGGGTGCGCGGCAGGAGCTGGAGCGGTCACTCAAGCGGTTGAACACCGATTATTTTGATGTGTATCAATTACACGCGGTCACCACTGAGGAGGAGGCTCTGGAGGCACTCGGTCCCGGCGGGGCGCTCGAGGCCCTGCTGGAGGCGCGCAAGGAGGGTAAAGTCCGGTGGCTTGGATTTTCCTCCCATTCGCCGGCGGCCGCGCTGCGTTTGCTCGCGGGCCATGCCTTCGACACCGTCATGCATCCGGTGAACTTTGTTGAGCATTACCAGGCTGATTTCAGCCAGCGTGTGCTCGATCGGGCGAAGGAGACGGGTGCCGCGGTGCTGGCGATCAAGCCGATCGCGTGCGGTCGCAATCCGCCGGGAGATCCCGGTCCCCGGCGTTTCTGGTATCGACCGCTCGAGGACAGCGCGGAGATCGCGCTGGCGCTTAAATTTTCCCTCTCGCTCGATCCGGTCGTGATGGCGGTGCCGTCGTCGTTTCCGGATCTGTTCCAAAAAGCCGTGGTGGCGGCACGCTCCTATGAACCTGCCACGGCGGAAGACTTGGCTGCGCTCGAGGCCATGGCCCGGAAGTACGCTCCGATCTTCGGTGACGCCGGACGCCTCGCCGCCTCGTCCCCGGCCGACGGCGTACCTGGACTCTACGCCTGATCGGGCGTAGCCTGACGGGTCGGCGCCGGCGGGACGAATCTCAGCGAAACTCCACGCCGCGGACGTGGGGGTTGATCTGGAACAGGTCGCTCCGCGCCTCGGTGAGCGGTTGGTCTCCAATGCGGCAGTTCACAAAGGTCACGTCCTCAACGCGATTTTGCTCCGAAAATCCCCGCAGGATGATGGGACGCGCCGAGGCCCAGCGGATGTTGCTCAGGGTCACGCCCCGAATCCGGCCCGGCGGATTGACGTCGTACTTGGTGCCGTCGGTGATGTGCAGTTCAAAGAGTTTCAGCACGTCTTCCTCCACGCGAACGTTCTCGTAGGCGATGTCCGAGATCAGCGACGGGCCGTCGCAAATGATGCTGAAGGCCGAATGTCCGTCGACCCGGCTCCCGCCTCGGGCCATGACGATGTCGCAGTCGCGGACCCGCACCTTGGAAATGTCCGCCCCGTTGGTTTCGAATCCGATTGTCACCCCATCGGCGAACGCAAAACCCACGAGGGTCGACCGCGTGACCAGGATATTCTGGACGCCCTTGGCGGGATCCGGTGCCTTGACGGCCACGCAGTCGTCGGTGCAGCGGAGGAAGCAGCGGTCGATGGTGACGTTGTCCGAACCCACGGGATTGATGCCGTCGCCACTCGGGCAGAAGCTGATCACCTTGACGTCGCGGTAGGTGACATCGCGACAGGCCACCAGCGTGTTCGTCCAGCCCGAACCGGCGCGGATCGTGACACCGCGCACCTCGATGCCCTGACCGCCTTCGAGCAGCACCATGTCTTCGACCGAGAGGTTCCCGTCCAGCGTGCCGCGGCCGAGGATCCGCACGCGCCGGGCCTGCGGGGCGAGACGGATGCCTCCGTAAACCAGGGCGCCGGGGGCGAGGTAGAGGGTTTCGTTCGACTTCAGCGTGATCAATCCCGCTTCGTGAACGCCGGGACCGAAGTAGCGCACTCCCGTCTGCACCGCCGAGAGTTCCTCCGTTTCCAGGGGGTTGGCGAAGAGGCAAAGGGCGGGCAGGTCGTCGATTGTGAGGTAGAGATTGTCCGGACCGGTGATGGAAAAGGTGATACGGTTCCCACGAACCAGGGGAACAATGCCTCGGCTGACCGGATGGACCACCACGCTCCGCGGTGGAACATTGACCGTGATGTCCAGTGACACCGGTCCGGTGCAGGCGAACGCCGCGAGGTGCACCTCCTGCTGGACCCGGGTTTCCGGTGCGGAAGTGAACCACGAGGGCAGGCGGTCGAGTTCAAAGTGGGTGCGGTAGGACTCCGTCCAGATGGGCTGCCCGTCTGCCACCACCGTGTAGCGTTCGCTGGTGGGCCGGCCGGGAAATGCAGGATAGGGTGTCACGGTGGCGTGGCCGGCCAGCGGGAGGCAGGCGAAGAGCAGCAGGAAAGAACAGCGGAGGTTCACGGTGCCGGGGAGGAGAGGCGAGAGGGGCGTGGTGAAACAGGACGGAAGACACGGCGCATGGGTGGTCCCGACGCGCGCCGGAAATTGAGCCTTCAGGAGGAGGCATCGAAGAAGCGGACCGTTCATCACCGCAGGAAAGGGCGGGCGAGTGAAGCCAGAACCAAGCGGCGGCGCACGGTCTTCGCGCGAGCAGCGCACCCGGTGTCCAAGCGAGGAGCGAAATCGGACAAAATATGCGCTCACCGAAACATTGCGGTCGATTGGCGGTAGGATCAGCCTGGTGTGAGGTTCGCACCCCGCACCCTCGTCTCCGACCGACTGCGTATGCATCTCCTCCGTCGCTTCCTGGTTCCCTTGCTCTTTGCTTCCATGCCTCTGCTCCACGCCGCCCCCAAGATCGTGGTCGACGCCAGCCGCACCGGAGCGCCGATCAACCCCTACCTTTATGGCCAGTTCATCGAGCACCTTGGCCGGTGCATCTACGGCGGCATCTGGGCGGAGATGCTGGAGGATCGAAAATTCTACTTTCCTGTCACCGCGAACTATGCCCCGTACCGCTCGTTAACGCAGACGGAGTTTCCCGTCGTGGGGGCGTCTCCCTGGCAGATCATGGGTGCCGCCGACTCTGTGACCATGGTCAGCGAAGGAGCCTTTGTCGGGGATCATTCTCCGCGTATCCGGGCCAAGTCGGGGTTGCGCCAACGCGACCTGGGAGTGGAGCAGGGACGGGAGTACACCGGCTACCTTTGGCTGCGGCCGGCGGGCGACCGCGCGGCCGCCGTCGAGGTGAGCCTCGTCTGGGGCGAGACACCGCAGGACCGCGCCACGGTCCGGGTCGAGGTGCCGGCGGGTGACTACGCACGCCGCCCCTTTGCCTTCAAGGCCGGGGCGACCACCCAGCACGCCCTCCTCGAGGTGAAAGCCCTGGAGTCCGAGGTGGCGCTGGGCACGCTTTCGCTCATGCCGGCGGACCATGTCCACGGTCTCCGTCGCGACACCCTGACGCTCCTGAAACGGCTCAACGGTTCCATCTACCGCTGGCCGGGCGGCAACTTTGTCAGTGGCTATGAGTGGCGCGACGGCATCGGCGATCGCGACCGCCGCCCGCCGCGCAAGAATCCGGCCTGGACGGGAGTGGAACACAATGACTTTGGCACGGATGAGTTCATTGCTTTTTGCCGGGAAGTCGGGGCGGAGCCGGCGATTGCGGCCAACACGGGGTTTGGTGACGCTTATTCCGCCGCCCAGTGGGTGGAGTACTGCAACGGCACGTCGCGGACCCTCGCCGGCGGCTGGCGGACCCGCAATGGCAATCCGGAACCCTACCAGGTGAAAATCTGGTGCGTGGGCAACGAGATGTTCGGTCCCTGGCAGCTCGGGTTCATGCAGCTGTCCCACTACACGATTAAACACAACCTCGTGGCCGGCGCGATGTGGAAGGTCGACCCCTCGCTGCAGCTCATTGCGGTGGGAGACCTGGACAAGTTGAATCCCGAACACGATCCGGACGCCGCCAAGGCCGGGCTGACGTGGTCCCAGGGCATGTTGCAGAAGTGTGCGCCGTTCATGACCCACCTGTCCGAGCATTTCTACGAGGGACGGGTTCCCTGGCAGAAGAACGGACGCGAAGACCTGCTCCGGCACGTGACCCGCCTCCGTGATGCCATCCGGCACAAGGCCGAGGGACATCGGCGCCTGCAGGCCAGTCTGCCCGAACTCAAGGGACGCGTGGTGCCGATCGCGATGGATGAATGGAATTACTGGCATCGCGACTATGTGTATGGGGAACTCGGATGCATCTACGACCACGCCGACGGCCTGGGAGTGGCGATCGGGCTGCATGAGTATTTTCGCCAGAGTGACATGATTCACATGGCCTTCTATGCCCAGACGGTGAACGTGATTGGGGCGATCAAGACCACAAAGACCGCGGCCGAGATGGAGACCACCGGCGTCGTGCTTGAGTTGTACCGGGCCCAGTTCGGAACGGTGCCGATCAAGCTCGACGGCGACTTTGGCGCCCTCGATGTGGCGGCGGCGCTGAAGGACGGAGGACGCACCCTCACCGTGGCCGTGGTCAACCCGACAACCGCGGCCGTGGACCTCCCGCTCGATCTGGGACGCCGCAGTGTCTCCGGACCGGCAACGCGTTGGGTGATCGCGGCGGCGGAGGAGACCGCCCATAACGCCCCCGGCAAACCGCGTCAGGTCGAGGCGGTGAAGACGGAGGGCGTTGCGGTGACCGACACACTCTCCGTCCCGGCGCTCAGCGTCACGCTGGTATCAATCCCCCTCCGAATCCCCTAGCCTTCACCGTGGAGGTGAAGCGCTACGCGTCCCGCATCCGCGACTTTGCGTCAGCGTAGGCCGTGCGCGCGGTCACGGCCGCGGTACCCAGTGGGTGGGTCTGCCACGCGCAACCGGCGTCGGTCCCGCGGCTGCGCATGCGCGTCAACTTAAGGATGGGACGCTGCAAATGCCTGCTGTTCAGTTGTAGGCGGCCTCGATGAGGCCGCGACGGGACCAACCGGTCCCGCCTTTCGCGTGCGTTTTGTGGCTGCGATACCAACCCCCGCGGGGTCAGCGACCCCGCCTACAACAGGAAACTCTCCTTCTTGGTGAGGGGCATCCTTCAGTTTGGTCCTTAAGTTGACGCGCATGCGCAACTGCGGGAACGCCCTCCAGCGGTGTGGCCTGCGGCGACCGTTGCGGTCCGGCGGATTGCCTCGAGTCGATACCCACGCGCTACTGCGGTGGCTTCAGATCGATTTCCACGGGTGCGTTGCGGTCGCAGTCCAGCCAGCCGTCTTTAACCTTTAGCTCCACGACCTGGATGGAGCTGCGGCGGAGGTCGAGCGAGTCCTTGTCGGTGGGTGCGATGGTGCCGGCGCGGCCGGGGTGGGTGAAATAGAAAAGGTACGCGCGGTCCTGGTTGACGACCACGCAGGGATGGCCGCCGTTCACCCCGTCGTCGGCCCCTGTGCCGGGGGTGGCGAGCAGGTTGCCGGCCTGTGGGGTCCAGGCCGTGAGGTCGGCCGAACGGTAGACGCCGAGTCCTTTCCACAGGTCGACCAGCATCCAATAACTGCCGTTCCAATTGAAGACGGTGGGGCCCTCGCCCGGACGTTCGCCCACCCCGGTGCATTTGCCGCGATCCGTCCAGGTGAAGAGATCGGGGCTGTCGGCGAAGTAGATCGACTTGTGGTCGCGCTCATTGTTGTACCACAGCCGCCATTGTCCGCCAGGAAGGGAATGCACCCCGGCGTCAATCACTCGATCCGAGCCCAGGGCCAGGGCGGAGCGATAGGTCCAGGTGGAGAGGTCGGGGCTGGTGAGGTGGACGAGCCGGCGCGGGTGTTTCCAATCCTCGAAAACGCCGGGCACGACCGTGAGAAAAAGGTGATGCAGGCCGTCGGGCGCACGCACGATCTCCGGAGCCCAGTGGGTCGGCTGATCCCCGCCGATCTCCGAGGGAAGGGGCAACTCCGCGGTGCCCACGTACGACCAACGCGCCCCGTTTCGTGACTCCGCGATTCCGATACGCGTGCCGTGGACCCAGGCGACGCCTGAGAGTCCGGGCACGTTGGCGCGGCGGTTGGTGTAGAACATCCACCAGCGCTGTCGGCCCGGATTCCAGACCACCACCGGATCGGCCGCTCCATCGTGGAGGGGATCGCGAAACAGCGGCTTGTCGGCGATGGCCGCCCGCGCCGGGTCCGGGGCTGCCAGCAGGACTACCACCACCAACAACAACAGACGGCTTAGGCGACGGGCGAGGGGCATGGTCTCAGCGTGCCGCCAACCTCCTCACCCGCCAAGGCCTCGCCAGTCGGAGCGTCCGGGAGCGGGGCCGTCGGGAATAGCCCCCCGTTCATTCGTTGAAACGAACACGGAGTTCAAGAACCACGGATGGACACGGATGAACACGGATCAGGATCGAAGCAATCCGATGCCCGACCGGCGGTAGCCACGCTCTATCCCGAGGGTTCGAATCCGTGTCTATCCGTGTCCATCCGTGGTTCAATCGACTTGTTTCCGTCTACGACTTGGGGTCGGGTGCCTTGAGGCGCAGGCGGCTGATGAAGCTCCAGTCGCCGGTGGCGTTTTGGATCTTGATCAGGAGCTGGTTTTTTCCTGCACGCAGCCGGAGTGGGACGATGTCGTCATCGATGCGGCTGATCCGCCGGATCCAGCGGTCATGGACAAGTTCGCCGTTCAGCCAGATCTTCAGTCCGTCGTCGCTGCCAATGCCCAACCAGCCATCAAGGGCCTGCGGCACCTCCAGTTCGGTCCAAGCGTAGCCGACACAGTAGTCGCGGGCGACCGTGCCCTGCAGATTCACGAAGCCATCCGTGGATTCAACGCGCTGCCAGACGAGGGACTGCTCATCGACGGTCTGGCTGGCGCCGGCGACCGGTTGCACGTCCGCCGCTTTTTCGAAAAAGTCGGAGTTGAACGCGTTCATCTGCGAGGTGCGGTCGATGGTCGACTGACCGACCGTCACCGCAGTCAATACGGCGGTGCCGCCGGCATCGACGTGATCGACCGTGGAAAAGACTCGGGCGGGGACCGGTATGGGTCGAAGCACCAACCACGACGGCAGGACCACCTCGACTTTCCCGTCACCTCGCAACCAGGCGAGTTCGGCCGCGGTGGGGGCGTCCGCTGAGGGCGGAACCGATGCATCGTGGTGGTAGCTGAACGTCGATGCCACGGCTTTGCCCTGGGCGATGGCGGGACTGAGCACGGCGCGACGAAGCGCCTCGGCGAGGGGGCCGGCCAGCGCGGCTGACACCCCGCCGACGGGCTCGACGGTGGCGGAGGTGACGCGGCCTTCCGCGGTCACTTCCAACCGGGCCTGCACCAATTGAATGCCCCGCTGCCGGAGTCCGTCGCTGCGCAGCGGATCGCCGATCAGCACCGGCCCGCTCTCTCCGGTGGCGAACTGGAGGGGACGTACCGCGGCGAGGTAGTGCTGTCGGTCGCGCCAGGTGGCCGGGAGCAGGGGATCGGTCTGGCGCAGCAGGTCGTTCAAGCCATCGATGAACTGCATGACTTCGGCGGGCGTCCGGGCTGGCGAGCTCAGCAGGGGGGCGCCATCCCGTGACACCGCGACCATGTGGATGCCGGCACCGGGGGCGAAGCGGCTCACGCGGCTCATCGCCCGCTGCTCGCCGGCATCGGTCACCAGCCAGGGCATGCCGGCCTCGATGGCGATCCGCTGGTGCTGGAGGGCGTTGTGGCGAACGCCGAAGAATACGGTCTGACACCGGCCGGCATAGACCTGTTGGATACGCCGGTGTGTGGGAATGAAGCTGTGCACCATGCTCCAGGACTCCCCGTCGTTGTGGGAACCGAAGAGCAGGACCACGACCTCGGGCTCGGGCAGGGCGTTCAGGTCGGCGGGTACGAGCTGCCGTTGACTGACCCGCTGCAACCGTCCCGCCAGATCGGCGGTGATCAGTCCCCGGGCCTTGGTCCAGGAGTCGGCGCGCGGGGGACGATCCGCGGTCTCGCGGTAGAAGCGCTGGCACTCCTCGGGCGCCAGGCCGCGGAGCAGCGTTCGGCGACCGGCCGTCGGACCGGTGGTGAAGAGGGCAAACGGCCCCAGAATCTCGACCGGCTCGGCCCGAAAGGAGGTCCCTTGATTATCGGTCCAGGTGGACGTCCGGCCGACCGCGGGCAAGGCAAGGCCGCCGGTCAGAAGGACGGCGAGCGCCCACAGGCGCAAGGAGGGGTAATTCATCCTGAAACCGATGTTGAACCACGAATGGACGCGGATCAACACGGATACAAACGAGTTCTGCCAGCGTGGGTTCGCCTTGCGCGTTGAAGGTCCGGTGCAGGGGCGATTGCTATAGACCAAAGCATTCAATTGAACGGCGAATCCCGTCGCCGCGCATCGGCGTCAACCCGAGCGCAATCCAAGGGCGGTGTCCGGTAGAGGTGGGGTCGCCGACCCCGCGGAGATTGGCGTCGCGTGAATGAGTCAGACATCGGAGGCGGGACCGGTGGGTCCCGTCGCGGCCTCGCCGAGGCCACCTCCACCTGAATCGCAGGCATTTCCGGCGTCCATCCGTGGTTCAACCGCGACGGTTTTCTGCGACCTGGACATCACCGCGCTCGCCGTCGTCGCGAAAATCTCCAGCCTGTCCCGGGATGAGTCCCTCAGAGCAGAAAATCTTCGCCACCTTTCCCGCCTTCCTGCGCACCCTGGTCGAGGCCGAAGTGCAAGCGGGCAATGCGGTGGTGGAGCTGAGTTATGGGTATCCCGCCGCTCCGTGCGGTGCCTATATCAAGCTGGCCCGGCCGGTCAGCACCCGGCCGCGTCAGTCCGAGGGCGAATTGGTGTTTTACGACCGGAACACGCCAAGCTTCTCCGGCGAGTTTTCGAATTCCGATCGGCATTTCTTTGTCCTGGAGCCCCCGCATCCCCCGGAGCCGCCGCCCGACATGGATGCCATCCGCGAACGGCTGAAACGCATGGACACCGAGGCGGCGGCGGCACGGGCGCGGGCGCGCGAGGGGAAAGGGAGCGAGGAAGCCACCCGTCAGGGCGGATCCCGAGCGTCCAAGCGGCCGGCTGAAGCTCCTGCGTCCACGACGGACCGGGTGTCAAAGACACACCGGGTGACGGCGCCCGCTCCTGAGCGCGCGAGCGCACCGGCACCCAAGCCCCGGCGTGATGCCCCTTCGCCCGTTCCCGCGACGGCGCCGGAGGTTTCGGTGGCGACCCGTTTTCAGGCCAGCATGGTGCTGGACTCCGAGAAGTGGCGTGAGGGCACAGGCTATGACCTCGCGTTGCTCAAACAAGCCACCCCGGCAGACCTCGCCGCCATTCAGGATCTCCTCGTGCGGCACAGCCCCCGGGACTGGCGTGACGTCGAGGCCCTCAGCCAGCTTGACACCCCCGGCGCGCGGGCAGCGTTGAGAGACGCGCTGCGCGATCCCGATGCCCAGGTACGGATGGCGGTGCACCGGTACGCCCCCGACTTGTTTTCCGAAGCGGAGCGCATCGACTCGCTGGTCCAGGCGATCGAAACCGCAGCGAGTTTCAGTGGCCTCAGCCAGACCCTGGAGGAGGTGCAGGTGCTGCATCCGCCGCCCGTGGTGGCCGCCCTCCTGCGTGGGCTGATGGAGCGCGATGGCACCACGGCGGTGCACTATGCCGCCATGCTGTTCTACCTCCATGGCAAAGCGGACAGCCCCTTCGACTGGTCGCACCGCCCGTTTTTCCTGCGCTTCAACACGGACGACCCCGGCGAACGGGAAACCGTGGTGCGCGAGCTGTGTGCGACCCTGGAAATCGACCCGCGCCGTTGCTTCAAACCCAAGCCCGCGACCTAACCCGGAACCCAGACGGTCGGTGGGGGCGGGTAAGCGCAAAGGCGCGACGACGGAAAGGTCGATCAGGAAGGTCGGAGGGGTGGGGGAACAGAGAAGCCGGGCCTGGTTGAGGATGGGAGAAACGCGGAGGCGCGGGGGCGCGGGGGTCGATCCGGAGGGGACGGTGTAGCGGAACGGGGAACCCGTTTCGCTTCCGGGGAGAGAGGGGAGGCGCAATGACGCGACCGCGCGGATTTGGTTGAGGCATGAGGTTCCCCTAGATCGAACCCCATCCGTGCGATTCCAGCGGCACAACGCAGGTTTTCGGTGGAGAATCCGGACACGGATGAGCCAACAGCGCAAAGGTGAATTCGATTATTTAGTACTCCTTGCAGGTTACTCGGGACGCCAGTCCTTCGGGTCGCGCTTGGCGTGCCATAGCCGCAGCACGTACACCACGCGCTGCGTCTCGTCGATGCGGTAAGTCACCAAATACGGCGCACTCACCAGCCGGCGCACCCCGGGTCGGCCCCGGAGGACACCGCCACGCCGCGGCAGCAACGCGAGCGACTCGGACAGCGACACGAGCTCATTGCCGACACGCAAGGCGGCATCCGGGTTGTCTTTCGCAATGTATCGGGCGATTTCACCAAGGTCGCGCAGCGCGGGCCGCGAGAGGATCACCCGGTAATCCATCGCTGCAGATTCTGGCGGACGTCTTCGACGGGCACGCCACCTTCCTCGGATAGGGAACGTTCGGCTTCATCGAGCGCTGCAAGCATCTCCGGGGCTTTCGGCCACAACTGCGACTCAAGCCACGCCGCAACCTCGCATTGCGCCTCGACCGGCAGTTTCGCCAGGGCAGACTCGATCTCACTCACGGTGCTCATGCAAACAACATAGCGCATCAGATCTACTTTGGGAAGGCTGCGTCTGGGATGTGTTTTTTGTTATGGGTGAGCGTATTACCGCGGGGATGTCCGGGGAGGAGAAGGAAGCGCAAAGACGCGACGACGGAAAGGTCGAGCCTGCGAAGGCACCCTCAGGCCTAGCTTGTGATCACGGTTGCGACGTCGCCCGGCTGCTAGGTCGCCAGCGCTGCCAGAATCTGCGGAACGAGCGGGCGGAGGTCGGAAAGCTGATTGGTTGGGGCGCGCAGCACGATCACGCCGAACGGAAGCGAGGCGGTCTCTTGCTGGGCTGGCAGGTTCTTATCGACGGTTGAGAACGCGTCGTAGTGGCCCGCGATTAAGGCGAGGAGCTTCCCGTTGGAAGTGCCTGCCCATCCGGCCTGTGGAACGGTTGAAACCACGTGGCCGGTGAGCTCCAGCCCAAGTCGGCGCGGCAGGCACTCGTCCAGAAGGACGCGCATGGCTCAGGCAACGGAGGCGGTGAGCCGGGCGCGCGCCTCCTCGAGAAACTGGATCACCTGGGCGCGGCTGACCGAGGGAAAGTCTTCGAGAAAGTCATCGATGGAGTCGCCGGCTTCCAGACAGTCGGTGAGGTTTTTGACCGGAACGCGTGTGCCCGAAAACACCGGCGTGCCGCCGAGGATCTCGGGATCGGAACTGATGAGCCGTGTCTTCATGCATCTACGATGCTCATGGTGTGAGCGGGGTGCAACGCGTTAAAGCAGCATCGCGGCCCGATGATGACGACGGCAGGAAGGTCGATCGGGAGGGGTCGAGTCTGTGTAGCGGAACGGGGAACCCGTTTCGTTTCCGAGGAGGGTGGAGAAGCGAAAAGACGCGAAGGCGCTGAGTTCGAACCAAGAGGCGGATCACTTCTGCGGTACGGGGAAACCGTTTTGTGTCCGGTTTTTGGGCAACAGCCCTTCAAGACCTGACCTCTGTGGCTCGCATTCTCAAGCTGAACTAGCTGACTTGATACTGTGTTCCTCCCAACTATGCGCGTTCTCAAGTTTGGTCTTACCTTCCTTGGATCGGCTGTTCTGGGGCTGGCTGCTGAAGGGCGCTTTCGGTTCTCTATCGATGATGCTGCTCGACAGCCTCCAGCCCGAGGGGCGTCGGTCTTTGTGATCCCGGACGGTTCTGACAACAGTTCCTTCCAGAATCTGGAGCCGTACTTTCTGTTATATGGCACATTTCGAGCCGATACGAGGGAGAGTTGGACTTTGAGGATAAAGCGGGATGGGGAGAGGTGGTTTATTTTATATGCTGAGGCGGTGTCTGGGGCCGATGGACAACCGCGCATTCAGGATCTAGCCTCGCGCGAGGTCGACAAGGAGGATGCGAATTTGCTTTATGCGGTATGGCTCAACCTATTGCTGGAGGTGAGGTATGGTCCTCGGCTTGGTCCGGCCGGTCGAGGCATAACCACCCATCACCTGAGTGCATACAAGGGCACGATCGGGTATATGGGCGCGGTTTCGCTGAGCCATGATCAACACCCCGCGATTCTCTTGCTGCGAGAGATCGCGGATGAGCTTCGCTCGTACGTGGTCAAGCCTCTCTCCTCCAGACGCCGGCTTCCTGCGGAATTGACACAAAAGGTTGAAAACCTGGATGTGTTGCTGGAGAAAGAACTCCGAAGGTAGTGGACGGTCAAGGACGTCAGGTTGTTCGAAAAACCTCCATGCGAACGCCCCGAATTAACCTCCGATCAACATTCCGATGCTGAAGCACCTCTCAGTCCTCCTTTTGCTCGTGAGTTCTGTGTTCGCCGAGGCTGCGGCCAGCCCGCCCGGACCGGTGGTGTTACTGTCGGTCGATCGTTCTCCTGAGTTTGATATCAACTTGGTGATTAGGTCCGCATGTTTCGCGCTTCTCGATCACCTGATTGAAGATGCAAAATCACGAAGAGTCCGAGGACCGGGATCCAGCGGGAATTCACAAGGAGACATTGATCTTAGGAGGTTGCTCGCTGTCAAATCGGACCCCGTGGAGGCCGCGCGAATACCCAAGGGTGTGGCTTACGTGGTGGTGTCGACGGGGGCGCGAGGCGTGACCGTGGCGTTTTATTGGCTGGAGAATATCTACTCGTACTCCTGCATTGTGGACCCAAAGACCTATAAGATCGTTGTTTCGTCCCCCACCGCGACGATTTACTCGACGATCCTGGATCCCCTTTCTCCAGATGACAAACGAGGCCCGAGAAAGTTGGAGGAGTGAGGGTTATGGTGGGACGCTTCATGGGGTCGACGTCACTATTGCAGCAGGAGTGTTGGGCCGGAACCCTGTGCGGAGAGAGATTCGCGTATACTCGAGGTCCACCTCCGCCACGGATCCGCGGTAAGTTGTCGAGTCGGTTGATTTGACGGCGGGAATTGAAAATCCGATACCATGCGCATTACCAGTAGGCTACTCATTCTGCTTGCCTTGCTGCTCCCAATTCCAACTGGCAGTGTGGCTGCTGTGCCGGATACCCCGTTCGCAATCGAAAGCTCCCATTCAGACTCTGACTTAGAGTTTCGAGGCGAAATCCCTTGGGTTGTACCCAAAACCGGTGCCATCAATGGATTGGAGGCCTTGGCGCCATTTTTTATTGTTTATGGCACGACGAGGTCAACGGGATGGTGGACAATACTCTTGAAAGGAATAGGGAGGGACGATCGTTACCAATTGGAGCTTTCGGAATTCGAGTCTCGGGAAGCAAACTCGGTGGGAAAAGGGCTCGTACGAAAATCTCGAACGATTTCAAGAGATGACGCCTGTCTCCTCTACGATACTTGGGTCCGATTGGCGCTTTCCGTGCGGTATGGCCCGCAGACGTTTCCAGCGGGACGAAGCTGGGGATTTGTCTCCCACATGATCGGTGTGCGCAAAGGAGCGCTCGGCTATGTATTTGGTACCTCGATCCATCTTGAGTCGCACCCTCGCGTTAGAATCGTCCGCGAAATCGGAGATGCATTGAAGGAATACGTCGAGATGAACGACGGCGAGAGTGCTGCATTTCCCGAGGAGTTGCGGCTGCGATTTTCTCAACTGAATCTCCTGCTTCGAGATGGATGATCCACACAGAAATAACCAAACGGTGCAGACTGATCGGTTAACGTCTGTGCAGTCGTGCCCAGAAATACGTGGCGGCGATTCGCCCTCCGCCGTGGTGCTACCCGCTGGCCCGGATGAGACCGCAGGGGGCTCGGTGGTGACCCGTTTTCCCGGCCAGCGTGGTGCTGGACTACGAGGGGTGCCGGAAGGGGCAGGGAAGCGCAAAGACGCGATGTCGCGCAGGTCGATCAGGAAGGGCGAAGTGGAGGACGAACAGGGGAACCGTTTCTGGTTTGGTGATCGCCCTTTGCGCTGGCCTCGCCCCGAGCGTTGTGGCGTGCCGTCTGCGGGCAATTGGCGCGACAGCCGGGCGTTTCACGCTCGACCGTTCACGGACGACCGGCCTGCTGCGGTCGCTCGGCGATTTCTTTTGAGCTTGGCTCAAACCAGGAATTTAGGCCGCAAGAACCATGTGCTCGTCATGCTCGGATGGTTGGGACTCAATCCGTGGACCAAACTTCGGGGATTTCAATTCTGTGGGAGAAGACCGGATTGGTCATCGTGGAGGTATGGATCGGAGTGAATACTGCGACGCGAACGGAAGATACGGTGATGGGTCACCGGCGAAGTGATTTCTCAACACCATGTTAATGACTTGATGCCCTGTGTTTCCCGATGATGCGCCTTCTCAAACTGGGTCTGCTTTGCTTTTGTTGGACCGGTGGTGGGCTTGTTGCTTCGGAGCGAGAGCGTTTTTCGGTAGAGGGTGTCACTGACGAACCCCCGGCCAGGGGATCTTTGCTTTTTGTTATTCCACCTGGTTCCAATAATGAATTAGTCCAGCCCCTGGAGCCATATTTCTGGCTATACGGAACCTTCCGGACCGACACTCGGGATGACTGGATTCTGAGAGTTGTTCGTGACGGAGATAGGTGGTCGATCATCTCCAGTGAAGTAGAGCCCAGCTCCGCGGGTGGGCGCCCAGTCATTAGAGATGTGGCCTCGCGCGAGATAGGAAGGGAAGATGCAGATTTGCTGTATGATGTATGGATCCATCTGTTGTTGGAGGTTCGATATGGTCCCCGGGGCGGACCTGCCGGTCGGGGGATTACGACGCATTTCATCAGCGCTTTCAAAGGTTCCATCGGGTTTATGAGCGCGGTTTCGCTGAGCCATGATCAACACCCCGCGATTCTCTTGCTGCGAGAGATCGCGGATGAGCTTCGCTCGTACGTGGTGAAGCCGCTGTCTTCCAGACGCCGGCTTCCTGTGGAATTGACACAAAAGATTGAAAACCTGGATGTGTTGCTGGAAAAAGAACTCCGAAGGTAGTGGACAGCCAAGGACGTCAGGTTGTTCGAAAAACCCCCATGCGAACGCCCCGAATTAACCTCCGATCAACATTCCCATGCTGAAGCACCTCTCAGTCCTCCTTTTGCTCGTGAGTTCTGTGTTCGCCGAGGCTGCGGCCAGCCCGCCTGGACCGGTGTTGGTGTCGTATGAGCATCGCGACGTTTTTGATGTGAACTTGGTTCTCCGGTCCGCATGCTTCTCGCTTCTCGATCACCTTATTGGGGATGCGAAGTCACGGATCGGTCCACCGAACAGTCAAGACCCCCTGAGGAGTTGAGAGCTTGCGGGGTTGCTCGCGGTGAAGGCGGATCCGGTAGAGGCTGCGCGAATTCCGAAGGATATCGCTTACGTGGTCGTGGCTGCAGTCAGTCCGGGTATCAGGGTGGCGTTTTATTGGCCTGAGAACATCTACTCGTACTCCTGCACGGTTGATCCAAAATCTTACACGATTCTTGCGACCTCGAGCACGGCGAGGATTTACTCGGCAATCTTACCTCCACGTTCGCAAGCCGACAGCCGGGGGGCCAGAAAATGGGAAGATTGAGGGGGCTCCCCCACGCGGGGAATGAACCGGCGATGTTCATCAACCATCACGACAGTTTGCCCCGCTCCGACCTTCGCGTCGTCGCGTCTTCGCGCTTACTCCGCCGCCTGCAAGGTTTTCCCTCGGGGGTGACTCGGCCGTTGCCTTACGGTCGGGGAGCGGGCAGGATGCGGTCATGCGCCGCTTTACCCCGTTTCGCTGGCTCGGTTTCGCAGGTGTTTCGTTGATCGTGCTGGTGGCAGTCGCTGCCGCCCCCGCGACCGGCCCTCAGTTCAAGAAGGGAGTGAACATCAGCCACTGGCTGTCGCAGAATCACCCAGAGCGTCCCTATGGCGCGCCGTGGTTCAACGAGGAGGACGTGGCCTGGATCGCCGCCCAGGGGTTTGACCACATCCGTTACACCGTGGACGGGCGGCTCTGGTTGAAGGCGGATGGCTCTCTGGATACGGATAAGATGAAACCGCTGGATGCCGCCCTGGCCTGGACGAAGGCGAAGGGGCTGGGCGCGATCCTGGACATGCACTTCCTGCCGGGGGCTGACTTTAACAACGAGGCCCGCGACACCCGCGTCTTCGAGGATCCGGTGCTGATGGCCAAAGTGGCTTCCTTCTGGGGCAAGGTCGCCGCCGTCTATGCCGGACACGGTCCCTTCCTCCGCTTTGAGCTCCTCAACGAGGCCGTGGCGCGCGAAAACCATCAGGTGAACACGTTTCACCGCGCCATGCTGACCGAGATCCGCAAAACCAACCCGACCCGGGTCGTCTATGTCGGATCGAACCGCTGGAATGGATTTTCGACGATCGCAGACCTGGACCTGCCGAAGGATCCCAATGTGGCGGTGACCTTGCACTTCTATGAGCCCATGGTGTTCACCCACCAGCGGGCCAGCTGGGTCGAATTCAAGGACAACATGCCGGCGGTGGCGTTTCCCGGGAAGGCGCCGAATCTCACGGCCTACGTGCCGCCCGGCCACTGGTCGCTTTCCAGCAGCGAAAAGGAGCTCACCGTGGCGCAGATTGACGAGGCCTTTGCCAAGGTGGCGGCCTGGGCGAAACAGCGGGCCCCGGGGCATGAGATCCACATCGGAGAATTGGGCGTGTATCGGACGGCGGACGACGCCTCGAAGACGCGCTGGCTGACCGCCGTGCGTGAAGCCTGCGAGCGTCACGGCTTCGGCTGGGCGGTGTGGGACTACCAGGGCGGCTTTGCCGTTCGCGCGCCGGACGGCTCGCCGACCGTGGCGGCGCGTGCGCTGCTCCCGAAGTGAGGGGGTCGGGCGTCCCGAAATGGGCCGCGGGAACGATGGCGCCGGGACCCGCCCCAAGACCGTGCACTGTGACACGTATCCATCACAGAGAAGAGTCAGGGATTCTGCGGCCGACCATAGGCGTCAATTGAAGCGCGATCCAGGAGGGGTCTGGGTTGGGGGTGGGTCACCGCCCCCCCCGCAGATTGGCTTCGTGTGAAGGAGCGGGCGGAGCCGAAGTCCCCCGGCCTCAGCGAGGCCAGCTCCAAGGAAGGCTACGGGTCCGTTGGAGGTGGGGTCGCCGACCCCGCGGGGATTGGCTTCGCGTGAACAATTTGGGCCACTTTTATTGCATCGAGGTGATGCTCGGAATAGTGATGCGGCATGAAAATAGCCAATGCGGCAGAGGACGATTGGGAGATTTTGAAGGGATTCTTTCCAGTTGGATGGGAGGCGCTCGCCACGGAGCACCACGCAACCAAAGGCCTCAGACAGGACCCAAGAGCCCGGAGAAGTTATTGCAGGTATTGCTGATGCACTTGGGGTGTGGGTTTTCTTTGCGCGAAACCGCAACGAGGGCCGCTCAAGCGGGGTTATCACACGGCTTTCGGATGTGGCGTTGTTAGAAACAGCTCCGAAAAGAGCAAAGGATGGCTGCAGGCAATGTGCCAGGTGCTTTGGGAGGAGCGCGGGGCCCGGACCAAATCACCGGGGCCCGTGCCGCTGCGGATGGTTGATTCGACCCTGGTGAAGGAGCCGGGAAAACAGGCAGCCAGTGGCGTATCCATATAGTTTGCAGTGGCCTCAGTTAAAGTGCGATTTCTTTCAGATTAGCGGCACCGAAGGAAACGGGACAGGCGAGTCTCTGAAAGGCTACCCACTAAAAGCTGGTGAATACGTTATTGGCGACAGGGGTTCTGTCGGGGGCCGGGTCTTCACTTTGCGGCGGCATGTGGAGCTCTTACACTCCGTTCGTCTGAACACTGGCAGCGTCAAGCTGCAGAACGGCGATCGGTCTCCATTCCCGCTCCTCTCTCGGCTGGGTGCGCTCAAGAAGGCGGGCGAAAGCCGTGAGTGGACTGTATGGGTGCCTTCCGGCGGCGATGCCCAACCATTGCGGATGCGGCTGTGCGCTGTCCGCAAGAGCGTCGCTTCAACCCGGCGATCGCTCAAGAAGCTCTATCGTAAAGCCAGCATCAATCAACGAACACCCGATCCTGCCACCCTGCGCTACGCTGAGTACGTCATGGTAATCACAACTTTTCCTGCGGACAAGTTTTCCACCACTCAAGTCCTTCACTACTATCGGTTCCGCTGGCAGATCGAACTGCTTTTCAAGCGCCTCAAGCAACTCGCCCAGCTCGGCCATTTACCCAAACACGACGAAGAAAGCTCTCACGCCTGGCTGTACGGCAAGCTGCTCATTGCCCTCCTCACTGACAAACTTATCGCGCACGCGCGCGACTTTTCCCACAGGGCTTCGAACTCACGGCGAAAGAGCAGCCGGTGGCGTGAGTTTTCCTTCATGCTCCACCAAGTGACCATGGCAATCACACCCTCCATATCCTTGTCCAATGTCATCTCCTCTTGGGGTAAAATATGCTCCCAGCTCTCTGAATCTCCTCGTCTGCGCTTCCTCCAAGCTGAGCACCATCGCAAAACAAGTTAGCGCTTATGGGTCGCCGACCCCGCGGGGATTGGCTTCGCGTGAACAATTTGGGCCACGGAGGAGGTCCCGGTCGGTCCCGTCGCTGGATCCGCGCTTCAATCGCGGTTTTCGATGTGTGCGGGCCTAGAGCTGCGCCATGACTTCGTCGATGAAGGCGTTGATTTTCGCCTTTTCGTTGGCGAGGTCGTGGTTGTAGGAGGCGAGGTGAGGGTCCTTGCGTCCTCCGAACGGCACATCGTTGGCCTGCTTCTGCACGAGGGACGAAAGGGCGCTGAAGCGATTCATCAGGTGGGTGTTGAGCGTGGGGTCTGACTCATGGAATCCCTTCATGAATTCCGGACAGATCCCGCGGAGGAACGTATTGTTCACCACGAGCAGGCGGGTGGCGCGGTCCGCTTCCTCCTGGGAAATCTTGCCCTCCTGCACAGCCTGATCGAGGCCGCGTTTGATTTGATGGGTGATATCCATCACCTCCTTGGGCAGAGAACGCGCGGTCTGTTTGACCTCGTCGAGGGTGTTGCCGAGCAGTGAGCTCATCACCGCCTTGTACTCCTGGCCGAGATTCGTTCGTACATTCGCGTCCTTGAGCAAGTCGGCGGGCGATTTTCCCAGGAGCTCGGGGTCGCCCTGAAGTTCGACCAGCGCCTGTTCCTTGTTGGTGGCGCGGCCCGTGGCGAAGGCGTCGGCGAAGTGGGAGGAAAGCTCATTCGCCATCGTGCTGTTGACGGCGGCGATTTCCTTGGCGCGAAGAAAACTCTCGGTTGACTTGGCGCCGCGGACAGCCTGGCCAATGGCGTGCTCGATCATTAGCTCCTTCAGCCGGGGTGCCTCACTGAGCGGAAACCCGTTCGGCAAAGCTTGGCCAAAGAGGGAGTCCTTCACCTCGGATTCGGTCTTGGAGCTTGCGATGTCGTTGATCAGTTTGTTGACCGAGGTCAGTTGCTCCCGGAAGTCGCGCGCCTGCGCCCGGATCTCCGGCTTTGCGCCCGGTTTGTCGTGCTTCTCCAGCCAGCGGTTCAGGGAGGCCGAGAGGACCTTGGCGCTGTCGACCACGTTGCGCACCAAACCCGAGTTTTCGGTCGCACTTCGCGCATAGGCCGGGTCGCCGGTGTCGGTGGCGGCGAGTTGCAGATTGGCGAGCTGACGGTTCACTTCGTTGGCCGAGCGCAGCACCTTGGCGGTGGCGCTTTCGAAACCAAGGAACTCCTTGGCCCGCGCGAACAGCGACGGTTTGAAGGACTGGGAAAAGTCCGCCAACTCGCTTTTGGACGAGAGGGCGCGCCCCATGACGAGGAGCGTGCGATTGTCGAGCGACTGGGGTTTGCCGGTGCTCGAAGCAGGTCCGGTGGGCGGAGTGGATTGGGTTTCCTCGGTCTTCCCGCTCCCCTCAGTGTCCAGGACGGAGTGGGTCCCGGGGTTGGGGTTGGAGAATGAAACGTTTGAATAGGACATGTTGGCGGGACGATGCCGGCCGGCCCTCGGCGGCGGCAAAAGCATAGACGTGGGAATCACCCGAGTTGGTGATCAGAAAACCCCTAGGCCGGATTGGTGCGGTGGGATAACCACGCATGGATACGGATCCTGCGGCCGCATCTGCGCGACAACTTAGGCCACGATCCAAGATCGGCATCCGTTGGAGGTGGGGTCGTCGACCCCGCGGGGAATGGCGTCGCGTGCAGCAATCGGTCGACGGAGGCGGGACCTGGCGGTCCCGTCGCGGCCTCATCGAGGCCACCTCCAACGGAATCGCTGCGACTATCCGTGCCCGATCTTGAGGTGGCGCCCCCTTAGCGGCTGCAAATGCGCACTCCATTCAGAGGAAACCCCCCGAGTCACTCACCCGTTTGGGTGAGTGGGTCCCGAAAAAGTTGGCGGCGTGAGTGTATCGTCCCGATGGACCTAGCCGCCGCTCATCCCGCCATGTCACCCACCGCGCTGCTCAACGCCCTGCTCCATGATCGGGGCTCGGCTGATGGAGTCGAGTTGCCCGGCGCGTTTCTCTTTGATGGCACCCATCGGGTGGAGTTTTCCGAGTCCATACCCGGAAGCCTGACCTTGTCCTGCGGTGTCGACTGCGTGCTGGAGGCTTCGCATCCGGTGTTGTCGGTGCACCTGCTGCGCTGGAATCGGAGGACCGACATCGTGGGTCCGGGCGCTTTCTCCACCGACGGGGCGGGGCAGGAGATCACCTATACGGTCACCCTCGCGACGGAAGGGCTGGGACTCGATCGGCTCAAGGCGGAGCTGCATGCCTTCCTCAGTCGCGTGGCCCAATTTGATGCTGCCTTGGTCGAGAGCCCCCTGGATGCCGACGATCGGTTGGGAGGAATCCCGCCTGCTGTGCCGGTGGAGGCGGGACCGTCCCCCGGTATGATCAGCGTGTAGGTGCTGGCCGACGCCGCGCTTTCTCCATGGGTCACTCGGATGCCTTTACGCAGTGGCTGGAGCGGGTCCACCCGGAACTGACCGTGCGTCCCTACCAGCCGGCCGGACCGTGGGGCGGCCCTGTGGTGGGTTGGCAGGTGCGGCTCGGGCGGACGCGGTTTGTCTACCGGGTGCCCGCGGAGTCCCCGGAAGTCCTCTATATCGTGCTGATCGAGCGCGCCGATGACCGGGAAGGCCTGCACAGTCCGTTTGCCGATCTGGTGCGACTGCTCCGCCTGATCCAGACGAGCGGGGCGGGGGTCACCTGGATCCGGGGGCATGTCGAACCGACACGGAAGCGTCCCCAGGACGCGCTCACCCGCGAGCGGATACTCGCCTTCTACCAGCGTTACCTCACCGCGGTGAGCACCGGGTTTGAGAATGGGATCGAGTGGTTCGGCGGGGACCTCTCGACCTTTTCCTGGACGGCGGAGAAGCGCAGGGTGACGACCCGGGGCAGGCGAGGGCCGTCACCCCACGGTGTATCCGAAGATTCCCCGGTTCTCACCTGAAGCGGTGAGAAGGGAGCGCTTTTTTCCGCTCCCGTTTGACGACATCCGGCCGGCTGTTACCCGACGAGTATGGTCGGACTATCGATTAACGAGAGCACGCGCGCCGCAGCCACCGATGGGGCGCTTTCGTTTTCCATTCTGGTCAACAACCAGCGCGAACTGACCATCGGCAGCGCCCACTCGGCGGTCACCGGTCTGTTGTCGGCCATTCGCACCGCCCCCGAGGACTTTTCCAAGCTCCTGGATGCCGCCGCCGAAGCGGTGGCGACCCAGGAGACGGCGGCGTTGAAGCTGGTGCAGCCACCCTGGACCGGCGCCAGCACCCAGACCACGGAGGCGATCCGGACGCAGTTGAATGCCGCCTTCGCCACGCTGCTGGCCGACGCCCGGAATCAGGCCACCCAGGCCCGGAATTCGGCCGAGGCCGCGGCGTCGTCTTCGGGCAACCCGTCCACGGAACGCACGCTGGCCACCCAGACCAAGGACGCGGGAGATCTTCTGCTGACGGCATTCTCGCAACTCGAGACCGGCGATGACGCCGCGGGACTCGCTAGCTTGGAGAGTGCGAGGTCGCAGGCGACCACGGCGCTGACTACGGCCACGGCCCATCTCAACACCCTGCAGGCAACCAACCCGCTGCCCGTGGCGCAAATCGCCGCCACCCAGGAGGTGATCGCCTCGGCCAATTCGATCATCGACGCCGCCAACGACGTCCAGGGCAGCTCCCTGACCCGTCCGGCCGGGGAGACGGCCACGACCTATGAGCTGACGACGGCGACTCCCCCGACCACCTACCTGACGGTGTACGGTACCAGTGGATCCTTTGCGCTCACCGATGCCTCGGGGCAGGGCGTGCTGATCTCCAGCGACGGCAAGGTCGACACGATTCCGCCGAGCGGGCAGGGCTGGCAGTTCAACACGGACAGCACGTTCCTCCTGCCCGATGGCACCAAGGTTTCGGTGGACCCGGGGTCCCCGGCCTCCGTGCTGGTCACCCGCGGACAGCAGCGCATCACCATCGATTCGCTCCAGCCCGGGAGCGCGCCCTCGGTCGAGCTTCACTCCGGAGGCGGGCTGGCGGCAGACAAAAATCGGAATGACGGATACATCTTTGAAATGGGCGGGGATCCGCGGGCGTGGACGCTGGCCGGATCCGCCCTGGGCGACACAGGGGGTGCCCGTGAGGTCGTGGCGACCAGCCCTCTGACCAACGAAGTCGAGGTGGACGTCACGACGACGACCCTGCCGCCGGAGCTGGTCGCCTTTCTCACCGCTTACGGCATCGACCCGACGAGTTATGACAAAGACGGGGATGGGGCCTACAGTAACGAGGAGCTGCGTGAGCTCGTGGCGACCCTCGAGTCCGCAGTGGGCGGGGTTCAGCTGCAGTTTGACGCGGCGATCTCCAACACGGCGTCGGCGTTGCAGTCGCTGCTGAAGCTGAACCAGTTCATCGAAAAAATTCTGGCCGAGGCTGACAAGCGTCAGGCCGACCGCCGTCAGCTCACGGCCGAGGAGCGGGATCAGCTGCTGGTGATCCAGGCTGACCTCGCCAAGGCCCTGGCAACTCTGCGCACGGAGAGTGCGTCGGATCGGCAGGGCTCGCGGGGCCCCGTGGCCGCGGCACTCAGCGTATTGGAGCAGATCGGCGCACCCGAACCCACCGAGCCCGAGCCGCGCGGTCCGGCTCCCACGACGGGCTCATCGAACGACCCGACAGCACTCGGGTCTCAACCGGTTCCGTCACGGAAGTCCGGTTACGCGCCGCCGCTGTCTACTCCACCACCACCCTCCACCCCGCCACCCGATCCGGGCTCGCTCGCTCTCGCCCAGTCCCTTCGCCGCGCCGAACGCCTGCTGTCGGGATTCTCCGGGGGCGCCGCCAATCTGCGGTTTGTGGAGCCGCCGCCCGGAGCACCGGGCAACCTCGCGCCCCCTCTGGGTTTCGGTGACGTGCCCGTTACCAAAGAAGGCGGGCCGACGAGTGAAGCGCCGCTCCAGCCGACCGCCGTTGACGCCGAGGGAAATCCGCTGCCCGTGCCGCTGGATGCGACCGAGCCCACGGATCTCCAGGAGTCTGGCTTGAGCAACCCCTCGACGGCCGAACCGGGCACGCGGCGCGGTGAGTCTTCGCCGGCGCCAAATGAGCGTGAGACCGGGAAGGACGTCGCGCCGACGCGGCGCGGCCAGTCACCGACCGCGGTCCGGCCCCCCGACTTCGATCCTTCGTCGGAATTGAGCGAGGCAACGCTGGCTACTCCGCCGACGGGCCCGTCCCTTCCGACGGATCCACCTGGCTCGTTGCCGCCTGGTCTGCCCGCAAATTTGCCTCCGCCGCCCGCCTCCAAGGGGTCGGTGCCGTTGCCGCCGGTCGGTTCGCGTGGACCCTTGGAACCCGCCTTGGATCCGTCGTCCGGACCGAACGTCGTTGTTCCTGTGAACGGTGGATCAACGGAGGGGACCACCCCCGTACCGCGAAACGAGGAAAAGGCCGAACCGCCGGGCGAACTTCCATCGAACGACGACGGTCCGCCTGCCTCGACGCCCGGCGATTCCCGCCAGGGATTGCCACCCTCGGGTCCCGGGTTGCCGCCGCTCAATCCGCAGATGCCCAAGATCGAGATCGTTCCGCCCGCGCTCTGGCCGAATCAGAGACCGGAAGGTGACGAAGGGGCGCCGGTTTCGGATGCCGAACCGGTCACGAACCCGACCTCCCGTGCTCCGGACGGACGCCCACTGATTCCGGGCAATCGGTTTTCCGCCACGGGCCCGGATCCCTTCACGGGCCCCGATCCCACGTCCGGCGCCACCGGTGGTTTCTCCCGTGAATACGGACGCCGGCTGGATGCTCACCGGTCCAACTACGAGCAGCAGCTGCACCAGTCGCGACAACTCCAGACCGAAGTCCGCCAGGTGGTGGAGCGTTTCCTGGTCCTCGTCGGTCAGGACGAGCAGCTCCGGCAGGTCTTTTCAACCAACGATCTGTCCGATGAGCAGCGCGATGCCTTCAAGACCAAGGTGGAGTCCCTTGAGCGCGAACTCGGGGTCACCTGGGGCGGTGATCCGGAGAAGACGCCCCAGGCGGAAACGAAACTCAGCTCACGTATCCTGACCAGCGGCATGATGATTTAGGCCGTACGCGTTGTCCCTCCTGTTGCCATGTCTTCAAATCCCATGCCGCTGCCGCTCGCCCGCTACCACGCCCGTGTGGAGCGGATACTCGAATTGATCGATGCGACCCTGTCACGAGGGCGCGAAGCCGAGCAGGCCTATGAACGCTTTTCCCGCGCGCACACGTTGGCGCCGGGTTGCGGAGAGGAAGCGCTTCGGTCCGAACCGGGTCCCGAAGGGCGCCGTCGGGTCAATGCCCGACTGCTCGACCTGCAGAAAGAGGCGTACGATCACCTGCTGCTTCCCCAGCAGCCACCTCGCTCCGGGCCTGCGCCGACCCTTTCGTCTCCTCTCTCCGCCACCGCACCGCGCGCCCTCGCCAGCCGCTCCCGCATCTAAGGATTCACCATGGCCGTCACCTTCAAAAGCACCGCCCTGCTAGACCGGTACCTGGGCAACACCAACAATATCGCCACCGAACTGTCGGCGTTTCGGACCGGCGGGGACGACGAGCTCGACGACACCATTGCCAAACTCGACGAACGCATCGCGGCCTTTGAGAACATCCTGATCGGCACGCTGCCTGCAGGGCAGACGACGACTGACTATCCCTACGACCGCGAAGGGCTGAAGCGGGAGTTTCTCGATGAGGTCCTCGCGCTCCTGCTGCGCCGTTCGATCACCTTCAGTGGCACGGCGCCCAGTTTCAACGCGACCTACTCGGCACCGGATGTACTCGTCTCAAGTGTATCTCCCTACTTCCCTACTGATTTCCAGGTTTATCTGAACCGGAACAAGCCCGATTCGACCGGGTTCGGGGTGTTCGACACCATGGTGGGAGCCACGGACAGGCGTCCGCAGCTGCTCAATACCTTCGGACAGACGATTTTCTCCCTGTATTCAACCCTCATTGACGAGGTTTTTGCGGAAGGTGACAAGCTGGGCAACAACCCCGCGCGTCCGGTGCAGGTGGCGTCGGCTATCCAGCCGATCACTGTCGATGGATTCACTTACGATCGCATCTCGCAGGTCCATGGCACCAACGCCCTGACGGGCGATCCCGAGGTGCGGACGTACCTGCTCGACTCGCAGGCGACCAATTCCAGCGTCATCAAGGCGTCCACCGGCGAAGCGGGTCTGTCTGGTCCGGCCACCTCGTCGACCGTGCGCCTGCAACTGGTACCGGAGGAGGCTGTCATGAGCCTTCTCGTTCCCGGGGTCTATGTCGCGCCTGCGGATGTGGGGACGGTGGCGGTCCGGTTTCCGGCGCCGCTGGGCAGTCCACCGATGATATCCGACGGGCTTCAGGGCACGCAGGTCACCACCGTGGAGGTTCCCGCGGTGGTCATGAACATCAAGGATCGCGAGAGCGAGTTCCCAGAGGCGCGGATTGTCTCGGCCTACCGCGGCACGCTGCCGGATGGTCGCAGCTTCCTCGTGGGCGTGGGCACGGACAGCAAGATCTACGTCACCAGCCTCGAGTCGACGCGTCGTTCCACCAACGGCACCACCGCCGGACTTTCCGCCCTCGAGTACCTCCTCTATTGGAACGAGGCGCGGATCAAGATCCTGCGGGCCAAGCTGGCCTATCAGGAGGCGGTGGTGCGGGAGATACAGGAGGACCTCAAGCAGGCCAACGATGTGCTCGCTAAACTGGAGACGCAGTCGGGCAAGATCCAGGCCACCGACAAGGACGGGGTGCCGACCGGACAGACCTCGTCCGAGACGCTCGAGATGAACATGTTTAGCGCCATGGCGTCCACCTCCGGGAATTCGATTTTCGATACGACGGGCCAGGATGCACTCCACACCGCGACCGAGTGGCAGGGCAACCGGACCAACCTCAAGAACTACATCGACCGTCGCTCCGCCGAGGCACAGCAGGCGACGCTCGACTATCAGAACGTGCTCAACCGCTTCAACAACGCCTTCGAGGTCATGGCCAAGCTGCAGGAGAAGTTTGACACCCTGCTCAAGGCCCAGCTGCGCAATCTCTGATTTCCACCCTCAACCCGATACGATCCATGTCCACCGACAACGCCACTGCCGACGCCCCCCCGACCGAGAACCCGATCTACGACGCCCTGCCGTTTCACACCGAGGCGGAATGGAAGGAGGTCCTGGAGAAGTTCGGGGCCAACGGCCGGACCTTCCGGGATTTCACCCAGCTCACCCCCGAGAGCATGGAGGTGATCTACATGGTCGCCTACAATCAGTATAATGCGGGCAAATACAAGGAGGCCGAGGGTGTGTTCCGCCTGCTGGCCATGCTCAATCACTTTGAACGCAAGTACTGGAAGGGGCTGGGCGCTGCGCGCGAGGCCCTGAAGGACTACAACGGCGCCCTCCAGGCCTACGGCTACCTGGGCGTGATGGACATCGAGGATCCGTATCCCCCGTTCCAGGCGGCGAAGTGTTTTGTCGCGCTGGGCAAAGCGGCCGAGGCGGAGTCGGGCCTGCGGGCCGCGGTGTTTAATTCCGATGGGAAGCCTGAGCACGCCACCCTCCACCTGCAGGCCAAGGGCCTGCTCGAACTGGTTCAGAACGCCCGCAAGGAATCCTCCAAATCCACCGCCTCATGAATCCTCCCGGCATCACCCAAACCCCGACGATTGCCAACACGCTCTTCGACCCCGGCACGATGCTGGGCGAAGTGGCCGACATCAAGCAGAACGCCATCCAGGCGCTGCAGGCCAGTTTCAAGATGCTGGCGACGGTCGGGCCCGACGGCTCCCCGTCCACATCGCAGGCTGATGGCCTGGTGGAACTGGAGAAACCGAGTTTCAACAGCAACGTCAACGACATCACCCTGCGCATCGGCCTGCTCCAGGATGCGTTGAACCAGCTCATGGCCCAGGTCTCGAAGACCGAGATCAAGCAGCGGATGGATGAGCTGCAGAAGGAGAACCAGCGCCAGCTTGAGCGCTTTGAGGAGCAGATGGCCAAGGCGGCCGAGGCGGCGGAGAAGAACAAGGAGGCCGAAAAGAAGGGCAATATCTTCGAGGCGGTGAGCAACTGGATCCAGGCGGTTGTGAGCATCGTTTCGGCGGTGGTCACGCTGATCTCCGCCGCCGCCCAGATCCTGACCAATCCGGTGGGAGCGGGTGCCTTGATCGTGGCGGGAGTGGCGCTGATCGGCGCGGCCGCGGTGCAGGTGACCCTGGCGATTGACGCCACCATGCGCGCCGCCGGCAAGGAAGGATTCCTGAGCGAGGCGGACCGCACCAAGATGAACCAGGCGGTGGAAATCCTCGGCTACATCGCGCTCGCCGGCTCGATGATCGGGCTGGTGGGGGGGATTGTCGTGGCTCTGGGACAGGCGGGCAAGGCCGCCGGTGGCCTCGCGGCAAAGGAGATCACCAAGGCGGCGGCGGCCAAGTTGGTGGCAACCGGAATGAAGGAGTCGATGACCAAGACCGCCCAGGCCACCTCTCAGGCGATCCCGCGTTACGCCATGTACGCGTTCAAGGAGGCGATGGCTCCGCTCACCCGCCTGGGGGCGCAGATGGCGGTGATCCAGATCATCGGGCAGGGCACCAACCAGGTGGCCGGCGGCGTGATCAACCACGAGATCGCCGATATCAAGGGAGAGGCGAGTGCGCTCCTTGAGGAGGCCGATCTGGCGGAGGCCGCCGCGGCCGCCCTTGAGGCGGCGATCGCCAAATTGCGTGCCATGATCGAGCAGCTGCAGTCCGAGCTTGAGAAGCTGGTCGATGACTTCCAGCAGACGATGGCGGTGATCTTTGGCGCGATCGACGAAAGCGCCAACTCCATGACGAACGTGATCCAGTCGACGACGTACTGAACTGCTCCGGAAATCCAGCCCAGACACCCTTCCATGTACCCACTGAACGGACTCACTCCGCGCTCGGCCTCCACGCCTCCGCTCGAAACGGGGGACGTTTCCGCGCCGACGTCCCTGCAGAGCCGCCTGCAGGAGATCAATCTGAAGATCATCGCCCCCACCGGTCAGATCGAGGGACCTGGCGGCGAGATCCGCATCCAGCTCGACAATCCCACGGTGGGTCCGGAGGACATCCCACTGAACGAGTTTGTACAGCAACTCGAGGCCCTCTCCGGCACGCCCATGCCGGTCTTCGCCCTCGGACAGGCGATGCATGAGCTGTCGGAGGGCAGTGCCGCCTTCGCCGACATGATTCTTGCTTCCCAGGATTCCGGCCAGCCGGATAATCCCGGGGAGATCGCGCAGATGGCCAGCCAGTTTGCACAGCAGGCGGAGCTGGTGGAGGTGAGCATCCGTGCCTTGATCGAAAACTCCACGTATCCCAACTTCAGCGACTTCCTCAAGGAGCTGGTCAAGGTCGCTCAGGACCTGCGCGAATCGGCCACCAAGGCCAAGATGGCGGCGATTAACGCCAGCTACAGCACCATGTACTCGGCGGCCGAGCAGATGAAGACCGCAGCGGTCGAGGCCCGGGCCAGCCGCGATGAGCAGATTGCCGCCGACAAGAAGGAGGCGATCGGTCAGATCTGCGCCGGCATCGCCAGCGCCATCATCGCCGGCGGATTTGCGATCGGTGGAGCGGGACAACTGGGCGCGACCCTCGGATCGGCCGCGTCCTCACTCATCACGGGCAGCGTCGGGGTGAATTCGACCTCGGACAAGTTCGACAGCTCCGAAGCACAGTACTACTCCGACCTGGCCAATGTCGCGAAGCAGCGCCTGGACGCGGCGGTCAAGCTGATCGAGGCGCAGACCGCGATTGCCGACGACATCAAGGAAATCGCCCTGAGCCTGCGCGACATGGTCCTCAAACTCATGCAGGACTTCATCAGCAGTCAGAATTCGATCATCCAGCGCGCCAATGTCTGAGCACGACTGCATCCCCCTTCCTCACGCATGAACGCCCCCGATCTGGTCCAGGAACTGGGCAGTCGCCTCAACCTCACCGGCCTTTCGTTGACCGACGGCGTCTGCCGGCTGGTCTTTGACCGCCAACTGCCCATCGACCTGGAGGACGACGGCGCCGGAAACCTCGCCTATCACGCGGTGATCGGCGTGTTGCCTCACGGCGAGCGGGAGCGGGTGCTGCGCACGCTGATGTCGGCCCACCTCTTTGGACTTGAAACCGGAGGGGCCGCGTTCGGTCTCCATCCGAGGACCGATGAGGTCTACCTGTTCCGGCTGCTTCCAGTCGAGAACCTCGAGGTGGAGCTGGCGCTGCGGGTTCTTGAGTCCTTCACCCAGCAGGCCGAGACCTGGAAGCGACGCTGGTCCGAGATCAGCCAGGCCGCGGCGGCAGCGGAGTCGCCGTCGGAAACCGGCTTCGTGGGATCCAGCCTTCGCGCCTGAGTCACCTTCGCTCTGTATCCATTCATTTCTCTACCCCCATGGCATTCGATATCGGCAAGGTGTCTGTCGATCGATCCGCATCACCGGCGGTCGATGGATCCAGCAAGGGTTCGGGCTTCATGCGTTTCATCGGGCGCGTTGTCTCGGCGTTGAAGTCGATCGGCCACAAGGAGCTTGAGCCAGTCCGCCCGCTGCAGACCCGCCAGGTTGCAGTGGCGACGGGTCCCTTGCAGGCTCCGATCAAGCAGCTGCGCGAGGCGGTGCTGGCCCAGGACCGCCAGCAGCTCGGCGCCAAGGTTCAGGCGGCGGAGCAGGAGGTGAAGCAGCTCGAGCAGGAACTCAGCAAGGAGATCCACGGACTGAAGCAGCTGTCCCTGAATCAGGAGATCAAGGGGTTTGATCCCGGCACCCTGAAGCCGACGGAGACGAAGGAAGCCGACTCGGCGAGCGAGGCGAAGTACGAACTGGCCCATGAGAATCTGGACGTGCAACTGACCAAGATGAAGCACAGCGTGGTCATGATGCAGGTGGAGAAGGGCATGCCGCTGCGTCACGTCGAGACGCAGGTGAAGGGTGGACTCGATACGATCAAGCTGGAGCACCAGCTGAGCGGGCCCGGTGACGGCGTGTTCCTGCGACCGCAGACCCTCAAGAAGCCCTCGGACCCGGCCACCCTCCTCAAGGAACCGTCACTTCAGGATGTGAAGGACGGACTGGATCACGTGGTCTCGAAGGAGGCGCTCAAGGACCTGGCCAAGCAGGTGGGGGTTCGTCTGGAGAAGATGAATGGCCTCGGGCGCAAGTCCCCGGAATTCAAGGCGCTGAGCAAGGAAGTCGGACAACTGGCGGACGACCTGGGTCGGGTCCTGGGCAAGCTCTACGCGGCGGAGTCGCAGGCCACGCAGAATGCCTTTGCCATCGGGAACGGGGCCGACTTCAAGCAGGAGGTCTGGGAGCTCCTCAAGGACGTGTATCCGAAGATGCCGGACCGAGTGGGAGGGGGCGACTTGATGGCCACCCCGGACAAGGACTTTCTCAACCGGGTTTACAATACGGCGGCCTGTCAGCTGCCCAATCACCTGAGTACGGGTGACAAACCGACCCTGACTTTCGACGGCTCGACCTATGAGCAGGTCAAGGTCCTTGGCAAGGGTGGCGGAGGAATCGCGTTCCTCTATGAAAACAAGCAGGGCGATATGGTCGTGGTGAAGAGCAAGGGGTTCGGAGCGGACTACGAGGAGAACATCGATGAAGCGTCCCTGCAGGAGATCACGGCGGAACTGCGGGCGCACCTGGGCCTGATGGGGGAGAGCGGTGAGGGACACCCCAATATCCTGCAGATCCTCGGGGTCACCCGGACGCCGTTCGGGCAACCCGTGGCCATCCTCAAGCTGGCCAAGCACGGCGACATCGATCACGTCATTGGCAAACGTGAGGAGAAAGGCGCGTTGGACCAGGCGGTGGCGAAGGGTCTGGTTTCACCCCAGGCCCGAACTCTCGTGAACTTGCTCATCCTCCAGGATGCGATCAAGGGCATGGCCTACCTGCAGGAGCAGAAGGGCATGCGACAGGGGGACTTCAAGCCGGGCAACCTGTTTGTGCAGGGAGACGGCACGGTCATGGTGGCCGACTTTGGCCTGACCAAGACCGGGCTCTCGGTGCCGCAGACCGAGTTCACCGGCACCCTCGACTACCTGCCGCCGGAGAATTTCCTCAACCACGAGAACAAGTCCGGCAACATCACCGGCAAAGCGGACACCTGGGCCATCGGCATCATGGCCCACCAGCTGTTCAACAAGGCACACCCCTTCGACATCTCGAAAGTCGCGAGTGGTGGAACGTCGGATACGAAAATGGGCAATCTACTTAAGTCCTATGGCAATTCAGCCCAGGGCGAGCGCGAGTTCATCACCACGCTTGCTGAGAACTACGACAAGGTCTCGGCGGTGCAGGGGGTGACGGCGCTGGATCGCCTGCTCAATGCCATGCTCCATCCCGATCCGGAAAAGCGGCCGCTGCTCAGCGATGTCCTGCAAAGTGCGGTGTTCGACGACCTCGGCCGGGGCGCGAACGACCGAACCCCGGCGGTGAGAGAACTCCTCGCCGCCCTCTCGTCCCGACCGATGGACGAGGCGCTGGTGAAGGCAAAGGCGGAGGCGCTGGGCTTCTAGCTACTCCGCAGCAGACGGGATCAGCGAACCGGAAGCGAGGGAATGGCAAGTTGCCGCAGTCGGGCTTGCACCGACTTCGCGGGATCGCGACGGGCGGCTGCAAGCTGTCGCACAATCGCGGCGCCGAGCTCGGGATCCTCTCTGAGGGTGAAAAGCGCCGAAAGGGCCCATGCCCGAACCAAGGCGCGACGATCCCTGGCACATTCCTGCAGAAAGGGCGCGATCGCATCCTTCGCCTCCAGTGGACAACCAGTTCGGGCAAACAGCTGACACAGATTCAACCGCGCCAGCCACGGCTCAATCCGTTGGGCCTCCTCACCCAGGACGATCAACTGGTCGGGCGTGAATCGGTGCTCACGCGCGTGCCGCCGCAAGAGCCAGGCGGCCCGCCAGATCACCTGCGCATCGAGCTGCCGCAGCGCCGAGATGGCCTCTGCAGCAAAGCCCGCTTGAGGTCCAAGGTGCTGATACAGCGCCTCCAAAGCGGCGACATCCAGGTCCCGCGATGTGAGCTTCTCCAGCATGGGACGCACCTCCTCGCACCCGGCTTGGAGTGCGGCATCACCTCTCCACTTTAATCTCGCTGATTTGAACCAGCGGTTCGATCGAGGTGTAGTTGGGGATGTCCGCCATGATCTCTGCCGCATGGGGACCAAATGCAGCTTGAAAGGCTGGCACTGATTCAAACGTGAAGTGCACGATGGCGACAAAGGGAGCCGGCTGGCCGGGCCCTCCACCGCCGAGCCCCTGCTCGATGGTCGTAGCTTGGGCGGCGGTGCCAAACTTACGACCAACCATGGGAATGTGGGAATTGAGGTAGTACGCCCAGTCAAACCGGGCTCCTTCCTTGCGGGGGTAGAGAACGCTGACGCGAATCATGGGAGGGCGGGGTTGAGGTGCGCGTGACGCTGACCGGAAACAGGCAACCGGTTTTCGGATTTTCGTGGGGCTGGTAGCGACGGCAACCAAATACTCGGCTCGGTTCGATACCGAAGCAGACAAGTCAACCGCCCCGCCCGCCAGCAGACCGTTGGGGGTGCCCCGACGCGCGGTCGATTCACCACTAGTTGGCATTGCAGTGGCACGGTAGGCCCCTCCGCATGCCGCGATGGAACCCTGGCTCGAATCGGCTCAACGGCGGATCCAGGGGTTCAACCAAAAAGCCGGTGCATTTCCTTCAGCGGGAAATGGCGACCGGGACAGGCGGTGTGACCTGGATGTGCCTCGCGGTGGGCCTGGAACTTGATGCGGCTTCCCACCACCTCGTTGCGCAGGTAGGTCACGAGCTCCTTGAGGGCGGCCACCTGGTTTGGCGTCGGACGGACTTGGTCGAAGTTTCCGACCAGGCAGATGCCGATGGCCACCTCGTTGATCTGGTCGGAGCGCACGTGGCCACCTTTGATCTGACGCATCCAACGCGAGCCGACCTCGATTTCGCCGTCGCCGGAATCGACGCCGTTGCCGATGACAAAATGATAGGCCAGTCCATTCTCCATGCCCCGCCGCCGGTGTTCGCGATCGTAAGTCATGGCGTTGCCGGAGCGGATGCCGCTGTGATGCACGATGAGAGTTGTCCAGCGACCCTTGCGCACCTTCACATTTTTCACCCGGGCGCGCACCGGGACGGTGAAGCGCGGTTTGGGTTTGGCGCGGGCGTTGCGGGACTGGGCCAAGAGCGGCGACAAGACGGTCCCCAGCAAAGCCAGCCCTGCCCCCCGCAGGAACGCGCGCCGCGTGCCGGGATTCGAAACCGCCGCGAGGCTGCTCGGTGGAGTTGAATCGTCGCCGACGGCCACGGATGCGGATCCTGACCTCATTGAGCCGCAGTTATTCAGACGAGTGACCACGAATTGACACGAATGAACACGAATCCAGAGGGCGACAGGAGGAGTCGAGAACCTGAATTGAATCCACCTTTAGGTGAACCGATCCGCCGCCGCTCTCGATGCCTGATCTCATTCGTGTCGATTCGTGTCAATTCGTGGTTCGGTTGGATGTTTCCGGTCTAGATCGCGAGGCGCCCCGACGAATCGCCGAATCGCTCCAGGCCCTTGGCGCCTAGACGGTCGGCGAGACTGAGGAAAAGGTTGGTCGCCGGCACGCCGCCAGATTGCAGGTACCGACCGGTTTGCAGCGTTCCGCCTCCACCGCCGGCCAGCAGGATCGGAAGGTTGTCGTGGGTGTGACGGTTTCCATCCGAGTTGCCGCATCCATAGACAATCATCGAGTTGTGCAGGAGGGATTGTCCGTTGCGATCTTTGGTGCGTTCGAGCCGCAGGAGGAACTTCGCAAAGTGGTCGACGTAGTAGCGGTCGATCGTGGCGATCTTGCCCATCAGGTCGGCGTCGTTGCGGTGGTGGGAGCAGTAGTGGTGTCCCTCCGGAATGCCAATCTGGGGGTAGGCGCGGTTGTTCCCGTCGCCCGCGAGCAGGAGTGTGGCGATGCGGGTGGAGTCGGTTTCGAAGGACATCGCGAGGAGCTCGTACATGATGTCCATGTGTTCGCCGAAATCGGGCGGGATGCCCACGGGAGCGTCGGACTTGACTTCGGGCAGGGCCCCCAGTTTTTCCGCCCGCTCGATGCGCAGTTCAATATCGCGCACTCCGGTGAGGTACTCATCGAGCTTGTGCCGGTCCGCCTGATCGAGCTTGCCGCCGAGCGCACGCGCGTCGGACTGGACCAGATCGAGCAGGGATCGCTGCGTCGCCTGACGTTGTTCGTAGTTACGCTGCCGATCCGCCGCCGGGCCGGTGCCGAAGAGACGCTCGAAGACGAGACGGGGATTGGGCTCCGGGGCGACGGGAGTGCCGGGGGCCTGCCACGACAGATTGTACTGGTAGGCGCACGAGTAGCCGGAGTCACAGTTGCCGGACTTGCGCACGCTGTCACACGACAACTCCAGCGAGGGAAACCGCGTCAGGTGTCCCACCTGCTGCGCCACCACCTGGTCGATCGAAACACCCACGGAAATGTCGGTGCTGGCCGTCTTGCGCGCCCGGGCGCCGGTGAGAAAGGTGGCATTGGCGCGGGCGTGGTCGCCGGCGCCGTCATTGCCCGGCTTGGCATTCTCGTGGTTGAGGCCGCCGAGGACCTGGAGCGATGACTTCACCGGGGCGAGGGCCTGCAGCGTGGGGCCCAGCTCAAAGGCCGAACCGGCGCCGGCGGGCCACCAATTGGCCTGGTGCGCACCGTTGGGGAAGTAGACATACGCCATGCGCAGCGGCGCGGAACCGTTCGCGGCACCCAGCGGGCTCGCCGCCGCCGCCCTCAGGGGTCGTGGAAATGCGGATTCAAGGAGGGGCAGGGCGACACAGGCGCCGATGCCGCGGAGAAATTGGCGGCGGTCGAGGGAGAGTTGACGCTGGCTGGCGGCGACGGACGACGGGAGGACGGCGCGGGAGTTCATGGCGTGGGGGACGGGACGGAATGTGACGGGGCCAAGGCGGTCTGCAGGGGGACGTGGGTCGCCCGCTGACGTTGGAAAGGCGCGGATTGGACAACGCCGGTGAGCAAAACGGAGAAACGGCCCTGATTGACCTCGAGGGCCTCGACGATCTCGTCCAGACCGTGCAGGTCGTGCGCCTCGATGCCGCGACCGAGTGCGTAGGTCATCAGCTTTTCTGTGAGGCAACGGTAGTAGTCGAGTCGACGGTCGGTCACGAGGATGCGCTTGAGACCCCGCACATCATCGAAGGTTTCCCCTGTGATCAACTGGCCCGCCGACTGAATCGGCTGGCCGGCTTCGGTGTCGCGCCAGCTTCCAACGACATTGAAGCGTTCCAGCGCCAGCCCCAGCGGATCCATCCGGGAATGACAGGAACTGCAGAGCGCATTCTCCCGGTGCAGGGCCAGCATCTCGCGCAGGGTGGGCTCGCGCCCCTTGAACTCCTTCTTTGCTTCCTCCAGGTCGGGGACGTTGGCGGGAGGCGGAGGGGGCGGCAGGCCGAGGATGTTCTCGAGAATGAACAGCCCGCGCTTCACCGGCGAGGTGCGCGTGGGATTGGAGGTGACCGCGAGGAAGGTGCCCTGCGTTAGAATGCCACCGCGCGGGCTGCCTTCCGGGAGCTGCACTTTGCGGAACTGGGGACCGGTCACGTCCGGGATGCCGTAGTGCTGGGCCAGTGCCTGGTTGAGAAAGGTGCTGTCGCTCTCGATCAACTCCAGCACGCTGCGATTCTGGCGCACGATGTCCTCGAAGCAGAGTTCGGATTCCCGGCGCATGGCCTGACGCAACTCCACAGAAAACTCGACCCGGCCGCCTTGTCCCCGGGGAATGCCAAGGGCGGCGCGGAGGTTGATCGGCACGGATTCCACGTCACGGGCCTGCAGCCACTGGCCGACGAAATTCCGTGTCAGGGCTTCCGCCTTTGAATCCGCCAGCATGCGTTCGATTTGCGCCGGCAGTTGACGGCGCAGTTCGCCGCGCTCGGCGAGCGCGAGCAGGGCGTCGTCAGGCTGAGAGGACCAGAGGAAATAGGAGAGCCGCGATGCCAGGGCGTACTCGTCCACCCGGGGAAAACGCTCGTTGGCATCGGCCGCGAGGGGAGCCTCAAGGCGGAAGAGAAAGCGCGGGGACGCAAGCACGGCCATGAAAGCGCGGGCCAGGCCGGCTTCCACGGTCGTGCCCGGGTGACTCCAGGCCTGGCGCGCGAACTCCACGAGTTGAGCCACTTTGGCGTCGTCCGCCGGGCGCCGGAACGCCCGGGTGGTGAACCGGCGGAGCACGCGTTCGGCATAGGCGAGGCGCGCGGCCGCCCCTTCGGGAGGTGCGCCTTCCGGAAAGAAACGCTCATAGCGGGGCGGCTTCACCCATTGGGCAGGGTCGACCGGACCCTTCAGTTCGAGGGAACTCACTCGCACGGTCACCCGGGTCTCGCCCCCCTCCGGACCGAGGGGTGGCGGACTACCGGGCGGCGGTGGATTGATCGGTTCGACGTCGATCGTCACCTCATGACTGCCTGCGGTCCACGGTCCGGTCACGGCGAACGGCACCTTCCGCCCCGGTGCCCAGACCAGCTTCTCGCGGAAGCGCTCCTCACCATCTATGCCGACCCTCACCCAGGCTTCACTCGCGTTGAAATCAAAGGAGCCGCGCACCTCCAGTTCGAGGGCGAAGGTGTAGGTGCTCGCCGCCGGAACCTTCAGCGACGCGCGGAGGCTCGCGGGTCGGGAGAGGTTGAGCGCCGCCTCGGGTTTTCCACCCTGGGCATTGCGAAAATCGCCGTGTCCCAGCGTCAGCACCGGCATGATCCGGGACACGGTCGGCACCGCCGCACTGACGACTGCCTCCGCCGCCTGGAGGTACTTTTCGAGGTGGAGCGGGGAAATCGTCAGGACGTCGCCGTTGTTGTCGAATCCATGACCCGTGTCGTCGGCGGGAAACTCGGCCTCACTGTTGAAGTCGATGCCCATCAAGTCGCGGATGGTGTTCCGGTACTCCACGCGGTTCAGCCGGCGAAGCGCGACCCGCCCTGGGTCCGGGTGGGCGGGGTCGATGCCGAAGGCATCGTACTTGATCCAGTGTGACACCCGGGCGATCTCCTCGGCGGTGGGGCGGGGACCGTCGTCGGGGGGCATGACTCCGGCCCGGACATTCTTGAGGGCGGCCAACCACAGCGGCGCCTGCCCGACGAGGTCGGCGTCGGTGGCAAAAGTATCGAATGAAACATTACCCTTTCGCATGCCGTCGCCGTGGCAATCGTAGCAGTATTTTTCCAGGACCGGGCGCACCTGGTCACGAAATCGTTCGACCGCTCCGGGTGCCGGCGCCGCGGTCCCCCAGTGACCTGCGCCGACGACGATGGCCGCGACCAGGAGGGGTTGGGGCCGGAGCCAGGGTGTCCACGTTGATTCAGGCATGACGGGGGTCGAGAGGCGGGACCAAGTCCGGTCCAGGCAGAGAGAAAACCACGAATGGACACGAACGAACACGAATTCGGACGGCGTTGGTTTGGGAGGACCGCACGATTTCTGTCACACCCAGCAGAGAACGTGTGCGCGATCGCGTTCCGTCCGTGGCTTCATTCGTGTCCATTCGTGTCCCTTCGTGGTTCAACTGAATGGTAACGGTGGAGGGGGCGTGGGAAACCATGGCTCGGCGATGTCGACGGAGGACCCGATGACGTAATCCACAACCCCTCGGCCGGTCAACGTTGGAGCTCCCGGAATTGGCAACTCCGTGGCGGTCAGCGTGGTTTCCCGCGTGAGACGGACGCGGGCTCTGCCCGCGCACTCAGGCGGCGGGCTGGGTGGGGGACTGGACGAGCAGCACCTTGTCGACCCGGTGACGGTCCATGTCGATCACTTCAAACCGCCAGCCGTGCCAGTGGAAGACCTCGCCGGCGTTGGGAATGTGTCCCAGCCGATCGACGACAAAACCACCGAGCGACTGAAACCGGTCCTCGTCTTCACCAGGCAGGTGTCCGAACGAGAACTTCCGTTTGAATTCCGCGATCCCGAGCGATCCTTCCACCAGCCACGAGCCGTCCTCGCGCTGGACCGCCGCCGGTCGGCGGCGGTCGCCGGGCTGAGGCAGGGCGCCCACGATGGCCTGCATGACATCGAAAAGGGTCACCAGACCTTGCACCGTGCCAAATTCATCCGTGACCAAGGCCAGCTGTTTGCCCGTGCGCTGGAAGGTCTCGAGCACCTGGACCGCGGTGACGGTTTCCGGCACAAAGAGCGGCGCGGTCAGGTGGTCCCGCAGGTTGTTCTTCAATCCGATCGCAACGTTGGCCCACAGGGCTTTGACCGCCACCATGCCGACGACCTGGTCACGGGTGCCTTCATAGACCGGGAAATTGGTATGGGCGCTCGAGACGATCTTGCGCCAGTTGACTTCGTCGCTGTCGGCGATGTTGAGGAAGACGATCTTGGTGCGTCGCGTCATCAACTCGGTGACCGGCTGCTCGTCCAGCCGCAGCACGCCCTCCACCATCGCCCGCTCGGCCTTGTGAAACACCCCGGCGTGGGTGCCCTGCTCCACCATGGCGGTCACCTCCTCCTCCGACGGGGGAGCTTCCGGTTCCTTGCTCTGACCGAGCAGGCGGAGCACGGCGTTGGTCGAGGTGGTCAGCAGCAGCACAAAAGGCGACGCGAGTTTGGAGAGCGTGAGCATCGGACCGGCGAGGATCATGGCC
Source organism: Opitutaceae bacterium (assembly GCA_046346755.1). GTDB lineage: Bacteria > Verrucomicrobiota > Verrucomicrobiia > Opitutales > Opitutaceae > UBA6669. The sequence continues at coordinate 45,030 of JAXMHM010000025.1, read as the reverse complement.
TTGCGCTCCGGGTTGTTGAGGGCGATGCGTTTCGGCACCAGTTCGCCGATGATGAGCGAAAAGTAGGTGATGGTGCCGACCACCACGGCGATGGCGAGGGCGCGACTGTAGGGGGCCAGCCAGGACACTTCGGCGATCTTGGCCGCGAGGGCCTCCGACAAGGTGGCGCCGCCGAAGGCGCCCGCGAGGATGCCGACCAGCGTGATCCCGATCTGCACGGTGGAGAGAAAACGGGTGGGCTCTTCGGCGAGGGAGAAGGCGATGCGGGCCTGCAACGAACCGTCGTCGGCCAGCTTTTTCAGCCGCGCCCGACGGGAGGAGACCACCGAAATCTCGGCCATGGCGAAGAGGCCGTTGGCGAGCAGGAGCAGAAAGATGATGAGGACTTCGAAGAGCAGGGAATTCATGAGACCGGAAAGGGAGAAAGAAAGATGACTACCCGGGCCGGGGTGGGAGCGCGCCCGCTGCCGGCCCGCCCGGAACGCCGCCCCGCCGCACTCAAGGCCGGAAAGGCCGTGCGGTGACGGACGACAGGACGATTCGCCACAGCGGAAGGTCGGTCATACCCCGACTGAAGCCTGAACCGTGCCCTTCGGGAGTCAATCGAAGGGCTTGTACCCGCCCACTCGCCCCGCGCGTAGATTCAAGCACGATCCGAGGTGGTCCGTTGGAGGTGGGGTCGCCGACCCCGCGGGGAAGGGCGCCGCCTGAAGAATTCAGATCACGGAGGCTGGACCGGTCGATCCCGTCGCGGGCGCAACGCGACTGCGCATACGCGTCAACCTAAGCGGCCCGACGTTGTACCCTGTCCGATTGGAGATGCTAGAATGGTGCGTCGCCCTCCACCCGAAGCAAACCTGTATATCCTCGGTTGAAGTCCTCGGCTATTGCAAGTGATTGCGGGTTGGCGCGGGGCGAAAAGGCTGCTACTGAATGCTGATGGCTTCGCCTCCACCCGCTTCCACTTCGATGCCGACTCCGCCTCCCGCGGGGAGCCGGTTCACGTTCATGACCTTGGTCATGGCGATCGCACTGCTGACGGCGCCGGTGGTCGCGCTTTCCAAGGCCACGGTCTGGGCGGACGGACGGGTCTTGGCCGGGGTGGCGGTCGCGCTCAACCTCGGCGTGTTCATTCTCTACGGGATCGACAAACGACGGGCCGCACGCGGCGAATTCCGGATTCCGGAATGGGGGCTGCACCTCGGCGAGCTGCTGGGTGGTTGGCCGGCGGCGTACCTGGCCCAGCGCCTCCTGCGGCACAAGTCGTCGAAATTCACTTACCTCCTGGTTTTTTGGCTCATTGTCCTGCTGCACCAGCTCGTCGCAGTGGATGTGATCCTTGGCGGGCAGATTTCCGGCGATGCCTGGCTGGTGGTCCGCCACTGGTTTTCACGGTAGCCCGCGCTGTTTCCAATGTCGTCCAAGAACGTGATCCCCGACCGCATCGCGGAAGCGATGCGGCGCTTTCCGCCGTTTTCCATGCTGCCCTTCGAGGGCGTGCGACGGCTCGCGGCCCAAGCCACGGTGCGTGTGCTGCCGGCCGGAGGCAAGATGTGGTCGCAGGGGGACAGCCCGGGAGCTGAGATCTACTTCCTTGCCCGAGGACGGGTGGAGTACCTCTGGACGGTCGACGGACGGAGCGAGCGGGTGGATGTGCGCGACGTCGGCGATGTGCTGGGCCTGACCGCGGTCATGCGCAACGAAGCCTTCCGCGTCACCGCCCAGGCGGCCGAAGACAGCCTGCTCTACACCCTGGCCTGGCCGCCCCTGCGTGAGTTGCTGGAGACGAACGACGAAGCGCGACACTACGTCCGGCGGCATCAGTTCTGGATTTCCCGCACCGGCATGCCCATGCCCGCCAGCGAGCCCGTGGCCGCCAGTGTGACGGGCCGCACCAAGAACATCCTCCAGGCCCACCTCGACGGCGCCCAGCGCGTCGAACCCCGGCCGCTCGAGCGCCTCCTGACCTGTGGCCCGGACTCCAGCCTCCTCGAGGCCGCCGACCTGATGTCGTCGAAACGCGTGCCGTCGATCTTGGTGGTGGACGACCAGCGACGCCCTCTCGGCATCGTCACCGCCAGCGGTTTGGTCAAGGAGGTCATCGTATCCGGCCGGGACAAACGGGAGCCCGTATCGCGGGTGATGGCCAAACCCGTGGTAACGATCTCGCCCGGCTCCAGCGCCACCGCCGCCATCCTGCTCATGCTGCGCGAGCGCATTGGCCAAGTGTGCGTGACCGAGGACGGCACGCCGCAGGGCCGGGCCCTCGATGTCTGCACCCACAAGGACCTCCTGGCCCAGAGCGGCCATCATCCCGCCGGGCTGCTGCGCGAACTCCGACTCGCCCGGACCAATGCGCGCTTCCGCGAGCTCTGCGACGAAATCGAGGCGATCGCGCGCAGTTACCTCGAGGCTGGGATCTCCGCGATTTACCTCGGCCAGATCTGCGCCGAACTCTACGACGAACTCGTGCAGCGCCTCCTCGTGCTGGCCATCGACGACGTGAAGGAGTCGGGCACTCCGCTGCCCCGCACCGCCTGGGCATGGTTGTCGGTCGGCAGTGACGGACGCCGGGAACAGATCCTGCGGACCGACATGGACAATGCCATCGTCTTCGCCTCACTCGGTTCGGCCGAGGCGGATGAACAGGCGCGCGCTGTGTTTGTGAAACTCGCCACGGCCGTGATCGACCGCATGGCGGCCGCCGGTTTTTCACGCTGCCAGGGCGGCGTGATGGCCCAGAATCCCCGCTGGTGTCGCACCCGCGACGAGTGGCTTGCGGAGATGCAGTCCCCCGACCTCGTGGATTCGGCCGACGGCCTGCTGCGGGCCACCGTGCTCTATGACCTTCGTTATGTCGCGGGGGACAAGTCCTTGAGCGACAGCCTGCGCGAGGGTATCCTCAAGTCCACCACGGGACTCTCGGCGCTGCAGCAGCGTCTGGCCGAGCAGGTCATCGACGCCGTGCCCCCGCTCAACCTCATCGGACGCTTTGTGGTGGAGACCCTGGGCGTGGGCGGCACTGATTTTGACCTGAAATCCCGTGGACTGGCCCCGTTGAGGGATGCGGCCCGCGTGCTTTCGATGAAGTACCAGCTGAACCGACGCTATTCCACCGGCGGACGCTGGGAGGAGATCCGCCGCAGCCTGCCCCGGCTGGAGGAGATGGCCGGGCTGGCGATCGAGGCCTACGACTTTCTCCTGCGCATCCGCACCCTCAATGGCCTGCGCCGGGGTGACTCCGGACGTCACCTCGATCCGCAGACGTTGACCAAGGTCGAGCGGGCCCAGCTCGCCAATGCGTTCGATGTCGTGCGCATGGTGCAGTCCTCGCTGCGGATCGAGTTTCAGATCGAGAGCCGCCGCCTATGAACCCATTTTCCGCAGTTGAAACGAATCGATCCGTTTATGAACCACGGATGGACACGGATGAACACGGATACAGACGGATTAGACCAAAGCGGACAGCCGCCCTGCCGTTGAATTGCCGTAAGGATCCCGAATCCGTGTTCATCCGTGTCCACCCGTGGTTCAATCGCGGTCTCTTAGGATGAACTTTCCCTGGCGAGCCTGGTTCGGATTGCCTCAGGTGACGGAGGTCGGACAGGCCTATCGGGACGGAACGCCCCGGCGCTACCCGGGGAAGACGTTCCTCGAGCGGCTGACTTTTGTGGCGCTGGATGCGGAGACCACGGGGTTTGACACCAGCCGCGACCGGGTGCTCTCGCTGGCGGTCGCTCCGATTCGAACGCTCCGCCTGGAGCTGGCCGGCATGGAAAGCTGGATGGTCTATCAGCCGACCGCGCCGCTCAACGCCGCAGTCACGGTCCATGGCATCCTTCCCTCCGAAACCGCGGCGGGAGAACCCGAGGAGCAGGTGCTGGCCGGATTGCTCGTTGCCTTGCGGGGCGCCGTGCTCGTGGGGCATCATATTGCGTTTGACGTCGCCATGCTGAATGCCGCGTTGGAGCGACACCACCGGGTGCGATTGCGAAACCCGCTCTTGGATACGGCGGTCATGGCCCAGCGGACCGTTGAGGCGTTCGGGGTCACGGCCTATCCGGGACAGCGACCGCCATCGTTGGACGAAGTCTGCGAGCACCTCGGCCTGCCCACGGTGGAGCGGCACACGGCGGCGGGCGACGCCTTCACCACGGCGGAGCTGTTTTTGGTCTTGTGTGCCCGGATGCAGCGCCTCCGTGGCCGGCCCCTGGTGGTGGACGACCTCCCGTTGGAGCGGGCGTGAATTCCGACGGATCCGTCAGGAACGGGCCCCGCCGCCCGTCGTCAGGCTGACCCCAGACGGAGCGTTTCCCCGAGCCCGCGGTAGCGCTCGGCATGGCACGTCAGCAGCACGATCTGCAGGTGCGCGGCCTGGTCGGCGAGCACGTCGAGCACGCGTCGCTGCCGGCCGGCGTCGGTGTTCACGAGCACGTCATCGAGGATCAGCACCTGGGGTTCGCTGGCGGCCAGTTCGCGCGCCACGGCGAGCCGGAGGCAGAGGAGCAACTGTTCCTTTGCGCCCTGGGAGAGCACGTCAAATCCGTGCGTGGTGTCACGCGTCCCGCCAATGCCCTGGATCTGAAGATCGTCCCGCAGAAACACCCGTCGCGAGCGCACGCCGGTGAGATCGGCGAAGGCCTCGGTCAGGCGTTCCTCCAAAGGAGCGAGGACCGACCGGGTGGCGGCTTGCTTGCGATGCTCAATCAGGTCATGGGCGAGGCGGGCGGTCCAGGCCTGGCCCCGCAGCGCATCTCGGCGAAGGCCGGCCTCGGCGCGGCGCTCCTCGAGCAGGGATTCCTGGGAATACAGGCCGAGTCCACCGAGCGACTCCAGTTTTCCGGCCGCGCTGTCGCGCTCGGTGCGGCTGGCTTGGAGCGCATTCTGCACCTGCTGGAGCGCCGCGGTGGCGCGGCGGTTGCGTTCGGGCAGGCGCTCGTGGTCCGGGGGAAGCCTGGCCGCGACGGCGAGCTGGCGGGCCTCGGCTTCGGCGAACCGTTGTTGTTCGCGGGCCTTGGCCGCGGCCAGTCCCTCGGGAAAGCGGGCGTGGAGATCGGCGACCTGCGACTCAAGGGTCCGGAGCCGGGTGGAAAGGTCGGCCGCCGTTCGGGTCGCCTGCTGCACCGCGTCGCTTTGCCCGCGTTCGGTCTGGCGCAGCTGCTGGAGGGCGGCGTCCGTGGCCTGCAGGGTCCGCTCCGCCGCGGGCAGGGCCTCGGCCGCCTGGGCCTCCGCCGATTCCAGCTCGGTGCGGCCCCGGGCGGTTTCCTCGGGGGTGGGCTGGAGCTGCGAAGCCAGTGCCTCGGCCCGACGATGGGCTCGGGCGATGGCATCCAGCAGCGCAGCGGCGGAGGCATGGCTGCCCAGATCCTTGGTCAGGGCGGTGCGCACCGCGCGCACCTGGAGATCGAGTTCCTTGCGCTGGGCGACGGCCGCGCGGGCATCGTCCAGTGAGACGACCTCGGCTTCGCGCAGCGCCTGCTGAAATCGCGTGCGCGTCGCGGCCAGATCCGCGCTCACGGTTTGCGCTTCCCGCGCGCCCGAGCGCACCACGATCCGACCCCAGCCTTCCAGCTGCAGGTCGAGCACCTGCGGGCGCTGGATGCGCGTCGCCTTCCCTTCCGGCAGGGGATGCGCGAGGGGCTCGCCGGCGTCGTTGACCGTCACCCGGCGAGGGGAGTCGGGAACGAGGTCGGCGGTCAGACCGAGCGCGAGTGTCTGGGCCTCCAGGGTGCGCAGGGCTTCGGCCAGCTCCTCCAACGCACGCAGACGCGCGGGCGTGAGGGTCGGGAGTTTTGCCAGGGCCGCCTCCAGGCGGGTGACCTCCTCCGCGGTCTTTTCGACGGTGGCATGCTGGCGCTGCAGATCGACGGTCTGCTGGTGCAGCTCGCGCAGCTTGAGCAGGTCCTGGAGACGCTGGCGGTGGGCGCGCAGGGCGGCGACGCGCGCTTCCTGCGCGGGCCTCGCCAGCAACTGCGCATCGATCTCCCCCCGCACCCGGACCAGCTGCGCCTCCTGCGTTTGCATCGTGCCGGCGGCCTCGCCATGGGCCAGCCGGGCGGCAGCCAGCTCCCGCGTGCGTGACTCCACCGCCTCCAGGGCGGTGACCACGGCCGCGAGCGATTCGCGGGCGGCCGCGAGCTCGAGCCGACGCGTATCCAACTCTCCCCTTAGGCGCTCGACCGCCAGCGCCTGCTCGCCCAGGGCCCGGGCGGTTTTTTCGTGTTCGGCGGCTTCCCGCTCGAGGGTTTGCACCGCGTCCTGGCCGCGGGTGAAACGCTGGTGGGCCAGGTCGAGTTCGGCGCGGCTCTGACGCAGCGTCGCGAGGTCACGATCAATGGAGACGAGATCGTCCTCCGCATGACGCAGCGCGCCGCCGGTTTTGGGGTGACCGGTGGAGGTGAGCAGGCCGTCAGCCTGCGCGGCAAGTTTTTGCCGGAGGGCCTCGATCACCGGGTCGATCTCCACCTTGGCGAGACGCGCCCGGATCCGCTGACCGACCGCGGGGTCGTCGAGCGAAGGCCAGTCCGTGGGTTCGCCCTGCCGCGCCCAGAGAAAGCCGAGAAAGCCCCAGTGCTCCGGCTGGGTGGCGCCGCGTCCGGGCAGGGTCGACTCCAGCAACTCCTGCGTCCGGCGATCGGCGGCATCGGCTTCGGCCACCGCCTGCCACCGACCCTCGTGCCAGCGCTGCAGCAGGCTCCGGGGTGAAAGCAGGAAGGTCTTCTCGATGCGGAAGCGTCCCTCGCGGGTTTCGAATTCGACCGCCACGCGTGGCGCCAGGTCGGTGCCGGCGGGCTGCAGGGATTTGATTTCCTCGCTCTTGGTGGTGTGACGGTCAAACAGCGCGCGGGCGGCCGCCCGGATCGCGGTGGACTTGCCGCTTTCGTTGGGTGCCTCCAACAGGGTGAATCCCCGGGCGAAGGGCCCCACGCGCACGGTGTCGCGAAAGGGTCCGACGTGGGTGAGCTCGATTGCGTGGAGAATCACGGCGCCACCTCCTGCAAGGTTTGCAGCAGCACCTGGCGCAGGAGGACGAAGTCCTCGGTTTTCAGGCTCGTGAGATCGGTGCGCGAGTGGTCGAGCAAACGCTGGGCGTCAGCGAGGGACAACGGGGCCGTGGTGGGAGCCACGGCGGCCTCGCCGGTGCTCCCCCCCGGGGGCGCGAGGGAAACGGATCCGGTGCCCGTCGCAAGCAACTCCAGTCGGTCGATGTCGTTCAACACCTGGGCGAGCAGCGGGTGCCGGTGCTGGAGGTCGGTCAGTTCCGGAGCCGAAAGCGCCAGCGTGGTGCGGTCGATGCGTTGCGAAACAAAGAAAGGCGCGAGCGCTCCCTCGAGCCAGGCCAGCGTTTCGCGCCGGGACAAGGGCGTGGCATTGCCCTTCAGCGTGACCCGTACGACGGCGGTGGCGGCGCGTTCGCGCAGGCCGTCGAGGGAGTGTTGCAGGGAGGTGCGAGCGGCGTCCGCGGCGAGAAAGTCGAAGCTCAGTGACACCCAGGTGAGCGTGGCCACCGGCAGCGCCTGCACCTTGGCCGGGAGGCCTGGGGCGGTGAGTTCAACCAACGCGACTTGTCCACACCGTTCGTGGTCGAACCGATCCGGCTCCGGTGTGCCGGGCATGACGATCCGACCACCATCGGTATCGGAGATCCAGCTGTGCCAGTGTCCGATCGCGAGGTAGTCGAGTCCTGCGCGCGAGGCCGCATCCAGCGCGATCGGAAAATCGTTGGGTTGGTGTTTGCCCTCGATGGCCAGGGCGCCATGCGTCATGCCGATCTTGAGGGTGCCGGTTGGCAGCGAAGCCGCCAGATCGCGCAGCTTGAGGCTGGGATCGAGCGTGGAGAGTTTCTGGTGCAGCGGAGCGGCCAGGAGGTGAACCCCACCGCCGAGATCGAGGGCCTGGGCGGTGGTCAACACCTTGACGTGCGACGGTGCGGTCCGGAAGGCGGGACGCTCCCAGATCGAGTCGGGGCCGCTGGCGGGGTCGTGATTGCCTGGAAGCAGATAGACCGGCACGTCCGGGCGCTCCCGGAACAGGTCGATCACCGCGGTGACCAGTGCGTTGTCGACCTGGTTGTCCTCAAAGAGATCCCCCGCGATGAGAAACGCGTCCACTGCCTGCTGCCGCGCCAGGTCGAGGGTGCGCCGCAAGGTCGCCAGCCGGGCCTCGCGCAACTGCGAAGCGCGGGCGCCGAATTGGGAGAATCGGGCCCCGAGCTGCCAGTCGGCGGAGTGGATGAACCGGAACATGGGAACCCGGACATCGTGCGGCCCAATCCGCCGGCGGCGAGTCCGGAAATAAACCTAAATACCGCAGTTGAAGACAATCGATCCGTTCATAAACCACGGATGGACACAGATAAACGCGGATCCGGAGTGTGTGTCGTTTTCACCCACAAGGTGAATGCCAGCTTTGGCGTAGCTGGTTTGTATCCGTGTGAATCGGTGTCCATCCGTGGTTCAATCGCGGGTTTTGGGATGAACCCTCCCTGAAACCTCCGCGGACACACGAACCCCCCGGTCGACTGGCTGACCAATTGACGCGGGCTCCGGAAACGCGTAGCGCCTTGGCATGACGCGACCCCACGCCTTGCTCGTGCTGCTGACCGCCCTGATGTTCTCCCCCGTGTTCGCCAGCCCCTCCATCACCTATCCTGCAGGAAAAGGCCCCGGTGCGGGGCGCCATCTGGTGTTTCTGACCGGTGACGAAGAGTACCGGGGCGAGGAGGGACTGCCGATGCTCGCCAAGCTGCTCAGCCAGCGTCACGGCTTTCGCTGCACGGTTCTCTTTCCGCTCGATCCGGATGGCACGATCAATCCGGACAACAACGCCAGCCTGGGTGACAGCGAGCAGCTCGCGACCGCGGACGGCCTTGTTATGATGCTTCGGTTCCGCCAGTGGCCCGACTCCGTGATGCGCCTGTTCGCCGCCGCCGTCGCCCGCGGGGTGCCGATCATCGCGCTGCGGACCAGCACCCATGCATTTCGGTTTCCCGACGGGCATCCCACCTCGTTTCGTTCGTTCAACACGTTCGGCCGGGAGGTGCTCGGGGAGGGCTGGGTCAGTCACTGGGGTCCCAATCGCAAAGGCGCGACCCTCACGAGCGTCGAGCCCGGAGCGGATAAGGAGGAGTTGCTGCGGGGTGTCGGTCCGATCTTTGGCGATTCCGGCGTTTATGAGGTTCACCCTGTCACCGATGCTCGGATACTGCTGCGGGGTCAGGTGCTGACTGGCATGAAGCCGTCCGATCCGCCCGACACCTACCGCAAGAAGCGCAAGGCCGACGGTATCGAGCAAGGGATCAACGATCCGGCGATGCCCGTCGCCTGGACGCGGGTCCACGTTCCTCCTGCGGGATCGGGCAACCGGGTCTTCTGCACCACGCTCGGGGCCGCCACCGACCTCGTGGACGAGGACCTGCGCCGGCTGGTGGTGAATGCCATTTATTGGGGATTCCGTCTGGAGGTCCCGGCCCAGGCGGACGTGCGTGTCGTCGATGCGTTTTCTCCCACCGACTACAGCTTCAAGGGGTACCGCCGCGGTTTGCGTCCCGAGGATCATGCCCTTGGCCAGCCGCTGCCGGCCAGCCGGGCGGCTCCACCGCCCGCGGCCGCGCCGGCGAAGGAGTGAAATTTCAGCCTCCGTATCCGATCTGGCCGACGGGCTGCAGTTCGGTGGTGTCGGCGACCGTGGGTTGTCGCCGCCCGGGGATTGACGGCTTGGGGGCGCCTCCTACGGTGGCCCCCGCATGTTGCTCCGACTCGGCTTTGCACTCTCCTGCGTTGTCCTATCGCGCGCCGCCCTCGACGCGGCCGAGTCGTCGTTCGACCGCGGCCGCGCCCTGTACGGTGTCACCTGCGCCACCTGTCACCAGCCGCAGGGTGAAGGACTGAAGGGAGTCATTCCCCCGCTGGCGGCGTCGGACTACCTGGTGGCGGACGAGCGGCGCAGCATCCGCATCGTGCTGCAGGGATTGAGCGGGCCGGTGGTGGTGAACGGGGTGGAGTACAATGGCGTCATGCCGCCGCCCGTCGGTTTGGACGACGCCAAGGTGGCGGACATCCTCACGTTCGTGCGTGCGAGTTGGGGTAATCAGGGCGGGCCGGTGCTGCCCTCGACCGTGGCGGCCGTGCGGGCTGAACTGGCCTCGCCGGATCGTCCGGACCGGGATCCCTTCGAGCCCTTGCCGCCTCCCCCGGCAGGCTTTCGCATCCGCGAGGTGGTGAAGCTGCCTCAACATGGAGTGCGGCTCGCCACGATGCCGGGAGTGGACTGGATTTATGTCCTGAACAACGGTGGCGACCTCTTTCGCCTTGAGCCCGCCACGGGAAATTTGGTGCGCGTCCTCGCGACCAAGGACTATGCGGATCCGACGCGGGGGCCTCTCGATGTCATTGGCATGACGATTGACTCACAACGCCGGCTGCTGCTCGTCGCCAATCAACGCGTGTCCACGCGACCCCTGCACACCGCGGAGATTTCCATCCTGCGCTCGGAACCCCTGGGGACGGACGGGGTGCCGAAGGGTGTGAAGCCGTGGTTCCGGGTCGACTACCCGTGGGGCGTGCGGCCGGGGAATCATGGGGTGAGCCACATTGCCGAGGGCCCGGACGGCTACATCTATGTCAGCAGTGGATCGCGCACCGACGGCGGAGAAGCGGGCAACGATCCGGTGCTGTGGAAAGGCGGAGAACATGCCTTGACGGCGGCAATCTGGCGGATCGATCCACGGGCCGAAGGCGGGCCCCGACTGGAGACCTTTGCTTCGGGAGTGCGCAATGCCTGGAGCTTTGCCTGGAATGACCGCGGGGAGCTCTTTTCCGTCAGCAACGGGCCGGATGAGGATGAGCCCGAGGAACTCGACCTGATTGAGCGGGGCAAGCACTATGGCTTCCCCTGGGAGTACGGTGTCGGGGTCAAGTCGAAGTACCCCAAGATCGGCGCACCGCCGGCCGGTGTGAAACTGGAGCCGGCGATCCGCAATCTGGGCCCGGCGGGGGGAGGGTCCGCGTCGGCCCCGATCGCCACCTTTGACGCCCACTCCTCCCCGGCCGGCATGGTCTTCTGCGGTCCGGAGTGGCCTGCTGGATACCAAGGGAAATTCATCGTCGGCCGCTTCGGCAACTTCATCGGCCGGTATCATGTCGGCTTCGATCTGCTGGCCGTCGACCTGCGGCGCACGACGGCCGGCGTCTACGAGGCACGGACCGAGACTTTCCTCGCCCCGGTGGCCCGCCCGCTCGATTTGCTGCAAGTGGGTCGCCGCCTCTACATTCTCGAATACACGCGTCCCGTTCGTGCCCAGGCCGGACGTCCCCTCAACCCCGGCCGGGTGCTGGAGTTGAGCTGGTGACGCCCTGGCGCGGCGTTGCCGCCGGGACCGGCCCTACCACCGCAGGCGGCGCGCCACCTGCACGAGCAGGATCAGGGCGGGGACCTCAACGAGCGGGCCCACCACGGCGGCGAAGGCCACGCCGGAGTCGATGCCAAAGACGGCGATGGCCACGGCGATCGCCAGTTCAAAGTTGTTGCCAGCCGACGTGAAGGCGAGGGTGGTGGCACGGGGATAGTCCGCCCCGAGCCGCTTCGCCATGAAGAAACTGACAAAGAACATCACGGCGAAATAGATCACGAGCGGGAGAGCGATGCGCAGCACGTCGAGCGGCAATCGGACGATGGCGTCGCCTTTGAAGGTGAACATGGCCACGATCGTGAACAACAACGCCCCGAGGGTGAGGGGCGAGATCCGGGGGATAAACACGGTGTCGTACCAGGCCTCGCCCTTTGCCGCCACCAACACCACCCGGCTCAGCGCGCCGGCGGCGAACGGGATGCCGAGATAGATCATCACACTTTGAAAGACGTCTCCCATGGCGATTTTGACGATGCGACCCTCCAATCCGAAATAAGGCGGCAGCACCGTGAGAAACACCCAGGCCAGCACGCTGTAGAAGAGGATTTGGGCGATGCTGTTCAGCGCCACCAGTCCGGCGGCATACTCGCGATTGCCTCCCGCGAGTTCGTTCCAGACCAGAACCATGGCAATGCAGCGTGCCAGACCGACCAGGATCAGTCCGGTCAGATAGTCCGGGTGGTCGCGCAGGAGCATTGCGGCGAGCAGGAACGTCAGCACCGGTCCCACCAGCCAGTTCTGCACCAGGGACAGTCCGAGAATGCGGATGTCCCTGAAGACTTCGGGCAGCCGGCCGTACTTCACCTTGGCCAAGGGAGGATACATCATCAAGATCAGCCCGATGGCGATCGGAACGTTGGTGGTGCCCACGGTGAGCGGTGCAAAGAACGCCCCGGGGTCGGCCAGGACGAAGTGCCCGAGGGCGACGCCCAGGGCCATCGCGGCAAAGATCCAGACCGTGAGGTACCGGTCCAGGAAGGACAGTTGGCCGGCGGGAGGAGCGCTCATGGTGAAGGAGAGTTTGGGGGCGGTGCCCCCCGGGGTCACTCTCCATCGCCACTTCCCACGCCCGCGGCGGCCAGACGGTCGGGGTGGAGCGCGCGGGAGGGAAGGGCGAGGGAAATACCGGCGGTGACGGCGGTGAAGCCGAAGGCGCCCCAGAGGCATCCGGACAGGCCGGCGGTCTGGAAGAGCAGGCCGGAGAGTAGGCATCCGATGAGGCGGCCCCCGGCGTTGGCCATGTAGTAGAAGCCGACATTAAGCGCCACCTTGTCACCATCGGTGTAGTCGAGAATTAGGTACGAGTGGACCGCGGAATTGAGTGCAAAGACCGCACCAAAAAGCGCGAGGCCGCCGATCAACATGGGTGCCTCCGGGAGGCCGAAGGCCAGACCGAGGGGCACGGCGGCGGTGACCGCGGCCAGCGTCGCGGCGGCCGCGGTCGCAGTGCGTCCTCCGGGGGCGCGACCGCGCAGCAGGGCGGGCGACGCCGATTGGATCACCCCGTAACCGATGACCCACAGCGCCATGAAGCTGCCCACTTCGGTGAAACTCCAGCCGAGTCCGGACCGGAGGAAGACCGGCACGCCGACCACGAACCAGATGTCGCGCGCTCCAAACAGGAAGAGGCGTGCGGCGGAGAGCACATTGATCTCCCGGGTCTTGGAGAACAGCTGCTTGAATCCCACCTTGCTTTTGGCGCGGCCGAGGTCCGCCGGCAGGAGTGACCACGCCCCGGCCCAGACGAGGAGGAGTGCGCCCGCCATGAGACTGAGTGAACCGGCGAACCCGGCGAGGTGGAGAAGAGCGCCTCCAAGGAAGAAACCGACACCCTTGAGCGCGTTTTTTGATCCGGTCAACAGGGCGACCCAGCGAAAGAGCGCGCCGCTTCCCCCGTCGGGGACCAGGACCTTGATCGCACTTTTCGAGCTCATCTTGGTCAGGTCCTTGGCGATGCCGGACAGCGCCTGCGTCGCCATGACGAAAGAAACGGATACCACTTCCGACCACGCCGGATTCAGCAGGGCAAGCGATCCGAGCGACAACGCCTGCAGGAAGAGCCCCCCGAGCAGCGTGATCCTCAGGCCCATCCGGCTCGCAAGCCAGCCACCGAACAGATTGGTGACGATGCCGCAGGCCTCGTAGAGCAGAAAGAGGAACGCGAGCCGGATCGGAGAGTAGCCGAGGTGATAGAAGTGCAGCAGCACCAGCATGCGCAGGGCCCCGTCCGTGAGCGTAAACGCCCAGTACGCCGCCGTGACGATGCTGTAGTGACGGACGTTCACAGCGTCGCTGCGACCTTGCGCGCCAGTTCCACCATGCGATTGGCGTAGCCCCACTCATTGTCGTACCAGGCGTAGAGCTTCACGAGGGTTCCATCGGTCACCATCGTTGAAGGAGCGTCGATGATGGAGGAGCGCGGGTCGCCCCGGTAGTCAATCGAGACCAACGGGCGCTCCTCGTAGCCGAGGATGCCGGCGAGCGGTCCGGACCGGGAGGCGTCACGGAGCAGCTGGTTCACCTCGTCGCGGGTGGTCGGACGTTTGACCTGAAAGACACAGTCGGTGAGGGAGGCGTTGAGCAACGGGACGCGCACGGCGTGGCCGTTGAGTTTGCCCAGCAACTCCGGGTAGATGAGGCCGATGGCGGTGGCGGATCCCGTTGTGGTGGGAATGAGGGAGAGCCCCGCGGCGCGCGCCCGGCGCAGGTCCTTGTCGGGTTTGTCGACGATGCTCTGCGTGTTGGTGGCGTCGTGGATCGTGGTGATCATGCCGCGCTCAATCCCGATGCCTTCGTGGATGACCTTGACCACCGGGGCGAGGCAGTGGGTCGTGCAGGACGCGTTGGTCAACAGGTGGTGCTGGGCGGGATCGTAGCGGTGGTCGTTGACGCCCATGACCAGGTTGAGTGCGTCTCCTTTCACCGGTGCGGCCACGATCACTTTTCTTACACCGCGATCAAAGTACACCTGAAGCTCCTCGGGCGTGCGGAACTTGCCACTGCACTCGAGCACGATGTCGATGTCATGGTTTGCCCACGGCGCTTCACCTGGACGGGAGGCTTCGCTGAAGGCGATGCGATGCTCGCCGATCGCGAGATCGCCCTCGACCACCCGGGCCTCCTGAGCCCATCGACCCTGGGTTGAGTCGAAGGTGAGCAGGTGTGCCGCGCACGCCGGGCCCCCTTTGGGTTCGTTCACCAGCACCCAATTGAATTCCGGCCAGTTCCAGGCGGCGCGAAAGCAGAGGCGTCCGATGCGGCCAAAACCGTTGATTCCAAGGCGTGCGGAAGTCATAGTGAGGCCGGTGCGTTTCCGTGCTGCGATGGCATTCCCGTCAGTGTGAATTGATCGCCCACGCCCTGCAGTTGCCAGGCGGTGAGTTGTTCATCACGAAAAGCACACAGGAGCCCCACGCGCCGGTGAATCTGGGTCGCGACATCGAGAAAGGTGCGCCGGATCTGAACGTCGTCCCCCGTCGCGGCCGACGGATCGGGCGAACTCCAATGGGCCATCACGGGCTGTCCCGGCCAGCGTGGGCAGGTCTGCCGGGCCTGATCACAAACCGTGATGACAAAGTCAAAGGAGCGATCCCGGAACTCGTCCCAGGATTTGCTGCGCGCCGATCGGGCGTCGATGGCGAAGTGCCGCTCCAGCACCTCCACGGTGAACGGGTTGACGCGGCCGGTCGGATTCGAGCCGGCGCTGAAGGTTTCAAAGCGTCCTTTGCCGAGCGTGCGGAGGAGGTATTCGGCCATAATGCTGCGTGCCGAATTGCCGGTACACAGGAAGAGAACCTGGTAGGTGCGTGGTGAGATCATGGGGAGGGAAGAGTTCGGGCGGGGGACGGACAGCACGTGCCGGTGCGCCCGTCGGCGTTCGCCTTCAGTGCCTTCAGGGCTTTGAGATCGCGGCGAAAGATGTCGTCGTCCTGCGCGCAATCCTGCAGGCAGGCGAGATTGGCCTTGAGGGCGCGGGTGGGACGCTCGACGAGATGATAGATGCGCCAGTTCGCCTCGCGCCTGACCTGAACCAGGCCGTGTTTGCGCAGGTAGCCGAGGTGTTTGGACACCTTGACCTGGGGCTCGCCCAGCAGCTCCTGCAGGTGACAGACGCAGAGAGGGCCCCGCACCAACAGATTGAGCAACCGCAAACGGGTGCGGTCGCACAGGCACTCATAGATCTGGACGAGATCCATGGCGAATCCATATTCCGCCACTGGAATATACCGCAAGGGGAATAGAGTGACATTTGCGTGACGGAGGTGCACCCGAGGGGCACGTCATTTCCGTATCGCCAAGGTCTGGCCCTGCACCTAGAGCCACCGCTGCCCCATGAAATCCGCTGTCACGATCTCACTGGTCCCGGAAACCAAGGGAGGCCCGTTTGTCTTCTCGGACGGCCTTGCGGAGGGATGTGCCGCCGCCGCGTCGCTGGGATTTGATGCGGTGGAAGTTTTTCCCCCGGGTGCCGAGGCGGTGGACCGGGCGGTCCTGCGAGGGCTGCTGGACCGGCATGGTTTGAAGCTCGCGGCCATGGGCACCGGAGCGGGGTGGGTGGCGCGCGGGCTCAACCTGACCCTGCCGGATCCGGTGCGGAGGGAGCAGGCGCGGGACTTCATTCGTGGGATCATCGGGCTCGCCGGGGAATTCGGCGGTTCCGCCATCATCGGTTCGATGCAAGGCCGCTGGGGTGGCGAGGTGTCGCGCGACCTGGCCCTTGGCTGGCTGCAGGAGAGCCTGGGGGAGCTGGGCGCGTTTGCCGCCAAGTGGGGCGTGCCCTTGCTCTATGAGCCGCTCAATCGGTATGAGACCAACCTGCTCCACCACCTCGGCGAGACGGCGCGCTGGCTCCAGGCCGGGGGCGTCGGCAATGTCCGGCTGCTGGCGGATTTGTTTCACATGAACATTGAGGAGGCGGACCTCGGTCAGGCGATCCGTGAGGCCGGTACGTACCTCGGCCACGTTCATTTTGCCGACTCCAATCGGCGCGCGATGGGTTTCGGCCACACGCAGACGGCGCCGGCGATACAGGCGTTACGGCAGATCGGATACGCCGGTTACCTCTCGGCCGAGGTTCTGCCCTGGCCGGATTCTCTCGCCGCGGCCCGGCAGACCATCGAGGCCATCCGTCAGGCGACGCAGTCGCCCTGAGCTCCTTTCGCCATGCTGAAGACTTCCCTGACCCATCCGGAGATCCTGCGGGTGCTTGCGGCCGCGGGACATCATGCCAAGATCCTGATTGCCGACGGCAATTATCCGGCTTCCTCGAAACGGGGGCCTCGCTCGGAGGTGATTCATCTCAATCTCGCTCCCGGGGTCGTGACGGTGTCCCAGGTGCTGAAGGCGATCCTCGCGACCGTGCCGATCGATCACATCGCCTGCATGGGCATTCCCCCGGACGATCCCTATGCCCAGCAGGGCGAGCCTCCGGTGTGGGCGGACTACCGTCGGGTCATCGCCGAGTCCGGATCGACGCTGCCGCTCGAACCGATTTTGAAATGGGATTTCTACCGCCACGTCGAAAGCCCCGACCACGTGTTGACGATCCAGACGGCGGATCAGTCGCTCTGGGCCAATCTCCTGCTTTCGGTGGGTGTGCGAACCTCCTGAACCGTTTTTGCCATGCTTACCCGTCGACTCGGTCAAACCGACCTCCAACTTCCCGTTCTGAGCTTCGGCGCCAGTTCCCTGGGCGCGGAGTTCCGCAGTGTCACGCTCGATGAAGCGATCTCCAGCGTGAAGGTGGCGCTCGATTGCGGACTCTCGTTCATCGACACGTCCCCATTTTACGGCCGGGGCATGAGTGAGGTGCTCCTGGGGGTGGCGTTGAAAGGGGTGCCGCGTGAGAGTTACACCCTGTGCACCAAACTGGGCCGCTACGACCTGGCTCACTTTGACTTTTCAGCGCGCCGGGTGGCGGAAAGCGTCGACGTCTCGCTGCACCGGCTCGGTTGCGGGCACCTCGACATCGTGCT
The DNA here is from genome assembly GCA_046346755.1 of Opitutaceae bacterium. Classification (GTDB taxonomy): domain Bacteria; phylum Verrucomicrobiota; class Verrucomicrobiia; order Opitutales; family Opitutaceae; genus UBA6669. The sequence continues at coordinate 27,645 of JAXMHM010000025.1, read as the reverse complement.
TTGCCACGACATTGAGTTCGTGCCGCTGCAACAGATTGTGGATGAAACCCTGCCGGCGCTGCGCAAGGCCCAGCAGGCGGGCAAGGTCCGCTACATCGGTTTCAGCGGCTATCCGATGAAGGTCTTTCGCTGGATCCTCGACCAGACCTCGGTCGACTGCGTGTTGAGCTACAACCAGAACACGCTTCAGAACACTCGCTTCGCGGACGAACTAGTTCCCTACCTCAAGGCCAAGGGCGTGGGTGCGATGAACGCGGGGCCTTTCAGCGCGCGACTGCTGACGAACGCTCCGCTGCCGGCCTGGTTGAAGGAACCCGAGGCGGTGAAGGATGCTGCGCGCCGTGCCGCAGCGCTTTGCGCCTCGCGAGGGGTCGACATCGCCAAGCTGGCGCTGCAGTTCTCGATCTCGCATCCCGACATCAGCACGACAGTCTCCGGCAGCGCCAATCCGGCGAACATCCGCAAGTGGGCGGAGTGGATCCGCGAGCCCATTGATGGCGCCCTGCTGGCCGAAGTGCAGGCGCTCTTTGCCCCGGTCCGCAACCTCGGCCACGTCGAGGGGCTGCCGGAAAACAACTGATCGCAACGAAGGCGGCGATCCGGTTCTTGAACCACGAATGGACACGAATGAACACGAATTCAGAACGTGGCAGAACCCATCTGCAGTCTGTATTCGACCCTGGCAGCAATGGTCGCGCTCCCACCGCTCTCCGTGCCTGTTTTGGTTCGTGTCGATTCGTGTCCATTCGTGGTTCATTCGGATCATTCCGGCTTCGAGCAACCACTGCCCGACGTGGGCGTTGAGTCCGACCGTGGTCATTCAACAAACCCTACCACCATGAAAGCCCTGCAATTGGAGAAACCCCAGTCGTTTCGCACGCTCGACATCCCTGAACCCGCCGCTCCGGCACCGGGCGAGGCACTGGTCAGGATTCACCGCATTGGCATCTGCGGCACCGACTACGGCGGTTACTTGGGAAAGATGCCGTTCTATTCGTATCCAAGAATTCCCGGACATGAGCTGGGGGTGGAGGTCCTGGCGGTGGGCGCGGGCGTCGAGAACGTGCGTCCGGGCGACCGCTGTTCGGTCGAGCCTTACATCAACTGCCAGCGCTGCTACTCCTGCCGGCGGGGTTTGACCAACTGCTGTGAACACCACCAGACGCTCGGAGTGATGTGTGACGGTGGCATGTGCGAGCGGATGCTGCTTCCGGCCCGCAAGCTGCACGTTTCGCGCACGCTCAGTTTCGAGCAACTTGCCCTCGTGGAAACCCTCGCGATCGGTTGTCACGCGGTCGACCGTGCCGCGGTGCGCGCCGGCGAACATGTGCTCGTGATCGGGGCAGGCCCCATCGGGCTCTCGGTCATTGAGTTCGTCAAGGTCGCCGGAGCGGTCTGTGTGGTCATGGACATCAACGAGGCACGCCTTGCCTTTTGCCGCGACCGTCTGGGCGTGCCGCACACCCTCGTGGCCAAGGGTGACGGCTCCGAGCTGAAGGCGCTGGAGGCGATCACGGAGGCGCGTCTCGCCGACGTCGTGATCGACGCCACCGGCAACAGTCGCTCGATGAGTGAATCACTGCGCTACGGCACCTTCGGTGCCCGGATTGTCTACGTGGGCATCACCCAGCAGGACCTTGTGTTTCCGCACGCTCCGGTCATGCACCGCCGCGAATTGACGCTGATGGGCTCGCGCAACGCCCTGTCGCGCGATTTTGCGCGCATCATTCGCCTGATCGAGGAAGGCACGATCGATACCGCACCGTGGATCACCCATCGCGCCCCCTTTGAGCGTCTGATCGCGGAATTTCCCACCTGGCTGAAACCCGAAACCGGCGTGATCAAGGCCATGGTCGCCCTCGACTAAGCGGGCCCCCTGGGCCGCCCAAGACCTCACCCGTGAGGCACCGAAGCCGCCGCCGCCCCTCACCTGACTCCATCCTCACTACCCGGGGTTCGAGCGAACGCTCCGTCCGCTGCCAAATTGACGCGCCTCGGTCGAGCACCCCACCGCCCAACGGCACCTTCCCCCTGCGGAGTGTCATCCGGCGGATGACACATTTCGGCCACGCACGGAGCCCGCGGTCGTCAAGACTTGCCTGGGCCGGGTGTCATCGGGCGGATGACACTGGGATTCGGGGTCGACTCGGGGGAGGGGGTGGAGTAGACCCGCAGCATGATGCGTGTGTGCGGGTGGCTGCTGCTGTTCCTGGGAGCGAGGTTGATGTCCGGGGCGGAGGTGGTGTGGGCGAAGCCGGCGCAGGAGTTTCAGGCTTCGTCGGAGGAGGAGCACCAGGTCGTGACGTTCTCGTTCACCAACCGTGGAGCAAAACCTGTCCGCGTTGTGAAGGTGGAGGCGGATTGCAGCTGCACGGAGGCGCGGCCGCAACGGGGCGCCGTGGCCCCCGGTGAGACCGGCGAGGTTGTGTTGGAGTTCAGTTTTGGCGAACGCATTGGACGCCAGGAGCGGGAAATCAAGGTGACCTTTGAAGACGCTCCCGCGGTGGTGCATCGGCTCACCTTTGTGGTGACCATCGCCGAGATTGTAGTCGCGGAACCACGCCGCTTGATCTGGGCGCCGGGAACGGACGCGGTGGAGCAGCGCGTCAAACTCACCCTGCTCAAGCCCGGAATCACCCGCCTCGGCACCCCCCAGGTGAATCCGGGCGTGTTGTCGGCGGAACTGATCCCCGGGGATGCGCCCCATGTGATGTGGCTTCGGCTCAAGCCCCTCACCCGGGTGAAACCCGACGTGGCAGTCGTGCTCATTCCGACCCGCGTGGGCGAGAAGGAACGTTTCACCAAGGTGTTCGCGGCGTTACAGTGAGTGAGGAGTGGGAGAATCCGTTGGAGGTGGGGTCGCGGACCCCGCGGGGATTGGCGTCGTGTTGAGAACTGGGACAACGGAGGCGGGACCGGTCGGTCCCGTCGCGGCCTCAGCGAGGCCACCTTCAACGGACGGACGACAGATTTTGGTGTGGGTGGGGTCGCGCACCCCGCGAGGATGGCGTCGCTTCTACGAAAGCAGAGGTGCCGGACGTTCCTGCGGCCGAACCTTGTTTCGCCTCGCACGCGCTTCCGCGGGAGCCGGGCCTCCCGCGGAACGCCCGGCTCCTCGGCCTACGGGTTGACCACGACGGCCGTGGTCACGTTCTGACCATCGCGCTCCAGCTTACCCTGATTCAGTTGGGCGGCAAGGGGAACGCCATGGGAGGTGGTGCCGGCACTCATCCGCACCACCGTGGCGGTACCGAACTCGATGGCGCGGGTGTTGGACTGAAGCAGATTGCCACCGGTGATGCGGATTTCGCTTCCCGCGACGGTCCCGGTCAACAGGCGCGGGGTGGCGGCGTCGCGGGCGTCGATGTCATGCAGCACAACGGGTCCCGTGAACGTGACGCCCCGGGCGGAGATGCCGGTGTCGCCGGATACGGCGAAGCACGCCGTGTTGCCGGCGCGGATGCCGCCGAAGGTCTGATTCGGGCTGGCGATGGTGATCAGGGCGACGTCGGCGATTCCATCATAGGCGATCCCCGGCTTGAACAGGGCCTGGTTCACGGCGGTGATGGATCCCACGCTGAACACGCTGAGATTGGAGGTTTGGTCGGTGCCTGTGAACGTCAGCGTGGCGTGTCCCTTCATGTAGGCAACGGTTGGCTGATTGTAGTGGGCGGCCAGGGCGGGCCCGCTCGGATTGGCCAGCGTCACCGTGAGCACGCCCGCTCCGGCAAACTCGACCTGGACGATGTCGTCGTTGAGATCGATGTACGAGATTCGGGCCACTTCGCCCGGATCGGCGCGAACCGAGGCGGAGGATCCCGTCAGGAGGAACTGGTCGTAGGTATTGCCATTGGGGTGACGAATGTTCGACCCCACCTCGGTGGCGGCCCCGACGATCTTGGCGTTGGTGGTGAGCGACAGCAGGGCGGCGCCGCTGACGACGGTGGTGCCGTTGGCCGTGGCGGCGACCGTGTAGAGCCCGACATGGCCCGGCTGCACCGATGCGACGGTGTACGTGGCACCGGTGGCACCGGCGATGGCGACACCGTTCAGCCGCCACTGGTAAGTGACAGCGGCGCCGGCCGGGGCGGTGACGGTGGCGCTGAACGTGGCGGCGCCCGAGGCGGCCACGGTCTGCGATTGGGGCTGGGTGAGAAACGTGACCGTGCCGCCCCCGCCGCCGGCATTGCAGAGCGGCGTTTCCGAGGTGGTCATGACCTCGAAGGTGAGTGCTGCGCCGGTCAATGTCGGGGTGAAGGCGACCGAGCCGACGGCCACGTCGGTGAGCGTAACGGCCGCGTTCTCGACCACGAGGCCTGGTGAAGAAGCCGGGGTGGTGGTGTCGGTCAGGAGCGCGCACACCGCGTTATTCACGGTGAAATTGTCCTTGATCGTGAGCACATCGGAGGCGTGCTCGGAGGGAATCTGGAAGGAGACGGCGACGTCGTCCGACTCCGGATCGGGGCTGATCATGGCGAAGCTGGCGTCGTGCTTGTAGCGTTTCCACTGGATTGTGCCGAGCGAGGCGTCCGTCAGCCCCACATGGGCGGGGCCTGCGCTGGAGAACACGCCTCCGCTTGCGTCGGTGGCGACCGTGGCGAGCCAGATGCGACCATTCTCGATGGCCGGAAACGTGAAGTTCTGGGCTCCAAATGAGAACATCGTCTGTGCATCGATCGCGCCGGTTGAGCCAACGACCGCGAGCACGGAGGAACCGAAGACCTCAGTCAGACCGCGAGTGTATCCGGAAAGCAGGAGCTTGTCACCGGGCAGTTCTCCCGCAACCGAGAGCAACGAACCGGTATAGCGTTTGGACCAGACCGGAACACCGGCCGGGGTGAACTTGCTGATCACCTGCGTACTGGGAGCAGGCTCCTCGTCGTCGCCCCCGCCGAAACCGGATAGATCCGTTCCCACGAAGTAGAGCGTGTTGTTCTGGCCTGGAATGACGAGGGAAACGCGGTCAACGCCGGACGACTTTCTGGCCCACTCCTGGACTCCGGTCGCTGAAAGTTTGACGAAGATGTTTTCCGCGGAGAGCGAAAGGGTCTCCAGATCGAGCATCAGCTTGTTGACGTGGATGAGCAGGGAGCCGTCGGTGAGCGGAGTGGCCGTGGCCGTTTGCGAGTTGACCGGGACCGGGCCAGCGGTGACTCCGAACAAGGCGGAGTTTAGGCGGCGCGCCCAGGCCACGGCACCGTTGGACTGAAGCACGATCACTTCAATGTGATCGTTGAGATTTTGGACGACGGCGACACGTCCGTCGCTCAGTCCCTGATACACTGTGGTCTTGGCCGGGTCTGCGGCGAGGGTATGCTGATAGACTGCAGCGAAGGGCGCGGTGCTGGAGAAGCGGCCAAAGGAGACGGAGGATGTACCGAAGAGGGAGCGTTCGGCGAAGAACACCGCCGGATCCGTGGTGGGAGCTAGGGTGGTGCCATGCTGCAGCGGGGAGATGCGGCGCAGCGTGTTGCCTGCCTGGTCAAACTCGAGCAACCCACTGAAGGTATTCTCGTCCGAGGCCGAGACGCTGGGAGCGGAGTAGAATCCTGATCGTCCCAGGTGGGGCAGGAGCGTGGCCTGATCCCAGACACCAAACGTCGCGCCTCGCGCCTGCATGCGTTTGGGGAAGGGGGACGTCGTGTCGGGCAGATTCGGCGCCGGAGTTGCACCGGGTGGAACCAGGGCGAAAAGAGGACTGGCGCCGAGCAGCAGAGCGGCGACACAGCCGGAGAGGAGACGCGAGCGCGCGCGGGAGGCGACGCTGGGGAGCGAACATGATTTCATGGGTGGGTGGGAATCAACGTGGATGGAGGCGCCTCCTTATCACGTGTCGTGCCAACAACAGGTAGGTTTTATAAGAGGCTGTAAGTTATGTGCCTACGTGAATCCCGCCCTGCGGGTGGAGACGGACTTCATTTCATAATTGGGTCCGTGGCATCTCGATTCTGGGACGGGTGCGGGACGGGTGTCCCTGTTTCCAAGCAGAACTTCCCCGAACCTTGCTGGCATCGGTTGGAGGTGGGTCGACGACATCGCAAGTGTTGACCGTGTGTAACGAAACGATGGAGACAGCCTCGGCGAGCAGTGGATGGATGCAAGGAGGGCGTCGCTCCGTCGACGCCGGGGGACGATCATCGCGCGAAGCTGCCGGATCGTGGGCGCTTTCGGAAGGGACATTCGGATACGGTGCAGGTGCAGAATCGGTGCAGGCTGGTTTGCCACGGGCAACCGGCGCCGTCGGAGCGGCTCCCTCCATCGGTGCGGCCTGCGGCGACCCCTGGCGGACCCGGCGGATCACCGCCGGGGAGGTTCCCATCCCAACGCGACCCCAGGGTCGCCCCCTTCCCGACCCGCTGCGGGTGCACACCTGGACGGCGTCGCGAGAAGAAGCCGGACCGCCGAGGCCACCTCCACCGGTGGCCGGCTCGGCGGTGATCGCGGCGGTTGCGTAATGGATTATCAACGATGCGCGTCGCGCCGTGCCTCCGCCTCGTCGATCGAGCGCGGCCAGTCGGACTTGAGCAGCCGCGACAGCGAGCGATCGGCCAGCAGTTTTCCTCCAGTCTGACAGCGCGGACAGTAGTTGACCTCGTTGGCGGCGTAGCGGATGCGCTGCACCGCGGTCTGGCAGACCGGGCACGGTTGGCCGAAGCGGCCGTGAACCGCCATGCCGGGACGGAAGGCGGTGACGTGGGAAGGGAATTGATCCCCGTTCTCGCGCCGGAGCCGGTCGGTCCATGCGGCGAGCACCTGTTGGGTCGTGCGGTGCAGACGTTCCACTTCGGCGGAGTCGAGCTTTTGGGACAGGGTGACGGGCGAGAGCCCTGCGGCGTGCAGGATTTCGTCCGAATAGGCGTTGCCGATGCCGCTGAACAAGTGCGGATCGGTCAGCGCCCGTTTCAGGGTGTGATTCTCCCGGGTCAGCGCCTGGCGAAACGCTTCCAGGCTCGAACCGGAGACCTCGAGGCCACCGGGATTGTGCGTGGCGAGGCGCTCCGGGGAATCGACGACGTGGAGTGACGCGCGACGCTGGGTGCCCGCCTCGGTCAAGGTCAGGATTCCGTTGGGAAAGTGAAACGATGCGAGACCCCGCGGTGACTTGGTTTTGGTTCCACCGGCTTGAGGGGTCCAGTGGAGACGTCCCGCGACCATGAGGTGCAGGACCAGCCAGCGATTGCCTTCGAAGGCGAACACCAGGCGTTTGCCCAGACGGCTGACTGAAGTGACGCGAGCCTGGACCAGACTGTCGATCGGTGGTGCCGCGGTGCGCAGGACAAACGGATCCGACACGAGTAACCGGAGCAGCGGCGTTCCCACCACCCGGGCTTCCAGCGCCTCGGCGTAGACCGTGATGTCGGGCAATTCGGGCATGGCGGCGAGAGGGCGCGGTTCAGTGGAGGCGAGCCGCGGTTAGGCGTCAATCCAGGCTGTCACCAACGGAAACGACCCGTTTTGACCACGAAGGGACACGAATGGACACGAAAGGGGACCTGTGATGCGTACGCCACCCGGTGGAAGGGCCGCCCCTCGCGTCGAACAGAAAACGACCGCGCGCAAGCCAAGGCGCGCCCGCAAGGGACGGCCCTGCTGGTTGAAACCCTACAGTTCACGCTTCCCTCGCATGAGGCCGCATCGAATCTGCCCTTGAGCCGGGGGTGGGGTCGGGATAGCGATGGCGGGTGTTTCCTGCTCAAGATCGTTCGTTTCGACTCTTCGCCTTTTCCGGCATCCAGGTGTACCTGCATTGGTCCTGGTTTTTGGTAGCCATTTACGAGGTCGTGGTTCGAAAGGACCGCTATACGTCCCCCGCGTGGAATGTCGCGGAGTACCTTTCGCTCTTTGGCATCGTGCTGCTGCACGAGTTTGGTCACTCACTTGCCTGCCGCCAGGTGGGGGGCCAGGCGGACCAGATAGTGTTGTGGCCCTTCGGCGGCATTGCGTTCCTGGCGACGCCCCAGCGTCCGGGAGCGACGCTGTGGAGCGTGGCGGCGGGACCTCTGGTGAATGTTGTGCTGGCGCCGGTGCTGTTTGGAGTGGCGTGGCTGGCCAAGACGCAAGGGCTGCTTGAGCCGTATCCGAATTTGGACAACTTCCTCTATGACGTGCAGCGGCTGAACCTCATGCTGCTGGTCTTCAATCTCCTGCCGATTTATCCGCTGGATGGCGGACAGATCCTCAGGTCGCTGCTCTGGTACCTGACCGGCCCGGCGACCAGCCTGCTGGTGGCGACCGTGATTGGGTTTGTCGGCATCGCCGGTCTGGCGGTTCTCGCGCTGCTGAGGCAGTCTGTCTTCACCGGCCTGGTGGCGTTCTTCCTGTTTTCCAACTGCCTGGCGGCCTTTAACCGGGCACGGGCAATGCGGGGAGGCGGATGACGCGGGAGTAGTTCGGTTGTAAGGAAAGCGTGCGGACGGACACTAATGGGGGAGAGCGATGTCCTTACCGTCACACCTAGAGACCCAATTTGCCGCACTGTGGCGCGATCACCGCGGAATCTTTCACAAGATCGCACGTGGTTTTACGCCGTCGCCGGCGGACGAGGCGGACCTCGTGCAGGCCATGTTGGTGCAGTTGTGGCGCTCGCTCGGCTCCTTTGGCGGTGAGTGCAAAGCGTCCACCTGGGTCTATCGCGTCTGCCTGAACACGGCTCTTTCCTGGAAGCGGGATGAGGGGAGGCGACTGAAGCGCCTGCCGATTGAAGAGGCGGACGACTCGTTGACCTGTCCTCGTCCCGACCCCCAGCAGACCCGGGAACGAGGGGAGCGGCTGGAGGCCCTCTATGCGGCGATCCGCGATTTGGTCCCGGCGGAGCGAAGCCTCATGCTGCTCTTTCTGGACGGATTGAGCTACCGGGAAATCGGCGACGTGGCGGGCATGACCGAAAACCACGTGGGAGTGGCCCTGAATCGGGTCCGCAAGAAACTGACGGAGTCATTGAAGGAGGTGCGTGATGAAGCTTGAAGACTGGCAGGCGTTGTGGCGTGAGCAGGCGGTTCCACCCGTTCCATCCGAAGCGGCGCTGGTGCGGGCCGTGGCCCGGATCAAGACCGACTCGCGTGCATTTGAGCGGGTGGTGTTCTGGCGCGATTTGAGGGAGTCGGTGGCGGCCCTAGCCGTTGCCTTGGTTTTTGGTTGGACCGCGTGGTCGGCAACCGTGCGCGGACAGCCCTCCGCCTGGTTGTGGGTGGCGGCGTCGCTGCCCGTGGCGGTGGCGGGTTTCCTTCTGATCGACCGTGCGTGGGCGGCGCGGCTGCAACCCCGGGTGAGCGACACTCTGGTCGGAGAAATCGACCGGGCCCTGGCGAAGCTGCGTCACCAAGCCTGGCTGCTGCGCCAGGTGCAGTGGTGGTATGGCCTGCCGCTCACTCTCAGCGGCGCCATTATCGCCCTCACCGGGGTGACGCGCATGCCTGCCTCGCCGGCCGTCCGCCTGGGCGTGGGGGCGGTCATGGTGGGGGTGATCGTGGCCGTGAATCTCTGGATTTGGCGGATGAACCAGCAGGCGGTGCGAAATCAGATCCAGCCCAAAATCGACCTCCTCGAGCAGCAGCGTCGGAGTCTGGCGTCGGAGTGAGGCGGGTGAGCTCAAAACCACCACGAATGGACACGAACGAACCCAGGCACCGAGGATTGTGCCGGATCGGTTCACGTTGAGGTGAAGCGAATTCAGGTTCTCGCTTCCTCCGATCTCCCAATGGAATCGTGTCCGTTCGTGTCCATTCGTGGTCGCTTGTCTGAATGGTCTTGGCGCAGGCCGGCTTTGCGTATCGTTCGCTTGCCCCGAGTCGCAATCGCTGTCCAGGATGGGGTGGTTACGTTCCACCCCTCCTCCCTACCCATGAAACGTTTGTTCTCCCGTCTCGCCTTGTTTGCCGCCTGCGCGGCGTTGCCGATGGCCTGCATCAGTCGTGCCGACGTCGGCACTGGCTCTCATTTCAAAGGCCCGGTCGGCGTCCAGCTCTACAGCCTGCGCGGCTTGTTCATCAAAAATGGTCCGACCACCCTGGATGCCGTAAAGGCGTACGGTGTGCGTGAAGTGGAGCTGGCCGGCACCTACAAGCAGACGCCGGCCGAATTTCGCAAGGAGCTGGATGCGCGCGGACTTGTACCGGTGTCGGGGCACTTTCCCTTTGACCGCTTTCGGGACGACCCGGCAGGCATTGCGAAAGATGCCAAGATCCTTGGCCTGAAGTATGCCGGCTGCGCGTGGATTCCCCACAAGGAGACGTTCACGGTGGAGGATGCGAAGGCGGCGGCGGCGGTGTTCAATCGTGCGGGCGACATCCTCGCCAAGGAAGGCATCAAGGTGTTCTACCACTGTCACGGGTACGAATTTCAACCCGGCATCGCGGGCGAGGGGAAGACGACGATGGATATCCTCATGACCGAAACGAATCCGAAGACGGTGGCCTTTGAAATGGACATCCTCTGGGTCGTTCATCCGGGAGAGGCTCCGGAAAAATGGCTGGCGAAATATCCCGGCCGGTGGGAGCTGATCCATTTGAAGGATTACCGCAAGGGCCTGCCCACGGGCATCCATACGGGCAAGACAGATCCGGAAAACGATGTCGTGCTCGGCACCGGCCAGGTCAACTGGCCGGTCGTGCTCGCCGCCGCCAAGAAAGCCGGCGTGAAACACTACTTCATTGAGGATGAATCGTCGGGCGCTGCGACCCAGATTCCCCTGACCCTGCGGTACCTCGAACAGGTCCGCTGGTGAGGACTTCACCCGGGGTCCGGATCGGGGAGCGGTAAAAAGGCTCTCAACCGGACCCTCGAAACCGCTCCGCGGCTGACAAGAGACGCGGACGTTTTCAAGGTGGGGTCATGGAAGACTCGACTTGGGGATTTGCAGTTTGCGTGGTGGCCTTTTCGATTGAATTGGCCCTGTCGTACTTCATCACGGCCGCGTGCATCGATGGTGTGTTTCCTCGCCGCGACATCCTGTTCTTCCCGCTGGTCATGCTGACCATTGCGGGCGTGTTGTCTTATCTGGTGAATTCGTTCGCGGTGTTTGAACCCATGTTCGAGCACCTGCGCACGGTGGTCAGTCTTTACTCGACCTGCCTCGGTGGTTTGATCGGACTGTGCGCCGCATCGTTGGTCCGTCGGGCCAAGCTGATCAAACTGGCCGCGGAATCCCGCGAGGCGACGGCGTAGATGAACCAGCCCGGGGCGGGCTGGAATGACGAATGACGTATTCCGAATGACGAATGTCGGAGGGGCAGGTTGGCTCTCCGGGTTGCAGGATCGCGGTTGGCGTGGTTGTGGCAGCGGGCCCGAGCGACCGATGTTACAGCTGATTCCGTGTGCTGCGATCAGGGTTGAATCGACGGATTTGGGTCTGCCACGACAGGCGGGCCAGCCCGGGGCGGGCTGGAAGGACGAATGACGAATTTCGGAGGTGCGACTTGGGGCGAAGTGGATCAGCCGGTGGGACCGGCGGCTCACTCCGCGTAGGAGGCGAGCAGGGTCTCGAGGGATCTTTTCTCCGGGAGCAAGCGTCGCCGATAGTGGATACCGAGTGAGACGAACAGGATGACCAGGAGGCTGGGCAGCAGCACAAACGCGGGCACGATGATCTCGTCACCCGCCTTGCCCGTCGCCCGCAGCTGCTGCACGATGACGGGCATGAGCAGCACCATGGCGCCATTCAGCGTGGCCGCGCCCAGGTAACGAAAGCGGGCGAGGCGATTTTCGTCGAGCAAGGCGCGCAGGCAGTCGCGGATTGAGTGATCCGGATGCCGGTACGTGTTCCGGTGGCGGAGGAATTGACGGATGAATACGCCGGCACCCAGCCATGGCAGGGCCAGCAGGCAGAGCACGCCCCACTCGCGCATGATATCGATGCTCTTGCCCACACCCGAGGCCGGGCGAAGCAGCGAAAAGAGCAGGAGCAGCGTCGGCACCAGCAGACCGGCGACGACGAAGCCGAGGAAGAGCGCCACCCTCCGGCGGCGCTCCCGTAGCGTTTGGATAAATTTCATGCGGATGGAGTCCACCGTGGAGGGGGACGGCTGGTTTTCCGGCGATTGCCAGAGCGAGTTCAAGTCATCGAAGCTCATCGGAAAGGGCTTTCATGGAGTCGGTCAGTTTCTTCTTTGCGCGGTTGAGCCTCACCCCGACGTTGGATTCACTCAGGCCGTGAATGCCGGCAATCTCGCCATAGCTGACCCCGTCGAGATGGAGCAGAATCAGCGACCGGTCGAGCGGGGGGAGCGCGCGGATGTGATGGTAAAGCAGGGCCAACGATTCCCGCTGTCCCTCGGAAGGCGACGAGGAGGCGACCTTCAGGGGAGCATTGAGCGCTTCATAGCGATCGACCCGCTGCCGGTAGTTGAGTCGGGTGCGCCGCCAGGTGAGGGCGGCGTTGTGCGCCACCCGGTAGACGAACGTGGAAAGCTGCGATTGTCCCCGAAACGCCGGCACCGCCCGCCAGACCGCCAGCAGGACGTCTTGTCGCAGGTCGTCCTGGTCCGATGGATCAGCAAAGCCCTGGACAACATGATGTAACATGGCGGCATGTTGTTTGAGCCAGGCGTCGAAACAGGTGTTTTGTTCAAGGGACGTCACGGGAGACCTACCATTAGAAGCAGCGTCCGCGGATTTCTTACAGTCGATCCCGCGCGGCGATGGAGGTGGATTTCTCGGCAGGGACGAACCCATGAGGGAAGAAACCACGGATGAACACGGATGGACGCGGATGCGGGACCGCGAGTTCGCCCGTGGAGGGGGTCGAGGCGATCGTTGCGCACGTGCTTCGTTCCGTTCCGCGACTGCGCCGGAGCGGCAACCTAAGCGCAATCCGAAGTCGCCGTCTGGTGGAGGCGGGTTCGCCGACCCCGCGGGGATGGGCGTCGCGTGAAGAGATCGGTCTACGGAGGCGGGCCGCTCCAACTGAAACGTAGGCGGTTCCCACGCTCGGTCCTTACGCGGACACCCATGCGCGACTGCGGGAACTGTGTCCATCCGTGGTTGAAATTCGGTTTGCAGAGTGAAGTCGCGCTGGCGCCAATCCCGCTCTCTCGCCAGCCTCGGGGGGGCCTATGCTGTATTTCCGCTCCGATCCCATTCTTGTCGTCTTTCGGGCTGTCATAGTCGTCATGACCTTCGTCGTGCCCGCCTTCCTCGGCACGGCCCGGGCGGCTCCGGGGATGAAGCGCGACCGCCTTGCCGCGATGGACCAGGCCATTGAAGCCGCGATTGCGGAGGGACGCCTGCCGGGAGGCGTGCTGTGGCTGGAGCGAGATGGACAAGTGTATCGGAAAAGTTATGGATTTCGGGCGCTTGAACCCAACCGGGAGCGGACGCGCCTGGACACGATATACGACGCCGCGTCGCTCACCAAGGTGATTGCCACCACCACGGCGATCCTGCAGCTGGTCGAGCAGGGCAGGCTGGAGCTGGATGCGCCGGTGGCGAAGTACCTGCCCGCGTTCGGCCAGCACGGCAAGGAGGCGGTCACGGTGCGACACTTGCTGACCCATGTGTCGGGGCTTCGTCCCGATGTGGACCTGAAGCCGGCGTGGTCGGGGTATGACACGGGCGTGGACCTGGCCTGCCGGGAGACCCTGCGCGGGGTGACTGGCTACACCTTCACCTACAGTGACATCAACTTCATTGTCCTCGGTGAGCTTGTGCGGATCATCACCGGCGATCGCCTTGAGGTGTATGCCGAACGCGAGATCTTTCGGCCGATGGGAATGGTGGATACAGGATTCCTGCCTCCGGAGAAACGCCTGAAGCGGATTGCTCCGACGGAGCGACTGCCGGAAGGGCTGCTTCGCGGGGTGGTGCACGATCCGACCACGCGGGCGATGGGCGGGGTTGCCGGTCATGCCGGACTTTTCACCACCGCCTCCGACCTCGCCCGGTTCTGCCGCATGCTCCTGGCCGACGGCCGAGTGCGCGGGCGGCAGGTGCTGCGCCCCGAAACCCTGCGCGAAATGACCCGCGTCCAGACCGGCGGTTCGGACCGGCGGGGTTTGGGGTGGGACATCGACTCCTCGTTCTCCGGTCCCCGGGGGCGGTGGTTTCCCGCCGGGGCTTCGTTTGGGCACACCGGATTCACCGGCACCCTCGTGTGGGTGGACCCCGGGTCGCGGACATTCCTGATCTTTCTCTCCAACCGCGTTCACCCGAGCGGCAAGGGTGACATCGGCCCCCTGCGTCGCACCCTGGGCACGTTGGCGGCGGAGGCGGTCGGGCGCGACGTTGGGGCGGTACTGAACGGCATCGATGTGTTGGTGCGCGATCGTTTCGCGCCCCTGCAGGGACTTCGAATCGGCCTCATCACCAATCAGAGCGGACGCGATCGGGACGGCCGGTCGACCATCGATCTGTTGAAGGCGGCGCCGGGGGTGCAGCTCGCGGCCCTCTTCAGCCCCGAGCACGGCATCCGTGGCCAGGCGGACGCAGCCCTGGCGGATACCGTCGATGAGAAGACCGGGTTGCCCATCTACAGCCTTTATGGAAACTCGCCCCCGCGCCTGGCGGGGCAGGATGCGGCTGCCTATGACCAGGCGGTCATCGCGGCCCGGGCGCCCAAGCCGGAGCACCTGAGGGGGCTCGATGCGCTCGTGATCGACCTGCAGGACATCGGAGCGCGGTTCTATACCTACTCGGCGACGTTGGGAGCGGCGCTGGAGGCGGCCGCGCGGGAGAAGGTTCGCCTGATTGTGCTGGACCGGGTGAATCCAATCTCCGGTTACATCGAGGGCCCGGTCATGTCGCGTCCACCCAGCTTTATCGGGTTTCATCCCGTGCCGGTGCGTCATGGGCTCACGCTGGGTGAACTGGCGCGACTCTATGATCGTGAGCGTGGATGGAAGGCCGACCTCGTGGTCGTCCGCTGTGAAGGCTGGACCCGGGATCGCTGGATGGATGAGACCGGACTGGCGTGGGTGAATCCTTCGCCGTCGATGCGCAGCCTGACCGCGGCGACGCTTTATCCCGGCTTGTGCCTGCTGGAAGGATCCAAGACTCGCATCTCGATGGGGCGGGGCACCGCGTTTCCCTTTGAGCAGGTGGGCGCTCCGTTCGTGGAGCCCGAACGCCTGGCGGAGGACCTGAACCGGGCGGGTCTGCCGGGCGTGCGATTTGAGCCGGTGCGATTTACTCCGAGACCCTCGCTTTATCCCGGCCCGGTTGAGTATCTGCCGTACCGTGACCAACTGTGCGGTGGCGTGCGCGTGGTGGTGCTGGATCGCAGGCAGCTCGCGGCGGTGGATGTCGGCGTCCAATTGGCGCTGACGTTGTCGCGGCTTTATCCCGACCAGGTGGACCTGGATGGCATGGCCCGGCTCCTGGCCGATGATCCCACCCTGGTGGCGATCAAGGAGCAAAGGAGCCTGGCGGAGATCAAGGCGCAGTGGAAAGCCGGCCTCGCGGCCTACCGCACGAGGATTGAGCCCTGTTTGTTGTATTGAGATCGGTAGGCGTTCGTCCGAAGGTCAGCAGTTTAACCACAGAGCACGCAGGGCTCGGTATAAGGAGGTGGTGATTCGCAGGGGTCGGAACTCCCTGAACTCTGTGACCTCTGTGAGCTCCTGTTAAAATTCCGGAGGGATCGAACGATTCAACAGGAGGGCACAGAGAGCACAGAGTCGGATTCCAGAAAACCCGAACAACGCTGGCTCACCCTCGATAGGAATCGCTCTCCCGTAGATTGAGTAGACTTTCAGCCCTCCCAGTGCTCCTTACGTTCCTTGTGGTGAGTTTGGCTGCGGAATCAGGCTCCGTTGCGGGCGAGCGCGATCAGATGGAGCGGGCGTGTCCGTTCCATCGCGAGCGGCTGCCAGCCGGTTTCGCTCAGCGCGGCCCGCATCAGTTCCAGGTCAAAGACGTGGTGATGCAGGCAGCGATTCTCCGGGTTGAGGCGAGCCCGCGCGACGAACGCTTCGCGCGAGCCGGCGTGTGAGTCCCGACCCAGGTCATGCAGGCGGAGGATTTCGTCGAGATGCGTCAAATCGTCCTCGCCCGTGTTCCGGTCGCGGTCGGCCCGCAGGTGGTCCAGGGTAGTGACCGGCCGCCGGTGGTCGAACGTCCGCTGCGGATCGGGCAGCAGCAGCAGCAGATGCCCCCCCGGCCGCACCACGCGACGCCACTCCGCCAGCGCGGCGAGCGGGTTGGCGACGTGTTCGAGGCAGTGCGAGGAGATCAGCAGGTCGTAGCGACCGGTGGGGAGTCCCCCGAGCACGGTGGCCTCCCGTAGATACTGCCGTCCGGGCGGCTTGGTGTCGCTAAAGACATAGGGACCTTCGTCGACGAGGTTCTTCTCCCAGGCCGTATTTGATGTAAAATTAACGTTATCAATTGCTTCTGCGTACTCATAAACGGGCAGAAGGGCCCCGCGAGAAAAAACGGGGCTGGGTCCGCCGACTTCGAGGCCGACCGCTCCCGTCGCAACCTGGAGCACGGGCTGGCGGACTGCGGCGCGCGCGGGAACCAGCCGATTGATTACGGCCGAGGTCAGCCAGGGAAGTCCGCCGTGGCGGAGGCGGTGTTGGAACCGTTGCCACGCCGAAGGGCTGGAAAGGGGGGGCTGTCCTGGGTTGGGAGGCGGCCTCATGGCGTCGGTGCAGACGGGGGAGGCTCACCGCGCGACATTCGGTTGGCCAGTGCGAAAGCCGGGTTCAATTCGATTGCTCCTGGAGGAAGGGAACGACGTTGAATGCGCGGGTTGTTCCGGAAATGAGCGTTGCGATTCAGGCGTTCTTTCAGACGATGCAAATCGATGGGTTTGTCACCATTGCCGTCGAAACAGGCCTTGGCCCGGTCGGGTGCCATCGTCCCCGGGGAGAGTGCGCCGGTTTCCTGGTCGGAACGACCTGCGATGAGGGTTTTGTCGCCCGGCGGGTTTGGGCGACTGGACTTGTTGCCGATAAAGGGCCTCCTCACCATGCGTTCCGTGAAGTTCCGGCTCCCCCTTAGGCGCCGCCCGGCACCCCTCGGCGGGTTTGCATTCCGCAACCCACCGTCGCTTGACCGTGGCGAATTGGCGATCGCCGGTGTCCGGCGACACCCTTGGGTATGACCATCGCCGCTGGAGTCTTTCAGCGATTTCTCTGGTTTTCGGCCGAACGCGGTCTGCGTTTGGGGATAGCGTTCGTGGTCGGCGCCGCGGTCGCCCGGCACCTTGGACCGCAGAGCTATGGCATGATCGCGTATGGTGCGGCCACGGTCGCGGTGTTTTCCGTCGTTTTTGGATTGGGGATGGATGCCGTGGTGGTTCGAGACCTGAGTCGGGATGAAGGCAATGACCTCGCCTTGGTTGGAACCGTTGTGGTGATGCGGGGCCTCTCCGGTCTCTTGGCTGCGGTTTGCTGCGTGGGGTATGCGTTTTTGGTTAATCTGAGCTCCGAGGGTCTCCGTCAACTGCTCCTCTGGCAGTCGCTGGTGCTCCTTTTTGGTTGGGGCGACGTTGTGGACGCGTGGTTCCAAGCGCGTCCGCAACTCTGGCGCGGAATCTGTCTCCGGATTTCCGTGTGCCTGGTGGCGGCAGGTATTCGAGTTTTCATGATTTTTTCGGATGCCGGCGCCTACGCCTTTGTGCTCGCGAGTGTGATGGAGTCGGCGCTGATCGCGACCGGACTTTGGATTCTCTTCAGGCGGTCGCTGCACGGAGAGGCGTCGCTGACCTTTGAAATGGGAATAGCGAGAGATGTCCTGAAGCGCGGCTGGCCCCTGGCCCTTTCAGCCGGACTGGTGACGTTTGTGCTGCAGGGTGATCGGATCATTTTGGGACACCTGGCTTCCGCCGAGCAGGTGGGCATCTACGCGGCCTCGGCCCGCTTTTTGGATGTGCTGCTCATCCTGCCGATGCTGATGGGCATGGCGGTTCAACGGCTGTTTGCGCAGGAGGCGACGCGGAATGTGGATGCCCGGACGGTGCCGGTGCGGAAGATTCTGACCGCGGCGCACTGGCTGGCGCTGGTGGCTGCGCTGCTCACCTGGCTCGCTTCCCAGTGGATCATGCCGAAGGTGTTCGGCCCGTCCTTCAGGGAAGGCGGAGCGATCCTCGCCATTCAATCCTGGGTGGTCGTGTTCGTGATGCAGGTTGCGTTGAGAACGCGTGTGCTCGTCGCCGAGGGAAGCCACCGCCTCGTCCTGCTGCTCTCCCTTGTCACCGCGGTGGTGCAGGCGGGCTTGCTTCCCTTTGCCATTGACAGGGCAGGTGCCATCGGGGCCGCCTACGCCACCCTTGCCGCCTGGGTGTGCGGGGCCTGGATTGCCCCGTTGCTTTTTCGACAGACCCGCTGGTTCGTGGTCGCGTTCTTCCGGGGGATGGTATTCCCGTTTCGAAGCTAGCGTATGACACCCGTAGTAATTCCTAATGGTGAGAGGATAACACATCCGCTATCCTTGCGTGACCGCGCCGGTTCCCTGTTTCGCTGGAACGGGCGGTTGATGCGCGAGATCCGGCCCGACCATGTGCCCGCGTTTGAGCGGTTGTGGTCCAGCGGACTGTTGCAGGCCTTGCTGGCCGAAGGTTTGATTTCCCCGGTGGCCCTGACGGAGTTTCGGACCGAAGAAGGCGGCTGGGTCTTGGCGCATGACGACATTGGTTTTGTCACCTATCCGAGCGAGTGGTCCTTCTCGATGCTTCGGTCCGCGGCCGCGCATACCTTGCGGGTGAACGAGTTTGCAGCCCGCTTTGGTTACGAACTCAAGGATGCCCACACCTTCAACATCCTCTTCGATGGCACGAAGCCTCGATTTGTGGATTTGGGGAGCTTCGTGCCGCGCGCGGAGGGAGCGTTCGGCTGGCCGGCCGAAGGGCAGTTTCGGGCGGCATTCCTCAACGTCCTGCGGCTCTGGTCACAGTGTGGTCCCTACGTTGCGCGGCGATTGCTGGTGGGAGGCCCGGTCTTGCCGGACATGGAAGCATTTCGCCTGCACTCGTGGCTCAGCCATGTGCTTCCCACCCCGATGCACGCCTGGCACCGACGCTGGAGTGATCGCAAGGCTGCGCTCTTCTGGATGACGGAGCAGGAATTTTCCAAGAAGGCCGGCGCCTTCGCTGGCTCGGTTCTCCGCTTCCTTCGACGGCGGCGGTTAGGTCCGTTTCGGCGAGCGCGGGAACAGGTACTGATGAGACAGCTGCAACGGGTGCGGCCACCTCCCGGCAAGACGGTCTGGGGTGGATATCACGAGAACTTCAGGCAGGGACTCATCACGCCCCGCGTTGAACGTATTGTCGATCTGATACGATCCTACGGCGCCACGACGCTGCTGGATGTCGGCTGCAACGAGGGAGAGTTTGCCTTCCGGTTTCTTCGCCAGGCAGGCGTTGGGCATGTGGTCGCCCTTGATGCGGATCCTTCGGCGCTGGATCGCCTTTACCTGGGGGCGTCGGCGGAGGGCCTCTCGGTGACTCCCGTGCTCAGTGACGCGGTGGTCCCGTTGCTGCCTCTGTCCGGACTCTCCCAGGAGGTCCGCTGGCGGGTGGACGTGGTCGTCGCCCTCGCAATCTCCCACCACCTGATCCTCTCCGAAGAGTACGGAGTGGATGTCGTACTGAAACGGTTGGCTGGTTTCTCGCGCCGGCATCTGGTGGTGGAGTTCATGCCGCTGGGACTGTGGAATGGAAAGGTGGCGCCCCCGATTCCGGAATGGTATCGCGTGGACTGGTTCCGGGCGGCGTTCTCGCGGCATTGTGTGGAGGTCGTCGAAACACCCTTGGAAGAAAATCGAATCCTCTTCAGCGGACGTGTCCGTGCGGACGCCCCGGGCTAGTCTCGGCTGCCAGCCGTCACACCATGCTCCTGAGCATTGTCACAATCACGAAGGACGACTCCGCTGGGCTCAAGCGGACGCTCCTGAGCACGCGCCGACTGCGCGAGGCCGGAGCCGAGCAGATTGTTGTCGATGGTAGTGCGGATCCGTCGCTTGCGCGGACAGCGGTGGAACAGGCGGATGCTGCGGGCGTGACGTTGCTCCATCAGCCCCCGGCCGGGATCTCGCTTGCGTTCAATACCGGGCTCGCCGTGGCCCGCGGCCGCTGGGTCTGGTTCTTGAATGGCGGGGATGCGGTGCACGCCACCCTTGAACCCGGATGGCTGCTGACGCTGCTGGAGGCGACCACGAGCGAAGTCGTGGTGGGCGCCCTGCAGTTTGACGGGGAGTCCTCGCCCCGGAGCCAACCCGCCTTGCCCTATTTGTGGCCGTTGGTCGCCTGCTGGATCGGTCATCCGGCCGCCTTGATCCGCCGTGACCGGGTGCTGGCCCGGGGTGCTTTCAAGACTCGGTGGAAAATCGCCATGGACTACGACTTCTGGTTCAGGGCGCTCGACCGACGCGTGCCGGTGGACATCGTGTCGGTTCCCTTCGCGCACTTTGACGTCACGGGCGTCAGCGAGAACCACCGAACCCGCGGCTTTGCCCGAAGGGAGGCGGCGGCCGTGGTGCTGCGACACTCCTTCTCCCTCTTGTGCGAATCGGCATGGATCTTTCTGCGGGTGGTCAAGCGCCTGGTCGTTGCGCTTGGACAGTGGATTCGGTTGAGTATAGGCAAATCGTCATGACCCGGGTGCGACACTTGGAGCTTTCGGGTCTGGAACGGTGAACGGACTCTCACTTGGTCTTCTCGAAAACCGCGTGAATTCAGACTCCCGACGCCCTCGTGTACTCCTTGTTAGTTCGGTGGTCCCGGCGCTCGACCGCGGCGGAGGCTGTCTTGCGCTGCACCGTCACTTCTGCGAGCGGGATGACTTCGAGGTCGCGGTCGCCAGCGAACTGGCGCGGGGATCGACCTGCCCTGTCCGGATCGAACTGGATACGAATCGTCTGGTCGGTCGACTGCGACGCTACTCGCGATTCCTGGGCAATCTAAAGTACGTGCTTCCGCGTCCCGGTGTGCAGCGTGCGGTGAACCGCTTTGCCGAAACCTGGAAACCGGACCTGGTCTTCAGCGTCGCGGACGATACGCATTCACTGACCGGCCTTCATTTGGCGAGGCAGCGGGGTGTTCCCTTTGTTGTCTACTTTCAGGACCTCTTTGCGTTTTCGACGTTCATCCCCAGGACGCAACGTCCGTACGCCTGGGTCGGTCGCCGGCTGGTCCAGCGGTACCGTCACTTGCAGCGAGTGTCGGATGCGGTTTTCCACACCTGTTCGGGAATGAAGGACTGGTTTGGGGAGGAGGCGAAAGGAGAGATCTTGTACGCGGTGGGGGGTGAAGCCTCGCAGCGGTCTGAGCGCGAAGGCGGGCAATCGCCCGAGGCACGGAAGATCCGACTGGTCTACGCGGGCAACTGTTATGGGGCCTACGGCAGGATGATCCTGGAGTTGGCTCGGGCGTTGGAGGGAAGCTCCAACCTCGATTTGCAGGTTTATGCCATGGGCAACGACTGGCCGGCGAAGGACGTCGAGTACTTTGCGCGTCGCGGCGTGTACCTCGGCTATCTGCCCTTTGGCCAGCTGCAGGAACGGCTTTTGGGGGCCGATGCGTTCCTCATCACCATGGGCTTTGAGGAACGCGACCGGACGTTTGTGCAAACGAGCTTTCCCACCAAGTGGTGTGACTACGCACCGTTTGGCCGGCCGATTTTTGTGTGGGCTCCGGGCTACTCCAGTTCCGCGCGTTTTGCACGCGAGACCTCAGGGGGTGTGCTGGTGGCCGAGCCCAGCGCCCACAAGCTGGTCGAAGCGATCGGGCAGGTCTTCGGCAACCCCGGCCGTGTTGGCGAGATGAGCCGTGCCGCCAGAGGGCTGGCGGACCATGAGCTCAACAGTCACCGATTGCACGGGGTTCTGAAGAATCGGCTGCTAAGCCTCTGCCAGGGTGGCGTGGGGCCGAGGGGTGGAGAGTCATGAGGATTACCTTTGTGCTTCCCGGCGGCGTGGGTGAACCGGCTGGTGGTTCGCGCATGGTTTTGCGTTACGCCGACGCGCTGGCGCAGGGAGGGTGGCGCCCGACCGTGATCATGCCGGCGGACCTGGGGGAAGCCACGCCGATGCGCCGACTGATGCGGCGGGGACGCTATTGGCTCTGGAAGTGGACCGGAACCTACCGTCCGGAGGGATGGATACGGCTGAACCCGGGGGTTCGTCTGGCCTGGGTCCCCACGCTGTCGGCCGCGCTGGCCCCCGCGGGTGACGCGGTGGTGGCGACCTCGGTGCGAACGGCCGAGGCGATTGCCCTCTGGCCATCGTCGGCCGGGCGCAAATTCTACTTCGTTCAAGGGTATGAGACGTGGGACTACTCCGCGGCGCGGGTGGAGGCCTCGTGGCGCCTGCCTTTGGCCAAGGTCGCGGTGTCACGTTGGCTCTGCGACCTCATCGCTGCAGCGGGAGCGCAGGCGTCACACCTGCCGAACGGTCTCGACCCTGAGGCGTTCGGCCTGGATCGACCCGTGGACCAGCGTGTCGCGGGTCGGGTCCTTTGGCCGCATCATTGGCTTCCCCAGAAAGGCTCCGAGGATGTGGTGGCGGCGCTCTCCGACCTGCCCGGCGTGAGCCTCTCGGCGTTCGGCACCGCCGCGGGTGCGCCGAACTGGCCGGCGGGCATCACGTACTGGAGAAATCCCAAGCAAGCCCACTTGCGCGCGCTCTACAACGAGGCGTCGATCCTGGTTGCACCGAGCCATGCTGAGGGCTGGGGACTGCCGGCGTGCGAGGCGCTGCAATGCGGCTGTGCGCTGGTTGCGACCGACATTGGCGGCCACCGCGAGTTTCTTCGGGACGGAGAGAATGCGCTGCTCTACCCGGCGGGCGACCGGCGGGCCCTGAGGGCGGCGGTCGAACGATTGCTGGCGGATGACGGGCTGCGGCGGCGGCTCGCGGAGCGTGGGGTGGCGGACATGACCGGATTGCGGCTCGATTCCAGTGTGAACCGGCTCAGGACGTTGCTCGCGGAGGGTCGTGAGTCATGAACCCCGCGAGTGCAACCCCCCTTCCCGCGGTTTGCGGCGTGGTGGTCACGTTCCACCCGGAACCCACCCTGCTTACGACCTTGGTGCTGCTCGTGCAGGAGTGTGGACGCGTCATCGTGGTGGATAACGGCTCGGGGCCGGCTGTGTGCGGACGACTCGCGACCGTGACCGGAGTGGAGGTCATCGCCCTGCCGACCAACCTGGGCGTGGCAGCGGCGCTCAATCGCGGGGCGATCCGGGCGAGGGAGCTCGGGGCGACCTGGATGGTGACCTTTGATCAGGACAGCCGCCCGCGTCCCGGGATGGTAGCGGCCCTGTGGGCTACCCACCTGCGGTTCCCGCCGGCGGCGGTGGTGGGTCCCTGCATCGCCGACGCGCTGCCGGGAGCGAAACCCTACCGCTGGGTGTGCCGGCATTCACGCATCCCCGGATTCTTCCAGCGAAAGGATGCAACCCGCGGCGACCTTGAGGAAGTCACCATGATGGTGACCTCCGGTTCGATGGTTGACCTAACCGTGTGGGGTCAGCTTGCCGGCTTTGACGAGGCCTTGTTTATTGACTATGTTGATACCGATTACTGCCTGCGCGTGATCGCCGCGGGGCGGACTGTCGCGGTGTCGGCGGCGGCGGTGCTCGAGCACCGATTGGGCAACCGGCAGCCACGCCAGGTCCTTGGTCAGGAATTCCGCCCGACACACCATGCAGCGTTCCGTCACTACTACATGGCGCGCAATCGCGTCACCGTGTGGCGGCGGCATGCGGGGTCGGAGCCGCATTGGGCCCTCTTTGACGCCGGGTTCGCGCTCTACAATGCGTTCCGGGTCGTCGCCTTCGAGACCGGCCGCCGCGGCAAGCTCAGGGCCATGCTGCTTGGCACCTGGGACGGTCTGTGCGGTCGCGGCGGACCCTTGCCTGAGCCGCGGCGCCGCTCGATTGAGCCGGTCGTGGGAGGAGGGGCCAAGTGACGCCGGTCCTTTCCATCATCATTGTAGCGTACCGGTCCCGCGACGAGATCGGGAACAATCTGGCGTCGCTGCCCCGCGAGCTGTTCGGCCGTCCGGTCGAGGTGGTGGTGGTCGACAATTCGCCGGGCGATGGCACCGGGCAGCTGGTCAAGGAGCGTTTTCCCTGGGTGACTTACATCGATCCCGGGGTGAATCTGGGGTTTGGCCGGGGCAACAACCTGGGATTCGCGCGGAGTTCGGGCGCGTGCGTGCTCTACCTCAATCCGGACACGGTGATGAACACCCTGGCGTTGGAGCATACGCTGGGTCGCGTGCTCGCCGAACCCGATTTGGGGCTCATTTCACCTCGTCTCCTCCAGGCGGACGGCAGCATGGACCTCGCCTGCCGCCGGTCCATTCCCACGCTCTGGGATGGCTTTTGCCGGGCGTCCGGGCTCGCGGCGCGATTCCCCCAATCAAAATGCTTTGCTGGATACAATCTTACTTATCTGCCGGAGGATGGCACCTACGACGTGGGAGCCGTGAATGGTGCCTTCATGCTCGGGCGCCGCGAGGTCCTCGCGCGGATCGGTGGCTTTGACGAACACTTTTTCATGTACGGCGATGACCTCGATCTCTGCATCCGGATGCGCCAGGCCGGCCTGCGGGTGGTGTATGATGGACGCCATGCCATCACGCATCTCAAGGGCATGAGTGTGGCGCGTGATTTCGACCGCATGTCGACGGCAATTTTCGACGCGAACCGAGACGTCTACCTCAAGCACTTCAACCCCCGGAATTCGCGCTGGGTCGAATGGAAGTACCGCGCCGCCTTCGGCGCCTGGAAGCACCTGGCCCGGCTCCGGGCGCGCCTCCGAGGCCACCGGCGAGTTCGTCCGCTATGAATCTGTAGTTGGGTGCCCCTTTGCGATGCCTGCCATGAGGCCTCACCCGCGCCAGTGTCATTGCTCCGATGACACTTTTTGTGCGGACCCCGCAGGCGTGTCATCCGCCGGATGACACTGGGTGGTGGGGGGGGCCGGAAGAAGGGGGTGGGGAGTGTCATCCGCCGGATGACACTGGGGGGTGGGGGGGGCCGGAAGGAGGGGGTGGGGAGTGTCATCGGGCGGATGACACGGTGGATCGGAGGTGGACGGGCAAAGGGGCGGTGGTGACGAGCCTGCGCCCGCCCTCGCGCATCCCGCCGGCAGGCGGGGGTGTCCCCTGCGGCCGGTGACGCCGGCCGGGGGATGGCAGCAGGGCGGGGCTACTCGGCAGGGTTTTTCCAGCGCAGGAAGGTCATGAAGAGGATTTGGAGATCCAGCCAGACCGACCAGTTTTCAATGTAGTAGATGTCGTGCTGGATACGTCGTGCGATGGAGCTGTCACCGCGCAGGCCGTTGACCTGGGCCCAGCCCGTCATGCCAGGCTTCACAAGGTGGCGGGGCAGGTAGTGCGGGATCTCCGCGCCCAAGCGGTCGACGTGGTGGGGCCGTTCCGGTCGAGGGCCGACCAGGCTCATTTCGCCGCGCAGTACGTTCCAGAACTGGGGAAGCTCATCGAGGTTCCAGCGTCGCAGGACGCCACCGATGCGGAGCAGCCGAGGATCGTTGCGCTGGGTGCTTTGGTGCACGTGGTCCTCCGCGGCGGCTTCGGGCTGCATGCTGCGGAGCTTGATCAAGGTGAAAGGGCGGTGCCTGGCGCCGACCCGGCGTTGCCGAAAGAAGACGGGGCCGGCGGGAGACTCCGCTTTGATCAGCAGCGCGAGCAGCAGGATGACGGGGAGGGAGAGAATGAGCCCGACAAGGGAGCCGACTACGTCGATCAGGCGCTTCGTGATTCGGCTGAAGAGCCGGTTGATGGCCAGGTCCTCGACCCCGAGGATCGGCACCCGTCCGACGGTCTGCAGCCGGAGTCCGCTGATGAGGATCTGGAAGGACGACGGCACCACTTTCCATTCGACGAAGGAGGCCTCGCACGTTTCCACCACCATGCGCAGCTGTTCCCGGGGCAGGTCGGTGCGCGAGGCAATGAGCACGTCGATCCGCTGGCTCTTGAGCAGATCGGGCAATTGGTCGATCTCGCCCAGACACCGTTCCGGCGAGGCTGGATCTCCGGGCACGCGGATATAACCCGCGAACGAAAACGGGTGGGCGCGCAGCCGCCGCAGGTCGGCGACCAGGGCTTCGGCATCGTCGTTCCATCCCAGCAGTGCGGCCCGCTGGCGGAGGGTTTCGACGCGCTCCGGACGCGTCAGCCAGAAGTAAGCCAGGTTGCGCCAGACAAACATGAGCGCCAGCACGGAGACCGTGGCGAGCACGACGAACCACCGCGACACCGGTGGTTCAAATTTCAGGACCAGCGAGAGGGCGAGGTAGGCCGCCAGCCAGAGCACGGTGCCCTTCAGCACGAGGTTGAGCGACTGCAGTTTTCGCAACAGGAGACGCTCGGAGTACAAATCCAGTTGAGCGTAGGCGGCGCCGAGAAACGCGGTGCCCAGCAGGAGAAGAGGCAGGTAGTCGAGGAAACGGGCGTTGGGTACGGCAATGCCCAGACGACCGACCGGAGAGACGTAGCGCAGGTAGTAAGCGACGCAGAATGCGCCGAAAACCGTCAGGATGTCCCCGACCAGCAGGGCCAGGGGCAGGATCACCCGCCGCAGTTTTTGGGCGTCACCGCTCATGGCTGGCGAAACGAAGCTCCGAGCGAGAGCTCCAGGAGCGGCGGTGCCGGCACCCAGCCCGGCTTGGGCAGCGTGCGGGCCACCTCCGGAGGCAGGAGGAGGCGCGTCATCGGGTTGACATCGCTCGGTGGGCGACCTTCCGGAAAGCCCATGAGCAGGCCGTAGCCCGGTCGCACGCGTCGGAAGGGATCGCTCTCCCGAACCTGTTCGGGACGCACGTTTTTCCAGGCGGAGAGCACGGCCTCGACCTCGGGGGCGGGCAGGGAGTGGCGCTGGAGGGCCTGCTGCAGGAACGCGACCGCGGCGGCCTCGACGTCACTGGCCAGCCCGCCAACCGAGGCGTCGCGGAACAGCACGGCAAAGGCCTGTTCCGGCGCGTTGACCCGCTCGGCGGCGAAGGCGCCCACGGCGCCCTGGGCATTGCCCAGCGACGCGCGGGCCAGGGCCAGTCCCAGGTGCACCCCGACGCGGTGCGGAGCCAGGCGGGCGGCGGTGGCGAAGTGTCGCTCCGCCTCGGCTGGGCGCGAATCGAGCAGGAGCCAGCCAAGGTTGTAGTGGGCGTATTCGAGACTCGGATTCCGATTGAGCGTGCCGATCAGCAGCTCGATCGCGGCGGTCCGTTCCGCGGCGGTGGAGGTGACACCGAAGGGTTCACCGGTGGCGAGCACTCCGGCCCGCAGGTGATCGAGGTAGGTGGCGCCCGGCATCCGGGCGGAAGCCTCCGCGAGCCGCTGGAGGTAGCCGGGTGCGTCGCGCCGGTCGGCGGCGTCGAGGGCGAGTGCATGCAGCCGCCGTGCCTGCTGCTCGTGCAGCACCGCGGGCACGAGCACGAGGCCCGCGATCAGGGCGAACGCGGCGAGGGCGCGCGTGCGCGGAGGAGCGCCGGCTGCGTCGGGGGGCACGAGGCCGGCGAGCGTGACACCGGCGAGTCCGGCCAGGGCGGGGATGTCGAGCGAGTGATCGAAAAAGGAATACGCCGCATAGCTGGCGAGTCCCCCGGCGAGCGCGGCCCGTTCCAGGCCCTCGACGGCTGATCCGTCGCGCCGACGCAGGCTCCAGCCCAGGCCGAGGGCGCCGACCCCGAGCAGACCCGCTCCGAGGACTCCGGCGCCGCCCAGCGTGGCCCAGGCCTGCAGGGCGC
>JAXMHM010000024.1:0-136825 GCA_046346755.1 Opitutaceae bacterium | reverse complement strand
ACCCGACCGAGATCCACGAAATGACCGAGATGGCCGCGGCTCGGTTCGGTCAATACGCCCATTCCAACCAACCCGTCCACCACGTGCTCTACCTCTATACGAGCGCCGGGCGACCGGATCGGACCCAGCACTGGGTGCGGCGGATCGTCGACGAGTCCTACACGCCTGATCGGTTTCCGGGCGACGAGGACAATGGCGAGATGTCCGCCTGGTACGTTCTCAGCACACTCGGCCTGTTTCCGCTCACGGTCGGTCATCCCGCCTACGTCCTCGGCTCGCCCCGCTTCCCCGAGGTGAAAATCAACCTGCCTTCCGGTGGTCAGTTCACCCTCGAGACCGACGGTAACCCCGAGACCCAAGCCTACGTACGCTCGGTCGAGCTCAACGGACGGCTCCACCGCTCGCTCGAACTGGCCCATGCTGAGATCCGGGCCGGAGCCCGGCTGCGTTTCCAACTCACCGACCGGCCTGCGACCGCAGCATTGCGCGGCAAGCTGGCGCCTCCGTTCTCGCTGTCCTCGCTTTGAACCCCACCACCCCATGCCCCTGTTCCGACACCCCTCCCCAGGTCGCACCGCCATCCATGTTTTCCTCGGTCTCCTGACCGCGCTCGCCCTTTGCGGCGCCGAGCCCAAGGCGCCGCCAGCCTCACCAGCGCTTCCCGCCGCCACGCCCAGCGCCTTGGACTCCGACGCGCAGGGCTGGATCGACTTGCTGTCGCAGCCAGACCTCCGCGACTGGCGGCGGGAACGTTTCCCCGCGACCAAACCCTTGGGGGAATCCAATCCCTGGAAGCTGGATGCAATGGCCGGCATTCTACGGTGCGAAGGCACGGGCGTCCACGAGATGCTCCTGCACCGCCCCGCGCGTGGCGACGGCATCTTCCATGCCGAGTTCCGCTTTGTTGGTCCGTCAGCCAAACCCAATTCCGGCCTGTTCGTCCGGACTTCCCCCGATGCCGCCACCTGGTATCAGGCCCAGCTGACTCCAACCGGTTTGGGTATGCTGTTCGGACAGGTTACCACCGGTGACGCCAAACCCAAGCGAGTCAGCGCGGGTGCTCGCTATCCCGGTCTCATGCGTCCCAACGGCGAGTGGAATGTGATGGAGATCACCTGCCGCGGCGCCGAAGTGACCATCTGGGTCAACGGCCACGTCACTGCCCAGGCCACCTCGCTCGTCACGCCCCAGGGCCACATCGGCCTCGAAGCCGAGTTCAACCCCGTCGAATTCCGTCAGCTGAAGTTTAAGCCCCTGCCTTGAACCCACCTTATTTATCCATGAACACCCCGAACTCCATGCCCTCCCCGTCTGCGCCGCGCCGTGGTGCGCTGCTGCTGGCCGCGATCGCCGGTCTGTCGTGCACCTCGCTGCCGGCGCAATCCGTCCCTGCCCCGGCAGGATCAGAGAACCCCGGTGACGAAGTAGTGACCTTGCGCGAATTCACGGTCACCACCGACACCGAGCAGGGTTACGTTGTGCCCGACGCGATCAGCGGAAGCAGGGCCGGCGCCAAACTCGTCGAGACGCCGTTTTCCATCCAGGCTCTGACGAATGAATTCATGAACGATTTCCAGCTGTTCGAAATGGCCGACCAGCTGCGATTCATCGCCGGCGCCTTCTCCGGTGCGGAAGACACCGGCGCGAACAACGGAAAGACACTTCGCGGCTTTTCCCCACCCGTGCTGCGCGATGGATTCTCCGGAGCCAATCCACCGAACCGCTCAACCGTGGATCGCGTCGAAGTCATCCGCGGACCCGTCTCCGCACTTTATGGCGCTTCGGGTCCCGGTGGTCTGATCAACTATGTTTCAAAACGCGGCAAGCGCACGCCGAGCTACAGCGCAACGGGGACGTTCAGCAATGACTATGGTTTTGAGCGCTACTCGTTCGAGGCCACCGGTCCCGTCGTGAAGAACAAACTGTTCTACTACGCAATCTACACCCACGACTACACCGAGAGCGACCTGCAGTATTTCTTCAACAAGAAGGACCTCTACGCCGCCGGAGTCACCTACGTGCTCTCGCCCAGCACATCGATCACCGCCTCGTGGGAAAAACAGGTGATCTCCTCCAATCAAGGGGACACCATCCCCATCCTGCAGGTGACGAGTCCCGCCCCCACTCGCTCGGTCGGGATCTACTGGGACCTCGCCACCTACAACATCATGGGGCCCTACAACCTCCTCGGTCGTGACTTCGAAAGCGCCAATCTCCTGATTGAACACCGCTTTGCTCCGAACTTCATCGGCCGTCTTAATCTCCAGACCTTCGACAAGGATTTTGTGGAGAATCAATACCGCTACGGTAGTGGCAACGCCCTCGTCGCCAATGGCACCATGACCGCCGAGGCGTTTCGACAGGACCAGGACACCGGCGCCCACCTCGGTCAGGCCGATTTGCGCTACACTTTCCAGACGCGCGGGATCAAACACACCTTGCTGGCCGCCGCCGACGCCACCCTTGACCAGCGGGTGCGCAATACGACCTTTGTCGCCCCTCCGCAGACCATGGTGGTCAACAATGTGACGGTGTTTCGCCGTCCGACCTACGTCATCAATCCCGCGGCGCCGGTCTGGCCGCAGATTCCGGACTCGGCGATCAGTCAGGTGTTCCAGGACAGCGACCGCTCGGTCGACAACTACGGCGCCTTTGTGGGACACCGTATGTTCATGCTCAACGACCGGCTCGTCACGCTGGCCGGTCTCCGTTACGACCGGGTTGAGAACAAGCGTCTCGAGACGCTCGCGGCCACGGCCGTCGTCTCCGCCAACAACATGACGCCGGTTGTGACCACCCAGAGCGGCAGCGGTTCCAGCGAGGAGGCCGTCACCTACACCTTGGGAGCGAACTACAAGATCAGCGGTGACGCCCTGGTCGCCTTCATCAACCACAGCACCGGGTTTGAACCCACCGTCTCCATCGACGCGGGCACCCAGGGCGTGGTGCCAAACGAGACTTCGCTGGGCACGGACTTTGGCGTCAAAGGCTCGTTCTTCGGAGAGTCCCTCTTCTACACCGCGTCGGTCTTCCAGATCAATAAGGAGGACGTCGCCATCTCCAATCCCGCCTACAGCAGCGCCGCGCTCCCTGGCACCCCGCAGTTTATCCTCGGCGGCAAGGAAGAAGCCAAGGGCTACGAGCTCGATTTCCGCTGGAATGTGAACAAGAGCTTTTTCGTCCAGGCGGGCGGCTCCTTTGTCGACGCCGTCGTCACCGAACCTGCGTCGGCGCGTGATCGCATGGCCAAGGCTCCCCACTACGCGACGTACGCGGCCACACGTTACATCTTTCGCGAGGGACTGCTCAATGGCTGGCGCGTAGGTGCGTCGATGAGCTACAACAGCGACTACCTCTACAATCGCGGCACGGTCAACGCCAACGGCGTCCAGACCCGGTTCCGCCAGATCCATCCGGCGGTGACGCTCTACAGCGCCTTCCTCGGTTACAACTGGCGCATGGGCAAGAAGTGGCGTCACAATGTACAGCTCAACGTACAGAATCTGACGGACGAATACTACCTCCAGGACACGTTCCGCCTCGCCCGCGGCCGCGAAACCCGCCTGAGCTACACGGTCAGCTACTGAGTTTGGCGCAGCGAGGGCCGGGTTGTCTGCGGGATGCAAGGCGACCCGGCCCGGTGTCCGGAGCACCCGACCCGTATCCAAATCTTAGGACTTCCCACTCTGCGACCCCATGAAACGCCCCTTGCTTGCGTTCACCTTGATCTGCGCCTCGCTGTCGGCTGCCGCCGCTCCGACCGCCCGTTTTGTCGCCGCCCTAGAACAGGGGCGACCGCAACACGTCGTAGTTTTTGGGACCAGTCTGAGCAAGGGCGGCGCCTGGGTCACCCAGCTCAAGGAGAAACTCGATGGCCGATTCCCGGGACTGGTCACGCTGACCAATGGCGCCAAGGGCGGCCAGCACTCCGGCTGGGGACGGGAGAACGTCGATCCCAATGTCATCGCCCATCGGCCCGACGTGGTCTTCATTGAGTTCGCGATCAACGATGCGGTGACCCGGTTCGACCTCTCACTCGACGACGTCAGACAAAACGTCGATTTCATCCTCGACCGCATCACAAGTGAACTCCCGCGGTGCGAGATCATTCTGCAGGTGATGAACCCGGCGGTGGGCAAGGCCGAAGGCGATCCGAGTCACCGCCGCAATCAGAACGCGTACCAGCAGGTCTACCGTGACGCGGCCAAACGGCGCGGCCTGCTGCTCATCGACCACTCGGTCGCCTGGAACGCCCTGCTTGCCGCCGAGGGGGAGGCAGGCTTCAAGCGCTACGTTCCGGACGGCGTGCATCCCCGGCCCGACGGATACGCCCGTTTCGTCGTACCCGAAATCCTGCGGGCCGTCGGCCTGCCAGAATCACGCTGAAGGGTCATGGTCAATCTCGCCTTCATCTCCGCCGCCCATGTCCATACCGGGGCGTTCATCGAGGCGATCCAACGCCATCCGGACGGGCGCCGCGTGCAGGCCGTGTGGGATGACCTGCCCGATCGGGGAAAACGCTTTGCGCGCCTCGCCCACGCGCCCTACGTAGAGACCCTCGAGGCGCTGCTGAATGACCCCACTATCGACGGGTTCATTATCGCCGCGGAGAATTCACGGCACGCCGATCTCCTCGAGTCTGTGCTGCCGATTGGAAAACCGGTCTTCTGTGAAAAGCCGCTGGTGGTCACAGTCGACCAAGTGCTACGCGTCCGTCGCCTGGTCCGCACCCAACCTGCCTCGCTCATCTGCGGCTATTTTCATCCCTACACCACGGAGCTGCGTTCGGTCGCGGCTCTGATCGACCGCGGCACCCTGGGGACTATCACGCGAGCCCGCTTTCGCAACGCCCACCACGGGGCCCTCGCCCGCTGGTTCGACGACCCTCACGTTGCCTGGATCCGCCGGCCCGATACCGCAGCCGGCGGCGGCTTCCTCGACCTCGGCACCCACGCGATCCACCAGCTACAGACGTTGTTCGGACCGGTTGCCGCGGTCTGGGCCGACATCGTCAACGAATCGGGCATCTATCCGGAAATCGATGACTATGGCGTCGCGCACCTGCGCTTTGCCTCGGGACTGCGGGCAACCGTCGAAGCAGGCTGGACCCAGTCAGGTGGCACCACCGGCCTGGAATTGCAGGGTTCCCAGAAATCGGTGTGGAGTACCGCGTCCGGATATGTAGTCGGATCGGCCAACGAGTCCCCACAGCCTCTACTCCTGACTGAACCTGCCGCGCCCGCTTGCATTGACCGCCTCGTCGCCGCAATTCGCGGTGAAATCGATCCACACCTCCTCCGCGCCGACGTGGAGACCGCGTTGCACACCGTCGAGGTCATGGCGGCCTGCTATCGCTCGTCGCACGACGGCACCTGGACTCCGGTTGCTTCTTTACCCACCCCATGAATACCCTGCGCCCGCTCCTCGTTGTCCTCGTCCTGCTCGGAGTCACTGTCCGGGCCGCCACCGGCCCGTACGAGACCGACGTCCTCATCTATGGAGGCACCGCCGGAGGAGTCATGGCCGCCATCCAAACCGCGCGAATGGGGAAATCCGTGGTCCTGCTCGAGCCGGGACGCCACCTGGGCGGCCTCACCACGGGCGGACTCGGCGCGACCGACGCCGGTCACCGTTACACGGTCGGCGGAATCGCGAGGGAGTTCTATCGTGACATTTTCCAGTACTACGAGTCACCCGCCGTCTGGAAATCCGAAACGCGGGCCGCCTACTTGCCGCGTCACGGACTGATCGCGACCGAGGTCCTGGGCCTGCAATGGTTCTTCGAGCCGCACGTCGCCAGCCTGGTGCTGCAGCGTATGCTGTCCGAAGCCAAGGTCACGGTACATCTGGGCACCGCTCTGGACCGGACCAACGGCGTCCTCAAGTCGGGCGCTCAGATTGTCGAGTTGCACACCACCGATGGCCGGCGTTACCAGGCCAAGGCCTTCATCGATGCGACCTACGAAGGCGACCTCCTCGCCGCCGCCGGCGCCACCTTCATCGTCGGCCGCGAACCGAACGCCCGCTACCAGGAAACACTCAACGGTGTCCAGCTGGCCCCCGCCGAACGCACCGCTCACGTCAGCCCCTATCGCGTGGCCAATGACCCCACCAGCGGCCTGCTGCCGCGCATCCGGCCTTCCCATGGAGAACCTGGATCGGGCGATGGTCAAACGCAGGCCTTCAACTTTCGCCTCTGTCTGACCAATGTCCCGGACAATCGTGTCACCGTCGAGAAACCCGGGACCTACGATGCCCTGAACTACGAGGTCATTCTCCGCCACCTCCTCGCGCGTCCGGGCATCAATCTGAACCAGGTCATTTCTCTGACGCCGATGCCGAACCAAAAGACGGATACCAACAATCGGGTCTACTTTTCGACGGATTACGTCGGCGGCAGTCACACCTGGGCCGAGGCGAGCGACGCCGAACGGGCACGGCTCTGGCAGGAACACAAGGACTATCAACTCGGGTTGTTGTGGTTCCTCGGCCACGACCCACGGGTTCCGGAAACGCTGCGCACCGAAACCCTCAACTGGGGACTGGCCCGGGACGAATTTGTCGACTCGGGCCACTGGCCTCCCGCGCTCTATGTGCGCGAAGCCCGTCGCCTCGTCAGCGACTACGTGCTCACTGAGCACGACTGCACTGGCGCCCGCGCCGCACCCGATCCAGTCACCCTGGGTTCCTACGCGATGGACTCCCACGTGGTGAACTACGTGGTCGACGCCGAGGGGCGGCTCCGCATCGATGGCTGGGTCTCTAAGTCCTCGAAGCCTTATGGCATCAGCTACCGTACCCTCCTGCCGAAACGACAGGAGGTTTCCAATCTGTTGGTGTCCGTCTGCATTTCCTCCAGCCACATCGCCTACGGTTCGCTGCGCATGGAGCCGGTCTTCATGAATCTCGGTCAGGCTTGCGCCACCGCCGCCGTGCTCGCCCTCGAGCAAGGCGTGTCCTTGCACGACCTTCCCTACGCCGACCTGCGCCGGCGCCTCGAAGCCGATGGGCAGATCTTCGATGCCGTCGCCGCTCGCCGCTCTCTGGAAGAAGCGCGCAAAAAAGCACCCAGCCCCAAAGCCACCAGCCCCAAGACTCCCAGTCCATGACCTCGCGCTCACGCCCTCCGGCGCCCCGCCGGACCTTTCTGAAGCAGTCTTTCCTCGGACTGGCCGGGGTCGCCCTCGGTTCCGCTGGCTTGGCCGCTCCTTCCTCCGTTGCACCGCGTCGCTCGAACGGCCGGCGTCTCAACGTGGCTGCGATCGGCACCTCCGGTCGCGCGCAGAACACGCTCCGCGACCTGCTCCAGATCGAAGCCGTGAACCTGATCGCCCTGTGCGACGTCGATCCGGCCCGACTGGCCCGCGGAGTGGAGCTGACGTCCGCGCAATTCCCCAATGCCCGCCGCTACGCGGACTATCGGACCCTCTTCGAAAAGGAACAGGAGCTGGACGCCGTGGTGGTGACCACGCCAGATCACATGCATGCCCCGATCAGTCTGCTCGCGATGTCACGCGGCCTGCACGTCTTCTGCGAGAAGCCGCTCGCCCGCACGGTCGGCGAGGCCCGCTGGATGCGAAACTATGCCCGGCAATCCGGCGTGGTCACGCAGATGGGCACACAAAGCAGCGCCGCCCACTCGACCCGACGCGCGGTCGAGATCATTCGCGCGGGGGTGCTCGGACAGGTACGGGAGGCCCACATCTGGACGGATCGCTCCGCCCGCCTGCCCGCGCAACCTGCCACCTCCGTGCCTCCGGCGGGCATGGCGTGGGACACCTGGCTCGGGGTCTCGGATCCCCGCCCTTACAGCTCCCATCTCCATCCCTTCCGCTGGCGTTGGTGGCAGGACTTCGGCTGCGGTCCCCTCGGCGACATGGGCTGCCACCTCACCAACGTCGCCTACCGGGCACTCGACCTTGCCGCGCCCACAGCGGTAGACGTGTCGCTCAGCGAACCGGCCGCTCCTGGGCTCTTCCCGGCCAGCGCCCGCTTCGACTACCGCTTCGCGGCCCGGGGATCGCTCGTTCCGATGACGCTCTCCTGGTACGAGGGAGGCCGGGAACCGGACCCCGCTCTCCTCGACTCACTCGGCCTCAAGCAGCAGTTCGGCAGTGTGCCCTCGAACAATAAGCTCATCATCGGTGAAAAGGGCGTTCTCTACGGTGAGCTCTATCTCAAGCTGAACGGGGAGGAACGCTTCAACGGGATCTCCAAACACCCCGCCTGCCTCGCCGTGCCGGAATCACTCCCCCGCAATCCCGATCAGGGCACCCTCGGCCACTACCGTGAATGGGTCGACGCCTGCCAGGGCCGCGGTGCCACGTTCGCGGGCTTCGACGTGGCGGCCGGCCAGACCGAGATGGTCCTGCTCGGCACGGTTGCCGCCAAACTGGGACGCAACATCACCTGGGACGCCGCCCGACTGACCGTTCCCGGTGAACCCCGTGCCACCAGCCTGATCCAACCCGCCTACCGTCCCGGATTCACCCTCACCGCCTCAGAGCTGTCCTCCCTTTCCACCTGACCCGTTGCCCCTCCCCATGAATCGTCGCCACTTCCTCCATACCGCGTCCCTGGCCTCCCTTGCGGCCAGTCTGCCCTCGCTCCGCGCCCAAACCGGCGCCTCCGCTCCGCGCTTCCGCAACCTCATTCCGGCCGACCGCAAACTGCGCATCGCCGGCGTCGGCGTGGGCGGAAAGGGTTCGACCGACCTGATCAACTGCCTCGGCGAAGACATCGTCGCCCTCTGCGACGTGGATTTCAAACAGGGCAGTCCCTCGTTTCTCCGATTTCCGCATGCCGCCCGTTTTCGGGACTATCGACAGATGTTCGACGAGGCCGGTGACACCTTTGACGCCGTCACAGTATCGACCACCGATCACATGCACTTCCCGATCGCCATGATGGCGCTGGAGCGGGGCAAACATGTATTTGTGCAGAAACCCCTGACGCACACGCTCGGGGAAGCGCGAGCCCTCAAGGCCGCTGCCGCCAAGTCCGGCCTCGTCACCCAAATGGGAAATCAGGGGCAGGCCGGCGAAGGCGCGCGGCTTGCGAAGGAGTGGATCGAGGCGGGCGTGATTGGCCAGGTCCGCGAGGTGCACTGCTGGGACCAGCGGCCGGTCTGGCCGCAGGGTATTCCACTGCCGGCACCGGCGAAGGAAACGCCGTCGTCGATCGATTGGAATCTCTGGCTCGGAGTCGCGCCCGTGCGCGAATACAGTCCCGAGCTGGCGCCGCGCAAGTGGCGCGGTTTCTGGGACTACGGCTGCGGGGCGCTCGGTGACATGGGCTGTCACTTGCTCAACGCCCCGTTTTGGGCCCTCGACCTGCGCGGGGACGTCCGGCTCACCGCCCAAAGCGAAGGCAACTCGGAGGTCTGCGCGCCGAAATGGTCCACCATTACCTACGACTATCCCGCCCGCGGTTCGCGCGCACCCGTCAAGTTGCTGTGGTTCGATGGCGGCAAGCGGCCACCCGTGCCGAAGGAGCTCGGACCCAATGCCAAACTAGGCAACGGCGGCGTGATCTACTACGGTGATACCGGCGTGATCATGGATGGCACCAACTACGGCAGTTCCCCGCGCCTGATTCCAGAAGAGAAAATGCGCACGTTCACCGACCGGCCGGCCAAGCGCCTGCCCCGGGTTCCAGGTGGCATCATGAAGGACTTCATCCAGGCCTGCAAAGGTGGCACGGCTCCCTGCTCCAACTTCGTCGATCACGCCGCCGATCTCACGGAAATGGTCTTGCTGGGCAACCTCGCGATTCGCGCCGGCCAGCCGATTGATTGGGACTCTGCACGGGGGGTCTGTCGAAACCTGCCTTCCGCCAGCCGGTTCATCCACAAGAACTATCGGATTTTCTGATACCCCTGCCATGACTTCCCGCTCCCCATACTCCCTTTTCATTTTGGCCGGCGCCCTCCTCGTCGCGGGCTGCCAACACTCCGGCACCACCGCTTCGGTCCCTTCGACTCCACCCCAACCCAAGACCGAACACCGGATCGAGCTCGGCATGCAGGCCTGGACCCTGAATCGAGGGACCTTCGCTGATGCCGTGAAGAAGACCTCGGCCTTGGGTGTGCGCTACCTTCAAGCCTACCCACGCCAAAAGCTCGGCGGCGGCATGGAGGGAACGATGGTGCCGACCATGGATGCAGCCACTCGCAATCAGATCAAAGCCCTGCTCAAGGCGAGCGGCGTCACTCTCACCAGTTTCGGCGTCGTGCGCGCGGCCGATGAAAAGGAGTGGCGGGAGATTTTCTCCTTCGCCCAGGACATGGGTCTGCGCGACATCGCGGTTGAACCACCGAAGAACACCTGGAACGAGGTTTTCCCGTTGCTCGATCGCCTCGCCGCCGAGTACGGCGTCTCGGTCACGATTCACAATCACCCCAATCCCAACAATCCACCGGCCGATGTCGTGGCCGCGCTCAAGCCCTACAGTCAGCGACTCGGCATCTGCGGCGACACCGGCCACTGGGCCCGTTCCGGCTTCGAACCGGTGGGCGCACTGCGGGCCGCCGAGGGTCGATTGATCTCGCTTCACTTCAAGGACCTCACCGAGATCGCCCGGCAGGCGCATGACGTGCCGTGGGGAACCGGCGCGAGCAACGCCGCCGGCCAGATCGCCGAGCTTCGACGACAGAACTTCAAAGGTATCGCCTACGTCGAATACGAACACCGCACTCCTCAGCTTGAGGCAGAAGTCGCACGCAGCGTCGCCTTCTTCCGCCAGGCGGAGAAGGCCTCCGACGCCGACCTCATCGCCGGACGAGTGCTGCCCCCCGGCTACACCCGCAACCCGGCGGACTTCAACCGCGCCGGGATCGGCCAGTCCTCCGTCCGCTGGGCCGCGCCGGTCGCGCTCCTGAAGCCGGACTTGAGCAATGCCGAATTCAAACCTGGCTCCTGGATCTGGGAGAAGGACGCCGTGGTCGCCAAAGGCGGAGGCAATCTCTGGACGCGGGAGAGCTACGGCGACTTTGCCTTGAGTCTCGATTTCAAGTGCGAGGCCGGCAGCAATAGCGGCATTTTCCTGCGTGCCAGTGACACCGAAAACTGGCTGCACAACGCCATCGAGGTTCAGATTCTGCAGGGCGAGGCTGACAAGCCGACTCACTTGGTCGGGGCGATTTTTGACTGTCTCGCTCCCACGGCGACCGTCGCGATCAAGCCGGGTCAATGGCATCAGCTCACGGTGATCGCGCGAGCCAATCGGATTCAGGTGATTCTCGACCAAGAGGCAGTGGTCGACATGAACCTCGACCAATGGAAGCAGGCCGGAAAAAACCCGGACGGGACACCGAATAAATTCCAAAAAGCCTACAAGGACATGGCCCGCTCGGGTCGCATCGGACTCCAGGACCATGGGACGCCGATCGCCTTCCGCAACCTCGTGATCGAAAAGCTCTGAAGTCAGGCGCCCCCGGGCGCCGCCGACTCTCCTCCTCCGGGCGTTCGCCGCATCCGCGTCGGCCGCCCCGGCCCCCGTCATGCCCGTCTCTACGCCACGCCCCTCCCCTCTGTCACGTCTCGTCGGCCCCGCCGCCCTTCGTCGGCGGGGCCTCCTGCTCACGCTGGCCTTGGCTTGCAGCCCGTGCTTCGTCCGGGCGGCTCCGGCTGTGAGTATCGCGATCCGTACGGTTCGTGAGGAAATGAGATTTGATGTCCGTGAGTTCCACGTTCCGGTGGGAGAACGCGTTCGCCTGACATTCAAAAACGACGACGGCCTGCCGCACAACCTGCTGATCTGTCTTCCGAGGGAGGTCTGCGCCCCCGGTGCGACGGAGGACAATGGACTCGAGGTTGCCCAGGCCGCCTGGGCCCTGGGCGGCGAAGGTCCGGAGCGCCAGTGGATCCCGCAGCATCCGCGCGTCTTCGCCTCCACAAACATGCTCGAACAGGGCCGGCAGCAAACCCTGGAGTTTGACGCCCCCACGCGTCCGGGGCGTTACCCTTTTCTCTGCACCTTCCCGGGTCACGCCGCCATGATGTGGGGCACCATGCACGTCCAGACGCGCGTCGACGGGCTCAAGGATCTGCGCTATCGGATCCTCCGCTGCGGTCCCCGACTCACGTATCCAGACTTCGATTCCCTTCGCGGCGATGTCCTGGCCGAAGGAGCGCTTCCCGACGGACTGCTGCGGGCCGATCCTGTCACCGTGAGCGAGGCGTATGCGGCTGAGTTTACCGCCTCGCTGGAAATCCCGTTGGCGGGCGACTACACCTTTGTGCTTGCGGGTGACCGGGGCACGCAGCTGTTCATCGACGGACGCCTCGCGGTCGACCATCAGGCGGGTCACTCAGCCCGCGCCCTCAAGTCGGGAAAGATCAGCCTCGCGGCCGGCACGCGGCGCATCCTCCTGCGCTACTGGCATCCGCTCGGCGACGACCCCGAGGTGTCCCTGGTCTGGAGTGGGCCCGGATTCGATGAACGGGCTCTCTCTCGAATCAACCTGGTGGAACGCAAACGGCAGAACGATGGCGACCGGCTCCTGGGTATGCAGCTCCATCCCGAAAGCGGTGAGCCTGTCCTCTACCGAAACGCCCTGGCCGATACTCCAAAAGGCGGGTTCGCGCTCGGCTTCCCCTCGGGTGCGAGTCTGAGCTGGGACCCGCAAAACGCGGGCCCTGTCACCTTTTGGGCCGGGGACTTCCTGGATGTGACGTCCCATCGCACGTCGCGTGGCGCCGGCGTGGTCAAACCCGCAGGATTTTCCGTGGTGCGACCGTTCCAGGGACCGACCTTTCTCGTCGTCACCGACACCACCACGCCCCGCCCCGCCTTGGTCCGGAGACTCGGCCTGCACCTTGATCGCTCGCGCACCCCTCATTTCCGCTCTCGCGTGGAAGAAGTTGAGGTCGAGGAGTATTTCTCGACCCGCGGAGAAATAACCCGCGACACCTTGGTCCTCGAACGTCACCTGACGTTCCTGACGCCCTCGGGCACACCGCCAGGCCTCGTGGTCCGGCTCGCCTCCCGGCCCCACCTCACGCTCACCGCGGGCGAAGTCATTCTCGACGGCAAGCTTGGCCTGCGATTGGTCGGCGCCGTGGCCGACCTGCGTCCGGTCCATGGGCAGGATGAACTGCTCGTCCCCGTCGCGTTTCAAAATCGGAAGGCCTCATTCGTTGTCGAGTACCGTTGGCTTTCCACCGCCGCCCAGGCTCACGCGGCCGCCGTTCACGCCCACGCCTCGCCCTGATCTCATGCGCGCACTCCTTCTCGCACTTCTCGCCGCCGGCTTCACCGGACCCGCGCTGCTGGCGCAGGCGCCGGCGGATACACCCAAGGTCACGCACCGCGTCACCGCCCGCGCCTACGAGTCTGATCCGGTTCGGGAACGGGAGCACTACACCATCGTGCCGTTTCCTTTCGACGCCAGCACCGTGATTGAAGGCGCCGGCATTGACGTGCTGCCGGACGGTCGTCTCGCGGTCAGCACGCGACGAGGTGAAATCTGGCTGGTTGACGGTGCCCTCGAAGACTCCGTAACCCAACCGAAGTTCACGCGCTTCGCGACCGGTCTGCACGAACCGCTCAGTCTGTTTTGGCGGGACGGCTGGTTCTATGTGACGGAACGCACGGGAATCACCCGACTGCGCGATGTCGACGGCGACGGCCGGGCGGACGACTACGAGGTCGTCCATGACGGCTTCGGCGTCACCGGCAACTTTCACGAATACGCCTTCGGTTCGCGCCCGGACCGTGACGGCAATCTTTGGGCGGCCCTCTGCCTGACCAACGCCAGCACCAGCCCCGTGCCCTGGCGCGGTTGGGCGGTGCGCATCACCCCCGACGGAAAGCTTCTGCCCAGCGCCGCCGGGCTGCGTTCGCCCGGGGGAATCGGTTTGGATGCCGAGGGCGAGGTCTTCTACACCGACAATCAAGGCGACTGGAACGGCACGTCGTCGCTCAAGCACCTGGTTCCCGGATCCTTTCAAGGAGCGGTGCCCGGACTTGAGTGGTGGGATCAGGCGGGAGGCCACCTCGGCAAAAAGCCGATCGAACCGGTGACCGGACGCATTCTCAGCGACCGGCGGGCGGAGCCGCGCTTCATCCCTCCCGCGGTCTTGATTCCGCACAACCGCGTCGGGCGCTCCCCCACCGGTTTTGCCTATGACCGGAGCGGCCGGTTCGGCCCATTCGGTCAGCAGCTCTTCGTCGGCGAACACACCTTTTCTCAGATCAACCGCGTCGCTCTCGAAACCGTGAACGGTGTGCACCAAGGCGCTGTTTTTCCGTTTCTCAGTGGCTTGGAGAGCGGTCCGATCGGACTGGTCTTTGCTCCCGATGGTTCACTCTTTGTCACCGGCTCCGCGCGCGGCTGGGGGGCCAAGGGTGGAAAGGCGTTCCACCTGGAGCGGATTCGCTACCGCAATCGTCTGCCGTTTGAACCGCTCGCCATCCACGCCCGACCCGACGGCTTTGTGATCACGTTCACCGAACCCGTCGATCCCACCACCGCTGGCAACCCGGCTTCGTACGCGGTGGAAGCGTGGACCTACCTTCACAGCAAGGCTTACGGCAGCGAGGAACTCGACCGGATCGTGCCCATCGTGGAGCGTGTCTCCGTCGCCGCCGACCGGCGAAGTGTTCAGTTGACCGTGACTCCCCTCACCCAGGGACACCTCCACGAGCTGCGTCTGCCCGGGGTACGCAGCGCCACCGGGTCCTCCCTGGTGCATCCCATCGGCTGGTACACCCTGAATGAGATTCCCCGCTCCTGAGTGTTCCTCGCCTCAAGCGCTCCTCACCGCGCGTCGAGACTGAGGCCGGACGGCTCGTAGGGAACGGGATTTCCGCTCGTGTCCACACTCGAGATACGCACCGAGTCGGTTCGAGCCTGCTCGTCATCTCCCCGGTAGCGCACGCCGTAGTGCTGGAGCGCCGACGAGCCGCTCTCGTAAAGGGGACACACCCCGCCGCCGGTCACCCGCAGGTTCTTGACGCCCTTTTCGATCAAAATTCCCGCCGCCTCCGTCGATCCGCGGGGAAACAGGGTACGATTCGTTCCATTGGTCCCAATCAGGGAATTCTGGAGGTAGATGTTCTTGCCGCCCTGGATGTGCACACCATGGCCACCGGCACCGCGGACGCGCGTATCGGTGAGCAGCGCACCGCCCGTAAAGCGGGGTCCAATGACAATGCCGGATGCTTTCTTGTTCTGGCCGACCCAGGTGTTGTTTATGAAGACATCATTGCCGGCCTCGATCAGCACGCCTTCGTCATTCACATGGTCGCAGCCGAACTTGTCGGCATAGATGTACTTGGGCCGCGTATCACCCTTCGATTCGTCTCCACCCCGCAGCACCAGTCCCCGCGAGCCGGCCACAAAACGGGCATCCTGGATCTTGGCGCCATCGACATTCGGACCGAAGATCACCCATTCCAGATCATCCGTGTCACCCGCACCGCCGGAGATGCGGGAAAAATGGGCCGCATCCACCTTGCGGTGACGTCCGTCATTCAACCCCGATCCGTGGAGCCAGACACCAAACGTACCGGTTGGGCCCTTGAGTGAAACATCTTCCACCACCGGCGCGATCCCATCGCAGATCTCGATCCCACTCACGACCGACGCGAGGGACACTTCCTTGACGAAACTATGGTAGGTGCCCTCGAGCCGAATCGCCGGCTCCCGCCGCCGCGCGTCCGGAACCGGTCCGTCCACCCGGACAATGCCCAGGTTGCGCAGGCCGCTGAACCGGGTTTCTCGCAGGATCACCGCCGTGGCGCTCGGTGCGGATCGCAGGACCAGGACGCTGCCCATGACGCTGCGGTCATTGGGCGATCCGCGTCCTTCCCCCAGCAATGTCACCCCTGACTGCGTGACGACGAGGCTTTCCTTGAGGTAGTACCGGCCGGCCGGAAAAAAAAGCACGCCCCCGGTTTTGCCGGGACCACTCACCGCGGCCAGCGCGGCCTGGATGGCCGCCGT
The DNA here is from genome assembly GCA_046346755.1 of Opitutaceae bacterium. Taxonomy (GTDB): domain Bacteria; phylum Verrucomicrobiota; class Verrucomicrobiia; order Opitutales; family Opitutaceae; genus UBA6669. The sequence goes on along the minus strand of JAXMHM010000024.1, from coordinate 120,876 downwards.
ATCATCGCGATCGTCAGAGCCCAGGGCCCCGAACTCCGTCACGGAGCGGTAGGGCACAGCCGGGGTCGGCTCGGCCGCGGTTCGAAGGGTGAGACAGGCGGCGAGGCAGAGCAGGAGATGACGATCCATGGGCAAAAGGGGTGACCCGGTTATTCCTTGAGCGCACCGCTCGTCAGTCCCTTGACGAAGGGACGGGTCATGAACAGGAAGAGAATCAGCACGGGCAGTGAACTCATCAAGTAAGCTGCCATGACGCGTCCCGGCTGAAACTTCAGGTCGTACTCAAACACGAGGAAGGCCAGGCCGAGCGGCAGGGTGCGAAGCGATTCGGTCTGCACCGCGAGCAGGGGCCAGATGTAGTTGTTCCACGATGCCAGGAGATTCAAGATCGCCACCGTGCTGAAAACCGGAAGAGATAGCGGCACGACGACATGCCAGAGCACGCGCAGCTCGCTGGCGCCGTCGATTCGCGCCGCGTCGAACAGTTCGCGCGGCAGTCCATCGAACGAGGTCCGCAGGAGCAGAATCGCCAGCGGCAGGGCACCCGCCGCCTGCGGCAGGACCAGGGCCCAGGCGGTGTCGAGCAGCCCCAGTTCCCGGCAGAGGAGAAACAGGGGCACCAGCAGCAGGGCGTTCGGAAGCATCAGGGCCAGCAGGAGCGCGCCGAAGAGTCCGCGCCGGCCCCGGAAACGGAACCGGCTGAAGGCGTACGCCGCGAGTCCCGCACACAGCAGGGTGAGCCCGCAGACGGCCCCGCTGACGAGCAGGCTGTTGGTCAGGTAGTGCAGAGTAACCCTGAGACCGAACACGTAGTTGTCCCAGCGAAACGGCGCCGGCCAGTCCCAGAAACTCAGCGTGAGCTGGCCGAGGTCCTTGGCCGACATCGCGGCCATGATCGCGAACGGCAGTACGGTGAGCAGCGCCAGACACGCCAGCACTCCGTGCAGGACCCACTGCGAGGGGCGGGATGATGCCGTCATCATGCGTCGCCTCCTCCCGCGCGCCGCACGCACAGCGTGAGGACGGCACTGAGCACCAGCAGCACGACCCCGAGGGCGCTCGCGTAGCCGAGCTGCCCGAATTCGAAGCCGGAGCGAAACAGGTAAAGCGCGGGGGTCAGCGACGCATTCATCGGACCGCCATTGGTCAGCAGTTGAATGTGGTCAAAGGTCTGGACCACACCCAGCAGGGAGAGCAGTGCGATCACACCCATCTGGGTCCGCAGCAGCGGCAGCTCGACATCCACGAAAAGCCGCCACGCTCCGGCTCCATCCAGGCGCGCCGCCTCGGTCAGTGACGACGGGATGGACATGAATCCGGCGAGGTAGATGAGCAACGACACCCCTCCGGTAAAGGGCAAGCCCACGGCCACGATCGCCGGAATCACCGTGGTCGGATCGCCCAGCCAGGCGCGCGTGCTGTCGCCCAGGCCGATCGCGGTCAGCAGCAGGTTGATCGGGCCCGTCCCACTGTACAGCTCCTGCCAGACGAGGATGGTCACGACTCCCGGCACGAACACCGGCAGGACGAGCAGCGACCGGTACCAAAACGCGGCCCGCGGCGATCGCAGCGCGTAAAGGAGTTTGGCCCCCACCAGCGGGCCGATCGTCTGCACCGGAACGGTGAAGACCGCGAACGCGGCCAGATTGCGGATTGATTGCCAAAAAAGCGGATCCTCGGCCAGGTGCAGAAAATTCTCCCCACCCACCCACTCACGCATGGCCAGCCCGTCAGTGCGGAAAAACGCCAGGGCCAGGGCCGAGCCTGCCGGCAGGGCAACAAACACGGTGAAGAGCGCCATCGCGGGCAGGATAAAGCCCGTCACCCGCCAGACCGGCACCGATGCCTCCGGAGCGCTCATGGCCACAGCCCTCCTGTGGGAAAACGCTGCTGCAGGGTGCGGTCGAGCCGGTCGGCGTGGGCCTGCGCCAGCCGCCGCAGCGCCCCGCGGTGCGCCACGCTCAGATCCCGCAGGAACTGATCCTCGGCCACGCGTCCCGCCAGGAACCCCTGCCAAAGGGTCCAGAACTCACTCTCCCCGCGCGCATCATAACCTCGCCACAACGCCAGCGTCAGGTACGCATACCGCTCCCGCGGCACCAGAGGCTCGGCGCCCGTCTTCGGAGCGGTCTCTCGTATCGCCGGCAAATCGTACACATCCGTGCGCCCGAACGACTCGGTGGCGACCTTCGGCGCGGTGAGAAATCGCACCAGATCCACCGCCGCGCGCTCGCGCTCGGGATCGCCCGGATTCAGCGGCACCACAAAGCAGGCGCGCAGTCCGGAGTTCTGGTTGATGCCACCGAGGCGAGGCAAGGCCGTGGTCCGGTCGGTGAGCGCCGGAAAGGGAAACACGCTCCAGGGAAAGACGCGGTCCGGAGCCAGCGCAGCGATGCTCTTCTGGACCGCATCGAGGGGCCGCAGAAACCAGGTGCCATTGAGGAAGTGTACGGACTGCCCCCGCGCAAAAATCCGCGGCACTTCCTCACCGTCGAGGCTGAGAAAATCGGGACGAAACTCCGCCGCCAATTCCTTCATCAGCCGGGCCGTCTCCCGAAACGCCGGAGCCCGAGCCGGATCAATCAGCCCGCGCTCGAACGCCACCAGGCGCTCTTCGAGCGTGATGACCTCGCCGCGGGTCGACTCCGGATCCAGCGCATCATACCGCCACCCCGGTTGCGCCTGTAGGTTCACCTCCGCTGCCACCGGCCGGAGGAGGAGTTCAAGCACCATGTCCGCCATCCACAGGGTCTGGTGGTCATTCGGCCGGATCGCTGTCACCAGCGCACTGTGCCCCGCGGTCCGCACCGCCCGGAAATTCGTGAGCATGTCCTCCCAGGTGCGGGGCGGCGCGAGTTTGAGCTGCGCGTACACCGCCTGGTTGAAGAAGAAGCCCACGCCAAACTGCGTGTAGGGGATACACCACAACGCACCCGTGGCATCACGCCCCTGGTGAATCAGTTCGTTGTGAAACGCCGCCTGCCAGGGACGCTCCGGATGGTCGACGTCGAACCGGTTGGGTTTCGAGAGGGCATCGTCCCAGCGCACCAACCGGCCGGCCTGGCCGTAGCGGGACGGCAGTTCGGACGACTCCACCAGCAGCACATCCGGCGGCCGCCCGCTGAGCATCTGCGTGCGGATCCACATTTCATGCGCCGCATACGGGACCGCCTGCGCGGTCGCCCGCCACCCGGTCGCCTGCGCAAAGGTATCCACCACGACGCGTACACCCGGAAGCAAGTCCTCGTGAATCGAGGCGATGCGCAAGGGGTCACGCGCCAGCGGCTGCACCGTTGCGCTCCAGGTCGTCACCGCACCGGCCACGACCGCCCAGCCCCAGACCAGTCCAAACCGACCCGCCGAGATCCAGCTCCGCCCCGTAAGCCCGCGGACGCGAGGACGCACGGGAGTAGCAAAGGCGGAGTCCGTGGGGCGGAGTGACACGAGGCAAAACAAGGGCCCATCACGACAAGGCATCAACTGGTATATGGCAACCTATTTCTAATGCCTATCCTATTGGTTCCGAGCCTCATATCAGCAGCTACCTGGCCGACCACGCCTCGTCTGGATTGGACTTCCCACCCCGGCCCGCGCGGGGGGTCGGTCGTCTAATCCGAGTTGGCAACTTACCTGGTCCGATTGGGATGATCGCCGCGGGATGACAGTCCCGCGATCACGCGAGCGACGCCGACGGGACGGTTAACGAAGCACCGCGCTCCGCCATTTTCGGTCGACGCAACGCGAACTCGGCGCCGCTCCCACGGCCGCGCCGAGTTCGCGCATTGCCGTCTCCCGGTGGTCCTGCTTCAACCGCTGATCGGTCGTTCCACCGCATCCTCCTTGTCGCGCCGCCACTCTCACGCCCGTCTCATGGCTTCTGCTTTTGCCGCCCTGTACCGCCGCTCCCGCCTTCCGGCACCCGCCTCCGGCCGGTCTCCTTCCCGACTCCGATGAAACGCGCCGCCGGCCTGGACGCCCTGCTGGACGGGACGCTCGATGTGTTGGTCGTGGGCGGGGGGATTGTTGGCAGTGGGGTGGCCCGTGACGCCGCCATGCGCGGGCTTCGCACCGGATTGATCGACCGCCATGACTTTGCCTACGGCACCAGCAGTCGCTCCAGCCGGCTCCTGCATGGCGGCCTGCGTTACCTCGAACAGGGCCGGGTTGGCCTCGTCCGTCAGGCCAGTGTCGAAAAGCGCATCCTCCACCGGATTGCCCCGCACCTGGCGCAGCCGCTCGGTTTTGTCTTTCCCACTTACGCCGGAGGACGGCCGCTCTGGCAGTTGCGCATCGGGGTCACCCTCTACGACCTGCTCTGTGGCGGAAAGAACTTTGAACCCTCGCGCGGTTTGAGTGCCAGGGAAACCACCGACCGGATTCCGGCGCTCGAATCCCACCAATTGCTCGGCGCGGTGCGCTACTTCGACGCACTCACCCACGATGCCCGCCTGACCCTCGACACGCTCCGCTCCGCGGTCCGCCACGGGGCCGCCGCCGCCAACTACACCCGCCTGGTCGAGGCACGCCGAGAAGGCGACGCCTGGGTGTGCCTGGTGCGGGATGAAGCCGCCGGCCGCGAGCTGCAGGTCCGCAGCCGCACGCTCGTGAACGCGACGGGGCCCTGGGCCCAGTCCCTGCCACACAGCCAGGTGCGTCTCCGCCTCACCAAGGGTATCCATCTTGTGATACACCGCCACCGTCTCCCGGTCAGCGATGCCGTGGTGCTGACCGAGGGGAAACGCATTCTCTTTGTCATTCCCTGGGGCGAGCGGCTGATCATCGGCACCACCGACACTGACTACGATGGCCCGCCGGAGTCCGTGACCACCGACGCCTCCGACCTCACCTACCTGCTCGACACCGTCAACCGGTTCTTCCCCACGGTTGCCCTGACCCAAACCGACATCCTCAGCACCTGGGCCGGCCTTCGCCCGCTGATCGCCAAGGCCGACGGAAGCCCCTCCGGCATTTCGCGGGGTCATCACATCAAGATGTCCTCACCCGGTTGGTGGGATATCGCCGGCGGCAAGCTGACCACCTACCGGCTCATGGCGGAGCACACCGTCGATCAACTCGTCCGCCACCTCGGCCGATTCCGAGTCCCTTGCCGCACCGCGAACGAGCCACTCCTCCCAGCGGAATCGCCCGCTTACAGCGGCTTGCTTCCGCCTCCCTGTGAGCGCGCCGTCGTCGACCACTACGTCCAGAATGAATGGGCGCTCCACCTTACCGACGTCATGCTCCGCCGCAGCGGCTGGCACTACTACAACCCCAACGCCGCGTCCCAGGCAGAGCAAGTCGCCCACTGGATGGCCCAGGCCTCAGGCTGGGATCAAGCGCGGCTCCAAGCCGAACTGCTCCTCTACCGCCAAAACACCGGTCAGCCCCCGGCCCGCGCGGCCAACTGACGAGGGGCTCCATGAACCGTGCAATCGCAACTCTCTACGCCCTCGGGCTCCTCCTTCTTGGGGGATGTCACAAGTCGCAACTGACCGAGCAGCAACGGGGAGTCGCGGACGAGAGCGTGCTTCTCCGAAGCCTATCGTGGACGCTTGGACTCCTGATGTACAGGTGGGTGTCACTCAACACCGTGGCAGTGGCAATTTACTGGTACTGTTCCGATGTAAAATTGGATTCGGTGCGCACCACACTTCGTGTTGCCTGTGTGAATACTTTTTCGTAGTGACCATATTTGCATCGTGGAGCTTGTTAGTCGACTCCCCGGATCGACCCCCGCGCCTCCGCGCCTCCGCGTTTTTCCCAGCCCACACAAAAAGCGGATGCCCCGTTGCTCTCCAGGTCCGTCCTTCGCGATCGACCTTCGCATCGTCGCGTCTTTGCGCTTAACCTCCTCTTTGCCGCGCGCCTGACAGGCTCACTCCCGGCGTCGGATGCGGATGGTGCGGCTCATGGGGACCTTCGGAGCGAGCGTCACCGACTTGAGGTACGCGGTTTCCACAAAAAAATGAATACCGGACGCCGCGCTCTTGATCTTGGTCATCCGACCGTCCGTGGACTGGTACATGACCCAGTAGTGCTCCACCCGACCATTGTCCACGATCGCCACCAGCTCGCTCTGAGCCAACACGGGAGCCGCCGCGAAACAAAAGACGAGGAACAGGTGTTTCATCGGGTTCGTGATTCTAGGGTTACCAGCAGCAGGCGGTGACTGTGACGCCGACAGAAACAGTCTATCGCAAATCAATCCACCGCGCCATCGGTCATTGCCCTAGGACTCAGTCCCCAGCACCGCTTCCCGATCCAACGGTCTGCCAGGCGATTAAACATGAAACTCGCCAGGGGAAAACCGGGTACCAGCGCCGGGCGGCAGACCCGCCGGAATCACCCGCTCCGCCGCAATCGCCCGCGGGTGCCGGCGCGCACCGGTGCCAAGTATCGCTTGGTCAAGCCGTTAGCGCCCGCTCCGGCCGCCCCGATCGGAGTTCACCCCTCGGGTGATCACCTCGACGGCCTGGGGACCATTCCCCACCGCCGGAGTGCCTCGGAGAACAGCTCCTCGCAGCGGCCAGACAACAACCAAAACTATCCTTCCATAGCGTGAACGGAAGTCGGCTCGGCACATCCCGGATTGCCGGCGCCGCGCGAACGGGGAAGACGGCTGCGGGCCAGCGCCGCAGCCAGCTGGGCCGGGCGCACGGGTTTGCTGATGTAGTCATCCATGCCCGCGGCGAGACACTCCTCGCGGTCGCCAATCATGGCGTTCGCGGTCATGGCAATGATGTAGCGTGGCTTGACAGAACCCTGCGTCGCCGCGCACTCCGCTTCCCAGGCGCGGATGCGTCGCGTGGCCTCGAATCCATCGAGTTCGGGCATCTGGCAGTCCATCAATACGACATCCCACTCCGCGCGCTGCACCGCCTCCACCGCAGCCCGTCCATGGTCGGCAATCTCGCACAAACAGCCCAGTTTCGCCAGCTGCATGCGAGCCACCTTTTGGTTCACCCGATTGTCCTCGGCCACCAGGACCCGGAGTCCCGCCAGCACCGCGGCGGCCGGCGCACCCACGTCGGGATCCGCGGTGCGTCCGTGCCCAAAGACGGTGTGCAACGCCGTATGCAAGGGATCGAGACGGACCGGCTTGGCGAGCACACAGTCGGCACCCCGGCCGACCGGCTCCGCCTTGTCCACGGTCTGAACCAGCGATGTGAGCAGGATTATCTTGATCCCGGCGAAAGTAGCGTCCGATTTCAGGGTTCGGGCCAGTTCAAGTCCCGAAAGCTCCGGTAAATCCTGATCCGCGATCACCAGCGAAAAAGGTTTCCCCACCGAGGCCGCGGCCCGCAGGGCGACCAACGCCGCGCGGCCTGACGCTGCGACAGCGATGTCTCCTTCGCCCGCGCCCAATTGCCGGGCAATCTGGTCCGACGTCGCCGCGTGTCCCACCGCCACCAGGGCGCGGACCCCGGACGGGTAGATCCAGGATGGTTCGCCTCCGGATGCGTCCTCAGCCACCGGGAAATCCGCGGTGAACCAGAAGGTGGAACCGCCGCCGCCCCGGCTTTGCACGCCAATCGATCCACCCATGTGGCTCACCAGCTGCTTGCTGATCGCCAGTCCGAGGCCGGTTCCTCCGTACTTTCGCGACGTGCTCTGGTCGGCCTGGACGAAGGGTTGGAAGAGATGCTCCTGCTGTTCGGGAGTCACACCAATGCCGGTGTCACGGACCGACACCCGGAGCCGGGCCAGCGGCCCCGCGCCGGCCTCGCGGGCGACGCTGACCACCACCTCGCCCTGATCGGTGAACTTCACGGCATTGCCCACCAGGTTCAGCAGCACCTGAATCAAGCGTCCGCTGTCGCCGACCAGCCGCTCGGGCACGTCACGATCAATCAAATACGCCAGGTCCACGCCCTTGCTCTGGGCGCGCTCGGCCAGGGAGGCGAGGCACGACTCGATCACGTCGACGAGCGCGAACGGAGCCGTTTCAAACTTGAGTTGCCCGGCCTCGATCTTCGAGAAGTCAAGGATGTCGTTGATGATGGTGAGCAACGCTTCCGCACTCTCCCGGGAGGTCGTGGCGAGCTGCCGCTGCTCCGCGGTCAGATTGCTCTCCAGGAGCAGGCCGTTCATGCCGATGACGCCATTCAGCGGGGTCCGGATTTCGTGACTCATGGTCGCGAGGAACGTGCTCTTGGCTGAGTTGGCCTTCTCGGATGCCAGGGCCAGCTGATTGGCGTGCGCGACCGCCGCCTGGAGTTTTTCATTGGCCCGCTCCAACTCGAGGCGGCTGACCCGGAGCGCCTCAGCCTGGCTGGCGATGCGGGCCATGGTGTGCCGCTGCCACCCAAACGCCGCGACAATCGCGGCAATGACGAGAATCGTGGGAAAGGTATAGGGTCGCAGATCCGCCAATCGAATCCGGCGCGGCTCGATCGGGCCGATCCAGTGGGAAAACAACTGGTCGTAGGTGCCATTGTGCTTCAGGGTGGCCAGGGCCTCGTTGAGCACCCGCAGTTTCTCGGTCTCCCCTTTGTGCACGGCGAAGTGATAGTCGTGGAAAATGTCCTCCACGAACTCCTTCCTCAAGCCCAGTTGATCGACGACTTTCGTGCTCAGCAGGCTGGTAAAGAGCGCCCCGTCGCACTCCCCCCGGTGGGTGGCTTCAAGCGCCTCCTGAAGTGTATCAAAACGGACAATGCGCGCCCCCCACTCAGGATGGGACATGGCATTGGAATAGGCGATGGTTCCGGAGAGTGTGCCAAGGACTTTACCCTTGAAATCAGCGGTGCGGGACATGTCCGGATGCTCCGGCCGGGTGTAAATTACGCCATGGGTACGGGCGTGGAGGATGGAAAAGTCCATCTCCTCGCGGCGCGCGGCGCTGATGGTCACATCACTGAGCACATCCAGCTTCTTCTGCCGAAAGGCATCGAGGCTCGACTTCCACCATCCGGGCACGAATTCGATCTCGAATCCCCCCACTCGAGCCGCCTCACGCAACAGTTCTGGCGTAAACCCGGAAGGCTGCCCCTGGGCGTCCGTGAAGGATTGGGGCGCGGACGAGACATGCACGCCCACCCGCAAGCGCAGAGGTTCCGCCGCCAGTCCCCGCGCGTTCAGGAAGACCAAAACGACCAACCATGCGCCCGCAACGCACCAGCGGCGAGTCCACCCTCTGCGTTCAGCTGCCCGTGCAGCCCCTCCAGAACGTTGTCCACGACCGTACACGTCCGAAGTACGCGCCGACACGCAGGCAAGGCTCGTCGCTTCAGCCGACAAAATGTGGCCGTTCGCCGTACCACGGGGAGAACAGGTAAGCAGCATGCAAAAACAGATCGACGGAAACCTGCACCATCAATCGACGCTTGAGTACCGAGGTTAATGGCAATGCGTGACCCGGTGGCTAAGCGACTCGCAAACCGCGTCTTACTTGCGTCTTCACTCAACTTTGGGCTGAGCGGGCAGGCCAGGGATCCCCATCGCGGCTCCTATCCGCCATCACAATTTGCATTATACTTGCTTTAACCCCTCCCCTTGAGCTCACTCCGGAGAAGGCACGCGTTGGCGAAATGCCGGGACCTCTGCTGCCGTCGCACTCGAAACTTTCGGGCGAACTTGCGCATCGATCCCAGTTCGACTCGCGCTCCGGAGAGTGATCCGGTTTCACAACGCCTCCGTTCCGCTTTCCTCCCTTCCCGTGTCCAAATCCGCCCTCCCTCCCCAACCGAGCGACCTCCCCGTCGTCACGCCCATCCATGGTCCCTCCAATCCCACTCCCGCCGACTCGGCCCGGGCGCCGGTCAGGCATTACGCAGGCATCGTCGGTCTGGTGCCGGCCCGGGAAGCCGAGTACCGCGCCTTGCATGCCCGGGTCTGGCCCGAGGTGGTCGCCGCCATCCATCGGGCGAATATCCGAAATTTCAATATCTACGTGACCGAAATTGACGGGAAACGCTACCTGATCAGCCACTTCGACTACGTGGGTACCGATGCTGAGGCCGATTTCGCGTCCATCGCCCAGGACCCGACCACCCGCGAACGGTGGTGGCCCTTGACCGACGCCTGCCAGACCAGGCTGCCCGGAACTCCGGCCGGCGAGCAGTGGCGGCCCATGGAGTCGGTGATGCACCTTCCCTGAAGCCGTCAGCATCGGGCGGCCCGGTCCTGCGGTCACAGGCGGGGGGGCAAGCGACTCCGCCCGCCGATGGCGCCAGATCCCGCTGCCATGCAACGCCTTTACCTGTCTGGCGCAGGCCTACAGCGTCGGATCGCGCCCGCGGGGACGGAAAATCGGACTTTGCGATACGGGATAATTCGTGAATGGTGAGGCCCCCTGTGAACCACCGTCCTTCCTCCACGTCCGTCTACTCCCATGAGCCGATCTGGGATCCCAACCGTTGGTTACCGACCACAGCGGACGAGGTACAGGCGCGCGGCTGGGACTATCTCGATGTCATCATCGTGTCGGGCGATGCCTACGTGGACCACCCAGCATTCGGCACGGCGGTGGTGGGACGACTACTCGAATCCGAGGGACTGCGGGTCGCGATTTTGCCGCAACCGAACTGGCGGGACGACCTGCGCGACTTCAAGAAGCTGGGCACGCCGCGCCTGTTCTTTGGAGTCACTGCGGGCTGCATGGACTCGATGGTCAACCGCTACACCGCGGCCAAAAAGCTGCGCAGCGAGGACGCCTACACCCCCGGCGGCGAGCACGGGTTTCGTCCCGACTACGCCACCACCGTCTATTCCCAAATCCTGAAGCAGCTGTTTCCGGATACACCGGTGATGATTGGCGGCATCGAGGCCAGCCTTCGCCGGGTCACCCACTACGACTATTGGTCCGACACCCTCAAGCCGTCGATCCTGGCCGACAGCGGCGCCGACCTGCTCGTTTACGGCATGGGCGAGCTGCCCCTGCGGGAAATGGTCCGCCTGCTGAAACGTGGCGTGCCCTTCTCCTCCCTGCGCACCATTCCGCAAACTGCGGTGCTGCTGCCCGCCGGCACTCCCGTGCCGAAAAATCAAAACTGGGACGACTTCACCCTGCACTCGCACGACGAGTGCACGACCGACCGCGGGCTCTACGCGAAGAACTTCAAGGACATCGAAACGGAATCCAACCGGGTCAAGGCCCGCCGCCTGCTCCAGCCCACCGGTGAACGCCTGCTGGTGGTGAACCCTCCGTTTCCGACCATGAGCGAGGGCGAGATCGACTCCAGTTTCGATCTTCCCTACACTCGCCTGCCGCATCCGAAGTACCGCAAACGCGGGCCGATTCCGGCCTACGAGATGATCAAGCACTCGATCAACATGCATCGCGGGTGTTTTGGCGGGTGCAGCTTTTGCACCATCTCGGCCCACCAGGGCAAGTTCGTCGCCAGCCGGAGCAAGGAGAGCATCCTGCGCGAGGTGGAGACGATCAAGCAGATGCCGGACTACCGCGGCACGATCAGCGACCTCGGCGGTCCTTCGGCGAACATGTACAAGATGAAGGGCAAGGAGCAGTGGATCTGCGACGAGTGCGTCCGCCCGAGCTGCATCTGGCCGAATGTCTGCCGCAATCTCGACACCGACCACACCGCACTCCTCGACATCTACAAGAGCGTCCGGGAAACCGAGGGGGTGAACCACGCGTTCGTCACCAGCGGGATTCGTTACGACCTTTTCCTGCACGACAACGGGGTCGCTCCGGAGGCCAAGGCCAGTCACGAGCGCTATGTCGACGAGCTGGCGCAGCACCACGTCTCCGGACGACTCAAGGTCGCACCCGAGCACACCAGCGATCACGTGCTGCGCATCATGCGCAAACCCACCTTCAATCTCTTCTACAAGTTCAAGGAGAAGTTCGACCGCGCTGCGAAAAAGGCAGGCAAGGAGAAGACCCAGATCATCCCGTACTTCATCAGCTCCCACCCGGGCTCCCGACCGGAGGACATGGCTGAACTGGCACTCAAGACCAAGGACCTCGGCTTCCGCCTCGAGCAGGTCCAGGACTTCACCCCCACGCCCATGACCGTGGCCACGGAGATCTACGCCACCGGTGTGCACCCCTACAACTCCGAGCCCGTGTGCGTGGCCCGCACCCCCGAGGAGAAGCAGGAGCAGCGTAGCTTCTTCTTCTGGTACAAACCGGAAATGAAGGCCGCGCTGCGCAAGACGATGCAGCGGCTTGGCCTGACCGACATGGCGGCGCGACTCCTCGACGGCAAACAGAAGACGGTCGACGTCACGCCTCCGCCCCACATCACCCCCTGCGGCGCAAACGCTCCCGGAGCACGGCTGGCCGCGGCCACCGCACGGCCCTCGCGGCCGGCCCAACGCTTCCCGGTGAACGATCTGCTCCGGGAAGCCGGGGTGAAACTGCCCGAGTCCAAGCCGGCCAAGAGTCCGGACCACCCCGCCAAGCGCTAGCCGCCGGAGAGCAGTACCCGGGTCGCAGGCGCGGGTGCAGGGTTCATTCGCGCACGCCGCGGATCTCCCGTCCGTTTTGCTTGAGCACCAGCGCCGGCGCCGGGCTGCCGTCGGCCGGGAGCTCGAACACGACATCCGCCAGAACCCGTCGTGAGAAAAACGTGTCAGGCGAAGCTGAATACACGCGATCGGTAGGCTGGCCAGTCGGAGTGAGGAACAAGGCGAGGTTCTTCCGCTCAAAGGTCAGCGCAAACTGCGGCGTGAGACGAAAGGTGCCCACACAGCGGTCGAGTTGCTCCGCCGTAAGCGCCACCTCGGCGCGGTTGTGATTCGGCGCCGGACGGTCCGGCATCCCGGCGGACTTTCGCACCAAGCCTTCCGCAATCTCGGTGCCCGCAGGGTGTGACCGGTTGCTCAACAGCACAGTCGCGATTCCCAGGTCGCGATTGACAAAGAGAGCAGCGTGAAAACCACCGGTCATGCCATTGTGCCAGCGGGTCCGGCCATCCCCGGCCAGCATCCACCCCAATCCCTGCCCGCCTGGGGACACGCTCTGCTTCAGGTCCTGTTTCGTCCAGGCCAGTTCGATGGCCTCCGCCAACGGGGAGCCTTTGGGCTGAAGCATCACCGTGGCGAATCGAACCATGTCGGCCAGGCTGGACCGAATGCCGCCGGCCCCGGCCAGCGCCTTGAATTCCCAAGGCGTCCAGGGTTTTCCCGCGGCCGTGAAGGGCGGCGCGCACTGCGCCCGAAACGCCTCGGGCACGGCCACCAGCGTGTCCACCAATCCCAGCGGACGCAGGATGCGTTCGGAGAGCAGCGCCTCATAACTCAGGCCAGCGCGTCGCGCCAGCAAGGTGCCCAACAATCCCGCCGCCAAATTGCTGTAACTGGCTTTCTCGCCGGGTACAAAGTCGAGCTTCACGGTCCGCAACGTGGCCCACAGCTCGGTCTCTCCATAGGCGGCGTACGGATCGCGGTAGTCATCGCTCGGGATTTCCACGGGGATGCGGGGAAGTCCCGACGTGTGGGTCGCGAGCATGCGCAGTGTGATGCGGTCGCCCGCCCCCTGTGGCAGCGTCACTTCGGCGGGGAGCAGACGCGCGATCGGAGTGTCCAGCGACGCTTCGCCGCGCACCACGGCGTCGGCGAGCAACAGGCCCGTGAATACCTTGCTGATCGAACCGATCTCATAGAGGGTGCGATCCGTCGCGCCCTCGGAGCGGTCGGGCGCAAGCGCACCCGCATGGGTCAGCACGGTCCCGCCAGGCTGGATCACACCGACGGAAACCGCCTGAAGCAGGCCGGCCTCGAACCGGGGCGCGAGGGCTTGTCGCACGTCCGCATCGGTCACGGCGGAACGGAGCAAACCGGGGACAAGGGAGAAGCTGAGCAAGGCGAGCGCGAGCGTGCGAGGGAGCATGGAATCAAGGATGCGGGTGAAATAGGGACTACGCATCATTAGATGCCGTCCCGGGGACTTCCTTACACAAAACGTCAGTGTTCGCCGCCACGACGCTGAGCGACCCGATGCGGCTCGCGATGTCGCAACAACCATCTATTCGAGTTGGCGGTAGTAAAAGGTGGTGCCGCAGAGCCCGCCCTCGGGCCAGAGGGCAAACCCGGGGACCTCACCCACCCGCACCCAACCGAGTCGCTCATAGATGCGCGCCGCGTCACTGTCGGTCACGGTGTCGAGCACGAGCAGCGACTTTCCGCAGTCCCTCGCCATCGCCTCCGCCCCGCGCAGCAAGGCGGTGGCCACCCCCTGGCGTCGCACCCGGCGGTGCACCAGCATTTTCGCCAGATCGGCCCGGTGGGGCTGGTTCTCCGGCTGATCGAGGATGAGTTGCACGGTCCCGCAGATCCCCTGGGCATCCTCAGCCACGAGGAGCGCCCGCGCGCCGAGGTGCACTCCGTCCGCGACCCTGCGCCAAAAGGCGGCGGCCCGTTCGCGTGACAGGGGAAGCATGAAACTGACCGAGGCGCCACCCTCGACGCAGTCGATCAGGACGTCGGTCAAACCCGCGATCTGCGCAGCGTCGACCGCCGTCAGGCGGCGCAAGGTCCAGGAAGGTGCATTCATACGGAAGGCAGGCTCATTTCAGTTGAGGTGCGAGGTGGCGGACGGTGACGCGGTGGCACGTGAACGTCAATCGGAGCGACGCCCTCCCTCGGCGCGGCCTGGGGCCCGTGTTGCGAACCCAGCGGATCACCGCCGGGGGCCATCCAGGCGCGACCGCAGGGTCACTGTCTCCCTGCCCTCTCCCGCACGGATTGCGCTTGGTGGGGGCACATGGGTCCGCGACCCCGTTCACCGCGGAAACCAAACCCCCGGGGCCGGGCAGTCCTTGGCTCCCGGCAGGAGATCGACCCCCTGCCCCCTCCGGCGGGCTTGCCCAAGGGATCCTTGGCGGGCGATAGTGGCCCCGCATCCTTCCGCTCCGAGCCCACTCCTCTCATGCGAACGTTCCGATTCCGTCCCGCCCATTTCTCCCATCGCTGGCTCGGCCTGCTCGCTGCCCTGGCCGCGGTCCTAACCGCGTCGCTTTCCGCCGCGGAACTCGACCGCTCCGGACCGGTCATCTCGCTCCAGAACACCGTGTATCAGGTGGATGGCGTTTGGTACTGCCCTCTCTGCCGCCAGGCGGTGCCCAAAGGCGACCGGACCGGTCTCGACCTCAAACTGCAGCTCTCCGAATGGCACGACGTCTACATCGATGCCACGTACTTCCAAACCAAGATCCGTTCCATCTCGGACGAGGAGCTGGTCAATTCGCTCCGGATCCCCGCGCTCGAGCCCGCCTTGCGGGCCGCCCTCGCAGCCGGGGACCATGCGCGCCTGGCAGCGTTGCTGCACGACTACTTTCGTTCGCGTCCCGACAATCGTCGCCTGTCCAACTACGATCCCCTCAACAAGCGCTCCTTCGTGACCATCGACGAATTCCGAAAGGACGTCGCCGCTGATCCGTCCCGTGCCCAGGCCATCGCCGCAGCCGCCGACCAGGTCTACACTCCCGGAAAGGGCTTCACGCTCTACGACAAGACCTGGGGGGAGCGGATTGACTTCAACCATACCTATCCCACCGCCAGCAAATGGGGCGTGCACTACCTTTCGTTCCTCGACCCCCTGATCGCGGCCTACCTGGTGAAGCCGCAACCTGCGCTGGCCGGGGCCTTCGAGAGCGCCTTCAATCAGTGGTACGATCAGCTCGACGCCGTCCAGCACGAGAAAGTGATCAACATCACCACCTCGTATGACTTTATCTGGTACGAATTGGGACTGGCCAGCCGAACCGAGCGGCTCGTCAATGCGCAGCGCACGTTCGTGTCGCAACTCTCTCCGGAGAGCCACCTGCGCCTGCTGAAGATCATCCTCGGTTCCGCCCGCTGGCTGGAGCAGTGTCTGACGCGGACGCCCTTCCATCCCTACAACTGGCAGACGCACACCGCGCACACGCTGTCCTACACGGCCCTCGCGCTGCCGGAGTTTGCCGACTCAGTCGCCTGGCTCGATCACGGACGCGCCAGCATGGTGAAGCACATCGAAAACGACATCCTCAATGATGGGGGCTATGTCGAACGCACCACCAGCTACGCCGCCTACATGTTCTCCGTCTTCCACCGGTACATGCTCATGCTGGACTACTTCACCCACAACCGCTCGTTCCTCGACCGCTACCTGGGACGGCTGGAGAAGTTCATCGAATTCTACGTGCTCACCCACACGCCCGTCGGAGTGAACGCACCCTTCAATGACGCCGTGCGCGGCAAGGAGCTCGTCCCGCTCTTCCGGGAAATGGCGGTGTTTTTCAAACGCGGCGATTTCGTCGGTGCCGTGCGCCAGGAGTTCTCTCCCGCAACGCTCGCCGCCCTGCCGTTCCCCGTGGTCGAGCCAAAGGTGCGGTCGGTGGATTTTCCCGACTCGCGCTTCGCCGTCATGCGCGACGCCTGGAAGCCCTCCTCACATTACCTGATCATCAATTACGGCGATCACCAGAATCACAGTCACTCCGACCAGCTCTCCTTTGAAGCCTATGCCAACGGTGTCGCGCTCGCGGTGGATGCGGGGCTCGGCAAGCTGGGCTACCTCGAGGAGAAGCAGGTCAGCTGGTATAAGCATCCCACGGCCCACACCATGCTCACCGTCAACCAGGCCATCCCGGAGAAGCGCAACCTCCCGGCCTATGACAAAGTCTGGTCGGCCCAGGAGCGCACCGAGGTGTTCGCCGCCACCCACGACGGTTATCTGCCCTTCCAGAAGGCCCGTCACCGGCGACATATCGTGTCGGCCAAGGAGCACTACTGGCTGATCATCGACGAGGTCACGACCACCGCGGGAAAACCCCAGGAAATCGACTTCAATCTGCACACCCCGCGCACCCTGCGGGAGCTCCCGGACGGGTTTGTTTCCACCGAGGAGGTCGGATTCCTCATCAAACAGGACCGCCGCGACGCCTCCCGGACCACCCGCCTGCTCCAGAAGGGCGAGGCCAACCTGAGTGGCCTCGACCAGGAACCGTCGCACCGAGACATCGACTGGCTGATCTTCCGCAAGGCCCTGACGGGCGACCGGCGGCTCGACCGGATGGCCACCCTCCTGCTGCCGTATGCCGCTGGCAAACGACCCGACGCCACCCGCGTCAGCGTCGAACAGGTTGATCTGAAGGACTCCACCGCCCTTGCGTACCGGGTGAGCATCGGGGACCGCCAGGACCTGATTCTCGTCTCCGACGGCACGTATCGCACGTTCACCGACGGCATTGCCGGCGACTTCCGCTACGCCCGCATCAGCTCCACCGGAAACCGGATCGACGCCGCCTCTTTCGTCACCGTCTCCCGGACCCAGATCGACGGGCTCTCCCCCCTCCGCTTCAATTCACCCCGCGACCACGAGCAGACCCGCTGAAGCGGGAGCAAACGCCCGCAGGTCTCGCCCTCACCGGGATCACAGAATAGGGAGTTTCCCCACTCCCAAACTTGCCCCTCAGTATGCCCTCATCATGGCACGCCGTTGGCTGCGGGAGTGACCATGGCCAAGCACCCCGTCGCCAAGGTTTCTGAACTTCCGCCCGGTGCCCGGCGGCTCGTCCGGGTGGGCAATATCGAGGTGGGGCTCTTCCATGTCGAGGGACGCATCGTCGCCTATCGCAATGTCTGTCCGCACGCGGGCGCACCGGTCTGCGTCGGTCGCATCAGCGGAACCTCCCTGCCGTCCGCGGTCTACGACTACCAGTACGGTCACGAGGGGTGCATCCTGCGTTGCCCGTGGCATGGTTGGGAGTTTGACCTGCGCACGGGTGAACACCTGGTCGATCCCTCCACCCGATTGAAAGCGATCCCGGTCGTTCCGCCCGCATCGCCTGCCTCGGAGCAACTCGAGCCGATTCCGATCGAACGCGAGGGTGACTCCCTTTGTCTCGTGCTGCCCGGCGAATCCCCCAATCCCTGAATCCCCATGTCCCGTTCCGCTCCGTTGATCGATGCCGATGTGCACAATGCGTTTGCCGACATCCGCGCCGAGCTTCGCCCCTACCTGAGTCGCTACTGGCAGGCCTACGCCGACGCCCACGGCATCGTGGTGCCGCCGGCCGGTTATGTGTCGCCGGTGGGCGTGCAACGCGAGGACGCCCGCACGCCGTCCGGAGGCATGGCGGGCAGCGATCCCGATTTTCTGATTCGGGATCACCTGGATCGCTACGGAATCGATTTCGCGGTGCTCACGGGTTCCCATGTCCTCGGGCTGTCCGTTCATCCCGATGTCGATTGGGGAAACGCCATCGCCACGGCCTACAATCAGAATCTCGCCGACCGCTGGCTGGGTCGGTCCCCGCGCTTCCGCGGCTCCATCGTCATCAATCACTCCGATATCCGGCCGCGGCCGTCCGCGAAATCGAGCGCTGCGCCCAGGACCGGCGGTTTGTGCAGGTGCTGATGGCGAGCGGATCCTCCCGACTCTTTGGCCAGCGTTTTTTCCACCCGATCTACGCCGCCGCGGCCGAACACGGTTTGCCCGTTGCCATCCACCCCGGCACCGAGGGCGCCGGTACGGCAGGGGCACCCACCCCGGCGGGACGTCCCACCCGCTACTTCGAGTGGCACAATATCGTTCCGATCAACTTCATGGCGCACGTCAACTCGCTCGTCTGCGAGGGCGTCTTCGAACGCTTCCCGACGCTGCGCTTCGTCGCCATTGAAGGAGGGCTCGCCTGGCTGCCGTCGCTCCTCTGGCGCATGGACAAAAACTACAAGGCCCTGCGCGCAGAAACGCCCTGGCTGAAGCGTCTCCCCAGCGAGTACATCCGGCGACATGTCTTCTTTACCACGCAGCCGATCGAGGAGCCGGAACGCCCGGAGCACTTCCTTCAAGTCCTCGAGATGATCCGCGCGCCGAACAACATTCTGTTTTCAAGCGACTACCCGCACTGGGACTTCGACAACCCACGCATGGCCCTTCCTCCGCTCCCCCCAGTCTGGAAGTCGCGCATCTTTCATGAGAACGCCGCCGCGCTGTACGGCCTGACTCTCGATGCCCCCGTCGCGACGTCCTCCATCTGACGCCGCAGACCCAACCCGGCGGAGGGGCGACACGCCTGAACTCCGTCAACCAACGTTCGCCGTTGTACGCGGGCGCCCGGTACGCCTAGACTGATCGTGTCCCTCCGACATGACCTCCGCCGAACTTGCCGCCGCACTGATCCTTGCTGTCCAGGCCCAGCATTTTGAACTCACCCCTGATCGCCTGCGGGACGGCGCGCCGGTCGAGGTGTTTCCCACGCTCGATCTGGCCGTGATTGCGTTTCCTGAGCGAGGTGAACCCGTGGGCGCCAATGTGCTGTTCTCGCGCGACCTCGCCGGGGGACTCGTGGCCACACCCGCACCCGGATTTGGACGCATCACCAACGTGCACTACCTCGCGGACCAGCGCGACGCCAAGGGCGACTCCGCCGCATGGCTCCCCGGCGCGAATTGGGACGCCATGACATGGTCCACCCTGGCTGGTCAGGCCCCGCTTCCGCGATTTGTCGCTCCGTACCCGGCTTCGCTGATCAAACTGATGGTCCTGGTCGGCGTCGCCCGCGAAATCGATGCCGGCCACGCCACGTGGGAAGGCGCCTGGACTCACGCCGGCGAGACCCGGCGCGTGGTCGACTGGGCCGATGCCATGATTGTCGTCAGCAACAACGCCGCCACCACGGCCCTCGTCGCACTCCTCCACCACACCGGAGCGGTCTTCCGCGACGACGCGGGGGAGAGGGTCAATCGGGTGAATACAGCCTTCGAGCAGTACGGACTGTCCACCTTGCGACTCTCGCAAACGCGCCCCAACGGCGGCTGGATGAACCGGGACGGTGCCGGGCTCGGCGCGCTGCAGATGACAGCCTGGGACACGGTCCGCCTGCTCTGGCTGCTCGATGCTGAAGCACCGTCCGCTCCCTGGGTGAAGAGCGACCTGCCACCTCTGCTCAGCCCGGCCAGCCGGGATCAGGTGCGGCGTCTGCTCGGGGATCAAGCGCTGCACGAGGTGCTCTCCAGCACGGTGCTCGCCGGGGTCCCCGGCTGGCAGCCCGGCCTGCCCGCTCGCTTGCCCGAACGCTGGATCACTCCGACCGGCAGTGTGAGCACCGGTGATCACACGTTTCCGGGCGACGTGCGTCCCGCCAATGCCGAGACCGAAGTCCGTTTTGCGCACAAGACTGGCACCACGGAAAATTTTCTTTCAGATGCCGGTATGGTCACCGGCCTTCCGCCCGCGCGTCGCCACTACCTCATTGCCCTGACCAGCAACCTTGGCACCCGCTACGCCGCCACCACTCCCGGCGCCACCACCTGGCGCATTCCGCAGCTCGGAGCCGCCATCGATCGCTACCTCAAGGCTCACCTGGAGCGCTAGGCGCAACTATTCCGTTGAACCTCGCATCCCGTCATTGAGCCTCGAAGCGTTCGCCGGCACTTTACCCGCTTCGCGCTGTTCATGTCCAAGTCCCTTCCCTTCGCTCCCCTCGTTCCCGGCGCCACCCTGGGCGTCATCGCCCCGGCCGGCCCGGCCCCCGCAGAAGCCGTCGCCCAGGTCCCGGCCTTGATCGAACGGATGGGTTACGTGCCGCGGCTCTTTCCCGGTTGCCACGAGCGCCTGCCCTTTCTCGCCGGCAGTGACGCCCGGCGCCGGCAGGACTTCATGGACGCGTTTACCGACCCCGGGATCGATGCGGTCATCTGCCTGCGCGGTGGGTACGGCAGCGGGCGCCTGCTTGACCAGATCGACTGGCCCGTGGTGTTCGCCCACAAGAAACTGTTCATCGGGTACAGCGACATCTCCGCGCTGCAGGCCCAGTTCACCAATGCCGGGTTGATCACGTTTCACGGTCCGATGTTGACGTCGGATTTGATCCGTTCCCCCTACACGCCGGAAGAGTTGGGCTACGATCTCTTCCGGACCGGACTCAGCGCCGGCACCACCTGGAAACCCGACCTCGAGCCTTCGCTTTTCACGCAGGCGGGGCGTACCTCCGGCAAACTCGTCGGGGGAAACCTGAGTCTGATCACCTCGCTACTGGGCACTCCCTACGCGTTGGACCTGCGGGATGCCGTGCTCTTCCTCGAGGAGGTGGGCGAAGTGCCCTACCGCATCGATCGCTACCTCCAGCAACTCCGGCACGCCGGAGCGCTCGACCAGGTGCGGGGATTTGTGCTCGGGCGTTTCAACGATGCGGAGAGCCCCGCGGACGTGCTCGCCGAGTACCTCACTCCCCTGCGCAAACCGGTGCTCGGCGGCTGGCCGGCCGGTCACGGCGTCGGCGCCCGCGTCTTGCCGCTCGGCGTTCCGGTCGAGGTCGACGCCACCGCCGGTGCCCTGACCTTCCTCGAAACGGTGATCGCCCCGGCGACCTGACTATCCCCGCCTCGATCTGACGCCCCTGTCACTGACCCAAACCCCAACCTGATCCATGGTCCTCAACTACCTCTGGGTTTGTTTTTTTGCCATCGGCTTCATCGCCGCGCTGGGTCAGTGGCTCTTCACCGGCAACGCCGAAGTCTTCAAGACGGTGGTCGACGGCACGTTCACCTCGTCCAAGATGGCGGTGATGGACATCGCCCTGCCGCTTGCGGGCGTGATGACCCTCTGGCTGGGGTTCCTTTCCATTGCGGAGAAAGCGGGCGCGGTCCAGGGACTCTCCCGTCTCATCGGTCCCTTTTTCACCCGGATTTTCCCGGAGGTGCCACGAGACCACCCGGCAGCAGGGCACATGATGATGAACTTTTCCGCCAACATGCTCGGGCTCGACAACGCCGCGACGCCGATGGGACTGAAAGCGATGGAGAGCCTGCAATCCCTGAATCCCAACAAGGAGGAGGCCACCAACGCGCAGATCATGTTCCTGGTCCTGCAGACCTCGGGTCTGACGCTCATTCCCATCTCGATCATCGCCCAACGCGCGGTGCTTGGTTCGGCCAATCCCGCGGACGTGTTCATTCCCATCCTCATCGCCACCTATGTCGCCACGGTGGTGGCGCTGATTGCGGTGGCGGTGCGGCAGCGCATCAACGTATTCGATCGCGTGATCTTCGGTTGGGTCGGGGGCGTCACCGCAGTGATCGCCGCCCTCGTGTGGTATATGAGCCAGCA
This sequence comes from Opitutaceae bacterium, assembly GCA_046346755.1. Taxonomy (GTDB): domain Bacteria; phylum Verrucomicrobiota; class Verrucomicrobiia; order Opitutales; family Opitutaceae; genus UBA6669. The sequence goes on along the minus strand of JAXMHM010000024.1, from coordinate 98,873 downwards.
CCTCAGCCGGGCTGAAATCGAGTCCTTTTCGAAGATCGCATCCAACGTCACGCTGCTCACGTTCATCGTCGGGCTCATCGTTGCCGCCGCCCTGCGCAAGGTGAATGTCTACGAGGCCTTCATCGAAGGGGCCAAGGGCGGTATCCAGACCTCACTCACAATCATTCCCTACCTGGTGGCCATGCTCGTCGCGATCGGAGTCATGCGGAACTCCGGGGTGCTCGGCCTGCTGGTGTCCGGGTGCGACTGGGTCCTCGTGCACGTCGGCCTGCCGACGGAGTTCACACCGGCGCTGCCCACCGCACTGATGAAGCCGCTGTCCGGCAGTGGCGCGCGCGCCATGATGGTGGACGCAATGCAGACCTATGGCGCGGATTCGTTTGTCGGCCGCCTCGCCTGTGTTTTTCAGGGCGCGACGGACACGACGTTCTACATTGTCGCCCTGTACTTTGGCTCGATCGGCGTGAAACGCACCCGCTACGCCATCACCTACGGCCTCCTGGCCGATCTGGCGGGTGTCATCGCTGCCATCTTCGTGGCCTACCTGTTCTTCGGATAATCGCTCGGCCGGCCAAGCCGGGCCGATCGGTCCCCGTCGAGGCCCTGGGCATGCGGGGTACTACTGCTTAGCGATCCGTTCTACAGCCAGCGCCGCCGCAGCCGATATGAACCTCAACTGTTTGCGGCATGCGGAACTCCATTTTGACTGGCATAGGTTTGGGTGGCTACGTGCTCACCTTTGTGGCGGCGGTCGTCTACCTCGGCGCCCGGCGTCGTCGCGCCCAAAAGGAACGCACCCCTTTGAACCTCAAGCTCTTGCGCGGACCAGGTGAGACCCTCCGACGCCAGGTCAAGCATTTCGAGGACAATCTGCTGATCTACACGCTGGGCGCACCGCTGGTGCCGGTGGTCGCACTCATTCTGGTCGAGATCGTACTCACCGTGCTGGGAGTCTCAGCCGAGGACCAACCCTATCTTTACCTGACGCTCCACCTCACGGCAGGCGTTTCGACGCTCGTCCTGGCTGGACGGTGGTACTGGATCCGACTCCAGGAAAACCGGGAACGCCAAATCGGGTACCTGGGAGATCGTGCCGTGGCCGAGGAGCTCTCCAAACTGAGCGGACAGGGCTTCCGCATCTTCCACGATGTCCCGGCGGAAGTCGGAAAACGCGCTTTCAACCTCGATCACGTCGCCGTCGGGCCCTCCGGCGTCTACGCCATTGAAACACGGACACGCCAGATGGCGCCCGCCCGCCCGGGCTTCAAGGAACACGAAGTCGTCTATGATGGCACCCGGCTCATCTGGCCCTGGGGCGAAAGTCAGAGCGAGATCGCCCAGGTACTGGCGCAGTCGCGCTGGCTCTACACCTGGATCCAGCAGGCCACCGGCCTGACCATTGCCATTCGGCCTCTGGTGGCCATTCCCGGCTGGGTCGTAACCGAGCGCGAGCCCAACGGGGTGCGCGTGCTGAGCCCGAAACACCTTCCCACGGTCGTCCTCTCCCAACCGACCCGCATCCTGTCCGACGACCAGGTCGAACTCATCGCCGGCCAGTTGGAACGACGGTGCCGGGATATCGCCGATTGAGGCGTTTGCGTCGGGAGCGTCCCAGAAATGGGAAAGCAGTGTTTCGGGAATGGGGGGAATGGCGCGCGTATGGCGTGCCGAACGAACACATAACCTATTACTATTCAGCGTCTAATAGCACGCTCTGGATCCTGGCATGAGCGATGCAAGGAGTAACGTTTGCGGTCCTGGTCGAATCGACCAGTCTGCAGTCGTCTCCTCACCATGAGCACCCTTCAGTTTGCGCTGCGGCAGATCCAGCGGCGGCCGGGATTCAGCTTCATGGCCGCGCTCTCGCTGGCCCTTGGTATCGGATTGGTCGCGACACAATTCAGCCTGATCGACGGCATCCTGCTGCGCGGATTGCCCATCCCCGACGCACAGCGTCTCGTCCATGTGGCACGGACGGCCACGCAGGAGTCCTCCGTGGTGGACTGGGAATCCGTCCCCTTCCGCGACTACCTGGAATACCGCCAGCGACAGACCGTCCTGGAAGCAACCGCCGGGTACAGCACGTTAGGGCTCAATCTCAGCGCCCCCGGGCGGGTGCCTGTGCATCACTTCGGGGCCCTGACGAGCGCCAACCTGCCGGAGGTGCTGGGGGTGCAGCCTGCCTTGGGACGCTGGTTCACGGAAGCCGAGGACCGCCCGGATCAACCGCTTTTCATCGTGCTTTCCCACACCCTCTGGCTGGAGGAGTTTGGCGGGGACGCCACCGTGCTGGGGCGACCGCTGGTGGTGAACGGGGTGGCCGGGACCATCATCGGCGTGATGCCTCCGCGCTTCTCATTCCCGGCCCAGCACCGGCTCTGGGTCAATCTGCGCGCCAGTCCCTCCGACCCACGTATCAGAATCTTGGAACGCGTGGAGATGGTCGGAAAACTCCGTGACGGCGTGACCCTTGGGCAGGCGCGGGCGGAGTTCGACACCCTCGCCCAGGCCCTGATCAAGGAGTGGCCCGACACCAACCGGGGCTACGACCGGATGCGGGTGCAGAAATTTGCCTTCGCCTACGCCGGCGGCGGCACCAAACCGATCCTCTACCTCATGCTCGGCATGACGGGCTTCATCCTCGCCCTGGCTTGCGTCAACGTCGCCAACATGCTGCTGGGACGAGCGGCGCAGCGTACCCGGGAACTCGCCGTGCGCGCAGCGGTGGGTGCGAGCCGGGGAAGGCTCGTCCGCCAATTGCTCGGTGAATCCCTCGTGCTGGCCCTGCTCGGCGCCGCCGGCGGCATTCTGCTCGCCCGCTTCGGCGTGGACTACCTCCAGGACTACCTCCTCAACGAACTGAACGTGCCGGGCTGGTTCGAATTTCGCCTCGATCACCGCGTCGTCGGCATCGCGGCCGCGTCCACGGTGGTCGCGGGTCTGCTCGCGGGCGCCCTGCCCGCCTGGCGCGCTTCGCGGATCGATGTGAACACGGCGCTGAAGGACGACTCCCGCGCCGCCGCCGGACTCGGCCTGGGCGGTCCCGCGCGCTGGTTGGTCACTCTCCAAATTGCGTTCTCCACCACACTGCTGATTGCAGCATGTCTTCTGGCCTGGACGGTCTACCTGACGCGACAGGCCAACCTGCGGTACGATCCCGAACGACTGCTGACCGGCCGGATCGAGTTGCACGAAAGCGCACATCCCACTCCGGAGGTGCGGGCCCGTTTTTATCGCGCCCTGATCGACCGCCTTGCCTCTGAGCCGGGAGTGGAGGCGGTGGCAGCCACAAGCCGCAATTTCATCGCCGCCGGTGTCGGCACCCAGGTCGCACCCGAGGGCACGGTGTTTGCTCATGACAATGATCGTCCCACGGTGTGGCTGGAGGTCGTGTCGTCCGGTTACTTCGGTTTGATCAAGGTCAAGCCTCTGCACGGGCGGCTCTTTGACTCGCGCGAACAGTCACCCGACGTGCCGGTCGCGGTCGTCAACGAGACGTTCGCCCGGCGCTTCTGGCCGGGGGACGAGGCAGTGGGCAAGCGTTTTCACACCAGCCAGACAGGCGGCGGCTGGGTCACGGTCGTGGGCGTGGTTCCAGACCTGCAGATGCAGGGACTCTTTCAGCCGCCAGGCCGCGACGAGGCCGGGTTCTACCTGGCGCAGGACCAGATGGGCTGGGGCTGGCTCGATCTGTTTGTGCGCACCCGGGCCGATCCGCTGCAGTTGATCAAACCCCTGCGCGAAGCCATCGCGAGCATTGATCCGAACCAGCCGATCCATTCGGTGGGTACACTGGAAGGGCAAACGGTGAGGGCGATGCGAGGCTTCAGCATGGTCGGACAGATGGCGGGCGCATTCGCCCTGATCACCCTGTTCCTCGGCGCGGTCGGAGTCTACGGCGTGACCTCGATGGCGGTGAGCCGGCGCATCCGCGAGTTCGGCGTGCGCATGGCGCTCGGAGCGACGGTCCCGCAAGTCCTCGGCATGGTCATGCGCCAGGGCGGCCGGCAAATCGGACTGGGGATAGCGATCGGCTTTGGAGTGGCCTTCGTCATCACCCGGCCCCTGCGCGATGTATTCGGCGAGCAGATCGCCAACAGTCCGGTCGTCTATTGCCTCGTGGCGGGGTTGATCGGGGTGGTGGGCTTTGTCGCCCTCTGGTTCCCCGCCCATCGCGCCGCCCGGATTGATCCCATTCAGGCATTACGCAACGACTAGCGATCGGTTCGATCCGGACGGAGGGCTCGACAGCCACGGCGAAAGTCGCCCCTCTACGCCCCGCGCGTCCACGCTCTCCCCATGTCCCGCACCCCAGTTCCCCCACTCGCGTCACTCACGGCCCGACTCGCCTTCGGACTTCTTGTCACCGTCGGGGTCGCGAGGGGGGTGGCGGCCGAGATTCCCGCCTGGGCCTATCCGGTGGTGGCCCCAGGCGCCGCACCCATTCCGGATGACGGCACGGTGCAACACGTCCCGGGCAGCACGGTGGGTTTCACGCGCACTCAATTCACGGCGCTGGCCGGCACCGTACCGGACTGGCATCCGGCGGAACACCCGGAGATGCCCGAGATCGTGGCCCGCGGGCGTCCACCGGCGGTTTATGCCTGTGGCTACTGCCATCTGCCCACCGGCACCGGCAGACCGGAGAACGCGAGCCTCGCCGGTCTTCCGGTGACCTACTTCCGTAATCAGATGCTGGCGTTCAAGCAGGACAACCGTCCCGGTTCCGAGCCGCGACGCACCCCTCAAACCATCATGATCGCCATCGCCAAGGCCGTGACCGACGCCGAGGTGGAGGCCGCCGCCGCCTATTTCGCGGGACTCAAACCGGTCGCTTTCCATCGCGTCAGCGAAGCCCACCGGGTTCCGAAGACAACAATCGCCGGCTGGACCTTCAAGGTCTCGCCCGAAGGCGGCTCCGAAGACCTCGGACCACGGATTCTCGAACTGCCCGAGGAATTCGACCGCTTCGAGCGACGCGACACGCGGATTCCCTACCTGATCTATGTACCCTGGGGCAGTCTTCAGCGGGGTGCCGGACTGGCGGCCACCGGCGGGGGCGGAAAGACGATTCCGTGTGCCACCTGTCACGGCCCCGAACTCCGAGGCTTGGTCGACGTGCCTCGCATTGCCGGACGCTCTCCCAGTTTTCTCATGCGACAGTTGGTGGATCTGAAGCAAGGCACGCGCCGAGGCGGCACGGCGGAGCTGATGAAACCCGTCGTGGCCAACCTGACTGAACAGGACATGGTCGACCTCGTCGCCCACCTCGCCAGCCTGAATCCCTAGCGCGGAAGCCTCGGGCTCGGCTGCGAACGCACTCCCCACGCAGTGAACCCCATCGCCGATTCGGGGCGAACAAAGGGTGGCTTATGTTACCTATCTCTTTCCATTCAAAACAATAAACCCAACCGCCACTCGGACAATCTCGTCGACAGCCGCATCTCGACCTCCTGAATCGCAGGCAAGGCTTGAGGACAACCCGGGCTCAACCCACCCTCACCCTCCGCTGCGCAGTCCGCGCAGCGTTCGCGACAGCCCCGATACCCTATGAAAATTGTCCGCCTCTCGCTTCTCTGCGCTTTCTTGCTCAGCCCCCTCCTTCGGGCCGAGCTGAAACTGCCCGCCATCATCGGCGATCACATGGTCCTGCAGCAAAAGCAGGCAAATCCGATCTGGGGCTGGGATACTCCCGGTACCGCCATTTCGGTCACGTTTGCCGGCCAGGTGTATTCCGCGAAGGCCGGCGGCGACGGGCGCTGGCAAGTCAAGCTGGCGGCCGCACCGGCAAACCCGAGTCCGCAAACACTCAAGATCGCTGGTTCCACCACCCGCGTGGTGCAGGATGTTCTCGTGGGCGAAGTCTGGATGTGCTCCGGCCAGTCGAACATGGCGTGGTCGCTCGGGCAGACCTACACCGGCGACATCGAGGGAGCCGCTTCGCGTCATCCGCTCATCCGCCTGATCTCGGTTCCCCAGGTGGGCACGCAGGAGTTACAGAGTGATTTCAAAGGTGCCTGGGAAGCGGCGACACCGGAGTCCGTGAAGGGCTTCAGCGCCGTGGGATTCCTCTACGGTCGCTACCTGCACGAGATCCTCGGGGTCCCGGTCGGACTGATCGACAATGCGTGGGGCGGATCCGCGGCGGAAGCCTGGATACGCCGCACCACGCTCGATCAGGAAGCGCGGCTCAAGGGTCTGATGGAGTCGACGGTGAAGCGGGAAACCCAGCTCCTCTCCGCCGAAGGAAAAGCGGAGTTTGAGGCCTCGGTGGCAAAGTGGGAGGCTGCGGCGGCTGCAGCCAAGGCGGAGAAAAAGCCGGCGCCGGCACGTCCCCAATCCTGGCTGACCGGCAACTCCCGCCCGGGGAACATTTTTGCCGGCGTGGTCAACCCCACCCTCGGCTACGGGATGAAGGGTGTGATTTGGTATCAGGGCGAGTCGAACGCCAGCCGTGCGGTCGAATACGCCGAGCTCTTTCCCTTCATGATCACCGAGTGGCGGAAGGAATGGGGACAGGGCGATTTTTCCTTCTACTGGGTGCAGCTCGCCGACTTCAAAGCCTACAAGGAGGTACCGGGCGAGAGCGACTGGGCTGAGCTGCGCGAAGCACAGACCAAGACCCTCGCCCTGCCCAACACCGGACAGGCGGTCATCATCGACCTCGGCGAAGCACGCGATATTCATCCGCGCAACAAATACGACGTCGCCTCCCGGCTCGTCCGTTGGGCGCTGGTCAAGGACTACGGCCTCAAGTTCCCCTACCGCAGTCCCGAGTACAAGTCGGTCGAATTTGCCGAGAATCGCGCGGTCGTGACCCTTGACTGTTTCGGAGGCACCCTGCGCGCGTTCGACGTTCCTGAAGTCAAGGGCTTCGCCCTCTGCGGCGCCGACCGGGTCTGGCACTGGGCAACCGGCAAGATCATCGCGCCCAATCAGGTGGAGCTGACCGCTTCCGGGGTCACGGCGCCCGTCGCCGTGCGTTACGCCTGGTCCGACAATCCCGTCTGCAATCTGTATTCAACCGACGGACTGCCGGTGACTCCTTTCCGCACCGACACCTTCGAGCTGACCACGAAGCCGAAGTAACCCGACGCCGCTCACGCCAGTCGCATTAAGCAGGCGACCGCAGGAAATCGCAGCGGTCCCCCGTTGGAGGTTCAGGTGGAGGTGGTCCCGCAGTCGCGGGAAGGCCGCGACGGGACCGACGGGTCCCGCCTCCGTGGTTTGACTTCTTCCCGCGACGCCAATCCCGCGCGGTTGGCGACTCCACCTCCACCCGACGCCGACCTCGGCTCGCGCTATGGCTCGATCGACACGTACCGGTAGTCGGAGTGCTCCATCGGGGTTGGCTGCCAGCCGCGAACAGTGGGATGGAGCAGGTACACGTGGGTGTCAAAATAGACGGGGATGATGGCCGCCGAGTCGAGGACCTTGCCCTCCGCCTGCGCGAGTACGGCGGCACGGGCGACGGGGTCCGCCATCGTGTTGGCCTGATTGGAGAGCGCATCGTAGGCGAGGTCGGACCAGCCCGTCTGGTTGTTGCCGGAGTCACTCCGCCACATGTCGAGGAAGGTCGTGGCGTCGAGGTAATCGGCGGTCCAGCTTCCCAGGACCACCTGATACGTCCCGGATCGGCGGCTGGCGAAAACGGTCTTTCGCTCCTGATTGAAGAGCTTCACCTGCACTCCCAGTTCGTGACTCCACATCTGCTGAACGGCCTCCGCCACCAGACGGAGAATCTCCGAATTGTTGTAGAGCAATTCGATCGGCGGCAGACCCCGACCGCCTGGATGACCGGCATCCGCAAGGAGCCGGCGCCCCGCCGCGGGATCGTAGGCCGAACGCACCGGCGGCGTGTACCCATCGAGCAGCGGGGGTACGAAGGTGGTGGCGGGCTGGCGACCGCCGGGTAGGATCCTCCCGGCGATCGCATCCCGATCGATGGCGAGCGCCAAGGCACGACGGATACGGACGTCGGTGAGCGGAGCCCGCTGGACATTGAGCCGGAAGAAGTACGTTCCCAGCAAAGGATCAATGCGGAGGGATGGGGAACGTTCCCGCTGCAGCGGGAGAATCTTGGCGAGCGGAACCGCCCAGGTGATGTGGAGCTGGCCAGTCCGATAGGCGCGCTCCTCCGCATCGATGTCATCAAAGGGATAAAAATGCACGGCATTGAGGCGAACCCGGTCCCGGTCCCAATAGGTGGAGGATTTCTCGACCACGACCCGCCGGTTGAGCGACCACTCCTTCAACACAAAGGGTCCACTGCTGACCAGCGCACCCGGCAGCGTCCACTTGGTGCCACGGAGGTAGGGATTGCCCACCGCTGAGATCGAACGCAGGTGCACGGGTCGCCAAGGCGAATTGAGAAGCACCTGAAGAAAGTAGGGCGCGGGATGGGCCAGAGTCACCTCCAGCGTCTGCGGATCCCGGGCGCGCACGCCCACGGTTGAAAAGTCGCTCGTCTGTCCCTTATGAAAAGCCTCCGCCCCCCGCAGGAGGTAAAGGAAATAGGAATACTCGGCACCCAGGGCCGGCGTAAGAATGCGTCGCCATGAGTCAACGACGTCCTGAGCCGTGAGCGGGTCGCCGTTCGACCACCGCGCTGCGGCCCGAAGGTGAAAGGTGTAATTCAGTCCGTCATCCGACACGTCCCAGCGCTCCGCCAGCGCCGGCACGGGTTTGAGCGTCACGGGTTCGAATCCCACCAGGGGTTCAAACAGCGCCTGGATGATCTTGGCGTCCCCAGTACCGGTCACGGTCTGCGGATCCAAATCGGCGGGCTCGGCGCCGATGCTGACATGCAGGATCCCGTCCCGATTGCCGCGTTCAACGGTGGTCTCGCGCCGACCACATCCGGTGACAAACGCAGCCAGACCGAGCAGGCTACAGGCAATCGAGGCAACGAGGAAACGGTTTCGGTTCACGTGGCTTCCAGTGTCAGCGGAGGAACCGACCGGTTGCGAGTCTGCGCCGCGAGCGACGGAAGAATCCCAGGTCCGGTGCCGACTCGACCCGTTCGGGTGAGTAACGCGGGTTTGCCCTCGCGCCGAGCTACCGTCCTGCGATCTGTGGCCCGTTCGGATCCTCATCCCCGCGTCTCCCTGCTCCCATGATCCCCGGAAACATTGCCAATCTTGCGCCCAAAGAGGCGCATCCGTCTCCCGAATCCACCCCGAAACCCACCAGCCTGGGTGCACGCGTCAAACACTTCCTCGGCCTGGACCAACCCGCGCGGTCAAAGGGAACCACCGCCGTAGCCATAGCGACGGCCAAACCGCTGCACCAACGCGAACTCAGCGTCGGACTCCCTCCGGCACCGCGCACCCGCCAGGTTGACCCGAACGACCCGAACCTCGCCTTCAAACCGGTGGAACGGGTGGCCTTGTTCCTTGCGCAGCAGATGCAGCAGGACAATTGGGACAAACCCAAGGAGTGGCAGGGTGCCTTGGAAAAGCAGCTGGTCGACCTGTACCGGCAGCCCGCCGCATTGTCGGAAGCCGAACGTGAGGCCCTGAAGCATCCGGAAGTGTTGCTCAAATACCTGGCGTCACGCGCCCTCGATGCCGCACCACCGGGGGAAGAAGCCACGGTGTCGGCCCGGCTGGGCCAGTTGGTCACCTCCGGGGCTCTGAAGGACGGTCACTCGCAGGCCATGATTCAGCTGGGTGACCTGAAGGCTCAGCTGCTTGCCCAGCATACCGCGCTGGAGCCCCTGCGGATCCGGGACAAGGGAATCGAGACAACAGTGACCGAAGCGAAACAGGCACTCAAAACGGGAGGACCTTCACCTCTGACTGCGACTGAGGTCACCGCTCTTGAATCCCGCCAGCCTGACGACCTCACGATCGACGATCTGCCGCCGTCGATTCGCCAAAGCGAGGCGTTTCAGGCGTTCCTCGGCGACCTGGCAAAAAAGGTCATGACGACCCATCACCTCTATTCCGAGCTCCCGACCGACTGGATGGGAGATGAACTCAACAAGGTCCTCTCGCTCACGGACGCGGAGGGCAACCCGGAACTCCGCATGCCCATGGCCTTCTCGCTTTCTGACGGCAAGGCCTTCATGAACTCACTGGTGGAAGCGGCGAAGGCCCACTTACCCAGCCACGACCACGCCGCCTACCAGGAGAAGGCCAACCGTCTGTCCCGGAACAATCAATTCCAGGAGATCTTTGCCCGCGCAAAGATCGACCTCGTAGACAAGATCGACAAAGACGGGGTGCTCTGGCTTGGGAAGGTCCCGCACCTTCCCGCCGCGACGCTCGGATCTGGCGCATCGGGGGTCGTCCGCCTCTACCAAAAAGCGATTCCGGATCCCAGGCATCCCACAAAGCTGATCCCGGATCCGAGCGACCCTGGACTTGCAGTCAAATTCGCGCATGGCGATGACCAAACCACGGGACCCACCGAGGAGTCCAAGGTCCTCGCCAATGCCGTCGGGTCAGGCTCCAACGAAAACATCGCTCCTCCGCGGGCTTCGTTTGTCACGAAGTTGCACGGTCGGGTAATCGTACTTCCCATGGCCAAACACGGTTCTTTGAACCATGTGTTTTCGATCTCCTTCGATTCCGCCATGAATCGGGGATTCCCCGCCAAAGCGTCCATCGCCGCCGCTTTCCTTGCTCCCTTGGTGGGTCTCGCCCGCGCCGTGATCGGTCTCGACCTGGCCAAGAGTATCGCCCATCGCGACATTGCCCTCCGCAACGTGCTCGTCACCGCCGACGGCAAAGGCAAGCTCGCCGATTTCGGAATTTCCACCACGCTCGTCGGCACCACACCGGAGAATGCTTCGAAATCAGTCAGCGGGGAACATGTTCCCCTGCGCTGGAGTCCACCCGAACAGTACAAGGCCGACGCCGTCCTCACTTCGAAAGCCAACACCTGGATGTTCGGGATGGCGCTGTACGAGGCCGTTTACGGTACGCCGCCCCTGCAGCGGGATGGAGACGGACTGCTCCGCGGTGAAGCGTTGAACATCGAAATCGCCCAGCGGGTCCTGGCGTTTGACCCCGCCAAGGACCTGCCCGCCGTCGATTCGAACCGCTGGCCCAGTCCGATGGATCAGAAGCTGCACGCCTTGCTCACGGCCATCCTCAAACCCAAACCCGAGGACCGCCCCTCAATGGTTGAGGTCGAACAGTCGCTTCGGGACATCATGAAGATCTCCGGTCTCGGAGTCGACGACAGCGGAAAACTCCTCGACGTCCTCCTCAGCCACACCCCCCCCGAGCTGTCACAGCTCGCCCAGGACATGGCACAAACCGCGCTCCAACCCTCCGATACCTGGCGACAGGGAATCATCACGTCGTTGGTCGCCGCCTACACCAATGACGAGGTCAAGTACACGGACAATCCAAATCTGATCACGCTGCTCAGCTCGCCCGAGACGACCCTGAAGGCATTGATGGTGAACGCCGTCGAATCGGTACCCGCCGATCAACAGGAGGCAGTCTGGAAGACACTCCAAAGTCCCGAGTTTCAGAGTATCTTTGTCAAGGCCTTCACCGCCACCTATCCCCTGCGCCCGATTGAGCTCACGCCACACGAGTACAGTCCGAGTGGCACGACTCCTGTCACCACGAGAGTGAGAGGCACCGACTCCAACTCCGAGCCATTCTATTCGGCCTCCGGCAACCAGACCGGCCAGAACACGACTCGCTCCGACGCCACCCCCTTCGCCAATGTATCCTTCGAAACAACAGGGGACGAGCAGGTCGCTCCCAGCGACGCCCCCATCGAGGAACACGAATTGACACCAAGCAACGAAGTGGCCTCCCAGGACCTCTCCCAACCACCCCCAACCTCCACCGAAACCAACGCCTATGCGTCGCTGTCCAGCCTTCGAGACAAGGCCGATGGCTACGGGTCGACCACTCCCATCACCGAGCTCAAACCGGGCTTGTCCAAGGAGGAAAACCCCTACTCCACCGCCAGGACAATCGAGGCACGTAATCGTGGATACGGCAAAGCCAAACCCATCACAGAGCTCGGGAAGACGCCCGGCGCAACCGATGAGACGTGAGCCCTTCGCACTCCCGACTCCCGCCCTCCATGCATGCCGATCACCTCATCGCCGACTTTGCCCAACAGGCGGGCCTGCCCACCCTCGCACTCTCCGAGGACGGCACCGCTCGACTCATCATCGACCGTTCTCTCGAGGTGCAGATTGAACACGAAGCCACCCGGCACCGGTTGCACCTCTACACCTCGCTTGGCGCTCCGCCCAGCCAGGACAAGGCGGCGTGGCTGGAGCGCCTGCTCGTCGCCAATTTCTTCGGACGCGACACGGACGGCGCCACGCTCTGCCTCGATCCGGTCAAGCGAGAGGCACTCCTGGTGCTGACCTTGGAGCTCGACACAACAACCCCCGTCATCTTCGAAAACGCCCTTCAATCACTGGTCAACGCGCACGAACACCTGCAGCTCCAGCTGGCTCCCGCCCACCACGACGCCACGGCGGGTGAGTCGGACATGGTTCGTTTCGAGCCCGGATTCATGCGGGCGTGACCGGTACGGGGCGCACACCACCGTCTGCCCCGCAGCCTTCGCTCCCCGGCATCACACGCGCAGTGCTTCGGGATGGGGACGGATGTGCGCCATTGCACCGGGACGCAACCACGCCGCGAGCGTACGAACCATCTCCGCGTCGCCCGTGACACGGAGCCGACCGTCCTTTGTCGCGGCCCGAATGTCGGTGTCGCCCGCCCAAATTTCCGCGATCGTCCGAAGGTCACACCGAATCTGCAGATCCATCGGCTGCCCGGGGGCATGCAGGCACAATTCGCGTTTGCCCTCGGCATCCACGAGAATCCACCAGCGCGAATACTTCGGGAGCCCAGGAAAGATAAACTCAATCACCCTCGGCCCGCCCGGCAGTTTCGCCCCGTCGATTCGACGGCAGAAATCGAACATGAGCATCTCCACGTCCAGCTCATCGTCCCCCATCTGCCCGCGCGCCCATTTCATGCCCCACTCGCCCAGGCCGAGCACAATGGGCTTCAACTCAATCCCGGCCGCCGTGAGGTAATACTCGGGCCGCTGGCCACCCGACCCGGCCTTGCGCACCACGAGTCCCCAATCCTGCAATTGGTTCAAGCGCTTGGTCAGTAACGTGGGCGAGATCTGGGACAAGGCGCGCTGAAAATCGCTGAATCGGGAGGTTCCGAGCAGCAACTCGCGGATAATCAAGATCGTCCAACGCTCCCCGAGCACCTCGGCGGCCTTGGATACCGGACAGGACTGACCGTAGTGGATACTCATGACGGATGTGGCTTCACTCCAGAAGATGGAGTGGGTTGCTACATTAACTGTCGTGGATGGCAAACCGCGATTCTGCTAGTCTGGGACCCGTGTCCGCGAACCGATACCAAGCGGACGAATCCATCCCCACCGTCCATGTCACACCACACAGAAACCGGAAGCGGCTCCGCCGCGACCTTGTCTGCCGATCAACCGATCTCACGCACCGTCAACATCCTGCAAATCCCGCCGGCCAGTCCAAACCAGGCGCTTTGGGAAAAGGGCGATTTCACCCGCATTGCTGCGACCATGCGGGACTCGGGGGAGGCGCTCGTGCACTCACTCGGCGTCCGTCCGGGGATGCGCGTCCTCGACCTCGGCTGTGGCGACGGCACCACCGCCGTGCCGCTCGCACAGGGTGGCGCGGGGGTCGTGGGCGTCGACATCGCCAGAAACCTGGTGGCGGCGGGCAACCGCCGGGCCGCCGCGCTGGGACTCGACCGCCTGGCCTTTCGTGAAGGCGACGCCTGCAATCTGGGTGAAATCGCCACCCACACCTTCGACCTCACCGTGAGTATTTTCGGCGCGATGTTCGCACCGCGGCCGGTCGACGTGGCCCGTGAACTCGTCCGAGTGACCAAGCCCGGAGGCCGTATTGTCATGGGAAACTGGATTCCGAATGACCCCACGTCCTTCGTCTCCCAGGTACTGAAGGTCAGCGCCGCCTTCACGCCGCCGCCGCCCGAGGGTTTCATCAGTCCGATGACCTGGGGCGTGGAAAGCCACATTCGGGAACGCTTCGGTCACGCCGGTGTGCCGGCCGACCGGATCGACCTGGAGAAGTCGACGTTCACGTTCCTGCTGCGCGGCACGGCCACTGACTTCATTGCGCTGTTCCGCAATTACTATGGCCCCACGATGAACGCCTACGAGGCAGCACACAAGGCCGGCCGGGCCGAAGAGCTGCACCGACAGCTGATCGCACTGGCCGAATCCCAGGGACGCACCACCGACTCCGGCTTTGCCGTGACAGCGTCGTACCTGCGGGTCACCGTCCGGCCGTAGCTCGCACGATCCCACCCGGACGGCCCTGGTGTAAGCGACGCGGAACCGGCGACGGTCCCGCGGCCGCGCATGCGCGGGTACTTAGGAAAATTGGATGAAATCGAGTTCGTCATCGTTGTAGGCGGCCTCGTTGAGGCCGCGACGGGACTGACCGGTCCCGCCTCCGTGCTCCGTTCGACGGATGCGACGCCCATCTCTGCGGGGTCAGCGACCCCGCCTACAACAAGACCTCGTCCTTCGTGGCGAGGCACACCCTTCTCGTCGCTCCTCAAGTTGACGCCCACACCCGACTGCAGGACAGCCTCCTCAACCAAGCCACGACGACTGAAATTTCAGCCGGAGCCACCCGCACCACCCAAACTCTCCCTCGGATCAGACATCGGGTGGCAAAGACGGAACGCCGCCGTTCGGTTCACCGCATATTCGGCTAGTCATTCAGCGCCGAGAGTGAGTTCATTGCCCCTGCAATGAACGTAACACCTTGGAAGGTTTTCGTGGCAATGGTCGCGCTGCCGCTGGCGGCGTGGGCGGCAAATCCAGCCTTGGCCGGACGCTGGCGGATGGATCCCAAGCGCAGCACCGCGCTGGATGGTTGGAACACCTGGGATCTGGTCGTCGGGCTCGATGGGACGCGGGTGGACCTGCGACACGACATGCAGTGGCGCACGTCTAAAGTCACTTCAACCAACACCGTTGACACGGCCGCGCCGACGACGGTGAAGGACTTTTTTCGGGTCGAGCAGCGCCACATGGCCCTGTACCTGGTCCCCGGCGCAGTCACACCCGTACGGGCCGAGTGGCTCGACGGCGAACGCACCTTGCGTGTCGAAGCAACCGTGCTGGTGGAAAGTTCGCAGTCCACCACACCCATGCGCATCTACCAGGAGTTTCGCCTGGTCGAGGGCGACCAGGAATTGCAGCTCATCGAGCTGCACAGCACACGGGGAAAACCGCTCGTCTATCGCTTCACCAAAGTCACCGGGGAAAAATAAGTCATGAAACACCTGCTTTCACTCCTCGTTGTCTGGTTCGCACTCACCGCCGCTCTGCCTGCCGCCGATCCGGTGCCGGCCCCGGCCGGACGCAAGGCGTGGGTCATGCACTTTGACGGAGACTGGCTGGTCGCGCGTGGCCTGCCCGAAAAGGTCCTGCTCGTCAGCCTGCAGGGACTCGCCAACCGCGCCGCTCCCCAACTCTACGTGGTCCATCCGAAGGATTTTCAGTGGGAGATCACCGAGCCGCTGTTCGAGTTTTATCAGCGAAAGCACCACGTCACCTTCACCGAGGTCAAATCGGCCGACGCTGCCCTGGCCCTCTTCGCCCAACACGCCAAGGGCTACGTGATCTGGGAGCCGGCTGTGAGCGCATCGCTCAATGTCGCCTTCACGATCGCCGGTCTCGAATCGGCCGTGGTGGTGACCGCGGATCAGGTTCCCCTCGTGGAGCGACACGGGCTCAAGAAGATCGACGATCTCCGCGGACGCTACACCGGGCAAACCGACGCGCAGATCTACACCGATGCCTACACCCGCTATTGGTCGCGCTGCACGCACGACTCCATCATGCTGATGGGTGGACACGCCGGAGCGGTGCGCATGCCCGCGATGGCCGACTGGGGAGTCCGGCAGAAAATGTTCTTCCACGATCTCTCCGCCAACCCGGTCCACGCCGAGGAAGTCGCGCTGAACAAGAAACTGTACTCCGAGTTGGTGCCGCTCTCCACCGTCTTTGGCTGGCACTCCTACGCCAAGGACACTGAGGAGCAGCAGACCACCCTGCTGTCCACCTACGGGCTGCGCATGGAAGGTCTGCACAACCTGCCGAATCTGAGTTTCAACTGCCAGTTCACCTTCACTCCCGGGTTCAAGTTCAAGAACAACCACCGGGTCGCGGCCGACGCCAAACTGTCGGCGGAAAAGAAAGTCTACCTGGCCTTCGTTCAATCGGACAGCATTGGCATCGGTGTCTGGACCAAACCCGGGCGTGGAAAACTGCCGTTCGGGTGGCAGGTGACGATGAACTGGACCAAGTTTTCGCCGGCTGCGCTCGAGTATTTTCACGAGAGTGCCACACCCAACGATCTCTTCATCGGCGGCCTCTCCGGCCCGGGTTACATGTACCCCAACCACATCCCTGCGGACCGGTTCGCCCTGTTGATGCAGGACGCACGCAAGCTCATGGCCACGCTCGACGAGAACATCATGGAGATCATGGATAACTCCGCTGCCGACGGTAACCTCGGCAACGCGGACCTGACCAAGGAAACCGTCGACCGGTACTATGCCGCGTTTCCCGACGTGATCGGTTTCATCAACGGCTACGGTCCCGCGCGCACCCGCGACCTGCGCGACACCCGCGCCCTGATCTCCTACGACTACTACATCGATCCGCGTCGCCCGCGCGATGAGGTGGCGGCCGACTTGAACGAGTTGATCGCGATCAACGCCAAGCGGCCTTACTTTCTTCTCGTCCACGTCCGCGAATCCAATGACGTGAACAGCCTCGTCGAGATCACGAAACAGCTCGACGGTCCGGTCGAAATCGTGCCAGTCGACGTCTTTCTCAAGCTGGCAGCCAGCAACAAGACCTACACCACCCGCTACCAGCTCCCCACCGACCCCAAGCATTTCAAGGGATTCTGATCTTCACAACGCGGCCAGTAATCCACCGTCGACATAGAGGATCTGTCCATTGACAAAGTTCGATGCGGCCGAGGCCAGAAACACCGCCGCACCGGTCAATTCCTCGGGCTGCCCCCACCGTCCCGCCGGAGTGCGACCGCAAATCCAGCGATTGAAGTCCTCGTTCTCCACCAGCGAGCGGTTGAGCTCGGTCACGATGTAGCCGGGCCCAAGCCCGTTGCACTGCAACCCGTGCTTCGCCCATTCCACGGCCATGGCACGGGTCAGCATTTTCAGACCGCCCTTCGCGGCCGAATAGTTGGCGATGGTGGGTCGGTTGACTTCGCTCATGACGGAGCACGTGTTGATGATCTTGCCCGACTTGCGGGCAATCATACGGGGCGCCACCGCACGGGCCACCAGAAAGGCGCTGGTCAGGTTGGTATCCAGCACTTCGCGCCACTGGGCCTCGGTCATCTCCGCGAGGGGCGACCGCCGTTGGATGCCGGCGTTGTTGATCAGAATATCAATCGGAGCGAAGTCGGTCTCAATTCGCTCCACCTCCCGCCCAATCTCTGCCGCCACGGTGACATCGAACGCCGCCGTCGCCACCCTCGCCCCCGGCACCGCCGCCACCAGAGCGGATGCTGCAACTTTGAGTTTCGCTTCATCCCGCCCATTGAGCACCACGGCTGCACCGGCCTGAGCGAGGCCGCGGGCCAGGGCGAGCCCAATTCCCTGGCTGGATCCGGTGATGAGCGCCGTGCGCCCCGTGAGGTCGAAGAGGGGTTGAATCTGGGACATGGATAAAAAGTGGTTCTCTGAGTGTCCGGGATGCGAACCTCTATTTGAACTTCGCCCGCATGGCATCAATGCCCGGGATCGTTCCGATGAGGTGACGGTGTCGCGGTTCGAATGACTGCACCAGGGACCGCTGGTGACTCCCCACCAGGATGGTAAAGATGTACTCGTCGTGGCCCGGGGAGGTCACAGTGGGATGATAGCCGCGGTCGACCAGGAAGGTGTCGCCATGCCGCGTCATCACCACCTGGGGTTCAGGCGCCCATCCGACGGACGGCTCCTCGTAGCAGAACTGGGCTCCGAACCCGGTCTCGGGACGAAACCGATAGTGATAGATCTCTTCAAACGCCGTCTCTTCGGGAGGCCGCTCGGTATCATGCTTGTGCGGCGGGTATCCAGACCAGCATCCGGGGTCACAATAAAGCTCACTCACCAGGAGGTGTCCGGCCCGTCCGGACCCATTCTGACCGAGAACGTGACAAATGCGTCGCCGGGAATGCGTCGACACTGAGCCCACTTCGACCACCTCCACGTCGTCAGGTGTGATGCGGAATGGCGCAAATTCACCGCTGCAGACGCCTCCGGCCACTGCCACCTCCGTGCCATCGAGATGGGCCTGAAACGTGACCGTACGCCGGGTTCCGCAGTAAACCGAATCCGCCATTCCGTCCCAGATGCCGGCTCGACGTCCGACCCTCTCGAACACCTGATCGCCCACTCGAATGTCCACCGACCCCGAGAGCACCACCGCCAGGAGCTCACACCCGTCGACTCGAAGTGTGAACGACTCTCCCGATTGCAGGCGTAGCAGGTTGAAGTAACTCAAAGCCAGCCGGCCGGAACGCGGCTCGACCAACGCTTGATTCCGATTGTCTCTGGCGCGGAGGAGTCGGGTCATGGTGAAGTGGGGAAATTCGGATACTCAGCCCAACGGGGCGTCACCTCGAAGCCACAGCGTGGGAAATCGGATTGGCAAATTCCGACGTACTTCTTCCACCGCGGGGTCGGAAGGAAGTCGTTTCCACAGGTCGAGCCAGTCACTGCGTCCCGCCGCCAGGGCCCCGAACAGCAGCGCGGGCTGACGCACCGGCCAGTCCTTCCAATAGAGGACGTCAGGCGGACGTTTCCAGGCACCTTTGTCGGCGATGAACGGGGCGAGAAACTCCACTCCACGGATCAGGCCACGTCCATCGGCCAGGCGGAACGCCATGAGGTCGTCGCCCGGCGTTGACAGCACCACCGCCAGGCCGGTCATGACATCGAGGTTGAAAATCGAGTAGCCATACGGCTTGGTGCGCGCGAGTTCCTTGGGAAAACTGCCGTCCGCTGCCATTTGGGTAGGCAACAGAATCTCCCGAAACCGGCGCCGGCAATCCGCCAGCGTCGTTTCATCTCCCAGCAAACGGGCGAACGCCGCAGCCTGCAGCGCCCAGCAGGTGCCATGGTTGTTTTCTGCTTTGCTCTCGTCGATTCCGTACGGATGCGTCTGGAGCCAATGCAGGTACTCGCGAAACCAAGTCTTGATCCCGGCCTCGCTCGCGGCGTCCAAAGCGGCCGATCCTTGAAGGGCACGCACGCCCAGAGCCACCTCCGCGAGGTGCACGGTGTCGATCACGCCGACGCCCCGCCCCGTGCAAACGCCCTGAATGGACTGGGCGTACTGCAGATTCGGATTCATTCGCGTCGCGGGATCGACGAACCAGACGCGCAGTTGCTGCACTGCGCCTTTCGCAAAGCGTTCCTCGTGCGTCAGGTCGTAGGCCGCCATCAGGGCCCCCACATCGCGGGCGAAGGCAAACAGGAGGCGGCGGTGGGCGACAAAGTTGTCCGGATTGGTTTCTCCATCGCGCCGCACATAGGGACCTTGTGGGTTCTTCGGATCCGGCCACCAGTAGTCCCCCTCCGACGAAAAGTCATGCGGTCCCCCCGGGCTGCGAGGATTGGCCACGGCGGTGATTGAAACCGGCTGCGCTCCCAACGCGGCCTCGGCGAGGGGCAGGACACGCGGGAGTTCGTGGGCCGGCAGCTGAAACGAAAGCAAGGCGAGGGAAAGTAACATGGGGTCCGTGGTTGACTCGAGGTCCGGATGAACCCCGCGGGTGACAATCCCGGGACGATGGGGAGACCCTGGCCGGGGGTCGATGAAAACCCTTGGCTCCGTCCACATCCGATCCCAGACGGACGATTTTCCACTGGCCCAGGGACAAGCGTCCCGCGACACTGGTCTCGGCCCCGCGCCCGGCCACGGCGGTGCGTTCCTTCCCCATTTGCAGTCCGGCCACGCCCCGACGCCGTCACGTCGATTCTCCCTTCCCGCTTGCACTCCGCCCCTTCTTCCAACGAATCGCCGGCCCGTGAAGCACGGACCGGCCTGCCCCCTTGGACCACGGCCGAATTGGACGCCCCTCCCCCTCGAAACTGGCGTCAACTTCTCGGCCCCGGTATTGTCATGGCCGGCGCCTCCCTCGGAGCCGGGGAATGGCTGATCGGCCCGGCCATCACGGCCCGCTATGGCGGTGCGCTGCTCTGGATCACCCTGCTGACACTGCTGGCCCAGTACATCTACAACGTCGAAGCCAGTCGGTACACGTTGGCCACCGGAGAGGGCATCATGACCGGCAAGCTGCGGTTGAAACCCGGCTCGCGTTTCTGGACGTTCACGTACCTGGCGATCGACTTCTGGACCATGCTGCCGTTCCAGCTCTCCGCGGTCGCTGTCACGGGCGCCGCCATGATCCTCGGTCGCATCCCGGATCCCGCGAGCGAAACCGGGCTGATGCGCCAGGTGACTTATGTGCTGCTGCTGCTGGTGCCCGTGCCGCTGATTTTTGGCGGCACCATCTACAAGTTTCTCAAGGGACTCGTGATGGTGAAGGTGTTTTTTGTCCTCGGTCTCCTCCTGGTGCTCGCGGTCTGCCTCGCTTCCTGGCGCTCCCTGGGCGAAGTGGCCTGGGGCTTCTTCCAGTTTGGGTCCCTGCCCGCTGCCAATGGACAGGTGGTGAACGTGTTTGGCGCCTGGTGGCGCGGCGAGGGTTTTCCCTCGTTGGATACAGAATCGATGAAACTCTTCACCACGCTGGCCGGCATCGCGGGAGTCGGAGGGCTGACCCAGACCTCCATCTGCGCCTACACCCGGGAGCAAGGCTGGGGCATGGGCAGGAAAGTCGGTGCCATCGCCAGCATGGTCGGAGGTGAACCGGTGGCGCTCGCCCACAGTGGCGTCACATTTGTCCCCACCCCGCCGGCCCTCGCCCGCTGGCGGGCGTGGCTGCGCAGGGTGCACCTCGACCAGTGGCAGGTCTGGCTGCCCGCCTCGCTCATCGGCCTCGCTCTGCCCGCTCTCATTTCCATCGAGGTGCTGCCCCGCGGCACGACCGCTGATCGCTGGGTGCTGGCGAGCCTGATGGCCGGCGGGGTGGAAACGCGGATCGGTGGGGCGTTGGGCCACCTGCTCTGGCACCTCATGCTGATCTGCGGATTCCTCGTTCTCTTCCCGGTCACCATCACCACGGTGGACGGCTTCCTGCGCCGCTGGGTTGACATCGTGTGGTCGTCCTCCGGCACGCTGCGGCGCGTCGATCCCCACCGCGTGCTGCGGGTCTACTACGGTTTCCTCGCCGCCTACGTCGTTATGTCGGCCGGTTTCCTCGCCTTCGCCAGTCCACTTTGGCTCGTCGTCATCGCCGCCAACGTGAACAATTTCGCCCTCGGGCTCAGCTGCTTCCACACCCTCGCCGTCAACACCCGCCTCCTCGCACCCGAACTGCGCCCCGGCCAGCTGTCCCGCGCCGCCCTCGGCGCCTCCGGCGCCTATTTCATCGGACTCGCAGCCCTCACGGTCTGGGTCATCGCCAACGGCTAAGCCGCCCACCGAGGATGGCGCCGCTCCGCGCCCGGCCAGGCCCGGCCGTAGGGTTGGGCATGGAAGGCTGCCGCTGCTTCGACTCGTCCCCACGATACAAACCTCGTTTCAAGGGACGGCGCCTCTCGCAGGAGCGAACGTACTTGCCGGACACCTGCGCCGCCTCGGCCCAAATCGCGAACGGTAAATCAGGCTGGCATTGGGGGCCCGGTCCCGCACCATCCGCTACCATGGAGCTGCAACGCCACGGAGGTTCGCTCGCACGGGCCTGCCGGACCACTTTGATCTGCGTCGTCGTACCGCTCCTTGCGCTGCGTTCGGGCGTCGCCCAAGGGGTTCGACCCGACTATCCTTCCACGCAGATTTTCGCCGCCGCCGTTCAGCAAGACTACGGCTTGCGAAAGTCGGTTGCCCTGGTGGAACGCTTCGACATGAGATCGGTGGGCGAACGTTGCGGTACAGGATTCGGCGTAAATCGCGATGACGAGAAGCTCTTCATTGAGCAGATGGCAAAGAGCATCGCTGCCACCCTCAAATCGGAAATGTCGGCCCTGGAAACCTATTCTTTCATGGTGGTGAGTCGCATCGCCGCGCTGCGAGGCAAACGGGTGCTGGAATGTCTCTTCTTCCATGAAAACGGCACCTTCCGCGTGATTCACCTGACACTACAAGAAACTGCTCCCGGCAAGATTCACTTCGTGGATTTTTCGGCCCTGGGATTCCCCCGGCAGTTTACGCAGTCGATGCGCGAACGGCTCCTTTTTACCGGCGTGCCCCACTTCGGACTCCTTACCGACGCGGAGTCACACATTGAACGGGCGATGCGATCGCAGATTCCGCGAGCCAATGCCGTATTCCAGGCGCTCGGTGAAAAGGACTACGACCAGGCCTTTACCCATCTGGCCAGCCTTCCACCGGAGGCCAAGGTCCTGCCGATCTGGCGCGAGTTGCGCAACCGACTGATGTGGATGGGATCGAATCTCGCCAGAAACCATTTCGAAAAGGAACAGGCGAAGAATCCGACCTACGAAGACGAGTTCGATCGCTACACAGCCATCAGTCGAGGCAAGGACCTGACAGCGACGCTGGCCGCCTTGGATCAGGCCCTGGATTCCGCCCACCAGCTCCCCTTCCTCCGCCTGGTCAAGGTGGAGAACCTGATTGAACTCCAGAAGCTGGACGAGGCGTCCCGTCTCGCAGAGCATCTTCGTGAGCTCAATCCCCTCCTGATGGGCGCCCACCTCGCGGTTATCCGCATCGCCTTCATCGCTCGGGACGAAGCCCGGGCGATCCAGAATCTGGAACGCGCTTCACTCATTTGGAAACCCGAAGATCTGATTCGCTTTCTTGCCCAAGACCCACGCGCCGGCATCTGGCGTGACACTCCCCGGTTCAAGCAATGGATCGAACAGTCCACGACTCACGCGGGCGTCAAGGACCCCCCGTCGCCGTCTTCGAGTCCTTAGTTGCCACGGGAGAACGCAGGGAGGTGCTCAGCGCCTGCAGAACATCCTCCACCGAGCTGGCGAAGACCGCCATGTCCTCCGCTGCGACAAACTCCTTCAGCAGGCGAAGCTCATGCTCACACGTGAATCGTCGGCCGTTCAAACCCTTCTCGGTCCGATACACCAGCTCGTCCGTCACGACCAACTGGGGTTGCTGCTCAACCGAAAGGTCAAAGGGCAACTCGACCACGATCCTGTGCCGAACCACTCGATCGCCCGGCAGCGCATAGGGCCATCGACGTCGTCGTGATTGCGGGGCATCGAGCAGCGCCCGGATCGAGTACGCATGGGTCGTCACGACCGACAATCCACCTTCCGTACCGACAAACTGGGGCAGCGTGTAGGTGGCCTTCAGGGTGATGAGGTTGTGAACCGGATCGTCCTCGATCTCGACGGCCTTCTGCTCTTCAATGGATCGATAGAATCGACCGAGAAAGTTGACCCAGCGCAGACTGATCTCGGAAGCCCCGGTAGAGGCCAGGTGGTATCGGTACTCATCCGCCTTCAGGCCGCGAAGCTGCGTGGTGGTCGTCAGTGTCGCATCCCCGGAGGGGGAAACCGTGACGGTGTCTTCGGTGTACGTGTCCGGTTCATTCCCGGTTGCATTCGCGGGCGCATCCGTCAGCGAGTGCTCCTTTTCGCGAAGAATCAATCCGCAGCGATACGGAGGCAGCGACCACGTGCCGGGACCTCCTCCCTGGTGCTCGATGGTCGGGTCCACCCAGTGCTCAGAACCATCGAGTCGATAAGCGACGATCGCATGATCAAAGGCAAACGGACCCGGGCCGTGCTCCCGGATGCGCTCCTTCAGGACGGAGTTGACCAGGACCGGCCAGGCCTCGATCCCAAGTCCGCGCAGCACCGCCACCAATAGCGCCGACTTGTCTTTGCAGTCACCGAACCGGGTGGCGCAGATTTCGGCCAGCTTCCGGGGCCGGAGATTCTGCGCTCCCATGGCCATCGCAAAGTACCGCAGATCCCGCTGCACCCAGCGCACGGCGGCGGCCAGACGTTCCGCCTGGGTCGCATGCTCCGAGCGACACCTCTGTATCCATTCAAGTGTTTCAGCGGGCGGCTCGCCGACCTCGGAAAAGAGCCCCCGTCCCCAGTCCGCCACCTCGGCCCAGCTGGAAAAGGAACTGATGCGGAGCATCGGGTAGTAGGGCGATGCCCTTGGCGCAACATTGTCATCGAAGGGGACGGCGGGGAGGTTCAAACCCGACCAGCGAAACACGCTTTGATCGGCGGTCTCCTCCGTCTCCAGGCCCAACCTGAGCGCCGCTGGACGATAGAGCTCCGAGGGGAGGTTCAGGGTTCCGTCCGGAAGAAAGAAGGAAGCCTTGAGCGGTCGCTCCCGGGGGGCCCGGACGACTACATGTTGCGCCTGGATCGGAAAGGACGACCCCAGATAGTGGCGCGTTCCGAGTTGCCCCCGCAGAGCCGGATTTCCGGACTCCAGGGTGTACTCGATCTCGAGCACATCTCCGACCCGGATGTCCTCGAGCACGGTGGCGATGGTAATGCGTCCATCCACGATGCGGGACTCAAGGCGCTGTTCACGCTGCAGCTTGCGAAACTTCGCTTTTTCCAGGCGATTGGAGACTTCGCCCGAACGAATCACGCGCAAGGCATGCCAGGTGACGGACTCGTATTCCGGCGAGTATTCGACCGTCCACTCCGCGCAACGCCGCACGCCTTCAGCGTTTCGCAGCAGGACGACGTTGCGATAGTAGTAGGCGGATATCGTATCGCCGAGCAGGTCCTGCCGATCGCTCAAGAGGATCTCCGCCGGAACTCCCGAAGCAGCCTTGGCCGTAGGAAGCGTCCAGGTGCGTGGTTCAATCCAGTTCGGCGGGGCTGCCTGGATCACCTCGATCGTCTCCGCCGCCGAACTCGACCGGGCTTCGGATCCGGGTGTCTGGGGTTGACTCCAACCGTCAGCCAGTCCGAGACAAGCCATTGCAACGTGGAGGAAAACACGCCGGGCTTGGATGAGGAGACCATGCATCCGCCCTACGATGGCAATCGGATGGCGTTTTCCAAGCTCCGGTTCATCGAATGTCGGACCGCGCAGGCTTTGCACCGATCCTTCGCTCAGGAACCCCGTCCCAGGCCGGCAGCGCCGGCGAATTCCCGCTGGGACCACAACCCGGCATTGGCGCGTCCAGGTTCGCAGGACCCGGGGGGACGCGCAAGGGCGTCCAGGATCGCCCCACCCTTCCGAGAGGTCACGAGTCAACCCTCACTCGAGGCCCAGCGGGGCGACTCGCACATGCAACGAACGCGAGTCCGTCCCGCGGCCGCGTCCGTCCCTCAACCTTGGCGGCGCTCGTAAAGGCGGTGGCTGTCCAGTTCGTGCCGGAGCATGATCTCGATCTTCTTTTTGAGCTGAGGGACGAGGTTGGGACTGAGCAGGAAGATGTCCTCCTCGGCTTCGGTCGGCGCCAGCAGAAGGATCCGCGTGGACCCCGCCGTCTCCACCAGTCGGATCAACTCCTGGGTATTGTCGACCTCCGCCCGGGTGATACGCTGCAGGTCACGCAGGCGCTGATCCCCCTCCAGCGGGTAGATCGTGCGCTCGACCAGCGGCTGCTCGTAGTCGGTCTGATCGAGGATGGCCTGATACTGGATGGCGTGCCGCGCCGTGCGGTACAGGCAGGCAAGGGTACGCACCCGTTTCTCGGTCGCCCGCAATTCCGTTGCCGCCGCCGGTCGATCCGTCGCCGCGGCCACCTGCCCAAGGCTGCGCAGGGCACGGTCGAGGCGGTTTAGGACTTCGTTCACGGATTGCGATGCCAGCAGCCCGCCAGAGTAGCCCTTGATCGGGGTGAATCCCTGAAGGTTCATCAGATCGTTGGCCTCCTCTTCGGAGGTCGCCTGAAATTGAAAGCGACGGAAGTAGTCGCGTTCCGCGGGCTCCAACTCCGCCGGAAAGGGGACAAAGGGACGCGTGATCCACCGCTGGTTGACCGCACCCACCATGAGGATCGGGTCGGGACTGATGGTCTGCGCGGTGTCGATCGCGCGCTGGAGCTCATGCCACGCGTCAACGAGTCCGTCGGCCTGAGCTTCACCCACAAATCCCACCGCCGTCCGGCGCAGGAGCGCCATCCGCCCCACCATTCCGCGGCCGCCCGGATCGGCCAGGAACTCCCGCCAGAGGGCAAACTCGATCGGTGAATCGGAACGCGAGAAATTGAGCTCCACCGCCGCCGCCTTGTCCGCGACCGCCTCCTGCAGGCGTCGCGCCATCTCCTCCGGCAAATAGATGCCGAAGACCGGGTACATGTGATTGTAGAACGGATGCAAACCCACCCGCACGGTCGGCGCCGTGCCGGACGAGGAGCGCCCGTTGAGCCATTGGCGGGGCGAAAGCCCGGCGACAATCGCGGCGACCTCCTCGGACGCGATCACTCCGGCCCCGTAAAACATGCTCGCATCGACCGTGCAGCCGGAGTCACGGGCCCCCGCCTGGATCGTGGACAGAAACCGTTCAATCCTCAGGGCGTGAGGAATCGACTCGCACCACGACGGGCCGTTGCGGCCGGGATAGAGACTGCGGCTCCAGCAGAATCCACCACCGGAGTCATTGGTCAAAAACTCAAAATCATCGATTGGCGCCTGCCGGCACAACTCACGCACCGCTTCGCGATAAAGCGCCAGCACCTCGGGCTGGTCGATGCAGGGCGCGTAGTAGGCGTTGCGGGCACGCCGGGGATGCTCCACCCGGGGACCCCGCCACTCTGGATGCGCGTCGTAGACTTCAGAGGGGAGCCAGGCGGGTTCCTTGCCGCGAAAGACCGCCCGAATGCCGAGGCGCTGCAGCACCGCCGCCCGTTCCTTGACGATGGCGAGGTTCTTCGCCGCGTAGTCACCCGGCAGGTACTGCTTCAACGCCGGCGGCACCACCACCTTGAAGAGCGTGGGCACCATCATACCCCAATTGGGATACGGATCGTTCAGGTCTCGCTCCCATTGCCAACGGCTCTTCGGCAGGTCCGAAATGGTCACGTGCGTCGCGCGGACCGACGCCGCCTGCCGCGCGAATCCCTCAAACTCCGCCGAGTCGGTGTTCAACACCGTGAAGATCACCTTCTGGAACGGGGGAGCCGGTTCCGCAGCCGGCAGACCGAGGACGGCCACCGCGAGCGAGGCCGCCACCGTGACAAGGCGTGAAACCGGGTTCGAATGGCCCGGGATAGAAGTGAGCATCATGGAAAAAATCGAAATGGCGCAGTCGGACACACCCTAAAACCGGGGTGGTTCCTCAAGGGATCCTCCGGATCCGCGCAGGGTATCATGGTACAGTCCCGCACTCCGGCGACCCTGAGGGTCGACCCGGCACTACCATCACCAGTCAAACGGGGTACCATGACAAAGGGAACGCAACCCAAGGAAAGGACGTGGGGCTGGGGCGCGTCACTGCAGCAGCCTCAGTTTCGTTCGGCGTCCCGCGGATGACAACTTCAATTCCGGCCTTCGGATACCTCAACCATCGTCGTAACTCGCGATGCACCTGCATGAACCCACACGGAATCGCGATCCGGAACCGCGCCGGGCCGTCACGTGGAACAGCGGCCCCCCTTTCGGTTCACTTGTTTCACCTCCATCAGCATCGATTTCCTGCGTCCAATCGAATGCTCCTTCGTCCTGAGGGGTAGATGAACACCACACCCGACCCTGACCCGGAAGTCCTCCGCGCCGAAGTTCGCCGCCGCTACGGCTCGATTGCCCGCGGGGACTCCACCCTCACCGGTGGAGAGCCCACTGGCACGTCTTGCTGCTCCTCCGCCCTCAATAAAGGCCATCCAACTGCATCAGGCTGTTGCGGTGCGGACGCGCAAGCGCGCACACTCGGCTACTCGGCGTCCGACCTC
This sequence comes from Opitutaceae bacterium, assembly GCA_046346755.1. GTDB lineage: Bacteria > Verrucomicrobiota > Verrucomicrobiia > Opitutales > Opitutaceae > UBA6669. The sequence goes on along the minus strand of JAXMHM010000024.1, from coordinate 70,897 downwards.
GCGGGCGTGCCGGAAGGCACCAACCTCGGGCTCGGCTGCGGGAATCCGGTTGCGCTTGCCGCCCTCCAGCCGGGACAGACCGTGCTCGACTTGGGTGCGGGCGCGGGGTTCGACGCCTTCATTGCCGCCCGACTCGTCGGTCCAACCGGCCGGGTCATCGGCGTCGACATGACCCCGGACATGGTGTCCAAGGCCCGTGCCCACGCCAGAGACAATGGTATCAATCAGGTCGAATTCCGGTTGGGAGAAATCGAGGCCCTGCCGGTCGCGGACGCCTCGGTTGATGTCATTCTCTCCAATTGCGTCATCAACCTTTGTCCCGACAAGGTCCCTGTCTACCGCGAGGCCTTCCGGGTGCTCCGCCCCGGCGGGCGCCTCGCGGTGTCCGACGTCGTGGCGCGGGAGGTCCTCCCCGATGAAGTGAAACACAACCTCGCCCTGCACAGTGGCTGCCTGGCGGGCGCGACCCTGCAGTCCGACCTGCTGCAGATTCTGAAAGACGCTGGCTTTGTCGACATCTCCATCCGGGCCAAGGGAAATAGTGACGAAGTCATTACAAGCTGGGAAGCCAAGCGCGGTTTCGAATCAAAGGTATTCGCCGCCGAGGTGATGGCCACAAAACCCGCCGCCGCGTGTTGCGGAGCGTCCTGCTGCGAGTCAGACTCCGTTCCGTGAGTTCCTTCCTCCAGATTCGCCCCATGCTTGCCTCCGATCTCCCGGCCGCCCGGGCCCTCTGGGCCGGGACGGAGGGCGTCGAGCTGGCGGAAGGGGACAGCCTCGCCGAGTTGGCGGCGTACCTTCAACGCAATCCCGGCCTGAGCTTCGTCGCCACGCACGGCAACCACCTCGCGGGAGCGCTCCTCGCCGGACATGATGGACGGCGCGGCTTTCTCTATCACCTCGCGGTGGACCGGGATCAGCGCGGAGCCGGCATCGGCACCGCCCTGGTCGATCACGCGATCGCGGCGCTCAAGTCCGTCGGGGTGGTGCGGGTTCTGATTCTGGTGGCGTGCGACAACCAGGCCGGACGCGCCTTCTGGGCCCGTCGCGGCTGGGAATCACTGACCTTTGCCGAACCGATGGGACGCAACCTATGATCGCGACCACCCCCCCTCCGATCGTCTCGCCCGAGTCCTCCGCTTCGCTGCTGTGGAGCGAGTTCTCCGAGCCTCTGCGCAAGTTCCTGCGCGCCCGCACCCACAGCGAAACGGATGCCGAGGACCTGCTGCAGGAGGTCTTTCTTCGCATTCACCGGCGACTTCCCGGCCTGCGTGAACCGGCAAAGCTACAAGGTTGGGTGTACCGGATCGCGCGCAATGCCATCATCGACCACTATCGCACGCGTCACGAACACCTACCGCTGGACTTCGAACCCGAGTCAAACGATCCCTCCGGGCGCGATGCGGTTGACCTGACCCCTTCGCTCCGCCGTTTCATCGCCGCCCTGCCCGTCCAGTACCGTGAGCCGCTGGTGCGGCATGAATTTCAGGGCGAGACGCTGCCCGAAGTCGCCCTCGCGCTCGGACTCTCCCTCACGGCCACCAAGAGCCGCGTACGACGGGCCCGCCTGCTCCTCCGCGGCATGCTCGACCAGTGTTGTCGGTTCGAATTCGATCAACGCGGACGCGTTATCGAGGCGACCCCTCGACAAGACTGCACCTGCTGAGACAATCGCTCAGCGCATTCACCCAGCGGATCGCACCGGGCTAGCCCGGCCCAGCGAATTGTGGGTGAGTCTCGATATGACGGGCAAACGCTGGTCTCGCTTCGACCGGGAGGTCGGCGGGAAACTGGGAGTGACTGCGCCGCCAGCGGGAAAGCCAGGCCGGACCCAGCAGGCGTGCGGACCAAGCCAGATTCGGAGGCTGGGTGAACGCCACCGTCGTGGTTGCCTTGGGCCCCGTGCCGGCACCTTCCGCCACATGGAATCCGGCCGTGAGCAAGGCCACGCGCACCGCAGTCGCCGCGGAGTAAGTGAAAAGCTCGGACGGTCTGGTCTGGCAATGTCTCCGTATCCGCTCGAAGACCGCCGAACTCCAAAGTCCGGTATCGGTCTTGGCGGAAAAGGGATCGTAGAAAATCAGGTCGGGACCGGGTGAGGAGGGAAACTGCTCCAGAAAGTCCCCCTCCCGCAACTCCCACGTCAGGCCGCCGGAAGCGTGGCACCACCGTCCGTGATCGAGCAACGCCTGCGGCGCTGGGTGCCGCAGGTGAGGGAAATAGGCGGCCTTTTTCGCCGCCAGCCGCAGGGGATCCAGATCCCGCTCGAAACTGACCAGGTGAAACGGCCGCAGCGCCACTGCACCGTGCGCCACCAGCACGCGGTCAAAGCAGGCGATCGCAGCCATGGCATTCGAGGCCGCACCCAGGCCGACGTCCCAGACCACCAGGGGTTCCCGATTATCCGGACCCGCCAGCAGCCGTTCCGCTAATCGCGATTGTTCGACATAGAGCGCGTTCGCTTCATCACTGGGGCAATTGACCGAGTGCATGACCTCGCCTGAACTGATCTGGCGGATACTGGAGAATCCGGCGGGCCCCTGCACCACCTCGTAGTCGCCGAGCCGCGGTGCGCGCCGGATCCGGGCCTTGGCCGGAGGTACGTTGGGGTGGTCCTCATCCGAGCGAACCAACCGCAACCGTTGCTCAGCGTAGTAAGTCGGGAAGGTGCCGGCGAGAATGTGACCACGCATTTCACCCATCAATCGGTGGTAGAAGGTCAGGTTGTGCAGCGTGAGGAGATGCGATCCCAGCGTCTCGTCCGCCTTGACCAGGTGATGCAGGTAGGCACGCGAATAATCACGGCAGGTCTGACAGGGACAGTCGGCGTCGAGCGGCTCCGCCGAGAACTTGTAGACGGCGCGACGACAGTGAATCTTGCCGTGCGACGTGAACGCGGTTCCGCGTTGGGCCAGTTGAGACGGGATGATGCAATCGAACATGTCGACCCCGCTGTGCACGGCCTCCAGGATGTCGATCGGTGTGCCCACGCCCATCAGGTAGCGCGGCAACTGCGGCGGGAGAAAATCAGTCACCAGTCCGGTAAATTCCCGGCGCTCCGCCTGGGTTTCACCCACGGCCAGCCCGCCAATGGCCAGCCCATCGAAGGGCATGGCGGAAAGGACCGTCGCACTCGCCTTCCGCAGATCGGCATGACAGGCCCCCTGCACAATCCCAAACAGGGCCTGATCCGAGTCTCCTCGCGCGTCCAGCGAACGGCGGGCCCACCGGTGCGTCAGCTCCATCGCCGCCGCCGCCTGCTCCCAGGGTGCAGTCGACGGAATGCACTGGTCGAGCACCATCATGATGTCACTGCCAATCGCCCGCTGCATGGCGATGCTCGACTCCGGCGAAAGCAGGTGCGACGCCCCATCGACGTAACTCTTGAAACGCGCCCCTTCCTCGTTCATGGCCCGGTCACCCGACAGCGAAAAGATCTGAAATCCACCGGAGTCCGTCAGAACGGGACCGTCCCAATTCATGAAACGGTGGATACCGCCAAACTTCCGAAACACCTCGGGCCCGGGGCGCAGCAGCAGGTGGTAGGTGTTGGCCAGCAGCACGCGCGAGCCGGCGGCCCGGAGCGATTCAACGGTCTGCCCCTTGACCGTGGCCTGGGTTCCCACTGGCATGAACACCGGCGTTTGTACCTCCCCGTGCAGGGTCTGAAAACGCCCCGCCCGGGCTTTGGACTGCGGGCACGTACGGTCGAGGGTGTAGCGCAAACGGGACATGTGGAATCGCAGAGAGGGAAACGGTCTCCCGCGAACACACAACCCTCAACGCATGGGGTAAGGCCAGCCCGCGGGGACCGCGACCCCGCCTGCGACGGGACAAAACGCCCCACCTCAGCCCACCAGCGGCCAACCGGCGCGGTATTCGCGCTTGAGGAGCGCGTTGGCGTCGGGAAGGTTCGTCACACGACCTGCTTTGCCATCGTACTCCAGCCGTTTGCCCGCCCGGTAAGCGACCAGTCCTAACGCCATCTGCTCGGTCAGAAGGCCGTTGTAGTCGAAATTGCACGAGGTGCGTAGATCGGTCTTGCAGGCCCTGATCCACTCTTCCTGGAAATTGCCGAGGGTCGGCGTCACGTCCGCCTTGGCCCGCGGACGATAGTAGGTGAGATCATCGGCGTCACCCACCGGGATGAGCATGCGCGTGTTGAAGTCCGAAACCAGCAGTCCTTTCGTGCCCTTGAACATGGCCCCGTGGCCAATGCCATTGAGATCGAGGTAGCGCTTCGGCGAGGTGGGCAGCGCCCCTCCCTGGTACCAGCTCACCCGAATGGCCGGTCTCCAGTCGTTTGCCGGGTGGTCAAAATGCGCTGTGAGCTCGACCGGCGTGACCTCCGGATTGTAGGCCTCGCCCGTCGCTTCGATCGCAGTCGGAGCACCCGCGTCAATCGCATTCCAGGCCAGGTCCATGGTATGATTGCCCATGTCTCCGACCTGTCCGGTTCCGAAATCCCAATACATATTCCACTGCAGGCAGTTCATGCCCGCCTTGCCCGAGAAGTAGTCCGGGTTGTAGGGATGGAACGGCGAAGGCCCGATCCACAGGTCGTGATGGAAGGTGCTGGGTGGAGTGCCGAGGGCGGGAAGGTAGCCTGGTCGACGGAGCTGCCGATTACCCCAGACATACACGCCGCGCAGCTCGCCAATGGCGCCGTCGCGCACCAACTCGCGCACGCGCGCGAAATTGGGAAAGGCGTGACGCTGCGTGCCCGCCTGGGTGGCAATCTTGTGTCGATTCTTCAGGTAGGTCGCCCGCACCAGCCGGATCTCCTCCACGCTCATCGCAATGGGCTTCTCCATGTAGACGTGCAACCCGCGGTTCATCGCCCACAGGGCAATGTGGGCATGGGTGTGGTCCGGGGTGCAGCACACCACGGCATCCAGTCCCTTCTGATCGAGGCACTTTCTCCAGTCCACATAGGTCTTCGCCCCCGGGAATCGCTTGAGCGCATCCGGGAAATGGAGCTCGTTCACATCGCAGAGCGCCACGACGTTCTCCGTCGCAAGCGCATCGTAGTGGGCCAGTCCACGACCCCAGACCCCTATCAGGGCAAGATTGAGCTTCTTGCTGGGCGTGGCCTGACCAAAAAGGGTGGTGCTCTTCAGCAACAGGAGCCCCGCACCGGTCGCGGAGGCAGAGCGGAGGAAGTGACGACGACCCTGGGGCAGCGTTGGCAGGGGTTTCATGACTCAAAACGCTGGCAATTGAGTCGGAAGCGGTCAACGGAACCTTCCGGTCGTGATCAAGTATGCGCGGGATGCAACCGGCCCATTAGCAGAACTCGCCCGCGCCCCGCTTCATGACCCGGATCACCGGGAGGGGACTTCGTAAGCTTCCAACAAGACCGTGCCCGTCGCTCCTGCCGCCCCCGACACTTGCGCCGTGTAGGCGCCGGGCGGCAGGGTAAGGAGCAACGCCGCATCCCGGCTCGCCGGGTCCGAGATTGCGAAGGCCCCCGCCTGCTGCGCCGCGGCTGACACCGAGGGGTCACCGAGCCAGTCGTCATTCTCCGCGACCAGGTCTGGGCCCCGAAAGAGGCGTAGGCGTGGATCAGCCAGGGTACCGGCCACGCCGAAGCCCGCCAACGCCGGCCCGAGAGCGCGGAGCAACACGGTACGGGACGAGCCGCCTCCGACAATCAATCCGGAGACCAGCAACTGGTCGCCGGGACCCACCCAGGCGCGGCTGGACAGGTTGATCATGCGTCCGGGATCCGCAAACCGGGCCCGGTAGCGAAGCAGGGCCTCTAGGTAATAATAATCACCATACACGAGCGGGACATCGACTTCGGTTCCCGCCGGTCGATTGCCGGTCGCGTGCAGGAGGAGAAAATCACCGGCCTGACCACGCGCGGCGCGATAGGCCGGAGACATCAGGCTGCGCAGCTGCTGCTCGGCCAGCACGAGATGCTGTTTGCCCTCCTCTCCTCCGGTCAGATCCGCCAGTTCAATCAACGCCGACGCCATCACGGCCGCCGCGGACGAGTCGCGCGGCGCGGTCGGAATGTCCGGCGCGTCAAAGTCCCAATACGGCACCTTGTCCGCCGGCAGGCGTGGATGCGTTGCGACAAAACGGGCAATGCGATTGGCGAGGTCGAGAAACTCAGGACGTCCGGTCTCACGGGCCATCAGGGTGTACCCGTAAAGGCCCCAGGCCTGGCCACGCGCCCAGGACGAACCCGCGGCATACCCCTGGTGGGTTCCTTTGGACCGGACCTCGCCGGTGCTGGGTTCGTAGTCCACCACGTGCCAGCTGCTCGCGTCGGCCCGGAAGTGATTGACCCGGGTGCGCTCAGCATGACTGACCGCTTGGAGGGCGTGGTTCGCGGGACCGCCCAGTCGCGACGACCGCACGAGGAGCTCGAGGTTCATCAAATTGTCGATGATCACCGGGTACTTCCAGGTACCCCAATCCCAGGAACGGATCGCTCCGACCGTGGGGTTGAACCGCGTCGACAGTGACGTCGCTCCCGTGGTCAGGACATCGCGGTAGGCCGCGGATCCCGTCAATCGATAGGCCTGCCCAAAGCTGCAACTCAGGATGAATCCAACATCGTGGGTTCCTCGATTGTTCTTGGCCACTTCGACCTGGGACATGGTCCCGACCGCGGCCTCCCGCCAGCGCAGCTCGCCGGTGGCCTCGTACAGCAACCATAACTCTCCCGGGAAAAATCCGCAGGTCCAATCCGTGGCACCCACCAGCGTGAGCTGGTTGTTCTGCCAGGTGCGCGGCAGCCCGGTGCGACCCTCCAGTCGCGCCAGTAGTCCGGAGGTCTGCGCCGCAGCATCCACCAACGCGGCGTTGACCTCGGAAAGCAACGCGCCCTCCTGTGCGCGACCATTGACCATGCCCACCACCACCGCCACCACAGCCCACCGATACGAGGTTTTCATGAAAGTCTCGGTTCCCACCCAGCTTGCCGCGGCAGGCTGACCGCGTCAACCGCAGCGCAGTTCCTCCCCGGGCACCTGGGACCGCAAGCCGGCAGCGATCAGGTCCTTTGAGGCGGGCACATGACAGGCCGCGTCGTAAGAACCTGACACCGCCGACAGAAAACCCCCAGCCACCCCTTACGGAGCAGGCGCATCCAATGCCGGCAGATCGTCGCGATTCACCATCCAAGGGTGGGCGTAGTACTCACGGGCAAAGCGGTTTTTCGCCGGACTCCAGTTGTCGTCCCACGTCAAGATATGGGTGGTGCGCGGGAAGTGCTCCTTCACGCCGGCGATGAGGCGGCGGTAGTCAAAATCGCCCGGAGGATTCTTCGATCCATGAGGTCCGAACTCCGTAAACCCGTAGGGCTTTTGAATCGCCGCCATGTCAGGGTATCCGCGGATATGCGAGGGATCGACGTGGTCCGTGTACGCGTCCAGTCCGATTAGGTCAACGTAGGCATCACCTGGATAGTACGCGGCCGCGTTCGCTGCATGGTTGGGACCGTAGACCCAGAGGAGATTGTGCAGCTTCTTGACCTCAGTGAGGGTGTGATAAAGGTGCCGCCAGACTCGCACAAAGGCGGCCGGTTCCTTCGCGCCCCACCAAAACCAGCCTCCATTCATCTCGTGAAATGGTCGCCAGAGCACCACGACGCCGGCATCCTGAAGTTCCTGCAGCCCCTCCGCCATCTGGTCGATCTGGTGCATCCATGACACGTGCGTCGGGGTTCCCGGGCGAATCAGATCGTCGAGTTTGACCCCGTTGTCGCGCAAACCATAGTCCTTCGGGTTGGCGGGATTGAAACCGTGCACGCTGACCGTGACCCAGCCCCCGGATCGCCAGTAGGACAGCGCCACCTGGTTGGGAATGCGGGTCTCAAGGGTCCGGCCCTCGAAACTGCCGTAGTCAACGCCAATGAAAGCGGGATGCTCCCCGGTGGCGGTGTAAATCCGCTCGGCGGTTGCCACCGTCGCCCCCTTTCCGAAGCCGCAGAACTGACCGGTCAGCAACCGCTTTTCCGTCCGAGTCTCCAGACTCTGAAGGTAGGCGAGCAGGCTTCGGACCCGCGGTGCCGCCTTGGCATCCACCGGAGCCGGAGAGACTGCCGGTTTGACCGGGTCCGCCGCCGGCTGGCCTTGGCAAAATGAAAGCAGCAGCGACAGCAGCACCACCATCACAGCAAGGTACCGGGGAGGTTGGGGCGTCATGCCCTCGATGCTGCAATCACTCGGCGATCCAGTCAAGGAAGGCCAGGGATTCGACCGCGGTTGCCCAAGGCGAGCCTGTACCGGCACTCTGGTTACCTCAGCCCGAGATTGACCCGCCGTGTCCGTTTCCGTGAACTATGCCAGCCCGCTCCCCCACGCCAGGGTCACCCCATGAGCAGCTTTCGCATTCGACCGCGTTTCGTCCATATCCTCGATCGCAATCTGAATGAAGCCCGCGACCTCATCGTCAGTTCCCTCGCCCGCAGTTCCCCGGGCGTGGAGGTCAAAGCATTCCCGGGCTACATTGGCCTGCACATTGTCGAAAAGGAGCGCAATTTCTGGTCTCCCCGTCTCGCGTTGCACCTGGAGGCAGCTTCAGAGCAGAGCACCCGGGTCGAGGGGATCTACGGTCCCAGCGCCGAAGTCTGGTCCTTCTTTCTCTTCAGCTATCTGATCGTTGGTTCGCTCGGTCTCTTTTCCGGCATCCTCGGCGGCGCCCAACTCGCGATTGGCTCCTCCCCGTGGGGACTTTGGGTCTGCGGCACCGCCGCGGTCCTCGCGATCGCCCTCTACCTGGGCGCCCAGCTGGGCCAGAAGCTCGGCGCCTGGCAAACGTTCGAACTCCACCAGGCCTACCAGAACGCGATCGGCCGGCCGGCAGAGGTGCATTGAGGCCGCCGCTCCGGCCGTCAGCTGCTCGTCGAAGGAGGAGGGGAACGCCGAACGCTGAACGCTCAGTTTTTAACGCGGAAGTGGGTCGGGGCGCTTCAATTGCGGCTAAAGCCGCCGCCTCGCCTGCCGAGCACCGACTCCGAGTTCATCCCCTCGTCATTCGGTATTCGTCATTCGTCATTCGTCATTCCCGCCCTCAGGGCTGCACCACTCCTTCGACCGTCTCGGGACGCTGGTGCGCTCTCCGACCTTCACTTTTCACCGCTCCGGGGTGCCGGCCTCGCTCAGTGCTTGTGCTGCTCGAGGTGCTGCCGGAGGAGGTCCTTGCCGTAGTCGTTGCCGTTCGGGGTCCGGACCACGACGTGGATGTGTTCGCGGTTTGGGGCCTGGGGATCGGTGCCTGCCGGGCGGTAGTTGGCGGGACGCTGGTGGTCGAATTCGATCATCACAACGGGACTGTGAATCCGATAATAAAATACACTCGCGGGATCGGAGCCTCCGATCCAGGCAAAGTGCGTTCGGGCGAGATGGGTGCGCACCTCCTCCATCTTCACCCTGGCCTGCCCCTCCTTGAGGTTGTCGATGAACAGGGCGATGAGGCCGAGCAGGCGATCCCTCTGGGACGGGGTGAGATCGGCGGCCGGAATGCCGGCGTACGGAATGACCGCGTTGTCCTTGAACGCCTCGGTCAGATTGTTGTTGCCCGTCTTGGCTGAATCCAGAACCGCGCGGGCCCGCTGGGTCGGGTCGAGGGACAGCAGCATCGCCAATCCTGCGGCTTGCTCCTGCTGCAGGATGCTCAGTCCCTTGTACTTTCCGGACGGAGCAATGACGGGTTCCGACCCGACAAAGAGAGGGGTCATCACCACCTGATCGCCGAGTACAAAGTAGTTGATGATGAGGTGGTGCCCGTCGATCTGCCATCCCCACGGCGCGGTCGCGGAAGGCTCGCCCATCACGGTCACGTGGTAGAGCCACTCCCCATAGTTGATGAAGTCGTCGTGGTTCAGCTCTCCCAGCGTGTGGTTGAGCTTCATGATGTCCTGGGAAAGCTTCAGTCCCTTCGCGCTCAACGCCGCCCGCATCAGACCAAAGGCCGCCTCGCGCTGCGGTTCGGTCATTTCCTGAAAACTCACCCCCTGGCGCACGTAAAAGTGCTGGTTCATCCATTTCCGCCATTCCGGATCGTCGACGGGGAAGGTGCTTTTCGCCCGCTGCTCGGGCGACAGCAACCCGAGAAACCGGACCGCCGCCTGTCGCACCGGCTCGGTGGATACGCCGGTGGCCCGCAGGGGAAACAGTCCCGGCTCGGCCGTGCCCGCGGCGGTGATTCCCCGAAACGCCTCCGCCAATCCCCGCGACTCCGCTTCGCGCGATCGTCGCAGGTTGCGTTCCGCCGGCGACTCGTTCGCCGGTCCGGTCGAGGCGGGTGGCGCCGGCGCCTGCGCCTGCGCCGTCCAGCCACCACCCAACAGCACGCCAAGGCTCAAAAACAGACGGATTTTCATGGGGATGCGACAGACCAGCGTAAACCCGCCTCCAGGCCAAGCGTGAAGACGGGTGCCGGCCATCGCTCCCTCCCTCGCAATCAAGGCACCTGGTACCCCTCCACCAGGGCAATGCCCGTGGATCCACCGACTCCGGTCACATGCGCCGTGTAGGAGCCCGGCGGCAGTGTCTTGAGTCACCCGGCGTCCTTCGAATCCGCGCCGAGGAGAAAGGCTCCCGCCTTGGTAGTCCGCGCGCACTCTCGGACAAATTTCGCGGAGCTCAGATCGCGGCAAAACCATCATACTTGCCGGATTCCCGAAATGCCCACCGTCGAGACCCCCGAGGCCACTCCACAGCCGGCCGGCGATCCACCGTCCTCACCTCCAGCTTCCGAGCCACAGGCGTCACCCCCGGCGAACACCAACACACGGAGCGTCCAGCCCGCTCCTGCCTTGGATCCCGCCCCCGAGGAGGTTGGAAACCGGCGTCGCAATGCTCCCACTCCCGTCGATTCGCCACGTGCCTTTGGTATGGAAGAGCTGTTCTTTTCCACGACCGACTGCAGGGGGATCGTTCGATCCGGCAATGAGGTTTTCCGCCGCATCAGTGGCTACAGCGAGTCAGCCCTCATTGGACGGCCGCACAACCTGATCCGCCATCCCGACATGCCGAGCGCGGTCTTCCGGCTGGTCTGGGACTACCTGAAGCGGGGAAAGGCGGTTGCGGGCTACGTCAAGAACATGGCCGCCGACGGCAAGCACTACTGGGTGGTCGCGATGCTGACACCCCTGCCCGACGGGCACTTGTCCGTACGGTTCAAGCCCACCAGTCCGGTGTTCAACGCAGTTCAGGCCATTTATCGTGACATGCTTCGGATTGAACAGGAGGCCGAGGCCAAGGGGAAATCCCGCGTCGCCGGCATGGACCTCTCCAGCGCCTTTCTCGAAGCCGCTTTGTCCCGATTGGGCTTCCCCAACTACGAGGCCTTCATGGCCACCCTGCTGCACTCGGAGTTGAAGAGCCGCGACGCCGGCATCGCCCTCGCCGGAAGTCGGCTTCTCCCGGATCGAATCTCCGAGTCATCGGCCAAGGGCGCCGACTTTCTCCGGACCATTTTTGGACGCTTCCACGAGACGTATCAGGAGGTGAACCTGCTCTATTCGGAACTCGACGAATTCTCGCGTCTCAACACCGAGCTCAATCGCACCTGCGAAGGCACCAGCGCCCGTTCGCATGCCTTCCGCCTGACCGCACTGAATGCAACCATCCAGGCCACCCAACTGGGCGACCAAGGACACACCATCAGTGTGGTCGCCCACCACCTGGAGGAGATTGCCCACCACATCGCGACCGCCAGCTCCGACCTCGTCCAGGCCATGGTTCCGGTCGAATCCGGACTGCGCTCGATCATCTTCAATCTCGCGGCGTCCCGCCTCCAGCTCGAGATGGTCATTCTCTTCTGCCATGAGCTCGCCCTATCCGAAACGGGCGATCAGACCCACTGCCGTAACCTCGAAGCCCTGCAATCGGCATTTGCAGGCACCATTCGTCCCGCCATTGAAACCCTGACCTCAACCTCCGCCTCCCTGGGAATCTGCGCAGTGCATGCCGAGCACATGCGCAAACACACCGTCATGATGCAAGTGGCGCAGGTGGTGGGATCGGTGGAAACGAGCGGATTGAGCGCTGATACACCGTTGCATCAGATGCTGATCGACGTGCGCGCCCACACGTCGGAAACCCGGACCCAACTGGATCGTCTGCTCGACATCATGGCCGAATTCAGCCGGCTCTCCCAAGCCACACCGGCGATGATCGACCGGATCACCCGCGCTCTCCAACTCACGCAAAGCGACCTCGCCGAGTTCCTTTCCTTGGTCGAGGTCGCGCAAAAGGTCGGCAACGGCTGAACCGACCCCGGGCCTCCGAGGAGCGACCCGGAGACTCGAACACTGTTTCGCCTGGGCCAGGTCGCGCCGTGTCGGCGCTAGGATTTGCTTTCCGGGCTTGAACGGTCCGGCTCGCCCACCTCACGTTGCTTGCGCCAACCTTCCAGCCATGAGCCCCCCCATCTCCACAGTTCCCTCCACCGTCATTGTTCCTCCACCGGCCGCCCGGGTCATTCGCGCCTTTGGCGATGAAGTGACCGTTCTGCTGAGCGGTCAGGAAACCGGAGGAAAGTACTCCATGTTTTCGCTCATCACCCCGCCGGGTGGCGGGCCGCCCCCGCACCTGCACCAGAACGAGGATGAGTGGTTCTGGGTGCTGGAGGGTCACGCCGAGTTTTTCAAGGACGGCGCCTGGAACGCAGTGCCCGTGGGTTCGGCCATCTTCACACCCCGGGGAGTCGTGCATACGTTTCGCAACGCGGGCGACACCCCGTTGCGCATGATGATGCACACGGCTCCATCGGGATTCGAGACCTTCTTCTCCCGCTGCGCCGACGAATTTGCGAAGTCCGCTCCCCCCGACATGGCACGGATCGTCGCCATCGCCGCGGACCACGGTATCCACTTCGCCACCCACTGAGGGTTGTTTCGCCTCCTCGCGAATCCGGATCGTCCGGACGTGAGCGTCCCGGGAACGGCGCCGCTTCGGGCCAGCCCGGAGGCATTGATCCGCGGCCATCCACAACCCCGCTGCAACGCGCGGAGCGGCCGCGTCGCGCCCCTTGACGGAAACAAAGAGCCGCTCAATCCCGTTTCGGGAGGGATCGTTACTTCGCTTTTTCCTAAGCGTTTGATCGAAACTTCGTATTTGTCGCATCGTTAAAGACCCTGTAGTCTACACCCATTCGCCGATCGTACGGGTCGGCGGTCTTCCGACCCTTTCCACTCACGTCGCCCCCGCTCATCCAGATCGCCCCACGATGCGTCTTCGCAGCGGAGCCTGGATGACCGCCGGACGAAACGCGGGTTGCCAAGGGACGGGCCCAGGCAGCGGTCCGGCCCGATTCGCAACGGTCCCGGAGCCGGTCGACCCACCGCCCCTCCCCTCAGTCACTTACCTCCACCTCCCCAAAATGCCCAAGACATCTCCCACGAAAATCAGCTCACGTCCCCGGCTCTCCGCGACCCTCGATCGTTTCCTGTCGTCCACCACCGTTGACGGTGATGCCAGCATTGCGCGCTACCTCGAGCGCGGCGGAGAACTTGTCGATCCGCCGGCCTTCGAGGTCATGCGGAGCCTGATGCCGGTCCTCCGCAACAAGCTCGCTGCGATCGAAGGTGAAACGTTACTGCCCGCCACCCTCCAGGTGCTCACGCGCTATTTCCAGGAATGTGACGCCGAAAAGCAGCCACTCTCGCCCGCCCTGCAGGAGACGACGTTTGCCCTGCTCTACTTCATCAAGGGCTTTGACCGGATTCCCGACTCGGTGCCCGAGGTGGGACTGCTGGACGATGCCCTCGTCGCCCAGACTGTGGTCCAGCGGCACCGGGCGGCGCTGCGCACGCACTGGCAGCGCCATGGACGTCCCTGGCCCGTCAAGCTCTGAACCCCGCCGAACGCGACCGCCACCTCCGGGAGATGTTGTTCGTTACGAATCGCTTCCTCGGGGGGGTTCAACCTGCGGCCGGCCTTCCCAACGGACGACGGTCTCGTGCTGCGCGCCATGCTTGTGTTGCTTGACCATGGACCGGACGTCGCCGGTCTCCGCGGTCATGGCGGAGACTATGCCCCCAAACCGACATCATCACCCCGCTGGTTGACGCCTTCAGCCCGCTCGTGCCCGCGGAGGGGTCGGTCCAGCTCGGCTTTGACGGGCACAGCCTGACGGGATTGGTCACCTCCGAGCTTCTCGGCGCCTAACGCCGTTCGCCCCGGTACCGGGCCGATCAGGTCCAGTCACCGCGCGAACTGTGGGGCCTTCGACCAGAAGTCCCGGCACCGAAATCAGGCGCGGGGACGGGAGGAGGCCGCGATCGCCGTGCTGCACCCGGGAAATGAGGGTTTCGGCGGCCACCCTTCCCTGCAACTCCAGCTGGGGATCGATCCCTGCGCAGGGCAGCGTGCGGCTTCGCCAGTTGAGGCTGAAAAATCCGACGTCCCCCGGCACGTTGCGCTGCAAGGTCGCCATCCAGTTGACCGCACTGTCGAAGTGGCCCAGCACTACATCGGGCCGGTGCCGGCAAAACCACGCAGCAAAATCCATCTCGGTGATGGCCTCGACCATGAGCACGGGCACCCGCCCGACGCCCCCTTCCTGCAGCTGGAAGGAGCGGAATGCCGCCGACCATTTATAGTTGGTTCTCGCATCCTTGAAGCGCTCGAGAAAAAGGCCGGCTCGACGGTAGCCTGCCGCGCGCAACCAGGCCAGGGCCCGGGTTATCGACGCGTAGTGGTCATGACACACGGTGTCGAGGCGCGGGTCCCGGCTGGCGAAGTCGAGGGCCAGCACCGAAAACTCCGCCCAGGGAAACTCCCGCGGCAATTCGCTCGGCTGCGGATACGCAAAGAGGACGCCGGAAACACCCCTCGCCCGCAGCACCCGGGTGAGCACGGCCTCCTCGCGGGCATCGGGGCCCAGGCGGAACACCTCGATGGAAAAGCCGAGCTCGCGCACCCTCGCCTGCACGCTATCCAGAATGACCTGCTGCTGCGGGCCGATACGCGCCGACCGAAGGGCCGACACGTGCACCAGCGCCAGGTTTCCGAGAAAACGGTCTGTACGGGCCCGGCGAACGTGGGCCATCAAAGAACCCACGAGTGGGTTTTGGCGATAACCCAGTCGCTTGGCCTCGGTCCGGATCCGCTCGCGCAGAGCACCCGCCACATAGGGATGGCCGGACAGGGCGCGCGAGACTGTGGCGGTGGAAACTTCGCAGGCCCGGGCGATCTCGCTAAGACTGACAGGCATGTCTGCAACGCTTGCAGACACCCGAGCACTGACGCAATTCCGAAGCTGGCACAAGAAACAGGAAGACCCAGCGGAACGCCTACGCCCGCCTTCCGCTCCACACCCCGGCCTCTCCCATGAAACTGCCCCCTTGCCCGTTCCCATCCTATACCCCGGCGCTCATCGCCGCGTGCCTTTTTCCCGCACTCTTGCCTGCACAGACACCCGCCTCAGCGTTGCGAACCGAGGAGATCGTCGTGCTCTCTCCCTTCGAAGTCTCGACCAGCCAGCCGTCCCGCTACCAGGCGGACGAGTCTGCCTCGGGGGGTCGCATCCGGGCGAGCGTCATGGACACCCCAGCGACTGTCACCGTGCTCACCAACGAGTTCATCCAGGACGTCGGCACCCTGCGGGTCCTCGACGCGGCCAAGTACGTGGCCGGCATCTCCGAGGCGACGATCCCCAACGGTCTCGACCGAGTCAACATCCGCGGTTTCCAATCCGACGGACGGCGGGTGGATGGTTTTTCCACCAATGACCAGGCAAATTACGACGCAGCGGGTATCGAACGCATGGAAGTGATCAAGGGACCCGACGCGCTCCTCCAGCCCGCCGGCGTTCCCGGCGGCACGATCAATCTCGTGACGAAGCGGCCCCGCTTCACCTTCGCGGGCTCCCTGAAGCTGCAGCTAGGCGAGTACGACGCCAACCGCGTGGAGGCAGACGTCACCGGTCCGCTGTCCGGTCAGCGCCTGGCCTACCGGGTGGTGGCATCGCGTCACGACAGCGATGGATACATTCGAAACCTGTTCCGGCGCTCCACCTTTCTCGCGCCGTCGCTGACCTGGCGGATCGCCTCGAACACCAGCCTGACCGTCAGGTACGAGTACTACGACTTCAAGACATCGACCCTCGAGGGACTGCCGGTGGACCCGTCCGTCGGCACGGACACCGGCTTCAAACTCCTGCCCGGCATTCCCCTCGATTTCAGCCCGGCGCTGGGCGAAGACGATCAGTGCCGAAAGGTGCAGTCCCACACCGGCACGTTTCTCTTGACCTCCACGCTGACGGATCGTCTCTCCGTCCGTCTCGCCGGGCGCGCCGCGGAGATCGACACCCCGGACTCCGGCTTCGGCTGGGGGCCCAACACCCAGGGCGGCAGCCGGAATCCGCGAACCGGTCTCTGGGAAGGCGGCCTCATCTACGCAACCACCTCTCCGTACGCCGCCACCGCGGCCCCGGCGCTGAGCGCAACCTACACGCACGCCGGCACCAAACAGGGCCAGAGGCTGCGCTACCGTGATTTGCAGAATGACTGGGCCTACACGATCGACGGAAGCCAGGTGAACTCAACCACGCTGGTCGGTTTCGCCTATGGGTTCGAACATCAGAATCTGCAGGCGGCGACCCAATCCACCGCATCGTTCACGCCCACCGCCTTCACGCCGATCACCGCAGCCCCGACCGTCAATGCCCTCAACACCGACCGGCGCCGCCAAACCACCCGGCACCAGTCCTACCTCACGGAAAAGGTCGAGTTGCTCGACCGGCGACTGATCCTGTCGGGAGGCGTCGCCCATGTCTCCTTCAACGGGTTCTTTGGCAACAAACTCTCCGCCGCCACCTCCACCGCGGTGGCCGGGCAAATGTACCCGGGCGACGGTAGCGCCACCACTGTCAACTACGGCGCGGTCATCAAGCCACGCGAGTTGCTCTCCCTCTACTTCGGACATACGGAGAACGCTGTCCCGGCCAGCAACTACCAGCAAACCGCCGCCGGCACCGCTCCGCTATTTTCCGAGGGCACGCAGGATGAGGTCGGCGTGAAGGTGCAGCTGCTCGACAAACGGCTGCTTGCATCGCTGGCCTACTATGAGATTTCTCAAACCGGCTACTCCATCGCCAACCCGGCCAATTTGACGTCCCCTCCGCCGGCCGTCCTCCTGCCGGCACTCGTGGTCTCCCGCGAGGCGAGCGGCTGGGAGTTCCAGATCGCCGCCAACCTGAGCCGGAACCTGTCTCTGATCGCCAGCTACGCAGACACGACCAATCGCGATCCGAACGGCGTTCCATTCCGCGGCTCGGCCGAGGAGATGGGCGCGCTCTTCGTCCGCTACGAATTCAAGGAGGGCGCACTCAACGGCCTCGCCGTGGGACTGGGCGCCAACTATCTCGGCAAACGCGCAGGCGACCAGGCCTCCGGTCTAACTTCGGCCTCCACATCCGCCGCCGTCATCCCCATCCAGCCTTCCTTCTACCTGCCGGCCCGCACGCTCACGGACCTGAATGTGAGCTACAGTCGTGATCGCTGGAGCTACCGGCTTGCGGTCACCAACCTCTTTGACGAGGTCGACTATGCGGCCAGCCAGACCCGCTTTTCGGTCTACATGGGCAACCCGCTCAGCCTCTCCGGCTCCGTGGCGTGGTCGTTCTAGCCCTGTCCGCAAGTGCCGCCGCCAACCTGCAGCTCCAGACTCAAAGGGCGGCCCCCCATCGTTCCACCGTCCATGCACTCGAAGCCACGGCGTCGTCCGGTCTGGTGCCTCGTTCTTGCCGGGTCCTTCTGCTGCTCCATGGCATCGGGCCGTGACCACCTCATCACCGACCACGGCGCCCGAGGCGATGGTGTCACCCTCAACACCGTCGCGCTCCAGCGCGTGATCGACGACGCCCACGCCGCGGGCGGGGGTCGCGTCGTGCTCCCAGCGGGGAGGTTCCTGACTGGCACGATTCACCTGCGTAGCGGGGTAACTCTGCACCTCGCACGCGGCTGCGTCCTGCTCGGCAGCCCTCGTCTCGCCGACTACGAGCGCGGCTACTGGCCGGGTCTGGTGCTGGCGCGCGGTCAGCAGGCCATCGCCATCGAGGGCGAGGGCGAAATCGACGGCCAGGGCAAGGAAGTCGCCGCGGACAGTCTGCGCATCTTTCACACGGGAAGACACGTGGACTTCTTTCCGGGCGTGAAACCCGGGGAACGCGTCTTCACCGGCATCGGCGCAGACCCCGACCCGTGGATCGATCCCCACGCCATGCAGGCCGCTGGCACCCTGGCGGTGCGAGTGGCGTCGCGCAGCCGGGAGGATGCCGCGACCTGGCGCGTCGACGAGTTTGTCCGGCCACAGTTGATCGAGTTCTGGGACTGCCACGACATCCGCGTCGAAGGCGTGCTGCTGCGGAATGCGGCCAACTGGGTGCAGGCGTATCGCGAATGTGATGACCTCTTGATCCATCGTGTCCGTGTGCAGAGCACCTCGTACTGGAACAACGATGGACTTGACCTGGTCAACTGCCGCCGCGTCCGCGTCACCGACTGCGACATCAACGCCGCCGACGATGGCATCTGCCTGAAGACGCACCCGACCGCCGACCACCGACCCTGCGAGGACATCACGATTGCGCGCTGTCGTATTCGCAGCAGCGCCAGCGCTCTCAAGCTCGGCACGGCCTCGCACGCCGATTTTCGTCGAATCCACGCGGAAGATCTCGAGGTCTACGACACCTACCGCTCGGTGGTGGCGCTCGAGTCCGTGGATGGAGGCTCGCTCTCTGACATCACCGTGAGTCGGGTGAAGGCGCGCAACACCGGCAACGCCTTCTTTCTCCGCGTGGGCGCCCGCGCAAGCGGGCGCCGACCGGGGAGCATCCGCGACGTGGTCCTGAGCGACTTCGAGGTCGAGATTCCCTCCGGACGCCCCGACATCGGATACGCCCATGCCGGGCCTCCGCTCAAAGTCCCGACCAATCTCATTCCAGCGTCAATCGTGGGTCTGTCGGACGGCCTCATCCGAGATGTGACGCTGCGCAATGTGCGGCTCACCTATGGCGGCGGCGCCGATCGCGCCCGGGCAGAGCTGCCATGGAGCTGCCTGGAACGGATACCGGAACTGCGCACCCACTACCCGGAGTTCTCCATGTTCGGCGAACTGCCGGCCTGGGGAATCTTCCTCCGCCATGCCCAGGGGGTGCGACTGGACGGCGTCGTGCTTCGACTCGCGAGTCCGGACTTTCGTCCTGCCCTGGTCGCTGAACGCATTTTGAACCTGGATCTCTCCGGACTGTGCGTGGAGTCCCACGGCGAGGAACCGGTCGTCGTGCTGGCCGACGTCAGCTCCGAGCGGTTGGACGGTCTCAGGCTGCCCGACCGCGCCCAGCGCCGAGTTGTGCGAACGTCCGGAGGTGCGGTTCTGCCTTGAACGAACCCAACGCCGCCTGTCGTTCTCATCGATCCCTGCACCGCTCCAACCGTTTCGCGCGAGGGGGCGCGGAAACGAACCAGGTAAGCACCGCTGTGTGGATCGAGACCTCGGCCCAGGCCGCTGGCCCAGGGCATGAACCGCGGAGGAACCACCGACCGGCATCGGAACTCTGCGGGCCGTTCACGTTCTGCTCGGCGTCGCAGTGAGTTTGCGGGCGACCGCTTCGTTCCCGCCGGAAGCGAATGCGTCCAAACCCAGCGGGAGGCCACTTCGACATCCGAGATTCGGCTGGTGTCACGGATCCAAACTTCCATAGTCAGGGAGGGCTGGAAGCGAGCCTCCGGATCCGCGGAAAGGGTTTAACCCGACTTCATCCCTCAACCTTGTTCGTTTTGCACGAGCTTCGTGCCGCCAGTTGCGGATCTTGGCGCCCTCGGAGCACGCTTATGTCCAAGAAACTTCCCGCCCGTCCCAACCTGGACCACCTTCGCCGTCAGGCCAAGGCTCTGCTCGCCGCCCTCGCAGCGGGTGACGAGACCGCAGTCGCCACCCTGCGTGAACACCTTCCCGCCGCCCAACGATTGACCGCCGCGGAAGTGCGCGCGTCGTCCTTCCGGCTTGCCGATGCCCAGGCAGCCATCGCGCGCCAAAGCGGCTTCGCCGGCTGGCCCCACCTCGCGCGGCATGTCGAATGGCTGCGTTCCCTGGAAGGCACCTGGACGTTCGAGCGGCTGGAGATCGAAGGCATCGCCCTGCCGGCCGGTGCGTACGCAGCCTCCCGCATCCTCATCGATGGAGATCGGTTTCGCACCGAGTCTCCGGAGGCCACCTACGAGGGCATCTTCAACATCGACGTCGAAACCCAGCCGGCCGCCATCGACATCGAGTTCGTCGCCGGGCCCGAGGCGGGCAACTGGAACCATGGCATCTTTCGACTCGAAGGCGATCAACTCGAACTCTGTCTCGACCTCAACGGCAAGCCGCGGCCCCGGACGTTCCACACCACGCCGGGCAGCGGCCACGCCTGCGAACGCTTGCGCCGGGTTTCAGCGAACCGCCCGACGGCGGTCAATGGCGGCACCGCTCCCCAGCCGGTGACACCCGCGCCGCGGGCGGCACCGCCAGACGGGTTTGACTTCGTCCCGTCGCCCTTGCTCGCCCGGCTGGAGGGGACGTGGGCTGCGGTGGAGGTGATCCGCGACGGCGACGCGCTTCCCGCCATGATGCTTCGCTCGGGGTCGCGCACAGCCACGAAGAACGAAGTTAAGATTTCATTTGGCGGCCGCACCGTGATCCACGCGCTCCTTCGCCTCGATGAAACCCAGGACCCGGTCGGCGTTGACTACTTCAATCTCGACGGCATGGCCAAGGGGTCTGTTCAACTGGGCATCCTGCGCTGGGAGGGGGCCGTGGCCTGCTTCTGCATGGCATCACCGGGCCAGGCGCGGCCGGTCGATTTCACCAGCCCCCCGGGCGGCGGTCGGACCTTGAGCCGCTGGAAACCGCAACGATGAACGTCGGCTCGCGAACCGTGGTCTCACGCGAAGCCGCGGAGACGATCCAAGGGCAACCCCCCTCGCACCGCTCGATCCCTCAATCCGTGGAGAGTTGACGCTGCCGCCCGATGGTGAGGTTGCCTCCCGCGCTCGCAGGAGGCAGCCCCACACTTGGAATCGCTCAGGTTGTCGCGCCTGCGCCGGCGCGACATGCGGATCCATCTTTGTCACCCCTCTCCTCTCCGCGTCGTCGCGCCTTCGCGAGAGACCGGATTGGTCCGCGTGAAACTATTGGGTCTGCAGGTAGGCGATGACATTGGCCACGTCCTGGGCGCTGAGGCCGAGCTGTTCGGCACCCAGCATGAGGGAACGGCCGAGGGGCTGGCGGTCACGGACTTGCTTGGCCGGGATCATTTGGATGAGTCCGCCTGTCGACTGCACAATCAGAGGATCGCCAGCCTTGAGCAACAGGCCGTGCACGTCGCCGCCGTTGCGGAGGCTCACCGCGACGCCCTCGTACCCGTGCGCGATGTCCGTGGACGGGGAGATGATGGCCGTGGCAATGACTTCGGGCACCTGGGCCTTGCCGAATCCGGTCAGGGCCGGGCCGTAGTCGATGCCCTTGTCACCCAAGCGATGGCAGAGCAGGCAGGCCTGCACGGTGACCGCCCCTTTGGCCGCATCACCGCGGAGGGCGGCGATCTCCTTCGCCGAGGGCAGCTGGCTCGGGGCGGGTTCGGGAACGGACACCGGGGTCACGGTCGCGGTCTCAGGATCATAAATTCCCGAGGTTTTCAGCGCCGCGTCGACGCCGAAGGAGGACCACTGGCTATCCTTGTAGTTGAGCAGCCACCATACGGCATGACCCTTGACCATGCCATCGGACTGGCGGGCGACGGAGATGAGGGCATCCGCCGACGCTTGAGTGGGAATGAACCCCAGCGCGGTGACGGCGGCAAGTCGGTCCCGCTCCGACAGGCCCGCGGAGCCGGCGCGCGCGCCGAGGTCCTTTTCCGCTCCGGCCGGCGTGAGGCGCCAGATCAGGTTGGCGTAACTGGCCGGCCACTTCGTCGCATCGGCGCCCGGAGCCGAGCGCCGCAGAGCCGCATAGAGTTCCTTCTCCTTGCCGGTGGCGCCAATGCCCCAGGCCTCCAGGTAGGCACGATCCGCGCCATCATAGCCCTTGGCGAGGGTGAGCAGAAGATCCTGCGACTTCGCCCAAGGGACGTCGCGGAGCGCCAGGGACACCTCGCGACGCACGGCTGGCGACGGATCCGTCGCCAGCGTGGCGCCCAGCGCCAGCACCCGATCCGTCAGGTCCGCCCGGCGCAGCGCCCGGAACGCGGCGATACGCAGGTTGGAATCCTTGTCCTTGAGTTGCTGCTCGACCAGCGCCACCCCGTCCTTACCGAGCTGAGCCAGGAGGTAGGTCGCACGGGCGCGGACATAGGGATTCGAGTCGGACAGCAACGCCGACACCGGTTTGACCGAGGCCGCTCCCGCCGCCTTCAGCGCATTGAAGCCCAGGGCGCGCACGTGCACCGCCGGGTTCCTCAGGGCCGCGATCTGACCGGCCACCGTGGCGAGGTCGAAGGTGGGCACCGTGAGCGTCCGACCCTTGGGCGTGATCCGGTAGATCGCGCCGGCAAAGGAACTGTCGAACGCGGAGTGTCCGCCTGAGCGGGGATCAAACCAGTCTGCGACGTAAATCGCTCCGTCCGGTCCGATGGCAACATCCGAGGGACGGAACCAGGTCTTGAACGACTCGGCCTTGAGTTTGCCGCGCTGGGCATCGATCCCGCCGAGTTCCTGCTCCTTGTTGGTGGTGAAAAATTGGAAGCGCTCCAGTGCATAACCCGCACCGGTCAGTTTCGGGAAATAGCCGAACACCACGTTGCGCGAGGTCTCGCAGCTCAGCAGGAGCCCCCGCCACTTTTCCCCGAGTTCATCCCCTTCGTAGGTCACAATGCCCGTGGGAGCACCGTTGCCGTAGACGTCGCCGGCGGGAATGATTCCCGGGTCGTCCTGACGCCACTCGGCCACGGCAATGCTCTGTCCCGGCCGCTGGTCGGCTCGCCAGGCGCGCTTGCCATCGCGGGAGTTGAATCCGAGATTTCCATACTCCATCAGGAATGAGGTGCGCGCCGCCGGCGGGTCGTCGTTGTCGTTGTGAAAGACATCCCCGAAGGAGGTGACGCTCTGCTCGTAGGAATTGCGGAAATTGAAACCAATGGGCTCCACCTGGGTGCCGTCGGAGTTCATCCGGAAGGCCGCACCCCCCACATAGACATGGCCGTCGTCGCTCGGCGCCCCGGCATAGTCCGGCGGACGGGCACCGAACACCGGGGTGCCTCCCCCGCTCTTCACCGGATCATAGAGGCTGCCGACGCGGAAGGTGCGACCGGAACGATCGGTGAACATCGACCCGGCATTGCCGTGATTGAAGTACCACTTCCCGTCGGGTCCCTGCGTGATCGAGTGCAGGGAGTGGTCGTGATTGCGACCGTCAAAACCCGTGAGCAGGATCTCGCGCTTGTCGACGGTCGGATCGAACTTCAGATTTCGATCCACGTCGGTGTAAACGATGATGTGGGGAGCACAGGAGACGATGATCTTGTTGTCGATCACCGCAATGCCCAGCGGGGCGAGCAGGTCCGGCTCCTGTACGAACACGTGGCTGCGATCCGCCACACCGTCGCCATCCGAATCGACCACCACCATCACCCGGTCACCCGCCGGGTCCTTTCCCTGGTGGCGCCGGTAGTTGTACGCCTCGGTGACCCAAATGCGGCCCGCCACATCGATGTCCATGTTGGTGGGCTGGCGCAGGAGCGGAGTCCGGGCCCACAGTTTCACCTCGAACCCCTCGGGCAGGGAAAACAGGTCCAGCGGCAGGTACGGCTGCGGCGGATCGATATTCGGCTGCGGAGTCGGCGTCGGTGCCGGCGCGGCCTTGGGCGCCTGTCCGGACACAGCGACGGGCAAAACCGCCAGAATGAACGCGAGGAAACGAGCAGAGGTGGAGGTGATCACAGTGGGGAGAAAGACCATTTCGGAAAAGAGGAGCCGCGAGGTCAAAGGACATTCGCAGTCTCCGCAAACAAACACTCCGCCGGGCAACGGCCCACCTTTGCCCGAGGGCTCAGCGCGGATGCATAAGAACGATTCATCCTTTCTCCGCAGTGGCAGCCAATCGATCCGTTTACAAACCACGGATGGACACAGATCAACACGGATACAAACGGGTTGAACCAAAGTGGGCAGTACCTTGCAGCTAAAGGGCTGTTATGCTCTCGAATCCGTCCCGCGACTGCTCGATCTGTGTGCATCCGTGGTTCCATCGCGGTCTTTCATTCGTGTCGATTCGTGTCAATTCGTGGTCCAATTGCAGGAAGGCGAGGTCCGGGTCTCGGAATCAGCAGGTTGGGCGTTGAAGCCGGCGCGGCCCTTGCTTGTCTCCGGACATGCACTCAGTTCCTACCCTCGGGGTGATCGGTCTCGGATCCATGGGCCGCGGCGCCGCCCTTTCGGCGTTGCGTCGCGGGGTCGTCACCTGGGGCTACGACGTCAATCCGGCCGCGTCGGACGCGATCGTCGAAGCGGGTGGAAAACGGGCGGGATCCGTGGCCGAACTGGCCCAGGCGTGCACCGCCGTGCTCATCCTGGTGGTCAACGCGGAGCAGACGGAGGACGTGCTTTTTCGACCCGACGGGCTCGCCGCCCACCTGCGATCCGGGTCCGTGGTCATCGCCTCCGCCACGGTCGACCCCGCCTACCCTCCCACTTGGGCAGCACGCCTGGAGGCGGCGGGTCTCTGGTTGATCGACGCGCCCGTTTCCGGAGGCGCGGTCAAGGCGGCGGCCGGGGAGATGACCATCATGGCATCAGGTCGTCCCGAAGCCTTCGCAGCCGCCGGAACCATGCTCGATGCCATCGCCGGCAAGGTCTATCGTCTCGGTGACCGCGCCGGCATCGGTTCCACCATCAAAATGGTCAATCAGCACCTCGCCGGTGTGCACATTGCCGCCGCCTGCGAGGCCATGGCACTGGGCATCAAGGCCGGGGCCGATCCGCATCAGCTCTATGACGTGATCTGTCACTCCGCGGGCATGAGCTGGATGTTCGCCAACCGAGTGCCACACATCCTCGCCGGCGACTACACACCGCTTTCGACGGTGAACATCTTCGTGAAGGACCTCGGCATCGTGCTCGATGCCGCCCGCGACCTGAAGATCCCCCTGCCCCTCGCCGCGGCCGCCCATCAGCTCTACCTCGGTGCCGCCGGCGCGGGCCACGGCAGGGAAGACGACAGCGCGGTGATCAAATTGTACGCTGCGCAGTCCGGAATCACTCTGCCCGGCGCCACTCCGAGTCAGACCTCCTGAACGTTAAGTTCAGCAGCTTAACCACCGAGTACACGGAGAGCACAGCGTGAAGACTCGGAAAGACCTAATCAACCCTGCCTCTCCCGGGAGGTAAATCGCTCGTCTGGAGCTAGAGCAGATCAAACGCCTTTCTCGCTGCTCCTTGCGTTCTCGATGGTTATGTTTGCGGTGCTTTCTGGGCTGTACCAGACCGGTTGCGTTTTGTGGCTTTCGTTGGAGGTGGGGACCACCCATTTTCTTACGTTATGGGCGCGCGCACGTTTGCACCGCGCTGATCGGTCGCTAAACCGGAGAACGATGCCGGCCTTGCCCTCCCCCTCGATCTTCGTGCCCCTGCTGTTTACACTTGGGCTCACCGCGGGATCGATCGCCGCGACGGGAGCTCCCGTCGACTTCACGAGGGACATCAAGCCGATCCTGTCCGACACGTGCTACCATTGCCACGGTCCCGACGCCGGCTCGCGCAAGTCCGGCCTGCGGCTCGATCGCCAGGCCGATGCCCTGGCCGGCGGCAAATCCGGCTTGCCCGCGATTGTGCCCGGCCAGCCCGACGCCAGCGAGTTGATCGCCCGGATTTTCAGTCAGGATCCGGACGAGATCATGCCCTCGCCCGATTCGCATCGCACCCTCACCGCGACCCAAAAGGAGTTGTTGCGACGGTGGATCGCCGAAGGGGCCGGGTGGAAAGAGCACTGGGCCTATGTGCCGCCAACGCGGCCTTCCCTGCCGTCCCCGGCGGCAGCAACGGATCGCGCACCCCCGCCTGCGCATCCGATCGACGCATTCATCCGTGCCCGCCTGGCCGCCGCCCACATCACCCCGTCGCCCGAAGCGCCGCGCCCGGTGCTGCTGCGCCGTCTGGCCCTGGATTTGACCGGGCTGCCGCCCACTCCCGCCGAGGTCGAGGCGTTCGAGCGCGATCTCCGTCCCGACGCCTATGAACGCCAGGTGGACCGTCTGCTCGGGTCGCCGCATCACGGGGAACGCTGGGCGCGTCCCTGGCTCGACGTCGCCCGCTACGCCGACTCCAACGGCTATTCGGTCGACGCACCCCGGCAGATTTGGAAGTACCGGGACTGGGTGGTCTCCGCCCTCAACCGGGATCTTCCCTACGATCAATTTGTGATTGAACAGCTGGCGGGTGACCTGCTGCCGAACGCCACGGTCGACCAGAAAGTCGCCACCGGTTTCAACCGCAACACCCAGATCAATCAGGAGGGCGGCATCGACCCCGAGCAGTTCCGCATCGAGTCGGTGATGGACCGCGTCGCCACCTTTGGCAGCGCCTTCCTCGGGCTCACCCTGGCGTGCTCGCAATGCCACGACCACAAGTTCGACCCGCTGCCCCAGCGCGACTACTACCGGCTTTTCGCCTTTTTCAACAGCACCGTGGATGACGGCCACGGGAAGAGCACCCCCGGTGCCACCCTTGCGTTTGAGGGTGAGGTCAGCGGGACCGAAGCTGCGAAGGCGGCCGCGGACGAGGCCCGACTCGACCTCGAGGCATTTCTGGACGCACGCGGAGGCGACTTCGCCCGCTGGCGGGTGGAAATCCATCCCGAAGCCCGCGCCCAGCTGAGTCCGGCCCTGCGAGCCGCCCTCGACATCCCCTGGGCGCAGCAGACCCTGGCGCAGCGCCGCTCGGTCTACGGCTACTTCGTACGCGACCATGCCGATTTCCAGCAGCGGGTCGAAAAACTCAACGCGCTGGAACGGCTCGAGGGCAAGACAGTGACCACCCTGGTCATGTCCGAGTTGCCCGAGCCGCGGACCACCACCCTCTTCATCAAGGGCGATTTCACCCGCCCCGGCGACGTCGTCACTCCGGGCACTCCCGCCATCCTTCCCCCGCTGGACGTCGAGAAACCCACCCGGCTCGATCTGGCTCGCTGGCTCTTCCAACCCGACCAGCCCCTGACCGCGCGAGTCATGGTCAACCGGATCTGGCAGGTCTACTTCGGCCGGGGCCTGGTCGAAACCGAGAACGACTTTGGCTCGCAGGGCTCGGCCCCCAGCCATCCGGAACTGCTCGACTGGCTGGCCACGGAATTCGCCGCCCGCGGGTGGAGCATGAAGGCGCTGCACCGCCTGATCGTCACCTCGGCCACCTACCGGCAGCAGTCCCTCGCCCGCCCGGACCTGGAACTCAGCGACCCGCTCAACCACCTGCTTTCGCGACAGGCCCGGTTGCGGCTCGACGCCGAGTTGGTCCGGGACGTTGCCCTCGTCGCCAGCGGCCTGCTCGCCCCGAGGCTGGGAGGGCCTCCGGTGTTTCCACCGCAGCCCGACGGTGTCATGAACCTCGGTCAGTCCCGGCGGGCCTGGATCCCCAGCAACGGGGACGACCGCCACCGGCGCGGGCTCTACACGCATTTCTGGCGGGCCACGCCCCATCCGGCCGCCGCGGTCTTTGACGCGCCCGACGCCTTCAGCGCCTGCACGCGTCGCATCCGTTCCAATACACCCCTGCAGGCGCTCACCCTCCTGAACGACCAGCAGTTCATCGAATTTGCCGAAGCCCTCGCCGCGCGCGTGCTGCAGGAGGGCGGGACCGATGACGCGGGACGACTGGACCTCGCGTTCCGGCTCTGTCTCTCCCGCCCGCCCACGGCCACCGAACGCTCCCGGCTGCTTGATCTCCTTCTTCAGATCCAGTCACCCCAAGCCGGCGAACCCGCCGGCAGCGCCCGCGAAGCCTGGATTGCGGTGGCCCGGGTGTTGCTCAATCTCGACGAAACCATCACCCGCGCCTGACCATGCCGCCCCCGCTCTCCATCGATCCGGCGCTTCACCTGACGCAGGTCACCCGACGCCACTTCTTCAGCCGCTGTGCCCTGGGACTCGGAGGCATCGCCTTCGCCTCCCTGCTCGGCGAGCGCCGCCTGAATGGCGCCACGGCCCCCCTGGCCGATCCTCTCGCACCCAAGGCCCCGCACTTCGCACCCCGGGCGAAGAATGTCATCTACCTCTTCATGGCCGGCGGTCCGAGCCAGCTCGACCTTTTTGACTACAAGCCGCGGCTGATCGAACTGAATGGCAAACCCGTGCCGCCGTCACTGATCGAGGGCAAGCGCTTCGCCTTCATGGGCACGAGCCATGGCACCCAGCTGCTCGGGACCCGCCGCACGTTTGCCCGCCATGGACGCAGCGGCGCGTGGGTGTCCGATCTGTTTCCCCACACCGCGCGCATCGTCGACGACCTCACGATCGTCCAGTCGTGCGCCGCCGACCTGTTCAATCATGCGCCGGCGAAGCTCTTCATGAACACCGGCTCCGGGCAGTTCGGACGTCCGAGCATGGGGGCCTGGGTGACCTATGGGCTCGGCAGCGAGGCGAACAACCTGCCGGGCTTCGTCGTCCTGCAATCGGGACCGCGCGGCCCACGCGGCGGGGCGGTCAATTGGGGGACCGGGTTCCTGCCCACCACGTACCAGGGCGTGCCCTTCCGGGGACAAGGCGACCCGATCCTCAACCTGACCAACCCCGCCGGCATCTCCGCCCTGCGCCAGCGTCAGACGCTCGATGCATTGCGCGACCTCAACCTCCAGCAGGCCGTAGCCACCGGCGACGCCGAAATCCACACGCGCATCGCCGCCTATGAAATGGCCAGCCGCATGCAAGCCAGCGCCCCGGAGCTGGTCGACCTCAGCCGCGAGAGCCCGGCCACGCTCCAGCGTTACGGGGTGGAAAAGGGGACGCCATCATTTGCCCGCAACTGCCTCATTGCCCGCCGACTGGTCGAGCGCGGTTCGCGGTTCGTGCAGTTGTATCACACCAATTGGGACAGCCATGGCGGCCCCGGCGAAAACCTCGAGTCCGACTTCGAGGCGCGCTGCCGCGAGGTCGACCAGGCCCAGGCCGCGCTGGTGACCGACCTGAAGGAGCGTGGCATGCTCAAGGACACCCTGGTGATCTGGGGCGGCGAATTTGGGCGCACGCCCATGGGGGAAAACCGCGACACCACCGGCCGGAACCATCACATCGACGCCTTCACCATGTGGTTCGCCGGCGGCGGCACCAAGGCCGGAACAATCATAGGTGAAACCGATGAGCTGGGGTTCAACGCCATCAGCGAGCGCGCCCACGTGCACGATCTGCACGCCACCGTCCTCCACCTCCTGGGCCTGGACCACAAAAAGCTCACCTTTCGCTTTCAAGGCCGCGACTTTCGGCTCACCGACGTGCACGGTAACGTCCTGTCCTCACTCCTGGCCTGAGCTTCCAAACCCCGGTGAATGCCCCACGAAACCACGAGTGACTCCACGCCTCCGGGCTCCCCGTATTCCCGGGAGGAACGGTCGCCGGACGGGCGCTGGCGCATCGTCTACGACTACATGGACGGCGAGCGCTCACCCTTGATCGTGTCTCCGCGCGTGATCGAAATCAGCACGGGCAAAATCATCATAGACCTCTGGCGATCCTGCCTCGACGGCTCCGTGCACTCCTTCACCCCCGCTGGCTTTTCCATCCGGGTTCAGGACCCCTTCGGTCCGGCGCAACTGCAGGTAACGGTGGATACAGCAGCCTCGACCTTCACCGTCGTGGATCTCGCCCTGCCACCAAGACCTCTCGCCGCCATGGAAAAGACGCTGCACGCAATCACCGAGGCGAAGCGACACGAGTACCGACTGCAACATCCCCCCACGCCGCCGCCCGAAACTCCCTCGCTCGGCCGGCGAATCCTGCGCTGGCTCACGGACAGCTCACCCTGAGGGGCCCGCAGGCCTGCCCACCTCCCTCTCAATCCACATGTGCCTCGTATCCGCATTCATCGGGGTCCATTGTGGTTCACCCACAGGTCGAATCGCTCCAACTGAGGAATTTAGGATGAAAGCTTACCTCGTCACCACCGGTAGTCTCTTTCTGCTCATCACCGCCGCCCATGTCTGGCGCATGATTGCCGAGGCGCGCAGCCTGGCCACGGATCCCTGGTACATCGGCCTCACCCTGCTCGCCCTCGGCCTCGGTGTCTGGGCCTTTCGTCTCCTGCGTTCCCTGCCAAAAGCGTAGCGGGCTGCGAATCAAAAGTCCCCGGCGCGGGACAACGACGATTCGCCGACAAGTTCCCGCCCGGGGCGGTGCAGGTGACTACCGGTTCCGCCCCTCGAGAAACGCCCGCATCCCGGCGGCGGCCTCGGGATGTCGGCGGCAACGGGCATAGGCGTCGAGCGTGCGTCCCAGATCGCCGCTGGATCCCGCAGGACCCAAGTCAGCCAGCAACCGTTTCGTTTCCGCGAGGGCCCGGGCCGGCAGTCGGAGGAAATCAGTGACTGCGCGTTCGCCCTCGCTCGGGAGCTGGTTCTCCGCCACCGCACGATCCACAAGTCCTAGTTCCAGCGCCTGGGCCGCGGTCCAGGTTTCCCCTTGCAGCGCCAATCGCCGGGCCCCCGACCTCCCCACCCGCGCCACCACGGCATCGAGCGTGTAGGCAGGGGGCCAACCGAGTTTGACTTCAGGAAGGCCAAAGGTGGCGGAGTGACTCGCCACCACCAGGTCGGCGGCCAACGCAAGCATTAGCCCACCCCCGAAGCACGGGCCTTGCACCTGCGCGACGACGGGGTGCGGTAGGGCCGCCAGGCGTCGGCAGACCTGTCCCCGGCGTCCGGCCAGGGCAATGCTGGCGTCCGCGTCGAGCGAGGCATTTTCCTTGATGTCCTCTCCGGCGCAAAACGCGCGTCCTTCTCCGGTCACGACCACCGCGCGAACCGGACAGGCGGGATGCTCAAGGTAAGCAAGCCAGGCCTCCAGGTCGCCCGTCATGGTCCGGTCCATCGCATTCAAGCTTCCCGGACGGTTCAACGACAGACGCGCCACACCGGCCGCCACGCCGCCCCGAACCGCAACGGTGGTAGGCACGGCGGGCAAAGTCAAAATCAGGCCCTCTGTCCGCAGACTCGTTCGTTTGCCGAGGGCGTCCTTGAATTTGGGGAGCGACACCACCGCGCGCCGATGGCGGCCCGTCCCGATTTCACCCGCGGCATCGACCGCCACGAGTTCAAAGTCGAACTGCCGCCCTTGCACCGCCACCAGCCGGGCCGTCGCCTCGACCCATCCCCCGCGTGGCGTGGGCGCCGTGTGCTTGATCTCCACGCTGACCCCGACGGAGTCTTCCTCCGCCTCAAGGTGCGGCGCGAGCAGGTCCTTCGCGGCCAGCTCGAGCAGGAGGATCAACGACGGCGTTGAGAACACCTCAACCGGTGCTTCCGCCCGCGGACCCAGGGCAATCGTCTGATCCGGACGCACCTCGATCCGGCGACGGGATTCGCTCGGCACGGATGGGATGGATTTCATGGCGGTGGCGGGCGGAGATCGCGGCTTCCGCGACGTTCCTCTCCAACCAACCCGCGAGCCTGGTTTGAGGCAAGCTTTGGGACTTCCGTCGACTCACGCCAGCACCACGCGATAGCGCAACGCCACGGCGGCAATCACCACCCGTCCGTCTCCAGCCCCATCAGGCAGGAGCACCTCCGGATGGGATTCAATAATCGTCGCTGCAACCGCGGCCCGATGAAAATAGACGAGATGATAAAGACCGCGCAGCTCTCCGAGGTGACGCAGCAGGGTGCTGCGGTCCGCGTCTTCCACCAG
Source organism: Opitutaceae bacterium (assembly GCA_046346755.1). GTDB lineage: Bacteria > Verrucomicrobiota > Verrucomicrobiia > Opitutales > Opitutaceae > UBA6669. The sequence continues at coordinate 39,073 of JAXMHM010000024.1, read as the reverse complement.
TTCGACACGTTCCGAGTAGTGAATCGTGAAGAACGCCTCGTGATCGGCCCAGGCCTCATCGTGGGGCGCGGAGGCATGCAACTCGGTCTCATCCCACGAAATTGCCGCCGCCACCGAAAACGCCTCCGCGAGTGCCCGATAGAGCTCCCGTTTTTCAGCCGCAGTCAGTGCCAACAGGTTCACCGGAGGTGGTGTGGCAACGGCATGCATGGCGAGTGCCCCTCACATCGTCACAATCCCCCAAAACTTCGCGGTACCGCACCACGGGAATCCACCCTAGGCGACTGACGCAGTTGCCATTCCCTGGCCGAAGAGATCGGAACAGGGAGACGGCGCCACTCCCTCAGCAGCACCTTGCCCCGCGCTTCTCTCCCACCGGATTCGTTTCGCTTCGTCCCACGATCTCCGAACACATGGTCTCTCGTCTGAAGGGTTGCGGCATGGCGGATGACGGCTCCGGTCGTACATCGGTCCGCGCCGGCGCTTGCCAACAGTTAGGAAATTTGTGCAGGCTCGAAGACCCCTTTGAAGCCCGAGTCTCCCCTTGCCTCGAAAGAACCCCCCGTGCGCTGGCGCGAGTGGATCAATTTGCGCACCAATCTCTCGTGGATCTACGAGGGTCCGGTCCCCATCAAGAATCAGCGGGGCAACTACAGTCCTGACCACATGGGAGCCTGGCTGATCAAGCAGGGTACGGTGTTGCTGCGTCAGGAAACCAAGACGGTCGTGGCCAACGCAGGCGACTGGATGATCCCATGGCCCGGTTACCGTTATCAGGAGTTCAGTCGGGATGCCGAGATCCTCTCGGTGCGGTTCCGGGCGGCCTGGCCGGACGGCAAGGCCCTGTTTGACCGGGGGTTGAGTGTCACGTTTCCCGCCGCAGATTATCCGCGACTGGAGAGGCTGGCGCGCGACCTTCTGCGCAGCACCCGTCCGATCATCCCGTCCGACCCGACTCAACTCGCCCAGGAGGCGGTGCCGTTCGAGCGCTACACGGTGATCAACCTCATGTTCATGCGCTGGCTCGGACAGCTGTACACCATTCTCTGCAGTCTCGGAATCAAGCCAGCCCGCATCGGTGTGCACGACGAGCGGGTCGTGGCCGCCCTGCAGAAGCTTGATGCCGTCCCCCTCGCGGAGCGATTGCGGGAACAACGCCTCGCCCAGGAGGCCGGGTTGGGTGTCAGCCAGTTTGTCCGGCTGTTTCGTCATGAACTGGGCGAAACTCCGAAACAGTACTTCGACCAGCGCCGCCGTACCTACTGTCGCGAAATGCTGGCCGGATCCGCGGTGCCGATCAAGGAGGTGGCCTTCAGCCTCGGCTTTCGCCGGCTCTCGGATTTTTCGGCCTGGTTTAAAACTCACTTCGGCCTGTCCCCGCGCAGTTTCCGTACCCAGATCCTGCGCGCCCCCCACCTCTGAGCGGAGAGGGACAAGGGGCTCGGGTGGGCTCCCAGCCCGCCTGAGCCCCTCTTCTCCGGGTCGGCATCGCGCCCAAATCCTAAATCGATGCTCAGTTTTCCGTACTGCTTGCCATTGCCGGGCCGAACCGGGGTAAAGCAGTGTGACCACGCTGCCCCATGGATCACCCCGTCCTCGCATCTCGACTGCCGTCTTGGCTCGTGTTCGTCCGAGCCACGCTCGCCGCAGCCGCAGGATTGGCGGGACTCAGCCGCCTCGACGCTTTGGAGGCGTCGCGTCTCTTCGGAGACCATATGGTCCTGCAACGCGGCCAGCCCCTGCCGATTTCGGGTTCGCGGGCCGCGCCTGGTGCCCACGTGGCGGTCGACCTGCGTCGCGCCGACGGATCGCACGTGGCACAAACCCACGGGACCGCTGATGCGCAGGGTCACTGGCTCGCCCTACTGGCTCCCCTCGCACACCCCGAAACCCGGCCACTGGAACTGCGCATCAGCGACGGCAGCTCCACGCTCGTATTTCGCGATGTGCTGGTCGGCGATGTTTGGTTCTGCGGCGGTCAGTCCAACATGAACATGACCCTGGCCCACCACGCGAGCCGGGATCCGGACAGACCCTTCAAGCATACCGGTGAGGCCGGAGGCTTTCGACTGCCCGACTACGACGAACTCACCGATGGCTCCATCCGGCACTTCGGCGTTGAACGCACCACCAGCCCCGTTGCACTCAATGAACTGTCCTCCGACCTGGATCGGGATGTCTGGACGGAGAACCGGTGGCAGCGCTCCGACGGTCCCCAGGTCGGAGCCTTTACCGCCGCTGGATACGCGTTTGCCCGGAGCTGCCGTCGGGCGCTGCTTGCACGAGGCGAAGATGTCCCCATCGGCCTGATCCGCGCGTCGTGGGGCGGCACCTACATAGAGACCTGGATGAGCCCGGAGGCGCTCGCCTCCCCCGCCTTTTCCGCCATCGTCGCCAAACGTCGCGCCTTTGTCACCACCGGCCAGGCCCGGGCGCGGGCCGCGGGCGACACTCCCGCGGCGGCCCGCCTCGAAGCCCACGTGCCGTCATCTGCCTTCCACGCAATGATCCACCCCTGGCGCCGGTTTCCAATCCGCGGGTTCCTCTGGTATCAGGGAGAGAACAACACTGCTGACCACGAATACTACGCGAACGAGCTGCGTGCGCTCATTCGTGACTGGCGCGCCCGGTGGGCCGACGAAACGCTTCCCTTCATCTGGGTCCAGCTCCCCGGCCTGCCCCGCCCAGGCAAAGGCCCGGACGGGCCGCTCTGGCCCCGATTGCGCGTGGCGCAGGCGGCCGTTCAGGACGAGCCTCACACCGCAATGGTGACGGCGCTCGACCTCGGGTCCACCGTGCTCACGCCCCGCAACTCCGATCTGGAGATCCACCCGCGCACCAAGGATCGCCTTGGGGCCCGTCTCGCGCTCGCGGCACTCAAACTGGCCTACGGATTTCGCGACCTGCCCGAAAGCCCGCGACTTTTGTCCGCTTTGAGAGACGATGCAGGACGCGTCCAGGTACGGTTCAACACGGGCGGAGTCGGACTCGCCACCTCTGACGGAAAACCTGTCGCCGGAGTCGAACTCCTCGGAGCGGACGGAGTGGCCCATCCGGCGGAGCAGGTCTGGCTTGAGGGCGACTCGCTGTGGGCGGCCTCGCGGGAGGTGGCCCACCCCGCCGAGGTGCGATACGCCTGGACCAACGAAGGCAGGGGCAATCTCTGCCGGGCCCTCCCGGCCACCCTGCCGCGACCCGGGGGTGAGGTGGAGCACCTGGGCTTCCTCCCGGTTGGCACTTTCTCCTCCCGCGTCCTCCCCACCCTTTCCCCATGAACCACCCCCTCCCTCGTCTCCGGCGAACGCCCCTGCGCGGCCGTCTGCTCTGCTCCCTTCTCGCCCTCGGCGGCTCGCTCTCCCGACTCGTCGCCGATGAACCAGGCACGGACATCCTCGTCTACGGAGGAAGCGCCTCAGGCGTGGTTGCCGCGGTCAAGGCCGCGCGCCTCGGCAAGTCGGTGGTGGTGGTCGAACCCGGCCGCCACATCGGCGGCCTCACCGCCGGGGGACTCGGCATGACCGACACCGGCGTGAAAGGCACGATCGGAGGTCTCTCCCGCGAATTCTACGAGCGGATCTACACCCACTACACCCGTCCCGAAGCCTGGAAATTCGGCACCCGCAGGGAGTACCTCGACTGGATGCCAGCGCACTGGGGCGTCGATGGCAAACGCACCGAGGAGCAAAAGATCCAGTTCCTCTTCGAACCCCACGCGGCCGAAACCGTATTTAAAGCCTGGTTGCAGGAGTCGGGCGTCAGGCTGGTTCTGGGCGAACGGCTGGACTTGCAGCGCGGCGTGGCCAAGGAAGGCACCCGCATTCTCTCCCTGCGCATGGAAAGCGGGCGAGTCTTTTCGGCCCGGCAGTTCATCGACGCCACCTATGAGGGCGACGTTATGGCCAAGGCTGGCGTGTCCTACGCCACCGGTCGCGAGGGCAACGCCAAGTACGGAGAAACCCTCAACGGCATCCTCCCCAGCGGACCCGCTGTGTTCACCCACGTCAGTCCTTACGTGGTCGAGGGCGATCCAAAGAGCGGACTGCTGCCCCACGTCGAACCCAAACCTCCCGGCAAACCAGGCGATCCGGACTTCCGCCAGCAGGCCTACAACTTTCGGGTCTGCCTCACCAACGTGCCTGAAAACCGCCTCCCGCTGGTCAAACCCGCCGACTTCAACCCGCTCGAATATGAGGCGCTGGCCCGCTGGATACGTACCCTGAAGAATGTGCGGCCCGGCCCTTCGCGCGTGGGTGACACGGCACTTGCGGGTGAAAACCGCAACCTCGGGATCAGTTTTCACAAAATGCCGAACGGCAAGACCGACTCCAACATCGGCAGCGAGTTTGGCAGCGACTACCTGGGCATGAGCTGGGACTGGGCCGACGGTGACTACGCCCTGCGGGAGAAGCGCTGGCAGCAGCACAAGACCTACATTCAGGGACTGCTGTGGTTTCTCGCCTACGATGAACGGTGTCCGGAACCCGTGCGCCAGGAGATGCAGAAGTGGGGTCTGCCCAAGGACGAATTCACCGACAACGACCACTGGCCCTTTCAGCTCTACGTGCGCGAGGCCCGGCGCATGGTCAGTGACTACGTCATGACGGAGCACGACGCGACCGGCGCACGCAAAGCCGAAGATCCGGTTGCCCTCGCTTCCTATCACTCCGACTCGCACGGGGTGACCTACTACGTGGATGAACAGGGACGGCTCTGCCGGGAAAAGGGGTTCTACGTGCGCACCGGCGTGTTCCCCATCAGTTACCGCGCTATTCGGCCCAAGGCTTCGGAGTGCACCAATCTCCTCGTGCCCATGTGCCTGTCGGCATCCCATGCCGCTTATGGTCCCACCCGCATGGAACCCGTGTTCATGATGCTGGGCCACGCCGCGGGGGCCGCGGCCGCGCTCGCCATCGACCACCAGACGACGGTGCAGAACCTGCCCTATGCTGTCCTGCAGCGACAGCTCGCCGCCGATCGTCAGGTACTGGAATGGAAATCTCCGGCCTCCAAACCCGCGCCGAGCGAGTGACCGCAACCCCGGGCCATTTCCGATTTTCCAAAGTTTAATCCCCGTTCGCCGCAGCACCCCGTATTGCCTGCTGCCGGGCCGTTCCACCACGTTTTTCCCACGCCCCCGCCGGGCTCCCTGACCCGGCGTCCAACACCTCCCTGCCATGACACTGCCCCGACTTTCACCCCTTCTCACCCGCTTCGGCCCGCTCCTTGCGGGTCTGTTCCTCGCCGCGTCGGTGTCCCGAGCCCAGTCGTCCGGAGTGCCACCCGTACCCCGTGAAGGTGGAGACGAGGACATCGTCACCCTCTCACCCTACGAAGTGAACGCGAGCGGCGACGACGGCTACAAGGCCGCCAACGCCATCTCCGGGACCCGATTCAACACCTCGCTGCTCGATCTTCCCCGCGCGATCGACGTCATCACCGCCGAGTTCATCGAGGACATCGGCGCCAAGGAGATCGGCGAAGCGCTGAAGTATTCGGGCAGCCTGTCCGACAACGGCACTGCCACCCCCGAGGACGTGACGGGAAACAATTTCTACAACCGCGGATTTCAGTCATTCACCAGCTATCGTAACGGGTATCGCTCGTTCGGCGTGGCGGACACGATGTTCATCGACCGCGTCGAGATCATCAAGGGCCCGTCCTCGACCTTCTCCGGCACGATTGATCCGGGCGGGACCATGAACATGATTAGCAAGCGCCCCTCCGCGAAGGCGGGCGGTTATGCCCGGGTCCGTCACGGCTCCTATGATCGCACGCGCGCCGAGCTGTTCTATTCGGCACCCGTCGACGCGGCGAAGAAACTGCGCTTCCTCATCGGCACCGCCTACGAGGACTATGGCAGCCAGTACGAGTTCGCCGGACGCGAGCGCAAGGTCTACGGAGGAGCCATCCAGTTTGACGCAACGAAGACGACCCAGATCTTCTTCGACCTGCAGTGGCTCGAAACCGAAGGCATCCAGGCCCAGCCACCCATCTACTTTAACACGGCGCAGACCATGATCGTCGACACCGTGCGCAAGGACTTCAATCGCGCCGGCTACGATTCGAACTCGTTCCTCACCCAGAAACAGATGAGCATCGATCTGACCCAGAAGCTCGGCGACAACTGGGTGGTTCGCACCGGAGCCTATTACCGCGGGCAGATCCAGGACCGCATCACCATGGGGGGTTCAAATGCCCTCACGGTCAACGCCACCACCGGAGCCCGCACGGTCCAGCGCGTGCCGACCTGGCAGGACACGAGCAATGACAACTTCATCGTGCAGGCCAGCATCCTGGGCGACCTCAAGTATGGGAAGATCAAACACAAGTTCTTCTTCGGCTTCGAGTACCTCGGTGTGGTCGACCAGCGCAATGAACAATGGCGCCGCCCCACCAATCCCGCAGTCATCAACGTCGACACCGCCACCTACGCAAGCTACGCGGTCGGCCCGCGTGCGCTGTACACCACGAAGATGACCGACACGATGCTCGATTCGATCCAGCGCGGCTACACCATGAGCAACATTGTCCAGCTCCTCGACAGCCGCCTCCTTCTGCTGCAGGGGTTTCGATACAATACGTTCTACCAGAACAACGAAAACAAGCTCGCCCGGACTGTGAATGTCAGTTCGCAGGATGCGAATGTGGGAAGCTACGGCGCCTCATATCGCGTAGCGCCCCGGCTGACGGCGTTTGTCAGCTACGCCGAGTCCTTCAGCCCCCAGACTGCGACGGACTTCGCCGGAAATCTGTTTGAACCCGTGACCGGCAAAGGCTGGGACATCGGCTCAAAATTCGATGTCATTGAAGGCCGGCTTTCCGGTTCGCTCGTCCTCTTCGAGATCGAGCGATCCAACGTGCTGCAGCCCGATCCGGATCACGCCGGTTTCAACATCGCATCCGGTCTCGACAAGTCGAAGGGCGTCGAACTGAGCATCATCGCCCGGCCGCTCAAGCCGTGGCAGACGGTGCTGAGTTTCGCCAACATCGACGTCAAGACGGTCAAGGACCCCACCCGTCCGCAGAACGTGGGTCAGACACCCCCGAATGTCGCCCACTATCAGGCGAATCTGTGGAATCGCTACAGCTTCCAGCAGGGCCTGCTCAAGGGAGCCGGCATTGGCGTGGGTGTCGTCTACGTAGGGGAGCGTCGCGGCAATCCCAATCTGGCCAACATCCCCGCCTTCCGGTCGCCGGCCTACACACGGGTTGACGCCAATCTCACCTACGCTCGCAAGATCTTCGGATACAGCACCTCATTCTCACTCGCACTCCAGAACCTCACCGACGAGGAATACTACGCCAGCTACACCGCACTCAGCGAGCCGTTCAGCGCGATGGGTTCGGTCATGGTGAGGTTCTAGCCCCGCGTCCGATAAATTGATCAAAACGACAACGCGACCTGGAGGGCGACGCTCCGTCGGCGCCGTGGGGACGCGCATTGAACAAGACCGCCGGCAAGACGTGTTGAGAATGCCGCAAACTCGCGCGCTCGGCGCCCTTTATGCGTCGCTGGTTCGACGGCTGAGTTCCTGAACCCGACGCTCCTCGCACTTCGCGCTGCGCCGCATGAGCCATCTTCACTACTATTCGCCCGCCCCAAAACTTGCTTCGCCGCAGGAGCAGACCGTCGATCTCTGCTGCTACGGACAGAGTCCCGCCGCCATCACCGCCGCGGTCGAAGCCAGGCGCCACGGCTTGAGCACGGTGGTCGTCGTAAACGCCCGCAGTCTCGGCGGGCTCTCCGCGGGTGGCTTGAGCAACACCGACATCGGCAACAAACACGTGATCGGCGGACTGGCGCGCGAGTTCTACCGAAGGGTCGGCGCCCACTATGGACGGGACGAGGATTGGCGGTTCGAACCTCACGTCGCCGAGTCCGTTTTTGCGCGCATGTTGTCCGAGGCGGGCGTGGCGGTGTTATTCCGCGAATACCCTGTCGCCGTGACGAGACAAGGGACACGGCTGCACGCCTTGCACTGCGAGAGTGGTCTGACGATCGTTGCGCGCCAGTTCATCGACGCGTCCTACGAAGGAGACCTCATGGCCCTGGCCGGCGTGGGTTTTCACGTCGGCCGCGAAGGCAATGAAGTCTACGGGGAAAGCTATAACGGCGTACAGATCCACGCCACCCACCAGTTTGAATCGGCGGTCGATCCCTACCGGATCGAAGGCGATCCCGCCAGTGGCCTGCTGCCCGGAATCAATCCAGAGCCGCTGGCGCCGATTGGCAGCGGCGACCAGAAACTTCAGGCCTATAACTTCCGGCTCTGCCTGACCCAGGCCGTCGATCGGCTTCCCTTCCTCCAGCCGCCGGGATACGACCCGCTTCAGTATGAACTGCTCGCGCGCTACTTTCGGGGTGGCTGGCGCAACCTGTTTCACAAATTCGACCGGATCCGGGGAGGGAAGGCCGACGTCAACAACCATGGCGCTGTCTCCACCGATTTCATCGGAGGCAGCTGGACCTTCGCCACCGCCACCTGGCCGGAGCGCGAGAAAATCTTTCAGTCGCACGTCCGTTGGCAACAGGGACTGCTGTGGTTTCTCGCCACGGATCCCCGCGTGCCGGTCGGGCTCCAACGCAGCCTGCGAACGTGGGGGCTGCCTCGCGACGAGTTTTTGCCCACCGGGGGATGGCCCCCGCAACTGTACATCCGTGAGGCCAGACGCATGGTCTCTGACTATGTCATCACCGAGCATGATTGTCTGGGCCGCCGGCGGGCCGCCGATGGCGTCGGGATGGGTGCGTATGGGATGGACTCCCACAATTGCCAGCGCGTCGTCAACGAGGGGCGCGTCGTCAACGAGGGGGACGTTCAGGTCAGCGGTTTCGCCCCCTACCCGATCAGTTTCCGAGCGATCGTGCCACGCGCGTCCGAGGCGGAAAATCTTCTCGTTCCGGTCTGCCTGTCCTCTTCCCACATTGCCTACGGATCGGTGCGGATGGAACCTGTATTCATGATTCTAGGTCAATCCTCCGCCATTGCCGCCAGTCTGGCGCTGCGACGCGGGTGTGCGGTTCAGCACGTGCCCTACTCCGAATTGCAGCGGGAGCTCACCCGGGCCGGCCAGGTCCTCGCGTGGCAACCCGCCGAGGGAGAAACGGACGCCTACGAACCTGAGGCTCCGCCTCCCGTCCCTCGCTAGTTCGAGCAAACCTCACCCGGCTCGGATCGGCAGTCGCCGTCCGGCATGGGCCAGCAGGCTGCGCAGGTACTCTGCGGTGTGTCCGAGCGTGCCATCGGGCCGCACCAGCCAGAATCCGCGCAGCTCATCAGCACGCTCCGCGCCGGTGACCGGAACGCGGGCTCCGTCGCGGCGTTCGTTGCAATAGAGCTCCCAATGAAAGATGTAGGGAATCTGCCGATCCAGGAGGGCGCCCATCGCGCCATCCATCATGTCGACCACGGCGGCGGCCGGGACCACCTGCTCTGGAAATCCAATCTCGCCAATGAAAACCGCCGGCCGTCCTTCCGCATCGACCTGAACGGTGCGGGCGTAGTGCTGGATAAGGTTCAAACCCTCGGTCATGGCCTGACCCGTCAGGTCGCCATCGCGCTTGTCGGTCCGCAATCCGTCATAACACGACCACGAAATGAAGTCCGGTCGCAGGTTGGGCAGCACGTGCGAGGTGACGGTGGGATGCCCCGCCTTGAGATCAAACACGCGATTGACCTCCACTGCGTGAAACACCCGGCAACGTCCCGACACTGCCTCCGCCCGCGCTCGCTCGACCCCGCGCTGCCGCGCCGTGAACCACCGGACAAACGCATCGATGCGACGCTCCAGGTCCGGATACGATCCCTTCAGCCAGTCATTGCTGGTTCCGCCCCGAAACATCCAGTCGCCTTCCCAGTTCTGCAGCAGAAACGTGACGTCACGGTCGCGATAGGTGCGCAACAGGTGACAGGCCAGGTCGTAGGTTTGTGATTCGTCAGCCCGAAAATCCGAGTCGGGATCAATCATGTGACCCTTGGGCTTTCTCCGCCCGGGCAAGGGGACATCATAGAGCTCGAGTGCGATCACACTGAACGGCACCTCAAACGCGGCGCGAAAGTAGGCGTGCCGGGCCAAATCGACGTAGCTGGCGTCCGCCGGAAGGCGCCAGTCCGAGTTGAAGCGGTAGGCGCGCTCAATCGCATCAAACCAGAGCTTGATCCCACCCAGTCCGAGCGCGTGCACCCGCTCGGCTCCCTCCTGCAGGAATGGTTTCGCAGTGAAATGATAACGCCCACTCACATGGGCGGTCGCCAGGCGTCGCGAGAGATCGACCGGGATGAGACCACCCCGGAGCGGACGAGCCGCGGCAATGCGCTTCAACGTCGCCGCATCAAGAGGTGCGCCCGGCGGTGGCGGGCCCTGACGGGGAGCGTTCGCCGCACCCGTGCCCATCAGTGCTCCGCCGAGTGCGGCGGTGCGGAGAAACTGGCGACGCGACCAGACGGCGGCACGACCAGACGAGGGAGGCGACGGAGCGGCTTCCATGGCGGTTTCTGCCGCCAGTTCAGTGGTCGGCACCGTGGCCAGCAATCGCGAACCAGTCCCCTCCCTGGACGAAAACTTAGGCATTTTGAGCCTGCACCTCCGGGCGTGGATCCGTCGCCCGCCGCCGCACGAGGAGATGCAGCAACACCGCCGCGCAGGGATGGAGCACGCCCATGATGACGAACAGCGTCGTTAGCCCGATGGTTTCAGCCGCGTGACCGATCACGTAGTTGAACACCATCGCACCGGTGGCGCCAAACGCGCCGGCGATGCCCCAGACGCTGGCCACATTGCCCAGCGGAAACACCTCGGCAATGATCGGCGCGAGCGTGGAGAGCCAGGAGTTGCAGACGATCGCAATGACGCAGAACAATGCCAGAGTCGTGATCAGGTTGGGTGCCTGCGGCACCGCCATGCAAATCGGACCCGCCATCGAAACGAGGAGGAGCAGGCGTTTGCGTGCAGCGAGCGGATCGGCGGAGCCATTCGCCAGCCGGTCGGACAGGGCCGCCATGGCCAGGGCCCCCACATTGGCCGCCAGAAAGGGCAGCCAGCCAAGCCAGCCGAGATCCGCCATGGTGGCGCCTTTTTGTTCCTGGAGATAGCCGGGCAGCCAAAAGAGACAGAAGTACCACACGGGATCGCTGATCAGTCGGCACAGGACGATTCCCCAGACCGCCGGGTGACGCCAAAGCGCCGCCCACCGCAGGGACGTCACCACCGCCCCCTTCGACTTGCCCGCCGTTTCAAGTGGCGCCGGATCCCGATACGTCAGCCACCATACCGCCGCGAGGAGGAGACCCACCAAGCCCGGCACCACGAAGGCGACGCGCCAGTGATACACCAGCGCCAAGAAGGCGATGATCGGCGGCGCCGCCACCGCTCCCACACTGGAACCAAACCCGCACAAACTCATGAACAGTCCCCGGCGTCGGGCCGGTGCCCACGCCGTCGCCACCCGAATCGCCACCGGGTGATTTCCTGGTTCAGCAAGGCCAAGCAGGCCGCGCATCAGCACGAGCTGGAGAAACGTCGCCGCCGCCCCGCAGGCCACCGTCGCCAGTGACCACACGGACGCAAACAACGCCAGGGCGTGACGGGGACCCATCCGATCCACCAGCCAGCCGCTCCCGATGTAGGCCGCCGCATAACACCCCGTAAACACATTCACCAGCAGCGCATACGCCGCGTCGTCCAGACCATACTCCGCCTTCAGGGTGGTCTTCAGGACCGAAACCGTCTGCCGGTCAAAGTAGTTGAGGAACGAGGCTCCAAACAACAGCGCCAGCACCCACCAGCGGTAGGAACCAGCGGTCGTGAAACGAGGGAGACGGGGCATGGGGTGAGGCGAGCCGCACGACGCCACGGAACCCCGGGGAAACCAGCAAGGGCAAAAGCGGTGCGAGCTGGATTTATCTAACTTTTGGAAACATTTTGAGAACCGGGTCGGATTGTCCTCCTCCTGCTTTCCACCCTGTGTCACGGCCTGCCCCTTCGATGCACCACCCCCGCTGCACCTTCCGGTCGACTGTCGGCCGTTGCCTCGTCGTCTTGCCTCTACTCTTCGCCGCGGTCGTCGCCCTTCGCGCTGAACCCCTGCGGCTGTCCGGGCTCTTCACCGACGGAGTCGTGCTGCAACGGGACAAACCGATTCGCGTTTGGGGCTGGGCCAGTCCAGGCGCCGAGGTGAGCGTCAGCCTGCAGGACACCACCCGCCGCACCCAGGCTGGCGTCGATGGTGCTTGGCGATTGGAACTACCGGCGAGCGGCACCGTCCGTAGCGGCATCGAACTGGCGGCCCGTTCGCAGGGCAACGAGGTCCGCGTGCGTGACGTCCTGGTCGGCGAGGTCTGGTTGTGTTCCGGCCAGTCCAACATGGAGTGGATGGTGTCCCAATCGGACCATGGCGACGAGGAGGTCAGCGCCGCCCGCTTTCCCAATATCCGGCAGTTTCGGGTGCCGAAACTCGCCGCGGAGACGCCTCAAGCCGACGTTCGCGGAGCCTGGCGGCCGGCCCTCCCCGACCAGGTCGGCTCCTTTACGGGAGTCGGATACTTTTTTGCCCGCGAGGTTCACCAGGCACTTGATGGCGTGCCGGTAGGACTGATCAACGCAAGTTGGGGAGGAAAGATGATCGAGGTGTTTCTGCCTCCCACGGCGATCGCCCGCACCCCCCACGGACCCGCGATCAAACAGCGCTGGCTGGCCGAATCCACCGAGATGAACGCCCGCCAGGCCGACTATCCTCGGTTGCTCGACGAATGGACCCGCGCCCGCACGCTCGCCCGCGAACGCGGCGAGCCCTTCTCGCGGGCGCGTCCCTCGAATCCCGCCGAGATCCTCGCCCAACACCGACCCGGCTGCGCTTTCAACGGCATGATTGCGCCGCTCGTCGCCTGCTCGATTCGAGGCACCCTCTGGTATCAGGGTGAGCATAACATCAGTCGTCCCGCAGAGTACCTGACACTCTTCCCCGCCCTCATTCTCGACTGGCGCGAGCGTTTTGGACAGGGAGACACCCCGTTCTATTTTGTGCAATTGTCCGCCTACTCCGCCCCGATGGACAAGTCGCGGACCGGATTTGCGGAGCTGCGAGACGCGCAAACTCGGACGCTCGCGGTGCCCGCCACCGGCATGGCGGTGACCCTTGATATCGGAACTCCGGACAATGTACATCCGCGCAACAAACAGGACGTCGGCCGGAGGCTGGCCCGTCTCGCCAAGGCCCACACCTACGGACTCGGCGGCGAAGCCTCCGGTCCTACGCTGCAGTCCGCCACGCGTCAGGGAGACGCAGCACAGTTGTCGTTTTCCCACGCGGACGGCGGGCTCGTCGTCCGGAAACAGCCGTTGCCGGGCTTTGAGGTCGCGGGCGACGATGGCGTGTTCCACCCTGCCACCGCTCGGGTTGAGGGCTCCCTCGTCAGGGTCTTCGCCGCCTCCGTCGCCGAGCCCCGCCAGGTTCGTTACGCCTGGAGCAACGCTCCCGAAACCGCTCTTTTCAACCTCGCGGGACTGCCTGCCGTCCCTTTCCGCACGGTGTTGCCATGATTCCCTTCTTTCGCCGTTCCTCCCACGCGCTGCTGGCACTGGTCCTCGGCTCCAATGCCCTGGCTGCAGCCGAAGATCCGCTGGAGCGGTCCTTTGACGCGCCTCCCGCCGCCGCCCGCCCCTGGGTGTGGTGGCACTGGATGAACGGAAACATCACGCGCGAGGGAATCACCGCCGACCTCGAGGCCATGGCGCGGGTCGGACTCGGAGGCGGCATCATCTTCAACGTCGACGGCAGCGCTCCGCCCGGTCCAGTGCAAGTGATGAGCCCGGCGTGGCGGGAGCTGGTCGCCCATGCCACCCGGGAGGCCCACCGCCTCGGCCTGCAACTGGGACTGCACAACGCTCCGGGCTGGTCGTCGAGTGGCGGCACCTGGAACCGTCCGGAGCGCGGAATGCAAGAGGTCGTCACCCGTGAATTGAAGCTGCAGGGACCATCCCGATTCTCCGGTGCGCTGCCAACGCCGGAAACCGCTCTGCGCACGGGCTACCGCGACGTTGCGGTGGTGGCGTTCCCCACCCCCGCGGGCGAAGAGACCGCCATGCGCGATCAAGACCCCACCTTCATGGTGCGCGGCGCAACCCAGGCCGCGGCGGGTGGAGCGGAACTGACCCTGCCTCTTCCCACCCCGGAGAACCCTTCCCAGGTCGACATCACCTTCGAACGGCCCTTCCGCGCCCAAACACTGTCGTTTAGGCTCGGATACGGCGTGCGGTCCGGCTCGGGGCGCATTGAGGCCTCCGACGACGGAACCACCTACCGTCCGGTGGATACCTTCTCCCTCACGCCGAGCGGGCGCGTGCAGCTGCATTCCTTCCCGCCGGTCACCGCGCGCTGCTTCCGGATCAGCTTCACCCAGCTTCAACCCAAACCCCGGCAACTGCGTCTGTCACACTTGGAACTCTCACCACGTCGCACCGTCGACAACCTTGCCGCCAAGGCCTTCTCTTCGCGCGCCGGAAGCCGGGACTTGGACGCCGACTATTCCGTCGCGGACGTGATCAACCCGGAACAGATGATCACCGTGACCGACAAACTCGACGCATCGGGAACACTCCGCTGGGAGGTCCCCCCCGGAAACTGGACCGTCCTTCGCATCGGCCATGCCCCGACGGGCCAGGTGGCAAATCAGCCGCCGACCGTCGGAGCAAATCCCAACTTGGAAATCGATCCCTTGGAGCACGCGCTCATCCATCGTCCCGCCTCAATCGAGGGTGCCTGGCTGGAGTGCGACAAACTCAGCACCGGCGCCATCGAAGCCCATTGGAACGGCATGATGGGCCCAGTGCTCGCCGACGCAGGTTCACTCGCGGGAAACACCCTCAGCACCGTGGTGGTGGACAGCTACGAGATCGGATCGCAAAACTGGACGGCAGGTTTTCCGGAGGAATTTCAGCAGCGCCGGGGTTACTCGCTGCACCCTTATCTGCCCACCCTCGCCGGACGCGTGGTGGCATCCCCCGCGATCACCGAGCGCTTCCTCTGGGATTTCCGCCGGACCCTGGCCGACCTCTTCGCCGAGCGCTACACCGGACATCTCGCCCGGATGGCCGAGCGCCAGGGTCTGCGGCTTGAGGTGGAGCCCTACGGCAACGGCCCGTTTGACGATCTGCAGTACGCCGGTGGTGCGCACGTGCCGCTCGGAGAATTCTGGATCGAAAAGGGAATCGACTCGGTCTCCAAGCTGGCCGCCAGCGTTGGTCACACCTACGGACAGAACATAATCGGCGCCGAAGCCTTCACCGGTGGCTCTGGCGGTGGCAACCGCTGGGAAATTGACCCGTTTGGCATGAAGGCACTCGGCGACGCCGCATTCTGCGCGGGCATCAATCGGTTCGAGATCCACTCCTATGTTCACCAGCCGTGGCTGGACCGCGCGCCCGGGATCACCCTTTCCGCAGTGGGAACCCACTACAACCGCAACATCACCTGGTGGGAGCAAAGCCGGGCTTGGATCGCCTACCTCACTCGCTGCCAGGCGCTGCTCCAACAGGGACTGACCGTCTCGGACATCTGTCTGTTTCCCGGCGAGGCACTGCCCTCGTCCATGTACGGCGGGCATCTCAGGCTCCCATCGCTTCCGATCGGCTACGAGTTCGATGCCTGCTCCGCGGAGGTCATTGTTCGCCGCATGGAGGCCCGCGACGGACGCATCGTGCTCCCCGATGGCAAGTCCTATCGGACCCTCGTCCTGCAGGGAACCGATTCCATGAGCCTGCCGGTGCTGAAAAAACTGAAGCTGCTGGCCGACGCCGGCGTGCCCATGATGGGCCCACGCCCGACCCGCACGCCCGGCCTCACCGACTTTCCGGGGAGTGAGGCCGAGTTACGCGCCCTGACCGAGGCTCTCTGGGGTTCAGGCCGGATCCAGCCTACACGCCCGCTCCCGGAGTGGATCGAACGGCTGGAGTTGTCTCCGGATTTTAGTTACATTCCAAGCGATGCCCGCATTCGCTTTCACCACCGGGTGATCGGGGACGCAGATGTCTATTTTGTGTCGAATCAGGACGCGGTGGCTCGCGAAATTCTGGCTTCGTTTCGCGTCCAGGGCCGTGAACCGGAACTGTGGTCGGCGGACTCGGCGCGTCGGGAACGTGCCGTCCGCTTCCGCGAAGCCGGAGGGCGAACGGAGGTGCCGCTCCGCCTGGATCCGAGCGGGTCGGTGTTTGTCGTCTTCCGGCGCGCGGCACAAACCGATCCTGTGGTCGAGGTCATCCCGGTCACCGTAGACACGCCCTCTTCGTCGTTTCGCTTTCAACGAACCGCGTCCGGAACCCTGAACGTACAGGCGAGTCAGAACGGCACCGTAACCCTCCGATTCGCGAGCGGCCGCCAGGCCAAGGCCGTGGCCACGACCGTCCCCCCGCCTGTGGCCGTGGACGGGCCGTGGGAGCTTCAATTTCCCCGGGACCGCGGCGCGCCCGACTTGCTCACCCTCTCGAAACTCCAGTCGTGGTCCGAACACCCTGACGCAGGCGTCGCCCACTTTTCCGGAACCGCAACCTACCGAACCACCCTCGACATCGACGCCGGGCTCCTCCGCCCGCGTCGACGCCTGGAACTGGACCTCGGCACCGTAAAAAACCTGGCCGAGGTCTCGGTGAACGGCCAGCAATTCGGCATCCTGTGGAAAGTGCCTTTCCGTATCGACATCACGGACGCGGTACGCAGCGGGCGCAATCGACTGGAAATTCGCGTGACCAACCTTTGGCCCAACCGCCTGATTGGGGATGAACACAAGGACCCTGACAGCGAGTGGCTCGATACCCGGTTGAAGCGCTGGCCCGACTGGCTGCTGGCCGGAAAGCCGAGCCCCTCGGGGCGGCTCACGTTTTCGACGCGGCGCCACTGGAAGAAGAGTGACGCCCTGCTGCCGTCCGGACTGCTCGGCCCGGTCACCCTGCGCTTCATCGACGAGGTCCCTGTTTCCTTTTCTCCCTAACCCCCTCCCCATGTCCCGCGTTTCCACCCTGCTGGTTCTGCTGCTCCTGAACGTGACCGCGGCGCACGCCGTCGACTCGCTGGAGAAGGGCTTTCTCGCGCTATCGGACGATGTCCGGCCCAAAGTCTGGTGGCACTGGATGAATGGGAGCGTCACCAAGGAAGGCATTCGCGCCGACCTGGAGGACATGAAGCGCGTCGGCATCGGCGGGGTGCAACTCCTCGATATCGCCCCAGGCTTCACCCGAGAAACCATGTTCCCCGCCGGACCGGTCCGCTGGGGGAGCGACGCCTGGCATGAGCACCTGCAATACGCCCTCCGCACCGCCGCGGAGCTGGGACTCTCCTTCGGTCTGCACAACTGCGCCGGCTGGTCGGAAAGCGGCGGACCTTGGGTGACACCGGAAGACTCGATGAAAAAGGTCGTCTGGACGGAAACGCCGCTCTCCGGCGGAAAATCGGGTCGTGTCAGCCTGCCCCGGCCTACGGCTCACTTCGATTTCTACCGCGACATCGCCGTCCTCGCCGTGCCCGCCGATCCGGAAACGCCGGCCGACCGGCCTCTGGTAACGTCTTCGACTCCTCTGCCAGAACTTGAGCGGTTGATCGATGGCCGCACTGATCCGGACGGTTGCGCCACGTTTCCAAAGGGAACTGAGAACCTCGTGCTCACCTTCGCCTTTCCGGGTTCCACGGAACGTCGATTGCTCACCCTTCGCGCCCCCTATCAGCGCGGAGCGGATGTCCGGCTGGGCGGCGACGTACAGGTCTCGGACGACGGCGTGACCTACCGGACGCTTCGGTCCTTCGGCTTTCCCGGAACGCTCTTCGCCCACAAGGGGTACATCGGCAGCGACCTCATCCTCACCGTGCCCTTCGCGCCCGCCACCGCCCGGTTTTACCGGATCGCGTTCAAGGGCGCGCTCAATCCGCTGACCCTCGCGGAAGTCAGCCTGACCCGCAGCTATCGGATTGAGAACTACCAGAGCAAGACGCTGACCAGTCCACTCGGCTCGCTCTTCCCCCCGCCGGGACAGACCGTCGCCGACGCCGCCATCTCGACGGACCAGGTCATCGACCTCTCCGCACGCCTCGCCTCCGACGGCTCGCTCAGCTGGGACGCACCACCGGGACGCTGGACCCTGCTGCGTATCGGATACACGACCACGGGACTCCCGAATCATCCATCGCAGGATGAAGGCACCGGTCTCGAGGTGGACAAGATGAACCCGGCCGCACTGCGGCGTCACTGGGACGCCGCCCTCGGACGCATCCTGCGAGAAGCCGGGCCGCTCGTCGGAAAGACCCTCACCAGCGTCCTGTCCGACAGCTGGGAGGCGGCCCAGCAGAACTGGACCGCCGATTTCCCGGTCGAGTTTGAAGCACGCCGCGGCTATGCGCTGCACACCTATCTTCCCGTCCTGACCGGGCGGGTGGTGGGCTCGCTGGCGGACTCAGAAGGTTTCCTCGACGACTTCCGTCGCACCTGCAGCGACCTCATCACCACCCACTACTTTGGCGAAATGCGCCGCCTCGCCGAGCAGGCGGGCCTGACCTACTATGGTGAGTCGTACGGAGGTAAAACCTACAACGAGTACCAGGCCGGCCTCAACGTCGGAGTCAACATGGCCGAGTTCTGGTTCTGGCGGGACCGCAGCAAACTCAATGTCGGAGGCCTCAAGGCGCGCGCCTCCATCGCCCACGTCCGCGGCCATCCGCTCATGGCGGCCGAATCCTTCACTGCCACCCAGACGGAAGCAGGTTGGGCCGCCAACCCTGCGTTGCTCAAGCCGGCCGGTGACCTGGCCTTCAGCCAGGGACTGAACCAGATCTTCCTCCACTCCTACGTCCATCAGCCCTACTCCCACCTCATGCCGGGTTTCACCGTCGGGTCGTCCGGCTCCAATTTCAACCGCCTCAATACCTGGTGGCCCCGCGCCGGCGCCTGGCTGGACTACCTTGCGCGCTGCCAGTTCCTGCTGCGCCAGGGCCGGTTTGTCGCGGACGTCCTGCTGGTGAAACACCCGGGAACGGGCAGTTTTCAGACCGACCGGTTCCCTGTCATGCCATCCGGATACGATTTCGACGAGGCCGACCCGTCAACCCTGACCGGAGCATCGATCGAACAGGGACGCATCCGACTCGCCAGCGGCGCCACCTACCGCCTCCTCGTGTTTCCGGCCGTCTGGCAGGCGGACTTCGCCTTCCTTCACCAGCTCGAATCGCTGGTGACCCAGGGAGCCAGCGTGGTCGGGCCCCCGCCCTATGCCCATCGTGGCCGGCTCGTCGCCGGGACTGAAGCGGACTGGAAACAGCAGGTTGATCGGATTTGGTCCTCCGCCCGCGTGTCCCGTTCCGGCTCCCTCGCGGCGGCCTTGGCCGCGCTCCGCTGCGAGCCGGATTGCACGTTCACGTTCACTGCCGAGGCGGAACCGGTTCGTTACCTGCACCGGTCCGGGAGCGAGGGCGACCTCTACTTTCTCTCCACCACCGCGGACAAGCCCACACGTTTTGTCGCCGACTTTCGAGTCGGTGACCGGGCCCCCGAACTCTGGGATCCCGTCACGGGAGCAATGTCACCCGCACCGGCCTTTCGTCAGGCGAACGGACGCACTCAGATCGATCTGACGTTGGGTGACGCCGGTTCACTGTTTGTGGTCTTTCGCAAACCCACGCCCGAGGTTCACCCCGTCCGTATTGCCGACGCGAACCAGAATCCCCTCTGGCTCGCGGACGCGGTGAGCACCACCCGGGGAGGAGTGTACATTAACGCAGCCACCGACGCGGTGCGTGTGACCTGGAGCGACGGCCGCGAGCAGACAATTGGTCTCGGTTCGGCTCCGGTGGAAGTGCCCATCGACACACCTTGGAGTATGGATGCCGAAACTCCTTTGGGTGAGCGCTCCCACCACACGTTCGCCACCCTTCGCGCCTGGAATGAGGAAGCGCCGCCGCTCAAATCCTTCTCGGGAACGGCAATCTATCGCACCGAGTTTGTGCTGCCGGAGTTATCGGAAGCAGTGAAGTCAAACCTGCTCCTCGATCTGGGTGACGTCCGCGACCTGGCTCATGTCACCCTTAACGGCACATCGCTCGGAACGCTTTGGACGCCACCGTTTGTCGTCGACGCCACCTCCGCCTTGCGCCCCGGTCGCAACAGCCTCGTGGTTGAAGTGCGCAACCGATGGGTGAACCGCTTGATGGCGGATCACGCCCTGCCGCCAGACGTGGAATATCAGCAAAAGCTGAAGAACGCACCGAGCTGGGGCATCATTGCGCGCTTCCCGGAATGGATGCTCGATCGTGATCGCGTCACCCAACGCGCCCGCCGCACCTTCACGACCTACCAGACACACTACAAGCCCGGCGATACGCCTCCCGTCTCAGGCTTGCTGGGACCGGTCAAGGTGCGCGGACTCGCTCCGCTCAACCTGCCCCCACGCTAGTCGCCAGAGCGCCGGTCGCTCCCTCCGCGGACCGGGCCCGGGGCTGCAATTACCGAGGAGTCGCGACTTATCCCTTGGCGCCGACGCGGGTTCGCGCAAGCCTTGGGGTCACCCATGCGACTCCCGGTTTTCGTCGTATCCCTGCTCATGATTTTTCAGGCCTGTACCACCGCGGCGGCCCGGGAGGCGCTGAACTTCAATCCGGACTGGCGCTTCCTCCGGTCCGATCCCGCCGGTGCCGAGGCGCCCACCTTCGACGACCGGACCTGGGCGGCAGTTTCCGCCCCTCACACCTATAACGACAGCGACACCTTCGACGATTTCTCCCTGCCCGGCCATCGCGGCGAGCAGAACCAGTGGAGTGGACGCACTTGGTATCGCAAACATTTCGCCGTGCCGCAGGACTGGAGCACGCGCAAGGTGTTCATCGAATTCGAGGCCGTCCGCCAGATCGCCGAAGTCTATCTCAATGGACACAAGCTCGGCACTGCCAAGAGCGGGTTCACGCCGTTCGGGTTTGACCTGACCCCACACCTGAAGTTCGGCCGCGACAACGTCATCGCCGTTAGCGTCGACAATCGGTTCCAGAAAGACCCGTGGGACCCGAAGCCCACCGCCCCCGGCACGGTTTCTCCGAACCTGGCGGAACTCTCCAAACGACTGATGGAGCAAATCCCCGACACCCTGGAGGCCCTCCAGGCCGATCAAATTCCGTGGAACAATCCGCACTGGCATCCGGCACACGGAGGTATCTATCGCAATGTGCGGCTCATCGTGACCGATCCGCTGCACGTCACGCTGCCGCTCACCAGCTTTCTGCAAACGGAAGGGCCCTACGCCTACGCGACGGCCGTTTCGGCCGAACGGGCCGACGTGGCGGTCGACGTGCCGCTCAAGAACGACCATGGCTCCACCCGTTCGTACCGCCTTGCGGTCACACTCCGCGATGCCGACGGCACGGTGGTGCGAAAACTCGAACAAACCGGCAGTCTTCCGGCCGGACTGACCGGAAAGCATCACTTCACCTGCACCCTTAATCAGCCGCGTCGGTGGGAACCGGGGTATCCCCATGTCTACCGCGTGGCGATCGCCGTCGAAGTGAACGGACAAACGGTGGATACCACCGAGATTCCCCTGGGCCTGCGTTCGGTCCGCTGGGAGGCGACGACCGGACTTTGGATCAATGACGCCCACTACAAGCTTCACGGCTGGGGACAGAAGGCCACGAGTGAATGGCCCGGGCTCGGCGCCGCCCAACCCGACTGGTTGCAGGCCTACACCCTGCGATTGATGCACGAGGCAGGCGGAAACTTCGTGCGTTGGGGCCACGTCGCCGCCGGCCCGGCCCAGATCGCGGCGGGGGACGCCCTGGGTCTGGTCACGCTCCAGCCCGGGGTGGACGGAGAACATGATACGCGGGGAGGCGCCTGGGCGCTGCGGGTCGCCACCTTTCGCGACGTCATCGTCTACTTCCGCAATCATCCCTCGATCCTGATCTGGGAGGGCGGCAATCAGAAGGTCAGCCGTGAGCACGCCGCCGAGCTGAGGGCGGTCATGGACAAGTTCGATCCGCACGGCAAGCGGGCCTACGCCCACCGTCGCGCCGATGCCATCACCGCCCAGTTCATGGACGTCGGCGTGGGCACGGAGGGAGGACGTGAGATCGCCCACCTTCCCGTCGTCGAGGGAGAATACAACCGCGAGGAATCACCCCGCCGCGTTTGGGATGATGCCTCTCCGCCACGCTTTGGGTATCCGGAGGCGAAGGGACAGACTTACCAGCTGACTTCCGAACAGTTTGCGGTGAATCAAGTCAAACACTACGTCACCAAACTCGGCGCCCCTGAACACGCGGGCGGCGCCAACTGGATCTTTTCCGACAGCACCAGCGGAGGCCGGGTTGCCGTGGAAGTGGCCCGAGCCAGCGGCGAGGTCGACGGCGTGCGCCTGCCCAAGGAGGCCTATGCCGTGTGCCAGGTCATGTTCACCTACGCGCCGCGCGTGCATGTCGTCGGTCACTGGACCTATCCCGCGGGCACGCGCAAGGCGGTCTATGCGGTGGCGAACACCGGCGGCGAGGTGGAACTCTTCCGCAACGGCCGTTCGCTCGGCCGGGCCCGGCCCGAGAACCGTTTCCTCTACACCTTCCCCGATATCAGCTTCGAACCCGGTGAGCTAAAGGCCGTGGCCTACGATCCAACGGGCGCAGCGGTTGCCACCACGGTCAAGCGGACGACCGGGCCGGCCGTGGGCTTGAAAGTCACTCCACTGACCGGACCCGATGGCTGGCGCGCCGACGGTTCCGATGTCGCCTTGTTCGACATCGAGGCGGTGGATGCCGAGGGCCGGCGCGTCCCGACTGTCGAGCCGCAGGTCCAGTTCACGCTCACAGGTCCGGCCGTATGGCAGGGCGGCTACAACAGCGGCCGCGAAGGATCGATCCACCAGACCACGCTGTCCCTGGAAGCCGGCATCAACCGGGTCGCCCTGCGCAGCACCCGCACCGCGGGCGAGGTCACGCTCGTCGCCGCGAGCCCGGGTCTGCAGTCCGCCACGCACCGTCTGGCCTCCAGGCCGGTCGATCCGCTCCTCGCGCCGGCCTGGCCCGCTTTCCCGCTGCCGTCCGCGATCCTCCGCCAGCCGGCCCACCTCGCCCCCAAGGCGGGAGGTCCCGCCGGGCCCAAACCGGGACACGCGGGTCGCTTCGTCAAGACCTGCAATTACACGGGCCCCAGCGCCTACCTGGTCCACGTCGAAACCGGCGCGCGCGACGGGCGCAACGCCTTTGTCGACATCGATTCACCCTTGAAGGACCTGCCCGCCTCCCTGGTCGGAGCCGACTGGGTCCAGGTGGCCCAGCGAGACGCCTTTTACCACGCGGTCGACCTCATGGAACTCACCGTCCTCGGAGGCACGCGCATCTCCCTTGCCCACGACGATCGCCTTCCCCGCCCGCCGTGGTTGCTCAAGGACTACACTGCGACCTCGCAGACCCTGCTCGTTGCCGGACGCTCGATGACGCTCTTCACGCGCACGCTGGCGCAGGAGACCGGGGTGACCTTCGGACCGAACACCGAGGACGCCACCCGCACCGAAGGCAACATGTACCTCGTCTTTGTTTCGGCCGTCACGCCGCAGTGACACGCCCTCCCCCCACTCTCCCCATGTCCCACCTCCTCCGTAGCCTGTCCTGCCTTGGCCTTTGCCTCATGTTGTTCCTTCCCTCCACCCGCGCGGCCAACCCCCGCCCGCCCGCCCGGGGCAAGGTGATCATTGATCGCACGTCCTTTCCTTGGGAGTCCCAACAGGTGCAGGAACCGTGCATCCTGCCCAATCCCAAGGATCCGACCCGCCTGATCATGTTCTACTCGGGCGTGCCGGCAGCGAATCGGAGAACTTGTTACATTGGCAAGGCCTGGGCCCTGAAGTCGGACCCGATGACCTGGCACCAGGACCCCGACAATCCCGTCCTGATTCCCGCCCCTGGCACCTGGGACTCCGGCAGCATCCGGCTCGACGCCGTGCTCTTCCTTCCGGAGGAGGATGCGTACTACCTCTACTACTCGGGCACCACCAAGGTGGTCCAAGACCAGATCGGCCTCGCGATCTGCCCGGCCGGGGCGGACGGCTACTCCGGGATCTCCACCACAACCATCCGCCGGCATGGCAACCAGCCCGTGCTCGCACCGGAGCCGGCCGCCCCTTATTTCGAAAACATGGCCTCGCAGGCCGCGGTTTGGAGGGAGTGGAATGCCACCGAGAAGCAATGGGATTGGACCCTGTACTATTCGTACCGCGGCAAGGACGGGACCCTGCCCGGCATCCGGCTCGCCACGTCCCGCGATGGCAAGACCTGGACCCGCCAGTTCAACGACAAGGATCCGCGCGGCATGGGCCAGATCTTCGAATCAACCCCCGACGCCTACTACGAGTGGCATCAGGTGTTCAAGATCGACGACACCTACCTCCTCTCCATCGAGGTGGGCATATCCCGCGGCAAACGGTGGCGTCCGGTCATCGCGGTGAGCAAACACCCGCGTCAGGGCTGGCGGCAGACCGACGTCGACACCCTGCTGCAGACCAAGTGGGAGGGAATCTACCGCGACGATGCCATCTATCACGTCGCCACGCCGGCGTTTTACTCAATCGAGGACAAATGGTACCTCTACACCCAGGCCTGCCCCCTGCCGGCCAACGGTAACTACATTGACGGGCATTGGGACATGTGGGGTTTCCCCTGCGATCAGATCCTGCCCACGCTGCCCGGATTCGCCGGCATCCCCAGCCCCGGACACGCACCCGACCCGGGCATCCGGGTGGGTATCATCGGACTCGATACCTCGCATGCGGTGGCGTTCACGCAGGCCCTGAATTCGGGACCCAAGAACCCCGCGGACGCACCCCGGCTGGCGGGTGCGCGCGTCGTGGCGGCCGTGGCGCAGGGCAGCCGTGACATCGAGAGCAGCACCCGCCGCGTGCCCGAGTACACCCAGAAGGTGAAGGCGCAGGGCGTCGAGGTGGTCCCCACCATCGCCGACCTGCTTCCGCGCGTGGATGCAGTCCTGCTGGAATCCAACGACGGGCGCGTGCACCTGGAACAACTCCTTCCGGTTCTCCGGGCGGGCAAGCCGGTCTTTGTCGACAAGCCTATCGCGGGCTCCCTGGTCGACACCGTCCGGATTCTGGACGCGGCACGCCAGGCGAAGGTTCCGCTCTTTTGCTCGTCATCCCTGCGCTTCACCCCCGCCACCCAGGCGGTGCGTGACGGATCGATCGGCCGGGTGACGCGGGTGGAAACCCACAGTCCGGCCCACCTCGAACCCCATCATCCCGATCTTTATTGGTACGGTGTGCATGGCTGCGAAAGCCTCTTCACCGTACTGGGAACTGGCTGTCAATCCGTGCGTCGCACGAAGACGTCGGACGGGTTGATCGAGGTGGTGGGCACCTGGAGCGGAGGCCGCCAGGGCATCTTCCGCCAGGAAAACGGCAAAGACCGCAAGAGCTATGGCGGCATCGCCACAGGAGAAAAGGGCACTGCAGCTGTAGGCGGCTATGAAGGTTACGACGCCCTACTTGGAGCCATCGTCGATATGTTCCGCACCGGCCGCGTGCCGGTTTCCCCGGATGAAACGCTCGAGTTGTACGCGTTCATGGAGGCGGCCGATGAGAGCGCACGGAGAGGCGGCGCGGAGGTCACCTTGAAGGAAGTCCTCGCCAAGGCCCGCGCCGAAGCGGCTGCGCGGCCCTGACCTCGCCCCATTGTGCCTTCACGACCCGTCCGCCTCCTTCTGCGAGGCGGCGGACGCCTGGTCACGGTCAACGACGAAGCTGGCGAGAAACGGGTTTCAATTGGACCGGCGCCTCGCCGAAGTGCGACTCGGTCACCTCCACGCTGCGGACGGCCCCACTCCGGTCGGTCACGCGACGCCCTCCCACTCTGGGCTCGCCACCGCGCCCGTGCCGGTCGTTCATCCGGCGACCACCTATGAGGCTGAAGAGTGCGCCCACGGTCGACGTGAGCCGGTTCGCCTGATCGTTGAGCTCCTCAGAAATCGCCGCGTTCTCTTCCGCCGTGGCCGCCATCTTCTGGGTCGTCACATCCACGGATGAAACGGCAGTGTTAATCTGACCAATACCCTCGTTCTGCTCCTTCGATCCGGCCGCAATCTCCGACACGAGGGTATCCAGGCGACGCACCTGCGCGTCAATCGCGGCGAAGCTCAGGGCCGCCTCGCTGCAGATCTTCACCCCCTGGTCGGTCTTCGAGGTGGAAACTTCCATCCTCGCGGCCGTCTCGCGAGCCGCTCCCGCCGCACGCTGGGCCAGAGCGCGAACCTCGTCGGCCACCACCGCAAAACCCGCGCCCGCCTCACCGGCGCGGGCCGCCTCGACCGCGGCGTTCAACGCAAGGATGTTCGTCTGAAAGGCAATCTCATCTATGGTCTTCAGGATCTTCGCGATCTCGCGACCCGCACCCTGAATCTCGTTCATGGCCTGCTGCATCGCACGCATCTGTCCGGCTCCCGCCTCGGCGCTGGTGCGGGCCGAATGCGCCGCCTCGCGCGCGCCCTGCGCACCCTCGGCATTGCGCTTGGTCATGCTCGCCATCTCCTCCATCGAGGAGGCCGTCTCCTCCAGCGACGCCGCCTGCGTGGTGGCCCCATCGGCCAGTTGCGAGCCGGAGGCCGAAACCTGGCGCGCGGCCCCAGAGATTTCATCACTGCCATTGCGGATCGACTCCAGCGACCGCATGATTGGCAGACTGAGTCGGTGACTCAACAGTTTGGCCACCAAGGCAAGGGCCACCAGTGCGCAGAGTGACACGATCAGCAGTGTCTTTTGTGTGGCAATTGCCACCCCGTGCGCTTCGTCGTGTTCGACCCGCGTGAGCACCGACCAACCCAGACCCGGGAACCCAAGCGCTCCGGAGGACTTTGCGTAACCGACAATCTCGAGATAGCCCTTCGTGGAGTTTTCCTCCTCAAAGACCGCCGCATCACCCCGCGCGAGGCGCCGTGCAATTTCGCTGCCCGGGGTGGCAAGATTGCTCTTCAGCACCACCGACGGATCGCTCACCACCTGTTCGCTCCGCTGCGTGCGGGGATCATGCTGCAGAAGGACGGTTCCGGTGGCGTCGAGAATGACAATCTCGGCCGAAGCGGCCCCATTTCGCTTCAGGGCCTCATAGCGGGTATGAACGATCTCTTCCACCACCGAAAAGTCAGCCCGATTGGACCATATCGCCACGACCTTGCCCGAGGCATCGTGGACCGGCGCAGAAAACTCCAGCGACAGCCGGTTGTTGCGCGTCACCCGTGCCACGTCCGCATCAACGCTCGGCGCACCAACGTGGGTTCCATCCAGCGCACCGCTCTTCAGGAACCGCCCGGCAACCGCGTCCTTGAACCAGTCAGCGTCGCGGAAGTTGCGCCCATACATCCAGGCTGTGTCAACCGACCCACCCGCACTGTCCCGATCATTGACCGCAATCACCTTGCCATCGAGATCCACCAGGAGGGTGACCGGATAAATACCGTACAGCCGCACAAACTGATTCATGGTCCGCACAATCGGGTTCGCGTCGGCACCCGCCTTGTACCAACTCGCACGCTCCAGCACGACCGGATTGCCGGCAAACGCCTGCACATCTCCGTAACGCTCAAAGAAATTCCGATCAATGAGGTCGAGCGTGACCCGGCTTTGCTCCATGAAGTTCGATGACAAAGACTCACTGGTCTTCTCCAACGAAAGGAGGGCAAGCACCGCCATCACGACCAGCGGAAGGGTGCCGACGGCGCAAAAGGACGCGATGAGTTTGGTCGAAAACGACAGGGATTTCTTTGGGATGGACATGGAACAATACGATACGGGAAACAGGTGGGTTCGGGGCAAAACGCCGCGAAACTCGTCGGGACAAGGGCTGCGAAGCAACACACCCGAGGCACACGCCTACGGGCCGTCTACGGCGTTCGCACTCCTCGGGTCAGCGAATCACATCACTCCTCAAGGCGGGGACGACCCTGTGCTGCCGCACCAGGCCCACGTTCTCCCGCCCGCAACCATTCGCTTCGGTCAGCAATCCCGTTGCGCCAACCGGGAACAGGGCACGCAACTCCCGAATCGGGGTCTGGACCCGATCAGGACAGCGGACGAGATTCATTCCCTCGGCATTCATTGGGCCGCAACTATGCCCGCGGCAGCGGATTTTCACCATAGGGCAAAGAGCCCAGGAATAAACTCCTCGGGCCAATTCAACCCACAGGTTGTTCTTAATCATTAATTTGCGACACCATCAGTACTACTACGCAGGTGTCACTGCGTAGTAGGCGCGCCGTTACATCTCAGCCCCTTCCACCGGCCGCAGGTCAGGCGCTCAGTCCCAAGTCAACCGCAGCAGCGACACCGCTTGCCGCGGCAGGACGAAGACGCCCGAACAGGTCCCGTTTCTGACCGGTACCGTCGCCGGCTCCCCGGTCAGGGCTGCCAACATGCCGGCCTTTTCCAGTTCGGCATACTGGGCGACGGAGGGGGCGACCGGTGAACCGAGCCGGAGCCAGGCCGCATAGGAGTTGCTGTGCTCCTGGTCAATGCGCAAGTGCTCCAGTCGCACCGATCCCTGTTCCCGCGCCAGGCCAGAAAGGGTGAACTCTACCGCCGCATCCGGACCGGGAAGGTCGTCGTCGTGATAGTGCCAGACCATGACGGTCACCGTGCGGGCGTCGCGGGACGCCAGCACCCCGACGTCCGCTTCCACGCGAACTCCGTCCTGGACAATCCGGTCCAGCGGCCGCTGTCCCGTACTCATCGCTTCGATACGTTGCCGGCCCATGCGCGCATACATGCGGAAGACATTGAGCACGGGCATGGCCAGCCCGTTGGTGGCCACCTGCCGGAATCCGGCGAAGTACGGCTGGTCCTCGAAGGTGAAGGCCCACGTCAACGCACCCTCCAGATTGATGCCGTGACGCGCCGCGAGCTCATGTTTGCGGGCAAACACCGCCGCAGTGTAGCTCGAGTACATCGTGCCATTGCGATAGGCCATCTGCGGACCCTGGCAGGCGGCGCATCCCTCGGGATCGGACTCACCGATGATGACCGGAATGCCCTTCAGTTCCGGATAGGAAGCGAGGGTGGTGAACGCGGTGTCGATGGTCTTCAGCTGTGCGCTGATCCCCATCCGGACATGGCCATCGACGGTCGTCGGCGATCCCTTGGCATGAAACGCAACAAAATCGAGCGGGGTTCCTTTCTGACCCGTCGCGTAGTTGGTGCCGTGCAGACAATGCTCCAGAAAGTCCTTCATGAACTGCCCACCGTGTCCCGCGGTGTGGGGTCCGCCCACCCGCGCGGCCGGAAACGCACGACGCACCCCGGCAATGGCATGATCGTGCAGGCGACGGAAATCCTCGGCGCTGCCGCCCCAGTAGCCATGGGGCTGGTTGTTCGCTTCGTTCCAGACCTCCCACCACCAGTGCGAGACCTCTTCGGCTCCGTATCGCTCCACCGAGTGCAGGGCCCATCGGTATGCCAGTTCCTCCCATTTCGCATAGTCCTTTGGCGGCTTGGTCCAACCGGTGTAGATCAGGTTGTAGGGCAATCCCGGCCGCCACTCGTGCCGATAGGGTTGAGGCTGCGTCGACAGGGCCTCCGGCATGAAACCAATCTGGACCAGCGGACGCACCCCACGCTGGAGATAGCTGTCGAAAATGCGGTCGATCCCCCGCCAGTCGTACACGGGACGGCCCTCGCCGTCCTCGGTGTAGGCATTGGTCGATCCCCACTTCAGCGCCGGTGTGCCGTCGCCCGAAGTCAGGAGATTGTGGGCCCGAAAGTAGACCTGCTTCGGCGCCAGTTCACCCAGCTGTCCGAGCAGTTTTTGGCCGTCCTTCATCGTGGCGTAGTTCGGCTCATCCGCGCCGAAGTAGCGCCAGATCCGCTTGAGCTCGCCTTCGCTTTTCGCGGCATCGACCACGACGCGCACCGGGAACGGAGACGACGTGACGGCCGGGGTTTGAGCGGTCAATACCACCGAGCACGCCAGGCTGGCCAACAGGAGAGGGAGTGAATTCATGGGGGTACCGGTCAAGCCGAGCAGAGCCGCCACACCCACGCGAACCCGATCGGGCCGGTCCGTCCGATTTCAAACCCAAAGAAAGAAGGGACACCCGCTCAGGAGTGCCCCTTCGCAACCAAAAACCCCTCGGAGGAGGGAAAAATCAGGAACGGCGGCGCCGCACCAGCCCCAAGGCCAGCAGCGCGGCGGAGAACAGGCCCAGCGTCGTGCCCGCGTCGGGAACGGCGGTGACCGTCAGTGACGACAGGTAGAATTGCGCGCTCAGCGGCTCATTCGGCTTGAAGGCAAACGTGAACGACGTACCGGTGAGATTCACTCCCAGCGAACCCACATTGTCCGGGAGCAGCATCGAAACGCCGTTGAGGAGGAACTCGTCACCCGCGACCCAGCTGGTGAAGTTGTGGCCGTCGGACCGCAGCCCGACGGACGAAAGATTCACCACGCGATCAAAGGTGATCGTCAGCGATTCGCCCGCCGTGATGTTGTCGTCACTCGTATTGTTGCTCTGGTGATAGACGCCGAGGCCCGCGCCCTTGCTGGCCGTCCAGCCCACTTCCTTGTCCTGCACCACCGAGGCGGTCCCATTGTTGTAGGTGGCCGTGGCGACCGCAGTGATTCCACCCGAAACGAAGGTCAGATTGCCGCCAAAGACATTGGCCGCGACATTCGAGCTCACAATGTCGCCGTAAACAGTCACGCCGTTGGTTGGAAGAAAGTCCGACGCGCCGTTGCCAAGCTTGTAAAAGTCGAACTGGGCGGCCCCCAGTGGAAGTACAACTACGGAGAGCAAGGCGGTCAGCAGGGCGGACTTGGTCGTGGAATTACGCATGATGTGTCTCGGATTATTGGTTACATGCCGATTGTAGCAGCGGTCGGGCCACACGGGCGAATGCCGACCCGTCGAACGCCCAAACCACTGCAGGCAAACATCATGCGATGTCTGAATTTTCCGAGACGGACGGGACAACACCCTGAGCGGGCTCGCAGATTCGTAAAGATCGTCGACTTCCGGGGCCCCCGGGGACATCGACGGTCGCACTGAATCAAGAATTCGAGTGCCATCGTGGTGCGGAAATGCCACACCGGACGGCAGCCCCTTTTTCGAATTATGCGAATCCCGTCCGACCCTTCCCGTGTCGCCGTTGTCGGCGGCGGCCTCATCGGCTCCAGCTGGGCCGCCCACTTCCTTGGGCGAGGTCTGGATGTGACCGTGAACGATCCCGCCCCCGGGGCCGAACAGCGGGTCCGCGACTATGTCGACCGGGCGTGGCCGATTGTGGAGAAGCTCGGTCTTGCAGCGGGAGCCTCGCGCGACCGTTTGCGATTCTCCGCCGATCTCACGGACGCCCTGGCGGGTGCCGACTTCATCCAGGAGAATGGACCGGAGCGCGAGGACCTGAAGGTGGCTTTGTTTGCCAGGCTCGACGCTCTGGTGCCCCCTGACGTGATCATCGCCTCCAGCACCTCCGGCCTGACCATGAGCGTGCTGCAGGCGCAGTGCCGGCACCCGGAGCGCTGCGTCATCGGCCATCCCTTCAATCCGCCCCACCTCATTCCCCTGGTCGAGGTCGTGGGGGGCAAGGCCACGTCACCCGAGACCGTGATCCGCGCCCGCGACTTCTACACCCGCATGGGCAAGAAGGCCATCGTCCTGCACCGGGAGGTGCCGGGTCACGCCGCCAACCGCCTGCAGGCCGCCCTGTGGCGCGAGGTGGTGCACCTCGTGGACGAGGGCGTGCTCAGTGTGGCTGACGCCGATGATGCCGTGAGCTACGGACCCGGACTGCGCTGGGGCCTGATGGGCCCCAACCTGATTTTCCACCTCGGCGGCGGGCAAGGCGGCATGGAACACTTTCTCGCACATCTCTCCGGACCGTTTTCGCGTTGGTGGGACGACCTCGGCTCACCCGTCCTCACCCCGGAATTGAAAGCCAGGCTGGTCGCCGGGGTGAACGAGGAGGCCGGCGGCCGCAGCATTGCCGAGCTTGAGCGCCAGCGCGACACGCTGCTCCTCGGCCTGCTGGCATTGCGAAAGCGCGTGGAGGGCGGACCGCCTCAGGCGGCCGGTTGAGGCGTTACGAACGGGACAAGCGACACCACATGACCGGCGATGGCGAGCGATGCCGTCGCGGCCGGACTGGGAGCGTTCAGCACGTGCAGGGCGCCCGGCCTTTCCTCGATCCAAAAATCCTGCACCAGTGTGCCGTCCGCCTGCATTGCCTGGGCCCGCACGCCTGAACCTCCACGCTTGAGATCCTTCGGTTGCAACTCGGGGATCAGTTTCTGCAGGGCCCGGCAGGCCTGGGTGCGACTGATCGAACGCAGGACCTCGCCGCCACAAAGTTCCGGATACTTGCGCATGAAGCGCCAGAGTCCCGGAAATGTCAGCGCATCGCCCAGGTCACGCAGGGAAATCGTACCCCAGGTGTAGCCCTCGCGCGCGAGTGCGAGCACGGCGTTCGGTCCGGCCTCCACCCCGCCGTGGATCATCCGGGTGAAGTGCACCCCCAGGAAGGGAAAACGCGCGTCGGGGACGGGGTACACGAGGTGCCGCACGAGCGACTGCGCGCGCGGTTCGAGCAATGAGTATTCGCCGCGGAAGGGCACGATCCTGACATTTCGTCCCACACCCGCCAGTTCGGCGATCCGATCCGAGAAGAGTCCCGCGCAATTGACAAAGTAGTCGCAACGATGGACGCCGGCGCTGGTCTCAATCACCCAGGTCTTCCCTTCCTCGCGGATCGCCGTCACGCAGCTCCCCACCGCCACCGTGCCGCCCTTGGCCTCGATCTCGCGCTGCAGCGCTGCGCACACGCCCGCGTAGTCGACGATGCCCTCCTCCGGTACATGCACCGCCGCCACCCCGCGGACATGCGGCTCGATTTCCTGCAGTTCCTCCGGGCCGAGTCGGCGCAGGTGACGCAGTCCGTTCCGTTGTCCTCGGTCCCAGAGACGCTCCAACGCCGGCAGCTCCTCCGGTGAGGTCGCCACCACCACCTTGCCGCAGAGCTCGTGCGCGATGCCATGCTCCTGGCAAAACGCGGTCATGCGGCGGATCCCCTGCACCGCCAGCCGCGCCTTGAGCGAACCTGGCGCGTAGTACAGGCCGGCATGCAGCACTCCGCTGTTGTGGGTGCTCTGATGCCGGCCCACCCCCGGCTCCTTTTCCAGCAGGGTGACCGCCGCACCGGGGACGCGGAGCAAAAGCTCGCGCGCAACCGCCAGTCCGACAATGCCACCACCGATGACTAGGATGCGCCGCATGGGTTGTTTCGTCCGGGATAGATCCAACATTTCTGGCGTGACGACTCGATCATGGCAAGACAGGCCTCGACCCCCGCGCGACCGTCGGCCCCGGTGCCGACCGTCGAGGGACGTCCCTCGATCAAATCAATGAACGCCGCCATCTGGTCGCGATACGCCTGCATGCGCACGTCCGCGAAGGCCGTGTCGGCTCCTTCGTGCTTGACCGGAGGCTGCTGCGAGACGACGCGCCATCCATTGGCCTCGTCCGACAGGCGCAGTTCGCCGTAGGGATCGAGATCGAGCAGGCCGGTCGATCCCGTGATCCGGAACCGGAACTCCTCGCCCGGAAAGGATGGCGCCGGCAGGGCCCGGCTGGAGAAAAGCGAACAGATCGCGCCGGTGGAAAACTCCATCAGCCCCATGGTGGTGTCCTCCACGGTGAGGTCCGGCAGGAATGTGCGGGAAAAGGCGGATACTGTCACCACGTCACCCCCGGTGAACCCGCGCAGGAGGTCGATCGCATGCGGGGAGCTGTTGATCAGGTGTCCGACACTCGCGGGATCGTTCCACCACGCCCAGTTGCCGCCAAAGCCACCGGCCTTGATCGCACCCGCGTACATGGGCATCGACACCTGCACGGCGAGCACGCGTCCGATCGCGCCTTCCCGGATGAGTGCGAGCGCCCGGGCGTTGTTGACGCGAAAACGCTGCTGGTAGCCGACCGCAAGCGTAAGCGAGTTTCGCTTCGCCTCCGCGATCAACGCGTCAGCATCCGCGACGGTCGTCGTCAGGGGCTTCTCCACCAGGATGTGCCGGCCGGAACGCAGGGCCGCGAGCCCTTCCTCGACGTGCACGGCGTGCGGAGTGGTGATGACGACCGCGTCGATGTCCTTGCGACGCAGCAATGCCGCCGCGTCAGGTTCGCAGGCCACGCCGTAGCGCTCCGCCAGACCGGGGGCGCGGCTGCCGCCGGCCACCGCAATCAACTCGGCGTTGGGAAGACGACGCACCGCCTCTGCGTGCGTACGCCCCATGAAGCCGGAACCAAAGATGCCAAAGCGAAGTCGTTTCATAGGTGGGAAAGGTCAGGAATTGGAGGGTGTGGGAGGAGTGACGTGAAGTTCGCCGGCGATAGCCCCGAGCCGGGACCACAACTTGACGGGCAGAGGGATGCCGGTGGTCTCCCGCACCGCCGCACAGCGCCATTCGGGTTCGCCGGCCAGCAACACTTCGTCGTACCCGGGGGCCGGTTCCGAGGCTTTGACGAGGCCGGCGAGGCGATCCATGCGCTCCTCAAATTCACCCGGCGCGAGGAAGCGATCGGGATCGATGGCGATGAAGGTGTGGCTGATGCCGAGCGGGTCGCCGCCGGTGCGATAGACCGGCAGTTCCGTGGTCATGGCCCCTCCACTCAGACCGGAACAGAGGATCTCCACCATCATCGCCAGCGCGGTGCCCTTGTAACCGCCAATGGGAGTAGGAGCGCCGCGCTGCGCCTCACTCGTCTCCGTGGTGGGACGGCCGGCGGAATCGAGAAAGCCCCACGACAGCGGGATGGTGGCCCGGTTGAGATGAGCGGCGTGGGTCACCTTGCCCAGCGCCACCGTGGTGGTCGCCATGTCCAGCAGCCAGCGACCGGCTCCTCCGCGGCCCGGCACCGCCACGCAGAGGGGGTTGGTGCCGAGGATGGGAGTGCGTCCCTGCCACGGCGCGACTGCGGGGCAGGCGTTGCTCATGACAATGCCGATCAATCCGGCCCGGGCCAGTTTCTCGCCCCACCAGGCACCGGCTCCGAAGTGATTGGAGTGATTCGCCACCACCACGGCGACGCCAAGCCGGCCCGCCAGACGCAGCGCGTGGTCCGTACAGCGGTCCGACACCACCTGTCCGAGGCCGTTCATGCCGTGGTAGCGCAGGCACACCCCGTCCTCGCGCTCAACCCGCCCCTCCGCGGCCACGTCCACGCCTCCGGCCCGGATCTGCTGGATGTAGGTCGCCAACATCTGAATACCATGGGAGTCAACCCCCCGGACATTGGCCGCGATGAGCGAATCGCCGACGCACCGGGCATACGGCTCCGGGGTGCCCAGTGACTGGAGCAGGTCGCGGCAGAAGACGCGCAGCGCCTCGGCTTCCAGGGTCACGGTCACAGGCTCATTGGCAGGTGTCGGTTCGTGCGCGCTCATGGGTGGAAATCGGCGCCGCCGGACCGGACAACGGCGGGAGGCGGACCGACTGCAACCCCAGCGTCACCCGGCCGGCGCGGGGCTGACAACCCTCCATGGCTGGTAATCCCGTTTGACCAGCAAGGGCGCCCGGCCGACTGGTCAGGCGAAGTGTCCTCTTGCACCGGGTTGAACCACGTCCACCGGTCCGTCATGAGCGACGCGCCGAATCGGCCAGCGGCGGGAATGGGTCCTGCTGCGGCCGCCCCCGAACCATGAGCGCGTCCTTCCCTCCCACCGTCACCCCGCTGCGCGCCTGGCTGGTCGTCGCCCTGCTCATGGCCACGGCCTGCCTGAACTACCTCGATCGTCTCATGGTCACCACCATGCGCGGCTCGGTCATGGAGGCCATTCCGATGACGGAGGCGCAGTTTGGTCTCCTCACCACCGTCTTTCTGCTCGTGTACGCGGTCTGCAGTCCGTTTGCCGGGTACTTCGCCGACCGGTTCAGCCGGAGTCGCGTCATCATCGGCAGCGTTTTCGTCTGGTCCGTGGTGACCGGACTGACCGCCTACGCGCGTACCTACGAGGAACTGCTCCTCACCCGCGCCTTGATGGGCATCAGTGAAGCCGCCTGTATGCCCGCCTCGGTGGCGCTGATCGTCGACTATCACCGCGGCTCGACCCGGTCACTGGCTTCGGGACTGCTCCTTGCCGGAGCCATGATCGGCGCCGCACTCGGAGGACTCGGAGGCTGGATGGCCGAGGGTCACGGCTGGGCCTATGCCTTCAAGGTCTTCGGTGTCCTCGGCGCCGCCTTCGCCGTGCTCCTGGCCTTCTGTCTGCGCGACGCCCCCGCCACTCCGGCCGCACCGGACGTGAAGAGCCCGTCCACGCCCTCGGTCGGACTCGTGGAGGCGTTTGTCAGCCTGTTTACCCATCGGCCGTACCTGCTGATGCTGCTCTACGCCTGCCTGCTGGGGGTGGTCAGCTGGTCCGTCGTCGGCTGGATGCCCACCTACATCAAGGAGCAGTTCAACCTGTCCCAGGGCAATGCCGGTCTCTCCACCACGCTCTACCTCAATCTCGCCGCGCTGCTGGGCATGCTGATCGGCGGCGCCTGGGCGGATCGCTGGAGCCGGACCCAGCCGCAGGCCCGCATCCTCGTGCCCGTGATCGGTCTGCTGGTTGCGGCCCCCGCGGTGCTGCTGACCGCCAACGCGTCCTTGCTCCCGCTCGCGCTTGCCGGGCTGGTCGGCTACGGGCTGGCGAGGAATTTCGCCGACGCCAACATGATGCCGATCCTCTGCCTGATCGTTGACCCGCGCTATCGGGCGACCAGTTGGGGCGTCTCCACCTTCTTCAGCTGCACGATCGGCGGCGCCGGCATCTATGTCGGCGGCATGCTGCGCGATGCCAAGGTGGACATCAGCCGCGTCTTTCAGTTCGCCGCCATCAACCTGATCCTCTGTGCCGGGCTGCTCCTCCTCATCGGCCGCGCCAGTCGGCGTCCGGGAGCCGGAGGGCCGACTGCCTGAAGCTCGGCCGGCAGGCGTGTAGTGCAGGGAACCTGACAGGGTACACCCGGCCAATGACTTGAATTTCACTGGGAGGAGGGGCGACGTTGACATGCCGCATCCTAGGAATCATCCCCATGTCCACCATGAGAACGTTCCCCCTCGCGTTCAGTTTCGCGTTTGCACTTTTCGCTGGCGCCGGTTCGGCCTTGGCCGCAGCGCCCGAACCCGCCCCCCGTGCTGGCTACGCCATCGGCCGGGTGACCATGGAGGACGGAAGTCCGCTCTCAGGCGACATTCAGGACGTGACGGTCAACATCAATGGCGTCAGCGAAGCCGGTGAAAAGGTACACTACTCACCCGCCGTCAAGAACGGCGCCTACAAGCAGAAACTGGTGAAAGGCCAGTTTTCCTTCGGTCGGAGCACGGTGAAGGTCAAGTTCGGCGAGCACAGCTACACCTTCGTGCTCGTGCCCAAGGGTTCGCTTTGGAACAAGAGCCAGGACGCCGAGGATGGATTGGTCCAGGACTTTGTCTGGAAGCCGACCGGACGTGCGGAAACCTACGGCGCCAAACCCGATCCCAACAACGCGACGCACTGGCACGGCATGAACATCGGCATGCGTTTCCAGACGTGGCGCTCGGACACCAACAAGGCGCCGGGTATGCTCCCCGAGGGCAGCAAGCTGATCTTCACCCTGGTTCCGACCAGTCCGAGCATCGACGGACGTGAACTCAAGACGGTCACGCTGGAACGCGACTGGCGGCCCAAGGGCAGCCCCTCCTACAACGACGATCTGCACGACCTTCCCCCCGCCAACTACGACCTGACCGGGATCGCCCGGCTGCCGGATGGTTCCACCAAACCGCTCCTGCTGCAAGGTGCAGGCCACTATCCGAAGTTCTTCGAGAAGGTGAGCGTGGTCATGGGCTACGACAACATCCTCGGCGGTATGTGGAAGCAGCCGATCGGCTGGGTCGTGGACTAGATCAATCGAGCCCAAGGGCTCGATCCTCGTTTCGGTTTGGCCGCGCCCGGGAGCTCAGGGTGAGCGAACCCGCGTCACCTTCACGCGA
The DNA here is from genome assembly GCA_046346755.1 of Opitutaceae bacterium. Lineage (GTDB taxonomy): Bacteria > Verrucomicrobiota > Verrucomicrobiia > Opitutales > Opitutaceae > UBA6669. The sequence goes on along the minus strand of JAXMHM010000024.1, from coordinate 1,064 downwards.
CCGTAATCAACGAGCCGCCCGTCGCCGCCCGCCAGGGTGAGCCCTGACCAGGTCGCGCCGCTGGCGACCCCGCGGAACTGGGTCAGACAGCCCGCAGCGTCCTTCCACACGAGTTCGCGCCAGGCCCCCTCGATGCGGCCGGTCACCCCGAGGGTCTGGCCGTCAATTTCGACGGTGCCCGCAATTCCACCGTCCGTGGTCTGGCTCAGCGTGAGTGTAATGGGTTTTTCACTTCCCGGGAGCGCGGCTCTCCACGCACCCTTCCAGACCTCGGCGGCCGTCGATCGAACGGGAACGACCGCGGCCAGCACCAGGAACACGCTCCACGCCAGCCGGTTCATGGCGCCTTCCCTTTCGCCTTGGCGGCCTGCGCCTGCTGGCGCTCCACCTCGCGCTGCACTTTCCGCATGATGAATCCCCAGGTTCCCCGCGACCCTTCCACGCCTCGCGCCAGCAGGTCGTAGAGCGCGCTCGAATCCGGACGCCCGACGTTTCCACCGACCACAATCGATTGATTGAGGCGCCGGAACCCCTGTGCGTCGACCGGGGACTCCAGCAGGCGCATGCGCCCCAGAATCAAGCCCACTTCATCGCGTGCGCTCAGATCGAACCGCAGGTCGAGCGGCCGGGCTGCGAGCGGGCTCGAAGTGGCCGGAACATCACCGGTACCCAGCAACCGCGCCTGCGGCGAATCGAACCACACCTTCGACAAGCGAATCGCTCCCGTGGCATCGCGACCTCCTTCGATCAGGAGTCGGTCCACCGGCATCTCGGCAAATTTCCGCAACAAGCGGCCGAGTGCGCGCAGTTCAGGCGAGAGGGTGACCAGCCCACCCATCACCAGCAGCGTGGACGCGGTGCGCGCATCCGGGCTGGTTAACCGCACGGTGCCTTTCCCCTCGACGCCGAAGTCAACCTCAGCCCGTTCGAGCAATTCCCACAGCCGGTTTCCCTGACCTTTTACCTCGGAGTGCAGGTCCACGCGCGCGTCGAGGGACCCCAGCTCCTTCGGAAACACGGTCTGGGCCACGCGCGCGGTTTCGAACTGGTGGAGCTGCAGGGCT
>JAXMHM010000023.1:0-143807 GCA_046346755.1 Opitutaceae bacterium | reverse complement strand
GGGACCCCAGCTCCTTCGGAAACACGGTCTGGGCCACGCGCGCGGTTTCAAACTGGTGGAGTTGCAGGGCTCCCTTGAGACGGTGATCACCGTCCTCGTCGCCGGGAACATAGTCGATGGTCAGCGCCCCTTCGATGGTTCCCGCAAACAGGCGGCCACCCAGACCCGACAAGCTCAAACGCCGCTCCTCCAGATCGACTCTCGCCCGCACCCCCTCGATCCGGTAAGGGGTCCACGCCACCTCCTCCAAGTCGAGATCAAAACTCCCACGCAAGGCCCCCCAAATGGCCGAGCCAAGTGCGGTTCGCACCGGGTTGGCCGCCGGAGTCGACCCACCCGGGGACGTCGAGGCCGCCGCCACGGGCTCACCCCAGGCCCGGCTCCAGGCCAGGGTTTCATTCATGTCCCACCGTTTGCCCCGAAGCGCCGACGTGATACGCAGGCTCTCACGTTCCAAACCAAAGTGGACGTCAAACTTTAGGTCACTCACCGCGGGCTCCTCCCCGAGACGAAGCTCCACGCTGGCCTCGGCAGTACGGCGGGCACCATCCACCTTGCCACGGGCAGTGATCTCCAAGGGAGCCAGTCGCCGCGTCCCTCCCCGCTCCGGTACATCCTCGATCCGCATCCAGGCATCGAGGAACTCCCCGGCCAGAAGTCCCCCATCGAGGCGCGCCGTAAATCGCCCCGCCGAGGGCAGGTGCGGTTGCCAGGAGGGCAGCACCGCCCTCGCCTCGCTCAAGTCACCGCGTGCCACTGCATCCACACGCCGGACCAGCGCGGTACGATCGTCTCCAACCACCCCCACTGCCGCCTCGAACTGCAACAGCTCGCCGGTGGCGGAACGAACCCGGCCCTCCGTCGCCTGGAGCGAGGCCTCCCATCCCACCTGGAGTCGGGGCTGCATCAGGTAGTGCACCGTGAGATCGATACCCGGAAAAAAGGACGCGTCTGCATTCTGGACCACCGCCGTACCGGAGTGCGCAACGTTCAGCCGCGACACCGCCAGCGGCTGCAATGGCCGGAAGCGAAACCCGTCGCGTACGGCAGAAACGAGAAATTCGGCGGAGCCCAGTTCACCTTCGACCCGCCAGCCGGCCGGCAGGAAGTCAGCGAGCGTGCCCAGAGGTAAGGTCCCGATCTTCAGCTTCCAGGGAGCCACCGAACTCAAAAGCCACTCGCCGGTGGGGCGCCGCGCCCCCAGGAGCGGTTGGGCACCCATCAGCCGCGCTCGCTCACCGTGGGCGTCTCGGACCACCACCTCGATCGTTTCAATCGCATGCACGGTCTCGGCGGCCAGTCCGGCCTTGAGAGTGAGATCGACCGTCATTTCTCCCCAAGCCGGCGGCCCGAGGGTCCCGGCCGGCCAGGTCGAAGCCAGGTCGAGGTTCACCTGGTAGGCGCCGTCGCCCTCCGCCCAAGCACCCGCGAGGGTGCCGGTCACGACTCGACCCAGCGAATCGCGCACCGCGAGATCGGAGCAGCGCCCGCTCCAGCGATCGCCGTGACGCTCCAGGTGCGGCGTCACCTGGAAGGTTCCCGACCACAGGGGCGCCTCCCCGCGGCGGCCGAACTCCAGCCCGGAAAACTGCCAGGGCACGGGAGTCCGGACCGCGAGGCCCCCCTGCGGATCGGCCACGGTGACCAGCGACGCACCTCGTCTCCATTTTCCCATTACCGACCATTCCCCGAGCCAGGGCGCAAACTCCGAGAGGGGCGCTTCATTCGCCTCCAGCTGAAAGAGCTCCTGGCCCGCCCTCCATCGCGGTCGTCCTTCCGCCGAGAGATCGAGAGGGGTCAACAGGCGCAGGCTCAGGAAGTCGGCGGCCTCCGGTGGCGCGGACGTCGCCCGCCAGCGCATCAGGGCCTTTTCCACCCGCCCTCCTCCGGTTCCTTTCCACTCCCCTCGCGCCGCCACGTCGATACAGGAGGATGACGCGACTCCACCCGCGCTGATCCGCAGGTTCCGGACCTCCCACTCGAGGCGTTCAGGCGTTCCCTGGGCCGCGAGGTCGAGTGCCAGGCTGACCGGGGGCAGATCGGTCTTGCCCCCTGCTTCCACGCGCATGGGACCCACGGTCAGCGGGGTCAGCGTCGAGACCACGACGTGGCGCTGGGAATCCCACGTCACCTGCCACGCACCCGCGGCACGCCCTCCCGCAAGGGACAATCCCCACCGCCGCAAACCCGTCGTGAGTCCATCCAAAGGAAACGCCTGCAAGCGGACCCGCGCTGACTCGGTTCCTTGTCCCTCCACCACCACGGCCTCGGCTTGAAGCTCGGGACCAATCGTCAGGCGTGACGACACCATGCTCCAGGGCGAACGCGCCGTTTCCCGCGTCGCGGTCGCCCGCAGGCGCCCGACCCACGCCCCCGCTTCGATCCAATCCGGGGCCATCGGCTGCAAGTCCGGTACGCGGCCTCGTGCGTCCACGGTCAAAGTCATCGCGCCGGTGTCAGGATGGACCGAGAAATCAACCGTGCCGGAGACCTCCCCGTTCACTCCGGGAGGAACTTTGAACAGCGGCGCGACCAGGCGCGAATCACCGCGAAACGTCAGCCGCCCTTCCACCCTGCCCGTGGCGCGGTTGAAGGTCGCACTCCAACGCACGCTCGATTCCTTGGCCAGGGTCAGGCCTCCACCATAGCGTTCGCCTTCCGGAATCGCTTCCACCGTCACCTCCAGGTCCCCTGTCACGACGGGCAGCGTGCGAAACGCCGGGAACGTCAGCCCGCCCCGAAGCTCGAGACGGCCGATGCCATGATTCGCATGCTGCTGCACACTGATCCGGCCGGTGCTCTGCACCCCGGCCGACGGCCACTCCGGCACCACGCTCGAGGTCATTTCCAACCCATAGTCAAAGCTCCCAGTGCCCGCCGACGAGAGCCCCCCGCCTTCAATCCCGATTTTTCCCTTGGCCACCGTCGCGCCGGCCTCGGTCATGACCATCGCGGCGTCGAGCCGGGCGTGATCAATGCTCCAGGGAAGCGGCGCCTGGAGCGCCGTCAGCACTCCGGTGAAGGGGGTTGTTTCATCTCCTCGCTCCGCGGGAGTCAGGGCCAGGGTGACACCGTTCACATTCGCCTCCACCACCCGTAATTCTCGTTTTCCCCAGAGCCAGCGCAGCGGATCCACCCGTACGACCAGGCCGGGCTCGCTCTGCGCCGTCAGCCCGGGCATGACCAGTCGCACCCCTTTGACTTCCCCTCCCCCCGGCCCCACCGAAATGCGGGTGGCGTCAAGGTGCCAGCCCTCGCCATGGGTCACGGCCCAACGCAACAAAGCAAGCTGCACCGCGGGTATCCGAAGGACCGCCAGTGCGATCATGACCATGGCGACGCCTACTCCCGTCACCAGGAACAGCCGACGCCAGACCGGTTGGTTCGCCCAGATGCGCATCGTGAAAACGAGCGCAGACCCTGGAAGCAGCACCGTTCGCCGACAAGCTCTCCGTCATCAATCCGCGGGGTTTGCCCCCCCTCAAGCGTTTGAGCGGGCCGCAACCGACTCCACTTTAATAGGCGCGAGACAGGGACAGGGAACCAAAATGAATGTTGCCCTCAGCTTGCGATTCAAATTCGCGGGTCCGCCAGACCTGCGAGTAGGTGACCTGCCAGGGACCAGCGATCAGTCCTATTCCGAGGGTCCAATCCGCCACGTAGTTCCGCTTCTCCACCGAGCGGCTGGATCGGAACGTGTTTCCATCTAAAAAAATGTCGCGGGCCACGGCGCGTCCATCCACCGCCCCAAAGACAAAGAAACTGGCGTTTCGGTCGGGCGCGACCCGCGGATCCAGGTCATCCGTCGGCGTGCCACCGAGGCTTCCCGGACGGGCCAGTTGCACGCCAAAGTCGCTGGGCAGGTTGAGGCCCAGCCGGAGCGTCCCGCCCGCATTGACGTAGGTCTGGACATTCCCGAGGCTGCCGCCCACGTGGGGGACAAGATCGATTCCAAGCAGCTCCGAAAACGCACGGCCATAGATGCGCCAGCGGCGTTCATACACCAAGTTGGCTCCCACCTCGTCGCGCAATTGGTAGTCCCAGCCCTGGGGTGAAACGCTGTTGATCCAACCGTGGACAATGCGCTGCGCGTCCTCGGCCTGGCTGTGCGGCCCAATCATGCCCACCTGTACGGACAGGGTGTCGGAGACCTCATCGGTCTTGCTGATGAGCGCCATCTCCAGGTAGGTCCATCCGGCATAAGGTCGGTCATTCGGATCCGGATTCCGAGCGGTGGTCACCCGCGGTGTGTAGATGTTCTGCCCAAGGGCAAAACCGATGGCCTTCTGGCCCCGGTTCCGATTGACGAAGGGCATGAGCTCGAGAAGGTCCCGGCGCCAGCCCGACTGCCCCCAGTCCACCAGGTCGGCGGAAAGCCAGGAAAGTTTGACCCCGTTGGTGTAATCCTGGTCGGTGCCGCTGAAGACGTCGTTCTCAAAATAGAGCGTGACCACCGGTGCGACCCGGGCGCGGGCGTTGGTTGAGGGAGCCGCCGCTGTGAAGGGCAGCGTCGCTCCCAACATTGTTATAAGGGCAAGGGCACGCATCCAGAACTCGCCCCGGTTTCCGGCCGGTGTCCTTCCGCTCGTGACCCAGGCGAGGCCGGATCCGGAGAGGATGCACCCGCCCCCGTCCAGAGCAACAGGTGCACTCGCGCTTCGGTTCAACCACGGACAACGGTTCATGCCCGAAACTAACCGAAGTCAGGTCGAGTCATCAGGGGGTGAGTACCCCATGTCGATGACCTTCAGCTCCCTGTTCCGACCCGGGCCGGTCAGGGACCCTGTGGTAACAGATAAAGCAATACCGCGAGGAAATGGCAGACACTTCCACCCAGCACGAACACATGCCACACCGCATGGTGAAAGCGGAGCCGGTGCCACCGGTAGAAGAACACTCCGCAGGTGTAACTCAGTCCGCCGGCGAGCAGGAGCCAGAGCCCGCCATGCGGCACTTTCGCCAGCATCGGTTGGATGGCGACCACCACCAGCCAGCCCGCGAGCACATACGCGAGCGTGGACCAGCCGGTCCGGCCCACACCGCGGGCAAACTGTAGCACCGCGCCGACCCCACAGAGTGTCCAGATGACACCGAGGAGCGACCAGCCCCACGGGCCCCGGAGGCTGGTGAGCAGGAAGGGCGTGTAGGTGCCGGCGATGAGCAGAAAAATCGCGGCGTGATCGAACTTCAGCCACCACGCCTTGGCCCGTTCAGCGCGCAACGCGTGGTACAAGGTCGATCCCGTGTAGAGCAAAACCAGCGTCGCCCCAAACACCGCAAAACTGGTCACATGCCACGCGTCGCCCCGCAGGCTGGCCGCCACCACCAGCAGCGTCAGGGCGGCGACACTGAGGAGCGCGCCCATGCCGTGCGTGATCCAGTTGGCAGTCTCCTCACCCGGGGAGTAGTTCCGCTTCTCGCGAACGGTACGGCGTTCCATCTCCTCACGCTACCGCACTTCAACTCAGCCGCAATCGAAGAACGCTCAACGCTCGAAAACGCAGGATCCCAGGGAAGGCCTTCGAGTTGAAACGTCGCGATTGCCCGATTCACCAATCCGGAGAGACCGAATCCGCCAAGACGCGGACCGATGGGTCGGGTAGACTCCGGGTCCCCGCCATGCCTTCCCCCTTGTCCCCTCCCGCCACCCGAGCCGAGGTCGAATCGGTGCTCCGCTGCGCCGCGCCCCGCCGCGTCCCTCTCTTTCTGCCTGCGATCTACGAACACAAGGCGTGGTTCATCGGCAGTACGCCCTCCGCCATTTCCCGCGATGCCCAGCTCCTGACCCGGGCTCTGCTGGCCGAATTCGAAGCCATTGGTCCCGACGCACTCGCAGTCGGGGTCGATGTCTACAACCTCGAGGCGGAAGCCGTCGGCTGCACGGTCAGTTTCTACGAAGGCACCGACACCTCCATACCGGGCATCAAGCCGGGCAATCACATTGTTCATGTCGGGGACGACCTGACACAGGCGCGATTGCCTAATCCGCTAAAGGACGGTCGCATGCCCGTGAACATCGAGGCGGCGCGTCAGGTTCGTCGCGCGATTGGCGACGACTTCTGGCTGCGCGGCGCCATCTCCGGCCCGTTCTCACTCGCGATCTCGCTGGTTGGGGCCGAGGCGCTCTTCCTCGCCTGCCTCGACCAGCCGGACTGGGTGCGCAGCGTGCTCGACTACTCGGGCCGCATCATCAAGGAGTTCTCCAAGGCCTATATCGATGCCGGAGCCGAGCTGATCGTCTTCGACTCTCAGGCCTCGCCGGAGTTGCTTTCACCCTCGATGTACGAGGAGTTCGTCCTCCCCGTAACCCAGGATCTGGTGCAGTGGGCCGCCACCCAGGGGATCCGCGACCTTCCGCTTATCATCGGCGGCAACACCACCCCGATCGCTCCCTTGCTCGCACAAACAGGCGCCAACAACCTGCTCTGCGACTTCACCGGCGAATTTGATGCCTGGGAGGAAATCTGCCGCGAACATCGCCGTTCCTTCCGCCGCAATATTTCCCCGCGTCTGATTGAGACTGGAACACCGGAGGCCATCTACGACGTGGCGTGCCGGGAGCTGCGCCGCGGGCGCTCCGTGCCTGGCTTCATCATGGGAACCGCCGTGGTTCCCTTCGGCACCCCTACGGAAAACGTTCTGGCGATCAAGCGCGCCTGCATCGACTCCGCCTCCTGGTAGACGACCCCTTCCCCACCATGACCGACTACGCCCAGATCAATCAACTCCTCTACGAAGGCAATGCGAAGGAGGTCGAACGGCTCGTACGCGAGGCGCTGGCCTCCGGACGTCCGGTTGACGAGGTCCTGAACCAGGGACTCATCGCCGGCATGTCCGTCGTCGGCGAGGACTTCAAATACAACGTGCTCTATGTTCCGGAGGTGCTGGTCGCCGCCCGGGCCATGAAAGCCGGCATGGCCATCCTCAAGCCCCTGCTCGTCGCCGACGCCGTCAACAATCCGCCCCGCGGCACCGTCATCATGGGCACGGTCAAGGGCGATCTTCACGACATTGGCAAGAACCTCGTCTGCATGATGGCCGAGGGCGCCGGCTTCAAGGTGGTCGACATCGGCGTAGACCAGCCGGTCGAGAAGTTCCTCGAGGCCTGTCGCGAGCACCAGGCGCACATCGTCGGCATGTCCGCGTTGCTCACCACGACCATGCCCTACATGAAGGTCGTGATCGACGCGTTTCAGCAGCAGGCTGCTCTCTCCGCGGTCAAGATTGCCGTGGGCGGAGCCCCGGTGAACAAGATGTTCTCCGACGAGATCGGCGCGGATGGATACGGTCCGGACGCCCCCTCCAGCGTCGAGATGTTCCTACGTTTCGTCACCGCCGCCTGAACCCGCTCTCCATGACGCTGCGCGAAAAATTGGAAACCACCTCAACGTTCGTCCTCGGCGTCGAACTGGTCTCCACGCGCGGCACGGTCACGGAGACTCGGGCAGCCAAAACGGTGGGGTTCGCCGACGAACTCGCCGCCCACGATGCCGTCGACTGGGTCTCCATCACCGACAACGCGGGCGGAAATCCGCAACTGGCTCCGGCCGCCCTCGGCGAGATCATCCGCGCCTCGGGTCGCGAGGTGGTGGTGCACCTCTCCTGCAAGGACTTCAATCGCAACGCGCTCGAGTCCGAGGCCTGGCATCTGTCCAGCCAGGGACTGCACAACCTGCTGGTGCTGACAGGCGACGCCTCCGGCTCGGGCATCCACGGCGGTGCCAAACCGGTGTTCGACATCGATTCCGTCGGGCTGCTCACGCTGCTCGCGGAAATGAACGCCGGCATCGACATCACTCGGCCCGGCGCAAAGAAGGCAACGCGGCTCGGGGCCACCCAGTTCTTCCCCGGCTGTGTCGTCAGCAATTTCAAGCTGCACGAGAACGAAGTCATGCCGCAGCTGCTCAAACTGGAAAAGAAGCTGCAGTGCGGTGCCCGCTGGATCATCAACCAAATCGGATTCGATTCTCGGAAGATCCATGAGCTGATCGTCTGGCTCCGCCAGCGCGGCTGGGGACACGTGCCCCTGATCGGCAATGTCTACGTTCTAAATCCAGGCGTGGCCAAACTGTTTCGCGCTCAGAAAATTCCCGGCATTGTCATCTCCGACGAGTTGGCCGCCCTTTGCGCCCGCCACGAGGCCACCCCGGATCGCGGCAAGGCCTTTTTCCTCGACCTCGCCGCCCGGCAGCTCGCGATCTACCGGGGACTGGGCTATCGGGGGGCGTACCTCGGTGGAGTGCATGCCATCGGCGACGTCAATCGCATCCTCGAGATCGAACGCGGCTTCGCACCTGGAGCCTGGCAGGAGTTTGCCCGCGAGATCCGCTTTTCTCGGCCGCAGGAGTTCTTCCACTACGCCGAGGACCCAGCCACCGGACTGGCTGACCCGGCACAGCTCAATCCCAGCCTCGTAACGGACGCCGGACGGCGGCCGTCCTCGCGTCACGTCACCTTCAGTTATCGCTTCTCCAAGTTTGTCCACGGATTGATGTTCGAGGAGGGACGAAGGCTCTGGTCCCTCGGGGCGCGTCTCACCGCCTCGGCTGCCGACCCGCTCCAGGGACCAGGCTGGATGCGCTTCGCGGAGCACGCCGGCAAGGTGGCCATGTTCGGCTGTCGCGACTGCGGCGACTGTTCGCTGCCTGATATCGCCTTCCTCTGTCCCGAGTCCTCCTGCGCCAAGAACCAACGCAATGGCCCCTGCGGAGGCACACGCGACGGCAAGTGCGAGGTGGCCGACTTCGACTGCATCTGGTCGCGCGCCTACGATCGGGCCAAGTACGAGGGCAGGGCCGACTCCCTGCTCGCGCACGCTCCCGTGCTGCAGGACCAGCACCTGCGCGGCACCTCAAGCTGGGCCAACACCTGGCATCATCGCGACCACCTCGGCAAGCCGCTCACGCTTCCTCCCGCCGCCACCCCGATTCCAGTGACGGACCGCGGCGCGCCCGAGTCCCCGTCCGCCCCCTCCCCTTCTCCGTCCATCCCGGTTCCTCCCTCTCCTCCACCCCTTCCATGAGTCAAGCGCCCCGAATTCACATCATCGGTGAACTGATCAACAACGCCTACGCCCGTGCCCGCAAGGCCTGGGAGGCGCGTGACGTCACCGGCTATCAGCACCTCGCGAAGCTCCAGTCCGACGCCGGCGCGGAGATCGTCAACCTGAACGTGGACGGCACGCAGAAGGTTTCGGTACGCGTGGCCGAGATGCTCGACTTCCTTCCCATTGTCATTCCCGCCATCCAGGCGGCGTCGGACGTCGCGATCAGCTTCGACAATCCAAACATCGAATACCACAAGGTGGCCCTCAAGGCGTTCGACCGGTCGAAGTGCCGCGGCAAGCCCCTCTTCAACTCGCTCGCCGCCTCCCGTCAGAAGCTGAATGAGATGATCGAGCTTATCCGCGAGCACGACATGCGCTGCATCGTCATGGCGTCCGAGTGTTTTCGTCCCGACGGCAGCACGGGCCAGAGTCTCGATCCGGCGATGAGCTACGAGACGATCAAACGTTTTGTCGACCTCCTGGTCACCCGCGCCGGGCGGACACTGGATGACATCATCGTGGACCCCGGCCTCGCCCCGGTCGGCGCCGACACCTACGGCCTGGTGAACATCGGACTGGATACGATGCAGCTGTGCTCCGCCGATCCGCACCTGCGTGGACTGCATTTTTCCGTCGGGCTTTCCAACTTCGCCTGGGGCACGCCCAAGGCGGTCAAGCCCTTGCTGGAGCGGGCCTACCTCACCCTCGCCAGTCGCGTCGGCCTCGACTACGCGCTGGCCAATGTGGAGGCCAACTCCCTGCCCCTGCCACCGGAGGATCCCCTCGTGGATCGCCTCGCCGCCGCGCTCCACGCCGGCCGCGCTGCCCCCGGAGAGTCCGTCGAAGACGCGGGTTTCCGACAGGCGGAGAAGGTCATGGACATCTGTAGTGACTACATCAGCGCATGAAACCCTCGGGTACGTTTGAAGCCCTGACCCGCACCCTCTCCCCCGACACCGGCCCCGTCTGGCTGCACGTGGGAATGCTCTTTTGCGGACGGGACGCATCGGTCTGGCGGGATGGTCACGTCGTGTATGACCGCACCAAAATCCTGCACGCCGGCACCACGCCGCCACGCCCCGAGCTGCTAAAACCGGGTCAGACCCAGCCCGATGCCTGGTTGCCCGATCACACGCTGCTCCCGGGACTGATCGACTCGCATACGCACCTCTTCCTCGAAGGGGGCGAAATGGATCCGCAAAAGCGGGCGCACCACCTCAACCGCCCCGCCAGCGAGTTGCTGCCGCTGGCCGAGGCGCGGCTGAGTCGTCTCGTTTCGCTCGGCATCGCCGCCGTTCGGGAAGCCGGGGACAAGGCCCAGATCGGCCTCAGTCTGCAGGCGCGCTGGCGCTCGTCGCGCCGCGGGTTCATGCCCTACCTCGACGCGCCCGGCGCAGCGATCCACCACCGAGGACGTTACGGTTCGTTCATGGCTTTGCCGATGGAGGACCATGGGACTCCGGCCGCAACGGTGCAGGACCGCGTCGCCCAGGGCGCCCATCGCATCAAGCTCCTCGCCACCGGCATCATCAATTTTGAAAAGGGAGCGGTGACCGCAAAGCCGCAAATGGATGCAGGTGAACTGACCGCGTTTGTCCAGGCTTCCCGGGCCCTGGGGAAGCAGACCATGGTTCACTGCTCGGGCCGGGACGGCGTTGAAAACTGCCTCGCCGCCCGGGTCGACTCGATTGAGCACGGCTATTTTGTCGACGACGACCAACTGTCCCGGATGCGCGACTTCGACATCGCCTGGGTGCCAACGTTTGCTCCGGTCCAGTTTCAGGTCGATCACGCGGAGGAACTGGGGTGGAGTGACACAATTCGCGACAACCTGCGCCGGATACTTGAGGGACACGCCCGCAGCCTGGTGCGCGCGGCCGAACTCGGCGTTCGGGTGGTGGCGGGAAGCGACTCGGGCTCCCACGGGGTCCGTCACGGCTGGGGATTCCTGGAAGAGTTGGTCCTCATGCAACGGGCCGGACTGAGCGCAACCCGCGTCCTGCACAGTGCGACGGGGGCAGCCGGCGAACGGCTCGGCTTCGACGAACGAATCGGTGCACTCACGCCCGGAACCCCCGCCCGGTTCATCCTCACGCTCACGCGCGTGCTGACCGACGTGGCTGAACTGCAGGAGGCAAAGTGCGTCATCTTTGACGGCACAGTGCACACGCGCGGGGACGACGCCTCCGTTCCCGGTCTCTAGACTCCGCCATGGATGTCACCGTCTCTCTCAACTCGCAGACGGGCTCGTTCTCCGCGCCGACGTCGCTCTTCGAAGCCGGCGAGTCGCTGGGCCAGCCGATCCCTTCTTCCTGCCGCAAGCAGGGCAAGTGCCGCGAGTGCCTGGTCGAGGTGGTCTCCGGCATGGACCTCCTCACCCCACGCACGGAACCGGAGGCGCACCTCCACCAGGGATTCCGACTGTCCTGCTGCGCCCGTCTCGCCGCTTCCGAGGGCGAGGTGCGTTGTCACACGCTCCGCCGCGCCAGCATGCACGTGGAGGACACCGCCCTCAATCTGCCGCCCGCAGCCCGACTGGAGCAGCCGGACCCCGCGGTCACTCGCGCAGGCGATCGTGTCCTGCTCGATGGTCGCGAGATCGACCGGAGCCTGGGACCGCTTCACGGATTGGCCATCGACGTCGGCACGACCACCGTGGTCGTACGCGTCCTCGATCTCGAGACCGGGCGGATCGTTGCCAGTGTCTCCTGTGAGAATCCGCAGCGCTTCGGCGGGAGCGATGTCATGTCCCGTATCCAGTACGACACCGACCATCCCGGAAAACACCTGCAGCGCACCTTGATCGGCTACCTTTCGCGCGCGATCCGGCAGCTGCCCGTCGCACCGCGCAGCATCTATGAGATCGTCGTCGTGGGAAATTCCACCATGCGCGATCTCTTCCTGGGTCTGGATGTGCGCAGCATCGGACAAAAACCCTATTGGTCAGGAACCGAACACGCCTACCGTACCGGCCAACGCGCCTCCACCGCCGTCAGCTGCCGTGCCCGCGACCTCAACCTCCCCGTGCATCCGGAAGCCCGCGTCTACGCGCTTCCCCTTGTGGGGGGACACGTGGGTGGCGACGCCGCGGCCTGCCTGCTGGCAGTTCGCCCGGACCTGAGTGAGGAACGCGTGGCCATCATGGACATCGGGACCAACACCGAACTGTTCATGGGCAATCGCGATTTGCTCCTCGCCGCGTCCTGTCCCGCCGGTCCGGCCTTCGAAGGCCGCGCCATCCGACACGGCATGCCCGGACTCGACGGAGCGATCGAAAAGGTCGCCCTCACCGACGATACCCCGCCCCAGCTCGGTGTCATCGGCGGGATGACACCCGAGGGCCTCTGCGGTTCCGGGTTGATCGACTTGCTGGGCGAATTGCTCCGCACGGGACGGATGAACCCGTTTGGTCGTTTTGAAGACGGCTCCGATTCGTTCACCGTGCACGAGGAAACCGGGATCCGTCTGTACGAGAGTGATATCAATGAACTGGCCCAGGCCAAGGGGGCCAATGTCGCCGGTCTGCTCACGGTGGCCAAAGCATACGGACTCCGGCTCGATCAACTCGATCGCTTCTACCTTGCCGGAGGGTTCGGACGGCACCTGAACATCGGTCCCGCCCGCCGGATTGGCCTCATTCCCAATTTACCGGACGAAAAGATCGTCCAGATCGGCAACGCCGCCATCGAGGGCGCGTGCATCGCCCTGCTGTCAGTCTCGCGACGCCGGCACCTGGAGGATCTGGTAACGCGTATCCGTCATGTGGAGCTGGAGACGGACCCCGGATTCTTCGATCACTTCGTCCAGGGCTGCCAGTTCCGCGAAGTGGACACCGAGGAAGTGGGGCAGACATGACCACGTTTCCGCACCGCAGCCTGACACACCCGAAAGTCAGCGACCGCGACTACAAGCGCTTTCTGCGTTTTCCGCCGCGGCGCGCCTTCGAAGGTCCGCTGGCCGAGAACGCCGCCTGGGCCCGCACGTGGTTTGCGAAGCACGCGCGCCCGTGGCTCGTGGTGACGGCCGCGGATGCGGCGCTTGCTCCCCGCCTCTCCGGGCAGTTCCCGGGTGAAACGGAGTTCCTGCTGATCGCGGCCAGTGCCGGAGCGGAAGCCGAAGCCGAGGCCGCGGCCCGCTGGGAGGCGGGCGAACCTGACCGCTATTTCTTTCTGGAGTGCTTCGCCTCGGCGGCGGTCGAGGCATTGTTGACGGAAGCACGGCGGCTGGCGGGCGCGCGGATCCATCGCTGCCCTGGCTTCCCCGGCTGGTCGATCGACGACAACCGGCCGCTGCTCGCCTCGCTGCAAGGCAACCTTCCCCTCCCAGGGCCGCTCGAGGTGCTGACGTCCGGTATGCTCAGGCCCAAGAAGTCGCAACTCGCGGTCTGTCCCTCGCGAGACTGTCACAGGGCCCAGGTGCTATGAGTTCGACCCTCCCCGCTTCCCCCTTGCCCTACGTCTTCCCGGAACGGGCGCTGCGCCGCTGGTCGCGCGAGAACCTGCATATCGAAACCGGTACCGATGGAAGTGTGGCGGCGCGCTTCCGATTCGAAGGCAGCACCTGTGGCAACGTTCCCTTTCAGCTCGACTACCACCTGCGCCTCGACTCCTCCGCGCAACGGATCATCACGGGACACCGTTGCCACCCCGTGCCTTTCGACGAGGGCCACCAGCGCATGTGCTGCTGGCAGGAGGATGCCGACCAGGCGGCGCGGCTCTTCGAGGAGGCGCCGCTGCTCGGCCAGCCCCTCGACGCAGTCCTGGTCTGGCGTCCCGCCCGCTCTCCCGCCGGTTGCCTGTGCGCCCCGGCCAGCCGTGCCCACAAATGGCAGGCGGTGCTGGAAACCCTGCACTTCGCCCTTGCCACCGTTCGTGCGCCCCTCGCGCCACCGTCCCCTTCCCCATGAAGTTCGAACTCGCTCCCGAAAACACCTCCGCCACCGACATGCTGCGCCCGGAAAAAAATGACCGCTCCGGCGTCGGCGTTCACTACGTGGACGCCTACCTTAAACCACTCAAGGCCGGTATCACGCTGCCCGATGGGCGAAAGTTCTCCGCCAAGCGCCGGGGTCTGAAAGTCACGCTGACGCTCGGTACCGTCAAAGGTGACGGACTTATGCGCCGACTCACCGTCAGCCGCGATCCGGTGGTGATGCTGCGCGCTGCGCTGGACGAGGCGGCTGGCAAGCTCCCCGCCCGATTGGTCTGCGAAGAGGGAAAACTGGTGCTCGAACTTGCCGACGCCGCGCCAGCGGGAGCGCCATAACCGGACAGAGAAGCCCCAACCGAATCGGTATCCCTCCCGTTGGAGGTGGGCTCGTCGATGCCGCGACGGGACCGTCTGGTCCCGCCTCCGCCGATCGCCTTGCTCGCGCGCCCCAAATCCAGAGACCGCAGGGTCGCGACCCACCAGCGCTCACTTGAAGGTATGTGGCTGTGAATGACAGTCGGTGCGCAACCGGCGCCGACGGAGCAGCGCCCTTCAGGGGTGTGACCTTCGGTCGCATGGACTGGGTGACAACCAGCGACCGCAGGTCGCAGCTCGCCAGCCACCCGCAGGGTTCATCCCTGGAGGGCGTTGCTCCGTCAACGCCGCGGGTACGGTCCTCTCTCCGCAACGCCGGATCGTTTGCTTTTCCGTCGAGCACTCCGGAGCGAAACAGCCACCGGAGCACCGCCCGCGATGACAGGAGGACGTCTGGCAAGAACTTCATCCAACCGTATCTAGAACCCAATCGACGGCGCAGCGGCGTCGACCTCCAACTCAAACAGCAGGTCGTCGCGACACACCGTCCCCTCCACCGCAATACACGGCAGCTCCGTGAGGTCATGGCGTTCCAGCCATTTTGCCCAATGGGGATAGTCAGTCGCGCTCTTGAAGTAGGCGGTGGCCCGGTCGACGTCGGCCCAGCCAAAGTCCCGCGAGGACAGAATGGCGGCAATCACCTCCATCGTACGATCAATCTGCCGCTCGATGTTCCCCTGCCAAATCGACTCTCCCGAGAGGGCGATGCTCGCCGTTCCCGACACAAAAAGCCGCCGCTCCCCGCGACCGCGAAGCTCCATCGCCCGACTGAAGGAAGAACCGTAGTTGAGGGCTGGACACTGTAGCGGAGACGCGACTTCTATCGCCTGGGTGGATTCCTCGCGTGACTGGAAGGCCCAGCCGGACAGACCCAGGGCGGAACCATCCGGATACACTCCACCCACGCCCGTGCTGGCCGGAGTCGATCCGGTCGCAAACGCCTGACGTCGATAGAATGCCGTTCTGACCCGGTTGAACTCGGGATACCACGCCAGGATGTCGTCGTTGTAGAACCAAGTCCGGATCACGTCCCCGATCGAGAAGCCGGCCCGCGCCAGGGTTTGCTCGAGCTGCTCGAAAGCCTGGCGGGTTTGCTCGGATCGCGACGCGTGGGTCGACGGAGTTCCAAAGCCGCCAAAGAGGCAGTATCGAGCCTCCCCATCTTCCACGACCACGGCCCGGGTCCGGCCGCCCACCCGGATCGTCTGGACCCTCATGGTGGCTGGACAGACGTACATAAAGGCGCCGGCAAGAGGTCCCGGGTGGCAAGGTCGTCCTTCCAGTACCATCACCGGCAGATCGATCGGCAACGGCAGGTCGGCAAGGCACTCGCGCCGGCCGTAGATCACCAGAAGCAACCCGGTTTCGTTGGCCTGACAAAGCCCGTGACGGATTCGTTCCAGGAGTTGCTTTGGCTGTTCGTCGGGCAGGGCCACGTAGACCCTCGGAGCAATCGCCATCCGCGTTCCGGCATCGGTCGCGGGAAGCATGAAGTCTCGCATAAGTCCAATGACGGAGGCGCGTCGGACGAGTTACGGTCTCCCTAGTCACCGTGCCGGGTATCACTTCCCGGAATGAGTCCGTGTACTTTGCCTACTGAACATAGCGTATTCCGGCAGGTACGTAGCCTCTGCGCCGTGACGTCGTCATTCTCCTCATATGCCAGCTGACTGCCCTGGTCGTGCTGCACCCCGCCCCGGTCGCTGTTCCCTGGGCGTGACGTGGCGTCTTGCTCTTGCCACGGCGGTGCTTTCCGCAACCGCCCGGGCTGCATTTCCAAAGGCGCCGAGTCCTTTCGAATCCCTCGCGCCCCGGGTCGAGCGCGGAGTCATCGACCAGTGCGTCTTCGCCCGCCTCGCCGCGCTGCACATCGAGCCGGCCCGTCCCGTATCCGAGGCCGCGTTCCTCCGGCGGATCCACTGGATCTCTGTCGGTCGCCTGCCCACAGCGGAGGAAACGCGGCGGTACCTTGCCGGACCCTGACGCCAGCAAACGCGCCCGGCACATCGACCTCCTGCTCTCCCGACCCGGAATTCGCGCCAGGCGCTGGGTCTCAAATGGTCCGATCTGTTGCGGATAAAGGCCGAGTATCCCATCAACCTGTGGCCGAATGCTGCTCAGGCCTATCACCGATGGATCTTCAACGCCCTGC
This sequence comes from Opitutaceae bacterium, assembly GCA_046346755.1. Taxonomy (GTDB): domain Bacteria; phylum Verrucomicrobiota; class Verrucomicrobiia; order Opitutales; family Opitutaceae; genus UBA6669. The sequence goes on along the minus strand of JAXMHM010000023.1, from coordinate 127,305 downwards.
AGCAGGACCTGCCGCTCGATAGGATTCGCGCGAACCCTGCTGAGCGAGCGCGGGCAGCAAATACCCACGACGGTCCGGTCAACTTTTGCCGAGCACTCCGTCTCGCGATCCCGTGTCACTCGCCAAAGCGGTTTGCGCTCGTTTCTCGGAACCGCCCCGAAGCACAGGCCGAGGAACAGCTCAATGGTCAGCATGGCGGGCTTCTTGGAGTGGGTTACAAGTCGACCGGAGAATGGAAGGAGGAAATCGTCTTCTGGGATCCCGCGCTGTCACCTCCCGCGGGCGTCGGACCGGCTCGATTTCCCGATGGGACGCCGGCGCACCTGTCCGGGGACAAGGATCCACGCCGGGTCTTTGCCGACTGGATGCTCGCTCCGGACAATCGCGGGATTTGCTCGCGTGCTCGCCAATCGCATCTGGGCGTGGGTCATGGGCCGCGGGATTGTGCAGGAGCCGGATGACTTCCGCGCCGACAATCCTCCGAGCCATCCCTTGCTGGAGGAACTGACCCGGGAGCTGGTCGCGTCCAGCTACAGCTTGAAGCACCTGTTCCGCCTTGTCCTCAACACCCAGACGTATCAGCTCTCCTGTGTTCCGCAGTCGACGGATCCACACGGGCGGCTGCCCTGTTCGCCTTCCACCCGCTGCGTCGCACGGAGGCGGTCCTGATCGACGCCTTGAACGACCTACCGGCACCTCGAAACCTACACCAGTGCCATTCCCGAGCCCTACACCTTCGTGCCGGCCGACGTGCGGGCGGTCTCGCTCCCCGACGGCAGCATCACCAGTTCATTCCTCGAGCTCTTCGGTCGTCCGCGCGCGGACCCGGGGCTGGAGTCGGAACGCAACAGCCGGATCTCCGCAGGACAGCGTCTCCATCTCCTGAATTCAGCCCATGTCCGCCGCAAGATCGAGCAGGGGTCCCCGCATCGCCGAACTGCTGCGCGGACCGCCGAGGTGATCGACATCTATCTGGCGGTCTTGTCCCGGCCTCCCACCGACGAACGCCAGACCGTGCGGGCCACCGTCAAGCCCGGTCCCACCGGCGGTCGGGCCGCGGCCCTCGATCTGATCTGGGCCCTGATCAACTCGGACGAATTTCTCCACCGCCATTGAGACCGGCACCCCTCCCGCCATGCATCTCCTCTACTGACGGCCGCTGGCAGGCCTGGCACACCACAAACACCGGTTTCCCCTTCCGCCCGGACGGCCCGGCGCGATCTGCTCCACCGCGGTCTGCTCTGCACCACCGGGGCGCTCACCGGCCAACAACCTGGTCTGCGTGCCCTCGCGGCCGCCTCGGTCCCCACCGCTGCGTCAGCCCGCACCCGCGCCACGGGCCCGGTCCGTGATCCAGATCTGGCTCTGGGGCGGCGCCTGCACCCATCGACACCTTTGATCCCAAGCCCGGGCATCGGCTCCGAGTTCACCGGCCCTCTCTCCGGAGCGATCGAGACGAATGTTTCGGGTATGCGTATCGGCGAGTTGTTTCCCACACAGCCGAAGCAGGCCCACCGCTACTCCCTCATCCGCAGTCTGACCCACGGCAACAACGGTCACGAGACCGCGGCCTACATGGTGCAAGCCGGACGCTCCAGTGCAGACCGCTCGGTCTTTCCGTCCATGGGGCGTGGTGTACTGTTCCAAAGGATTGCGATGCGGGTTACCAAGTTGGTTCCTCCTACACAGGCGCTGCAGGCTCCGGGGCCGTTCGACCGGATTCCTCGGAGCCCGACCCTAAGCCGTTCGCCACGGGTGGCGATCGGCGCGCGATCCACTTTGGCGTCGAGGGCGTCGTCGCCGCCGGCCTCACGAGGCTCGCCAGCGGGATCGGCGCGAACTGCCATCGTCTCAACACCCTCGCCCACGCCCTGCCGACCGATCCCGTGCTGACCGCCTCCGCCCGGGCCGAGGTCGGCCTATGATCTGATTCTGGGTGATGCCGGCAAGATCTTCGATGCCACCGGGGGAGCCCGCCGCGTTGCGAAGACCGCTATGGCCGCACCACCTTTGGCCAGTCCTGCCCTGATGGCGCGGCGCCTGGTCGAGCGCGGCGTGCCGTTCGTGACCATCAATTACAAGGGATGGGACACCACACGGCGGGCACTTTGAGACCATGCGGACCAAGCGCACCACGAAATGGACCGGGGCCTTTCGACCCTGCTCGGAAGGGACCTCTCCGACCGCGGCCTGCTCGACGGCACGATCGTCTGGTGCGGGGAGTGAATTCGGCCGTACCCGCGGGTGCTCTGGGGGGCACCGTGGAACGGAGGACGCAGCCACCATGACTGGTCTTTTCCGCCCTCTGGCGGCGGCGGCGGAGCGGACAGGTCGTGGGTGCATCCGACGCACGGCGAGGACGTAGCTGAACGGCCTGTACAGCCGGCCGACTTGATCGGCAGCGTCTGCTCGCTGCTGAAGTCGACGAAAACGCCCGCCTGCCGCATCCGGAAGATCCGACGTGCGCGCCTACCCGCCACCCCTCAGCAGGCTGAGCCAGGGACTGCTCCGGGAGATCATGGGATGACCACGTCCTCTTTCACTCGCGCTCCCTTCTCGCCGCCCTGTAGCGCTGACGCTGCCCCCGCACCGCCCGTTCCCAGGGCCAGGCGATGCGCGATGCATCCCCTCAAATTGGCTACGCTTATCCATCCGGAGCCAAACAAGGAACCACCGTCTGGTCACCGTTGGTGGACAGGGCCTCGCCAAGTGGACGACGTCACGTGCCACGGCCCCGGCCCTGCGCGCACCAGCCGGGTGGTCTCCCACCTCCAGCCCCTGACTCAAAAGCAGTTTCAGGATCTGAAGGAAGAGGCGAAAAGCTGCAGGCCAAACGGGCGGCAATGACCAAGTCCCCGGCCCCGGGGCAACTGCACCCACGGACCGACGCCGACACCGCACGGGCAGCGGAAATCCGTGGGCTCATTGGCCACCGGGTGAACCGCCCAGTGGCTCCTGCAATCGCGAGGCCGTCACGGTCGAACTGACCCTCGCTCCCGACGCGCCGCCCGGCCGCGCGAGCTTCGGCTGCGGTCCCCGGATGGCCTGTCCAACCCGCTCAGCTTCTGGGTCGGAACGCTGCCCGATTTTCCGAGGGTTCCGGCCCACCCAACACCGCCCCGCACGGAGAACGCGGCCCGGCCGCCAGACCGAAGGCCCGCCCGTCGGCCCCGCGCGACGTCACACTGCCGGCGTGGGTCGGCGGACAGATCCTGCACGGAGAGGTGGACCGTATCCGCTTCCCGCCCTGGCCGGCCAACGTCATTGCCTCCGTCGAGGGCGCGTTCGCTCATTCCCTACCTGGCCGACGCCGTGCCCGGCTGGTTCCAAGCCGTGCTGCGGCCACGGCCGGACGAATCGGGCCGGGAGGTCGCCTACAATGACGACTCCCACTTCAACCCAGACCCCACCCTTTCGATCGCGGTGCCACGGGACGGCACCTATGTGTTGGAGATCAACGATTCCCTGTATCGGGGACGTCAGGACTTCATTTATCGAATCGCCCTCGGGGAACTCCCGTTGATCACGGGCCTTTTCCCGCTCGGTCTGGCGGGGCAATCGGGACGTCAGTTTGGAAGGTTGGAACCTCCGAACGACCCGCCGTCATCGACGAGGCGATTACTTGCCCGGCCGGATGGAGTTTTCCTGTCGAACCGGCTGCCGTCCAATGCGGTGGCCTTCGCCTTCGACCGCGATCCGAACAAACCGAGGCGGAGCCCAATGATATCCAGACGCCCGTGACGCTGACCGCCGCTCCCGCTCATCCTCAACGGTCGGATTGACCGTCCGGGTGACATCGATGCGTTCCGCTTTCACGCCGAGGCACAACAGCCCGTGGTGATCGAGGTGGTGGCGAGGCGACTGCGATCGCCGCTCGGTCGCACTTCGAGCTCCTCGATCCCGACGGCAAGGTCATGGCCACGAATGACACCGGCGAGCAAGGCCGCGGGCTGCTCGCCCATCAGGCGGATTCACGGATCTACTATGTTCCGACCCAGTCAGGTCTCCACACCGTGCGTTGAGCGACTCCCAGCACCAGGAGGAAGCACCGCCTACCGACTGCACCTGCGACCGGCACGGCCCGACTTTGAATTTCTGCGTCACGCCGTCGGCCATCGGTGGGCACTCGCAAATGTACGCACTGCGGCATGACAGTTCGACGGTCCGATTGAGCTGGGCATTCAGGGCCGAGCAGGTGTCTTCCTGAATGGAGGCAGAATTCCGTCCGGACAGGACTCGGTTCGACTCACCGTCACCGCCCTGGCGGATGCCGGTGTTGCGCCCCAACGCGTCACCCTCCGGCCAGGCCACGCTGAACGGGCGCGTCCGAAGTGCGCGAGGCCGCCCGCCTGCGAGCGACCGCGCCAAGGCGTTCGCCTATCTTGCTGCCCTTGTCACCGCGCGCGAGCTCCGGGTCACCGTGGTGGGCAATTCCCGCGCCTTCCGATCTCCCCTGCGCCTGCTCGACCGACCACCTCCACCTGACGGGTGGCACACCGTCGCCTGCGCGTCGCGGGCCCCAACGTGCGCTCGTACCACGGTCTCCACGCCGAGCTCAGCGACGGCGGCCCCGCCGGCATCACGCTTGACCGAAACCAACGCGCGCGGTGATGACACGGAACTCGTCTTGCTGCCGACCCCGCGAGAAGATCAAACCGGGAACCAAGGCAACCTCATCGTCCGCGTTTCCGGCGAGCGTTCCCCGCCAACGGACCGTTCGAAGGCCCCAACCGCACGCATTCGCCCGCGGTGACCCTCCCCGCAATCCCTACGAAGTCCTTCCCCTGCTGTCGAACGCCCGCAGCAGAACCAACGCCTCTCATTGCGAAACTGAGCGCGCAAGCTGCTGCAGATCGACTTCGTTGGAAGCGCGGAGAGTTCACCCTCCTTGAGAGTGAGGTGCAGAACCTGCTGCCAGCGATGGGGCAGAAAGAGCAGCGTTTTCACGCTTCTAACAAGCATGAAACTGGGAATCAAAACCACACGATCACCAGAATCGGAGCCCACACCATGATCCGCTCTCCGTGCCTTGTGGCGATTTTGGAGGTAAGAGTTCTGCAGCCGCTTGGATGGTTCGTGTGAGCCTCATAACTGATCCATCCACTGCTGCTGGCGGGGTCAGCCAGCTCCTCGTGTCGCACGATCTGCTCTGACACCTTTGAGCAAAAACCGCTTGCGGAATCGCTCGAGTCGACCACGTCCGGCCGCAGGCCACGATGCCGCGTCATCAACGCGTGCCACACCCGCCGAAAAGTGCTCATCGCCTTCGCTCTCCAGCCGCGTCAGCAGGATCAACTCCCCAATCGGGTGCCGAAATAGGCGATCGCGGCCAACTGCGCCTGATCAGAAATGCTAAGACTCCATAGGCGACCTGCCTCATAGACCCCACATCGGACGTTTTCTCCGTTCCCAAGTGTCCCGGAGAATGAGCGCGAGAACCGAGATTCCCATGAAAGCGCTGTAGAACCGCCAGGGAGACCCTCTGCAACTCAGCCAATGAAGGTAGTATCGGATCGCGTCCGGACTCATGCTCTCTCGAACCCATCGGTCATCGGCAAGGGAACGAGTTCACGCTTCCGATTGCGGGACCAGGCGGCTTCATGCGCTTCTCTCGAATCTTTCGATTCTTGATCGAACCTCGCTGAAGAACTCGCGCCCACAGGATGGCGGCTTACCCGTGAGCTTCGGGAAAGTGGCGCCAACCGACGATCTGAGTTGGAACGTAGTTCCGGGATATCTCCTTCGCGTCGATTCTGCGACGGATCAAGACCTGCAGTCCGGTGAATGGATGATCCATAAACACCTTGGCAGCCTGCGCCGCAGTCACGGCGATCGGTTCCTCCGTTGAAACGTCCCCGAGGACGCCTTCCTCATTCGTCGGGAATCTTGAACTGCACCGCGCCGATCGTGCGAACCCCGCGATTCTTAAGCTCCGCAACCATTGGTGCGACACCTGGAAGTCCGGCAGAACCGGCACCGCGTAAACGCATCGTAGTTGTCACGCCCCCAGGCGTTGTTCGGATGCCGGACTTCTTCAAGCGGCCAGCAGTCGCTCGTCGGTGAGGTGGATGAAGCGGGCCATTTTTGGCAAGTCGAACTCAGGCGCGACGGAGAGTGAAGCTCCCGGAAGGTAAGTTTCTCGTAGTCGCGTCCCTCGGGGCATAACTGATGAGAAGGAAGTCGCGGTGATTCGGGAGTCGCCTCATGGGCAGTGGGGAAACGCGTGCGCTCCCATCGGCGCAGCGTCCCCCGATGCTCTGATCGGCGGCACCGAGGGTTTCGGCGACGAGAACTCGAACTCAGCCCAATCTCTCCCGGCGCCGCGAAGGCCGTCTTTGGACTGGACGGGTGCCCCGAAACGTCCGACGACAAAAGTCGCGCCGTGAAGTCAGCTGTACAACAAGGCGGGGCTCGGCCGGGAGCGCCAATCCGCACGATGGACTAACCGGTCGGCTTGCAATTTTGGCATCCACCCAGCGTCACATAAAGTCCTGAACTGCTTAATCTTCTGTACAAAAGTGGGGCCTAAATCTGGCATCTATTGACCAACAAGCCGCACCATTACTGCTACTTGCTGTCAATCCGCTTATTAGCCGCGCTGAAGTTGTAAGCGTTGTTATGAGTGAAAACAATTTGTGGAATCGCCCAGCCACTCCTCCTTCTCCCGCTGTTCCACGCTTCGAAATTCCAACGGCACCCTCAGCTTTCAGGGCACCGCCGTCATTTGCCGGTCCACTCGGAGACAGCGCCATCATTACCGACTGGATTGACTCCTGAATTACGAGCGCCACCTACGACTTCAGCTACCTGAATGGTCAGAGCCTGGACTTCATCGATCCTTGGGTCGCCCCTGGATCTGCGCACCGCCATAGACTTTCTGTTTCTCGATGGTTTCCGTTTCGCGATCCAACCTTGGCGAACAGCAGAAAACGGTGGCATGTCAATTGTGGGCTATGGCGGTGTGGCCGGGAACGGATACCAAAGGCGCGGCAGTGCGCTTGTCGTTTCACATTCTCGCCGACAGTCAGCTGGCGTCTATTCGTTCGTCGGTCGGATTTCGGCCCCGAAACCAGGCATACGGGAACTTGCGGCGATGTCCTTCGGGTTGATTTTCGCAATTTGGCCCCTGCGGAAGCGTTGCGGCAGGGACGTAACCTGAGACGCGGCGCCTTTTGCCGTTCAATTCCGGTCTTGTCGCATCAGATGATTCCCCTTTTGGATACGAATGCTCCGACCAGCGGACGGGATCAGTAACTCAAGAGCCTGTGTGGGCTACGACGCGATGCGGATCCCGGTATTAGGTTGAAAATGGCAAGGTTCTGTTCCTACATCAGGGGGTACAACCGCCCCCACCCCGGAACTTTCCCCGTTGCACAGGCACGGGTTGAATCCGATGTCGCCAGAGGTCCGTAGGCTGTAGCTTTAGCTCATGCAAAATCAGACTGACACAGCTGTCCGCGACGCCTGCAACCGACCTCGTCGCACGCCGCTACGAACTGTGGGAGCAGGAAGGATGCACTCGCCGGCAATACGACCTCAGACATTGGTTCGAGGCCGAGCGCCAGCTGCGCAGCTACCCCTCCCGCGGCCGAAGGCAACCCCGCCTATCCGTCCAAAAAGGAACGCGACCGTATCGTTGCCGACAACGTCGGCCCGGGAATGAGCCTGTCGCAAAAATTCCTGCTGACGCACTCCGCGCAAACCCGTGAGTGTTGCGTACTCCCCCTTCCGGGCTAGCTCTTCTTTCCTCACGGGCTTTCCCTAATCGCTCCCGCCTATTGGCAGGGTCCGGGTAACCCGGTCCCATTTTTCTTCGCGCGGGCGCGCACCCAGTCATTTCGAACCTCTCCCCCCCCCGTTCGTCCAATCGGCGGTTCTGGTCAGGATTCGGCGGTGGACCGATGGGACTGGATGGGCCGCACGGTCGGTTGGCTCAAGGTCTCTTTGGCACGACCGTGAACCCGAACAAGCGGTGGGCTGCACGGCCTTGAGGAGAAGGGGTGGTTCATCGCGAGCACCGAGATGGTATCACCTTCCTTGTGGTCGGACTTTGCGAGCGGATCGCTGGCGACCTCCTGCTCTTTCCACTTGACCAAATAGGCGCGGAAGATCGCTTCGCCATCCGTGGCCGTGAATGCCTTTCCGGGACTTTCGCTTCAAATCTCACCGGCAGGATCTTCCGCACCGACCAGAAGCGGAGATTGCGCGGAGACGATCAGGCCCTGCACCTAAGCAAAGTGCGAAGAGCACAAGTTTTGGAGAGCGTATTGAAGGATTTCATGGATTTCTTGGGTCGCGCTTGAAGTCGCTGACATGCGCTGAACCGACTCTTGCGTGAGGTCACGGTATCCAGATGGGAACGAACCCGGTCGACGAAACCAAACAACATGTTTTTCACAACATCCCGATCGATATATCCGTGGATAACCACCTTCCAGCCAACGGCAATAGGTTCTTCCGCCGAACGATTGAGATTCGCCGCGGGCGCCTGCCGTCGTTGGCGATTAGCCCTCCGATGGTCCTTGAGGCGGCTGGGCGGAGTGAGCTCGGCAGCGGGACGGCTCGACCTAGTCGGGATAATAGCCCCAGCCGCCGACGGAGAATACCAGTGCGACGTGTTGCAGAAGTCTGGCGAGGGTGACCATAAAATCGCCCTCCTTCGGGCGCAGGCGGTAGGCACGGAGGTAGGGGCGCAGGTCATGAAAGGAGTACCGGGTCAGGTCGGACGGGTAGGATCGGTTTTCTGCACGCGAGGTGCGCGTAGGACGCAATCCGGGTCACTTCCTCCTGAATTCGCGCACGGCGTTGACCGAGCTGGAGTTGTTGCGGAACGACCCGAGTCCCAATCAAAGGCGCCACCCCAGCCCATTTCACCGCTTCTACGCGAGAGGAGGATCGGCACGGTTCAGGCCCAAGCGAGGTAGTAGAGGCCACTCGCCACTTCCCCGTCGTCTCGAAGGCGAGACCTTGAACAGGCGCAGTCACCACTCCGGGATCCAGCACGGCCAGCAGCAACCCAAGCAAGGGACTCGGTGAACGTCGGGCGTGGGGAGTTCATGCGACAGCTGCAACGGTGCATACCATCGCCCCGAGACCTGCGCTTCGACAGCACTGTAGTGGGCTGTCCTACAGGGCGACCGGGCCGGCGCCGGCCTCCAGGATCCGACCCGTTTCCGGAGATGCTCCAGCGGGTCAACCCCCCGCCAAACCAGGCTCAGTCGCTACACCGCGGCCGTGAACGGTTCGCCCGATGACTGGATGGCAGACAAGGCACTCCGGTAGTGGGGATCGAGGTTCCGTGTTGTTGGACGCACTCATGCCCAAGTTCCGGACGGGCGTCCTTCAATCCGTAAATCAGCACCTTTTTTTGATCAACGCGGCTGGCCGCAGTTGCGGGCATCCACTGCAATCGTGGTCTGGCAGACGTTCACCACCTGCTCGATGACGTTCAGCTCATAAGAGGCGGTTCGTTCGCAGCTGCACCCCAGCCACCGCGTGCACACAGGTCTTATGTTTCGAACGTCACGGACGTGACGCAGCCAATTGTCCGCCGGCCAATCCGGTCGCAGGCGGACGTCGCCCAGACGCCGCTGCAGCCATAGTGTCCACAAACAATGATGTGTTTGACCTTCAACACATCCGGCCATGACCGACAGGCAGTTAAGGTCGGTGTGGACCACCACGTTGGCGATGTTGCGCGAACATCTCGCCGAGCCAGGTTGACGATTTCATTGGCCGGCACCCGGCTGTCCGAGCACCCAATCCATAGGTACTCCGGCAGCTGCGGGAGAGTTTGAGGAAGAATTCGGGTCCTGGGCTCGAATGCTCTGCGACCATGCCCGGTTCCGCGCAAAGAGGTGATCTAGCTGTCCCATGGGATGCGCCATGCTTGGAGCCGCGATCACTTTGTCGATGGCAATTCCAGACGCCTTCCGATCGGTCCTCGCGGATCAGGACCGGGACGGCCCCACGAGGTTGCGCACGGGAGGCGAACCTCCTGCGCCGGCAGAAACGGAATTGATCCCGGTTACATGAGTCGTTGGATCGTCGCACCCGCCAACGCCACATGATTTCAGAACCATTCCTCTATCTCGCCCGAGTGGGTGCTTCATTGTCCGAAAACTTGCGTCAGGCGGCGGGGGGCTGTCTCCTTACCGCCGGGCACCTTTGGCTGGCAGGCGCGGCGGTGGCGCTGACGGGCTGGCCCGAGCAGGTCGAAAGCGGGGACCGACCTGGAGTCGATCTCCAGAGTCCTCCGGACACGTTGCCTAAAGTCACCGGCGCCCTGGTTGTCCCGGTTCCCGAAACGCTCAAGGGCACACCGGCCCCGGGTTATGCCATTGTCGAAACGGTGATCGACGCGAAGGGCAAGGCGCTGGCTGGACCATGCCGGGCGAACTACGAGGTCGAGCGGGCGGTCACCCAGTCCACAGGGCGGCTGAAGTTCGAACTCCGGCCCGTCGGCGGCAAGCCGGTGAACGCGCTCGGGTGCTGTGGGAAGTGATCCTCGACCGGATCCGGCGGGGTCAAGAGCTCTACGCGCCGAGACGCGGCTCAGTGAAAGTGGCGGCGGCGGTGCAGCTGCAGCTCCCGCCTCCGCCACCGAAGCCAAATCCGTCCCGGATCGCGTGGTCCCGGCGCTCGTCACCGTGGGGGAAAATGGGCGGGTGCTGAAGATTGAGGACGCTCCCCCTCCCCTGATTGCGCCGCTGCGCGCGGCGGCGCGGCGCTGGCGTTTTGAACCCGCCCTGGAAAACGGAACGGCCGTCCCGCAGACGATCCTCCTCCCCTTCATCGTGGTCGCGACGCCCTTCGATCCGGCGCAGGGAAAGAAGCGCACCATCCCTCGACCGCTCCACCAGACTCCTCCCGCGTATCCGCCGCTGATGGTGGCTAGCGGCCTGCAGGGAGAAGTGCTGGTGGGATTCGAGGTGGACATCGAAGGACGCGTCAGCAAGTGCCACTCCGTCCGGACGTTGAATCCATCGTTTGACGACGCAGCCATGGCAGCGGTCCGAACGTGGCGCTTCGAGCCCGGGCGGATTGATGGCGTGCCCGCCGTCACCAAGATGCAGGTCCCGGTGATTTTTACCATCGAGGGCGGGTCGGAGTCGATCGAAGATCCGCTCGGCATCAAGACGCCCGCCAAACCCGACTCTCTGCCCGAGGGCTACCGCTACGACACGCCGCCCCGGCCGGTCGACACCGTCCTGCCTGTCTATCCCTACCCGGCCATTCGCGACCACCTGTCCGGTGAGACGGAAGTCCTCTTTGTCGTTGGCCCCGCGGGTCGCCTCGTGCACGCGGAAGTGGTGTCGGCATCCCGACCGGAGTTCGGACTGGCGCTGAAGGCATCGCTTGAGCAGTTCGAGTTCAAGCCCGCCACCCTGGCGGGGAAACCAGCCCGGGCCGCGTTCCGGATCCGGCAGCGGTTCGAACGCGCCGACGCGAACCAGCTTCTGACCGAACAGGATCTTCGTATCCTAAAAATGGAAACCGACGAGCCCGCCCGCATCCGGTCACTGGGAGAACTGGACTACCCGCTCAAGCCCGTGAATCGCCGCCCAGTCGAGTTCCCCCTGGGCACCAAGGCCGAAAGCGGCAGCGCCGAGGTGGAGTTCCTAGTAGACGAGGAGGGCCGGGTTCGCCTGCCCCGGGTGAAGTCTGCGAGCGACGATGCCTTTGGCTACGCGGCCGTGCAGAGCATTTCCAAATGGGTCTTCGAACCGCCTCTGGATGCCGGCCGCCCGGCGGTGGTCCGGGCCAGCGTGCCGATTGCCTTCAAGTTGGAATAGCCAATTCGACACACCGTCGCCCGCCACGGTGGTGTCGTCCCTCCGGTCCGGCTTTCCTTTTCTCCAGTCGCCGCCCAAGCTCCCGCGCCGTGGCCCTTGGACACCGTACCCTCGCAACCTGGTATCAGGTGATGGCCCACCGTCTCGAGGCAGGACAACCGCTCGGAACGGCGCTGCGCGAATCCGAGGGGACAGGTCCGTCGCCCCGAAGCCTGCGCGCCATGGCGGATGCAATCGAGGCGGGCGGAACGGTCGACGACGCTCTGCGGATCCCCCGGACCGGTTTGCCGGAGGACGACGTCCTCTTCCTGTCCGCGGCCGCGGAAGTCGGGGGACTTCCCCGCATTTTGCGACACCTGTCGGAACGACACCGCCAGCTCCAGTCGCATCGAACCCGTCTGGTGTTGACCGGAGTCTACCCGACATTGCTGCTGCACCTGGGCGCGCTTCTCTTCCCGCTGCTCGAACAGGTGTCGTGGGACACTGGTTTTCAATTCAACGCCTGGAGCTACGGCGTGGCCGTTGCCCGACTGCTCATCCCGGTGTGGATGGGACTGGGGCTGCTGGTGTTCATCGCCACCCGGGGTGGGCCGCTGGGATTTCGACTGACGTCGCCCATCCCCCTCTGGCGTGACTACGCGCGCACCCGTGCCCTGGCCGATCTGGCCTTCGGGCTCGGCACCTTGCTGGAAGCGGGCTTACGCATCGATCGGGCCTGGCAGGTGGTCGGAGTCCTCACCCCTTCCCCGGCCCTTCGCTCCGCCGCCCTGACAATCGGTGCGATCGCGGAGCAAGGCGGCAGCCCTGCCGCAGGTGTGCGGGCGCACCGCTGTTTTCCACCTTCGTTTGCCAGCCTCTACGAGACCGGCCAGTCGACCGGAACTCTGCCCGACACGTTGTTGCGTCTGGCGACGGAAATCGACGCCGAAGCGCTCGGCAAACTCCGGCGGGTCAGCGTGGTTTATCCTGTCATTTTGCTCGCCATCGTGATGGCTTGGAGCGCGTTCCGAATACTGACGTTTTTCGCGTCCTACTTCACCGCGCTCGGAAACCTAGGGGCCTCCTGAGATCGCGTTCGTCGCACTCAGCTGTTGCGGGCAAACTCGGCGATGAACCGGTCGACATTCCGACCAGAGACTTCGCCTTCGATATCGCGGCGCAACCCGTGACAGGTCTGCCGCAACTCCAAGGTAACCCCCACGGATTGCGCCAAACGCAGCAGCGAGCGGTAGCGTCCCCATTCCCACCTCCAGCAGCTCAAACCGATGCGAATGGGTTTGCGGGCCGATGGGGCAGAATTCGAGTCGCGCGAAGACATGCCTGAAGTGAAGCCTCAATCGGGCCAACGTGAATCAACGGGGCAAAATTGTTGAAAAGTGACCAAGACGTCACCGGTTTCGACCTCCCTGTACCCACGGCCTCTTCCTTCACGGTAAAAATTGACCACGGATCCACCCTCGCGAGGACTTGGTTGAAACCGGTCTGCAGTCTGAGCGGGGACCGCCGACCCTTGCCGTGTCAGCCCGTGGCATTTTCGCGCGAAGTTAAGCACCGCGGGGGGTCCCGTGCCGTGGCGGCGTATCGCCGGATGATCTTGGCGTTCGAGGTGCTGAGGGGTCATCCGCATGTCCTCCACCATCGAACCTGTACCCATCTGTCAGGCCGACCCTGACACGTTCTGGCCTTGGCTGACCTGGGCGGAATTTTCCCGGCTCGACAAGAAAGAGGACGTGCTGGTGGTGGTCCCGATCGCGGGCTATTGCGATTGGGGACTCGGCCATGCCCTGGATGCGGAAGAGTCGGTGCTGATGCCGATCCTGGCGGAGGCTTCGCGGCTGCGGGCTCCCCAGGTGCGTCTGCTGGTCATCCCGCCGCTCCGTTTCGTGGCGGGCCCCGGCCCCCGCTCCGCCTTTGCTGTCGATGCGCCCACGACCCATGCCTTTCTCGCCGACGTGTGCGCATCGGTGCAGGCGGCGGGCTTTTCCCGCGTTGTCTTTTTCAATGCGAGCCCGTGGAACGAGGAAATCGTGGATGCCGCGGCTCGCGATCTCCGCATCGACCGGGGGCTGCAGATGTTCTGCGTCAACCTGAGCGCGCTCGGACTCGACTTCCGGGCGGACCGTGGCGGCGATCGCGCGAAATTGCGCCGCCTGCTCGATGAGCTGCATCCGTCCGGATCCGCCTCGGGTGAAGGTGCGGCGGTGCTGGCGGAAGCCGCCCGGCACCTCGCTTCGCTGTTTTCCGAAATCGCGGCCCGGCCTCCCCTGCCCAACGGCGGGCGCCTCATTTCCCCGATGCAACCATGAGTGCTCCCACTCCCTTTCCTCGCTACCGCTCACGTTACTTGCCCGCGCTCACGCCGGCCCAGATCGCGTCGCTCCCCGACAAGGCTTGGGCCCCCGTGGTCCTCGCCACCGGTGCGATCGAGCAACACGGCCCCCATCTCCCCGTGGCGGTGGACTCGTTCCTTGGCCAAGTGTGGGTGACCCGCGCCGCCGAACGGCTTCCGGCCGACGTGCCGTTCTATGTCGCCCCGCCCATCACCATCGGCAAAAGCAACGAGCACGTCGGCTTTCCCGGAACGCTGATCCTCTCCAAAGACGTGCTCCGCCTGCAGGTGTTCGCGGTGGCGCAGCAGCTCAAGGCCTGGGGCTTTGGCGTGTTGGTCATCCTCAACACCCATGGCGGCAATACATCCGTGCTCACCTACACGCTGCGCGAGATCCGGGCACAGCTCGGACTGCGCGCCGGTTACCTTCGGCCAAAGATCCATTTTGCCGAAATCACCCCGCAGGAAGCGACTTACGGCTTCCACGCCAACCAGTGGGAATCAGCTGCCATGCTGGCCCTGGCGCGTGCGCACACCAAACCCGAATGGGCGGTTTGTCACTACCCGGCGTCGATCAACGATCCCGGCGAACTCCGTCCGGAAAATGCGCCGGCCACCTACTCCTGGGCGTCGCAGGACATCTCACCGAGCGGGATCATGGGCGACGCCCCCGCGGCCACGATCGAGGCAGGCGAGCGCTGGAGCAACCTGGCAGCCGATGGCTTCGCCGCCGAGATCAAGCGCTGGGCCCAGGACCCGACGCTGGGCGCGTCCACCGATCTTTTCTGAACCCTCAGGCCACGTTACGCGGCAGCAGGAAGAGCAACACCGCCAGAACATGGCAGGTGCTGCCGCCGACCATGAAGGCATTCCACACCGCGTGGTGATAACGAAGTGAATACCAGCGGTGGAAGAGCATCCCAATGCCATAGGACACCACTCCGCCGAGGAGCAGCAACCAGGCACCCATCGGAATCGTGGTCAGCAGCGGCATGACCGCCGCACTGGCGATCGCCCCGCCGCAGAGCACGGCCAGACCGGTGGTCACCCGTGACCGCCGGTCGCCGACCCAGATCTGAGCCAGGGCGCCCGCCAAGGACACCGCCCAGACCACCGCAAACCAGGACCACCCCCCGGCATCGCGCAGGTTGGAAAGCAGGAAAGGCGTGGACGTACCCGCCGCGAGGAGGAAAAGGGCCGCGATCGAGAGACGACGTCCGACCTGGGCCTTGCCGAGGTCGCGTCGCAGGTAGTAGCGCGTGTAGGCGGCGTACAACAGCAGCAGGGACACGCCAAAAATCGTGAAGCTGACCACGTGCCAGGCGTTGCCGCGCAGGCTGGAGAAGACGATCAGAAGCGTCAGCCCGGCAATGCTGGAGGCAAGCCCCACGCCATGCGTCGTCCAAAGCGCGATGCGCTCGCCGCGGGAATAGGGCCGCTCCTGCACGACCGGAACCGCCCCCTCGTCGCTCGCCGCCAGCGCGCGACGCCGGTCCACCACGGACTGCGCCCACCGGTCGCAGAATCGGATCAACCCGACGGGCTTCGGGCTGACAAACTTGTCCTGCGTCCATTCCTCGCCATCCGAATAGAGCGTCTTGGGAATCACACAGGTCCCGAGCGTCCAATCCGCGATCGGAAGCCCAAAGAAGCCGGAGATGGATTCATTGCAGTCAATGACCGCGTGGTGGCGCAGGTGAAAGCCGTAGACGGGCTGCCAGAACCAACCCCAGCGGGGGTGCTCGACCAGGGGTTCCCAGACGTCCATCGGCCAGTGGTTGATGGCATGCAGCACTTCGTAAAGGGTCAGGGAACAGGCCAGCGCGAGGTAACCGGACAGGAACCACGGGAAGGCCGGGAGGAGCCACTGCAGCAGCGCGAGCAGCGGGGTCAGCACCGCCGCAAAGATGGTCAGGGAATACCAGGGGAAAAAGGAGGCCTCACCCTGCTCCGGCTCCACGATGGGAAACTTGTTCTCGATGAAGAGCAGTCCGCGACCGCCGCGCGTCGTGCGCCGGCCGATCCGAGTCAGCGAGTGATGCAGGGTGTGCTGCCGGTAGAGTCGGCGCAGGAACGGGATCGCCGGCAGGTGCAGGACGTAGCGATGGAAGAAATACTCAACGAAGCAGTTGACCAGGCTGATGGCGAGAAAGGCGGCCACCCCCATCCAGATCGGGGCGAGGAACTGCTGCGTCCACGTGTTCGGCGCCAGCCAGTAAAGGAGGGCAAACAAGCCGGCGAGCGTCGCCAGCAACGTAACGGTGAAGAGGGGAAGGGAGAATTCCTCGTGCTTCGCGGGCGTAGGGTTGGATGAAGGAACCATGAGCTACCCTCACCAAGCGCCTGATTGCGAGTAATGGCAAACTTTGTTCCTGCCAAACCAGTTAAAGCCCATGATGTGCTCCAACGTGGCCCTGCTTTCCGCGCACAGCCACGCGGAAGCCCGGATTCCGGGCCCTCCCGGCTTATCCTCCCACTTTGGCCGGAGCGGTGGCCGGGGCTGGTGCGGGAGCCGGCGCCTTGGGTTTCTTGTCGTCGAGATTCTGCCGGATCTCCTCATCACTCACCGGCGCGGAGTCGATACCCTGCAGGGGAACGTCCGCTTTCGCCAGCCAGACCAGGGCGTTAAGGATCAGGCGGCGCTGGTCGTCGTTCTGCCAGTTGAGGTGAAAGTGACCGCCCGTGAACCCGAAACCCCGCCCGCCATCGGGACGTTCCACTGCCCACATCATGGTTTCGGGCCGACCCTTCGCCGCCTGAATGTGCGGATAGGGGCCCTTGGGATGCACGTAGGGGCCGTCGCGGACCGCATCGGACGGCGTGGCCACCAGAATATCCGTCACGCCCTTCTTGTCCTCGCGGAAACGCATGTTGAAATACCACTCATCCTTCGTCTGGAAGGGTTTTACGCCGCGCGTGATGGGATGGTTCGGCAACTCCGTGTAGTTTGCGTCCCAAATGGGATTGCAGGAGAACGCCGTCTCATAGAATCCGCCGATCCACTCCTTCCACTCCACCCCCCCGGTCAGCGGAAGCACCTCCACGGCGTAGTGGGCGCAGCCAAAGCCCACCCCTTTTTTCACCAGCCCGCGGAGCACGTCCAGGCGGTCGTTCTGCACGGCCAGGTGCTTGCCGCCGCCATCCGAGTAGATGAAGACCGCGTCGGCTCCTTCGAACACCGAATTGTCATCCACGGTCTTTCCGTCGACCACCTTCGTCGGCCATCCGTTCGTGATCAGCAGCGTCTTGAGCCCCGGCACCACCGCCAGGCGTTTTTGCAGGAGGATCGAGCCCGCCCGGAACTCATGCATGAGCGGCGGGTGACTGACCGGACCGGCGATCATGACGAGCTTGCGATCCGCCGCACCGAGGTGGGCGGCAACGCAGGTGGCAAAGGCGAGCACGAGGACACGAGACAGTGACTTCATGGGAGACAGGGGTGAGTAAAAGGTGGCCCTGAAGGGCGCAACAGAACCGTCCAAGCCAAACGAATCAGGGCGTTGATGGCGAGCGCGCATTCGGTGCGAGCGTTCCAACCGGCGGAGCGGGCGACCAGGCCGCACAGAGTTCCCGGCAATTGGGGTTGCCCCCGATCCGTGGGTGCGAAAAGGATGCTTCACCATGTCCTTCCGTTCCCTGTTTCGCTTGTCCAGCCATTCGGACGACGGCCTGACCCAGTCTGAGCGAGAGGCGATCGTCGATGTACTCCACTACTGCATGTTTGCCGACAAACACATCGCCACGACCGAGGACGACCTGATTGAGGCGGCGGCCCGCACGTTCAATTGGGATCCCAAGGTGTCGTATGAGTACTACGAAGGCAAATCCACGGGGATGGTACGTGCCGCCTTGGCCGATGCCTACTCGCGAGTCACCTTTCTGACCGACCTCAATGCACGCCTCGGCAACCAGGCCAAACTGATCGCCCTGCAGTTGGCGGAACGGGTGATCAATGCCGACGGCGTCCGGCGGACCGAGGAGCTCGAGGCAATGGAGGCCCTGCGCAAGGCCCTGAGCCTCGCACCGGGCCAGCGCTAGGTTCTCACGCACGCTCGGGCTGGAGCGCGACGTACGGCTCTTCCCGCAACACGGGCTGACGGCGTCCGGACAGGAGCTGCACCCAGAGCCGTGCCGCCGTCAGGACAATCAGGATGACGAGCAGCAGGAAGACGCCGGTCACCGCCGCATTCACATACTGGCTGGTGAGCAGGTGCTGCCAATCGGCAAGTTGTTTCGCAGTGCCACCGGCGGCGATCTGGGACTGGTACTGGGCGGCGGCACTGAGGAAGCCGAGACGGGGATCGGCGCTGAAGATCTTTTGGTAGCCCGCAGTCATGGTCACGGAGAGCAACCAACACAGGGGCAGCAGCGAGACCCAGATGTAGCGCTTGCGTCCCATCTTGAGCAACACGGTGGTCCCCAGCGAGAGGGCGATCACCGCCAGGAGCTGATTCGCCACACCGAAGATCGGCCAGAGCGAATTGATGCCGCCGAGCGGATCGATCACGCCTTGGTAGAGGAAGTACCCCCAAAGTCCGACAAAGAGCAGGCTGGCCACCCAGTTTCCGACCGCCGAGTCCGTCCGGCCGAGGGGCTTTGACACATAGCCGAGGAGGTCCTGCACGAGGAAGCGCCCCACGCGGGTGCCCGCGTCGATCGTGGTCAGGATGAACAACGCCTCAAACATGATGGCGAAGTGATACCAGAGCGCCAGCATTTGCTTGTTGCCGAAGACACCGGCAAACATATGCGCCATGCCGACGGCAAAGGTCGGCGCGCCGCCGGTGCGGCCCACCATGGTTTTTTCCCCGACATCCGCGGCGAGGGTATCCATTTGTTGGACCGTGACGGGAAAGCCCAGCTCCGTCACCCGGGCCGTCACCGCCGCCGGTTCGCCGCGGAGATTGATCGCGAAGTACTCGCCCGGCTCCATCACGCAGGCGGCGATCAGGGCCATGACGCCGACGAGCATCTCGGTGATCATGCCGCCGTAGGCGATGACCCGGATGTCGCTCTCCTTCGCCAGGATTTTCGGGGTCGTGCCCGAGGAGATGATGGCATGAAATCCCGAGACCGCCGCGCAGGCGATGGTGATAAAGCAGAAGGGAAAGACCGCTCCGGCGAAAACCGGCCCGGTGCCGTCAATGAATCGGGTGATCGCCGGCATCTTCAGCACGGGCGCGAGCACGATGATGGCGACGCCCAGCATCGCCACCGCGCCAATCTTCATGAACGTGCTGAGGTAGTCGCGCGGCGCGAGCAGAAGCCAGACCGGCAGAATACTGGCGAGCAGCCCGTAGCCCATGATCCCGATCGCAAGGCCACGGCCTTCGAGGGTGAGGTACTGCTCAAGCGGGGTGCCGTGAATCCACTGACCACCCACCACACTGAGGAGAAGCCCGATCACCCCAAAGGCCGAGATCAGTCCGATCGAGATTTTCGTAAACCGCATGGCGGTGCCCATGAGCATGGCCACCGGAATGGTGGCCAGGATCGTAAACAGACCCCACGGGCTTTCCGCCAGCGCCCGCACCACGACCAGCGCGAGCACGGCGAGAATGATGATCATGATCGACACCGTGCTGATGAGCGCGAGGGCTCCGGCAAACGGCCCGACTTCCTCGCGCACCATCTGACCCAGCGATTTTCCGCCGCGTCGGGTCGAGCAGAAGAGGACAATCGAGTCGTGCACCGCGCCCCCGAGGGTGGCGCCGATCAGAATCCAAAGCAGGCCGGGCAAAAAGCCGAACTGGGCGGCCAGCACCGGCCCCACCAGAGGACCAGGACCCGCGATGGCGGCAAAGTGATGGCCAAAGACGACCCACTTGTTGGTTTTGACGAAGTCCTTGCCGTCCTCCTTCACCACCGCCGGGGTGGCCCTCATCTCGTCGAGCGTCAGCACCTTGGCCATGAGCCAGGCCGAGTGAAACCGGTAGGCGATGGCAAAGACGCAGGACGCCGCGATCACCATCCACAGGGCGCTGACCGGTTCGCCGCGCGACCAGGCAAGCACGCCCAATGAGGCGGCACCCGTCACCGCCACCAGGATCCATCCGAAAACACGCACGACGCGCAGGGGAGATTTTGAATCAGCACTCATGGGCAAGAAAGAAGGGGAAACCGGCCACCGGCGTGACCGGCAGCTCTCGGATCGAGTCGGAAACTCCGCGCGGGTCAACCGCCCGTTTTCATCTGGAGGTCCACCACGATCGGAGAGCCCCCACATTCAAAGCGAAACAGGTGGCGCTCCGCGCCCTTGACGGCCGAGAGCGAGACATTGGTGCCGCGCAAAATGGTCGGGAGCGTCAGCATGCACAGGTGTCCGAGATCGCAGAGCACGTTCTTGAACCCTCCCGCGGTCATATTCGTCACTTCACCCATCGCATCCTTCACTGCATCCGGACCTTCCGCCGCCGTCTCCGCGACCGTCATCCCGAGAATTCCCGCCGTGGTCTCCAAGGCATAGGATTCCGACATCGCCAGATAAATCAGTCCATTGAGGGCCCCGGCAAAACCCACGCAGCCCACGACCATCGGACCGGCGTCGGTCCGATCCCAGGCATCGAGACGTCCCACGTAAGAAACGTCGCGGTGGGCCATGGTCTGATAGACCCGGCGGACGGATTTGACCATGGCATCAGTGACCAGGCTTTCGGTGAGAGGGGAAGCGGGCATTCAAGGTCGGCGCTGGGAAGCGGGGCGGCCGGATCAGGAGATTTCGCGATCTCCGGTGACCGGGCGAGACATTTTAACGCTGCTGCACGTCAACCGAGGGGCGACTTGCACTCTGCGAGGTTCCCGGCCAGTGCTTGGAGTTCCTGAGCCTCGCTGCCCCACCCCGGCCCGACCTGTCTCCCTCCTCTTCGTCGACCATGATGCCTCCCGACTCCCTCCCCGCTCAACCGATCACCCGCCGCCGCGCCTTGCAACAAGGCCTGACCGGTCTGATTGCCGCCGCGACGGCACCCGCCTTCCTGACCGCTCGCCTCCGCGGTCAAACCGCTCCCTCCAATCGCATTCAGCTTGGGATTATCGGCAACGGACTGATCGCCAATGCTCATGTCGGGGCCCTGCTCGGCCGCGATGACTGCCGGATTGTGGCGCTGTGCGATGTCTGGCGCAGCGCTGGAACCAAGATGCAGGCCCGGGTCGCCCAGTCCTACGGGGCCGCCAGCACGCCTGCGCTCCATGGCACCCACGAGGAATTGCTGGCGCGCAACGACGTCGATGCCGTGTTCGTCTGCACCCCCGACCACTGGCACGCCCCCATCGCCAAGGCCGCCCTGCTGGCAGGCAAGGATGTCTACTGCGAAAAACCCCTCACCCTGACCGTCCGCGAGGGCCGGACCCTCGTTGACACGGCCCGGCGCTGCGGTCGGGTGCTGCAGACGGGCACCCAGCAGCGTTCCAATGCCGCCTTCCGCAAAGCCGCCACCATGGTGCGCAACGGCTGGATCGGCGACATCACCGGGATCAAGGCCGTGCTGGGCGAGTTTCCGCAGCCCAAGGTCCTCGAGGAACGTCCTATTCCCGTCGACCTCGACTACGACCGGTGGCTCGGGTCCACGCCCTGGCGTCCCTACCACCCGGAACGCATCCTCGGCAACTACGGCGGCGGCTGGCGGGTCTACACCGAATACGGTGGCCGCAAGAATGGTGATTGGGGCGCTCACCACTTTGACATCATCCAGTGGGCCCTCGGCATGGATGACGGCGGCCCGGTGGATTTCGTGCCGCGGGGCTGGCAAAACACCGCCTGGCAAACGCACCGGTATGCCAATGGCATCTCGGTCGAACGGGTCGACAAGATCGCCAACGGCATGATCGAATTCAAGGGCACCAAGGGCACGATCTGGGTCGGGCGCAACGACGTCCTCGTGACCGATCCCGCCCCGCTCGCCACTCGCGCGATCCGGCCGGAAGAGGCGCATCTCTACGCCAGCGACGACCATCACACTGATTTCTTCACCTGCATCCGCACCCGCCAGCGTCCACTGTGCGATGTCGAGGTGGGACATCGCACGGCCACCGTGTGTCACCTCAACAACATCGCCGAATGGGTCAAACGGCCGGTGAAATGGGACCCGGTCAAAGAGGAGATTGTCGGCGACCCCATCGCTTCCCGCTACCTCGACCGCCCGCGTCGCGCCCCCTTCGCCAGCTTCTGAACCGGAACCGACCCGATCCTTCCATGACCTTTTCCGATTCATTCCTCTCCTTCCGTACCCTCTCCCGTGTCGCTCCGGCGGCACTGGTCCTCGCGCTCGCGCTGGTTTCTCCGCCGATCGCCCGCGCGGAACCCGTCACGGCCGAGCAGCGAGCCCTGATCCTCGCCGCGCTGCCGAAGGAGTCCCCGGCCAAGCCGGCCAAGGCGCGCAAGCTGCTCATCTACACCCAAACCAAAGGCTATCGCCACGCTTCGATCGAGACCGGGGCCGAGGCGCTCCGATTGATGGGCGAACGCACTGGCGCCTATGCGACCACCGTGACCGACAAGCCCGAGGTCTTCACCGCCGAGTCCCTGGCCGGATTTGACGCGGTGCTGTTTCTTTCCACCACGGGCGAAATCTTCACCCTCGTCGAATCGAAGGCGGCCCTGCTCGACTTCGTCCGTCGTGGGGGAGGGATCGTGGGCATCCACGCCGCGACCGACAGCTGCTACCACTGGCCGGAATGGGGTTCGATGATGGGTGGATATTTCGACAGCCATCCCTGGACCTCGGAACGCAGTGTCACGATCCTGAACGAGGAACCCGGCCATGCCTTCAACGCACCGTTTGGCCGCAAGCCCTCCTTCTTCATCCAGGACGAAATCTACCAGCTCAAGGCGCCCTACTCGCGCACCACCCACCGCGTGATCCTCAGTTTGGATACGCGCCGGAGCGATTTCGACGACCCGGCCATCTCCTCGAAAATCAAGCGCACCGACGGTGACTTCGCCATCAGCCAGTTGCGCACCTACGAGAAGGGGCGCGTTTTCTACTGCTCGCTCGGACATAATCATGCGATTTATTGGAACCGCGCCATCCTCGGACACTACCTCGCCGGCATTCAGTGGGCGCTGGGCGACCTGGCCGCCGAGAGCACGCCGCAGCCGCGCCGCCCGCAGCCTCCGCTGGCCTCGGACCCCGCCCTCTTTGACGCGGTGGCCGCCACTGGCTACAGCGACCCGACCCGGGCTTTTGGGTGGCTCGACACCGCCGTCGCCGAAGCCGGCAAGGACACCGCTCAGCGGGAGGCGATCATCGATCGCCTGGTAGACTTGCTCGTCTCCCGAACCGCCACGCCGGCGGCGCGTCAGGTCGCCGCCGAACACCTCGGGCGCCTCCTGCCTCCGAATCCTTCCTCCCGGCATCGCGCCTTGAAAGTCCTCGCCGATGCGTTGATCGAACCCAAACAGGTCAACCTCGCCCGCCTGGCCCTGGACCCCGTACCCGGCGAGTCCGTCGACGACCTCTACCTCAAATCGCTCAAACGCGCCACCGGCGGAGCCCGGCTCGCGTTGGTCCAGTCACTCGGACAACGCCGCGTGGCCGACGCCGTCCCCGTTTTGAAATCGCTGCTCGGTGACTCCGACAAGGCGCTCGCCGCCGCCAGCGCCCACGCCCTTGGCGCCATTGGCACGACCAAGGCCTATGCCGCGCTCACCGCCAAGGAAACCGTTCCAACCGCTGCAGTCTGGGAGGCCCGCCTCGCCGCCGCCGCGCAACAGCCAGCGCCGGTGGTATTGGCACTTGCGCGCGACCTCTCGGCGCGCCCGGACGTCACCTCCGGCCAACGAGATCAGGCCTTTCGCAGTCTGCTTTCCACCCAGGCCGATGGCGGTCTCTCCCTGACCCTCGACACGCTGTCCTCTGGCACGCCAGCCTTCAAGGCCGTGGCGCTCGCGAACCTGCGGGCCCTGGATCGACCCGAGGTGGTGTCGCGTTTGAGCGCGGCGCTGGCCACCTGGAGCGCGCCGGTACAAGTCGCCGTGCTCGCCGAGCTCGGCCGGCGCGCCGATCCTTCCGCAACCGCGGGGGTGATGCAGGCGCTGGATCACACCGACGAATCCGTGCGACTCGCCGCCATCGAGGCGCTCGGGCAGCTTCCCGGCCAACCGGCCGGAGCGCGCCGGTTGACCCAGCTCGCGCTGCGTCCCGGCGCCGAGGGCAAGGCCGCCGTGCTCAGCCTGTCCCGGCTCGCGGGCGCCACCGTCGACGAGACGCTCCTTTCAACCGCCACCGCCGGCCCGGTGGCCGAGCGCGCCGTGGCCGTGCGGCAGCTCGCGCTCCGCGGCAAAACCGAATCCCTGTCCTTCCTAATTTCGCTCCGCCAGGATCCCCAGCTCGAAGTGCGGCTCGCCGCTCTGGAGGCGCTCGACAGCCTCGGCCGCCGGGAAGACCAGGCCGCCGTGCTCGCCTGGTCACTCGCCGCCACCGACGCAGCCGAGCGGAATCGCGGGGTGCGCACCCTGATCGCCGTGACCCTGCGCGACCCCGATGTGTCCGGACGCACCCGGCCGATCGTCGCCGCGCTTGACCAGGGGTCACGTCAGGACCGGCTCCTGCTCCTCCCCGCCCTGCCCCGGCTCGAAAATCAGGCGACCCTGGCTGCGGCGGTGCGACTGGCCCAGGTGACCGAGTCCGACGTCCGGGCGAGCGCATTCGCCGCCCTCGGGCGCTGGCCCGACCCCGAAGCGGTGCGTGGACTCGCGGACCTGGCGGAGCTGGCCGCGACACCCGACGACCTCCGGGCTGGGGCGGTGGACGCCGCCACCCGCCTGCTTGAGCGTGAACCTCAGGCGCTGCCGGCGCTGCGTTTCAGCCTGCTGGACCGACTCCTCTCCCGTACCGAGAGCCCTGAGGTCAAGCGGCGCCAGCTCTTCCTCCTCAGCCGCTCGCGCCTGGAGTCCCATGCGTTGGTCGCCGAACGCTACGTGAGCGACGCCACCGTCGGCGGAGACGCGCGGGATGCAGCGCTGTCGATTCGTGCCAACCTCGTCTGGCCTCCCGTGCTCTCCGCATCCGCCAGCGCCAATCAGCTCAAAGCCATCGTCGACGGTGACCCCTCCACGGCATGGAGCGTTCCGGCCAAGGCCGACCAGTGGCTCAAGATTGATTTCAAACAGACGCGGCCGATTCGGCGCCTCACCCTCGACCGCGGCAGCCGCGTGCGCGACTTCCCCGAGGCGTTTGAGATTTACGTCTCGGACGACCCGGCGGTCCCCGGTCCCGTGCGCGCCAAAGGTAACGGCAATCGGGAGACCAGTGTGATTGAGCTGCCTCCCGGATTGAAGGGACGCTTCCTGCTCATCAAGCACACCGGCAGTCGCAACGAATTCAACTGGTCCGTGGGCGAGCTGGCGATCGACTGATCTGAAGCCGGGACGCCAGCGACCGTGCGGGCGTCCCGGCGGACAGGTTTGCCCCGGTCGGTTCGGGTGGCTGGATCGGCCCTGCCGGTGATCCGCCCGGTTCGAATCGAATTGGAGCATTCGCCGATGGACAGGGGCCCACCGTTTGGGTTGTGCTGGAAAGGCGGCGCCTCTCGACCCAGCGGCAACCCCGGCAAACCGTGTCCATGACCCCTTCCGTCCTGCATTCCGTCGCCGTACCCACTCATGCCCCGACGCGTCTGGGAGGATCAGGCCGGCACCTGCGGACGGCGCTCGGACTCCTCGGCCTGCTCGGAGCCTGTTGCCTCCCGGTGCTCGGAGCCGAGCCGAAGTCCAGGGTGGCGACGACTTCGGATTCCAGTCCGACGTCGAAGCAGGATTCCGACGCAGTGCTGCTGCCCCCTTTCCTGGTTGAACACGAGTCGCTCCCCACCTGGAGGTACGTGCGTGTCGCGGGCATGGAGATCCTCACGCGTTGCTCTACTTCCCTCACGTCGGAATTGGTGTCACAGTTTCACAGCCTGCACGCCCTGCTCGAGGTGATCGTGCCAGCCCGTCATCAGTTCCGCACGGATGTTCCCTTCGTCTATGTATTCATCGATCAGCTGAGCGAGGACGCGCGGGCGCGCGAGATGCTCGAGCTGCAGAGGGACGGAGAAACGACTTTGGAAAGGAACCGGACCGGAGCGACCGCATCCAGCGCACCCCGGTACGAACTACTTCCCAATTTCCGCTTCTGGGACCAGGACTCCGTGGCGGTCTATTACATGGCCAATCCGTTTGAGCGCGGTGGCCTGGCGCTGTCACCGGGTTATGTTCGGTTCCTGCTCGAACACCGCACCCCCGCGCTCCCGCGCTGGTACATCGAGGGCGTGCTGGACCTCTACGATCAGACCTTGTTTGTTCCGCCTCCGATCAAGGGCCTCGACATGTTCGAATCAATCGGGGCGTCCCGACTTGATCCCGTCGGCGAAAACCTGGTCAAGCTCCTGCCGCTGGTCTGGATCAACCCCGAGGTGTCCAAGACCCTGACGGAGGCCAGCGCCGAGCGCTTCGATCAGAAAATGCTCCAGTCCAAGGCCACTCCGTTTCCATTGGCCGACGTGATGAGGCAGCCGCCACCGGAGCGCAACTCCCCGGCCTACGCACGGTGGCGAGCGACCGCGGCCCTCTTTCTTCGACTGCTGCTCACCCCACCCGATCACCCGCTGACCTGGCAGTTCGCCGGAGGGACGTCGGAACGAGCCCTCGAACAATGGATACAGGTGGCCTGCGAGGCCGACTCACCCCCGGAGGAGGCGTTCGCCCGCTGCTTTGGCCGGGACTTTCGTGAGGCCGATCGCGTGCTGCGCGACCAGCTGCCTGTGCTGCTGCACCGGAAGACCCCGCGCATTCTCCGTCCAGATCAGGTGGAGAAACTCCCGGAAGCCGATCTCCAACTCGCCACCGAGTCGGAAATCAGTCGCGCCAAAGGAACGCTCAGCCGCCTTGAAATCGCCTATGTGCGAGAAGTGGCACCCCAACTGACCGAGACGTATGTGCGACGAGCCCGCGTCACCCTGCGCAAAGCCTACGCCAACGGTGACCGGAATCCACGGCTTCTGGCGGAACTGGGGCTTTGCGAATGTGACGCCGGTGATGACGACGCGGCGAAGCCCTTCCTTGAAGCTGCAGTCCAGGCCGGTGCCGTGCACCCGCGCGTGTACTATGAGGCGGCCCGGCTTCGTTTTCGTCCCAAAAAACCCGGAGCGATTCGATCCCCGTTGTCACCCAAGGAAACCGCAAGGGTGCTCGAACCCATCCGCCTGGGGAGCACCCAGGAGCCGCGGCTCGCGGAGTCCTTTGAGCTCGCCGCGCAAGTGTGGCTTGCCAGTGCCGCCACCCCCGACGAGGCCGACCTCGCCTTCCTCCTCGATGGCACCCGGCGTTACCCGCGGCGCCCCCGCCTGCTGCTGGGAACGGCCTTGGTGTTCGCCGCGCAAGGGCGGGTGGCGGACGCGAGCCGGCTCGTCGACCGGGGCATGACCATCACCCAGGACTCCGACGAGCGAGCCCGGTTCCTCCGTCTGCACCTCGTCCTCCAGGGCCAACGGTAGGCCGTCTTCGTTTCCGGGTACTTCACGCGACGCCAATCCCCGCGGGGTCGGCGACCGCACCTTCAACGGACGTCAAATCTGAAGCTCGGCTTGCAGCGAAGGGGCACTTCCCGAGTGCGAACGCGCCAGTTCAGCTCAGGAGGGCTTCGATCCGCCGCTTTGATTCCACCACGCCTTCGAGTGGGACCCACGGACCCAGTTCGAGGACGAGGAGATGGTCCGGACGCCAGAAACGACGCAGGGCGGCAAAGTCGACCGTTCCGCTGCCTATTGCCTGATGGTCCTCGTTCTCCGCGTTCACATCGTGCAGGTGAAATCCAAGAAGGCGCCCGGCCTGCCGCTCTAAATGCGCCTGCGGATCCATCACGCCCAGCCGACGCTTCAATTCCGCGTGCCCCGTGTCGTGCCAGTATCCACCCACCGTTTCGCTGCCAAGCATGACGAACAAGCGGTCAAAATCCTCGTCAAACGGCAGTTCGTCCAGGCGTTCCCGATTTTCAAACCCGAGACGCAAACCCCGTTCCCGGGCGAATTCCTCGATCGAACGCAGACTGACCAGCATGCGATCCCAAGATTCGGGCAACTGCTTCCGCAGCCGGGCCAGCGTCGCCTCCCGTCGGGCAACAAACTCCGGGGCGGCGGGTGACAGGTTCGGATGAGCCGCGGCAAAACGCGTGAACCGGGTGGCCGGATTGAACCAGAAGAATGGCACCCGGCCGAGGTGACAAATCACCACGCGGGCGCCCACCTGATCAGCAAACTCGATGGAGCGACGGGTGTAGCGCAGCCACTGGTCAAGCTCGCGATCGTCGTCGGACGACGGCTCGAACAGGTTGGGCGCCGATGCGACGAAACCCGGCGGCAGAGGACAGAAATTGTGAGTGGAAACCACCTCGATGACCTTCTCCTCCACCGCCCGCAGCAGCCCGGGCACCAGACTGATCCGCGTGCCATGGCTGAGCTCCACCCGATGCAGGCCCAGGTCCGCCAACTCCTTTGCCAAGGCGTAACCCTCCGTGTGTCGTTGCGAACACCAGCACGTGGAAAAAGCGAGCTTGGGCATCTCAGGCACGAACACCGAAGGGAACCTCTCGCGTCGGACGGCGCGAGAACGAAAAAACCGCGCCCCAAAAAGGAGGGCGCGGTTTAAAAGGGAAAGCGGTCACCGGTTCCAGCCCGGTCACCTCTCGGGACGACTCAGTCCGCGTAGCGACGGCGGAGCATGGCCGTGAAGGCCTGCACCTTATCCTTGCGGCGGCGCTTTTCGCACGGCTTCTCGTAGTAGCGCTTGGCGCGGACACCTTTGATGATGTTCTCGCGGTCGAGCTTCTTCTTCATGCGACGGATCGCACGGTCGATGGGCTCGTTCTTACGGATTTTGATTTCGATGGACATGGTCTCGGTGAAAGGGATCTAGGTCTGGGCCTGCGAAAAAGGGATGGAATAGGGCAAACAGGTACCAGTGCGTCAATGGCAATTTTCCGGCGACGTCCCTGCTTTCTGCGCCCACCCCAACTCAACGCTTGCCGAACGCCGCCGCGAGCCTTGCCTGAACCGCGTGTCGACCGCCTCCGCTGATTTCGTCCATCTCCACGTCCACACCGACTACAGTCTGCTCGACGGCGCCTGCCGGGTCGATCGCCTGATGGAACGCGCCGCCACGCTCGGCATGAAGGCGATGGCGCTCACCGATCATGGCAACATGTTTGGGGCCATAGAGTTCTACAATGCAGCGAAGGGCAAGGGCATAAAACCGCTGATCGGCTGCGAGATCTACCTGACCGAGCAATCGCGCCTGGAAAAAAACGGCCGGGCCGAGGACGGCAAGAGCTACTACCACCTCGGCCTGCTGGCCAAAAACCTTCAAGGCTACCAGAATCTGCTCAAGCTGGTTTCGGACGCCCACCTGAAGGGCTTCTATTACAAACCGCGCGCCGACTACGAAACCCTGTCGCGTTACGCCGGGGGTTTGATCGCCTTCACTGGATGTCTCGCGGCGGTCGTTCCCCAACACCTGCTCTACGACCGATTTGAGGAAGCCCGCAAAGCCACCGCCCGGTTCATCGACATCTTTGGCAAGGAGAACTTCTTCGTTGAAATCCAGGACCACGGCATCCCGGAGCAACGCAAGATCATCCCCGGATTACTCAAGATCGCGGAGGAATTCGGACTTAAGATCATCTGCACCAATGATGTGCACTATGTCCGACATGAGGACGCCGGCCCCCACGACGCCCTGCTGTGCATCCAGACGGGCGCCAAGATTGCCGATGAAAATCGCATGCGCTTCAGTGGGAGTGAGTTTTACCTGAAATCGCGCGACGAAATGGCCCGGCTTTTCGCCGAGCTGCCCGAATCGCTCACCAACACGGTCGGCGTCGCGGAAATGTGCGACCTGTCGATTCCGTTTCCCAAGGGCTCGGAACGCTACCCGCGCTACCCACTCACCCCGGAAATCACGGCGAAGTACGATCGCTCGGGCTACCTGCACCAGCTCTGTGTCGAGGGATTGAAACGGCGTTATGGCATCGATTTTCCGGAAATCGCCGTTCGTCCAGGGGTGGCGGAACGTCTGGCCAAACTCACCCAGCTCTCCCCGGGACAGAAACCATCGGCCCCAGACTATTCCGGCCTCGCTCCGGAAGAGGTGCTGGCACTGCGCATGGGGTACGAATTGGCGATCATCGGGGTGACGGGGTTCGTCGACTACTTTCTGGTGGTGTGGGACTTCATCGCCTGGGCCAAGGCACACGGCATTCCGGTCGGTCCGGGACGCGGTTCCGGTGCCGGCTGTCTCGTGGCCTACCTGCTCGCCATCACCAATCTCGACCCGATCCGGTTCGGTCTGCTGTTCGAGCGTTTCCTCAATCCCGAACGCGTGTCCCCACCCGACTTCGACATCGATTTCTGCATGCGGCGGCGCGGCGAGGTCATCGACTACGTGCGCGAAAAGTACGGCAAGGACTGCGTCGCCAACATCATCACCTACGGCACGCTCGGCGCCAAAATGGTCATCCGCGACGTCGCCCGCGTCAACGACCTGCCCTTCGCCGAGGCCGACCGTCTGGCCAAGATGATCCCGGACGAGCTGAACATTTCGCTCGAGGACGCCATCACCAAGAGCGCCGAGCTGCGCACCGAGATCGATCGCAATCCCGTCGCCAAGAAAATCGTCGAGGCCGCGCGCGTGCTCGAGGGCATGGTGCGCAACACGGGCAAACACGCCGCCGGCATCATCATCACCGACAAGCCGCTCGATGAATTCGTGCCGCTGACGCTGCAGGAAGAGGACGTCACCGTGCAGTTCGACATGAACGCGGTCGGCAAGCTCGGGCTGCTCAAGATGGACTTCCTCGGTCTCAAGACCCTCACGGTCATCTCCGACGCCGTCGAAAACATCCGCCGCACCGGCACCCCGGACTTCGACATTGAGACGGTGCCGCTCGACGACCCGAAGACCTACGCCCTGCTCAACTCCGGCCGCACGGTCGGCGTCTTCCAGCTTGAGTCCGGCGGCATGCAGAACGCCTCGAAGCTCGTCGGCATTTCCAACATCGACGACATCAACGCCGTCGGCGCCCTCTATCGGCCGGGTCCGATGGCCTTCATTCCCGACTACGCCCGCGGCAAGAAGGACCCGTCCTCGGTCAGCTACCCCCACCCGCTGCTGGAGCCCATCCTGAAGGAGACGTACGGCATCATCGTCTACCAGGAGCAGGTCATGGAGTGCGCCAAGATCATCGCCGGCTACACCCTCGGCGGCGCCGACATGCTGCGCCGCGCCATGGGCAAGAAGGACGCCGACGCGATGGCCAAGGAACGCGTCAAGTTCGTCGAAGGCGCGAAAAAGCTGCACGGCATCGAGGACCGCAAATCCAACGAAATCTTCGACCTGCTGAACAAGTTCGCCAGCTACGGTTTCAACAAGTCCCACTCGGCCGCCTACGCCCTGATCAGCTACCAGACCGCGTATCTCAAGGCCAACTACCCGGTTCAGTTCATGGCCGCCGTGCTCACGACCGAGCTCGGCAACGCGGAGAAGGTCGCCCATTTCATCGCCGAATGCGAAGCCATGGGGCTGACCGTGCTCGGCCCGGACATCAACGAGAGCCGTGACACCTTCACGCCCGTGCTCACCGCCGGCGCGGGCGCCTCCACCGGCAGTTCGATCCGCTTCGGACTCGCCGGCATCAAGGGCGTGGGGGAATCGGCCTCGCAGAAGATCATCACCGAGCGCGAAAAAAACGGACCGTTCACGGACTTCGACGACTTCATCCGCCGCGTCGATCCCAAGGCACTGAACAAGCGGGTGCTGGAACACCTGGTGAAAACCGGGGCCTTCGATTTCTCCGGCGCGTCCCGCAAGCGGCTCTTCGACGGCATCGACGCCGCCCTCGCCGCCGCCTCGTCGCAGGCGCGCGACCGCGCAGCGGGACAGAACACCTTCCTCGACATGCTCGCGGAACCCGCACCCGAGCCCCGCAAGGGCAAGGGCGGCAAGTCCGCGGCGAACGGCGCCAGTCCCGACACCGGAGCACGGTACGGCGGCCCGGCATCGACCCTTCCGTCGGAAGGGCCCGGGGACTTCACCTCCGCTGAGCGCCTGCAGTTTGAGAAGGAACTCCTCGGTTTCTACATTTCCGGGCACCCGATGAACGCCTACCTCGGGCTGGCCGACGCGCTGGACACCTACGACACGCACGAGCTGCTCGATCAGGAGGACCGCACGGAATTCCGCCTCTGCGGCATCGCCGGCACGCTCGCAAAGAAACTCTCGAAAAAAGACAATCGGCCCTGGATGGCCTTCACCCTTGCGACCAAGCAGGCCACCCTCCCCCTCAACATGTTCGCCGATGCATTCGCATCCTACGGACACCACCTCGCGGAAAATGCACCGCTGGCGGTGCTCGGCACCATCCTCAAGGGTGATGATGGGGCGCGGATCAACGTGAAAGAGTGTTACCCCCTGGAGGCCTATGTCTCGAACCACATCAAGCGGGTGACCTGGCTGCTGAATCCTGCGCACCCCGAGGTCGGCGACTTTCTCACCCGCGTGCGCACGGCCATGAACAAGTACGTGGGCGATACGCGCACCGAATTCGCCTTCGTTTTCGAGAACCGCTTCGCACCCCTGGCCGAAGCCAGCTCCGCCCTCGGCTGGAAACTCTCCGGCCAGGTCTTCCAGAATCTGCGCGCCCACCCGGCGGTGCTCGGCGTGCAGATCGAGCCCAAGCGTCTCGAAATCAAGGAAACGCGCAAGTGGGCGAAGTCGAAGGGTTGAGCGGATTCACCCATCAGGGTCACCCCTGCCGGTAGCCAGGGGCACGCGCCCCCGCCCAAGGCGGAATCAACACCAGTCGTTCAGCATGCACGAACCTCGAAGGCAGGGCGACGCTCCGTCGGCGCCGGGGCTCGATCCACGCGCCACCGCGCACGTAGGTTCGCCCGCAGACGCCGCCCAACCGAAAAATCTCGCCGCCCCGTGTCGAAATCAAAGTTTTGCGTTCGATTCCAAAGTAACACCGGCAAGCATCCCCCGGCCTCCGGGGATTGGACCCGGTGTCACCCTCAACCCTTCGACCTCCCCCCACCATGAGAGTCATGATTCTGATCAAAGCCGACAAGAACAGTGAAGCGGGTGTCATGCCCGACACCGCCCTCCTGACTGCGATGGGCAACTACAACGAGGAGCTGGTCAAGGCTGGGCTCATGCAAGCCGGCGAAGGGCTGCATCCCAGTTCGCGCGGCGCCCGGGTTCGATTCTCCGGAACCGAACGAACCGTCATCCCCGGCCCCTTCGCCGACATCACCGGACTCATTGCCGGTTTTTGGATTTGGAAAGTTCAGTCGATGGACGAGGCGATTTCCTGGTTGAAGCGTTGCCCAAACCCCATGCTCGGGGAAACCGAGGTGGAGATTCGTCGGATCTTTGAAACGGAGGACTTCGGAGCCGAAATGACCCCGGAGCTGAGAGCCCAGGAAGACCGCCTGCGAGCCGCAACCGAAGCCAAGGCCTGACCACGCTCCCTCGCACTGACGTGCGTGCACGCATCCTCGCGTGACTCAGAAGCACCCACCACCGGAACGGGTATGACTCCCTCGACGCTGCCGATGCTCCAATCGTCGCCGCCCCGGTGGGCCCGGTGTTGCAGCAAGGCCCTGCGCTGGAGCGCAGTCCTGGCAATCCTTGCGCTCGTCCCGAAGTGCCTCCTCTGCCTGGCCGCGTACGCCGGACTGGGGATCTCCCTTGGACTCAATTTTGCCAGTCCGGAGGTGTGCGGCGCTCCACCCGCCACCGGAGGTGCGGCGGTCCTCTGGCTGCTCCCCACGCTCGGCACCCTCAGCCTGGGCATCCTCCTTGGCTTACGGTCCCGCCAACGAGGCAACTGCAACCGGACATTGCAATCCCGCCCGGTCGGAAAATCCTGGATCCATGCCTCACGTTCCCGGACTCCGTAGCTGTTACGCCAAAGTTCAGCGGCTGGTCTATTTCGGCCGCATGCTCGACAAGATCCGTCTGCACGCCGCAGGTCAGCTCCCTCCCGACTACGTCAACAACCTGGGCGACGCCCAGTTCTATGTGCTGGACGGCCGCTGCTGCCGTTTTCTCGGCATTGCCTACGCCGATCTCAGGGCCCGCACCCTGGAGGGTGGGAGTGACGACGAAATCCTCACTTGGGTCCACGCGCGCGGCACCGCCCGCACCGACGAGGAGTGCCACATGTGGAATCGCTTCATCGTGAAACTCGGCTGGCGCGATGAGCGCACCGCCGTATTGCCGCAGCGGATCCGGGACAGCGGTCTCGTCGGAAAATCCATCGAGACGGTGGTCGACCACATCGAATACGACGAGGGCCGCGACCCCGTGGCCGACCGCGCCTGGGAAAAAGTGTGAGGCCCGGTTCGTGTCCCTTCGGTCCGCAATCGCAGGATTCGTCGCCACTCCCGGTTTCGTTGGTTCGGATTCGCGTCCATCGGTGTCCATCCGTGGTTCACGTCACGCCGGCGGAGCGGCGCGCGCGAGCCAGAAGCGGCATTCGTCGGAGAACGCAACGACGGCGCGACTCTCACGACCGAGTTCGCGCCGCATCACATCGTACTCGTGCGTCCATCCCGTGGCGGCGAGATCTTCCAGGATTTCGTCGCGTGTCGGCAGGTGCATGAAGGTTCGTCCCGCTTCGTCCGCAAAGTAGCGGTCGCCAAACTCCACCAGGCGGGGGTCCTGTCTGCCCTGCTCCCAACGCACCGCCTCGAGTCGCCAGAGTGCCCGCTCCGTCCGCGAGTCCTCGCGATCGTGGGTGGTGAAGAGAAAGGGCGCACCCACCTGAGACACCCGCCGGGCTTCACGCATGGCCTTCCGGCGACGCTCGCGGCGCGGAATTTGCATCAGGCCGTTGAACATGAAGAGCACCCCGCCAAAGGGAGGAACAAGGTGAAGCTCCTCCGCGTCCACAGGTGGCTTTTTGTCCGCCTGCGTCACCAGTGGGAGTTCGGTGGCATCGGCGTGCAACAGCCGGATTGCCGTGGCCTGCCGCTCGAGCAGCAACGCCCGCGCCTGGTCCACCAACTCGCCCGCGAAGTCCAGAGCCGTGAGGTTGCGGTACCCCAGATCCCACAACCCCATGGTCACGCGTCCGGCCCCGCAGCCGAGTTCGAGAAGCGGCGCGGCCGGATCGGTGAAGAACCGCGTGATGAGCTGACGTTCCGAGGCCCAGAGCCCGAGTTCATGGGCCGCTCGCGCGTAGTGTACGACCGCTGTCAGGTCGTTGAAATCCGCTTTGACGGTGGCCGGGGTGATCTTCTTCAAGCCGCAGAGAAAAAGGCCTTCGCTGTCGCCGGGTCAACGCAGCCGCCACGTAGCCACGATCATGCCGTTGGAGTGCAAGGTGTGCGGCCAGATGACCTCAAAACCGGGCGTGCTTCCCGGGCGGGGAGTATCACCCCACACAGGAACCGGTTCCAGCTCCGGATGGGCCCGGGAAAAGGCCTCCACCACCGCCGCACCCTCGCTGCGTGTCAGGGTGCACACGGCATAGACGAGCCGTCCCTGCGGTTTGAGGGAGCCACAGACATGCTCCAGCAGCCGCGCCTGCACGGCCGCGAGTTCCGCAACATCGGTCGGCGTGGTCGTCCAGCGCGCATGGGGGTTGCGCTGCCAGGTGCCGACCCCACTGCACGGAGCATCGACGAGGATGCCATCAAATTTGGTTTTGGTCGGCGGCTTCGCCCCACCCTCCCAGGGCACCGTGCGGAAATTGAAGAGGCGCGCGCGGGCAAAGCGCTCCTTTAGCTGCGTCAGGCGACGCGCGGATCGGTCGCTGGCCCAGATCAGGCCTTTGTTCTGCATCAAATCGGCGAGATGCAAGGTCTTGCCGCCCTCGCCCGCACAGGCATCCCACCAGGTTTCCCCGGGCTCGGGAGCACAGGCGTGACCGACCAGTTGCGAGGCGAGGTCCTGCAACTCAAACGCCCCGCGCTGAAATGCCTCGGTCCGGAATAGGTCCTTGGGGCCCCGATAGGTCAACGCCGAGCACGGTTGCCGCAGCACCGGCAGGCGCGATGCCTCCACCCCTTCGCAGTCTCCCAGCTCCTGCGCCAGGGCAGCCGCCCCACCCGGCCGCGCGCGCAGCCACAGCCGCGGCTCGCGTTGAAACCACTCCAGCGTCTCTGCCGGCAGTTCCACCTCGTCGCGCAACCACGCCGGCACCGCCATGGCCGCGAGGGCCTCGGGCTTGAATGCACCCGGGACGGTGTCGAAGCGACGCTGGCACTCAATCGCATCCGCCAGCTGCCGTTGCAGGGTGTCGGAGGCGGTGAGCCAGGGACGCCAGCGGTAGTAGGTGAACACCACGCGCGACACCGCTCCGCGCGCGGTCGCGGAGAGGTTGCGGTTCGCCGCCAATTCCTGTCGGAGCGCCGCGTCCGCCGGCAGCGTCGGAGTGACGGTCCGGAGGATGTGAGCAGCGCGATTGAGCGTGGCGGGATCGAACATCGGGCATGCGATTGGCACCCAGGCACCCAGGAAGGGCAATCCCGTTCTGGCGGGTCCCACCAAAACGCCGGGAAGGTCATCGGACCGTCCCGGTCAGCCGCCGCTCAAGGCGGCGACAAAGATGACCTCGCTCGCCGGTGTGACCGGCTCCCGCAGTCCCCGGTGGCTGATCACTCCATCCACCGCCACGCTGATCCCCGGTCGCAGGCGTCCGTCCTGCAACAGCCGCGCCGCAAAACCGGGAAACGTCACCTCAAGGGCACGAATGACCTCTCCCACCGTGGAGCCTTCGGCCACGACCTCTGCGTTTCCGCCGGCCAGCGGCTGGAGCAGGGCGGGAATGAGGACTTTTGCCATGGGCGCCAGTCCGGCTAGGCGAAGGGCGAATAACCGCTCTTATCCCACAAGGCGGCGAGCACCCGGGGCGGCGACATCGGAAGGGCGGTGAGACGCACCCCGGTCGCCCGATGGATGGCGTTGGCCAGGGTGCCTGCAGGCGGGATGATGTTCACCTCACCCACCCCGCGTACCCCGTAGGGATGCCCGGGATTGGGCACCTCGACAATGAGGGTGTCGATCATCGGAAGGTCGCAGGCGGTCGGCATGCGGTAGTCGAGCAGGCTGCCGTTGAGCAGTTCGCCCTTTTCGTTGTAGACGTACTCCTCGTTCAGGGCCCAGCCAATGCCCTGAGCCACCCCGCCCTGCATCTGGCCTTCGACGTACGAGGGATGCACGGCCTTGCCCGCATCCTGCACAATGGTGTAGCGCAGGACCGTGACCTTGCCCGTGTCGGGATCGACCTCTACATCGGCACACTGCACGGAAAACGCCGCGCCATAGCCCTTCGGGTGAACCGTCGTGCTGACCATCAGGGGCGCATCCTCGCAGGCGAGCCGGGCGGCCTCGGCAAACCCAACCCGCTTTTCCCCGGCCGCAAAGCCGTCACCCAGGCGCGTGACTGTATCCACCGGTACCTCCCAGAACAGCGCCAGCCGCTGTCGCAACTCCGCCGCCAGCTTCTGGCCGAGCTCATAGGCGGCCCAGCCGGTGGCGAAGGTGGTTCGGCTCCCACCGGTCACGTCATTGTAGGAAACCGAGTCGGTGTCGCCGATCCGCGGCTTCACCTGGCTGTAGTCGATGCCGAGCGACTCCGCCAACTGCATGGCGAGCGATGCCCGGCTGCCGCCGATGTCGGTGCTGGCGACATTGAAACCGACTGATCCGTCGGAGTTGAGCACCGCGGTCGCACTCGACTGCCCGCCCCAGTTGCCCCAATAGCCGCAGGCCACGCCCCGTCCGCGATGGCGGCCGGTCAGCGGCGTCCGGTAATGGTCGGACTGCCGCAGCGCCTGCAGGCATTCCACGTATCCGATTTTTGCCAACGGAAGATTGTCCGGGCGGCGGTCGCCCTCCCTCACCGCGTTGATCAGACGCATTTCAATCGGGTCCAGATCGAGCGACTCCGCCAGTTCGTCGATGACCGATTCGACCGCAAAGGCCACATTGGTCCCGCCCGGGGCGCGGTAGGCCGAGGCCCGGGGCCGGTTGACGACCACATCATACCCGTCCACCCGCATCGTATCGCACGCGTAGGGCGCAAAACTCACCACCGCCGCCGCCCCCACCGGGGATCCCGGATACGCGCCGGCCTCGTAGTACAACTCGGCCTGCATGGCGATCAGCCGGCCCTCCGCGTCGGCGCCGATGCGAATGCGAATGTCGGACCCCGAAGTCGGCCCGGTCGACGTCAGCACCTCGGTGCGCGACATGACCAGGCGCACCGGCAGGAACCCGGCGTGGCGCGAGAGCAGCACCGCCAGCGGTTCCAGGTAGACCGAAATCTTGCCCCCAAATCCGCCTCCGATCTCGGTTGGAATGACCTTGATCTGCGAAACCGGCAGGCCGAGCACCTCCGCCACCTGGCTGCGGACCGCGAAGATGCCCTGCGTGCTGCTCCAGATCGTGACCTGGCCGTCCGCCTGAACCTGGGCGGTCGCGGCCTGCGGTTCGATGTAGCCCTGGTGCACCGTCTCGGTGCGAAACCGCCGGTCGATGATCACGGCCGCCTTGCGGAACCCCTCCTCGAGTTTGCCCCGTTCGTGCCGAAGGTGCGAGGCGACATTGGACGGAGCCGCGTCCCGCTGTCCCATGCGATCCGTGTGCAGGTCGGCCAGGAGCAGGGGAGCGTCCGGTTTGAGGGCATCCGTCACCGTCATGACCGGAGCCAGCGGTTCATAATCGACCCGGATGAGCGCAAGGGCCTGTTCCGCGATGGAGGGAGAGGTCGCGGCGACCGCGGCAATGGCATGCCCGTGATAGAGCACCTTTTCCCCGGCCAGCAGGTTGTCGCTCAGGTAGCGGAGATTGATCGCGCCCTCCCCCAGGTCCTCGATCCGGTCGGCCGCGCGCGGCAGGTCGGCGGAGGTCACAACCGCCTTCACCCCCGGCAGGGCGCGGGCCGCCGAGGTGTCGATTTTCTTGATACGTGCGTGGGCCAGGGGACTGCGCAGCACCCGGCCCGTGAGCATGCCGGGCAGGGAGATGTCGGCACCGTAGAGCGCCCGGCCCGTGACCTTGTCGATGCCGTCGGGCCGGACTGGACGCGTGCCCACCACGCGCCAGGCCGGGGTGCCAGTCTCCGAGGAGGAAGCAGGAACGGAAGACATGGGGCTACACCGGGGTGGCGGAGACGGACGGCGGTTGCGCCGCCTGGGTGCGAGCGACGTCGAGCACGGCGCGGACAATTTTGTCGTAGCCCGTGCACCGGCACAGGTTTCCCGCCAGCCAGAAGCGGACCTGGGATTCGGTGGGTTGGGGGTGTTCGTCGAGCAACGCCTTGGCCGACAGCAGAAAGCCCGGCGTGCAGATGCCGCACTGCAGCGCGGCGTGATCGAGAAACGCCTGCTGCAAGGGATGCAACGTTCCGTCCGGCCGGGCCAGCCCCTCGACCGTCAGCAGCGTGCGGCCCTGGACCTCCAGGGCCAGGATCAGGCACGAATTCACCAGCACGCCGTCGAGCAGCACATTGCAGGCGCCGCAATTTCCATTGCTGCAGCCTTCCTTCGTTCCCGTGAGACGCAGTTCATCTCGCAGCACCTCCAGCAGCGTCTGCTGCGGCTCGCAGAGCACGGCACGCGTTTCGCCGTTGAGCGTAAATTCCAGGACGGATTTCTTGCGCATGGTCACAGAGGGGGGGTGAGCGGTGCAGGCGTGACACTCCGACGCGCGCGGTCAATGGCCAGGCGAAGGGCGCGCACGGTCAACACCCCCGCGAGGTGACGCCGTTGCGCCAACGTACCCCGCATGTCCGAGATCGGACGGGCGGCCGCGCGGGCCAGGCTGGCGATTTCATCGAGGGAAACCTCGGCCACGGGACGCCCGGCGAGTCGCGCACCTATCGTGTCCACCGCAAGCGGCGTGGGGCCGACTGCACCCAGGGCCACCCGCACGGATTGGAAACGCGAACCCTCCCCGCCCAGTTCCACCGCGACGGCGGCCCCGGCCACGGCGATGTCCATCTCATTGCGCGGGATGAAGCGAAGGTAGGCCGCCCCAAATTCAGCCGGAGGCGGTGGCACCTCCAACGCCACCACGACCTCACCCGGCAGGAGCACCGTGCGGCCTGGAGCGATGCAAAATCCTTCGACCGGAACCCGACGCAGTCCCGACGGACCCGCGATGCACACCTGAACCTGGTGCACGATCAGGGCCGGAATTGAATCGGCCGCCGGGGACGCATTGCAGAGGTTTCCCACCACCGTCGCCCGCCCCTGAATTTGCACTCCGCCAATCAGGTGGGTCGCATCGTGCAATCCCGGAAAACGCTGCCGCCAGTCCGACTGATGTGAGAGCGTCCGGCACGTGACCGCCGCCCCCAGCCAGATCCCGCCATCCGGAAGCAACCGCACCTCCGACAACTCCGGAATACGTTTGATATCAATAATATGATCCGCGGCACGGCGCCCTTCCTTCAGTTGTGCGAGCAGATCGGTGCCTCCGTTGAGCAAGCGTGCGCCCGCCCCTTCCCTCGCGAGGAGCGCCAGGGCTTCGTGCAAAGACAAAACAGAGTGATAGTTGAATGGCTGCATACCGACCCACCTCCGCCGCGCTGCCCGGGGGAGCAGAACGAGTGGGACCAGTACTCCCACCCTTGCCAGCCCTGTCAATCCCCACCCCGGCTCCGCTTGCCTGCATCGTGCCAAAGACGCAAAGGCCGCCGGCGCACTCGAACGGTGGCTGCTCGGGTTGGAGTCTCACTACGCGGAGCGAGTTCTCCCCATCACCCCCTCGGTCGCCGACCGGTGGGGGCGGTTGTCGCCAGCGCAGCCGCTCCCCGTATCTGACGGACTGATTGCGGCGACCGTGATTGAGCACAAATTGGCCGTCGTGACCCGAAACGTCGCTGACTTACAGCGAGCAGGCGTCAACACGCTGAACCCGTTTGTTTGAACCGGAGCCCCGGATTCCAAGCTTCAGATGGCAATCCCCCCGCCGGGTGAAGAGCACCCCTATCACTCGTCCGAATCCGCGTTCATCCGAGTCCATCCGTGGTTCAAGTGCGGCTTTGGGATTAAGCCCGGGCGAATTCGGCCGATGTAGAGCTGTGCCCGCCGGACCCCTCTCCGACCAACGCCTTGCTGCAGCCGCAGCGAAGCTGCCGACCGGCCCTCGCATCTTCCAGCAGCTGAGCGCCGCAATCAAGAACCCCGACGTCAGCACGCCCGAGATCGTGGGCCTGGTCCGCACCGACCCCACCCTGAGCGCCAAGATTCTCCGCATCGCCAACAGCGCCGTCTACGCCCGCGGGGAGCCGCTGGGCACGCTGGATCAGGCCATCGATCGCATCGGCTTTTCCCAGATCAACCAGCTGGTCGGCGGCGTGGTGTCGTCGCAACTTTTCACCTCCGGATTGCCCGTCTACGGAATCAGCGGCGACGAGCTGTGGGAACACTCCCTGACCGCCGCCACCGCCCTCTCCCACCTCGCCGATGCCGCCGGGGAAGATCCGCGCAATGGTTACACGCTCGGCCTGCTCCGCCCGATTGGACGGCTCCTGCTTCAGCGGCTCGCGATCGACCAGTTTTGCCCGCCCTTCAGCGGACGACATGCCACCTCCGCCCTGGTGGAGGCCTGGGAAGTCGCAACCTTGGGAGCCACCCACGCCGAAGCCGTGGAACGCCTCTTTCGCCTGTGGGAGTTCGCCCCCACCCTGCTCAACCCCCTGCGTTACCACATGCGCCCCGGGGACGACCCGGAGCGGTCGCGCATGACCGCGCTGCTCCACCTTGCCGGCTGGATCTCCGCTGAACTGGGCAAAGGGCTTTCGATCGAACGCGAAGCCTGGTCGGTCAATGATGCCCTGCTCCTCCAGGCCGGGATCGCCGCCGACGTTCCCCAGCAGGTGCTGGAGCGGACCCGCCGCTCCACCGAGCGCCTCCAGGGTCTGCTCAAAGCCGCCTGAGGCAGGAGCTGCGGAAATCCGACGGATCGGTCCGATCCGACGGATCCGACCGATCAGTCCTTTCGGGACATCGCCCAAATCGCGTGGATGATTCCGCCGACCCAAAGCAGGCAGATCGTCAGCAAAATATTGATAATAAAGTCCTTACCAAGACCCTTCTTTAGAAAAACGGCGAGCGGGGGCAGGATAATGGCAAGAATGATGTCGAATAGGCCCATGGTGGGAGGGGGTGGAGACGTCAGCACAGGCCGGGTCTCCCCCTTCTGCAAGGCAATGATGGAAGGGGACATCGCCCGGGGTGGAGCCCTCGCCGTCCCGCCTGCTCACCGTCACCCTACGCACCTTTTCTCCGCGGTTGGAGCCCACCGATCGTTTCATAAACTACACATGGAAAAAGATAAGCACGAGTTTTGGACACCAACGGGCTTTGATCGGCAAGACCACGGCCCAGTTTGGCACAACCCGTTTGTATCCGTGTTGATCCGGGTCCATCCGTGGTTCAATCGCGATTTCTGGGATGAAATGGAGCGTCCGTGCGAAACACTATTTACAAAAGTGACGAAGTCGCTACGGCATCGCAGTGATGCTCTCGTTGCGCAAACTCTTCGGAAAGGATGAACGCTTCTTCGACCTCCTGGAAGCCAGCGCGGAGGAGGCACTGACCAGTACCAAGTTGTTCTCGAGCTACTTGCAGCGCAGCGTGTCGTACACCTCGACCAGCGACCTCGATGATTTCATCCAGAGTCGACGCAAGGACAAGCACCTGACCCGTCAGATCACCGAGGAACTCTGCCGCACCTTTGTCACCCCGTTGGAGCGCGAGGACATCGAGGCTCTTTCCCTCGCCCTCTATCGCATTCCCAAGACTGTGGAAAAACTGGTGGAACGCCTGTCGATCTTTCCGGGCAAACTTCCCCGTGAAGCCTTCCTCCGCCAGGCCGAGCTGCTGGCTCAGGCCGCCGAGTCCGTCGCCTTCATGGTCAAGCAGCTCCGCAAAGGCGCCAAGATGGAGGGCGTCCAGGAGGCGAACGACCGCCTGCAATTCGCCGAAGGCGAGGCGGACAAGGTCATGCTCGGGCTGATTCGCGATCTGTACGTCGGCCCGTACGACGCGAAGGAGACCATGATTCTCCAGGACCTCTTTGAGATGACCGAAAAGTCCATCGACCGTTGCCGCGACGCCGGCAATGTCGTGTTTCAGATCGTCCTGAAGTACTCCTGAGCGGCCGGCCATGACGCTCTTCCTGCTCGTGCTGCTGGCGGCGTTGGTGTTTGAATACATCAACGGCTTTCACGACGCCGCCAACGCCATCGCCACCGTCGTTTCGACCAAGGTGATGACGCCGCGGCAGGCGCTGGCCATGGCGGCCTTTTTCAATCTGATCGGCGCGATGTGGGGCACTGCGGTCGCCACGACCATCGGCAAGGGACTGGTCGAGGCGGAGGCGCTGACCATGCTGACCGTGTTTTGCGCCCTGATCGGTGCCATCATCTGGAACTTGTTCACCTGGTGGCTCGGTCTGCCGTCAAGTTCGAGCCATGCGCTCGTCGGCGGCCTGTGCGGCGCCGCCGTCGCCACCAGCAAT
Source organism: Opitutaceae bacterium (assembly GCA_046346755.1). Classification (GTDB taxonomy): domain Bacteria; phylum Verrucomicrobiota; class Verrucomicrobiia; order Opitutales; family Opitutaceae; genus UBA6669. Next base: position 83,669 of record JAXMHM010000023.1, on the reverse strand, counting down.
GGCAACTGGCACGTGCTGCGCTGGTCCGTCACCGACGCCTCCGGCAAGGTCGGCGGGCTCTGGCCGAAGGTGGTCCTGCCCATGATCACCTCGCCGCTGGCAGGGTTCGTGATCGGCGCGATCTTCATGTTTTTTCTCTATACCATCCTGCGCCGGACGCGCCCGCGGGTGGTGAACCTGATCTTCGGAAAACTCCAGATTGTCAGCGCCTCCTGGATGGGCTTCAGCCACGGATCGAACGACGCCCAAAAGACGATGGGCATCATCGCCCTCGCCCTCTTCACCGGCACGCAAAGCGGCGCGTTTAACAACCTGCCCGATATGCTGCACTTTCTCTACACCCCCGAATTCAAGGTGGAGAAGTGGGTCATGATCACCTGCGCCATCACCATGGCCGCCGGCACGGCGGCGGGTGGGTGGCGGATCATCAAGACGATGGGACACAAGATGGTCAAATTGCAGCCGGTGCACGGTTTCGCCGCCGAAACCACCGCCGCCGCCATCATCGGTGTGGCCAGCCACGTCGGTATTCCCCTTTCCACCACGCACGTCATCTCCACCTCGATCATGGGCGTGGGCGCCACCAAGCGCCTCAGCGCCGTCAAATGGGGCGTGGTCAGCCGGATTGTCTGGGCCTGGGTGTTGACGCTCCCCGTGACCGCCTTCCTCGGCTGGTCGACCCTGCACGTGATCCGGTATTTTCAGGGCTCCTGAGTTCGGTTCGCGCGACGGCCCGCGAAGGCGATCGGACGGATCCGTCCGATTGTACCGCCTCCGCCCTACTTGCGAAAGAGCGCTGCGAGCGCGTTGAGGTCCTTGAGCGGCGCCGCTTTCCGCGCCGGCGCCGCCGGAGCAGGCGAAGTCGCGGCCGGCGCAGCCGGCTTTGGTGCAGACGCGGGCGGCGCAGCCGGATGCACCGTCGGGCGGCTCTCCTCCTCCTTCCCGGCGAGAATCCGCTCCAATTTCACCGCCGATACCGGTTCCGCGGTGCCGAGTTCCTGCGCAAACAGGCTCACCCGGAACTCCTCGACCAGCCAGCGCACCGGGTCATCCCAGGCCCGCTTCGCTCCGGCGGCCACAAAGGGGGCCAGCTGGCGCGCCCGCTCCGCATCCTTCGCGGGATTCTGACGCCAGCGCTCCGCCCGCAAGGCCATGGCCCGCAGGTACCGCGGCAAGTGACTCAGTCGCTCGTAGGGCGTGAGCCGGATGAAGTTCGGCAGGAGCAGCGCATCGAGGTCGCGGAGCTGTCCCGCATAGGGCTGGGGACTCACGAGCAGGGACTGACGCAAGGACAGAATCTCGCGCAGCACGTCGGTCAACCGCGGTACGACACCGCGGAGATCCGCCTTGGCTCCAATCAGGGCGGCCGCAAACGCGCTCTTGGTGCGGGCCGTAATGCGGGCCGGATCGGTGACCCAGCGGCGGAGGGAGACAAACGCATCCGCCTGGATCGATTCGATCGGGGCCAGCGTGGCCGTGAGCGCCCCCAGGCTCCGCAGGGCGCGCAGTTCCTTTTCCAACCACGCCAGTTCATACCGAAGTTGCAGGTCCAGCAGGCGACCCAGTCCGAGTCGCGAAAGGCGATGCGATTCCTCCTCGCTTCGGGACAAGCGAAGCGCGACGCCCTGATCGCCCGGCGCCAGCGTGGGATACGCCTGCACCGCCACGCCTGCCTGATCGCAGACGTGCACGCGGTCCGGCACGTCACCAAACACCCAGTCGGTGGACTCCGCCTTTTCCCATCGCGCCCTGGCTCGTTTCCATGCCTCGGGATCGTCACGCGCCACCGCGATCGACGCCTCCTTGGCCCGGACCGCGAGCGCCGCGCGCACCTCCTCGAGGTGCCGGCTCGCCACCAGCACCTTGCCTTCATCATCCCGCACCCGCACGCGCACGAGCAGGTGTCCGGGCAGCGCCTTTTCTTTCCAGACGGACCGGTCAACCCGCAGCGCAAATCGATCTCTCAGGTGTTCCTCGAGCAGGTCCTCCAGGGTGTGCGCATGGTCGCGCAGGCGCGCGAGGGAAGCCACGGCCGATGAGACCTGTTTCACAGATTCCGCAAGCGGCACGAACACGCGGCGCTGCTCCTTGGGCAGCGTGCGGAGGTAGTGCTCCACCTTGGACTGCAGGTGTCCCGGCACCGCCCAGTCCAGAGCGGCCGGTGCCAGCGACAGGGCATCGCGGACATTGATGTCGAGGTTGACCCCGTCGTCGTCCTGGCCCGGTTTGTAAGCATAGGAGAGCGGCAGCGCCCGATTCTCCAGGGGCAGCGTCTCCGGAAACGCCGTGGCGTCGTGCTTGAGTTCGTCCGGATCGCGCAGGTCGTCCGGCGAAAGGTGGAGAAAGGTGGGATTCTTCCCGCGCCGGCCCCGGGTCAGGTCCACGAGTTCCGCCGCCGAAGAGATGCCGCCCACCAGGTCATCGGGCACCCCTTCCGGAGCGGCGTCGTCCGGCATGAGGTGCGAGGCATAGTAGCGGTAAAGCGCTTCGTCGAGATTGAGGTATCCACTATCCCGTGTCCGCGTCAGCACGTGTTCGACCTCCTCTCGCACCCGGCGGTTGTGGGCGAGGAAGTCCAGTGGCCAGGTGATCGTGTCATTCACCAGCCCCTCGCGGATGAAGATCTCGGTCGCGTGCACCGGGTCGATTTTGCCGTAGCTGACCGCCCGGGCGTCCATTTCGAGCCCGTAAAGCCGGGTGCGTTGTTTGACCATGACGCGGCCGCCGTCCACGTTCCAGAACGGCTCGCTGTGGCTCGTCTTCAGCAGGTGGGCGCCGAGGTCGAGCACCCAGACCGGGTCAAGACGCGCGCAGGTCCGCGCGTAGAGGCGCGAGGTTTCCACGATCTCGGCCGCCATGATCCAGCGCGGGAGTTTGGCGGACTTCTTCGGTTCGGAGCGCCCCTGACCTTCCGTCGGGCGACGCCGCGGCTCGTCGCGCTTGAACAGCACGGAACCGGGAAAGAGCACGACCTTGCGGTCATGTGCCGCCTTGTAGAGGCGGTTCTCCTCATCGTAGTGGGCAATATTGCCCAGCAGGCCGGCCAGCACACTGCGGTGGATGGCTCGGTACGCGGGCGTGCCGAACGCCAGGGCGTCCTCGGGCGCGGCATTGGCCTGCTCCGGGACGCCGTCGAACACGGAGGTGAGTCGGAAATCGTTGCGCTGCTCCAGCACGTCCATGAGTTGGGCGTGGATGTCACGCCACTCGCGCATGCGCACGTAACTGAGAAAGTGGTCGTGACAGAACCGACGCAGGCGGGCCTGGGACAGGCGCTCGAACTCATCGTGGAACGTGTTCCAGATGGCCAGCAGCGTCAGAAAGTCGGAGTCCGGATGGCGGAAACGGCGGTGGGCCGCATCAGCGGCCGCCTGTTTGTCGAGCGGGCGCTCCCGGGGATCCTGGATGGAAAGTCCCGCCGCGATCACCACCAGCTCGCGCACGCACTTCTCATGGCGCGCCTGCAAGATCATCCGTCCCACCGTGGGGTCGACGGGCAGCCGGGCCAGTTCGCGGCCGATCGGGGTCAGTTCGCGCGATCCGGGCGCCGCAGCGTCGGCGGTTGTCGGCTGCGCGAGCGCACCGATCTCCTCCAGCAGGGCGTAGCCCGAACGGATCGCCTTGGTGGCGGGAGGATTGATGAAGGGGAAGCGCTCGATATCACCCAGGCCGTAGGCCTTGAGCCTCAGGATGACGTCCGCCAGATTGGCCCGCTGGATCTCGGGCTGGGTGAAGCGTGGACGCTCCACATAGTCCTTTTCCGAATACAGACGAATGCAGATGCCGTCGGCCACGCGGCCGGCGCGGCCCTTGCGCTGGTCGGCGCTGGACTGCGCCACCGGTTCGATCGGCAGGCGCCGCGTCCGCGCCTGGGGAGAATAGCGACTGATGCGCGCCAGCCCGGTGTCGACCACGTAACGGATACCGGGGATGGTGAGCGACGTCTCGGCAATGTTGGTCGCAAGGACCACCTTGCGTCGCTGGCTGACGGCAAATACCCGCTGCTGGTCGGCGTTGGAGAGCCGGCCAAACAGCGGCACCACGTCAAACCGGGGGCGGCGTTCGGGTCCTCCGGTTTCGATCAGATCACGGACTTCGCGGATGTCGCGCTCACTCGGCAGAAAGACCAGGATGTCGCCCCCTTCGCTCTCTGCCACTATGCGCTCGATGGCGGCCGCGGCGCCGTCGACATAGTGCAACGCCTCCACGCGGGCGGAACGCTCCGCGGCCTGATCCGGCTCGTCGGGATCCTCGACGTAGTCACTGCCAAGTCCGTCGAGCGGCGAGTAGATCACCTCCACCGGATAGGTGCGCCCCGAAACCTGGACCACCGGCGCGCCGTCGAACGCCGCGCTGAAGCCCTCGGTGTCAATGGTGGCGGAGGTGATGACGATCTTCAGCTCCGGCCGCTTGAACCGCAGGGTTCGCAGATGCCCGAGCAAAAAGTCGATGTTGAGCGACCGCTCATGGGCCTCGTCGAGGATGATGGTGTCGTACCCTCGGAGGAGCGGATCGCTCTGCACCTCGGCCAACAGCATGCCGTCGGTGAGAAACTTGATCACCGTGTCGCGCGAGGTGTGGTCATCGAACCGGATCTTGCATCCCACCGGCCCGCCCCACTCCACGCCGAGTTCCTCGGCCACCCGCCGTGAAACCGAGAGTGCGGCCACGCGACGCGGCTGCGTGCAGGCGATCTTCCCCTGTCGCCCGCCCCCGGCGGCCAGGCACATCTTGGGGATCTGCGTGGTCTTGCCCGAACCGGTCTCACCGGCGAGAATCACCACCTGGTGTGACTGGATCAGCGCGACAATTTCCTCAGCCCGCGCCGTGATGGGCAGCTCGGGAGGAAAATCGATGCGGAACCGAAAGGATGGCTTTTGATCTGGCTTTGACACAGGGCAGGCGTGGAATGTCCCTTCCCAATCGATGGCTGGCAAGAACGACACTCCGCCTCCGCTCCCTCACGAGATCCTCCACCGCGTTTACCGGATAGCCCGGTTCGAGGGAAAATCCATGCTGGTCCTGTCCGGGGCCTTTGCCATTCTGGCTGCACTCAATCGGGACCTGACCGGTGCGCTCGCCGGATGTTTCGCCGCCGGTGCAGGTGCGCTCGAACTTCATGGCACCCATCGTCTTGAGCAATCCGACGCGGACGGAGTTTCCTCCCTGGTACGGGCGCAGTTGCTCCTGCTTGGCACGGTGCTGATTTACGCCGCCGCCCGCATCGCCTTTCTCGATCCGGTGGAGCTGCAAAAATTGCTCACTCCGGAAGCCCGCTCGCGATTTTCCGAACTCGGTTGGAGCGACGAGCAGCTGGTGGAGCGGCTCGCGCAGGGCCTTCGCACTCTCTACATCTTCGTCGCGCTGCTCACGTTCATCTATCAGGGCAGCATGGCCCTCTACTACCATCGGCGACGGCAGGCGATTGCCACCGCCTTGGCGGATTAAGTGCCTGGCGTTGCACGAAATCTGCTGAAACGGTCAACGGGCTCGCTCTCCATCCGTTGCCCGGGGTCTTCCTGAACCACGGAGGGTGCGCGGGCCTCGCAGCCCGCGTGCGAGCTCCCCACCGTCCAGGCCGTCTCGCACTTGCGCCACACCCAAGTCCCCACTTCGTTCTCACCATGTCGAAAGAGCGCTACATCCTCGCCAAACAGAAATGGGCCGAAAAACAGGTGGCCCGCGGCTTTCGTCCCCGCAGCGAACCGGCCGAAGGCCGCCTGCCACCCGGGCAGCGCCTGACCGATGGATTTCCGGTGCTCGACCTTGGCATTCAGCCCGACATTCCCCTGTCCGAGTGGAGGTTGCGTCTGGAAGGGTTGGTCGATCACCCCACCGATCTTTCTTGGGAGAAGCTCGGCGCGCTGCCGCAGGTTCTGGATGTCAGTGACTTCCACTGCGTGACCACCTGGAGCAAGTATGACTGCCAATGGGGCGGTGTCGCATTCACCACGCTGTACGAAATCGCCCAACCCCGTCCCGAGGCGAAATTCGTCTATTTCACCAGCTACGACGGCTATTCCACGAATGTGCCGCTGGAGCATTGCCTGGACGACGATGTCCTGATCGCCACGTCCTTCCAAGGAGCTCCGGTGCCCCGCGAACACGGGGGCCCGGCCCGCGTCATCATCCCCAAGCTCTACGCCTGGAAAGGCGCCAAGTTCGTGAAAACCATCACCTTCCTCGCTGAGGACAAACTGGGCTTCTGGGAGGTGCGTGGTTATTCCAATTCCGCCGACCCCTGGAAAGAGGAACGCTACGCCTAGGCGGGTCGGCGGTCCCCGTTTCATCGGGCTCCATCCGACGGTCCAGCTGGCCCTAGCTGCGGGCTTGGACTGACACCCGCACCTGATTCACGGTGTGGCGTGCTATGAATGAATTTCACGCGGGATCGTCTCTCGCATGGCTTGCCATCTGCTTCGGTGGGGCGTGACTGCCAACCCACTAACCGATTCGCTATGACGCCGATTCTCGACAGCCGCAAGCTGCTCGCCTTTACGACTCTATCGCGAGTAGGCAGCTTCACTCTCGCCGCCCGCGAACTCCATCTTACGCAATCTGCTGTAAGCCATGCAATTAAGGCGCTTGAGGACGAGCTTGGCCTGCGACTCTTTGATCGTATGGGGCGGCGAGTGACCCTGACTGCGGCCGGGAAGCAGCTTCTGGAACACGCCCACAAGATCCTTGCCGAAATGAAAATGGCGCGAGCCGATATGGCCGCTCTGGTCAAATAAGGCCGGAATCGTGCTGTCCAGAAAGTGAGTAATTACTCACTTCTAAGATCGGCCGGCGAATTCAGATTGAGGAACCAGGGAGCTTCCCCGGACCCGATCGGCATTTTCACCAACTGCCCCCCCGCATCCGCCTCAGCCAGGAGTTTTTGTACGCTCAAACGCCCGGACTGCAGCGCCGCACTCCAACCCGGCAACCAATTACGGGGATAACACGCGGCGAGCGGTTCAAAAATTCCGGTCGGGTGACGCCCTGCCACCCCGCAGTCTGCCTCCACTCTGGCCATGAGCCGGTTCAGCCAAGAAACCGGCAGCTCAGGGAGATCGACCGCCAATACCAGCAGGTGCGAAGCTTCACTCTTCCTCCAAGCCGCCACCACGCCCGCCAGCGGACCAGCATCCGCCCGCTCGTCGGTGACCACCGCGGCCCCGGCCGGCACCCACCCCTGATCCGGCCGGGCGGAAATCCAGAGCCTCAGCACGCCGGCCGCCCGCAACACGTCCACCTGCCGCTCCCACAAGACGCGTCCGCCGGCAACCGGCAACAACGCCTTGTCACTCCCCATGCGCCGCGACCGTCCCGCGGCGAGGAGCACACCATCAAAGGAGGGAAAGGAAGGGGCGGACATGACGCGACCTCCCAGTCCAGCCCCGAAGGGCAGCCTTCGCAACTCCTGCCTTGCACGCGCACCGCACCCGGGCGGAAGGTGGCACCCGTGACGAGGACTTCCGGGGTTCACCGAACCGCGCGGGCGATATCCGCCGCCGAGCCTCCGCTTCTACCCATCGGGCCCGGGTCGTGCGGCCTCAAACCGCCGGTATCCAGCTTTACCCTCCCACCCCCAGCACACCTTGTCGCGAACTCACCGCCTGTCCCGCCACCCGGTTCGCAAAACGGAGCGCTTCGGGAAAGCCCGTTCCGCGACAGAGCCGAGCCAGCAACGCGCCATTGAAGGCATCGCCAGCGCCGATCGTTGAAACCACGGTCACCGCTTTCGCCGGATACTCCGTCGCCACCACTGTGCCTGTCGGATACCAGAGCGCGCCGGCGGCCCCCCGTTTCACGACCAGATCCCCTCCAAAGTCGCTGCGCACGCGCTTCACCGCCAACGCAAGCGTACGGGCGCGGGTGATGGCCTTGAGTTCGAACTCATTGCTCAAAAGCAGTCGCAGCGAGCGCAGGACGGGACGCAACTCAGGGAGGCTCCAGGCCGGACCCAGGATGGGGCCGGTGTCGAGAACCGTAAGTCCACCCGCTGCTGCCTGCCGACGGAATTGGCGGGCCATCTGCGCCAGCGGTGGATGCGGCCAGCCACAGACGAAGAGCGCCGTACGTACGCTGGCTTCCATGACACGGGGCAAACGCGGACGCAGCCCCGGAAAAAAGAAGGTGGCCCGTGCCTGGGCCGGACTGGCGGCCGTGACATTGAGCGCGGTCGCGTCGGCCCGGTCGACCGCCACGACCCGGCAACCGGCGTCGCCCAGCCAGCTGCGCACCCAGGTGCCCAACGCGTCCCGTCCCAGCGGCGTCACCAGGGTGACGTCCGCACCGCACCGCGCCGCCACATAGGCGGCGTTGCCACCATTTCCGCCCAGCGACACCACCGGTGCCTCTCGCAGCTTCACCAGATTCTCCAGTGTGAACTCCGAATGCCGGGGCCAGGTCGGGAGACGGGCGACGGATGGGAGGATCACGTCCACCCCGGCCAGTCCCACCACCGTGAGTTTCAGGGGCCTCGTCACGGCGTAGTGATCATCTCACTTCGTTCAATCGCAGCCCAGGCCGGAGCAAACCCGGCGGCCACCTGCCGCACAAGCTCCGAGTCGACAAAGCGGTTCACCTCCTGCTCCCACACAAACCCGTGGCGCACACCGCACAGCGCCAGGGCCTGCATCTCCGCGGGTGTCGCCAAACTGGGAATGAGACGCGTCGCGGAACCTTGGCGATCGAGCGCGCACTGCATGTTCTCCAGCAGGCTGACCTTGCTCGGGCCTCCCATCTTCTCGAGCGCAGAGCCGCTCGGCGTGATCCACGGGACATCGAGCGCGGCCGCCAGCAAGACCTGGGTCACCGTGGGCACGCAGGTCGCCAGACGATGCTCCACACCCTGACCACGCAGCCAGTGCAGCAGCGCGCACCCTCCCCGGGTCAACGCAACCTTGATGCCCAGGTTACGCCAACCCAGCTCCAGCCAGCGGCCGGACTCGGTCTTCATCGCCTCGACTCCCTGGTCCCGCACCTGATAGAAAACCGGTCCCGCCGTCGCGCTGCAGAGGGCAGCCATGACTTCACGCGGGTGACGCTGCGAAGCCGCAATCAAGGTGGGATTAGTGAGCACGCCGTGAAAGACGCCGAGCTCAAAACAGGCCGACACTGCGGCCGGATCGGTGCTGGCTAGCCAGAGTTTCATAAGGAAGTATTCAATACGAGTCGTCGGCCGGGGCCGAGGTGAGGGCGGCAGACTGGCTTGGGTGCGGATCCCGCTGCCGCAGGAACTGCGCATAAAAAGCGGGCCACCAGTCCCGGCCCGGTTTCGCGAGGTCCGCCTCTTTCAGCTGATCGTACGCCGGGCGAACCCGGGCGTAAGCATCGTGCATCGCTTCGCGGCTTCCAAAGTGAGGTTCCAGCCAGCGACGGCCGATCGCCGCATGCAAGACCTCATCGGCCCAGTCATAGTCCTGAAACAGCGTCGCCCGCTCGTCCCCTCCTTCCCGCGCAAGAGCAACTTCCGCTTGCTTGCCGGTCTTGGTCATGAGCCCCTGTTCGATGCCCCAGAGGAACGCGTACCGGTCGGCCGGTGACAACTGGGTGTTCGGATACTCGGCGAATCCAACATGGGTCGGGATCTGGGTGAAGTCGACGCCCTGCGACACGAATGCAATCTCGCCGAGCAGACAGTGTCGCGTCTCGTCCCAGAGATGACGCGCCAAGTCATGGTAAAACTCCCAGGGTTGCCCCGTCCAGTCCGCGATGACCGTGGCCACGAGCTCCGAGACGTGCATCTCATTTAAGCGCACATTCATCATCCACCACAGACGCTCATGAACCGGGCGCGTTGACGCCGGGACCACACCCCGTGACTGCCAGACCTGGGCAAACCGTTCATCCCGTCGCGGAATCCTCGTGGTCCTGTCGGCGCGCGGGACCGGGATCGGAAGAGACTCCGTGGCGTCTCTCACCCCCTGTCCATCCACTCCCCCTGCCGCCCGCAGGCGCGACTCCAAAGTCTGACGCCACGCCACGATTTTCTCGGCATCGCGGGTCAGGCCGGCCCGCTTCAGCGTGGCCTCGATCGCTGCCTGGCCCCACAGGTGCTGCTCGTCTTCCTCCACCAGGATCCTCTGCAGCAAGCGCCGCGTGGGATGGTCGGCGATGGGATGGGTCCGCGCGAGGTGCTCACGCAGCGCGTCGCGCATCGCAGGTTTCAGCACTCCGTACACGGCAACCAAAAACTCCACCGAATCGGCCGACAGGTCGATTGCGTCCACCAGATGCCCCAGCGCCGGTTCCGGCACTTTGTCGAGATGATGGGGAGGAGTACGCATCTCCGTGATCCGCCCCCGCAGCCAGGTGCTGTGCTCGGCGTCCTGCCACAGGTGAAGCGAGATCGCGCCCTTTACCTCCCACTCCGGCAGGCCATTGAAGTGACGGGCAAAGAGAAAGACCAGTTGGCTCTTGAGGTAAACATACCGCCGCAGCCGCACCACGGTCTCTTCCACCGCCAGACCCAGGCCGGCGCCCTCGGCGTGGGTGCACAAACCCGCCAGGGGAGGCGGAAACAGGGACTCCTTAGACATGACGCCAGTTTAGCAGGGTGTTTCGTTCGCTTCTTGCCGTTGGGTGACATTTTCTTGTGTTATATTGATATGCTTGAATTGAAGCGCTGGCGAAACCTGGTGGACTCGGGTCAGTCGCACCACCTCGCCATTATCCTCTTCCTTCCGTCGAGACTCACCCGGGTCCACACCCACGACTTTCCGGAAGTCTTCTGGATCGAACGCGGCCGGGCGTTGCACGAGATCAACGGACATAAGCAGGAACTGGAGGGTGGCGACCTTGTGTTCATCCAACCCACGGATCGGCATGTACTCCGGACCGTGGACGCGGCGGGATTTACCCTGATCAACCTCGCCTTTTCGCCGCGGGTGCTCTCGGACCTCCTGCGCACGCATCGCGCCGTATTTGCACCCGTATTTGCGCGTCCACCGGCCTCGATTCCCCGCCCGGAGCGCCTTCCCCGCGGAGACCTGTCAGGTTTGCGGCAGTCGCTCTCCATGCTCTCCGCACCCGGGCACGCCCGCCTGGCCCTCGATCACTTTCTCCTGGGTCTGCCGTTGTTGCTTCGCTCGTCCGCGGCACCCGGTCTTCCGCCGATGCCGGACTGGCTTCGGCGGGCCAGCGAACAGGTGCAGCGGCCGGAGCTCTTTGCCCTCGGCGCGCCGGGATTGGTCAAGGCGGCCGGCCGGAGCGCCGAACATGTGGCCCGCACCGTCCGAACCCTGCTGGGCAAGACGCCCTCCGACTTTGTCAATGAAGTCCGCATGCACCACGCCGCCCGCGAGCTACGCGTCACCAACCGTGCGATCGCCGAAATCGCCCTGGAGTGTGGCCTGAGCAACTTGTCGTACTTCTACGCCCTCTTCCGCGCCGCCCACGGCGTCACTCCCCGGGCCTACCGTCTGCGGCACCACCGCACGGTCGCCTAGCGCGCGACCTGAACGCACCCCGGCCGGACTCCCCTAAACCGGTGTCAATGCGGCATCAAGGGTTGGCCACATTGGGTTCGGATCCCGGGTTCGGATCACCGAAAATCAACCCTTTCAGTCGATCGCGGGGCGGAGCGGGCTCGAAAAGGCTGCAGAGTATCCCCACGGCAAACACCACCACGAAGGAAAAGACGCCATACCACAAGCTGGCGATGCCGGTTCCGAGCCAGAAATACAGGGCGGAGCCAAAGCCCGCGAGCATGCCGTACAGCGCGCCCCGCGCGGTCACTCTCCGGACGAGCATGCCCATGAGGAAGGTCCCCACGAGACTTCCGCCAAACAGATTTCCGACGAGCAGCGAGGCCTCGAGAATGTTGCCGAACCGTCCTCCGAAAGACGCCATCGCCGTTGTCACTACGCCAAAGAACACCGTGACCCAGCGCGCCGCCCGCACTCCCGGAGTCCTCCGAGACACCCGCGGCCAGATGTCTGACAGCGACACCGTGGCCATCGAGTTGAGCACCGAACTGATGGTTGACATCGCGGCCGCGAGAATCGCGGCCACCAGCAAGCCCCTGATTCCCGAGGGCAGTTCCTCGATGATGAACTTGGGGAAAATGGCATTGGGCCCGACTCCCGGACCGAGCCGCTCGGGATGGGCGTGATAGAAGGCGAAGAGGGCGGCACCGATCAGAAAGATCGACAGTCCCACAATCGCAGCCGCGATCATGGAACTGATCATCGCAATATTCGACTGCCTGACATTCGTGGTCGTAAGGTAGCGCTGCACCTCCGCCTGATCGACCCCAAACTGGGAGATGGTGAACACGGTGCCGCCGAAAAGGCCGGCCCAGAAGGTGTAGGGCTCGGTCAGGTTCAACGAGAAATTGAAGAAGTCGAGGCGCCCGTTTTCACTGGCGATCTGGATCACGCTCGCCATGCCGCCGTCGACTCCGCGGGTGACCAGCATCAGGACCAGAACAATCGCACCCAGGAAGATCGCCAGCTGCAGGGTATCGGTCCAGATAACGGCCTTGATTCCGCCCACCATGGTGTAGAGAGCGGTCACCCCGCCCACTCCAATTACGATCCAAACCGTCGAAAGTCCGGTCATCTGGGCCAGGACAATGGCCGGGGCATAAATGCAGATCGCGAGGTAGTTGGCCTTGAGCAGGAGGAAAAGCACACTCGCCAGAAGCCGGACACGCTCGTCAAAGCGTCGCTCCAGGTACTCATAAATGGAGTACACCTGCAGCCGAAAAAACATCGGCAGGATGATGCCGCAGATGACGCCGAGCACGAGCGGCATCGCCAGGCGATACTGCAGGTACTGAAGATTGCCGGAAAACGCCACGCCCGGGCCCCCGAGAAAGGAGGTCGCACTGACAATCGTGGCCACCCCGGAAAATGCCGCGGCATACCAGGGGATGTTGCGGTCGCCCATGAAGTAGTCCTTGAGCGACTTCTGGCGTCCGGCAAACAAGGCGGCGACGCCGCAAACAGCGCCCAGATACACCACCAGGACAAGGTGATCGAACATGCTCATGGCGCTGCCTTCCCGGGTCCGCCGTTCTTTATCCTGAGCACATGCGTCTGCGCCGTGCGAAGGCCGGGTGAATACTCTCCGCCGGCCACCAACCAGGCATTCACGAGCGGCACCACGGCAGCGCCCACGACACCCACCGGCATCACTCCGTCGTCCACGCGCCAGGCTTCACGGCGACTGTCATAAATCATGATGCGATCAGGAATCCGGTAGCGTTCACCCAGTTCCGCCATGCGGTCAAGGCTGTGGCCATCGGAACCACCCAGGACAGCCAAGCAATGCGCATCCAGCCTCAGCCCCGTTGCAAGCAAGGCCCGGTGCGGCATCACGCCAAGCGACGTCCAGGATTGCGTCACCGGATCGAAAGCGTGAACATCAGCAAGGTAGTCTGCCTGGCTCACCGGAGCGTTGGCCGTGGTTCGACCGCCGGCCAGCAGAAGTTGGTCGCGACCTCCGACCGTGAGCACGGCAAGCACGGCTCCGAATCGAGCCGGACCCGGCCACGTCGGCAATTGCTCCCAGGTGACACGATCGGGCCGCGCCAGGGCGGCGGCGAGATCGAGCCGCAGAAACTTCGTCTGGGCCACGCCGCGGTTTTCTCCGCCCGCCACATAGACCTGACCCCGCCAATGGACTGCGGCGGTGGTGGCTGAGGGCGCAGGAAGGTTGGGTAGCGTTCGCACCGCCCCAAGAGCGCCATTCTCCCAGGAGATCACAAAGGCATCCGCCACTGCGCCTGCCGACCCGACCCCGCCGAGACATACGACCCCGTGTTCGGTCGTCACCGAGGCCCCTTCCGCCAAGGCGACGGGGAATGCGTTTTCATGGATACGCCAGGTTTCTGCCGCACCGGCGGCGGCCGCCCGGGAAAAGAGGGCCCGGCTAAACGACTTCTGCCCGCCCAAGGCGCGCGCCACCGGGAAGTTTGAGCCGCCCGCCAGCAGGATCTGGCCGTTACTCACCCCGGCATACATGCCTTTCAACCCGACGGGATCCGGGAGATCAGGCCATCGCTCCCACGTCACGACCGAGGCGGACGCGATCACGGCAGGATTTACTCCAGTCATGAACGCGAGGAGAGCCCAAACGCAAATCCTGACCAAACTCAGGCAAGGGGATCGCGACATGAGTCGGGATGGGAGCTCCGGTCACCGGCGCACCAGCTCGTTTTCAGTCACGTGATAGGCCCGGATGAACGGTGCCGTGCCCTTGCCGACCGCGCCCCAGGAGAAACTTTCGAGATCGCCGCCGGTGGTGTAGTCGACGATGACGATCTTTCCGTCGGGCAGTTGCGTCCACGAGCTGTAGCCGCAATCCGCCGCGTACGAGTAGTCCAGCACCACCGTGCGGTCGCGCCGGAACTGGTCCGGATAGCCTTTTGCGGGACTCCAGGTCCAGTCGATCGAGTAGTCCTGCGCGTTATCCACCTTGACCGCTAAGCTGCGCCAATGGCTGACGGCGCGATTCTGCGAATAAGGCTCCTGCCGGGCCGAAGCCGAACCGGTCGAGCCGGCAACAGCACGGTTGCCAAAGCGCACCTCGCGCACCCAGATGTCGCCGATTGGGGCGCTGAGCATCTCCTTGCCGTCGGCAAAAATCCGGATCGTGCCCTTTTCTCGCACAATGCGGTAGTCATGCCATCCCGTGGTGTCGAAAGGGAATCCGGCCTCGGGCCGGTTGCCGAGGAACACGCGGTCGGTCGCGAACTGTACCCAGCAGCCCGCACTGATGGCCACGCCGTTCTTCTCCGTCTCATCGACTTTCAAGGTCGCCTTGATTTCCACCCGGGACTGGTCGTCCTGCGCCGGATAGAGGTTGAACTCCACCGCGCCGCGCTGGCCATTCGCCGTGCGCAGCGTGAGGCTGTCGGGTGTGAGTTCGCAGCGTTGTTCCTCCAGGATCCAGGAGTTCGGCTGGAAACCCGCGTCCTTGACCGGATCAAAAACGAGGGCGCGCGTACCAGGGGTGCCCCAGACGTTGCGGAAGGTGGCCAGGAACCTGCCCGACTGCAGTTTTCCGAGGTGCACACGCTGGCCATAGAACGGGGCTGGAACCGCCTTCGCCCAGGTCCGTCCGTTGTCCTCGCTGAAAAGCAACCGGCTCGGATGCCCAAAGCGGGCGTTGCCAAGACCAATCCGCGAGGCCGCGATCGGTTTGCCGGGAGCGAGTTCGGCCAGGCCGACTTCGCAGTCGCCATGATATGGACTGTCGGCGAGCCAAGCCGTCTCTTTCCACGTCTTTCCGCCATCACGCGAAAAAACGATCTCGTTGCGATAGTAGTTGTTGCCCCAAGGCAGGGGCGCGTTTTTCAGCACGGTTGTTTCCGCCGACGAGGTGCGCGTGAACGCCAGCGTGCCATCGGAAAACTCCTGCACGTAACCAGGCTCGCCGCCCACGTCGTCGATCTTCTCCGGTTTTGTCCAGGTCCTTCCGTGGTCCGAACTCCACAGCATGTGATTCGACATGCCGCGATTGGGTTTCTGCCATTGCACCAGCATCGGCATGTCCTGCCCGGGATGGCGCTGGCCCCAATCACTCACAATCACAATCCGGCCGTCGCGGAGCACACTCATCTGGGGCACAACCCAGATGCCCTGGTGCTCCCAGACGTTTCCGCTCGCGAGCACCTGGTACCCGCCCCACGTGCGACCACCGTCGGTCGAGCGCGCCGCCATCAGGTGGCTCATAAGTGAGGTGTGATTGTCCGAGATCTGCCAGCAGGCAACGAGCGAGCCGTCCTTGGCGAGGACAATGTTCGCGCATTTGTAGTACCAACCCCGCGGATTCGGATTGGTCAGGCCGGGATACTCCTTCTGCGTGACCGTGAACTTGCGGTCGTCGGGCACGACGATCGAGTCACGGTTGAAGGCGGCGCACGACAGGTTGACCGTGAAAGCAAGTAGGAGGGTAAGTTTGGTGGGGAACATGGGAAATAGAAAAGCACCTCAGCGGCGCAGCGTGGTCTCAGTCGCGAGATAGGCGCGGAGAAACGGCTGCGGCCCAAGGTGCCACGTCGCGTTCTTGTGCAGGTGCTCGTTGGTGTAGTCGAGGATCACGATGCCTCCGTCGCGCTGCTGTGCCCAGCCGCTGTAGCCGCTGTTGGGGCTGGTGTCGAGCCGCACGATCCGGTCCCGGCGGAACGGGTCGGGGAAACCCTTGGCGGGATCCCATGCCCAATCCACCACGGCATGGAGGTCTTGCGGATTTTCTATCCGGGCGCGCATCGCACGCCACTCCGTCACGCACGCTCCGGAAGAGGCGAAGTTGACAATCCGCCCGTAACGTCCAGCCGTATCCGCTTTCAGCTTCAGCTCGCCATCGACGAAAAAGGTGAGGGTTCGCCCCTCGCGCACGATCCGGTAGATCGGCCAGTTGTCATGGGAGGTCCGATGGCCAAGATCGGCAATGATGACGAGCCGTCCGTCCTTGAGACGACTCATCTGCGGCGCAACCCACACGCGATGGTGTTCCCAGGCATTGCGCTGGGAGATGGAACGGTGGCCGGTCCAAGTCTTCCCACCGTCATTCGAGTGTGCGACCATGATGTGCGTCAACAGGGACGTGTGGGAGTCGCTGAGGCGATAGACAGCAACGAGCCCTTCGGGCGTGTCGGCAATCGTGGCCACGGAGTGATACCAGCCGCGGGGATTCGGGCACGGAAGGCCGGGATAACTTTCGAGGGAAACCGTGACCTTCGCCGCGGCCGGCACCGCAAGCGCATCACGATTGAAGACGACCGGTGTTCCCTGGGAGCTCCCCGAGCGCCCAAAAGCTTCGACGAAAAGAAGCAACCAAGCAAGGGGAGCAAGCAGTCGGAAAAGCACGGTGGAAACGTTCGGGGTGGGGTCTGAAACGTGGCACGATGCACACGTCCATCGAAGCAAGACTTGGATCAGTGCAGCCAACTCAAGTGCTGAAGCAACCCTGCCGCACTGGCCTCTTTTTATGTCCACAACTCCGGCTCAGGCTCCCCGGCTAAGCCGGAACCAAGCATGAACCACGAATTGACACGAATCGACACGAATGAAAACCGGTACAGGGGGTTGCAGGGATCGGTTCACTTTTCGGTGAGGCAAATTCAGGTGCTCGACCCCTACTGTCTCCCTCTGGATTCGTCCCGCGTCCGCGGGATTCGTGTCAATCCGTGGTCTGGGGCTGAATGGCTGCGGCTAAGCGGAGCAGGCGCTGCAACGGCGCCTCCTTTTCCTGGAGGTCGGCGCGCTCATCTCGCTTCCGTACATGGACGCCGACCTGCGAACGACATCGATGATCCATGCGAGCCGTCTGGCCGCGGTATCGCTCCGAAACCACACCAGTCAGCTTCGTCGTCGACGGAACGAACGCGCCAACTGCAGTCGTGCGCGGACCTCACGGTGTTCCCCTCAGCTAGGCCGCCTCGCATCAAAAGCCGTCATTTCTCGTCTGCCCTGGACCTGGATCGCTTAAACCCCTCCGCATTATTGGAGGTTTGGCGACTTCGATCAGGGCCTGAGGCGCTGGATCGATTTGCCCGGCCCCAGTCGGGAGGCACCCCTGCACGAGGATCAGGCGCGAGCGCCAAGAGGGTTAACCGGTCGAACTCAACCTCAGTCTGGGAAAGCAGCTCCCCGTCGTTCGTTGGGAGGGAGTCCCTCCGAGCCCACCTCCAGAGACCTTCCCCGAACGTGGGAGTGCCGACTCGCAGCAAAACGCCGGCCCCGCGAGGCCGTCAACATCCCTGATGGGCTGCGGGTGGATCCAAAAAGGTGCCAGCAGGATCGTTTCGCCAGGCTGGAGTTGTTTACCACACCCTACCGGATCACCCCGCGGGATCTTTCGTCCCTCTCCGCCCCATCCTCCCTTCCGTATTGTTCCTGTTAAGGATTGGCTGTGCCCGTTCAGGGCTCGGTCAAACCCATTCAAACCCATGAATAGAACGTCACGCTTCGCAAGTCAGGTTGGCTTCACGATCGCTTTCGGACTCGGACTTTGCGCCAGCGCCCGCGCCCAGGCAACCAAGCCCGTGTCCGCCGTTGAAAAGGAAGCCGAAACGCAGGTCCTGTCCCCGTTCACGGTGACCACCAACCAGGACCGCGGATACGCCGCCAGCCAGTCCCTTGGCGCCACTCGCGTTGCCCTGCCGACGCTCGATATCTCCTCTTCGATTGTGACGCTGAACGAGCAGGTGTTCCTGGATCGTGCGGCGGTCAGTTCGATGGATTTGATCACCATGGTCTCCGGAATTCAGCGGGACTCGGACGGGCAGCCCGGCGTTGAGCTCTTCTCGATGCGCGGCTATGCGCAGGGTGGCATCAATCTGAGGGATGGCCTTCCCGATCCGCTGAACGCGGCCGATGTCCCCATCAGTGGTGATGCATCGGGCTTTTCCCGCATTGAGGTCATCAAAGGTCCGGCCGGAGTTCTTTACGGCTCCCATTCCATGGGTGGAGTGATCAACCGAATCAGCAAATGGCCGCTGTTCAAAAAATCCACGACCGTCGAGTTGCAGGCCCAAACCACCGACCAGTTCATACGCGCCTCGGTGGACAGCACGGGACCGCTGAATGACGATCTTGCCTACCGGGTTACCTTGTCCGGACGAAACGGCACCCGTTGGTGGGACCGGGGTGGCGCCAACGATTTCTATGACCAGACGGCCGCCCTGATGCGTTTGATCAACAAGGGCCAGGGCAAGATCTGGTTCCGAGGTCACCACTTCAACTACAAGCTGCAGCGCGAGAACCAGCCACAGTTTTTGACCGGACTGCTCAACCCCACCAATGCCGCGTACGTGCCTGTGGTCAAGGACGGTGAATTTCCGGTGTCCCGCGAATCCAATCCTCCCCCGGCTGACAATATTTCAATCGGCGAGACCTTCGCCCTGGAATTGGGCACGGAGCTATCGTTCTCCGGGATGTTGAATGGAGATTGGACGTTGCGGATTGTCGGACGCTACAGTGACCGCGAAGGCGACAAGAGTCCGTCCTATGCGACGGGCCGGCCCGTACCGGTGGATGCGAACGGAGCGATTGTCAGGTACACCAACGCCGCAGGCGCCCTCGTCAACGGCGACAACCGCTTCATCTCCGCCAAAGATCCCAGAGTAGCCGACTGGCGCGCGACCCTCGTGCTTCGGGATTTCATCGGCTTCAATGAGTCGAGTTCGACCACCGCCGACCTGACCGGAAAGTTCGAGACGGCCATGCTAAAGCACACGGCGATTGCGAGCATGGGTTATGGAACCAATGAATCCGCCAGGTCGTTCTTCTTTTGGAACGCGTCCAATCCCGCCAATACTACGGCCGTGGCGAACTCATTTTCGATGATACGACCCGTTCCAGAGACTGTGAACGCCCAGTCCATTGTGGCCTCAGGTGCGACCAAACAGTACAACGCCTTCAATGGGCGCGTTTACTCGACGGGCTTCAATTTTGCGGCCATGGACAACATCAGTTTCTTCAATGATCGCTTGATCGCTTCGGTGGGCGCGCGTTTCGATAGCACCCGGGCGGTGAGGGACCAATTCAGCCCCGCCCTCAGCCTCGCAGCCGGCAAACCGGTGGTGAACGCCGCGGCGACGACAACGACCAAGAACACGGCATGGACCAGTCGCTACGGACTGGTGGCCAAACCGACGAAGTGGATGTCAATCTTTGGACAGGTGAGCGAGACCTTCAATCCCATCAGTGGCACGAATGCGCTGACCGGGGCGCCCCTCCCCAACCAGGAAGGCGAAAACAACGAGGTCGGGGTCAAAGTGGATCTGGCGGGCGGACGCCTCAGCGGGACCCTGTCGTACTTCGATATGGAGCTCAGCAATGTTCTGGTCGGGTTCATTCTCCCCATCGAGCAGGGGGGCGGAACGGTCCAACTGCCGGTTGGAGTACAAAAGACCAAGGGTTGGGAACTCGATATCGCCGCTCAGCCACTACCTGGACTCTTCCTGATTGCCGGAATGAGCAGCCTGGACTCCGTCAGCGCCACCGGTACCCAATTCCGAGGTGTTCCCATCGAGCCGAACTACTCGCTCATGGCGCGCTACTCGTTACCCGAGCAATCCTCCATGCACGGCCTTTTCTTCGGTGCATCCTGGAAGCGTCGTGGGCAAAGTCCGGGCGACGCAACGGTAACCTACTACATTGCCAGCAGCGACCAGTATGACGCATTCATTGGATACCGCTTTGGCCGGTGGACCCTGCAGTGCAACGTGGAGAATCTGCTGGACAGCGAATACCTCTGGTCCGCTGTCAGTGACACCTCCGCCTTGCGGCTGGCCCCCCGGGAGTTCCGCCTGACCGCTCGTTACACCTTCTGAGCGGCATGGGCGGCGCACGTGGAACCCAGCGATCCGGCCGCTTGGCTCAAGCGGTCGGTCTCACTGCATCGAAACCGCACCCTGACCCCCGCGTTCTTCTCCTGACCCTCTCGGTACTTGATGTGAGGGAAGCAGGGTGAATCAGCTTCGCCTCGCGGCCCGACAGTGATTGTCCAGCCAGTCGAGGTCGAGTTCGACGCCAAGTCCAGGCGCCGCAGGCAGGTGAGCCAACCCCTGCGGATCGGCGTCGAGGGGGTGACGTTTCAAACCAAAACGAAACACCGGGTGATGGTTCTCCACAAACTCGGTGTTCGCCGCGGAACAAGCGACGTGCAGATTCGCCACATCCAGCAACGGGGTGTTCGCGGTGTGGATTTCCAGCGGGAGGCCGAATAACTCGGCTGCAGCCATCGCCTTTCGCAGGCCGGTGATCCCACCCTTCATCAGCGTGTCGCCCCGCAGCATCGCCCCCACCCCTTCCCGCAGGTATCCGGGCAGCTCGGTCAGGCGCACGGTTTCACCGACCAGCAGCGGGGTGCGGACCCGAGCGGCGAGGAGTTTTAGCGCCCCCAGGTGCTGATCCGGCAGGGGCTCCTCGTACCAATGGTAGTTCAGTTCATCCAGTACCCGGCCGACCTCGCAGGCTTGCGCCAGCGTGTACGAGGCATTCGGATCCTGCATCAGGGGAAACCCTTCGCCCACGGCCTCGCGCGCCGCCCGCAACCGCGGAATGTCGGCGCCGGGGCCGGCCCGGAGCTGCAGTTTATACCCGTGAAAACCGGCCGCCTTCAAGCGACGGGCCTCGTCGAACACTTCCTCCTCGGTATAAAACTCGCTGCGCGCCGAGGCGTAGGCCGGCATCCGGTCGCGAAAAAGACCCAGCAGGCGGGCGATCGGCAGACCGGCGAACTTTCCCTTGATGTCCCACAGGGCGACGTCAATCACCCCGAGCAGCGAGTCACGCTGGTTGTAAAGGTGTCGCTGTTTGTGCCACAGCCTTTGCCAGATCTTCTCGGTATCGAGGGGATCCTCGCCGACGATTTCCTTTCGGTAGGCCTCATGAAGCACCTCCACCAGCGCCACTCCGTCTCCATGGGGACCGTAGGCCATGCTGTGCCCGTCGACACCCTCGTCCGTGTGCACCGTCAACAGCGGATAGTGCCATGAGGCGGGCCGTCCCGGCGGGACCACACCGTCCTTGTATCGGGGTTTGGCATCCACTTCTATCAAGCGGGTCGAGATTCCGGTGATTTTCATCGATGGAGGGTATCAGTAGCCGCGATTGAAGTCGGCCACGTTGCGGAGCGGTTGACCCGCAACATAGCGAGTCAGGTTTTCGGCGAAGAGTTCGAACGTATCCTCTCCGAGATCACGGTGATGCCCGGCGATGTGGGGAAAAACAAGGCAGCGGGGAGCCCGCCACCAGGGACTGTCCGGCGGCAAGGGTTCCTGGGCGAATACATCCATCGCCGCGCCGCGCAACGAACCATCCGCGAGCCTGGCCAAGAGGGCCGATTCATCGACGAGACCTCCACGAGCCACGTTGTAGAAAAACGCCCCCGCCTTGATCCGCCCCACCCGGCGGGCATCGAGCAATCCGCGGGTCGCGGCGGTCAGAGGCAGCGTCACCACGACATGGTCGCTTTGCTCAAGGAGTTCATCAAGTCCGCCCAGGTCGGACAAACGGGCGAGTTCCGCCGGACAGTCGCCGGGGGTTCGCTTCACTGCGATCAGCCGCAGACCAAGCGCCGCACCCCACGACGCCAGTTCCTGCGCGATCAGTCCATAGCCGACAAATCCGAGGGTCTGCCCCCTGAGGCGAAAGGGCACCGCCGGATTGCGATCCCACTTTGCCGTCCGCTGGCATTCGCCAAAGTGAAGCTGTCCACGCGCAAACATCAGCATGGCCATCAAGACCTGCTGGGCGATCGCGTGCGAATGCACCCCGTGAGCCGTCGTGACCACCACGGATCCACCGGCGAGCGCCACGTAGTCGTCGAACCCCGAAGACACAATCTGCAGCCAGCGCAGCCGTCCGCGGTTCACCAGGGCGGCGGCGGGCGGATTGCCGAAAACGATCTCCGCGTCGTCAAGGCAGGCAGACAGTACATCCGCCCGGGTTTCGTGCCGGAACGTCGCTTGCGGCGCGATCCGCCGGAGGCGATCCATGGCTCCTAGAGGAAGTGGACGATGAAGGAGAACATGCATGGGGCGTGACGGAAAAGGGGTGAACGGACCAACCCGAAGGACTCGTCCTTGCGGCTCTGTAGGCTGCCGCACTGGGCACCGCGACAAAAGGGGGATGTGCTGGCGTCAATTTGAAGCCGGTGGGGCCGGCTTGTGTCCCGCCGCACCGTCGCCCTACTCTGAAGGTTCCAGTCCCTCTCAACCCTCCCATGTCATCCCTCACCCCGAGCCTCCTCGATCGCATGCGTGCGGGTCAGGTCGAACACGCCTACGTCTGCGGCAACCACGCCACACCGCGGCATGTCGACTTCATCGGCTCGACCGGACTTTTTCCCACGATCTGGATCGACCTGGAGCATTTCGACATTCCGACGGAGACGCTGGCCATTCTCGGCATGGCAGCCCGGATCCACCGCGTCACGACACTCGCTCGTTTCAAGGCCCGAGACTACGAACGGGTCCAGCAGGTGCTGGAGACGGGTGTTGGCGGCATCATGTGCGCCATGGTTGAAAGCGCCGAGGAGGCAGGCAATATCGTGCGCTGGGCCAAGTTCAACAACCCAAGCCCTGGGCCGGGCGAGGTCAACGGTATGCGCGGGTGGAACGGCGGCGGAATCGATGCCCGCTATGGTTCGATTCCCGGGTCGGACTACGTCCGCCAGCAGAACACCGAAATCGCCATCCTCTGCCAGATTGAAACCGAGGAGTCGCTTGCTCAGGTGGACGCCATCATCGGCACCCCGGGTGTGGACGCCATTTTCTTTGGTCCCGGGGATTTCGCCCACCGGATCGGCGCACTCGGCCAGCTTTCGCACCCCAAGGTCCTCGAGGCCATGCGGGTGGTGGCCGACGCCTGCCGGCGGCACGGAAAGTGGTGGGGCACACTGGGCATTGGCCGCGAGCACTACCTCAAGGTGAAGTCCCTCGGCGCCCAGCTGATCTGCCCGGGCGGCGACGTTCGGGTCATGCTCAACGGCGTGCGGGAACTCGCCAGGACCTTTCAGGATCCTGCCTGATGTTCGGGAGCCGTTCCCGGCGCCACCGGTGCCGGGCCGGGTCCGAGCGATTCTCCCGCGATGAAATCCGGCATGATGCGCACGTGGGGCTGGACCGGTGTGCGTCCCTCGACCACTTGCATCAACAATTTGAATATGCGCCGGGCGAGAATATGAGGACTGGCGTGATAACGGGTCGGCTCCGGAAGCAGCGCGGTCATGAAGGCGTCGTCGTTGCGGGCGATGACCGATACGTCGTCCGGCACCCGCAGTCCGCGCTGGGTGAGAAAACTGGTCGTGGTCAGGTAGTCGAGCGAGTTGATTGTCACCAGGGCCGTGGCGTAATCCCGGCTCGCGAACAATCGCTTCAAAGCGCGGACCAAACCGTCGCGCGATCGTTCATGGTAGACCACCAGAGTCTCAACTCCGGCCTTTTGCAGGACTTCCCGAAATCCGCGCTCAGACTCCGACTCGCTCGTGAAATACCCCGGGGCATGGGAGAGAAACAGCGCCGCCTTGCGATGCCGGAGCGCTGCCACGCGCCCGGCCACGTGACGGCCCATGGCATGGAAGTCGAGATCGACGTCGGGCAAAACCACCTCGCCATGGCAGGTCCCCACCACGACGGTGGGGATCGCCGCGCCGGCAAACCAGCGCTGGGCGGGTTCAGTCGAACCGGCCAGAATCCAGCAGGCCAGTTCATTTCCCGCGACCAGTTTCGACAAGGCGCGTCCCGGTTGTGCGGCGACGTACTTCTGCCCATGAAAGAAGCTCAAGCGGAACCCAGCCTCACCGAGCAGGGCTTGCAGGTCATTGACCCACAAATTGGTGCCCGGGCGCATCAGGTCCAGCGGCAGCGGTGTGAGCAGTCCGATCTGACGCACCTCCCCGACCTTCCTGACCTGCGGCACCAGCAAGATGCGGTGGCCCCGGGCCGGTTCGGACTTGATGATTCCCGCCCGTTGCAGTTGGTCCAGGGCCGCGGTCAGGGTGCGGCGGCTGACCCGAAGGGTCGTCGACAAGGATCGCTCGCCGGGAAGAAACTCGGTCCAGCGGCCCTGGATGATCTCGGCCTTCAGG
This sequence comes from Opitutaceae bacterium, assembly GCA_046346755.1. GTDB lineage: Bacteria > Verrucomicrobiota > Verrucomicrobiia > Opitutales > Opitutaceae > UBA6669. The sequence continues at coordinate 59,129 of JAXMHM010000023.1, read as the reverse complement.
TGCTCGGCGACCTGGGCGGGGAGGGATTGGAAACGCATCGCGGATTCAAAAAGAAGCCACCTACTCTTTGATACACCATGGAGACATTCAACACCGATATTCTCATCGTCGGCGGCGGCACCGGTGGCTGCGCCGCGGCGCTAGCCGCAACACGCGCGGGGCGGCGCGTCATCCTGACGGAGGAGTGCGACTGGATCGGCGGGCAACTGACGTCACAAGCGATTCCACCGGATGAACATGGATGGATCGAACAGTTTGGCTGCACGGCCAGTTACCGGCACTTTCGCGCGCAGGTTCGCCAGCATTACCGCACCTATTACCCACTCAAACCCGGCCCTCGGGCCTACCCTTTCCTCAATCCGGGCAATGGCTGGGTTTCACCGCTCTGCCATGAGCCCCGGATCGGTCTTTCCGTTTTGCAGGCCATGCTGGGGCCTCACGTGACCGCGGGGCGACTGGCGATTTGGCATGAGACGACCGCGATTGCCACCGAGGCCGACGGCACCGATCGCCTTGCCGCCGTGATTCTCCGGAACCTTCGCACCGGGCAGGAGGTGCGTGTGCGCGCCGCTCATTTCGTCGACGCCACCGAAAACGGCGATCTCTTGCCTCTGGCCGGAGTCGAGCACGTCACCGGCGCCGAAGCCCGCACCGACACGAGCGAACCCGATGCCAAGAAGGTGGCGCAGCCGGACAATGTGCAGGCCTTCTCGTTTTGTTTCGTGATGGACCATGATTCCACCTCCAGCCACGTCGGGCCTGAACCGGAAAACTACCGCCACTGGCGCACGTTCGTCCCGCCCCTGACGCCCCCGTGGCCGGGCCCCTGGTTGGGGTGGGCCGGGCTCAATCCCCGGACCATGCAGGTCTTCCCGTATCGCTTCGATCCCGCCGGCGAACCCACCGGTCCTTTTGGCGGTTTGTGGGGTTTTCGGCGGATCCTCGACCGGAAACTCTTCACGGAAGGCGCGTTTCCCAGCGATCTCTGTCTCGTGAACTGGCCGATGATCGACTACATCGGCGGCCCCCTCCACGGGAGTGATCCTGCGGTGCGGGCCCACCACATCGCCACCGCCCGCCAGCAAAGCCAGGCGATGTTCCACTGGCTGCAAACCGAGGCTCCGCGACCGGACGGCGGCACCGGCTGGCCCGGGCTGCGTCTGCGTGGGGATGTCACCGGCACGTCGGATGGTCTCGCCAAGATGCCCTACATCCGCGAGTCGCGGCGCATCCGGGCGGAATTCACCATCCGCCAGCAGCACGTCGCCCAATCTTGCCGTCCCGGGGAGACGCTGGCTGAGACCTTCGAGGACAGCATCGGGATTGGTTACTATCGTATCGACTTACATCCTACGACGGGCGGAGACAACTACCTCGACGTCGCCAATCTTCCCTTTCAAATCCCGCTGGGTGCGCTGATTCCGCAGCGTTTCGAGAACCTGCTGCCGGCGGCGAAGAACATTGGCACGACCCACATCACCAACGGGTGCTACCGACTCCACCCGGTCGAGTGGAACATCGGTGAAGCCGCCGGGGAATTGCTCGCTCACTGCCTGGAGCGGAACCTGAGTCCCCGTCAGGTCTATCGCAATCCGGTGTTCCGGAAGGCGTTTCAGCAACGCCTGGTCGGTCAGGGATTCGAGCTCGCGTGGCCCGAGAACCTCGACCTCGAAGCCGGGGATCCCCATGCGCATGCCAGCTATTTGTACTACTAGCGAGCGCCGTCCCCTCCAGTGGCGGACTTCCTTTCAGCCACGTCGCTGCCACTGGTCAGGTGAAGGACGGGAACGCAGTGCGTGGGCCGCGTCATCATCGACAAACGCCTCGGCGACAAGGTCCCATGTGAGGGGACGCTTCAGCTCCATGGAAATGGCACCTAGGTGCATCGCGGTGCTCAACCGATGCAACGCCTCCGCCGCATACGTCGGCGGACGTCCTGGGTGGATTGCATCAAGAAAATCACGGTGCTCATTTTCTGGGCGCGGCCAGAGCATGTTCGTCGTCGGTTCGTAGACTCGGCGGAAGATTTCAACGTCGCTCGCCTTGAGCATACCCCGCCATCCACGATTGCCCACCTATCCTTCCGTGCCCTCCAGCCGGATCGATGGAATGTCAGACTTCACCTCCATGGTCACGCCATGGGCGTTCGTGTCGTTGAGCAGGTAATTCAACGAAACGGAATTCATCGCGTCGGCTGGAATCTCCCCTTTGCCCTCCACCGCAATCGGACCGGATTCCTCGGCGAAGTTGGCGACTTGGGCCGTATCGATCAAGTGAGCACCCCAGTCGGTCAGGTTGCCGCCCGAATAGTCGCGAATCTGCCGCCAGACGGCGGCGTCCGTCAGCGTGGGTGAGTACGGCCGATCCGGGGCATACGGTCGTGGCACTTCATGTTCAGGGTAGAACAGGGACACGAGGACTCCCCGAGGGTTGCCCCAAACCCAGCCACACGCGAAGCGGACTCGGCTGGATTCAAATTAGAGCCGGTCAGGCTGGCTTGTCAGGTGATTCCCGCCGAGCCCAGCTTGGAACCGATCCCCATGCAAACTCCTCCTGTCTCCACCCGCCGCGCTTGGCTGACCCGCATGGCTTCCAGCCTTGGCGCGGTCGCGCTGGCGTCGTTGGAAGATGCAGCGGCACGGGCACAACCCACGCAGTCGGCCGCACGACCTGTCCGGCCAATCGGCATCTTCACGCATATCATCCCGGGCGATCACGCCAGCAAGTCGAAGCTGGCGCGGGAGGCAGGGTTCGACTGTGTGCAGTGGTACCCGGCGCTCGACAAGGACGACTTTTCCGAGGCGACGTTCCGACGGATTGGCGCACTCTACTCCACGGCGAGTGTTCCGATCGCCGCCGTCGCCGGCTACGCCAACCTCTTCGATCCGCGACCGGAGGTGCGCAAGACAGAACGCGACCGGCTCAGCCTCATCCTCAAGCTTGCCCCCGCCTGCGGGTGCCCGTTGGTCTCCACCGAGACCGGCACGCTGAACCCCGCCCGAGGCTGGCACCCGGACAACACCCGTGCGGAGATCTGGAACGAATTCGTCGACCTGGTGGGCGCTTACGTTGCCGAAGCGGACCGCGCTGGAAGCGTGTTGGTGCTCGAGGCCTACACCAAGAACGTGTGCCGCGATGCGAACGATATCGCGCGGCTGATCGACGCGGTCGGCACGCCCCGCAACCTTCGGTGGGTGATGGATCCTTTCAATGTGGTCCACGAATCCGACCTGGCCGACCTCCGGCCGGTGATCGACCGCTATTTCAACCTGATCGCTCCGCTCTGCCCGCTGGCCCACGCCAAGGATCTCCTTTTCGTGAACGGCGAAAAGTCCACGCCACGTTCCGGCGCGGGTATTTTCGACTGGCCCTACTACGCGAAGCTGCTTCAGCGCCATCTTCCCGGCACCCCCTTGGTTCTGGAGCACCTGAAGTGGCCCGAAGCGGCCGAGACGCTCGGGTTTGTTCGTGACAAGCTGCGCCTCGCGGAGGCCGTCTAGCGCTTCTCTCTGTGCCCCGCCCGCTCCGGCTGCAAGTCGGCCAGGCCGCAGGCTCGACCGCAGGCCCAGATCGCCGCGCCCCAGGCTCAGCAGCACCTATGTCCGATGGGGCAATGGCGGGCTCAATCCGGCTACAAACCAATCTTTATAGTAACTTAAATCGCCCAAATTGGGCCAGACCTTGTAGTTCCTTTCGGCTACGATCGGGCGGAACTCCGGCGTCCCTCGAGTGGAATGAACGACCGTTTTGGCATCGGAAACGATCCCCGCAGTCTTCCACTCGCCGATCGCATGAGGCCGTTTGTCCGCGACGCCGGGATCAGATCATAAAGGATGCCAACCGTGCGGTTGCCGTCACGGCCGAGGTTGGCGTCCGGATGGCGCTCATCCTCCAGCATCTGGAACTCCCAACCGATGGCGAACGAACCCCATCGAGGCCAGGGGTGATAACTTCAATGGGCGGAGTCTGTCTTGATGCAATTCGACTGACTTTGGGACCTGCATCCACGTTCAGCACACGGGCAATTCATCATCCCAAATCCCGAAAAACTAAAAGCCGGTTCTCGGACGAGAACCGGCTTCAAATTGGTGCCCAAGGGGGGACTCGAACCCCCATGCGGTTAAGCACAGGCTTCTGAGACCTGCGTGTCTACCAGTTCCACCACCTGGGCATTGGGTTCAGCACTTGCGAGCCGAACAGGACTTTCAACGTTTCCGAACTGTCGTTTTCCTGCTGTCACCACCCCGGACCGTTGAACGGGCCGGCGTGAGTTTCAGCGGGAAAGCGATCACGTTACGAACCCGCTCGGCGTTCGCACAAGGGAAAAATGCCGGAGCTCCGTCGATCTTGTAAAAATGTACCCGTCCGCCCCGGAGGACCGGCGCTAGGGACCACTCCATTCATGCCCCCGGCTGCCCTCGTCACCCTCCTGCAGTCCCCCGGATCGAATGAACCGACTCGCAGGCAGCCCCATAAACGGGGATGCCCGGATTCACCCACCAGCGCGTCCTCCGCGTGAGTGCAAGCGCCGATAGCTGCGTAAGTGCCTTAAATCCGCCTCGATCCGTGGTTCCATCCGTCCGCTGGAGAATCCAGCCGAACGTCCCCTCGCTTGACACCGCAAGCATATATGAGCAATCAAGCATACAGTTATTCTATGATCGCTTCCCTCGAAATGAACTCCCTTTTCCTTCTGATTCTCCTCGGTGGTTTGGTGTGGCTCATTCTGAAGGCCCGGCCGCGGATCACGCCGGTCGATGCCGCCGCCCGCGTGGCTGCCGGGACTGCGATCCTGGTCGATGTCCGGGAACCGGCGGAATGGGCCGACGGGGTCGCAGCCCCTGCCCTCTTGCTCCCGCTCTCAGATTTGAATGGGTCTCGTGCGGCCTGGCGCCCCGTGCTGGCAGCCAACCCCGGCAAGGAATTCATCGTGTACTGTCGCTCGGGGATGCGGTCCGGCCAGGCGGTGTCCGTTCTCCGCCGCGAAGGTTTCGCCGCAACCAATCTGGGAGGATTCTCCGGCTGGCAGTCGGCCGGTTTGCCCGTGCGACGCCCGTGAGCGCATCCGCGGTTCGGACGGCGGTTCGGGAGATTAGAATTCCCCCCGATCCGCTTTCCCGACACGGTGTCGGCTTCGACCCATGAAAAAAGAAGCCATTCTGTCCAAGATGCGCACCGAAAAGGTGGTCGCCCTCATTCGCGCCGATTCTCCCGACGGCCTGCTCGACTGCGCCAAGGCGCTCGCCGAAGGCGGACTGACCAGCATTGAGCTGACCATGACCACGCCCGGGGCCCTGCGCATGCTCGAAAAGGCCAGTGCGGAACTACCGGACTTCCTTTTCGGGCTCGGCACCGTGCTCGACGCAGAAACCGCGCGCGCAGGAATTCTCTCGGGCGCCAAATTTGTCGTCACCCCTGCCCTGCGGCCGGATGTCATCACGCTCTGTCGTCGCTACAGTGTGCCGATCTTCTGCGGCGCGTTCACCCCGACCGAAATCGTCAATGCCTGGGAGGCCGGCGCCGATGCCGCCAAGGTGTTTCCGGCGGAGTTCTTTGGTCCGGCCTACATCAAATCGATCAAAGCTCCGCTCCCGCACATCGAGCTGCTGCCGACCGGCGGCGTGAACGCCGAAAACGTGGGTGAATTCCTCAAAGCAGGCGCGTTTGCAACCGCCGCGGGCAGTTCCCTGGTCGACGCGAAGTCCCTCAAGGAGAAGAACTGGGCCGCCATCACCGCCAAGGCCAAGGCCTTCGTGGCCGCAGTCGCCGCGGCGAAGTGACCGCTTAGCAACCATTCCGACGAGAGACCACGAATTGACACGAATCCCGCGGACGCGGGACGAATCCAGAGGGACATAGGAGGCGTCGAGCACCTGAATTTGCCTCACCGAAAAGTGAACCGATCCATCGGAACCTCCTGTACCGGTTTTCATTCGTGTAGATTCGTGTCAATTCGTGGTTCAACTGCATGGTTCGGGCTTAGTTGGGACGGTTTCGTCGGAACCGCGATGGGACCGCCCCGGTGGTCCCATTTCTTCACGCAACTCCAATTCCTGCGGGGTCGACGACCCCACCTCCAACGGAACCGCGAGGCCGCTCAGCGGCCCCGCGCCGCGGCGCGGTTCAGGCGGTCGGCAATGACGGCGTAGGCCGGGTCGTCAGGTAAACGTTCGACCCGGATTTCGCGGTAGCCTCCCTGATCGAGTCCGCGCAAGCGGGCGAAGAGCACTCGCGCCGCTTCGGTCGCGTCGCCCGCTTCGCTCAGCCACGCCACGCGCCCCCCGAGCGCCGCCAGCCGGGGGTCGGCCGGGCGGACCACAAAGAGGTACGCCACCCGGCGGCCCGAGGTCAGCACCTCCTCGCTCGCGATCGCCTTGACCCAGCGCAACCGAGTCGCGGGGCTGTAGTGACGCTCAAGCTGTCCGGGTGCGCGCTGGGCGGTCGAGCGGCGTTTTTTCCCGGTCTTTCCGGGATGCGAACGGCCGCGGCGCACCGTCACCGGAACGCCCAGCACCGCCGCAATTTCGTCCGCCGTGATTTTTCCCGGGCGCAGCACGCAGGGCTTTGCCGGGTTGCGCAGGTCAACAATCGTGGACTCCACCCCGACTTCGCACGCGCCTCCGTCCAGGATGTGCTCAATGCGATCACCCAGGCTGTGCAACACGTGCTCCGCCGTGGTCGGACTGATGTAACCAAAGGGGTTCGCACTCGGTGCAGCGAGGGGAAGAGCGGATACGCGCAGCAGGTCGCGAAACACCCGATGCCGGGGGATACGCACCGCGACCGAATCCAAGCCGGACGTCACCACGTCGGGCACGATCGCCTTCTTCTTCAGGACGAGGGTGAGCGGTCCGGGCCAGAAAGCCCGCCCGAGCGCCCGCGCTTCCGGCGTCAGGTCCGCCACCGCCGCCGCCGCCGCCACGCTATGCACGTGCACAATCAGCGGATCGGTCGAGGGCCGGCCCTTCGCCTTGAAGATGCGCTGGCACGCCTTGGCATCGAGCGCATGGGCCGCGAGCCCATAGACGGTCTCCGACGGCACGGCCACCAGTCCGCCGCGCTTGAGGACCGTCGCCATCCGGCGGATCGCCGAGGGGGTGGGAGATTGGATACGCGCAGTCATGATTGGACGCCGTTTCAGGCTGGAGGAGGAAGAAAGGGACGGATGTCGGGAAGCTCGATCACCCGCCGGCCATTCCGGCCCCGCTCCAGGTAGGGATCCACCGGCGCATCCTCACCCGCATCGGGCGAGGGCATGCCTTCCTCGTCCTCCTCGTCGTCACCCGAAAACTCGATCACGGCGTCCGGCGCCAGGTTGCGGGCGAGTTCGAGGTCGAGCTCCGGGTCGAAAAACTGCGTCATGCGCCGCGCCTGCGGCTCCAGCACGAGCACGGGATTCTTCACCTTGTGCTGCTTCACGAACTCGAAGAGGGCCGGATAGAACTTGTCCTTGTAGCGGGTCTGGAAGTCGCTGATCCACTTGTTCGGCACGCCTTCCCGGTTCGAGAGGAGCACCACATCGCTGAAGTGAATACAGCCGTCGTACCAGATGCGCATCGCGGCGTCGTGCCGGTGGGCGAGTTGGCAGTCGACCAGGGTCAGAATGCGGCCCAATTCGACCTCGCGACCGGTCAGCCAGACTTTGAACGCCTCCATCACATCCACCGGATTGTGCCGGCCGTCCGCCACGATGAAAAGGTGGGTGAAGGGTGGCGGACTGCCCTCGGCGGTGGGCGGTGGAAGGTCGACCACCAGCGTCCCCTCCTTCCATTCCCAGCGAATCCGGGTGCCCAGCTTTTCATCCCAGGGGTCGGGAGATTCCGTCGCGGCCAGAGCCGTGACCGCCCGATCCGTTTCGGCCAGGCCGTCCGTGATCAAGTCGGCCAGCACCGCGCGACGCCCGGAACCGGGTGTGCCCAGCAGCAAATAGACCAAGGGTTTTTCAGGTGCACTCATGACGATCTAGAAAGGGCCCAGCTTCGGCAAAAACGCGATGCTCAATCGAGCCGGGGAAAGGCGATTGAACTACGATTGAACCACGGATGGACACGGATGGACGCGGATTCGAAACACGGCCGTCGGAGCACTCACCACGAATAGACTCGAATGCACACGCATGCACGCGAATGAAGAACCTAGACCCGTGTTGAGGAGTAACTCTCGGATACGGGTTCAATCCGAGGAGCCTTCTTCCGTGATTCGTCATTCGTGTGCATTCGTCCCGCAGTCGCGGGATTCGTGGTCCATTCCATCGGCTTCCGGCTCGAATCCGCGTCCATCCGTGGTTCCCCCCCCGGTTTGGACGTTCGGGGTCTCGGTTGAGCGAGGCCTTAAAAGACAAACGTCCGGTTCTGCGCGGCGTGGCGCATCCAGTGATCGACCAGCACGAGGGCGGTCATCGCTTCGACGATCGGCACCGCGCGCGGCACGACACAGGGATCGTGCCGGCCCTTGCCCATCAGTTCCGTGGGGTTTCCCTCCACATCGACCGTGGCCTGGGGACGCAAAATGGTGGCGGTCGGCTTGAAGGCCACCCGGAAATAGAGCTCTTCCCCATTGCTGATGCCACCCTGGGTGCCGCCGCTGCGATTGGTGGTGGTGCGGATGGCGCCACCCCGGGACTCAAACAAATCGTTGTGCTCGGAGCCCCGCAACTTCGCACCGGCAAACCCACTGCCAATCTCGAAGCCCTTGGTGGCAGGCAGCGAAAGCATCGCCTTGGCCAGATCCGCCTCCAGGCGGTCAAACACCGGCTCGCCCAGTCCCACCGGCAGACCGCGCACGCGACACTCGATCACGCCGCCCACCGAATCCCCCTCGCTCCGCACCGCCTTGATCCGCTCGATCATCGCAGCCGCCGTCGCCGGATGGGGGCACCGCACCGCCGTCGCTTCCACGTCGGCGAGACTGGGAAAGCCCACACCGGCTTCCGAAGGCATCACAAGATCGTGAATTTGCGTGACGAACGCCCGAATCTCCACGCTTGCCTTTTCACTGTCCGCACAGGTTGATGCAAGAATCTTGCGCGCAATCGCTCCCGCCGCAACCCGCCCGATGGTCTCCCGGGCCGAACTCCGTCCCCCGCCATTGGGGTCACGCAGCCCGTACTTCATCTGATAGGTGTAATCTGCGTGCGACGGCCGAAACTTGTCCACCATCTCGCTATACGCACTCGATCGCTGATCGGTGTTTCTCACCCAGAGCGCCAGGGGAGTACCTGTCGTCCGACCTTGGTAGACTCCCGAAAGTACCTCCACCGCATCGGCTTCCTTGCGAGGAGTGACAATGTCACTCTGTCCGGGGCGACGCCGGTCAAGCTCCGCCTGGATCTCCTCGGCCGTGATCGGCAAGCCCGGGGGACAACCGTCGATCACGACCCCGATGCCGGGACCGTGGCTTTCTCCCCAGGTGCTGATCGTAAAGAGTTTTCCGAAGCTGTTCGGCATCGTAGCCAAAAACCGTGCCTCCGAGATTCTTGCCCGGCAAGTGAGAACTCCGAGCAACATTTCCGCGGCAGCACACTCTAAGCTGATATCACCGTTTACAATCGGCGGCGTTATCCTTCAACTCCTTTACTTTCAGCCTCAATGTCCGATGGCTGATCAACTCCCGACTGCATGATTCTGCGTCCCCTGTTTATCGCCGGCCTAGTGCTGAGTTCACCCGTCGTGTTCGGCCAGACTCCCCCCGTTCCCTCCGCAGCCACGGCCCCGGCGGAGGAAATGATCGACCAGATCAAGCTCGCCGACCAGCCACTTGACGCCGTCTTGCAACTGCTCGAGATGCTCACCGGCAAGACCGTGCTTCGTCCCGCAGCGCTCCCAACTGCGACCACGAATCTGATCATCAACCGGCCGATGCCAAAGTCAGAAGCGATTCTGGCCTTGGAGACGGTGCTCGCCATGAACCAGATCGGCGTGGCCCCGATGGGCGACAAATTCCTCAAGGTCGTGGCCCTCCCCAGCCTCCGCACGGAGTCGCCCCGCATGCTGGTCGGTTCCGCGCTCGATCTTCCCGCCAGCGGTTCAATCATGGCGAAGGTCTTTCAATTGAATTTCCTGCGCGCCAACGAGTTCGTCCCCCAACTGGCCCAATTGCTCAACCCGCAGCTGGGAGGACCCATCCTGTTCGACAAGACCAACGCGGTCATGATCACCGATTCGGTGAGCACCCTGCAGCGGATCGAGTCCCTCATCCTGCAGCTGGACAAACCGGTCACTGCCAACCTCACGCCCAAGTTTTACCCCTTGCAGTTCGCCAAGGCCTCCGTGCTGGTGAACCAGCTCAAGACGATTCTGCAGGGGCCGGTTCAAGCCCAGCTGGGTTCAGCGACGACCTACTCCTCCGACGATCGCACCAACCAGGTCATCCTGCTGGCCGACTCGCGTCAGCATGAGTTTTTCGACGCCCTGATCACCAAGCTGGACGTCAAGGCCGACCCGAATACGCGCAATGAGGTCATCTACCTGAAGCATGCCGCTGCCAAGGACGTGGCCGCCCTCATCAGTCAGTTGGTCAGCGGGCAGAACAAGGCCGTTTCGTCGTCCTCCCAGCAATCCGTGCGGCCCGGCCAGGTCACGCCGGTGGTGAACGCCATGACCCCAGCCGCTCCCGCCGCCGGTACCCCGCCTGCACCCAACATCGTCAACATCGTCGGTCCCAACTTGCTCGAAGGCACGGCCGAATTCAGTTCCCTCGTCACCATCCTGCCGGACGAACGCTCCAATGCCGTGGTCATTTCCGGCACGGTCGACGACATTCGCATCATCCGGGAACTCGTCGAGAAGGTCGACGTTCTGCTGGCCCAGGTGCGCATCGAGGTGGTCATTGCCGAAGTCACCCTCAGCGACGAGGCATCGACCGGTATCGAAACCCTCGGGCTCAAGGTTGCAGGCGACAAATTGATCGGTTTCTCGGGCGCGCTCGCCGGGCCCAGTCTCTCGGTGTCCAATGGGACCGTGACGCGGGGCGATGGCGTCAGCGGCGCGCGCGATCTGGCCGCCGAGATCTCCATCCAAACCACGCCGCGCAAGGGCAACACCAACATCCTTTCAGTCCCCTCCATCGTCACGACCCACAACAAGGAGGCCCGTTTCTTCGTCGGGGAATCCCGACCGGTCATCAGCAGCTACCTGGCCGATAACAGCAATACGGGAACCAACAACTCGGTCGGTGGCTACCGCAGCACGGTCAGCCAGCAGGAGATCGGTATCGAATTGAAGGTGAAGCCCCTGATCGGCAACGACGGATCGGTTCAGCTGGACATCAAACAGAAGGTCGAGGACGTGCTCGGCACCATCACGATCGACAACAACCCGCAGCCCCGGATCGGTAAGCGCGAGACCGAATCCTTTGTCAGTATCCAAAGCGGTGAGATCGTCGTACTCGGTGGCCTGCAGCGGGACACGCAAAGCAAAACCACCAACCGACTCGGCCCCATCCCCTTCATCGGCGACCTCCTCGGCAGCCGGCGCCGGGAAAAGGGTCGCACCGACCTGGTGTTCTTCGTGCGACCCTATGTGCTGACCAACAGCAGCGCCGACAATTCCGAGACCATGTCACGGCTGGAAACCAATCCGCAGAAGGATGCAGTGTTGCGCGCCCTGGCGCCCCCGGTCGCGGCCACACCCGCCGCTCCCGAATCCGGTCCTTCCCTGCGTCGGCCAAAGTAACCCACCGCTGTCGCCCCGGTTCAGGGTCACCCTCGCCCTTCGCTTGGCTCGCCTCTAGATCCGCCTTCGCTGTCACGACATGCCCTCGCTTCCGCTGCTGATCGATCCCGTTCCGGCCTCCCTCGCTGAGCGGCTGACCCCTGAACAAAAACAGGCGCTGGCCGAAGCCCCGAGAAGCCAGCGGGTGAGCCTCCTGGCGAGTGCACTCTCCCTCGGCGAGCCCGAGGCCCTGGCGCTGCTGTCCCAGACCACCGGGCTCCCCATCGCCACCAACCTGGAAACCGATCCTCAGGCCCGCGGACTCCTCCCGGCGCGGCTGGTGCATGACTACCAGGTCATTCCCATTCACAAGGCCTCCGCGTCAGGCGATCCGACAACCGAGTCCGCGACCGTCGAGGAACTTGCCACCACCTCCCTCAATCTCGCCGCGGCCTGGCCGCCGGACGAGACCATGACGGACTGGCTGCGGACGTTCACCCCCCGCCCGCTCGTCTGGCATCTGGCCGTGCCCGAACGTATCCATCAGCTCATCATCGAGAATTTTGGCGTGGGTTCGGGTTCGCTGGACGACAGTGACGACAGCTACCTCGCCCCCGAGGCCGTGGCCGCCGCCCAGATCGAGGAGACGGTCGACGAGGACGCCGCCGTGGTGCGCTTCGTCACCGACGTCATCAGCCAGGCGGTCGCCGACAGCGCCACCGACATCCACTTTGAACCGCAGGAAGGTCAGCTGCGCATCCGCTACCGCGTCGACGGTCTGCTCGTGCCCGTACCGGTGCCGGAAAACCTGCTGCGTTTCCAGGACGCCATCATCTCGCGCCTGAAAATCATGGCGCGGCTGAACATTTCGGAAAAGCGTCTCCCGCAAGACGGCCGCATCAACTTCAAGGCCAACGGCACCACGCTCGACATCCGCGTCTCGACCATTCCCACGATCTACGCCGAGTCGATTTCCCTGCGTTTGCTCAACCAGAAGAAAGAGGCCTACAGCATGGAGCGCCTCGGCATGAGCGCCGACGAGCAGACCCAGATCGGTCACGTGCTCGACTACCCGCACGGCATTGTGCTGGTGACCGGACCCACCGGCTCCGGCAAGTCCACCTCGCTGAACGCCTTTTTGCGCAAGATCAACTCGACGGATCTGCGCATCGTCACGATCGAAGACCCGATCGAATACGAGGTCCCCGGCGTCAACCAGATGCAGGTCCGGCCGGAAATCGGCCTCTCCTTTGCCGGCGCGCTGCGGCATGTGCTCCGCCAGGATCCCGATGTCATCATGGTCGGCGAAATCCGCGACCGGGAAACCGCTGACATTGCCATCCGTGCCTCGCTGACCGGTCACTTGGTGTTCTCCACGCTGCACACCAACGACGCCCCCGGGGCGATCACGCGGTTGATCGACATGGGCATCGAGCCTTTCCTCGTCGCCTCTGCCATCGAGCTGGTCATCGCCCAGCGTCTCGTGCGACGCCTCTGCCCGGAGTGCTCCCGGCCGGAACCGATTCCCAAGCTCAAGCTGCGCGACACCCTCGCGATCCTGGGTGTCGACCCAGCCGAGGCCGACTCCGTCGCCATGCTCAAGGCCCCGGTCGGCTGCGACCGCTGCCGGGGCACGGGATACCGGGGCCGTATCGGAATTTTTGAGATCCTCAAGCCGAGTGACGAGCTGCACGACCTCGTGCTCAAGCGCGAAAGCACCCGCGCCCTGCGCACCTGCGCACGCCACCACGGCATGCGCACTCTGGAGCAGAGCGGCTGGGAAAAGGTGCGGGACGGGCACACGACGCTGGAGGAAGTCCTGCGCGTCATCACGGTGACGGAGAAGTAACCTTCGCGCCATGCCCCGCTTCAGCTACACCGCCCGGGACCGCGCCGGCGCCACCTCGAGTTCTTCGCTCGACGCGCCCTCCCGCAAGGAAGCGCTTCGCCTGCTGGCCGCTCGCGGCCTGTCACCCGTGCGGATCGACGAAGAGGCGGGTACAGCCAAGAAGCCCGCCGCCGGGGCCGGCAAGCCGCAGCGGTCCGCTGGCGCCGAACGGCAGATGCAGCTACCGCCCTCGGCCCGACGACGACCGTCAGCCCAGGCTCCATCCCGCCGGGAACGTCTCGCCTTTCTCACCGCCCTGGAGGACCTGACGTCGTCCGGCCTGTCCGCCGGCGAAGCCATCCGACTGCTCTCGATCCGTGTCAAGGAGCCTCGGCTTCGCTCGCTCTGCGCAGGTCTCTGGGAACGCATCGGCGAAGGAGCGTCGCTCTCCGCCGCGATGACATCGTATCCAGACGTATTCGACACCTCTTCGGTCAACCTGATTCAGGCCGGCGAGGCCACGGGTTCGCTCAACGACGTCCTCAAGCGTCTCATCGCGCACCTCACGGAGCAGCGGGAGCTGCAGCGCCAACTCGCCTCCGCCCTCGCCTATCCGATCTTCATGATGGTGGTGGCCGGCGGGGTCATTCTCTTCTTCCTCTTTTTTCTCCTCCCACGGCTGCAGACGCTGCTGACGTCGCTGGGTGGCAAACTGCCGACGTCGACCGCCATCCTCGTGTCGATCTCGGATTTTGCCCTGCGCTATGGCGTGATCCTCGTCGCCGGGGCCGTGTTCGGCGTGATCGCCGTGTGGCGTTGGTACAAGACGGAACCGGGGCGGGTTTCCACGGATGCACTCTTGCTGCGGATTCCGTTCACCGCTCCGTTTGCGGTGTCGCAGACCGTGCTGGCCATCGCGCAGACCCTCAGCGTGCTCCTGGAAAACGGCATCACCACCGCCGAGGCGCTGAAAATGACCGCCCGCCAGATCTCCAACCGGATCCACCGCCGTGCCTTTGAGGACGCCACCAGCCGCATCCTGGAAGGCGAGTCGCTCTCCTCAGCCTGGGTGCGCACCGCCTGTTTCCCTGACCTGGTGCTCGACCAGTTGGCCGTCGGCGAAAATACGGGCAACATTGTCCCCGCGCTGAAGAAGGTAGCGGTCACCTACCAGGCCCGCATCAGCCAGCAGCTCAACCTGGCCACCAAGGTCATCGCCAGCGCGGTGCTGCTCGGCGTCTTCACCTTCGTGGGCTTCATCGCCTACTCGATCGTCAGCGCGGTCTTCGCGCTGAGCGCCTCGTTCAGCCGCTGACGCCGCCACGCGCAGGCGGCACTCTGCCGAATCTGCGCAGAGGGAAAACCACGAATCCCGCGACTGCGCAGGCGCGTCAACTTAAGAACCGATCGTGGGAACCTCCTGCGTTTCAGTTGGAGGTGGCCTCGGTGAGCAGCGACGGGACCGACCGGTCCCGCCTCCGACGTCCGATTTCTTCACGCGACGCCAATCTCCGCGGGGTCGGCGACCCCACCTCCAACAGACGCCGACCTTGGATCGCGCTTAGGTTGAGGCGCTCGCGCAGTCGCGGGATTCATGGTTCAAATGAACTGTTACGCCTCAGGGGTACTCGTACACTTCCACCAGCACCACGCCGGCCGCGCCGCCAACCCCGCTCACCCAAACGGTGTATCCACCGGCCGGGAGCGTCATTGCGAGCGCCGCATCCTTGCTGGTAGGCTCGAGACCGAAGGCCCCGACCGCGGCCGCCGCCGCCGTCAGCGCCGGCGTGCCGCCCCAGTTGTCGTTCTCCATGATCTTGGTGCCCGAGCTATTGTAGACCTCGATCTTCGGGTCGCTCAACACGCCACCCACCCCAAAATCGGCCAACTTGGGGCCGACCGCGCGAATGAGCAGGGTCTTGTTCGCACCCGCGCTGACCGAAACACCGGCGATGAGAATCTGCCCGGCGTCGAGTTGGGTGCGGGCTGAGAGATTGACGAAACTGCTGGAGGCGTCGGCGGTGGCCGCGTCGTAAACTTCAACCAGCGCATTGCCGGTCGCCCCGCCGGCTCCGCGGACCTGGGCGGTGTAACCGCCGACGGCCAGCGGACTGACCAGCACCGAGTCCTTGCTGCCGGCGTTGAGGGGGAAGCCGCCGTAGTTGCGGCCATCGTCGCCGGTCCAGTTGTCATTGGTGCCCACCACGGGTGTCCCGGCGCCGGTGCTGCGTAACTCCAGGCTGGGATCATCCAGCACCGCCGTCACTCCGTAGGCCAGCAGGGCCGGGCCAATGCCACGGACAGCCAGCGGCTTGCTGCCCGCCCCACGGGTGACAAATCCGGCAATGAGGGCCTTTTCGCCGGCACCGGCGAACGAACGCACCGCCAGATTGGTCAGGCGGCTGGCGGTGGCTCCGGCCGCGACCGTGACCGCTGCGCTTTGGCTGTTAACCGATCCACCCCCATTGCTGACGGAGCAGAAATAGGAACCCGTCTGGTTCACCTGGGCATTGCTCAGCACCAGCAAGGCGGTGGTGGCCCCCGCAATGTCGCTCGCCAGGTTGGGCGAGTCATCCACGCGCTTCCATTGGTAGCTCAAACCCTCGCCCGCCGCGACCACGTTGAGCACCACCGTTTGGCCCACGCCCGCCGCAATGCTGCTCGGCGGTTGCTGGGTGATGGTCGGAGCGGGTATCGGGGACGTAACCTGGGCGGTGAAGGTGGACTCGATGAAATTGGCATTGGAATCGGTCGACCGCACCGTGACCGTCGTCGATCCCGACGCCACCGGCGTCAGCGTCAACGTGCTGCCGGAGATCGTCGCCGTGACAATGCCTGCGGTCCCAGTGGAGACGCTGTAAGTGAAGACCGAGCCCTGGCCGCCTACGACCGGGTGAATGGGGACCACGCGAACCGAGGTCAGGGCAATGAAGTTTGCGACTACCGGTTGATTGGCACTATTGTAGTTGCGCAGCGGTAACGAATCGAACGGGCTTCCGAAATTGTAGATAGGGAGCGCTGCAATTGCATCTGCTACCACCATACCTGTTCCCAGCACGCGGGCGAAAACTGTGAAGCCGCCATTTTGATTGTCCAGATTGGCAGCGTTGTTCGCGAGGTTCACAAACCACTGATTTGTCGCCGTGTCCGGTCCTGAACCTAGTTTCGCCATCGCGAGGGTACCTCGGATATTCGAACGCTTGAACTCATTCTTCACCATCGGTCCCGAGGCAATGTTGCCCACTGGGGAAGTCGCAATAAATCCACCCGTCTGGATCACAAATCCCGGCACCGAGCGGTGAATCAGCGCGTTGTTGTACGACCCAGCGTTCACATAGCCGAGGAAATTGGCGACGGTGAGCGGGGCGTCATCGGCGAGGAGTTCAATGTTGAATCGACCATAGGCCGTCGCCACCTGCACAACCTGGCCGGTGACACCGGGAAGCCCAAAGTACTGGGTCAGGTCCACAGTCGCAGCCGGCGCCCCCGTAGAAAGAGCCACAGCCGGCAAGGGCTGCGTCACCGTCGGTGTCTGCGCATGAAGCGCACCCAAACCGAACCCCAGGCACAAGAGCACCGAACAGCGAAACGAAGTCATAGGATTAAAGAAATAGCTTTGAAACCAGAGACGCCGCCGCCAAGCCGCAAGTTCCTCCAATTTTCCGAGAGCGGGTCCCGCGGGTCGGCTCTGGAGCCTCAACGAACGTGCTAGTTGCTGATTCAGAGCAGGTTGCCTGCCGTCGCGCCAGGGCGCGGGCAGGCGCAGGGGCCGAAGACAAATCCGACGGATCCGACCGATCGGACCGATCTGTCGGATTTCCCTCTTCCCCAGCGGTTAGGGCAGCGCGTACACCTCGACAATGAGCACCCCTGCGGCCGCCGGCGGTCCCGAAATCTGCACGGTGTAGCCCCCGGGGCCCAGGGTCGCCAGCATCGCCGCGTCGTTGCTTCCGCCATCGGCGAGTACAAACGCTCCGACTGCAGCTGCTGCCTGGACCACCGCCGGGCTGCCCCCCCACTGGTCATTTCCACCCAGCCGGACGGTGGCACTGTTGAAAAGCTCCAGCTTGGGATCGGTGTGGGCTCCGGCCACCCCCAACCCCGTCAAACCGGGGCCCACCGCACGAATGAGCACGGTGCGCGCGGCCGTGCCGGTCAGGTTGAATCCGGCAAAGAGCGTCTGCCCTGCTCCCAGGTAGGTGCGGGCGGAGAGGTTGATGACGTCAGCGGTGGGAGAAACCGCGGGGGTTTCATAAAGCTCCACGATGGCTTCGCCGTCAGCGGGTGACCGACCAAAAATCTGGGCCGTGTAACCTCCCGGTCCGAGGGGAAGGGTCACCACCGCATCCCTGCTTCCCACCGGAAGCGCAAATCCCCCCACCGCACTTCCATCCACCCCCGACCAGTCGTCATTTGCCGCGATCAGGACGGCCTTTGCGTCGTACACCTCAAGGCGAGGATCGGCAAGAAAGTCGACCACCCCGAGGCTGGCCAAGGTGGGTCCCACCGCCCGCACCACCAGCGGCGCCGGCCCGGTCCCCACCACCGCGAAGCCTGCAATCAAGGTGCGCTCCGCCTCGCCGGTCCGCGAGCGTACCGAGAGGTTGGTCAGCCGGGCCCGCGTGCCGGACGCAGTCACGGTCAAGGCCGCCCCGCCACTCACCACGGTGCCGGCGGAGTTTCGCACCAGCGCCGAATACACACCAGCCGAGCCGGGCCCAACCGCCGGAAGAATCAGCTGGGATCCGGTCTCACCGGCCAGCGCCTGTCCGTCACGTCGCCACTGATACGTCAGGTTCGAGCCGGCCGCCACCACCTCGAACACCGCAGTCGATCCCGTGGCCACGGAGATCGGGATTGGGGACCGCATCACCGTCGGCGACACCACCGGAGGTGGATTGACGAAGAGAGTGGCCTCGCCGCTCTGACTGGGTCCGGCCGCATTGGTCACAGTGACCCGATAACCTCCCGCGGTGGCGAAAGTGACGTTCGGCAGTGACAAGATGGCTGCCGTCGCCCCCGGCAAATCCACGCCGTCCTTCGACCATTGAAAGGTGAACGGACCGATGCCACTGACCTCCACCGAAAACGTGGCCGTGGCACCTAGGATCACGGACGTCGTAAAGGGCTCGCGAACAAACACCGGTGCCATCAAGCCACTCGCCGTCTGCACATTGATCCGAATCGGGAACGTGCGATCTCCACTGAGCCCCAATCTGTCGGGATACTCCCACCCCCTCACCGCGAGCACGTAACTTCCCGCCATCGTCGGGGTTCCCGTGATCGCCCCGGCCGTTGCGTTGAGCACGGTGCCGTTGAGTCCGTCAATGGTCAGTCCCGGAGGGAGCGTTCCGGTGATCTCATAGGAGAGCGTTGCCTTCGGGGCGCCAATGACGGCAAACACCAGAGAAAAAGGCTGACCGACCGTGGCATTCGCCGGTGTCGAGGGACTGGTGGTCAGATTGGTCGCCCCGGCAACGCCATGGTATGCGCCCAAGGTCGCGGCGATCAACCCCGACCGCAGCAACGCTACCGCGCGGTCGCCCAAGCCAGGACCGCTGATCATCAGCCGCACGAGCGGGGCACGCTGCAGACCGAGGATCAGCACGACCAACGAGAATGGACCTCGAAGGCTCCACGTCGGCCGACTCGAACCGAAAATCCAACGCTCCTGGGCGAACACCATGCCGGCAGGGTGAAGAAGAAATCAGGAGCCGCAACCGGAACAGCGCGCAACCTCAAGATCGTCACCCGTTCGCAACACGACACACGCAACGGGACCTATGCCAGGAATCGGGCAGTTGAACCCCGAATCTACACGAATGAAAACAGGCACCGCGCGTTGCGGGGGCTCGCTTCACTCTGTCATGTACTAAATCCAGGTTCTCTCCTCCTCCGATCTCCCGCTGGATTCGTGTCCATTCGTGGTCAATCATTCGAACGGTCACGGTAAATCCGCTCACAACAAGGACCGAATCACGGGTGGCAAGGGATCCGCGGTCACCTCCGTCCGTATCCGCGTCCATCCGTGTCCATCCGCGGTTCTCATCTCCCTGGTACGGTCGCCTACGGCTGCACCTCGTACACTTCGACGATGGCTTCCCCGGTGCCGCCATCCGCCCCGCTGACCTGGACGGTGTATCCGCCCGGGGCGAGGGACATCACGATGGCGGCATCCTTGCTGCCATCGGCGAGTCCGAACGCACCGACCTTGCCAAAGGTCGCGGCGAGCGTGGCCGACCAGTTGTCATTTTCCGCCACCTTGGTCGAACCGGAAAACACCTCGAGCTTCGGGTCGGTCAGTACGCCAGGAACGCCAAACGAGGCGAGCGTCGGTCCGACCGCGCGGATCAGGACCGTCTTCGGCGTGCTGCCGGTGATGGAAATACCCGCGATCAGAATGTCGCCACCCGTGCCGACGCGATTGCGCGCGGACACATTGGTCAGCCGGATCGACGTGCCCGAGCCCGCATCATAAGCCTCCACCAGCACATTGCCGGCAGCACCTCCTTTGACTTGCGCGGTGCGGCCCCCCGCCACGGTGCTGAGCAGCGCCGCGTCAAGACTGGTGCCCGGCAATCCAAACGCACCCACCGAGGCAAACGCCGTCGTGAGGGTCGCACCCCCACCCCAGTTGTTGTTGCTCTCCAACGGAGTGCTGTCCTGAAAGAGCGCCATCTCGGGATCGGGCATGGTGCCAGGCACGCCAAATGCGGCCAGGCCCGGGCCGACGGCTCGCAGGAGCATGGGCTTGGAACCGCCTGCAACATTGAAGCCGACAATGAGGATCTGGTTGGCGGACAGGGTGGTGCGGACCGCCACATTGGTGATCGCACTGGTCACGGTCGGAGTGACCCCGAGGGTTGCGTTCCGACTGACGACCGTTCCGAAGGCATTCGTGATTGAGACGGAGTAGTCGCCCGCATCCGCCGTCTGGACCGAGGACAAGGTGAATGACGCCTGGGTGGCACCGCCCAGCGCCACGCCGGCCTTGCGCCACTGATAGCTGAAGGGACCGGTGCCAGTGACGTCCACGGTGAACGTGAGGCTGGCACCGATCACCACGACCTGGCTGAGCGGCTCGGTGACAATGACGGGCGCGGTGGCACTGTTCACGGTCAGGGTCGCCGGGTTGCTCTGCGTCCCTCCACCCGCGTTGGTCGCCACAACCCGGTAGGATCCGGAGGAGGCGGTGGTGACATTGGTCAGGGTCAGGCTCGGGCTGGTGGCACCGCTGATGCTCACTCCGTCCTTGAACCACTGATACGTCACCGGCGGCGTGCCGGTGGCCGTCGCGGTGAGGGTCACCGTGGCGCCAGCGGTGACGGTCTGACCGGTGGGTTGCACGGTGAACACCGGCGGCACCACGGGCTCCACCACGGTCAGGAGGGCAATATTGCTCTGGGTCGTGCCTCCGGCATTGGTCGCAGCGACGCGGTAGGATCCCGCCGAGGCTGTCGTCACGGAAGTCAGCGAGAGACTGGCCGAGGTGGCTCCCGGCAGGGTTGCTCCATCCTTGCTCCACTGATAGGTGATCGTGCCTTCACCCGTGGCGGCAGCAGTCAAGGTCACCGCGGCCCCCACAGGCACGGACGTACTGGCCGGCTGCGTGGTAAAGACCGGAGCGGTCACCGCCGCGGGCTGCACATTGATGGTGATGGTGAAGGTGGGATTCCCTCCGTCACCCCGCTTGTTGGTGTTATTCCACGCTCGAACCAGCAGGGCAAAACTGCCGGCCGTGGTGGGAGTGCCGGTGATCGTGCCGCTGGAGGCATTGAGAAGGTCCCCCGAAAGCCCAAGCACCGAGAGCCCGGGCGGCATCGTTCCCCGCACCTCATACGATGCCGCGGTGGCCGGCGCACCGATCACGGCGAACACCATGGAAAACGACTTGCCCACGGTGGCCGCGGCCGGGGACGTGGGATTGGTCGAGAGCTGGGTGGCTCCAGCCAGAGCGTGGTAGCCGCCGACAGCGGCGACGGTGAACGCCGATCGCAGCAAGGCCCCAAAGGGGCTGCCGAGCGAGGACTCGGCCGTCGCCATCACGCGCACCAACGGGGCCCGTTGCAGCAGGACAGAAAGCAGGGAGGCCGGCAGGTACAACCACCGGAGCCGCGACCACAACAAAGCGAATATCATAGCGGACGGCGTGACGCCACTGGATCAGTTGCAGCCGCAACCGCTCCCACCCACGCCCCGACCCCCGGTCGAAGACTCGCGCGAGAAATAAATGTGTTCGCCCATCGCCACGGCGAGCGGGTCCCGGTCGGCTCGCATGGCGTAGCTGGTGAGCGTTGCCCGCTCCCACGGCTGCACTCCGGAACAGCCCACGCCAGCGAACGTCATCAGGGCGAGAAGCGCTCCACCGAAATAGAGACGGCACAGGGACCGGCCCGGTCGGGTCGGCTGCCGGGAGTCGAACGGAGGCGTCGGCGTGGTCTTCATGGTGGAATTTAGAATGGTGACTCGGACGAGCGATGGACAGGAGCGAAACGGTAAAGATCCCGCGAAAATGTAGTGGCTGCTATGTGACGCTGATTTTCAATCTCACGGCTTTTCGTTCAGGAGCACTGCAAGCTGTTCTCGCAACAGCTTCACCGAGCTCTCTCCGTGAAACCCCTCATGCACGTGGCGGACCACACCCTTCCGGTCGATGAGGTAAGTGGTCGGCATCTTGGGAGCCTGAACCACCTTGACGAACCGATGATCGGCATCGCGTACCGTCGCAAAAGGCGGGGCCTGCTTCTTCAGAAACGCCTCATACGCCGCCTTTTTTTCGTCCACGGACACCCCGAGGACCGTCAGACCACTCGGCCCCAGCTCACGCTGGAGAGTCCCCAGGGCGGGAAACGAAGCTTTGCAGGGAGCGCACCACGACGCCCAGAAATCGAGCACGATGACCTTCCCGGCGAGGTCGGCCGGGAGCGTGCCTTCGAAGCTGTAGTCCGAGAGGTTCGGCAAAGTGTCGCCTTCTTTGAGCGCCGCATCCAGGTCAGTCCCGGCCACGACGGCGAACAAAAGCCCGCTGACCATCCATGGGAGCGCGCCGCAGAAGGTTCGCATCATCAATCTGCCAGGGGAGCACAGACGATGCCAGAATCCGTGTCCATCCGTGTCCATCCGTGGTTCAACTGAGCGGGGCGAGTTCAAATCAGGTGACTTCATAACGGAAAAAGCCGCGGGTTTGGTGACGGGCGCGCTGCGTCAGCAAACACCCCTCCGCCCCAAAGGTGTCCTGAATGAAGCGTAAGCCTGCTTCCGCCCCGAGGACAAACGACGTGGTGGACAGGATTCCAGCCTGCAGGCAGGAGGCGGCGACCACCGTGGCTTGAGTGCAGCCGTTGGACACGGGCCAGCCGGTGCGGGGATCCACAATGTGTCCAAAGCGGCGACCGCCGATGGTGACACCGCGGAGGTAGTCACCCGACGACGCGACTCCCTTGTCGATCACCGCGATGCTTCCCCAGGTGGCACCCGGCGACGCCGGATTCTCAAGCCCCACGTGCCACGCCGGACGTCCAGGCGGCTGCCCCACGGCTTTCAGGTCATGGCCAAAATCAACCAGGAGCGCGGTCAGGCCGTGGTCCTTGCCAATCTGCGCCACGGCGTCGACGGCAAATTCCTTGCCCCATCCGCCAAAGTCGATCGACATGCCGGCCTCCGGCAGAAAGACAGCACCCGGCTTCCGCTGCACCTTGCCCCAGCCTACGCATCGTCGCGCCGCGGCCACCTCCGTCTCGGTCGGCACGCGGGGATCGGGCCCCTTGAAGTTCCACAGGCGGAGCAGAGGCAGAGCCGTCACATCCAGGATCCCCTGGGTCATGAAGTGCAGCGAGCCGCTGAGATCGAGCATCTGCTCCATCTCGGCATCCACTTCCACCCAGCTCCGTCCGGCCGCCGCATTGATCCGGCTGACCAGGCTGTCCGGGCGGAACCGTGAGTAGCGCTGTTCAAATTGAGCGACCCACGCCATCGCCGCCTGACCAAAGGCATCCGCCCGGGCCTGCTCTGCGCAGGCAAACTGAATCGCACACGAGGTCCCCAGCGCCTTCCACTCCACCTTGTGCAGGGGCGCGACCGGTCCCGCCGGGATGGGCGCCGCAGGCTGACGGGAGTTGGACGGCGAAACCATCATCGGACGAAAAGGCAGAGGATCGAACCGTGGGGAGATGCGATGGGCATCGGGTGCCGGGGATTCGCGTTACCAGGTGAAACGTCCACCCAGCGTAAAGACATCGGCGTCCGGATAGGCGCTCTGCGGGGTGACTCCATCCCGCCCCCGCATGGTGTACCGTTCGTAGGCCGCGTCCACGGTCACACGATCCGGAATCACGGTCCAGACCACCTTCAGCCCGAGGGTGACGGTGTCGAGTTCCGTCAGCCGGTAGTCGGAAGAGTAGTACGGAGCGCGTCCCGAGGCGTTCGATCCGGGCACGATCGAGGTGTTGTCGAGTGTGATGTGATAGAAGTCCACCTCGCTCTGCCGGTAGAAGCGCACGGCCGGACGGACAATCAGCCGCTCACCGATCGACTGAAACCACTCCAGCGCCAGGGTGTGGCTGGTCACGCCCCAGTCGTCGTCATAGAACCGGTAGCTGGCATCGAGAGCGCCCTTGACCTGGTCGAAGGCGAGATTGGAACCGGCGAAAAGGACCCACTTCTTGCGCTCCTCGGGACGGTTCTCGGGAAAGGTCAGCGGCAGAAAGAGCCCGGGCAGGATCTCGGTGCGCTTCTGGATGATTTTGTAAGGGTCCGACAGATACCCACGCGAGGCGCCGTGCGTCAGATTGACGGTGAGCGAGGTGTGCGGGTTGATCAGCTGCGTCACCCCGACCACGACGTCGTCACCCGTCTTGATCCGCGGCGCCGGCAGAAACCGTGCGGTGATGTCGTCGTCGACCCGGGCGTACCCGACCAGCAACGTCGTGTTCTTGGCGTTGAAGTCGGTCAGCGTGTTGACCGACCAGCCTTTGGAAATGTAGTCGCTTTCCCGGCTTTGCGCGTAGGCCAGCGTGACGTTGGACCGGGTGAATTGGTGCGAAAGATCCGCGGTCCAGGCCTTGCGCCGGTCCGTCAGTTGCGAAAGCGGCACCTGGTCGCTCCCTGCGGGCGCGGGCTGGCCGTTGGGGGTGGCGCCCGCGATGGCGTCGACCAGGCCGGTGAGCTTGAGCTTTGTTTCCAGTCCCAGGTCCTTTTCGACCAGCGCGTAGTGGGCATCGACGCGAATCCGACCGCCATCCTCCTGCCACGATTGAAACTTATAGGCGATTTGGTCCTCGGACCGAACCTGTTTTGGCAAAAGGAAGGCAAGCAGGCCCGCCACCACCACCACCCGGGTCGAAGACGTCCGTGTCGATTGAGCCATAGTCGTTCGGTATCAAAATGATTCCGACGGTCGAGCCTCTTCTGATTACAAAGAATCCGGGAACCCGACCGGAGCGGCCGGGGTCGGAGCCGGGTCTAGCGGGTGATCTCGACCGCGGTGATGCGGAACACCGCCTCGATCTCCGATGAGCGGCTTGGCACCGTCGATAGGGAGAACTGCTCGAGACCCATGTAGGGGGCGCGTTCGACAATCTTGGCGTAAAACCGTTGAAGGTTCTCCCAGTCCGCGCGGCGGGCGCGGAATTCAATCGAATGGACGGCAAACTCCGGTGTGCGATCCGTACGCGCGGAGTCGATGCTCCGGTTCTCCTTGATGCCGGAGGCGGTGGCCATGTCCGTGACCTCGGTTCCCAGGCGAACGGAATCGAGGCTCTTCGTCGGATCGAGGTGCTCCACCGCTGCCTTCGCCAGCGCCTCAATCCGGTCCTGCTGTTTCAGCCACTGATCCTGCACGGCCAGATCGGTGGACACCTGGGAATGGGCACGCACCCCGAGTTGCATGCGATCCGTCCAACTCGAAAGCCAGATGGCCACCGCCACGCCGAGCAGGCCGAGCAGGAGGATCTTTTCGCGAAGAAGCCGGGTGAGAAAATAGGTCCGGAGCTTTTTCATGGCTTGGCGGCGGGCATGAGGGCCTCAGGTTTAAAGGTGACCAACAAGGTGAAGGACGTGGTGGCATCGCGCAGCTCCTGTTTTGTGACCTCGATCGAGGCGATCGCCGGATTCTTGCGAAGAGCCGCCTGGTAAAGCGCCAGATCGCCACCAATCCGCGTCTGGGCCTCGATCTGGAGGACAGTCAGTCCGACGCATGTGGTCCGCAGAAACTGGATCGAATCGGGCTTCTTGGTTCCCGACGCGCCTTCGACGTAGACCATGGTGATCATATCAAAGGGTCGCAGTTGTTTGGTTGAGAGTTCCTCAATGCGGGTGGCAAGGGTCTGTTGCGCCATGATCCGGTCAACCTTCGGCTGACGCTCATCCAGCGTCGCCTGACGCGACTTGCCCCAGGCGCGAAGGCCAATCAGGCCCCCTTCACCGACCAGCGTGAACAGCAGAAGGGCGATGAGGCCAATGAAACTCCGCCACAATGCCAGATCTCGCGCCTTGGCCCGGCGCCGCGCGGCCAGTTCGGCCTTGTCACGGACATCCAGGGCCGAGGAATCGGCGACGGACACGGACAGGGTCTTTCCCGAGGCCGCAAAGGCTTGGAGGGGCGAATCAAGGTCGCCGGGGACGTACACCGGAGCGTCGAGTTCCACCAAGGTGTTGGTTCCGCCCATCGCCCGGAGCACCGACTCGCGCACCTGGCCGCGTTCCTCCGGGGACGCGTCGACCGCGAGCGGCTCAGTCAACACCCGGGACGGCACTCCACCTGCATCCCCCCAGTGGACGGCGGTCACAAAATCCGACCCCGTGAACAACACCGTGCCACCCGTCGCGATGGGATACCCAAAGGCCGTGACAAACGAAGGGATCACCAAGTCGGCACTCGACCAGGATTCCGTGTCCTCCGCGGTAAACCGTCGCCGATAGGCCGCATAAGCGAGGGCGTGGGCGGAGCCCGGTTTCCACAAGTGCCCGTGGTAGAGCTGATTAACGGGGAACGGGGAAAGCGTCTCCAACGCCAGCTCCACCTGGGTGGCGACGTCTTCGGCCGAACCGCTGGCATTGACCGGGACCGACCGGACGAAGAAACGACTGTCGGCCAGGAGGACCACCCTCGGCAGGGCCGCCTCCACAACGGGAGCGGCATCGGGCGGGCTGGGAAGAGTCTCGGTGGACATACTCAAAGCGCAGGTTCAGGTGAGTACTGGGACGACATCACTACGTTCTCGGTGATTTCCAAGAGAGTAAAGGGGTAGTTCAGCTTTTTCGCCGCACCGTCACCGCCCTTGGCTCCGCCCGCACCGCTCATCGCGGGGGTGGGTTTGCCCGCATTGTCTTGCGCCTTCGGCTGTCCCTCCGTGCGGGAGGGCGCGGCCGAACCGGAACGCACCAGTTGGGCTCCGCCGGGCGGGGCCACCACCACCGTGAGTTCGTAGTGGGCCGCCCCCTTGTGCACGAGCAGTCGGATCCGGAGCGCCCGGATGTCGACCCCGAATCCCGTGATCGAGTTCTGTCCGCCGGCGATGGCGGCGGCATCCCCGGTGGACTTGAAGTAGCCGGGCCCCTGCCGGGCGAAGGCCCCCTCGCCCCGCCGGTACTCTTCAAACCGCTTCTGCTGCAAGGGATCGAAGTTGCTCAGTGCCGCCAGGGCGTCACCCGGGGCCGCGTTGAGGTTCGGCGCCTTGTAGTTGTAGAGCGATACGGTGTCGCGGAAGCGACGCCAGAGCTCGTTCGGACGACCCTTCTCGTCGTAAAAGAACTCGTTCACCACCTTGATCGCCGCGAGCTCGGAGAAGGACCGCAGGGAGCGCGTCGGCGGCTTGTAGGGCAATTCGCCTCGGTCGTAATCCTCAACACCGGGCGCGCCGGCGGAGGCCGCCACATAGTCGGGGCGCATCCAGCCCAGCAGCGCATCAGACATGCGTTCCGCGTCCGATTGATGCAGACCCCAGCCCTTGAACAGCGCCACCAGGGTCGGGCCCTCGATCGTCGGGAGTGACAGCTTTCCGCTTTCATCCTCGAACGAAACATCGATCTTCGTGCCCTCGCCCGGCTCGTATCCAATAAACCCCAGCGGGTCGTCCCACCCTTCCGCCGGGCTGCGCAGGCCGCCGTTCACCGCCCGGAAGTCCTCGAGCACCGCCAGGGTGGTCTCCAGCGCCGACTGCGCCTCCATGCGCAGGCGGAGCATGTCGGCCTCCCGGGTCTCCATGAGCAGATCATTGCCCGCCTTCTCCATGAAGGCCGTCAGCGCCACGGCGGCAAACACCAGCGCCACCAGCACGATGACGAGGACCGATCCGGTGCGCGGGGTGCCGCCCGCCCGGAGTCGGCGAGCCGATTCACCGAGTGACCGCGCGACGCGATCCTCCCTCCACGGGGAGTGCGGCGGCGGATTCACGCAAGATCTGGCTTCGGGCGGCATGCTCAGAAGGTTGGCAGTCCTTCCGCTGCGGCCGGGATGGTGATGGTCGAATCCCGGGCCATGCCCCCCTGCTTGAAGGTCAGCCGGAGTCGCTGCGGGGTGTCATAGGAATCGCCACCCTCGCGACTGCGGCGCAGGCTGCTCTCGGCCCGCCAGCTCTTGAAATCGGGATCGTAGTACTCGTACTGCAGGGTGGTCACAAAGGGAGACACGACGGTCTCGCGAGGTGGATCGTCCTCAAAGTGGGACTCAATCCGCGAGTGCCAGAGCAGCATCAGGCCCGCTCCATCCCGCACGGCGAGGGAGCAGACCACGTCGGGCAAGGCGTGCTCGGGCCAGCTGAAGAGCCGGCTGCCTTCACGCAGTTCGAAGGTGAGCAGCTGTCCGCTGATGCCCGACTGGGCCTTGACCTCCTTGGCGGACACCCCGGCAGTCCCGGCCGGCACGGCGGGGGGCCAGGCCGCGGTGCGCAGCTCCCGCTCCAGAAAACGTGACACCGCCCGGACATGTTGGTCAAACAACCGGCTTTCGCTGCCCTTCCCCCACAGTTCTCCCATCGAGAAAAGAAACGTATTCAATCCGACCAGCACGAGACCGACCAGCGCGAGCGCAACCAGAATTTCAAGCAAGGTGAACCCCTCACGCTTCCGCGCCGAGAGTTTCCTGCAGGACTGGAGAAAAGGTCTCACCGGCGCTTCTCCTGCAGTTCCTGAATCCGTTTCGCGGCCTCGGCCCGCAGCTTGTCCCGCTCGCCCGGCTCCGACCAGGTCGGCCGCAGAACGCGGAACACCTGCTCGGACCGGGTCGGCGTGCCGGATTTGGGGTCGTCGACCTGGCAATTGAAGTGAACGGTGAACAGATCGGCCACCGTGGTGGGCTCGATCTTGGCCTCCCACCGCACCTGCCGACCATCCACCGTCGAATAGCTGCCCCCCTCCTCCGCCTTCTTCAGGTCGGGCTCGGCCAGAAGGATGGCGCGGGCAAATCGGAGGTCATCGTCATTACGCACGGTCCGATCGATGATGTGGTAGGCGTTGAGCACATTGACGTAGGCGCCCCCCAGCACCACGGCAGCCAGGGTGAAGATCACCAAGGCACACAACACCTCGATGAGGGTGAAGGCGCGCACCGGAACCGAAAGAGAGCGGGAGGAACGCATCGGGCTAGCGCAGGTTCGACTTGTCCTTCACCTCGGCACAGGTCCACGGATCGATCTGCAGGTAGCGGGGTTCGCCTCCGCGCGTCCGCAGCTGCACACGAAACGCCGAGCAGGTCCCATCGGCATAAAAGGTGACAAACGGCATGGGACGCGTTTCCACCAGCACCCCTCCGATCAGGACCGTGTTGCGACCCGACGATCCCGTGGCGAGAAAATCAATGGTTAATTCGCCTTCGAACGGGACCGGAAAGGTTCGGGCGCCCTCCGAGGTCGCGGCGTCGAACTCCTTCTTCTTCGAATCGTAGGCCAGCCGCACGTCCTGCCCATGCAGCAGGGCGTATTTCCGGGCCTCGGTAACGGCCTTCCAGAACACATCCTCGGCCGACACCCGGCGATTGGTCAGCAGCAGATTGGCCGACCCGATGAAGAGCGTCCCCATCAGGCCGATCAGCGCGACCACCAGCAGGATTTCGAGAAGGGTGAACGCGTGGGCCCCCGACCGCTCTGGCAAAGCATCGCGCCGGAGTCGACCCATAGGCTCACCAATTCCCGATGTCGTCCGCCGTGCCGTCCGTATGGTCAGGCCCCTTGGACCACACGTCGTAGCCCGTCTTGTTCTTCACCCCAGGATAGCGGTACTGATACGGTTCTTGCCACGGATCGAGCTGAAGTTTGCCGCCCTTCACATCGAGGTAGGGCCCGCTCCAGCGATCTGCTTTGCTGGAAGGCGCCGTGATCAAGGCTTGGAGCCCCTCCGCGGTCGAAGGGTAGTCACCCATATTCAGACGGTAAGCCACCAGGGGTGTCTTCAACGTGTTCTGCACGAAGACCTGCGTCACCTCGATGTTCTTGTTGTCGAGGATGCCCGTCACCTTCGTCACGGATAAGCCCACGAGCAGTCCGATGATGGCCAAAACCACCAGGATCTCGAGAAGCGTAAATGCACGGCGAGTGGCGCGCAACTCACGGCGGGCACGCATCCTCTGCACCGGGGAAACAGGGGAATTCGATGGGAGCGACATGCGAGGGAGACAACACCCCGAAGCCAGACCTGTCCAGCCCGCGAAGCGTTTTCACTTGGGACGCCGGATTCCGGAGCATGTTTCTCGAAATATTAGCAGCTAGCCGGGCATTTCCGTCCCAAGCCGGATCCAGGCATGGGAGAACCACGGATCCCGCGACTGCGCCTGCGCGTCACAGTAAGCGCAATCCGAGGTCGGCCTCTGTTGGAGGTAGGGTCGCCGACCCCCGCGGGGATTGGCGTTGCGTGAAGAATTCGGTCCGGAGGCGGGCCCAGCCGGTCCCGTCGCGGCCTTCCCGCGACTGCGGGACCACCTCCAACGGAACCGCTGCGATTTCATACGCCCGGTCCCTAGGCTAAAGCGCCTGTGCGACCGCGGGATCCGTGGTTCAACCTCAGCGCTTCGCTAGGCGCTCATGGTCCGCTCTTCCGGACGGGCGCTGAACTCGCGGACTGGCACCACGCCAGGCGGGAGCGGCTTGGAGAAACCGGCAACCAGCCGTTTCCGCCAATGCGTGGGGGTGAAATGGTGCACCCGCTTGTACTCCCGGCAGAAGTGGCTGGCACTGGCGAATCCGCAGTGGCGGGCCACATCCTCAAGTGTTAATGCGCTGCGGCTCATGAGGTTATTAGCCTTTTCCAATCGAATGCGCTGAAACGCCGTCTTGGGGCTGACCTTGCGCACCTGCCAGAAGAGCCGGCGCAGGTGACTGGGCGAGACGTGCACGGCATCCGCGGCTTCCTTGACGGACGGATTGCGGGCCAGGTGCTCGGCGTACCAGGTCGACGCCCGTTCGACCTTGAAGTTCGCCAGATCGGGCAGCGCCGGCGGCAAACGGGTGGTATGGTCGGCCAGAGCCAGGGCGCACAGGTCCATCAGGCGTCCTTGAAAGACGAGGGGACTGAGCAGGCTCGGGTTCCGAAAGTGGGGTTCCACTTCCGCAGCGATCGCCATCAAGCGGGTCATGTCCTCATCAGTCAGGGACTTCGAGAACCAGCCCTTTTCCCGGACGATCTCGTCGAGCGGATACGGCACCGAACCAAAGTGAAAGGCAATCCGGTGGAACGCACGGCGGCCGTCATCGGCCCAGGCGTGCGAGCACTCGGGAGCGAACACCCAGAGCGTCCTCTCCATCAGCTCCGGCTTTTCGCCGTCACGCAGGACCGCCGCACACCGTCCCTTCACGACTGCGTAGAACTCCCAATTTGTCCGCGTGTTGCAGAGCATGGCGTTCTTCCATCGAATCACTCCGTTGGCGAAGTACCTGAGCATGGGGTATCGGGGTTGGGCGGAGCCTGTCGGCCGCAGAACCGCTGACGAGAACCCCCTTTGCCGGTCAGTCCGATAAAGGGAGTCAGGCGGACACCGCCGCCGCAAAAAAGCCGGCGGGCAGGGCCCGCCGGCAGGAGCTGAGTGCGGAAGTTGGACTGCGGGTGAGCCGCGACCTTTCAGACGAGCGACCACGAATTAACACGAACGAACACGCAGTCAGAGGAACAGCGGAGGGGTCGAGCACCCGAATTGAACTCACCTAAGAATGCACCGATCACTCGCCCCCCGCGTCTGTTTTCATTCGTGTAGATTCGTGTCGATTCGTGGTTCAACTGACTGCTTCCGGCCTAGAACTTGTAGGTGATGGACGCCTTCACGTTCCGGGGATCTCCCGGAACCGCCGACGTGCGGCTGCCGGCGGCGAGGATGTAGTCCTTGTCGGCCGCATTGTTCAGCTGCACCCGGGCCGTCCAGTCCTTGGCGCGGTAGCTGAAACCCAGATTCACTAGCGTCCGGCCGGCGACGAGGAAGGTCGGCTGGTTGGGCACGAACTTGCCGCCGGGGAGCGGCTTGGTCGTGGTGTAACCCGTCGCGTTTTCGCCCACGACATCGCTCTTGTAGTCAACACCGATGCTGGCGCCGAAGCCCCGCAGCTTGCCCTCGGTGAAACGGTAGTCGGCATAGATGGCCCCGCTCTTGTCCGGCACGGCGCGCACGCGCACGTCCGTAATGGGCTGGCGGATCTTGAAGGAGGTGTAGTTGCCGATCAGCATCAGGTTCTTGGTCACCGCAAAGGTCGACTCGAACTCCCAGCCCTTGGAATTGAGGTTGAGGTAGAGGGGATTGGGCAGGGCGTTGGCCTCGTCGATGCGACCGAGGGCGATCAGGGTGTAGTAATCGCTGTTCGGCACGGGGTAGTTCTGCTGCTCGATGTCGAAGTAGGCGAACGACGCGGTCAGGCGCTCGTCGAGCAGCGCGAGCTTGACGCCGTACTCGCTCTGCGTGCCGCTGGCGGCGCGGAAGGCCGGGCCGTAGGTGCCGGGATTGAGCGAGCTCGGCATCGTGCCGCCGGTCGTGTTGTATCCGTAGAACACGGACACACCCTTGACCGGCTTGCCCACCAGGCCGAAGGTCTTGGCTGTGGTCGAGAGGTCGTAGCTCGGGAAGGTGATCGCCGGGGGAATTCCGTTGGTGTCGGTGCGCACGAGGTCTCCGAAGAACCGGGAAACACCACCCGACACCAGCACGCGGTCGTCGAGGAGCGAAAGGTTCTCGTAAACGAAAACCTGCATGTCCTCCTGCTTGCCGAAGCGGTTTCCGCCGCCGTTGGTCGGGGTCGGCTGCTGGTAGTTGTACGGAGGAAAGGTGATGGATCCGAGATTGTTGGCCGGCACGGAGGGGCGGGTCACCGCCGGGTAGGACTTGAACTGCACCTTGGAGACGTTGGCGGCGATGCCGGCAATGGTCGTCGACTTGAAAAGCTGGGTGTCGAATTTCGCCGCGTAGTCGTTGCGGAAGTGCGCTTCGCTGTAGAACAGGTCAACAGCACCATTGGTCCGGGAGAACACCCACGCCGATGGGGCCGGCACCGGCACCGAGGTCGAGGTGGCAATCGCCGTCGGACCGCTCTGATCGAGGCTCCAGACCACACCGGGCTCATATTGGCCGGTGTTGGGATTGCGAGTGACACTGATACCCGAGATGGCGGCTCCGGTGCCACCGGCATCCTCGCGGACCACATGATTGGCCATCAACTGCAGGCGGGAGGAAATGTGGTCGCCCAGACTGGAGAGCAGCTCGAACGTGACGCGTTCGGTCGCGCGATGCCGGAAGTCATTGTCGGCGTCGCCGAAGGCAAAGTCCCGCGGCAGGCCGCGCGCAATCTGCGCGTAGCCGTTGCTGCCGATGGTCGGATCGACCGGCAGTCCCGTGATGGTCGACTCGCGATTCTGCATGAACTCGGCCTTCACAATCAGCTTGTGGGCGGCGCTCAGCTGCCAGGAGATCGACGGGGCAAACATGTACCCCTTGCGAAACTGGTCATTGGCGTAGCCGGTGCTGTCCCAATAGGCTCCGACAAACCGGGCCGCGATGCTGGAGTCACCCTTGGAGAGCACCCGGTTGACGTCGAAACTGACCGCGTTGCCGATGTACTGGGCCAGCTCGAGGGTCAGATGGGTGTGATCCTTGCCGATGGGGGACTTGGTGATCGGATTGAACTGTCCGCCCGGGCTGCCGCCGGGCACCAGGATCGCATTGGGCCCCTTGATGATTTCGACGCGCTCAATGTTGTAAGGCATGAACGACGCGGAATAGCCGTCCTGTCCGGAAATTTCGGCCCCGTCGATGAACTCGTGCGAAACCTGGAAGCCGCGAATCATGTAGCGGTCGCCACCGATCGGAAGGGTCGATTCGACCACGGGCGTGAGGTACTTGGCGGCATCGAGCATGCGCAGACTCATCGAGTCCTGCATGAACTCGCTCGTGACGACCGTGACCGACTGGGGAATGTCCTGAATCGACATCGCCACGCGGGAGGCCGAGAGGGCCTGGCGGGAAACATAGGGATTGCCCGCCGACTCGTTCACCGTGAATTCCGGCAGTTTGATGGTCTCTTTTTCAGCAGTCGGAACAGTTTGCGCGAAGGAGGCGGAACCGGCGGCGAGCGCGAGCGAAACCGTCAGTGCGAGCCTTGGGGCTCGAATGAAGGCAGGGAGGGGATCGGAGTGCATGTTGGATCTAGGTTGGGGAGTCGCGGGCGGCCGGCATCCAGGCATCCACCGAATCGACGCAGGAGTCCCTAGGTGGCCCACGCCCGCTCGAAGCGGGAGGTGGAAAGGGATCTGGCAGGGGATCGGGGTTTGCGCGGAACGTCAGAACGCTCGCGTCGGCCCGCACTCGAACGTCGTGCAACTCGGTCGTAAAGGCGGCGGGCCGCTCGCAAAGTTGCACAAAACGCTCACCCACCTCCCCCGCCCGACCTTCCCCGGCACCCCTTCTCGCGCCTGGGTTGATCCGCATCTTCACGCGGGGCGCTGCCACAAGCTCCTCCAGCCCAGAGCGCCTTGGCCGGCTCGCGTTTCACCGGTTCCGTAATAACGACCGTCCCCGGGGCACAGACCGCGAAGCCCGGACCCGGTCGGGCGCGAAAGGGGGACCTGGGAGGTTCCAAGGGCACGGCTTGTCCGTTTCGCCCGTTGACACCTGCGTGGGAGGCCCGATTGTCTCACTTGGGCGGCGACGCCGCCTCACGTATCGCCATCATGTCCAAATTTCTCGGTTATTTCTCAAACGATATCGGCATCGACTTGGGCACCGCCAACACGCTCGTCTACGTCAAGGACAAGGGAATTGTCCTGCGTGAACCGTCGGTTGTCGCGATCGATACGACCAATCGAAACGTTCGCGCGGTGGGCGACGAGGCCAAACGCATGCTCGGCCGCACCCCCGGCAACATCACCGCCATCCGTCCGATGAAGGACGGGGTGATCGCCGATTTCGATGTCACCGAGGCGATGCTGCGCTACTTCATCCGCAAGGTCCACAGCAACGCCCTGCGGGTCGCCCCGCGGGTGGTCATCGCCATTCCTTCGGGCATCACGGAAGTGGAAAAGCGCGCGGTGAAGGATTCAGCCACCCGCGCCGGAGCCCGCGATGTCATCACCATTCCCGAACCCATGGCCGCCGCCATCGGCGTGGGCCTGCCGATCGACGAACCAGCCGCCAACATGATCGTCGACATCGGCGGCGGCACGACCGAAATCGCGATCATCTCGCTTTCGGGTATCGTCTTTTCCAAGTCGATCCGCATCGCGGGCGACGAGCTGGACAGCGCCATCATCAACTACATGAAGCGCGCCTACAATCTGCTCATCGGCGAACGCACCTCCGAGGAAATCAAGATGCGCATCGGCTCCGCGTATCCACTCGACGAGGAGTTGACCATGGAGGTGAAGGGGCGCGACTCCGTCGCCGGCCTGCCCAAAACCATTCACATCACCTCACAGGAAATCCGCGAGGCCCTGAGCGACACGATCGCGGCCATCGTCGACGCGGTGCGCACCACCCTCGAACGCTGCCCGCCGGAATTGTCGGCCGATCTGGTCGACCGTGGCTTTGTCATGGCAGGCGGCGGATCACTGATCCGTGGCATCGACCGCCTGTTGAGCGAGAAGACCGGCCTGCCCGTCACCGTTGCCGACGATCCCCTCTCGGCTGTGGCCAACGGCACCGGGGCCGTGCTCAACGATTTGAACTGGGTCATGCAGAACGTGTGAGCGAGCAGGAGCGGTCCATGCTGCGTTCCCGTCGTGCGATCGGGTGCCTGAACTTCCCGGCTCTTGTACCGGCTGACCGCCGTTCACCCCTCCTGCCGGGGCTGTGCCCCATCAGCGACTGAACTTTAGCCGCCCACCCCTCCGTGCCGCATCGTCGCATCCATCCCGGCCGTCCCTTCTTGATCCTGGCCCTCGTGCTCGGAGGCTGGCTCGCGGTGCCGACGGTGGTGAAACGTTTCCTGCGCATCAGCTTTTTCGAACTGCAGGCTCCGGTTGGCCTCTCTGCATCCTACGTGCGCGATCTGCAGGACTTCTGGGCGCTGCGCACGCGATCGAGCAACGAGCTGATCGCCGCCGGACGCGACCTGGTCCGCTTGAACGCAAGCTACGAAGTGACGCTTCAGCAAAGCGAAGCCCTTCGCCAGCAGGTGGCCCGGCTGGAGGCACTGCTTCGTCTGCCCGCGATCGGCGGGTATCGGAGCGAGGTCGCGCGCGTGGTCCGCCGGGACTTCAACGGCTGGTGGCAGCGCCTGACCGTACGCAAGGGTCGCAACTATGGCATCACCGTGGGCTCACCCGTGATTTTTAGCGGCGGGATTGTCGGCAAGGTGGCAGAAGTCACAGCGTACACCGCGGTCATCGACCTCGTGAGCAGCCCGGGAGTCCGCATCGCCGCCACCCTCGATGGCGACACGCGTCCGCTCAGCTACCAGGGCGGGGAAAATCCCGCCTTCGGACCCGCGGTCGGCATCGCCGAGTACGTGCCCACCGACGCGATGGCCAGCCCCACCTCCCCCAAACGCCTGGTCACGTCCGGCTTGGGAGGGGTCTTCCCGGGCGGCCTGACCATCGGCGAAATCACCCGCCTCGAAACGAGCACGGACGGCCTGTTCAAGACCGGCGAGGTGCGCCTGGATCCCCGCCTCGCCGAACTCAACGAAGTGACGGTGCTTGTGCCGCTCGGACCCAACTGATCCCGGGCAATTGCATGACCCTTGTTTCTCTTTCGCTGGATGCCCCCCGGCTCCACAAGCACTTCCCCACGCTGGACGTGGCGTTCATGACCGGCCCGGCCGTCTGACCTGGACTTTCGCATGCGCCGCTCCCTCCTTCTCTTCCTGAGTCTGGCCCTGCTCTGGGTGCTGGTGTCGCAGGTCAACCACGAGTTGGGGCCGCTGCGAATCTCGCTCTTCTTCGGAGGCCTCTTCGTCGTGTTTGCCGCGCTTCGGATGGAACGGACCGAGGGCATGGCGGCGGTGTTCGCCGCCGGGCTGCTTCACGACGTGGGCACCCCGTTGGATTTTGGTGTCCATGCCGTTCTGTTCACGGCCGCCCACGCCTTCGTCTATCACATCCGCCACCGGGTGCACCGCGAGGAAGTCCTGGTCGGCGTGCTGGCGGCGCTGCTTTCCAATCTGGGCATCTTTCTTGGCCTGTCCTTCTACGTGGGACGCACCCTGCCCCACGGCGTCGATCCGTGGCCGCGCCTTTTTGCCGATCTTCTCGCCTCCCAGCTTGCCATGGCGGCGGTCACGCCTTGGTTCCTCTCGCTGCAAGCGCGCATGCTGGGCTGGGCTGGACAGCCCCGGTTCCGCTCCGAGCACCGCGCCTAGCCGCCCCCATGTCTGAAAGAACCACAGAACGTCCCGGCAGTCTGGTGGAGTCGCACAAGGGTTATGACCCGCGCCTCATCCTCTTCTATTTCGGCATCTCCGTGCTCCTGCTGACGCTGGCAGGCGGGCTCACCTACCAGCAGCTGCTCAAGACCGACTCCTACCACGACAAGGAGCGGATGCAGAATCAGCGCCGCATCCTCACCCCGGGTCCGCGCGGGAACATCTACGACCGCAATGGAAACCTGCTCGTCGGCAACCGTCCCCGCTTCGCCGTCACCCTCAATCTCGACGAGCTGCGGCCCCAGTTCAAGAAGGAGTTCGTCAAGATCCGCAATGCGTATCGGGAAACCGACGACCGCAACCTGCCGACCCCGTCCGAACTGGACCAGGTGGCGCGATTCACCGTGGTCCAGCGCTACCTGGATCAGATCAACAAATCGCTCAACCGCGCCGAGGAACTCGATGGCCAGGCCCTGACGCGACACTACCGGCAGCAGCTGCTTCTGCCCTATGTGCTGGTCGACGACCTGCAACCCGAGGAATACGCGAAGCTGATCGAGCAACTCCCGGTGACGTCCCCCCTGCAGGTCTACACCTCGACCACGCGCCACTACCCCCATGGATCGGCCGCCGCCCATACCCTGGGCTTCGTGGGCACGGTCAATCTCGAGGACTCCCTCCCGGAGGGACTGCCGGGCGACGAACTGAAGACGTTTGCGATGAAGGGCACGGCCGGTCGCGATGGCCTGGAACTGAAATTCGACGACCGGCTCCAGGGCGAGACCGGCGGCACCATCTACCGCGTCGATCCGGCCGGCTACCGCGTCAATCCCCCGCTGCACAAGCGCCTGCCGGTGCAGGGCAACAACCTGGTCACCAGTCTCGACATCGACCTCCAGACCGCGGTCGAGTCCGCCATGGCCACCATCGAGCTGCCCGGTGCGGCGGTCGCCCTCGATGTGGCCACGGGCGAGGTCCTGGTGCTGGCGAGCAAACCGGACTTCAATCTCAGTGACACCGCGCCACGTATCTCCTCGGTTAAATACAAGGAGATCGACGAAGCGGGCGGCTGGTACAACCGGGCCGTCAAGGGCACCTACGCCCCGGGCTCGACGTTCAAGATCGTCACCGCCCTGGCAGGACTCCGCAATGGCGTGATCGATCCCGAAGCCAAAGTCACCTGCAACGGCGCCTTCAAGGTCGGTCGGCGCCTGTTTCCCTGCCACGACGGTCATGCCCACGGGGAAATCAACCTCGCCACGGCGATCGAGCAGTCCTGCAACGTCTACTTCTTCGAAATGGGGGTGAAGATGGGACCCGACCTCATCGCGGCCGAGGCGCGGCGTTTTCGTTTTGACCGTCCGACGGGAATCGAGCTGCCCTTCGAGACCAAGGGCATGCTGGTGCCCGATCCGGCCTGGAAGCGCCGGATCACCGCCCAAAAGGACTTGCCCCCCGATCAGCAGGCCATCGAAGAGCGCTGGTATGAAGGTAACACCGCCAACTACGCCATCGGTCAGGGGTTTCTCCTCGTCACGCCGCTGCAGATGGCCTGTTTCACCGCCTCCTTCGCCCGGGGCGAGACGGAGACGATTCCCACGCTGCTCCACCAGCCTGACCGCCCGCGTCAATCCTCCGCACCGCTGGGGCTCACCCCGGAACAACACCAGGCCATCCTCCAGGGCATGGAGCAGTGTGTCATTTCCCCGCACGGCACGGCCCGGATCTTGAATACACCCTCGCTTCGGATTCCCGATCTGCGCATTGCGGGCAAGACCGGAACCGCGCAGGTGGCGACCCCCAAGGGAACGATCAACCTGGCCTGGTTCATCTGTTTTGCGCCGGTCGAGCGGCCGGAGATTGCCGTCGCGGTGATGATCGAAGGCGACACGCCAGGCGAGGAACTGGCCGGCGGGCGCTACGCCGGGCCGGTCGCCCATTCGATCCTGAAAAAGTGGTGGGAGAAGAAGAAGGCTGCTCCCGTCCGCAACCTCACGGTTGCAAAGTAGGCGCGGCTCAGGGCGCTACCCGCGACGCTTCAAGGCGGTTTTCACCTTGGCGAGGGGAAGCGTGGTCAGCACCGACTCCTTGGTCAGCCAGCCCTTGCGGGCCGCCAGCACGCCCGCACGCACGTGTTCAAGGGTCGCGGTTTCATGCGCATCGGGATTGATCGAGCAAATCAGGCCCTTCTCTGCCGCCTTTCTCCAGTGCCGCCAGTCCATGTCGAGGCGCCATGGGCTCGCGTTGAGCTCGATGATCACCTGATTCGCGATTGCCGCATCGATCACCTTTTCGAAGTCGAGTTTGTAGCCTTCGCGTCGCAGGAGCAACCGGCCGGTCACGTGGCCCAGCATGGTCGTGCGGGGATGCTCGATCGCCTTGATCAGGCGGCGGGTCATTTCCTCCTCGCTTTGCGAGAAGGCGTTGTGAACCGACACCACCACGTAGTCGAGTTGGGCAAGGGTCGCGTCATCAAAGTCGAGCCGCCCATCCGTCAGAATGTCACACTCCGTGCCGGTGAAGACATGGGTGCGGTATCGGCCCGAGGCATTCAGCGCCTTGATCTCCGCCACCTGGCGTTCGAGCCGCTCCTCGGAGAGTCCATTGGCCTGAAAACTCGCCTTGGAGTGATCCGCAATCCCCAGGTACTCCCAACCCAGCGCCTCTGCGGCCGCAGTCATTTCCGCCAGGGTGTTCCGGCCGTCACTGGCCGTGGTGTGATTGTGAAACGCGCCGCGCAGGTCGGTGACCTCGATCAGGCGGGGCAGGTCCGCCCGTTCCGCCCATTCAATCTCACCCTGGCCTTCGCGCAATTCCGGCGGAATGAACCGCAGGCCGAGGGCGCCGAACAAATCCGCTTCCGAGGACACCGCCTTCGCCGAGGACGGGGATGCTCCGCCGCCCGCGCCGGCCTTTTCCTTCACCGTCCCGGATCCTTCGGCGGGCACCAATCCCCATTCGCTCAGGCTCAGACCGCGCGCGAGGGCTCGCTGGCGCATCTCCACATTGTGGGCCTTGGAGCCAGTGAAATGATGGAGCGCGAAGACGAACTGTTCGGCCGGGACCAGACGGAGGTCGGCCTGCAGTCCACTGGAAAAACGGATACTCGCCTTGGTCTCGCCGCGGGCCGTCACTTCCTTGACCCCCGCCTGGGAGCAGAACCAGTCCACCACCGGACCGACGGCCTTGGCCGCCACGATGAAATCCAGATCCCCCACGGTCTCCAGCCCGCGCCGAAGGCTCCCCGCATGTTCCGCCCGGACCACATCCGGGAGCGCCCGGAGTCCTTTCAAAATCGGCTCCGCCACGTCGTGGGCATCCCACCACAGGTGTCGCCGGCCATAGGCCTCGCGGTTGGCAATGCCCTCGAGAAGCTTCTGCTGGGTCTTTTCACCAAATCCCGCCAGTTCGGCCACTCGTCCGGCCTGACAGGCCTCGGTCAGGGCGGCGATACTGGAGACTCCGAGGTGTTCATGCAGCGCACGGATCTTCTTCGGGCCCAGTCCGGGGATCTGCAGCAGCTCGACCAAACCCGGCTCGATTGACGCCTGAAGTTTGTCAAAGAAAGCCAGCTTTCCTGTGGTTCGAAGCTCGGTGATTTTCTGCGCCAGCGCCTCCCCGATGCCCTTCACGCTTTCGAGCCGCTCCTCCGTGATCAGCCGGTCCAGCTCACTTTCTTCGATCGCTTCGAGCGCACGCGCGCCTGCCGCGTAGGCCCGCACTTTGAACGGATTCTCGCCCTTCAATTCCAGCAGCGTCCCGATCTGCTCCAGGATGTCGGCGATGTCGTTCTTTGTCATACTCCCCGACTAGAACACGATTCCGCCCCATGTCACGGATCCGATGGTCGCAATTTGGATTTCGGCTGAACCCGAACCGCCCTTCCGTCGCAGACGAAGGCACGATTTGCATGGTGATCCGCCGCAAAAGTCGCTGCGCTCGACTGGCATGCCGTTCGACTACCTGCGCACCGTGCACTTTCCCGACACCGACGCCGCCGGGGTGGTGTTTTTTCCCGCCTACCTTTCGATGTGCCATGAAGCCTACGAGGAGGCGCTGGCGGCGGCCGGACTCGACGTCCGGAGCTTCTTCTCCGCGAGTTCGGGGATGGTGATTCCCATTTCCCGCAGCGAGGCCGATTACCTGCGACCCCTCCGGGTGGGTGACCGTCTCCGCATCCGGGTGACGCCCCGGCGCACGGACGCTCACAGCTTCGCCCTGGCGTTCGAAATGACACGGCTCGGACCTCCCGAAAAGGTGGCCGCCCGGGTGCAGACCCATCATGTCTGCATCGATGCCGAGTCGCGCGGCCGTATTCCCCTGCCCGATGGCCTGGCGTCCTGGGTTGACGCCGGCACCTGAGTGGTGTCAGGCGCGCCCTTCCCCTGCCAGGGTCGCCTCCGTGATCGACTTGAGTACCTCGCGGTTGACTTTCCCCTGCGCAGTGCGCGGCCAGGGGGCAATGGGGACGTAGCGTTTGGGTCGCCGATACCCGGAGAGCTCCTGCTCCACCCTCGCCCGCACCCGCGTCCAATCCGTCGGCTCCGCGTCCGCTGGATAGCAGGCCACCACGGCCTGCCCCCAGGTGGGGTCGCGCACACCCAGCACCACGACATCCAAAAACTGTCCGGTCGCCCGGAGGACTTCCTCCACCGCACGCGGGTCCACTTTTTCCCCACCCGTGATGATCATGGCATCGCGGCGCTCGAGCACGTGTACATGCCCATCGGCATCGATGCGTCCGGCGTCCGGTGTCACATACCGCTCCAACGCCGGATGGAACTCCGGGAAATAGCCTCGAAACAACGAGTCCCCGCCCACCACC
The DNA here is from genome assembly GCA_046346755.1 of Opitutaceae bacterium. Taxonomy (GTDB): domain Bacteria; phylum Verrucomicrobiota; class Verrucomicrobiia; order Opitutales; family Opitutaceae; genus UBA6669. The sequence goes on along the minus strand of JAXMHM010000023.1, from coordinate 17,063 downwards.
AGGGTGCCGTCGTCCTCACAGTCGACGCGGGCATGCGGCAGCGGTTTGCCACAACTTCGTCTCCCCGCCAGAAACTCCTCCGGCAGGAGCGCAGACACCATCGCCGCGGTTTCCGTCATACCATAGCTCAGTGACAGCGGAATCTGCGCAACGGCCGCCTCCTCCAGCAGGCTGGGCCAGACCGGACCGCCGCCGACAAATACGGTCCGAAATGAACGGAGCCAGGCCACGGCCAGCGGCTGCCCAAGCAGCCGCTGCAACTGCGTCGGCACGACCGAGACAAACGCACTCTCGGGTTCCGCGGGGAGCTGCAATCCCGCGCTGACGTCGCCCCAGCGCGCACCCCAATACCGTCCCCCGGTCAAGCGGGTGCGCAGCCAGGCCATGAGTCCGCTGACGTGGTGCAGGGGAAGAAATCCCACCGCATCGACCTGTTTCACACCGAAGTGTCGTGCAAATCCGCCCACCGCGGCGGACAGGCTCCTGGCGTCATGGCGAGCCAGCTTGACGCGACCCGACGATCCTCCGGTCGGAATGCAGAGCCAGCCTCGCTCCGGATCGTCCACCCGATCCGGGTTCCCGCTTACCCGGGACCGCACCGCCTCGAATTCCGCGCGCTCGGAGTCACGCCACGCTGGATCCGCCAGAAACACCCGTCCACCCGACGCCACCGCCGCCGCAAACACGGCCTGGAAACGGTCCGCCTCCCCTTCACAGATCACGGTATCTGCACCTCCGTGACGCAGCCGGCCCCCACCGAGGCGCTCGCTCAGCTCAGCGCGTTCCATAGGAGCTCCGGATTGAGCAGCGACACCTCGGACCAGCGCCAGAACGGCGCGAGGAAGGGTCCGTCGAAACGCTCGTCCTGGAAGAGGGGCCAGACACCGAATCCGAGTGCCCGCGCCTCCCCCGGCCAGCTGAAGGCCCAGGAGAGGGCGTGGCGGGCGCCCACGCCCGTTTCCAACGAGGAGGAAAACACCACGCGCGCCTTGGCCCGGTGCAAGAGACCCAGGCTGTGCGCGGGGTCGCCGAGGATCCCGGGTTTGACGACGTAAACCCCCGGCCATCCGCGACCCAGCCAGGTTTCAATGTCGACCTGCCCCACCAGCGATTCATCCAGGGCGACCGGCGTGGGATAGTCGCCCGCCAGTCCCATCAGGATGTCGATCGCACCGCGACTCTCCGGGGAAATCGGCTGCTCGACATGCTCGATCGGATAGTCCGCACAGCGGTCGAGCCAGCGTTCGCTTTGCCGCCGGTCCCAGGCGCCGTTGGCGTCGAGACGAAGCTTGGCGCCGGACGGCAGGGCGGCCAGCACGTCGTCCAGCAGCGCCTGCTCATCCGCCGGGTCACCCACCCCCACCTTCCACTTGAAATTCCTGAACCCGAGCTCGACCTTGCCGGGAATCGCTCCGAGCACGTCACGCCCGGCGGGCAGAAGCGCGGTGACGGGAAGCAGATCGCGGGTCACCTTGAGGGACGACTCGGCCCCGGCGAAGGCGCGCAGCGCCCCGGCGATGGCGCCGCGGACACACGCGTAGTCGGCGGGTACCGACGCCAGCACCTCGGCCGTCGGCATCGCCCCGAGGAGTTTCAGCTGTTCCTCGTCCGCATCCAGGGATTCCCGGCCGAATCCCGGGATGGGCGCGATTTCCCCGTAGCCAGTCGTGCCATCGCTGGATCGCAGCCGCACCAGGATTCCCTGCCGCACCGACCACCGGCCGTGGGCCGTTCGCAGCGGGGAGCGGAACGGCAGCGAATAACGCCGGGTGTCGAGCGAGTAGGTCACGGGTGCGGAGGAGGGCGGGACGACCCCGGGGCGTCAGCCTTCCGCCCGCCGCTGGGCGTCCGCCTCGATCAGCGCCTTGATCCGATCCAACTCCGCCTTCACCGACGCCTTGATCGCCGGCAATTCCGACGGCGTGGACACGTCGGCCTTGCCGAACACATAGAACTTCATCTTCGGCTCGGTGCCCGACCCGCGCGCGGCGAACGTGTAGCCGTTGGCCAGGGTGACAAAGTAGAGGTCCTGCTTCGGAATCTCCTGTCCGTCATCGTCCACCAGAGTCTCGCGACCAAAGTCCTGGAACCGGGCCACCGCCACGTCGCCAAACGCGCGGGGCGGCGCGCTGCGGTAGGTTTCGAGGATGCGCTTAATCTTCGCGGCGCCGCTGGCGCCCTCGTAGTAGAGGTTGATGACGCCCTCGAGATAGAAACCGTTCTTCAGGTAGAGCAGGTCGAGGTACTCCGGTATCGTCAGTCCGCGCGATTTCACCCAGGCGGCCAATTCACAGAACATCAGGCAGGCGGCGTTGCCATCCTTGTCGCGCACAAAGTCGTTCGGCAGGTAGCCATAGCTCTCTTCCGTGCCGAACAGGTAGAACGTGCTGTGTTTGAGCAGGAGGCGCGCCCGCGACTCGAACGGGGTCGCATCGTAGTCGATCGCAATTCCCTCGGAGGCGAGCAGCGCGGACTTCAGTCCGTCCTCGTAGGCCTTCATCTTCGCTGCGATCCACTTGAAGCCGGTCAGCGTATTGATGACCTTGACACCGTGGTTGCGTCCGATGGCGTCCTGGAGCGGCGTGGTGACAAAGGTCTTGATCAGCGCGGCGCGCGGGCTGCCGGCCGCCGGCAGCCAGCCGATCTCCTTGTACTTGCAGATGCGGTAATCGGCGAACAACGCCCCGATCTGGTTGCCGGTGAGCAGCTCCATCTTGCCGGCCCGGCTGCGCACCGCCACGCCCATGCGGTCGCAGTCCGGATCGGTGGCCAGCACCACATCAATGCCCTTTTCGTCGGCCAGCTTGACAGCCAGTGCGAGCGCCTCGGCATTCTCCGGATTGGGTGACTTGACCGTCGGGAAGCGCGCGTCGAAGCCGGCCTGGGACGGCACCTCATGCACCTCGACCCCGGCCTTTCGGAGCAGGGGCAGCGAAGAAACGCCACCGGTGCCGTGAATGTTGGTGAACACCACGCTGAGCGGCGTGCGCGTGAAGACCCCCGGGTCAATCGCCGCCCGGGCCGCCACTGCCAGGTAGGCCGCGTCGGCGCTGGCGCCGAGCACCGTGACCCCGGCAAGCGACTTGTTGAGAAACCCGCCCACCTCACTCAGGGGCACCGCATTCACCTGGCTGACGATCGCCTTGTCATGTGGCGGCACCACCTGGGCTCCGTCCTCGAAGTACGCCTTGAAGCCGTTGTCGTGGGGCGGATTGTGGCTCGCCGTGATCACCACGCCCGCGTGGGCCCGCAGGTGGCGCACACTGAAACTCAACTGCGGTGTGGAGCGCGGCCCCTCGAAGATGAAGGCGTTGCCGCCGAGCCGCGTCCAGGTGCTCGCGGCAAGTTCGCAGAAGTGACGGGAAAAGTGGCGGACGTCGTGGGCGATGACGAGGGCCGGACGGTCGTAACGGTCGTGAGATGACAGATACTGGGCGACATGGCGGAACAGGCCGACCGTGGCGCGCACCAGCGTGAAATCGTTGAGCACATTGCAGCCCACCGCCGCGTGGGCCGGAGCCGGCCCGGCACCCCGTTCGGCCGACGTCGACACGACACCGATCGTGCGTCCCCGCATACCGCCCGTGCCGAACTCCAGGTACCGGTAGAAGCGGTCGTTCAGCTCGCTCCAGGCTTGCTGCGCCACCAACTCCTCAATGCTGGAACGCGCCCAGGCTGGAAGGTCCGCCGCCAGCCAGGCGGTGAGATTTTCGGCCGCAGCCGGGAGCAGTTGTCCCGCCTTGGTCGCGGCGGCGATCGCATCTTGGATACTCATGGGATAAGGGATGAAGGGGGGAAGGAAGGGGAGTCCGGGACGAAGCGTCGCGCATCAGCCGAGCCGCAGACCGTCCGGTCCGGCCTTGGGCTTCGGGGACAGGCGTTTCCAGGCGTCGGCGAAGGAATCCTCATCGTAACCAAAGAGCGGTGACACCTCAAGCGGGACGGCAGGCAGGCCGGTCGCATCCACCGCCAGTCCGGCTCCGTGGGCGTTGAGCCAGCGCGCGAACTGGCGCATCTGGTCGTCCCGGCAGGTCTTCGGCGAATCCACGCCGTCGGCATTCTTCACCGGCGAAAAATCGTCCGCGCGCAGGGCTTCGATCACGAGCGTTTGGGACGCGAATGGCAGCGCGTCGAAGACGAACATCTCAAACTTGATGCCGTTCGGTTTCTCGGGTTTCACCGCCTGCCCCGCAGCGTCGACGGTGGGGATCTTCTTGTCGGCGCGATGGAAAGGCAGGGCGACCCCCTCGCCGCCCGCCGCCATGCGCCGGACAAACTCACGCGACAGAACATGGATCGCGATCGAACCGGCGAGGTAACGCAGCTTTCCAGTCGCCGGATCGATCTCGGCCTGGAGCGCGGCCGGCAGATCGGAATACTCAACCACAATCGTCTTGCCCCGCTGGGTGCAGAAGTGACCGACTTTCTCCCCCGCATAGGCTTTCGGGATCATCTTGCTCGACATCTCGGATCCGCTCAACAGGTGCCAGCCAATGAACGAGGGGTCGATGCAGCGCACCAAGGGGTTGTCGACCTGGAAGTAGCTCAGGGTGTCGATGCCCTCCCGCGCCATCAGATCGAGCGCACCACTTCGGTCCAACGCCCGCAGCGAGCCGCCATGCCCATCGGGCGAGAGCGCCAGCGATTCCTTCGTTTCCAGCATGATCTTGCCCTCGAACGTCACGGCCGGCATTCGCCCCTGTCGAAAGAAGTGCACGTGCGACTCGGCCAGGCCAAACCGCTGGTGCTCGCGAAAGAAAGCCTCGGTGGCCGCGTGGTTCTGATGACTCGTCATGATGAACCAGTGGATCGGTTTCCCATAACGAGTTCCTGCCGCCTTAATCTTCTCGGCAAAGACCTGAAAAAGGGTCTTTCCAGTCAACGGCGTGACCGGAAACGTGCCCTTGGGGCCATCGTAACCCAGCCGCGTTCCCTGCCCACCGGCCACCGTGAAGGCCGCCACGCGTCCGGCGCGCAGTGCCTCCTCGCCCGCCGTCTTCGCCCGCTTCCAGGCATCCGTGTCACCGCCATGCTGCGGCAGGCGCTCGTAGGGAGCCGGCGCCAGTCCCTCCAAATCGATTCCCGTCGCGGCGCTCTTTGACACCAACGTGCGGTTCAGCCGATCCACTTCGGCGAGATCGATCTCGGCCGCCTCGGCCAGCAGACGCTGTTGTCCCTCGGGAGACAACTGATCGAAAAACGCGAAGACCTGTCCCTGGCCGGCTTGGTTGAACGCAGCGATAATCGGGTGCATGAAAAGGAGAGATTCAGGTTCCGTGGTTGAAGCGAGTCGATCCGTTTATAAACCACGGACCCCACGGCCGCGGGACAGATAAACGTGGATTCGAAACCTGGGGAGTCCTTCACCCGCAAGGAGAATACCGGCTCTTGTATAGCTCTTGCGTATCCGTGTGAATCCGTGTCCATCCGTGGTTCAATCCCGGTACTAGGGCTAAATGGGTTTCAATGGACTCGGCCGGTACGGCTCGCGTCCTCCGGAGACGCCGGCCTTGCTGAGGACGGTCCCAGCGGTCGTCAATCTTCGGAGGGGAAGCGAAAAACGAACTCCTCCGGTTTGGCGTACAGCAGGCGACGACGGATGACCCGCTCGACATAACCCGGATCTTCGCGCAGGCGCTTCAGGGTGGTCTCCTGTTCCGCCAGCCGGGTTTGCAGCTCCGCCAGCCGCGCCTTGGTTTGAGCTTCCTGGAGCTTGAGCTGCTCGAACTCGCGCCGCGTCTGCCAGAAGAACCCCGCCGAGGTCACCCCAATGCCGACAAAGAGCATAAAATAGAGGGCGATGATGAATTTTCGGACGTTCACGGGAGCGAATGTTAAACAGGATTACCACAAATCTGTAAATTCCCACCTCAACGTTTTTTTGACAGAAGCTTTTAAACGGCGCGACCGATGTAGAATCCCTAACACACACACCGCATGTATCAGAGTTTCTACGGGTTGACGGAGATGCCGTTCAACATCACCCCCGACCCGAAATTTCTCTATTTGAGCCCCACTCATCTCGAAGCGCTGCAACATCTGAAATATGGCGTGCAGGCGAAGAAGGGCTTCATTGTGCTCGTCGGTGAGGTCGGTTGCGGAAAGACCACCCTTTGCCGGCGGTTTTTGAACGAACTCGATCCTAATCACTGGGATACGGCCCTGATCCTCAATCCCCGCATCTCCGAAACGGACATGCTCAAGGCGATCCTGACCGAACTCGGCGAAACGCAACTGGCGGCCACGCCTCATGACCTCGTATCGCAAATAAATCGCGTATTATTGGCGAGAATCGAAGCGGGTCGCGACATTGTCCTGATCATCGACGAAGCGCAGAACCTGTCATTCGAAGTCCTAGAACAGGTGCGGCTGCTCTCTAATCTCGAGACGGACAAACAGAAGCTTCTGCAAATCGTTCTCATGGGCCAGCCCGAATTGAAGGCGATCCTGGCTCGCGAAGAGCTGCGCCAGCTCCGTCAGCGCATCCTCATTCACTACGAGCTCGACACCCTGTCGGTGATCGATCTGGCGCACTACGTGCACCACCGCCTCTCGCTCGCGGGCAGTCAGGGACGTCCTTACTTCACCCGCTGGGCGCTGCGGGCCATTCAATTCGCCTCCAAGGGCATTCCGCGCGTCGTCAACAATCTTTGCGACAAGGCCCTCCTTGCCGCGTATCTGCGCGACTCCGACGAAGTCACCTGGTGGGACGTCCGCCGCGCCGTGCGCGACGTCCGCCGACTCGTCCATTGAGCCATGCACGCCCTCGTATTTCACCTCCCGTGCTGCCTGTGGCACCCCACTCCGACACTCCCGTTCGCCGAGACGGTTTCGTCGTTTTTTTGCAAGTGATCTCTCGCCTCCCCGTCGGATTTCGACCCTACTTTCCCTGCCGCTCATGAGCCTGATCAACGAAGCCCTCAAAAAAGCCCAGAAGCAGCGCACTCATGAACCGCATGCTCCTGTGCCGGCGGGAGTCCCCGCGCCGCCGCCTCCCCGCGTCGCCAAACGAGCCCAGCCGATGCCGGCTCAAACCCTGGTGATCATTGGCATGCTGTGCCTGGTGTTGATTGTCGCGGTGGTCGCTGGCGGCTGGTACATTTTCAGCAGTTCATCGACGCCTCCTCCCGCAGTCGCGACCACGCCGGCTCCGGCGCCCGCCAAAGCCTCCCAGGTCGCCACCGCGCCCGCAGTCAAGGAACCCGCGGTCGTGGCCGCTGCTCCGCACGCCACTCCCGGCGAAACGCCCAAGCCAGCGGTTCCTGCCGCGGTCGACACCCCGGCTCCGGCGGCCACGGTCGCCAGCACTCCTGTGACGCAGGTCCCCACGCCCCCGACCCTGCCCGTGACCACTCCGGCTCCCGCCGCCGCCCACCCCGCATCGACGTCCCTGCTCTCCTCGAACGCCACGCCGACTCCGGCCGAAGATCCCTTCCGCGTGGATATCTCGTCAGGAGTGAGGACGGCCGTCCCGCCTAACGCCAAAATCAGTGCCGTGGTCGACACCCTCAAGGTCTCCGGCATCCGCGCGTCCGCCAGCGATCCCAAGGTATTGATGAACGATCGTGTTTTTCGCCTCAACGACCTCGTCGACCGCACCACCGGACTCCGTTTGCTCGAGATCAATACGGGGCACCTCGTTTTTATCGACGAGAATGGGGCGACGTATACGAAGAACTTCTAGGCCGGGGGTCCGTTGCGCAAAAAAGAAAAACCCCCAAGACACTCGGGTCAAGGGGGTTAAAAGTGGCGCAGCCGTAGGGAGTCGAACCCCAAACCTTCTGATCCGTAGTCAGATGCTCTATCCAATTGAGCTACGGCTGCGTAGCGGGAGGGGAAAGAAGGAAGTTCCAGCCAGGAAGTGCAAGCGCTTTTTTTGACGGGGAAAGCCTTGGCACGACCCCGGTGGCGGGAATCCTAGGCGACGGCACTGTGCAAGCCGAGTGACTCCGCCACGCTTTCGCACAGTCCGGTAAAGGTCTCCTCGGCCAATGCGAGGCGGCGGCCTTTCAAGTGGGCCACGCCCCAGCTACGCTTCAGCCGGCGGGCGCCGATGGGAAAGGCAACCAGGGAAGCCTCGGCCAGTTCGCGCTGCGCAATCCACGGGGCGATGATTCCGGTGCCGAGGCCGATCTTAACCAGTTCCTTGATCGCCTCCATGCTGCCCAATTCCATCACATTGTGGAGGGAGATGCCGTCGCGCTGAAAATAGTCGATGACCATGCGGAACGTGTAGCTGTTCTTGTTATAGAGAATGAAGGTCTCGTCCGCGATCTCGTCGCGGGAAACCTTGCCACGTTGCGCCCACGGGTGGGTCGGCGGCACCAGGAGCTTCAGTTCATCCTCGAAGAGCTTCCGAAAGGACACCCCGTCGTCTTCGAACGGTTCGAGCATGAGTGCCAGATCGACTTGGTTGCTGTGCAAAAGTTCGACCATTTTCGGCCCATCCCCCGGCTCGATCCGAATCACGCACTTGGGAAAACTCTGCTTGAACTCCCGCAGCACCGTGGGAAGCAGGTAGTGACAAGCCGTGGGACTCGCTCCCACGCGGAGACGGCTGTGTCCCCAGTTCTGCAGGTCGCTCAACCCCGTGCGCGCATCCTGCATCTCCCTCAGGATGCGTTCCGCGTGGCGGAGCAACTGCTCGCCCGCCTGCGTGAGAAAGACCTTTTTGCCAACACGTTCGAAGAGTCGCGTCGAAACCTCCTCCTCCAGCGCCTTGATCGCATGGCTGACCGCGGACTGAGTCAGAAACAGATCTTTGGCGGTCTGGGTAAAGCTCCCGCGACGTGCCAGGGTGGCAAAAGCCAGCAACTGCCGGCTGTCGAGCGTGGGTTTCATACATGAATCAGGCTCATCATTGTCATTAAATGTTTGAAAAGCATTTATCGCGCCATCGGCACTGATGGCACTGCGACGGCTAGGAGGAGGGGCACATGCGCATGGCCACTCTCCCGAGCAAAATCGACCACACCGCCTCGACGGCGGCGCTGCGGCTCGGCTTCATTGCCCTGAACGACGCTGCTCCGCTCATCGTCGCCCACGAGCAGGGTTTCTTTCGCCGCGAGGGTGTAAGGGTGGAACTACGACGCGAGGTCGGCTGGGCCACGATCCGTGACAAGATCATCTCCGGAGAACTCGACGGCGCCCACGCCCTGGGTGCCATGGTGCTGGGCACCACGCTCGGTCTCAACTGCCGCCCCACTCCCTGTCTCACCGCGTGCGTGCTCAATCTCAACGGCAACAGCATCACCCTGTCCGAGGGACTCTGGGCGGCGGGCGTGAGGGACGCCACCACGCTGCGCGAGGAAATCCACCGCGTCCGTCCGGGCCGCGTCTATGTGCTCGGAGTCGTGTATCCCCATTCCTCCCACCGGATTCACCTGGTGGAGTGGCTGCGGGCGGCGGGCATCCATCCAGACCGGGATGTGCGCATCGTGGTCGTGCCTCCGCCCCAGCTCTTCCGCAACCTCGCCGCGGGAACGATCGACGGGTACTGCGCGGGCGACCCCTGGAACTCCCTGGCGGTCCGGGAAAAGCTCGGCTGGACCGTGGCCACCAGCCGCGAGTTCAGCCCGGGACACCCGGAAAAGGTGTTCATGGTCCGAACGGACTTCGCCGAGCGTCGCCATGCGGAGCACCTCGCCCTCGTGCGGGCCCTGCACGACGCGGCCCGGCGATGTGACGAGCCCTCCTTTCGCCCTGAACTGGCCCGCCTGCTGGCGCGTCGCGAGTACCTGAACGTACCCGAGCGCGTCATCGCCGCCGGGCTGGTCGGACCCTACGCGTACGGCCATGGCCGCACCTCGGATGCCACGGACTTTGTCCTCTTCCATCGCCAGCACGCCAACGATCCAACCGCCGCCCGGGCCAGCTGGTTGATCGATCACTTCGCCCGGGCCGGCCTGGTTCCCGGCGGAGCCGCCGCTCTGCCATCCGACCTGGGTTTCCGGACCTTTCGCTCGGACCTCTTTCACCAAGCCCTTCAACGCCACACCACCACTCGCCATGATGAAGTTCACGCCTCGCTCGTCTGATCACGACCCACGCCGGCTCAACCGTCGCGCCTTTATCTCCACCGGCACCCGCGCCCTCGGCGCCACCGCTCTCCTGTCCCACCTGCCGCGGGCCTGGGCCGCGCCCGACCTGGGCTCGGACGCCCCGGAATCGCCCAATGTGGCCTTTGGCTTCATTGCCCTGACCGACTGCTCACCCATCGTCATCGCCCACGAAAAGGGCTTCTTCAAGAAATACGGCATCAACTCGGTGATCAAGAAGGGCGCCAACTGGGCCGCGATCCGCGACATGCTCTCCACCGGCGAAACCCAGGCGACGCACATGCTCTTCGGCATGCCGCTGGCCTCGACCATGGGTCTGGCGGGATCTCCAAAAAAGCCGATGGTCATCCCCTGGCTGCTCAACCGCAACGGCCAGGCCATCACTCTCAAGAGCGACCTCAAGGGCAAGGTCGGAGCCGATCCCAAGGCGCTGATGCCTTTTGTGCAGAAGGCCAAGAGCCTGGGCGAACCCCTGACCTTCGCCATGACCTACCCCCCGGGCACCCACGCCATGTGGATGCGCTACTACCTGGGCGCGGGCGGTATCCATCCCGACAAGGACGTCAATCTGATCACCATCCCGCCCCCGCAGATGGTGGCGAACATGAAGATCGGCAAGATGGACGGCTTCTGCGTCGGAGAACCGTGGAATGCCCGGGCGATTGCCGACAACATCGGGTACACCTCCGTGACGACCCAGGACCTCTGGCGCGACCATCCGGAGAAAGTCTGCGCCTTCACCGAGGAGTTCGCCACCCGCAACCCCAAGACCGTCAAGGCGGTGCTCAAGGCGCTGCACGATGCCTCCGTCTGGCTCGACGATCTCGGAAACCGGCCGGAGCAGTGCGACATCGTCTCCCGGGCCAACTACATCGGCTGTCCCAAGGAAATCCTCCTCGGCCGACTGCTCGGACGGCTCGACTACGGCGATGGACGAACGATGACCGACGAGCACCCCATGCACTTTTCCCGGCGCAACTGCAATTTCCCGCAGGACAAGTATGCACTCTGGTGGCTCTCCCAGTTTCGGCGGTGGGGCATGGTGACCGGTACGCCGGACTATGCCGGCATCACCCGCAAGGTCGTGCGGGCCGATCTCTATGCCGAAGCCATGAAGGAAATCGGCGTGACCCACGATGGGGTCGATCTCTCCCCGTTCAGCCTCTTCGACGGTGTTCCGTTCGATCCCGCCAAGCCGGAGGACTACGCCACCGGCGCCGCCGTCAAGTCACTGAAAGGGTGATACCGAAGCACAGTATGAATCCAAAGCTCCGCACCTTCCTGGGGACCGTCGGCTACGCGCTCGTCGGTTTCACCGCCTTCCTGCTCTTCTGGATGTTCCTCAGCACCATCGCCGCCACGCTGCCCTCTCCCACCGCCACGTGGGAGGTGGCCAAACCGTACGTGTTGGAACCGTTCGCAAAACGCGGGGAACAGGATCAGGGCATTCTCCGACTCGCCGGCTATTCGCTTTCGCTCGTCGCGCAGGGCTACTTCCTCGCACTCATCATTGGAACGCCCATCGGTTTCTGCCTCGGGCTCTCCAAGACCTTCACCCGGATCTTTGATCCCATCATCCAGGTGCTTCGTCCGGTTTCACCCCTGGCTTGGCTGCCACTCGGGATCGCCTTGTTCTACAACGCCGGAAAGGAAGCGCTGGAGTACGGCGCGCTCTTCACCATCGCGATCTGCGCCATGTGGCCGACGGTTCTGAACACCGCCGTCGGCGTGCGCGCCATTCCTCAGGATTTTCTCAACGTTGGGCGGGTGCTGAAGCTCTCCCGCACCAAGATGCTCTTCAAGATCATGGTGCCGGCCACCCTGCCCTACATGTTCACGGGATTCCGCCTGTCGCTCGGCATCGCCTGGCTGGTGATCGTTGCCGCCGAGATGCTCACCGGGAAAACCGGCGTGGGCGCATTTCTCTGGAATGAGTATAATAATTCCAACTACGGAAACATCATCTTCTCGATTCTGACCATCGGCATCATCGGCTTCGTGCTCGACCGGCTCATGTCGCTGGTGGAGTCGCGATTCAAGTCCGTCGCCTGACCCGTCACGCCGATGTCCTTCCTCGAACTTCGCAAGGTCTGCAAGAGCCACGGTACGCACTCTGTGCTCCGCGATGTCAACCTGTCGCTCGAAAAGGGCGAGTTTGTCGCCATTGTTGGCTACTCCGGACAAGGCAAGACGACATTGATGTCGCTCATGGCCGGGCTGCTGGTGCCGGACTCGGGCGAGGTGCTGCTGGAGGGCCGACGCATCACCGGCCCGGGGCCGGACCGCGGGATTGTCTTTCAAAACTACTCACTGCTGCCATGGCTGACAGTGGCCGAGAACATCGCACTTGCCGTCGACCAGGTGTTCCCCTCCTGGACGTCCCAGCAGCGGCGCGATCAGGTCGACCGCCACATCGCCATGGTCAAGCTGACCCACGCGCGCGACCGGTTGCCGCGCCAGCTCTCCGGCGGCATGCGGCAGCGCGTCTCCCTGGCGCGGACACTGGCCATTGATCCCAGCATCCTGCTGCTCGATGAGCCGCTCTCCGCGCTGGACGCCCTCACCCGGGGCACCTTGCAGGACGAAATCGCCCACATCTGGGCGGAAAACCAGAAGACGGTCGTGCTGATCACCAACGACGTCGACGAGGGTCTGCTGCTCGCGGATCGGATCATCCCCCTCACACTGGGCCCGGGCGCGCAACTCGGGGCTCCCATCACGGTGGATCTCCCCCGGCCCCGCGACCGCAAGGCGCTGAACCATGAACCTGAGTTCAAACGCCTGCGCGCCCACGTCACCCAGCAACTGCTCGGCTACAGCCACGCCCGCCGGACTGCCGTCACGCGCAAGCTGATCCTGCCGGAGATTCTGCCGGAGGATCTCGAGCTCCCCCGGGTCAGTCGCCCCCCGCGGCGTCCCAACGAAGAGAAACGCGAGATCGTCGTCAGCGGCTGATCCGTTGCCCGTCCCCTCCTCCCATGAGCCACTTCCTCGAACTCTCCCGTCTGCACAAGTCCTTCGACTCCCCGAAAGGCCAGCTGACCGTGGTGAAGGACTTCAATCTTGCCGTGCGCAAGGGCGAGTTCATCACCCTCATCGGCCACTCCGGCTGCGGAAAATCCACCGTCCTTTCCATGGTCGCCGGGCTGACCGACGTCTCCGCCGGTGGCATCATCCTGTCCGGCAAAGAGGTGGTGGGAGCCGGCCCCGACCGAGGGGTGGTGTTTCAGGCGCCCTGCTTGCTGCCGTGGCTCACGGCCTTCGAAAATGTCATGCTCGGGATCGATCAGGTTTACTACACCGCATCGTCCCGCGAGCGTCGTCAGATTGCCGAATACTACCTGGCGTTGGTCGGTCTCGCCGATTCCCAGGACAAACGTCCCGCGGAGTTGTCCCAAGGCATGCGGCAGCGGTGCGGCATTGCCCGGGCCTTCGCCCTTCAACCGAAGATGCTCCTGCTCGACGAGCCTTTCGGCATGCTGGATTCGCTCACGCGCTACGAACTCCAGGAGGTCCTGCTCGACCTGTGGCAACGTGACCAGAAGACCGCGCTCATGGTCACCCACGATGTCGACGAGGCGTTGTTCCTCTCCGACCGCATTGTCATGATGACGGACGGGCCCGAGGCCACGGTGGGCGACATCCTGAAGGTTGATTTTCCGCGCCCGCGCTCGCGGCAGCAGCTCCTGGAGGATCCGCGCTACTACGAACTGCGCGAACACCTCATCACCTTCCTCGAGGAACGTTCCCATCTCCGCCCCGAACGTTCCGCCTCCGCGACACCCCCGGCGGCGCCGCCCGAGGTCGTCGCAGCGGCGCAGCCCCGCCTCTCGCCGACCCGGTTGCGCCGCTTCCTGACGGCGGCGCTCACCACCTGATCCCCCCTCTGCCTGCCTCCCGACCATGACCACCCACCACTCCCTCCTGACCATCGTTCTCGGCCTTGCCTTCGGCCTGGGCCCGGCCACCGCCCAGTATGCACCGCCACCTCCGCCGAGACCGTTTCCCGGCTTCATGAATGAGAATCTCCGCTCCCGCGATCCCTACCTGGCGGTGTGGGACATCGGCGGCAGCCTGCGGTTGCGCTACGAATCCAAGCAGGGGGCGGGCTTCACGGATGCCGGTTCCAATTGGGATTTTTCGGAGCGCCCCCAGGACGACACCGACAACGCCTACCTGCTCTACCGGCTCATGCCCCGCGTCGGCTTCACCGGCAAGTGGATCGCCGCGACGCTCGAAGGGCGCTCGAGTTACTCGTATGGCGATGAGCGCTACGCCGCCACCGCGCCCGGGCAGGGCTTGACGGAACGCGACGGCGCGCTCGACCTCCACCAGGCCTTTGTGCTCCTGGGCAACCACAAGGAGTTCCCCGTTTCGCTGAAGGTGGGACGCCAGGAACTCGTGTACGGGGACCAGCGCCTGGTCGGACACTTCCGCTGGAACAACAACGCCCGCACGTTCGACGCCCTCAAAGTGCGGTACCAGGCGGCCGCGTTTGGCGTGGACCTCTTCAGCGGCGGCGTGGTCGCCAACGATCACCGCAACCTCAACACCGCCAACTTCCAGGATCTCTTTTCAGGAGCCTACTTCAATTTCCCGACCCTCGCGAGAAACGAGGTGGTGGAAGGTTACCTCTACGCGCGAAATGTCGCCCGCGGCATCGTCACCGACGACTGGTCCGGCGTTCCGGCCCCGTTTCGCTTCCCGGCCCCCCAGGACACCTACACCGCCGGCGTGCGGGTGCGATCGAAACCCCTGGCCTACGGCCCTTGGGACTACGGCGTCGAAGCGCTCTACCAATTCGGCAACAAGACTGCAGTCTTCCCCGCCACGCCGGTCGCCGCCGCGCTGGCCGCTCCCCGCCTTGATTTGAAGGCCTACGCCCTCGTGCTGCAGGCCGGCTACACCTGGAGTGATCTCACCGCGCAGCCGCGGCTCTCTGTACTCTACAGTTTCGGTTCCGGTGATCGCAATGCGGCGGATGGAACGATCGGCACCTTCCAGAATCTCTTCCCGACCAATCACCTGTTCTATGGCTACATGGATCTGAGCAGCCTGCAGAACCTGCACGACCTCCGGATCGCCTACACCCTGAAGCCGCGCTCCAACCTCAGCGTGGCGATCGAGGCCCATGTGCAGGCACTTTCGGATACCAATGACTACTGGTACAACGTTGCGGGCGTGCCGCGCAACTTCACCGGGGCAGCCGTTGCCTCCGGTCGGGGCTACCGGATCAACCCGTCCTACAGTCGGTCACTCGGCCAGGAACTCGATATCGTGGTCGGTTGGGCCTTCACCCCCTCGGCCCAGCTGGAGATCGGACTGAGTCGCTACTTCCGCGGTGACTACATCAAGGAGTCGCTCTCCGCCGTGGGTTCGAAGGACGCGCACTACGGTTACCTCCAGACCAATTTCAACTTCTGATCCGACGGACCCTTGAATCTGTCGCCACTTCCGTGACCACCACCACCCCGCCGACTCCGCCCACCGGAACTTTCACTCCGGAACAGAAGGAATACCTGCAGGGCTTCCTCGCCGGCGTGGCTGCGGCCGCGCCGCTGGCCTTCGTCGGACAGACGGCCACGGGTCTGCTCACCGCCACACCGGGCGCGTCCGTGGGTGGCAACCTGGCCGCACCGGCGGCGGAAGAACCTACTGTCCATGGCACGCCCCTGTCCGACCTGTGCAAGGAAGAGCGGTGGAAGCAGGCGGAGAACCCTCTCGACGCGTGGGAGCGCCTGATTCGCCATGCTGAAGCCGACCAGATGCCGGATCCCGAGCACACGTATCGGTTCAAGACACACGGGCTCTTCTATGTCGCGCCGGCCCAGGACAGCTTCATGCTGCGTCTTCGCGTTCCCGCGTGCGAACTGAAGGCCCATCAACTGCACGGTCTGGCCGACCTCGCGGCCGACCTCGGGGGCGGCTACGCCGACCTCACGACCCGGGGTAATCTGCAGATCCGGGAGTTTCGTCCCCGCGACATTATCACCGTGCTGACACGCGTGCAGGATCTCGGTCTGACCTCGCGCGGAAGCGGAGCGGACAATATCCGCAATGTCACGGCCACACCGACCAGCGGCTTTGACCGCGACGAGCTGCTGGATGTGCGTCCCTACGCGAAGGGGTTGCACCACACCATTCTGAATCACCGCGACCTCTACGGACTGCCCCGCAAGTTCAACGTGGCATTCGACTCCGGCGGTTCAGTCAGTGCCGCGACCGATACCAACGACATTGCCTTCGTCGCCGTGCGCGTTCCGGCCCCGGCCGGGGGCAAGGCTCCACCGGACGTGCCACCCGGCGTGTATTTCCGGGTCCAACTCGGCGGGATCACCGGGCACGGTGACTTCGCCCGTGACACGGGTCTCCTGATCAAACCTTCCGAGGCCGTCGCGGTCGCCACGGCCATGATTCGTGTCTTTGCGGAAAACGGCGATCGGACCAATCGAAAAAAGGCCCGGCTCAAGTACCTGCTCGAGCGCTGGGGAGTAGAGCGCTTCCTTGATGAGACCCGGAAGCGGCTCGCGTTTCCCCTCGGCGCAGTGCCGCTGGACGCGTGTGAGCCGCGGCGCCCGGTGCTCAAGCACGGCTGGCTCGGCACCTACAAGCAGGCGCAGCGCGGCCTGAACTACCTGGGCCTGGGTGTACCCGCCGGGCGCATGACCGCCAAACAGATGCACGCCCTCGCCGAGGTGGCGACGAACTTTGGCAAAGGCGAACTGCGGCTCACGGTCTGGCAGACGGTGATGGTCCCTCACCTGCCCGACGCGCTGGTTGACAGTGTAAAGCGACAGCTGCGTCGTCACGGTTTTCAAACCGAACCGTCGTCCACCACCGGTGGCATCGTGGCCTGCACCGGCAGTCGCGGCTGCAAGTACGCCGCCGCCGACACCAAGGCGCATGCGCTGGCGCTGGCCCGCCATCTCGACAGCACACGGCGCAACTTAGAGCATCCCATCAATCTGCACTTCACCGGCTGCGCCCACTCCTGCGCGCAGCACT
>JAXMHM010000022.1:0-147616 GCA_046346755.1 Opitutaceae bacterium | reverse complement strand
AGTCGAGAACCTGACTTCAATTCTCCTTACGGAAAACCGGCCGTGCGCATCTTTCCGTGACTGACTTCAATGGTGTAGATTCGGGTCAATTCTTGGTTCGGTTGGTTGGTTCCGGTCGAGGGCGAGCAGGCGGCGCCGAGGCCATCAGCTCTTCGCTCAGGTGTCACGCCGAGGTTGCGGTCAGCCGGGACTTCTTGACCTGCCCGGTTCGTACCATTTTCACCCGTTGCGACGAATCCATCCGTTCATAAACCACGGATGGACACAGACAAACACGGATTTGGAGCAATCAAAGGCCTTCACCTTCCAGGCGAAGGCCCCCACTCGCACACCCTGTTTTTGTCCGGGTTGATCCGTCCCGTGGTCGCGGAGGCGCGTTAGCCTAAGCTGCAATCATTCAGACGAGAAACCACGAATTGACACGAATCCCGCGGACGCGGGACGAATCGGGACTGAGATCCGAAGACTTGAGCACCTAAATCTACCTCACCGAAAAGTGAACCAATCCCTCGCAACGCTCGGTCCCTGTTTTCATTCGTGTAGATTCGTGTCAATTCGTGGTTCAATTGCATGGTTCCGGCTGAGGCTCGGACACTGCAAATGCCTGCGGTTCAGTGGGTGGCGGCCTCAAGGACCGCGTCGGGCGTAGTACTGCAGGCGTTCCTCGTCGACCTCAATGCCGAGGCCCGGGGTGGTGGGCACGGTGACGTGTCCATCCTTGATCTCGAGCGGCGTGGCGAGGAGTTGTTCGCGGAACGGGTTTTCCACCTGGTCCAGCTCCAGCATGGGCGGCTCGGTGGTGCGTCCCCAGGAGGAGTCCGGGAGGAGCGAGATGAGGTGCGCGGATGCGGCAATGACAATGCCGCCGGCCCAGCAGTGGGGCATGCAGAGGACGCCCCAGAGTCGCGCCATCTCGGCGACGAACAGGCACTCACCGATGCCCCCGGCCAGGGCGACGTCTGGTTGCACAATGTCCATGGCGCGCCGGCTCAGCGCTTCCTTGAAGCGACCCCGGGCGGTCAGTCCCTCGCAGGCGGCGATGGGAATATCGAGTTTGGCGGCCAGCACCTCGTATCCAGGATAGTCCGGCGTGCACTGCGGTAAGGGCTCCTCGAACCAGTAGTAGTCCTGCTGCTCCAGCTCTCGTCCCATCTTGATGGCGGTGCCGAGGGCATAGGCGCCATTGCCGTCGGCCATGAGCTTGACGTCGGGTCCGACCGCCTTGCGCACTGCCTTGATGGCGGCGAGGTCCTTGGGGATGGGCTGCCCGCCAATGCGCATCTTGAGGGCGCGGAATCCCTGCTCGACGAGCCGGGTGGCTTCAACGGGATAATATTCGGCAGGATCCTCGCCCTCGATGTAGTTCATGGCCGATGCGTACGCCTGCACGCGGGAGCGCAGGCGGCCGCCGTAGAGTTCGGCCACCGGCAGTCCGAGCACCTTGCCGCGCAGGTCGTCGAGGGCGATGTCGAGGCCGCCGAGAGCGACGCCGTTGCCGAAATTCTGTCCCCACAACTCGCGCCAGAGCGCCCGGTGCTCCGTCGGATTGCGCCCGATGAGGATGGCACCGTATTGGTCCTCGATGATTTGGCGGATGCCGGCAAAGGCCACGGTCTCTCCCCAGCCCACCAGACCCTCGTCCGTCTCGATCTTGATGATCAGGGTGGTGCGGGTGCGGTAGTAGAAGTTGGACGGGCCGGTGGGCTTCGTCATCGGGTGCTGCAGCAGGTACGTCTTGACGGCGGTGATTTTCATGGAAGGTCAGGAAGGGCGGGCGGGTTCGACGGCGATGAGGGTTCCGGGGAAGCGCTGCTTGATGCCGTTTTCCCCTGTGACGCCGACGATGTGAGGACCCACGCGGAGAAAACGCGTGTCGGCCAGTCCCACCGGCAGCTCGCCCGCCGTGGTCACGGCACCGGTGGTGCCCTGCACGGCGAGAATCTGGGTGAGGAAGCGGTCCGTGTATCCACCCACGACCAACAAGCGTTCTCCGTCGACCAGACCGCAGGCGCCGCGCAGGGGCATGGGAAGTCGACCAACGGTGGACCACCGGTCCGTGCGCGGGTCATAGGCGAGAATGTCATCCAGGTTGACCACCTTGCCGTCGACGGCCGAGCAGCCGCCGGCGACCAGGATCCGTTCTCCCACGGTTCCCACCGCCGCGTTGAAGCGGGCGGCACCAGGCAGCGGCGCGCGCACGGTCCAGGCTTCGCCCGGGCGGGCGGACCAGACGGTGGAGGTGGCCGAGGCAAAGTCCGTCCATGTGCCTGCCAGGCCTCCCAAAAGGAAAATCGTGCCATTCACCACCGCCGCCGCGGAGGACCGGCGCGCCGACGGGAGGGTCATGGCGGAGGGTTGGGACCAGGCCTCGCCATCAAAGCTCACCACGGAGTCCACGGGCGGGCCGTCCACGCCTCCTCCGAGAATGTACAGCACTCCGCCCAGGGTGACAGCCGGCGCGTCGCCGCGCGGTTGCGGCAGGGGAGGCTGCGGGAGCCACCGGTGCGTGGTGACATCGTAGGCGTCGGTTTGTTCACACCAGAACTTGCGGCCGTCGCGCCAGTAGGTGCCGCCCGCCACGACGAGTCGGCCGCCGATGACGCCGGCCGCGCACCCGGCGCGGGGCAGGGGCGCGGGTGTGCCCTCGCGCCAGGAAGAAAGGGAGGAAGTGGACATGGCAAAGGGGGTGAACGTCGGGGGAGTTTGGAGGCTATGCGGATGGTAGGGGGCGCTCGCGGCGTTTCAGGGCGAGGTTCACCCTCCAAAGGGTGACTCCGCAGAGCATAACGCCGACTCCGGCGAAGACGAGGATGAGGGTGATGCCGATCTTGGCGTCGCGCAGGGCGCCCACTCCATAGATTGCCAGGCCGCCGCAGATGGCGGTGAAGCCGTTGAGCACGCCGAGCGCGGTTGCCCGGTAGCGGGAGTCCACGACCAGGCAGATGATGGGCATCATGTTGGCGCCGAGGAATCCTTCCGCCAGGCCCCAAAGCACCAGGCTGAGTATCGTGAAGGCGATCAGGTTCGAGGTGCCCGTCATCCAGAAGGCCGGCGCGGCGACCAGAAATGCCACGGCCGGGATGATCACGCGCGCTCGCGGCTGCGTCAGGCTCCAGCGGTCTGACCACACGCCGCCGACCAGCAGGCCGAGTGTCTGGGTAACATAAACGTAGCCGAGCGCGGAGAAGCCGGCTGCCCCCTGTCCGAGCGAGAACTGTTCGCTCATATGGGTGGGCATCCACCCAATGATCATCCAACCGACTGCTCCCTGCAGGCACCAGCAGGCGATGACGTAGTAGAATGAGCCCGTCCGGGCCAGGCTGACAATGGCGGCCGTGAATGAAATCGTCTGCCCGGGGTTTGCAGCAGCCGCGTCTCCGCCGGTGTCGCGAGGGGCGTCACGGAGAAAGAAATACAGGAGCACACCGAACGCGAGGTTGGGCAGGCCGATGACCGTGTAGGCATAGCTCCAGCTGTGGTCCTCGGCCAGCCAGCCGCCCAGGCCGCCTATGGTTGAACCGAAGATGAGTCCGGTGGTGTGAATGCCGGCGGCGAGCGCGCGGGTGGTCCCGCGATGGAAATCGACGATCAGCGCCACCGCCGCCGGGATGTAGAAGGCTTCGCTCAACCCGAGCAGCGCTCGGAGCAAGAGAAACTGTTCGAAGGTCTTCACCGAGGCCGTCAGCCAGGTGATGGTGGACCAGGCGAAGATGCTGCAGATCACCACGAGGCGCCGGCTGAAACGGTCGGCAAAGAAGCCGCCGAACGGACTGACCAGGGCATAGATCCAGAGGAAAGCCGAGGTGAGCAGACCGAATTGCGCCTCGGTCATGGGGATCTCCTCCATGATCGATCCCCGCATCGTCGTGAGCATCGTCCGCGTCAGGTAGTTGGAGCCGCCGGCGAGCCAGAGCAGGGCGACGGCGATCCACGCTCCCTTGGGAAGCACCCAGGGGGAGGAGCGGGAGGTGGCGGGCGAATCGGCCATGAGTCAGGGGCGACGACGGGTCAGTAGCCGAGTCGTTTGTTGGCCTGGTTGAGCAGCGGCAGACCGGCACGATGGCGTCGCAGGTTTTCGGTGAACAAGCCGATCATTGCCGGCCAGAAGCCCTCGAACGCACCCGCCATGTGGGGGGTGAGGATGAGCCGGGGTGTGTCGTGAAAGAAGTGCTCCGGGGGCAGGGGTTCCTGCTCGAAGCAATCCACCACCGCGCCCGCGACATGACCCGAGAGGAGGGCGTCGGCGAGCGCCCGTTCCCCGACGATCCCGCCCCGGGAAATGAGGATGAGCCGGGCTCCCGCAGGCAGCAGGGCCAGTTCCCTGGTTCCGATCATGCCGGCGGTTTTGGGAGTGAGCGGGGCCGCCACCACAACAACATCACAGCGCGGCAGCAACTCGTCCAACTGGTCGGGCGTGAACCACTGCTCGGGCAGAAGTCCCTCGGGATCTCCAGTGCCCGGCCAGTGATTATAACCATCGTCCCGTCGTCCGGCCGGATCCAGGGCGAGGATCCGCAGTCCCAGCGCGTGCAATTGTCGCGCGCACTCCCGGCCGATGCTGCCATAGCCGATGATCCCGGCGGTGCAGCCGCGCAGGAGCGTGCCGCGCAGCGACCAGCGGTCGGCCGGCCACCGCCGTGTCGCCTGGGCCGCGGCCAGCTCCGGAAAGTGATGCACGAGCAGGAGGAGCCCGCCGGTGACGAACTGGCCGATGGGCACCCCGTGCAAGCCGCTCGAGGTCGTCACCGGAATGCGGGTCGCGGCCACCGGGTGGTGGGTGACCTGATTGGCTCCGGCGGAGACGAGTTGAATCCACTCCAGGTGGGGACACGCGGCCAAATCGGGCGGCACCGCGAGGTCCGTCACAAGGATGGTGACGTCCCTCAGGTCGGGTGGCGGTGCTCCCGGTGTGACCCCGGCCTCCACGATCTCCACTCCTGGACAGGCCGCGAGCAGGCCCGCGCGTTCGTCGGCGCTCAGTCGGTACGGAATGTCGGTGTTGAAGAGGATCCGCGGGTGGACGGAATGGGACGGAGGGGCGGGAGGCATCGGGCGCAGAGGATCGATGGCAGGCTCAACGCAAGTCGACGAAGCGTCCCTCGTTCGACGAGGTGAGCATGGCCAGACAGGCGGCCAGACCGGACCGGCCGTCCGCACCGGTCGCCACGTCGGACGGTTTGCCGTGGATACGATCGATGAAGGATTGGATCTGATCCTGAAACGCCTTCATCCGGCCAATCTTGAAGGCGGACTCGGGATCGTCCGCCATGACCGGCGGCTGGGTGGAGATCAGACGCCAGCCCTTCTCCCGGTCCGTCATGTGCAGGTCGCCGAAGCCGTCCATGTTGAGACTTCCCTTGCTGCCGAGGAGGCAAAGCCGCGCCATCTCTCCATGGAAATCGCCATGCGAGGCGATGGTGGTGTGCACGGAGGCGATGGCTCCGTTGGAGAACTCCATGATGCCGACCGTGGTGTCCTCGATCGGACGCCCGGGCGTGTAGGTGCGTGAGAGGCCCGCGACCCGGACCACCTCGGCACCGGTGACCCAGCGCATGGCGTCGAGACCGTGGGGCAGTCCATCGATGACAAAACCGATCGTTTCAGGCTGGTTCACCCAGCCCATTTTGTTGCCGCCGAAGTTTCCCGCGTTGGCGAGCTGGCGGAACATGCTGAACTGCATGCTTTGGATACGTCCGATCGCACCGGTTTGGACCAGTTCGCGCACCTTGGGCAGGTTGATCCGGAAACGCAGGTTGTGCGCCACGCCGGTCTTGAGGCCGCGCTGGGCCGCGGCGGCAAGCATGCGGTCGCAGTCCTCCACCTTCGTGGCCATCGGCTTTTCAATCAGCACGTGCTTGTTGCCTTCGAGGGCGAGCATGACCTCGTGCACATGGGTGTAGTGCGGGGTGGTGATGACCACGGCGTCGATGTCGCCGCGGGCCATCAGGCCCTCGAGGGTGGGTTCGTAGGCGGCACCGCACCGCTCCGCCAGCGCGGGGGCGCGTGAGCCTCCCCAAATCGCGACAAGCTCGGCGGTGGCATGGTGGTGGCGGATGGCCTCGGCGTGGGTGCGACCCATGTAGCCGGAGCCGGTGATTCCAAAACGGATCTTCTTCATTGGTGGGGAGACGTCTGAGGTGGTGAGAACAAACTGGGGGGAGGAGAAAACGGAATGGCCGGGGATCACTCCCACAGCACCGACCGGTTGATGTCGGCGAGCGAGGCGCATCCGAGCAGCGACATCGCCATGAGCAGTTCCTGGCGCAGCAGTTTCACGACATGGGCCACGCCGTCCGCTCCGCCGACCGAGAGGCCGTAGACATAGGGACGACCGATCTGCACCGCCGACGCGCCGAGGGCGAGTGCCTTGATCACATCGGTGCCGCGCCGGACTCCGCCATCGACAATGACCGGCACGCGTCCGGCCACGCGTTCCGTCACGCGGGGCAGGGCCTCGATGGTGGCGGGCTGGGTGTCGAGACAGCGACCGCCGTGGTTGGAGACGATGATGCCATCCGCACCCAGCTTGATGCCGGTTTCGGCGTCGGCCGGGTTCATCACGCCCTTCAGGAGCATGGGCATCTTGGTCAGGGACCGTATCCACTCGATGTCGCGCCAGAGCAGATTGGCCGGCTTGACCACATCCAGGGTCACCACCGTGGACGGTTCCTTGATGCCGACATAGTGGGGATGTCCGACCCCTTTCGGCAGCACCAGCGGGTTGCGATTCTGCCGGTTGCGGGGGCCGTCGAGGGGACTGTCGACCGTGACGCAGAGCGCCTTGGCGCCGGCGGCCTCGACCCGGGCGATGAGCGCCTTGGCCAGGCCCCGGTCCTTGGCGACATAGAGTTGGAACCACACGGGTTCGGTCGCGGCCTTGGCCACGTCCTCGATGCTGGTGTTGGCGCCGCTGCTGAGGACAAAGGTGACCCCGGCCTTGCCGGCACCCCGCACGGTGGCCAGTTCTCCCTCGGGATGCACGGCGCGATGGTTTGCGGTCGGCGCAAGGAGGATGGGCATGCGGTGCCGGTGACCGAACAGCGTCAGGGAGCAGTCGAGTGCGGAGAGGTCCTGGAGGACCTTGGGTTTCAAACGAATGTCCTGATACCTTTCATGATTCCAGCGCAGCGTGAATTCGTCGGCGGCGCCGCCGGCGATGAAGTCGCGCACCGGCGGCGGCATGAGCGCGTGGGCGGCTTTTTCCACGTCGTCGAGACAAAGCAGATCAGCGAGAGCAGGCATGGGCGGTTGGGTCGCCGCCGGAGCGGTGACGGTCGGGGTGGCGGCAGCGGCCAGGGCGTTGGCCCCGAGTGCGCCGGTGCCGAGGGTGGCGAGGAAGTGCTTTCGATTCACAGTCGGGTCACTTGAGGGTTTTGAGGTAGGCGATGACATCGGCCCGCTCCTTGGAGTCCGGCAGGCCGGGGAAAGGCATGGCATTGCCAGGCAGGGCGGCCTGGGGATCGGCGAGGAACGGGTCGAGGGTGGAGAAGTCCCAGGTGGTGCGCGCGTTCTTTAGTGCTCGGCTGTAGCGAAACCCCGGCACCGCCCCGGCCTTGCGTCCCACCACCCCCACCAAGGTCGGACCGGCCGTGGGCTGGGCGCCCGGGCTGTGGCAGGCGGCGCAGGCGGCGTAGAGGCGCCGGCCGTTTTCCAGATCGGGCGCCGGAGGCGTGGCCTGCCCCCCCGCCGCGAGGGGAAGGTACGCGAGGAACAGCAGCGTGAGGTTCAAGGCCAGGGCTTTCATCCTAGAAAGTGTGCATCGCAGGCAGGTTCCAGGTTGTATCCAACGGGGCTCCGGCGAGCACCGGAAGGGCGCCAACGTGAGATGCGAGGTCGGCCCATTTCTGCGCCTCTGTTGGAGGTGACCTCGGTGAGGCTGCGACGGGACCGCCGGTCCCGCTTCCGTGGTTCAATTTCTTCACGCAATGCCAATGCCCGCGGGGTTGGCGACCCCACCTCCACCCGACGCCGCGTTTGGTTCGCGCTTAGGGTCACACTCACCCGCAGCTGCGGCCTCCGGGCTTCAATCGCGGTCGTCGGGCTCATGTCAGGCGGCCGGGTTTCTGGTGGTAGCGCACGAGGTCGTCACCCAGACGCAGCGCCAGCGCCGCCACCGGGCCGGTGGGATTGTGACCGGAGTTGTGGGCGAACACCGAGGCGCCGACCACGAAGAGATTCTCGGCGTTCCAGTGCTGGAGCCGGGGCGAGACCACGCTGGTGCCGGGATCGGCCCCAAGGATGGTGCCGCCGGTGACGTGTGAACCCTGGTAGAGCCGCGTATCGAATGGAGCGGTACGCGAACTGACCGGACCCAGGTGGGCCGCGCCCATGGCCCGGCCGATCTGGCGGCACTTTTCAGTGACGAAGGCGGAGACCTTGAGCTCGTTCTCCCGGAAATCAAAATTGAGCCGCAGGAGTGGCTGGCCGTAGGCGTCGGTGTAGTCAGGATCGAGGTCGAGGAAGTTCTCGCGATGCGGATAACAGCTGCCCTGCGCGCCGATGGCGCAGGTGTGGGCGTACCACTCCGCATTCGCCTGCTTCCACCGCGTGCCCCAGCGCGGGGTTCCGGGGGGCAGCCTTCGCTGGCCGATTGGACGACCCGAGGAAACATTGACCCCAATGTAGCCGCCGCCGAGGAAGCCGAGACCGGTGTGGTCGAAATTGTCGTCGTTGAACTCGTCGATCAGCGTGCCGGTGCAGCCGGCGGCGAGGAAGGGGTTGAGCCAGCGGTTCGGGAAAAAGAGGGCGATGCCCGAGTTCGCCTGGTAACAGAAGTTTTTCCCGACCACGCCCGTTCCGCTCTCCGGGTCGTAGGGCCGGCCGATGCCGGCGGAGAGCAGGAGTCGTGTATTGGTCAGCGTAAACGCGGCGAGCACCACGGTGGCGCCGGGCTGCAGGAAACTCTCACCGGTGGCGAGATCGAGGTAGTGAACCCCGCGCACGCGGCCCGAACTCCGGTCGAAGTCGAGTCCGGTGACGTGACAGTGACGTCGCAACTCGAACTTGGGCTGCTGCTCAAGCCAGGGATAGAGCAGCACCTCCGGTGTGCCCTTGGCGTTGGCCTCGCAGATGAACCGCTCGCAGTGACCGCAGTACTGGCAGGCTCCGAGGCGCATGCCGTCGGGGTTGACGTAGGGGTCGGGCGAGTTGGCCGCCGGCGACGGATACGGCTTGAAGCCGAACTCCCGCTCGACCGTCTCCTTGAAGATCAGCCCTGCCTCGGTGATTTCGAGTGGACGCTGCGGGTACTCGTTCTGACGGGGCGCCTCGAACGGATTGCCTCCCGGCTGGATCTGGCCGCGGAGGTTGCCGGCCTTGCCGGAGATGCCGAAGAGCTTCTCGAACAGGTCGTGGTAGGGTTCGAGCTCCCCGTAGGTCACGCCCCAGTCCTGCAGCGTCATGTCCGCGGGGATGACCGAGCGCCCGTAGCGCTGTTCGAACCGCGTCCGCAGGGCGAGGTTGTGGTCGTTCCAGCGAAACGTCTGGCCCCCCCAGTGGTTGGCGGCGCCACCGACCCCGGTTCCAGGCAGGAAGGCACTGAGCCGGCGCATCGGCAGCGACGCTTCGCTTCGGGAACGGCGCAGGGTGTAGGTTTCCAGCGCCCCATCCTGCATCAGTCCGTGGCGGGTGTCCCACCGCAGCTCATCCCGCTGGCTCGGGATCTTGCTCTCCGCCCCACCGCGCGAGTCGCCGCCGCGCTCAAGCACCAGCGTGTCGATTCCTTGCCGGACCAGTTGGCGGGCGACGAGCCCGGCCGCGAGTCCGCCACCGACAATGACCACCGCACGTTCAGGGAGGATTTTCATCCGAGACGAATCCATGGCAGGCGATGGGCGGAGCGGATGTCGGCGAACGGCAGCATGAGGGCGAAGGCCGGTTGGTTCAGCTGAAGTCCTCGATTGACTTTGGAGGACGGGCTCCCGGGTAGGGCTTGCCTCGATACTTGACCATGTTGAGCCCGTTGACGGCCGGGAGGCCCGGATAACCGATCAGGCTCCAGAACACCTTGCCGCGATTTCCCCCGTAGATCGGGTCGGCGAAACACGCCTGGGTGAAGAGCGGATAGACCAGGTCGTTGAACCACTCGCTGAACGCGAAAACCGGCGCCTTCAGATCGCCGGTCGAGAACGCCTGCAGCATGCGGTCGGCCTCCTCGGCGGTGAGTTCGGGAAACTGTCGGCGATGGGCGGCGAGACAGGCCTGATTGGCCGCCTTGATGCCCGCCTTGAAGAATTGCTCGGGGGTGAGCGGCAACTGGTAGCCGTCCTCCGGGCGACCCGGACGCCACGGTCCCCGACGATAGAGCCGGTCTCCTTTCCCAAAAGGTCCCGCCAGCTGACGGTCCATGAAGAAAGCCAGCCCACAGTCGATTCCTCCGGGAGTGAGATCGTCGGCCGGACACATCACCTCGACAAGGGCCTCGACAAAGGCGGCTTCGTCGGGACTGAAACACAGATACCCCACCGGCGCGGGCGGGGCCGGCGTGGCGTCCCCCGGTGCGCCAGGGGAGGGCGTGGGTTTGAGGGTGGCGGCGCCGGCGGCGAGCACCGCGGTGCGGAAGAACGCGCGGCGGCTGGGGGGGGAAAGGTCGGAGGAGTTCACGGGAGAGACGTGGTGGAAGGGTGCGGGTTCGCTGGCGGGTTGCGGTCAGCGGGTGTGCCGGCGGCCGAGGCAAGGACGACGGTGGGCGTCACGATCAAGGTGGTGATCCGATCAAGCCGGGCGGCGTAGCGATCGAGGTGTTGCGCCACGTGGGTGACAAAGTGGGCCGCATCACCCCACCGGCGTTCCTCGATCGCTTCGCGCACGCCGGGGATCGTCTTTACGCCGTAGCCGGTGAGCAGACCGGGAGCGTAGATCAGGTGGCGATACCAGGGACGGCCGGGCAGCCCGGCGGGATCGGTGAGCTCGCGTTCCGCTCCCAGCAGGAGCGATTCCAGCTCGGATCGCTGGCTGGAGGACAGTCGGCGTTCTCCGCTCGCCACCTGGGCCAAGGCCGCGTCGCAGGCCTTGGCCCGGGTTTGCAGCCGAAGCACGGCTTCCTCCAGCACGGCGAAACTCAGGGCGGGCACGGGGTCGCGTAACTCCGGCTGCCGGTAAACCTCCGCGGGATCCGCGCTTTGGGCGAAAGCCTGGGCTTGGATGAGGCGGTTGACCCGGTCGGTGCTGGTGCGAAGCGCCTCGGTGGCATCGCGGATCTCGGTCACGTATCCGCCGACGGTGTCAGCCATGATTGAATACGTAAAGGGAAGCACATCCGCGTCGGCGAGTCGCATCACAGTCCGGCCAATGGTTTGGGCGAGGGCGATGCCATAGTGGTACCCGGGGTCGCCGAACCGGCGGTAGTGATCGAAGGAATCGTAGGCCGAGTGATAACAGCCGGCGACGTGGTCCTCCCCGCCATACTCCAGGCTGAGCACGGGGATGCCGAGATGATCGAGAAAGGCGGTGAAATCCGTGCCGGCGCCCAGGGGCACCAGCGGCACCGTGGGTTCCCGGGTGGCGAACCGGGCGAAGGCGCGTTGCTCTTCCGTGGCGGACTTGCGTTCGCCGTCGACCATGAGTTTGGCCCGGAGCCGTTCCAAGGTGGAGATGGGCAGTTGCGGGTCGCGCACCCGGCCGGCCACCTCGCTGACCAGAACCTGGAGCGCGGGACTGCCTCCGGCGCGCAGGAAGCCGCGTGTATTGGTGTCGGAGTTGACATAGGCCACCGCCTTGCGAGTCAGCTCTTCCCGGTGTTGTTCGACCCATTCGGTGGATCCGACCAGGCCGGGTTCCTCGGCGTCCCAGCTGGCGTACACGATCGTGCGTTTCGGCCGCCAGCCGGACCGCACCAGCGCGCCCAGGGCCTTGGCCTCGGCGAGCATGGCGGAATGTCCGGACAGAGGATCCCAGGCGCCAAAGACCCAGGCGTCGCGGTGATTGCCCCGCAGCACCCAGCGATCCGGTTCCTCGCTGCCTCGTATCCGGGCGATCACGGTGTGGATGGCTTTCAGGCTCCAGTCGGATTTGACGCGCAGGTGCACCCGGGTTGGACCCGGGCCGAGCCGGTAGGTGAGGGGCAGGGCGCCGCGCCAGTCGGGCGGAGCGACCGGGCCCTCGAGACACTCCAACAGGGGCTGGGCGTCGCCGTAGGAAATGGGCAGGACCGGAATTTTCAGGACAGTCCGGGCCTCGGCGAGCGGCAATCGTGCCGCCTTCTCCGTGGCACCGATTTCCGGAGTCAGGGGATCGCCGGGATGGACCGGCATGTCGAGCACCGAGCCGCGTTGCACGCCGTCGGAGGGACGGTAACCGCCCTGCGGGTAGGGGGCGCCCGCGCCATAGCCGTCGTCCTTCGGGTCCGAGTAGATCAGGCAGCCGACCGCGCCCTGCTCGTGGGCCAGCTTGGGTTTGAGCCCGCGCCAGCCGCCACCGTAGCGGGCGATGACGATTTTTCCCCGGACGCTGATGCCCCGGCGCGCGAGTTCCTGGTAGTCGTCGGGCATGCCCTGGTTGACGTAGACCAGATCGGCGGTGACGTCACCATCGGCCCCATACACCGCGTACGGCGGCAGGGCGGAGGTGGTGCGGTCCGAGGTCCGGTCACCCGCCACCGCGGGTTCGTGCAGTCGGGCGGTGAATGGGGAGGGAGCGACGCGCTCCACCGCCATTTCGACCGGCGTCGGGTAGAGCACGTGAAACGTCTCGATCTCCGCGTCCCAGCCCCACTCGCGAAACCGCTCCAGCGTGAATTCCGCGTTGCTTCGGTTGTGGGGCGAGCCGACGTGGTTGGGTTCGGCGGCCATCCGTTCCAGCCAAGTGCCGATGTCGGAGCGATCGAGGGCGGCATCGAACTGACTCTCCCGCTCCAGCTGCGCCGCGATCCGTCCGGGCTGAAACCCCTGCATGGCCGGACGAGCCTCGGCTCCCACGAGGGAGGTGGCGAGGCAGGCGAAGAGAAGCGCCGGACCGGGAAGCTGCATCGGACTGGGTGGTTCGCGAAGGAGATGCGCCCCGGAGGGCGGTGCGGCGGAGGAGGGAGCCGCCGCACGAACAGTGACGGACCGCTCCCGGAGCCGTGACGGTTCCGGGAGCGGGGGGAACAGGCGCCGGCGTGGGCCGGTCCCGGATCAGAACTTGTACTTGGTGGAGAACGTGAAGTTGCGCGGCAGGCTCGGGTCAACCAGGTAGGCGGCGTTGATGCCGACCGCGTAGGTTTCATCGAGCAGATTGTCGACTTGCACGCGGAACGTCCAATTCTTGTTCAGGTTGTAGTTGGCGAACACACCGACCAGGGTGCCCGGCTCCACATTGATGAACGTGGGCTTGGTCACGCCGACCGGGAACGTCAGACCAGCGGAGGAGACGACGCGGCCCGTGACCCGGGAAATGCCGCCGCCGAACGAGAGCCCCTTGAGCGACCCTTCCTTGCGGAAGTCGTAGCGAGAAAACACGCTCCAGGACTGTGTGTACGAGTCATCCACCGGCAGGCCGGCCTGGTCGCGGACCTTGCCGTCGTAGATCGTGCCGACGAGTTGGATCTCCGGCGTGACCTGCCACGAGAGATCGGCATCAAAGCCCTTCTGGCTCAGCTTGCCGACCGGGATGACATAGGGCGAGCCGTCCGGCAGCGTGCCGCCGAAGACGGTGAGGCCCGTGGTTTCCAGGTTGAAGAACGCGATCGTGGAGGACAGCTTGCCGTCGAAGAGATCGAACTTGATTCCTGCTTCCTTGCCCTTGCCCGTGGCCGGCGGCACGACGCCGCCATTGGCGAGCTTGGAGGTGGTGGGGGGCAGGGAGGTGTTGGCCTCGACCGCGTAGAGCGCGATGCCCTTGACCGGCTTGACCACCAGGCCGATGCGGTGGAGTTCCTCAAAGGACTTGGCAATCTGGGCCACTTCCGGACGGACGGTGATGTCGAGGTTGTTCGACGTCTCGTTGCTGTAGAGCGAATATCCACCGACGATCGACACGCGCTCCGGGATCACGTCCACGACCTGCTGCAGGTAGAAGTTGCCCAGATCCGAACGAACCCGCGACCGTGTATTCGGCAATCCCGTGTAGGAGTCGTAAGGTTTGACCGGGAGCGTGTTGACGCTCGGGTTGTCGAGCGGACGTATGATGCGCGCGGCGGTGATGCCGTTGTAGAAATCGTTGTTCACCCAAAGCTTGGTGACCGACTCCTGCACCGTGAAGACTCCGCCGAAGGTGCTCTGATTCGCGACCCCGAAGAGTTTGTACCGGCCGTTGAAGTCCATCGACAGGGAGTAGTGGTCCAGGTCGATTTGGTTGCGGCGGTTGAAGAAGCTGATGGTCCGGTCCACGTAGTTGACGCCGCCGATCGGGAGCACAATCGAACCATGCCGCCGCAGGGCGTTGTAGTCGGCGCCGACCTTGACCTCCCAATTCGTGGAGAACTGGTGGGTCAGCTGGGCGCGCACGCCCTTGTGCACGTGCGTTTCCATCGCGCCCGGAGGCAGGTTGATCATGTCGCGGCCATTGCCGGTGAAGACCTTGCCGTCCGGTGTGAAGACACCGGTGGGATTCGAGGGACGTTTAATCTCGTTGTAGTCGTAGGCCACGAGCACACTGGTCGCCTTGTAGTCCCACTGCAGCGACGGATGGAAAGCGATGCGGTCGTCGGTGGCATTTTGCCAGTAGGAGTCACCGCCTTGATTGGCAGCGAGGACGCGATAGCTGAGTTTGCCTTCTCCCTTGGTTGGAATCGGGCCGGTCGAGTCCACCTCGACGCGGTAGAGACCGTAGTCAGTGATGCGCGCGTTGATCGTATTGAGCGGCGTGGGCAGAGGCTTGCGCGTCGTCTTGTTGATCACACCCGTCAGCGCGGTGTTCGGGTAGAGGAGGGCGGCCGGGCCGCGGATCACCGTGTACGAGTCGATGAACAGGGGATCCATGAAGATGGTACGGTCGATTTGACCGTCGATCAGCGCGTAGGTGACACCTGTGTTGCTTCCGCGCAGGGAAAACGCCTCGCTGCGGTACTTGGGAATCGCGCCGGCGTAGATGACAATATCGGAGGTGTCGTAACCGCCGATGTCCTCGATCATATCGCGCGTCACCACCGTGATGGCCTGCGGAATATCGACCAGTTGCTGCTTGGTTTTGAAGGGCGTCGCGGTGGTAGCGATGTAACCGCTGTCCTGGGTGGATGAGACCCGAAAGGCCGACATTTCCAAGGCCTTGTCTTCTTTGGGCTCC
Organism: Opitutaceae bacterium; assembly: GCA_046346755.1. Lineage (GTDB taxonomy): Bacteria > Verrucomicrobiota > Verrucomicrobiia > Opitutales > Opitutaceae > UBA6669. The sequence continues at coordinate 132,415 of JAXMHM010000022.1, read as the reverse complement.
TTTGAGGTGTCAGGCGGAGGGACGACTTGGGCGATGCTCGGGACAGAGGCGGCAAGAAATGCCGCACACGAAGCCAACAACCACCGCGTAGCCGCGGAGGCGTTTACTCGAGTTTTCATTTGGTGTGGTTCGGGACCGAAATGCTGGGAAACCCTAACGTGTATACAGAGCAATACGACTGTGTATGACGGTCAATCACTTTCTCGCACGTGTCCCGCAATATCGATCTTGAGCCCAACCGAGTTTGGCCTGCGAAACTTTCGGGAATCGGAAACTATTGTTGATGAATTAATTAATATTACATCAATTCAACGGAGTTCTTCACCTGTAAAATCAATTGCCACGAAACAGCGTTGTCATTGCATGGCTTCGTATACATCCCCGGTCGGTTGATCCCTTTACTTAGGCTCATCCTGGGGCGGAGCAATCGACGGCGAAATTTCATGCATGCAATCAGCCCGGGGACATTTAAAGGGGGCTCGGTTGCCTGGAGGCTGCAGGCGACGCCGATCCCCGCGGGGTCGGCGACCCCACCTCCACCAGACACCGCTCTTGGATCGGTGGCTAAGTTGACGCGTATGCGCAGCCGCGGGATGAGGACCGCCTCCTGTGGAGACGGTCCCACCTCCCCGGATCGGCGCACGGCTACTGGCGGGCGAGGGACGAGCGGGAGTTCCGGCTAAATCACGTAGACCACGACGTCGTTCACGGTGGCGTCTCCGCTGCCGTCGACGTCTCCCACCGTGTAGTAGTCGCCTTCGTTCATGGGGCGGACGCTGGGCGGAGTGAGTTCGTTCACGAGATCGGCAATCTCGGGCGTCGCCGTGCCGTCGCCAGCGACGACAATGACACCGGGTGAGTTCACGGTGGTAGGCGCTGCTCCGATACTGTCGTTGTCGGGACGGATCGCATCGTTGGCGATGCTCACCGCGCCCACCGATCCGGTGAGGATGCGGGGGCCGGTGGAATTGATCCGCGTCGCGGTGACCACGCCCGCGCCGAGGTAGTTGCCCGCGCCGTTGACATCGACACCCACCGCCACGGCGAAGCCGCCCCCGCCCGCCCCGCCGGCATTTCCAATGTCCGGCACTTGCGCCGCGGGAGGCGTGTAGGAACTGCCGACGTTCACGGTGATGTCACCGGTCCGGATCACGGCCGTCGGTAGTGCCACGAGGGTCGTGCCGTTGGTGGTCTTGAGTCCGTAGGCCGCTTCGGTGTTGGCGGTGCCGAGTTTGCCATTGATGTCACCCACGACAAACCAGGCGCTGGCGCTGGCTCCCGGGAGAAAGAGCGGGGCCTGCACCCCGCCCTGGGGCACCGCGGTGAGGGTGAGATTGCCCAACTTTCCGCCGGCCACGATGGCATTGGATCCGGAGAACAGCGCGGTGCCGGTGGAGGGACCCTGCAGGGACTGGACGATGGACACGTTGCCCAACGAAAAGGCGTCCAGCGTCTGGTAGGTGGTGAGCGCCTTTGCCGAGGAAGTCGCCGCGATCAGCTCACCGTTTTGCGGCGCGATGAGGAGGTCGAGGTTGGAAACGCTGTAGAGGGTGGTCGCGGTGGGGTCGGCCACGGTGGTGACCTGCAGGTTGCCCATCTGGGACGCCATAATCTCGCCCACGGAGCCGGTCTTCAGTGTCGCCGCCGCCGAACCGCTCAACGAACCGTTGACGGTAAGGCTGCCGATGGCATTGAGTACGCTTCCGTAGCCGGGCGTGCTCGGGGTGCTCGCCACCGGCAGGAAGGTGGTGGAGTTGAGGTAGACCACCGAACCCACCAGCGCGCGGGTCGTCGCGGAGTCGTCGGCCTTGATGTTGGGAGCGATTCCTACGTTGGCGAGGGTGGTGGCACCGCTGAACTGGAGCGTGCCGATGTTCCAGGCTTCGACATTGGAGACGCCGTTGGCGCTGGTGCTCAGCGTGGTCGAGTCCCCGGACTCCAGCGGTGAGGTGAACACGAGCTGGTCGATCCAGGTGACGTCGTTGCCGCCGATCCGGCCGGTGACACTGATCACGCCATCGGTGGCGAGGTCATTGGCGGTGCCGTTGGTGGCGCGGAGGGTGATGCCGGTGAGGGTGGCGGTGCGTGTGTCGGAGGTTGAGCCCGCTGGCAGGGCGAGCAGACCGGACCGGTAGTCAATCGCCTCGCCAATGGTGCCGGATAGGGCTACGGCCCCGTTGTCGGCCCAGAGGGTGACGCCGAGCAGGGACGCATTGGCCGTGCGGCTGTTGATGGCATTGGGCAGGCCGAGGTTGAGCGCACCGGAAAGGGTGACGTCGCCGTCCAGCGCGTGCAGGGTCACTCCGGATACCAGAGGCGCCTCGTAGTTTCCCGACCAGATCACGTCGCCCTCGAGGGGTGTGGCCTCGAACGAGGAGATTTCGCTGAAGAAGCCGCCGCCACCGAGGGTGATGTTGCCGGAACCGGCCACCTTGGAGGTGCCGGTCGTGAGCAGCGCCACGTCGTGCAGTTTGACGCCATAGGACTTGGAGTTGAGCAGTCCCGTGGCCTGACGGAGAAAGGCAATTTCGCCGTCGGTCGCCGACATGCGGACGCTGCCGAACGTCACGGTGTACAACTCGCCGGGTTCGATCACGGAGTCGCCGTCGTCAATCCAGAGGCTGGTCAGATCGCCGCTGTCGGTGATCTTGCCGGCGGCCTGGTTGGCGCCGGAGAGCGAGCCGCCGGCGGTGAGGGTGATGGCGCCGCCGGTGACCCCGGTGGGCAGGGTCGCCGGGCTGACGCCGGGGACGGCGGCAGCGGCTGGCTGGGCCTGGTAGTGGGTGGAGTGGAGGATCGATCCGGCTCCGCCGGCAATGACCGCCAGGGTGTCCGAATCGACATACTGGGCCGTGGTGAGGGTGATCGCCCCGATGAGATTGCTCGCCGCGCCATCCAGCTGGATGTCTCCCGTCGTAGTCGCGGCGGTGATAGACCCGATGGCGCCCACGCTGAAGTTGCCCAGGCGGATGTCACCCTTGGAAATGAGGGTGTCCGCGCCACTGCTCACCGGGGCGTAGCTGGAGCCGGTGGTGGCGACCACATTTCCGATCGAAGGCACGAAGACCGGATCGGTGGGACCCACGGGGGCGACGGGGGCGGTGGTGGTCAACCTGAAGTCGATGTCGTTCGACCGGCTCGTCAGCTCGATGTTGCCGGCCTTGCCAATGTGAAACTCCTGGTTGGTCACTCCGAGGGGTGCGAAGACACCGGCAATCGCGTCGTTGGCCGGGAGGTAGGTGCCCGCCCTGACCTGTCCGGTGATCGTGCCCTGCTGGGTGCTGGCCATGAGGGAGTGGCTCGACCCGACCGCAAGCGGGCCAAACAGGGCCAGATCGACGTTGATCGGAGCCGGGTGGCTGGCGACCGCGCCGGGGGTGGGATCGTCGAGCGAGGTGAGCTTGAAGGTGTCGTGCTGGCCGCGCACGGCGACCGTGACACTGATACCCTTGCCCGAACTCAGAACCACGGGCGGGTCATTGAGTCCCGGGGCCGTATCCGGATCGGTATAGCGATCCGCGAGCAAGGTCACTTTGCCCAGGTTCTCAAACGCCCCGGTCATGGTGATGCCGCCACCCAAGGTGGAGGCGTTCACGGGACCGACTGAACCGTAGCTCTGGGCGTTGGCACCGGCGTTGATGCCGATGATTTCGATGTCACCGGTGGCAACCTCGATATCGACGGCACCGGTCTGGCTCTGCCAGGTCGAGTTGGTCGCGAGCGTGATGGAAGATACCGAGGACCCGGAGTTGCGCAGACCGAGGGAGAGGGAAATGTCCCCGTCCTTGCTCACCGCCGTGATGGCGCCAACCTGACCGGCGTCCGTTGCGTCGAAATCATTTCCGGTGTCTTCGTCGATACCAGCCGTGATGCTCAGCGTGAGGTTGCCCCGGTCCGAGGAGGCATTGATGCCGGCCGTGGGCGACGTCGCCACAAGATCGCCGGAAAAGGCGAGGGTGGCGTTGATGTTTCCAAGGTCGGCCACGGTTCCCGGCACCTGGGCCTGTGTGCCAGGCAGCGCGCTCGAGTCGACGGTCTTGAGGCGGATGTCTCCGTGGGCGCCCCAGAAACTGGCGTTGACGGTGATGTCGCCCGCCTTGATCACCACGGGCGCCTCGGACGGACCGGCGGCGGTGTCGTTGTCGACGTAGGCATCCGTAGAGAGATCGACCGTGCCGATGTCACCGAATCGTCCGGCGAGCGAGAGGGCGCCCGTCTTGGTGGCGCCGAGGAGGCTGGCGATGGAGCCGACCCCGGATTGTCCCGGGCCGGTTCCGGCGAGAAAATTGATCGCGAGTGTGCCGGAGACGAGGGAATCGTTGGCGGCATCGTTGACGGTGACGGCATCGCCGGTGCGCGCGGTGATCGCTCCGAACGAGGATCCGGCGGCGCGTGCCCCGAGTCCGAGTGTGATGGCGCCAGCCGTGCTGTTGACCTTGACCGCGCCGAAGCCGCCGATTTCCGCACCGGTGCCGGTGTTGTTGTCACCATCGGCGTTGTCGATGTCGAAGCCAGCCACCAGGCCGAGATTGATCTGGCCGAGATTGGAGGTGAACGCCCAGCTGGCGTCCGGGCCCGGCGTGCCGAAGGAGAAGATCTCCCCGGTGATCGTCCCGCTGCCCAGCACGGTGGCCGTGCTGACTCCGGCGATACGGCCTAGGTTGAGCGTGGTGCCCGTGCCCACGTCGGCGTTGGCGTGATCCCCCGACTTGCCGGTGCCGAGGAAGAGATTGCCTGCCACCAACTCAATGGGGGTTCCCCCCGCCGGGCTGGTGTCGACAATCTGGCCGGTGGCGAGAGACAGCGCGCCCAAGCTTCCGAAGGTGCCAGTGAGCGTGCCGTTGCCCGCTCCCAGCGCCACGGTCAGTGCACCGATTTCACCGCCCGTGTTCGGGGTGGAAAGTCCAGTGACGCGGACCGTGGCGAGGTCGACGATGACGTCGTTGGCGCCGCTGAGCACGGAGATGACGTCGTCGTTGGCCACGAGGGACACGGTGCCAATCCGGCTCCCGACCGGCGAGCTGCTGGCGGAGGCGGTGGCCAGCCCGAGGTCAATGTCGCCACCGCGTGTGGTTTCAATGAGGATGTCACCAAGGGCGGCAAACTCGTTGGCGGGAATCGAGACTTCGGTGCCCTGCAGTTTGCCATCGCCGTTCAGGTCGTAGCCGCGGGCGATGAGGTCGAGGTCAATGTCCGTGCGGCCGGTGCGGGCGTCGATGCTCACCTGGCGGCCCACGGCCAGGGATCCGCCAAACGTGGCGGTTCCGATGATGGTGGCGAAATTGCTTTCAGACAGGAGGGGATCAAACCCGGTCACGCCGTCACCATTGAGGATGCGGCTGCCTTCTCCGCCCACACCGGAGTCATCGGTGCGCAGCGTGGCGGTGCCGTGCGAGCCCCAGATGGAGGGGCTGTAGGCCACGGATCCCACGTAGACGTCGGTGCGACCGCCGCTGAGCGCATCCAGGTAGCGACCGGCGGTGAGGGACTGGTCTCCGAGGGATCCGAACTGGCCGTTGAGGGTCACCTGACCGCGAACCACCGAGGCCGTGATCGAGGCCACGGCACCGCGATTGGCCGTCACCGGGCCGAAGGGCGCGCCCGTGTTGCGGGCGTCGGCGCCTGCGCCGGTGATGGTGACATGGCCGAGTCCGGCCGAGCCAAGGGTGTCGACCGCGGCGGCGTCGGTGGCGGAATAAATGTCCGTCGCGGTGGCGTTCACCGCACCGAACTTGAACTCGGGCACGAGGCCGAGTTTGGCGATGGCGGCATCGTTCTGGTCGGTGCCCAGAACCAGTGTCACATCGCCCCCGCCGGTGGCGGCGAGTGTGGTCGCGCCCAGGCTGCCGAACTCCGCGGAGTTCAGGGTCCCCGAACGATCACGGTCCAGGTCCTCCAGCCAGACGGCGAGGGAGAGGTTGCCTCGCTCCGATGTGGCGTGGAGGGAGTCCGTGCCGGTGGCCGCGCCGCCGTAGTAGACCGAGCCGGAGATGGCGCCGGCCTCCTTGACCTCCAGGGTGACCAGTCCGTGTTTGCCCCGGATTTCGAGCGGTTGATTCGGTAGGAAGTTTTCAATGACATCCGGAGTGAAGGGGTTGTCCGTGCCCGGGTCGACATCCTGCCCTTTCGCCACGGTCTGGAATCCGCTGGTGCCGAGCTGGATGTTCCCGCTCGCGAGCAGCAGGTGGGGCTCGTTGGAGGTGGCGGAGTTGGAGTCCACGTCAAAGTGCGCACCGGTCTTGATCGTGGTGATGCCAATTTCCCCGAAGGTTCCCCGTTGAGTGACCAGGCCGGTGGTGGTCGAGATCACCACGTCGCCGACCGCGCCATACTGGGCGGAGGCTCCGACCAGGGAGCTGTTGCCGAGCGCGCCGGTGATCGTGCTGCCGAGGGCGCTCTTGCCGGAACCGATGATGTCGGTCGCGCCCGCCTTGATGTCGACGAAGGCGGCGTTCTGGAGCGACACGTGGCCGATGCGGGACTGCTCCGCGTCCGACTGGAAGAGTTCCGCATTGAGTGTAACCGTCTGGGTTCCGCCTGCGCTGGTCACGGTGACATCCCCCATGCGGCCGAACTCGGCGGCGGAGAGCAGCCCGTCGCCAGTGGCATCGAAGCCGCCGGCGCGGAGCAGGGCGTTCACGCTGCCATACTGGGAGGTGAGGGCGACGCCGGCGCCCGACGCGCCCAGCGGGCCATTCAGGGAGAGATTGATGCCGAGCGTACCGATGTCGGTCACCTCGGCCGAGATCCGGCCCACGCTGCCGTTGAAGGTGATGACGTCCGGGGTAAGGAGGTTGCCCACGGCCACGCCGCCGCTGTGGGCGACGGAGCCGGCCTGGAGGGTCACCGTGCCGACATTGCCATCGAGGCGCGAGGCCTCCCAGGTGATGTCGCCGCCGGCCGTGCTGGCCGAGAGGTTGCCGATACTGCCCTCGAAGCCGCCGGTGGCGGGTGCTTCCGGAAGGTCATTGAACGAAAAACGGATGTCGCCCTTCTGGGCGGCTCCGATCAGCCCGGATGCGGTGGCGTAGGATCCGGTCTTCAGGCTGACATTGCCGAGGGTGGCGACGGTGGTGCCATCGGCCAGCTGCGTGCCACCGACGAAGGCGAGGTCGCCGGAGATGCTGGAGACGGACACACTTCCCCCGTGACCGGTTTCCGCGGCGGAGAGTTTGCCGTCGGCGTTGCTGTCGATCCCAAGCACGGTGTAGGCGAGGGTGATGGCGCCGGCGCCCGAGCGAGCGATGAAGCTGTCGCCTGCGGCAATCGACTTGCCGGCGTAGTTCAGCTTCGCGGAGAGGGTGCCATCCGGCAGCACCTTGTTGGAGGTGGCGCCGGCGGTGAGGAACTCGAGCGGAGCGGGTGCACCGTCGAACGTCTGGCCGGCGGTTTCGAGCCGGGTCGTCCCGCGGGTACCCCAGATGGTCTGGGTCGCCACAATGCTGCCGGCACGCACGAGATCGGTGGCAAGGCCGCCGTAGGTTTCGGTTTTGTCGGTGGTGGCGGCGCCGGCCCGGAAGGTGATGTTGCCTGCGTCCCCTTGCACCAGGAGTGCACTCGTCAGCGTGCCGGTGGTCGTGGTGGCGTTGAGATTGCCGATCTTGCCGGTGGTCGTGAGATTGAGGGTGATGTTGCCGGGATTCTCGGTGATCACGCCCTGATTGAGGGTCAGGCGATGTCCCGCCGTGAGGGTGATGTCGCCAAAATCGGCCTGATAGGCCGCGAGGGCCTGGCTGGAGACGCCGAACGTGATGTCGCCGCCATTGTTCGCGCTCAGGGTGGACAGTGAAATCGTCCCAAACGTCGCCCGGGCGGAGGAGGAGGCGCCGAGCGGACCCGTCACTGCCACTGGGGAAAACGCCACATTGCCCTCCGAGGCAAAGGCCGTGACTCCGGCCAGGCTGCCGAGCGCGAGGCTGCCCTCGAAACGCACCGCGGTACCCGACGAGGAGGAAGCGCCCTTGCCTCCGGTGAGGGTGATTGTGCCAAAGGCCGCGCCCTGCAGCGTGCCGTCGAAGGCGATGGTGTCGGCGGACCACTGCATCGGTCCCACCGCACCGCCCGCACCGCCGGCCCCGCTGCCGCGCGCGATCACGCCGGAGCCGGAGGAAAACGACACCAGCGAATTGACCGTGCCGGCGTTGAGGGTCAGCAGCGACGTCGCCGGTGACTGGGTCAGGGGAGTGTCGATCTGGATACGCGAGTCAAAGACGATGGACGGCGACACCGCGTTCAGGCCGACCCCGGAGCCGGTGACCGTCGTGACCGTGATCCCCTTGCCCGGATCGGTGACCCAGACCCCGAGGTTGGCGGCGGGATTGGCGGAGACGGCGGCGAACCGCACGTCCTCAAAGCCGGTGATGTCGAGCCCGGTCATGGTGACGGTGGCGAAGCCGTCGGCGTTGGCCTGCCGTGAGCCGATGGTGCCGGACAGCGTGAGGTTGGAGGTGGCTCCGGACGACGACGCGAGCGTGATCTGGCCCAGTTTCTGCGGCAGGTCCGAGATGGCGCCGGACGGCAGTTTGCCGGGAGCGCCGACCGTGATCCCGCCGAAGTCCATGTCCACGCTGTCGGTCCAGGAGATCTTGCCCGTGGTGGTGTTGGCCAGGCCCAGCGTACCGGTGATTTCGATACGACCAAAGGCGTTGGCCTGGCCGTCGAGCGTGCCGCGGTTGCCGCTCACCGGTCCGGAAACGCCTGGTCCAAGCACCGGGGTGGCGCGGATCGCGGACTGGTAGAGGGCGGTGTTGGTCGTGTAGACCGGGGCGCCGGTGGTGTCCAACACGGGGGCTCCGCCCACCAGCACGGGCACGAGGTCGCCGATCTTGGCGGCGACCAGTTTGCCACTGACGAGGTCGTAGACCTGCGCGCCGGCGTTGACGTCATTGTTGGTCACCCGGTAGCGCGTGTCGAGCGAGCCGGCGACGCCGTCCGGATCGTAGTTGGTCACCAGCCGCTGGCCGTTGGCGGTGTCGGGGACGAAGGTCTTGTCGGTGAACGGCGAGAGGACCCGCAGCGCAACCTCGCTGCCGGGCAGCAGGACGTTGGTCGTGCCGGTGGGCAGTCCCGGCACCAGGCCGGTGGTCGGCTTGCCCTGGATGGTGATGTCCCCGAAGGTGCCGTGGCCGTTGATCCAGAGGAAACGATCGACGGCCGAGTCGAGGTCGACATCGCCCAGCACTTCGATCGATCCGATGGTGGTGAAGCCGAAGTTCACTGCGTCCGTCGAGGCGCCGCCCGGGTTGCTGGCGGTGGCGAAGACGGCCCGCTGAGTGCTGGTGCCGGGGGGAGTGCCGGCGACATCGCCGCCGATCTTGACGTTGCCGATGCCGGACATGCCCTGGATCATCCCATTGAGCAGCGAGCCGCCGGTCGACTTGCCGTCGGCGGCGTAGCCGATGGTGACATCGCCGATCCGACCTTCGTAGTCGACGAATTGGATCGATCCGACCGGCACCGTGGCGGGCGAGAGGGTGCCGTTCCAGGCGTTGTCCCGGGACACATCCGTGCTCAGCAGGCCGGAGAAGGTCTTGCGAATGGTGACCGAGCCGATGTCCTCCGCGCGCACATCCGCGGAGGCACCCGTATTACCCTCGACGACGAGGGCGTTGATCCGGTTCTGAACCTGGTCGGGACTGAGGGCGGATCCGGTGCTGCGGAAGCCGCGCACCAGCACCGTGCCGTCCAGATCGCCCTTGACCGTCAGAGTCCCGCCGATGGTGGCGCCGGCGCCGCTGACGACGAGATTGCCCCGCAGGCTGTTCTCGAAGGTGATGTTCTTGGACGCCGAGGCGAGGGTGAGCGTGGCGTTGGCGGCGAGGTCGCCGGTCAGCGTGAGGTTGCCGGTGAAGGTCCGCTGGTCGAAGGCGTAGTCCAGGCTGGTTTGGATACCGCCCTTGGCCAGCCAGTCGCCGCCGAAGGAGGCGGAGACGTCAGTGCCATTCTGCGTGACCTTGACCGCGTTGGGATTACTCCAGTCGAAGGCCCAGTCGCCCTCCATGGCGACACCGATGGCGCCGAAATTGGTCTGGGCGAGGGCGCCGCGGCTCACCGGACTGGCCCAGAGCAGCACGTTCGCAGAGCTTGTGCCATTGGTGGGGGTGATGAAATTGAAGCCGCCGAGGGTGGGCGGAGTCAGGGAGGTATTGTTGAACGAGGCGCCGTTGGTCTGGCGCAGATCGCCGCCGCGGAGGAAGACGGTCTGGAACTGGCTGTTCGAATTGAACGTCAGCGTAGGGACGGCGGTGCCTTTGGCGTCGATGTCGCCGATTGCGACGATGGTCTGCACCGCGACGGTTTCACCCTTGATTCCCGCCACGCCAGAAGGAGCGGAAAGGACGGCGCCGCCCATGCGGATGCCGCCCATGAGCGAGTAGCCGGCGGCGGCGGTCGGATCGCCGACGAGGAGCACGCGACCGATGTCCGCGAGGCCGTTGTCCCCCTGTTTGGCCTGCCCCGTGAAGAACCCGGGATTCTGCAGGATGCCCGCGGCGTACACGCCGAGGTTCGTGTTGAGCTCAGGCTTGTCGATCGTGATGGTCGCAAGACCCTGAAGGTAATTGATCTTCTGGCCGTTGAGGAACTGGTCGGGGTTCTTGTTGAGGTAGCCGGGGGTGCCTGCGGTCTTCACGTCCTCGAGGGAGAGGGTCATGGTCCCCTTGCCGGCGAACTCGGCCTGTACAATGTCACCTCCCTGATCGAGGAAGGAAACGCGCACGACTTCTCCCGGGTCGGCCGCCACCGTGATGGTGTTGCCGGTGAGGAGGATCTGGTCGTAGATGCCGCCGTTCAGCGGGATGTTGGACGCCACCTCGGTGCCCGAGCCGGCGAGGATCGTGGCCAGCAACTGACGTTGTTCGAGGGTTTCGAGCTGGAGGGAACGGGAGAGACCGGAGGAGCGGGAGCGGGAACGCGAGCGACGATGGGCCATGGCGGGAAGGAAGAAAGCGGTTAGGTCGAGAGGGAAGGCGGGAAGGAGAGACGTCGTCTGGGTGAGCAGGGACGGTTGAAGGTCGGAGATGGAAGAGGGAAGGTTAAGCCAAACCACTCGGAGGCATCACCCCGAGTGGTCACGAATCCCGCATTCGCGCATGCGCGTCAACGGGAGGATCGGACGCCGCGAGACCCTGTGTCTCCGTTGGAGGTGGCCTCGGTGAGCAGGCCGTGACGGGACCGCCGGGTCCCGCCTCCGTGATCCGATTTCTTCACGCGACGCCCATCCCCGCGGGGTCTGCGACCCCACCTCCAACAGACACCCACCTTGGATCGTGCGTAAAGTCGGCTCGCCGGCGCGGTCGCGGGACAGACGAAGACGAGTCCAGACGACAACCGGCAACGGCGAGATCCTGGTCTCCCTTTTGTCGCAGGTGAGACGGCTTCCAAATCTCGCGCCGTCCCTGGTTTCCTTCGTGTCGATTCGTGTCACGTTGTGGTGCAATGGCTAGGTGCGGGATAGGTGGTCCGGGTTTTCGTTTGCCCGTTTCTCTGCAAATGGCAGGATTCAACCGGACGCAGGTCCGACGGCAAGGCCGGTTCCACGTTCGTCCGACAATTTATTCTGCCACCGCCGGCACCTAGAACGGGTGCTTCCGGATCCCATTCCCGTACCTCATCCCAGCATGGCCTCGTCCCGCCCAAAACCCGGCCGTCCCGCACCGGTCGCCCAGGATCCTGGTGTCGAGGTCGACGCCTTTCTGGCCACGCTGAAACATGCCCACGTCGATGCGATCGAGGAGCTTCGCCGCGTGATGCGCGGGGCGGACGCTTCGATCGTCGAGGGCATCAAGTGGAATGCCCCCAGTTTCCGCACCACCGAGTGGTTCGGCACGACCCACCTGCGGGCGAAGGACGGCGTGGGCCTGATCCTGCACTGCGGAGCGAAAGTCCGCGATCTGCCTGCGCTCGCCTCGCGCATCGCCGATCCCGAGCATCTGCTCCACTGGCTGGGCAAGGACCGGGCGATGGTGACCTTCACCGGCCTCAAGGACCTCAAGTCAAAGTCCGCCGCCCTGCAGGCCGTCATCCGTCAGTGGATCGCGTGGGTGTGAGGTCCGGAACCTGTTCGTGGTTGTGAAACACATTTGAGGGTGATGTCGCGTGCCAGGGGCGCCTGAGTCGTGTGGGGTCGGGTGAAGTTTTCCCCGTGCTGGGGCCTGTGAAGGAGCGGCATTTCGACGGGGTGGGATGAGTCGAGAGGAAATGGGACGAAGGGGACTTCGGTTGAGCCTGGCGACCTCGTCGAATGCGAGGTCTGAGACGATAGTGAGGAGGTAAATTCAACCTCCCATGACGATCAACTCCCTCAGCACCGGCAGCGCCGGCAATCTCGATCCCGCCGCGATGCGGGCACGCCTGTTTGAACGGGCCGACACCGATGGCAGCGGCGGACTTTCCAAGGACGAACTCACGACCGCGATGAAACACCGGCCCGCGCCGCCGCAGGGGCCGCCTCCGGGCGAAGCGGTCCAGGATGCGGACAGCCTCTTTGCCACCCTCGATGCCGACGGCAGCGGCGAAGTCTCCGCGCAGGAGCACGAGGAGGGCTTGGCCGCGCTCCAGCGCGAGCGGGAGTCACGGACCGAGACGTTGAGCGCGGAGTCGCAGGACCTGCTCAAGGCCCTGATGGAGGCACTTGAGGCGAAAGACGGTGAGACCGAAGTCGACGGAGAGACGCTGCAAGCGGTGCTCAAGGCGCTCGTCACCTCGCTGAAACAAGGCCAGCCCTACGACGCCACCGGCGCCCGCGAGGCGGAGACGAGGGGCGCCGCCCTCGATACCATCGCCTGAAATCCGGCCGGCACCGGAGGCACGCGCGTCCTCCGGCCCCGGCCGTGGACTGTTCAGCGCGCCGCCGACTCGCCGAGACTTTCGCGGATGCGGGACACCTCGGCCTCGATGCGGTCGTGCGGGATGTCGAGGCGCCGGAGCAGCGCCTCGGCGAGGCCGGCCGCCGCCTCGGCCTCGTCGAAGCAGATGAGGGTGGCCCCGCCCTCCCGGAGCTCGGGTCCCTCGGCGATGTAACGCGCCCGTGTCAGCACCTGGATCGCGGGGTTCAGCTCCCGGGCCGTCGCGAGGATCGCCCGCCGGCTGGCCGCGTCGGGCACGGTGGTGATGAGGTAGCGCGCGCTGGAAATGCCCGCGGCCTTGAGGATGTCGGCCCGGGTGGCGTCGCCGAACAGCGCCCGCCGTCCTCCCAGACGCAGCTCGGTCACGGTGTCGATGTTGGTTTCGATGATGAGCGGGTCGACGTTGAACTCGACGAGCAGGCGAGTGACGGTTTCACCGACCGGCCCGTAACCCACCACGATCGCCTCGACGCGGCCAGAGTCGGATGCGCTCGGCACGGCGTTGACCTTCGCGCCGCGTTCCTCCTCGCGTCGGGTCAGCCAGTTGGCCCAGTTGGCGTGGCGCAGGATCCAGGGTTCAAGGCTGAGCAGCCAGCGGAAGAGCAGGGGATTGACCGTGATGGATACAATCGCGGCGGCGACGAGGACGGCCTGGCCTTCGCCCGGCAGCAGTCCCTGGGCCTTGGCCACCTCGGCGACGATGAAGGAAAACTCACCGATCTGCGCGAGTCCCCCCGCGACAATCAGTCCGGTCCGCAGCGTGTGCCGGCAGAGGATGACAATGACGAGGGCCGCGAGCGGCTTGGCCACCAGCACCACGGCAATGATGCCGAGCACGAGTCCCGGTGAGTCGAGCACGACCCGGACATCGAAGAGCATGCCGACCGAGACGAAGAAGAGCACCGCAAAGGCGTCGCGCATCGGCAAGGCATCCGCGCCCGCCTGGTGGCTGAACTTGGACTGGCCGACCATCATGCCTGCGAGAAACGCGCCCAGCGCCATCGAGGCGCCGAAGACGACGTAGGCGGCGGTGGCGACGGCGATCGACATGACGAGCACGGCCAGGGTGAAAAGCTCGGGCGAGCGCAGGCGTGCGACGCGCAGGAGGAGCCAGGGCACGATCCAGACGCCGGCGACAGCACACACGCAACCGAGCACCACGAGCTTCAACACCGCCAGCCCCGCGGCCTGGAGCAGGTCCTGGCCGGAGATCGGACCGCCTGACGTGACGGCAAATGCCGGCAGCATGACCAGCACCAGGACGGTCAGGATGTCCTCGACGATGAGCCAGCCGACGGCCACGTGGCCGGACGGCGAGTCCAGCTTCTGGTGGTCCATCAGGACCCGGAGCAGCACCACCGTGCTGGCCACCGAGGTCGCGATTCCAAGAACCACACCCTGCGAGAGTGTCCATCCCCCGAGCAGGGCCACGGCCGCGGACGCCACGGTGGCGATGAGACTCTGTCCGAGGGCGCCCGGCACCGCGATCTTCCGCACCGCGAGCAGATCCTTGAGGTGAAAGTGGAGCCCGACCCCGAACATGAGCAGGATGACCCCGATCTCGGCCAGCTGGGGGGCGAGCCGGGCGTCGCCGACAAAGCCCGGCGTGTGCGGTCCGGCCGCGATCCCTGCCAGTAGGTATCCGACAATCGGTGACAATCCAAGCCGCTTGGCGATCATTCCGAAGAACAGCGCGGCGGTGAATCCAAAGGCGATGGTGGTGATGAGCGTGGTTTCGTGCATGGGACCTGGTGGCCGGGGGTGGGAAAGACGAGAAGGGTGGGACGGGCGGGGCTCGTCCCACCCCGTGGTTCACGGACGACGATGGCGATCGACCAGGGCACCGGCCACGGCACCGATGACGCCGATGCCGAGGACCCAGCCCCAGAGGTGGCCGACAAAGGCGGCGACCACGAGACCGATACATCCTCCCGCGAGGGCGCACCAGGAGGTGAACACCCCATCCGCTTTGGCTTCGGCGGGGTCGGTGGTGCGGGTGACGGGTTTATTGGAAGGAACAGGAGACATGACGGATGAAAAGGGGATCAAAACGGGTTGTACCCGGGGAACGGTGTTCCCCGGGCGGAAGAAACGCGTCGTGCCGTGACGAGGGCACGGCAACGCGGAGGCGCGGTCCGTCCGGCGTCTGCCGGGGAGTGGCCGCAGGCGAGCCGGTGCCCGCCCGACCTCAGATCCTCAACTCAACCACTCCCACCAGCGGCGTGCGCCGGCACGGCACAGGTTTCCGCGCCCGCCTGTCGGCCCGCTCGAGAGAGCGAACCCCGCAGGCGGTCGGCACCGAAGCGACGGTGAAGGGCATCCCCATCTTTTTCTGACCGTGTGAGGACGGAGCCAGATTGAGGCGGTAGGACTCGGTCTTGAACGTGACCAGATCCGCCTTGATCGGGGTTGCCCGCAACTCGCTCCGTCTCAGATCGATGGGCACGCTCGTCACCGCCCGGGAGATACCCGTCCCGAGGAGGACGAGAATCATTCCGGCTGCGATCCATCGCAGGAGAAAGGTGTGTCGGACGCTGGCCACGCCGCTAGTCCCGACGCGGCGCACGGCGGGTGTCAATGGCGGTTTTTGGGTGAAACCACGGTGGGCCCACCCTGGTTTGCCGCAATGAACCCGTTACGGGGTGGCTGGCAGGGGATAAAGTTCGATCAGGGCGGATCCCTTCGTCGCCGCTGCTCCGGTGATCTGAACGGTGTAACTGCCCGGAGCCAGGGTGATGAGCAGTGCGGCATCGCCACTGCCCGCGGAGAGCGGAAAGGCACCCACGACCGAGGCGGCCGAGGCGAGCTCGGCCTGGGCCGTGGGCAGGCGCGACCAGGCGGCATTTTCCGCCAGAGGCTGGCCGGTGGAGTCGAAGAGCGTGACACGGGCTTCGCTCAGCGCGTCGGCGACACCGAAGGAGGCAAGACCCGGACCGATCCCGCGGACCAGCATCGTGCGCGGGGCGTCGCCCGTGATCACGATGCCGGCGATGAGGGCATCAGCGCCTGCCGCCACCGGTCCGCGGGCGGAGAGCGCACCCAGGTGCGAGACCTGGCCGACGAGGGGCGCGGCATAGACCTCGATCAGGACGACGCCCGCGGCTCCGGCCGCGTCCCGCGCATGGACGGTGTATCCACCCGGTGGCAGCGAGATCTTCAGCGCTGCGTCCCTTGAGTCTGTCGCCAGCGGGAAAGCGCCGGCCGAGGCGAAGGAAGAAGCCAGTTCGGGACTCCAGCCTTCCTGGGCGACCAAGAGCCGTCCCTGGGCATCGTAGAGTTCCAGCTTTGGCCGCGACATGACGCCTTCCACGCCGAATCCAGAAAGCCCAGGGCCGACCGCGCGGAGCAAGACCGGCTGGGCCTCGGTGCCTTCCACGGTGAAACCGGTGATGATGACGCCGTCCTGCTTCAGGCTGACGCGGGTGGAGAGGTTGACCAGCCGTCCAAATGTCCCGGTGGCCGGGGCGTCGGTTGACCCCACGGCGCCGGAGCCCGAGCCGGCCGCACTTCCGGACGAGTCAACGCTCGGTCCGGGTGCGGAGTCCGCCGGAGCGGGTGTGGTGGTGGCAACTTCGGCGGAATCCTGGTCAGGCCCGTTCGCGACTCCCGCCGGCTGGGTGCCGTAGAACTGCCAGACCCGCTCGATCAGGCTGCTGGAGCCTTGTTGGGAGGAGGGGACGCTGCCTCTCGTGCGTACGTAGTAGATACCTGCGGCCGGCAGGCTGGCGGACAGGTTCAGGGACCACTGGGTCCCGGCAGTGGTGGCCCTGGCCGAGCCCAGCGTGGTCCAGATCAGGCCGTCCGGTGAATAGGCGACATCGACACTCGTCAGTCGCGGGTGTGATGCCGGCAACGACCAGGTCACCGTGCGCAGGTCCGCCGCCACCGCCACGGCCGACGTCGAGGGATCTGCGGCGGGACCGTGGGCGATGAGTCGTCGGTTCCGACCGTCGAGCGTGGTAAAGTCGCCGCCGAGCACGGCGCGACCTTCGGCAGAGATAGCCAGCGCGTGGACCTCCGCGTCGGCTGCGGGGGTGAAGAAGGGATCGAGGGTGCCGGCAAGGTTGAACTTGGCGAGACGGCCGCGCGGTACGCCATAGACGTGGGTGAAGGCACCGCCGACAAGGACGTGACCGTTGGACTGGAGGGCCAGCGCATAGACGGGACCGTTGACCACGGGTCGGTATCCGGAGTCGAGGCTACCGTCGCTTTTCAGGCGGGCGAGGTACGCCTGGTCCTGCCCTGCAACCCGGGTGAATTCTCCCGAGAGGAGGAGTGAGCCGTCGGGCTGGACGGCCAGGGCGGTGATCCGGCCCGTCACGGCCGGGGCAAAGGCAAGGTCCACTGCACCGTTTGCTTCGAGTCGGGCGAGACCGCCCCGGGCGACTCCGCCGACCTGCGTGAAATCGCCGCCAATCAGCAGGCGGCCGTCGTCCTGCAGCGCCAGCGCCCGCACGCGCCCATTGACCGCGGGAAAGAACGTGGGGTCGAGTGTGCCGGAGGCCAGGAAGCGCGCGAGGCTCGTCCTCGGCGTGCCGTTGATGGCGGTGAAGGCGCCGGCGACGACCACACTGCCGTTGGCCTGCCGCAGGAGCGCGTGCACATCGCCATCGGGGGCGTAGCGCTTTGAGGAGTCGGCGTTGCCGTCCCCGTTCAGGCGGGCGAGACGCGGCACATCCACGCCGCCGATGTCGCTGAAGGATCCTCCAACCCAGATAAAGCTGTCGGGGTGCAGGGCCGTGAAGAGGCCGCCGACCAGGACGGTGTTGTTGGGCAGCAGGGCCAGCGTGAGTGCGTCGGCGTTGGCATTCGGGTTGAAGCCGGTATCCACCGTTCCGTCACCTCGAATCAGCGCCACGCGGTTGCGGGAGATGGCGACGGTGGCGCCGTTGGGCGTGAAGGCGGTGAACGCACCGGCGACGTAGAATCCCCCGTCGGCCGAAGCCACCACGGCATTGACCGCGTTGTTCGGATCGGGATTGAAGGCACTGTCGAGCGTGCCATCGGCGTTGAGCCGTGCCAGGTGGGTCCGTGTGACCGCCGTGGTGCTGTCGGTCGAGTTGGGGTTGACGGTGGTGAAAGCACCTCCGATCACGAGCTTGCCGTCGGACTGCAGCACAATCGAGACCACGGTTCCGCCGATGTTGGGATTGAAGGTGGATTCCAACGTGCCGTCAGCATTGAAGCGCGCCAATCCGTTCCGAGTCTGGTCGCCCACCGTGGCGAACGCACCACCGACCAGCAGGCGCCCGTCCGGCTGAACGAGGAGGGATCGCACGGCGGCGCTGGCACCGGGATTGAAACTGGTGTCGATCGTCCCGTCTGAGTTGAGCCGGGCGAGGTAGTTGCGGCTGGTGACGTCGACATCGGCGTCATCGGTGCTGTTCGGGTCGAGGGTCGTGAAGGCACCGCCAATCACGATCCGACCGTCGCTCAGCAGGGCGAACGCGTTGACCTGGCCGTTGGCCTTGGGATTGAAACCGGTGTCAATGCTTCCATCCGGATTGAGTCGTGCCACGTAGCGGCGCTGGACCCCGCCGACGGTGACGAACGCGCCACCGATGAGGATCTTCCCATCCGGCTGCAGGAGCAGCGCCGAGACCGCTCCGTCCGGTCCGGGCGCAAAGGAGGTATCGACCGTGCCATTCGGAAAGTAGCGGGCCAGCAGGCTGCCGGCCCCCGCGCCCTTGTCGGTGAACGAACCCGCAACCAGCAGACGTCCGTCGGGTTGGACGGCGACGGCGTTGATCTGACCGCTGAGTTGCGATGTGGCGGACAGGCTGAAGGAACGATTCAAGGTGCCGTCTCGGTTGAGCCAGGCGAGGAGTTTGCCGCGACCGGTGTCGTTGTCCTCCGGAGCCACGAGCAGGGCCTCGACCGTGCCGTTGACGCGCGGATTGAAAGTCGTGTCGAGCTGACCCGAGGCGGTGAAGCGGACCAGGCTCTGGTTGTCGCCACCGTCGAGCCGTGTGAAGTTTCCGCCGGCAAGGATGCTGCCGTCGAGCTGCTGGGCCAGGGCCTGGATGCGTCCGGTGCCTGTTCCGGTGCGCACGACGAATGCGGTATCCAATATCCCACTGGCATCGAGACGGGCGAGGTGGTCGTCGGCAGACAACACCGCGCCGGTGGCGGACTGCAGTGCGGTGAAAGCCCCGCCGACGAGGACGCGATTGTTGGTGTCGAGGGTCAATGAAACGACACTGGCGTTGGCACTGAGTGTGAATCCGGCGTCGATCGAGCCATCCGCATTCAGCCTCGCGACATTGTAGTGGGGAAGGAGGTTGAAGGCGGTGAACGTGCCACCGAGGTAGATCTGGCCACTCGGGTGGGCGAGGATTGTGCTGATGGAGCCGTCGGGGCTGAGATTGAACCCGGTGTCGAGCGTGCCGTCCGATTTGATACGTGCGATGCGATTGCGCGACACGGCTTCGACGGTGGTGCTGGCACCGGGGTTAAGGGTGCTGAAAAGTCCGGAGATGACGATGGCGCCATCGGCCTGCAGAGCGATGGCCTGGACCGTGGCGTTTGGACTGGGATTGAAAGTGTCATCGAGGGTTCCATCCGCCTTGAGGCGTCCAAGGTAGTTGCGTGCGGTCGTCGTGCCGCCGTGTCCGGTCAGGGAGGTGAAGGTCCCGCCGAGGAGCAATTTTCCGTCGGCTTGTAGGACGAGCGCGAGGATGGTCCCAGCGGCCCCGGGTTGGAAACTGTCGTCGAGCGAGCCGTCGGTCGTGATGCGCGCCAGGTAGTTCCGGGTCACGACCGCGGTGTCGTCATTGTCATCGGGATCGAAGGTGGTGAAGGCGCCCCCCACCAGCAGTCGCCCGTCGCTTTGCAGCACAATTCCGTAAACGACATTGCCGGGCTGTGGGTGAAAACTGGTGTCGAGGGTGCCGTCGGCGTTCAGGCGGGCGAGGTAGGTGCGGCTGACGTCGTTGACGGTGGTGAAGGAGCCGCCGATGACGATGCGACCGTCGCTCTGCAGCACCATGGCCTCGATGCCGCCGTCGGTCGTGGGGACAAACTGCTGGTCCAGAGTGCCGTCGGCATTGAGCCGGGCGAGATTACGGCGCGTCACCCCGGCGATGCGGTTGAACGAGCCGGAGACGAGCAGCTTGCCGTCCGGTTGCCGCAGGACGCGTCCGACCACTCCGGTGTCATCGGAGAAGGTGCCGTCGAGCGCGCCGTTGGGAAGCAGCCGGGCGATGCGGTGGCGCGGCGTGGCTGTGGTGTCATTGCCGGGACGTAGTGCAGTGAAGGCGCCGCCGACCAACACCTGGCCGTCGGGTTGGAGGGAAAACGCGTTGACCGCGGCGTTGGGGGTGGGGGCGAAGCTGTCGTCGATCGACCCGTCCGCGAGCAGGCGGGCAAGGTAGCGTCGCGAGACGATCGTGTTTCCGGCGGAGGGCCGGAAGGTGGTGAAGGACCCGCCGGCGAGGATGCGACCATCCCGCAGCTGCACGAGGGCGGCGACACTGGCGCTGGCGCTGGGGTCGAAGGTGGTGTCGAGCGACCCGTCCGTATTCAGGCGTCCGAGAAAATTCCGGGCCGTGGCGTACTCGTCCGCGGCCCCCTGCAGGGTGCGGAAGTCGCCGCCGACCAGCAGGGCGTCATCAGCCTGGGCGGCGAGCGCGAGGACGCGATTGTTGGCCTTCGGTTGAAAGTCGGGATCGAGGGAACCATCCGGATTGAGGCGGGCCAGGCGGGTCCGGGTGATGCTGTCCGTCGCGCCGTCCGGCTGGAAGGCGGTGAATCCGCCGCCGACCACGATGCGGCCATCGCGCTGGATCAGCAGCGCGAGCACGGCGTTGTTGGGCGACGGGTTGAATGCCAGATCGAGGGAGCCGTCGGGGTTCAGTCGGGCGAGGCGGCGGCGGGCGACCGGGGAGGGGGAGGCAGCCGTCTGCAGCGTCGTAAAATAGCCGGCGACAAGGATGCGACCGTCGGGTTGCACGGCGAGGGCGGAAACGGCCGGCGCCGCCGCCGGGCCACCGTCGGCGTGGGCGATGAAGCCGGTATCCAGCGTGCCATCCGGGTTCAACCGGGCCAGGCCTCGGCGTTCGGGTCCCACCGACTCGTTGCTGGAACGAACGTGCTGAAACTTGCCGCCGATGACGATGCGGCCGTCACGTTGCAGGGCGATGGCAGTGACGTCGCCATCGAGGTGGACGTCGAAGGACGCGTCGACCGAACCATCGGTATTCAGGCGAGCGATGCGGAAGTGTGCCGTATCCTGAACTGTGCCGCTCGAACGGACCAGGGTGAAGCCGCCGCCGACGATGAGCTTCCCATCCGGCTGAAGCGCGGTGGCGAAGACGGTGCCGTTGAGATTCGGCGCAAAGGCGTCGGTGCCGGCGCGGGTCGGCGGTGAGCCGAAGACGGCCAGGAGGGCGAGAACGGCGGCGGGCGAGAAGAGGCGCCGAAGCGAGGCGAGAAACGGGAGCATGGAAAGGGGGATTAGAACCGCGTGGTGATGCCGAGCCGGAGACCGAGACCGCTGGAGATTTTCACATCGGCCTTGCGGCCGTCGGCCTCGAGGGTGGCGTCCTTGGAAAACTGCTCGAAGGTGGCGCCTCCGAAGAACCCGGTCCGCTGGGTCAGCCACCACTCCGCCTCCAGCCCGCTGAAGACGCCCGGAATGCCAATGCCTTCGTTCTGGGTTTCATTCGTCGCACGAATTTCGGCAGCCACATCGTCCCGGACCAGGCGTTCGTCGTACCGGATGTGCATGCCCAGCCAGCTGACGGTGGCGCCGGCGCTGAGGCGCACGGAGATTTTTTCCGAGGGCTGCCAGCGCACCCAGGGTCCGGAGCGAAGCGTGAAATACGCCCCCTTGATCTGCCAGAAGCCTTCAATCTCCGCCCCGCCGGGAGTCGCGGTGAGCAGGCGGCTTTCCGGCCGGTTGCCGAGCAGCGTCGTGGTGTCGACCGTGAAGGAGGAGGTGGTGCCATCGCTCGCGGTGATGGTCTCCGTGGCGGTGGACGGGGCGGAGTAGGCAGTGCCGTCGTCCGGAGCGTCGTCCAGCGGAACGGGAGAACCGAGGAGTGAATACGTGTCGGTCAGCGTGTTGAGCGTGGCCCGGATGGACTCCCGGGTCTTGAGGTTCACGTCGCTCATCCCGAAGCCGAGCAGGATGCCCCAGGCCCAGCGGGGTGTGCCTTCGCGGTTGCGACGTTTGGATTGTCCGAATTGATGTCCGTATTCGACGTCGATTCCCGGTGTGGCACCTTCACTCAGGGCCAGTTCGGCGCCTTCGGTGACCGAGGAGTAGGTGTGAAAGGCAATCCCGCTCTCGTCCGGCAGCACCTGGCTGGTCTTGGCGTAACTCCAGGTGTTCGTACGTCCGTCGTCCGGCAGATCCACGCCGTCGTCGTTGGCGCGGCTGTCGATGCTCACGGTCCCGTCATCATAGGTGCGGGTGGTCTCGTCGGTGGTCGTGCCGGCCGACCTCGCGCTCTCGATGGTGCCCAGTCCCTTGAAACGCACCGATGATTTGCCGCTGTAGCGTACCGACAGTGAGAAGCTGTTTTTCGGAATCTGGAAGAGTTCCTCCAGGGCCGCATAGTCTTCCGGCTTGTTCTGCGCGTGGAGGCCGCAGGCGAGCGAGGCGAAAAGAACGGGGAACGCGAGGTGTCGAGGCATGCGTAGGCTGAGACACGTGTTTTTTCTCGTGGAGGAACCCGCTGGGATGAATCACCCGCAAACGGGGACGGAGCGCCAGGGAGTCAGGTATGAATCGCTGGATGTTTGTCTCGTTGGTCGCGTTGCGAGCGGCGTCCCGGCGTGACCAGACTTGGCAGACCGGTGGTCGTGACTAGGTTGAACCCATGTCGGAGCCCACGTCGCCACCTTCCTCCCGTTCCTCCCTTCGCTCGGGTTGGGTACTCCGGCTGGGACTGATCACCTCCGCCTGGGTGGTGGTGATCACCGGGTTCACGGTTCAACTGGCGGGGCTGGATGGCATCACGTGGCAGAGTGCGTTGTACTTCTCCCTGCTGGATTGGGGACCGTGGATCGTGCTGTCGCCGGTGGTGCTGTGGTTCGCGGCCCGGGTGCAGATCGATGCGAAGAACTGGCGTCGCACGGTGCCGTTGCACCTCCTCGCCGGGATCGTAATCGGGCTCACCCTGGAATTTGTCAGCGTGTGGGTGTTTGAAGCGGGGTGGATGCCCGTTCCTGAACGTGCGTTTCGTCTGCACCTGCGCGCGCCAGACGGCAGCGAGCCCGGTCGGACGCTTGAGTTCCGGCCGGATCCGCGCGGTGGTCCTTCCTTCGACTCCCGCCCGGCCCCACTCCCGGGACCGCGGGCGGAAGGACGGTCGTTTGGTCGCGGTCCGCGGCCGGGGGGACCAGGCCGGCTGATCCGGTTTCGCCTGGCGTTCCCGGTGTACCTGGTGCTCGTCGCGGTCGCACACGCGTTTTCCTACTACCGCCGGAGCGTGGAGCGGGAGCGACGCGCGCTGCTGGCGGAGTCGATGCTAGGACAGGCCCGGCTGAACGCGCTGCAGAACCAGCTGCATCCCCATTTTCTCTTCAACACCCTCAATTCGATCTCGTCCCTCATCTTCACGAGCCCAAAGGCGGCGGACGAAATGCTCTGCGCCCTGAGCGAACTGCTCCGCAGCGTACTGGAGGTCGCGGACAAGGCCGAACAGCCGCTGGAAGACGAGCTCCAGTTCACGCAACGCTACCTTGCCATCCAGCAGCTGAGATTTGCGGACCGACTGCAGGTTGAGTATAAGATTGCTGCTGAGGTGCGCCAGGTCCTCGTGCCGACCTTGGTGCTGCAGCCGCTGGTGGAGAATGCAGTCGTGCATGGGGTTGCGTTCCGGGTGGAGCCTGGCGTGGTGACGATTTTGGCCCGGTCGGAAGGGGGACGCTTGCACGTGGAAATCACCGACACCGGCACTGGAGGTTTGTCGGGCACAAAGGCGGAAGATGGAAGTCTCAGGTTCGAGGAAGGGCTTGGGCTCGGAAACACCCGCGCCCGGCTTTCCACGCTCTATGGCACCGACTTCCGCTTTCAACTCACGCCGGCGTCCGCCGGTGGCGTCCGGGTCCTACTCGACCTTCCGTTGCGCCGCGCCGGACCCGGACCGGACCACCGCTAGTTCCCTTGTCTCCGGACGTATCCACCCATGAAGATTCGAACGCTGGTGGTGGATGACGAGCCCCTGGCGCGGGCCAAGGTGTGTCGGATGCTGGCCACGCAGGCGGATGTGGACGTCGTGGGCGAGGCGTCCAGCGGCGACCAGGCGATCGCCGCGATTGGAGAGCAGCGTCCGGACCTGCTCTTCCTCGACGTGCAGATGCCGGCGCCGGACGGCATTGCGGTGATGCGGGCGGTGCAGGAGACGTGGTTGCCGTGCACGATTTTCACCACGGCCTACGCCCAGCACGCGGTGGAGGCGTTCGAGTTGCAGGCGATTGACTACCTGCTGAAGCCATTCTCGGAATCCCGTTTCACCCTGGCCCTGGACCGAGCCCGTTCCCGACTCGCGCAGGCGCCGGCCGGCAGGGACGAGCGGCTCGCCGCCCTGCTGCGGCGTCCCGAAGTCATCGCCCGACCGGTGGAGCGATTTCTCGTCAAGAACAACGAACGCTACGTCGTTGTCAGCGCCGCCGACATCGTTTGGGTGGAGTCAGCCGCCAACTACGTCGTGCTCCATACCCCGGCCGGCAACCAGGTGCTGCGCCGGACGCTGGCGCAGCTGGAGAGCGAGCTGGATCCCGAGGTCTTCTACCGCACCAGCCGTTCCACCCTCGTCAATCTCGGCTCCGTGCGCGAGGTGCAGGTGCTGCCGAGCGGTGATCACGCCGTCTGCCTGAGCGATGGCAAACAGGTGCCGCTGACCCGCGGCCTGCGGGAGTTTCAGGAACGCCTGCAGTCGCCTCGCACGAACCGCCGCGTGGCAATGTCGACTTAAGCCGCGCGCCGGCGAGTGCCGGCCGGCTCACGGCAGTTCGTAGACCTCGGCCAGCGCGGTGCCGGTGGTGCCGCCCACGCCACTGACCTGGGCAGTGTAGTTGCCGGGCGGTAACGTCACGATCAGCGCCGCATCACGGCTGGAGGTGTCGGTCAGCGAGAACGCGCCGACCTGGGAAAAGGCCGCCGCCAGTCGGGTGTCGCCACCCCAGTTGTCATTCTGGTCGATCCGGGCGTTTTCCCGGAAGACCTCGACCTTGGGGTCGGCCAGGGCTCCGGAGATGCCGAATGCGGTCAGAGCCGGGCCGATGCCGCGAATCAGCAGGGTCTTGGGCAGGTTGCCGGAAACCACGAAGCCGACAATCAGGACGTCCCCGCCGGTTCCCACCTGGGCACGCGTGGAGAGGTTGCTGAGACGGCCGGAGGCCAGCGTCGCCAGGTCGTAGATCTCCGCCAGCGCCACCCCGGGCTCGCCGGTCGCAGGGGCGATATGAGCGGTGTAGCTGCCGGGTGCCAGGGTGGAAACGAGCGCGGAGTCCTTGCTGGCGGCCGGGAGCGGAAACTCCCCGGCGCTGGTAAAGGCGGTGCTCAGCTCGCTCGTGCCGCCCCAGTTGTCGTTGGCAGCGAGCAGCGTTCCCGTCGCAGAGAAGAGGGCAAGGTGGGGATCGTTCAGAGCACCGGTGACGCCGAAGTCCGTCAGCGTGGGACCGACGCCCCGCACGAGCACGCGTTTGTCGCCGCCGGCCACGGTGAAACCGACAATGAGCGTCTGCGAGCCGGTTCCGCCGAGGGCACGTGTCGAAAGTCCGATCAGTCCGCCGACGCGCGCCGCCTCGACGACCACGAGGGTGGCCGGGGGCGTGATCACCCCGCTCGAGCCGGACACGGCCACCGTGTAGGTGCCGGCGTCCGCGGTCGTGGCGGAGCTCACCGTGTAGGTGGGGGACGTGGCGCCGGCGAGGGCGATGCCGTCTTTGTACCATTGATACGAAAGCGTGGTGCCGGTGTCGGTGGCGGTGACGGTCAGCGTGAACGGCTGGCCGATGACCGCGGTGAGCGCGGTGAGGGTGGGCGCGATGCTGGTCACCGCCGCGGGCGCGGCGGCCGTACGCAGCGCGTTCTGTCGCGCCATCGGCCAGGCCGACGAGGCGGCACCGGTGCCGATGGCAAACGCATAGGCCTTGGCATCGCCGCTCGTGAAATAGAGCCGATTTTGAGTGATCACCGGTGAGGACCGGATGCGGGCTGCGCTCGGGTAGGTCCGGACCAGCTGTCCCTGCGAGCTGACCGCGTAGATCAAGCCGTCGTAGGCTCCGATGTAGACTGTCCCATCGGCGGCCACCGCGGGCGAGGAGGCGCGACATTCGTCGCCGAGCGCGAAACTCCATTTTAGCACGCCGGAGTCACTCAACGCCCGCAGTTGGTGATCGTAGGTTCCAAAGTAGAGGGTGCCGTCACCACCCAGGGCCAGGGACGAGGTGATGCCACCTTGGGTGGATCCCGTCGACCACGACCACCTGAGCGAACCGCTCGATGTCAGGGCGTAGACGGTGCCGTTGAGGGAGGCGAAGTAGATTGAGCCGTCCGCACCGATCGCAGGTGAGGTGTAGATGTCGCTGTCGCCGGTGAAGACCCACCGCTGCGTGCCGTCGGGAGCGATTGCGTAGAGGGTTCCGCCCGTGGCCCCCACGTAGACGGTCCCCTGGGCGCCCACGGCTGGCGACGAATAGGTTCCTCCGGGTAGCGGGAAGCTCCACTTTCGCACCGGAGTTCCATTCGTCGAGATCGCGTAGAGGGTGGTGTCATCCCGAACATAAACCGTTCCGTCCGGCGCCACGGCGGGTGAGGCGGAGAGGGCGGAGGCCGCGGTCAGCCGCCACTTGCGCGATCCAGTGGTGCCGTCGAGTGCGTAGAGAAAGCCGTCGGTCGAGCCCAGGTAGACCGTTCCGTCGAAGCCGATGGCGGGCGAGGCAAGGTCGATGGCGTCGCCCGTCGCGGCGCGCCACTTGAGTGTTCCATCCGCATTCAGGGCATAGACGGCACCGTCGTTTGATCCAAAGATCACGTGGCCGCCGGCCGACACCGCCGGTGACGAAGTGAGTTCTGCTCCGGTGGGATACTGCCAGACCGAGTCGGTGAGCGTCAGGATGAAGTCGCCGACGCTGGTCCCCAGGGTGTTGACCAGAACGGTGTAGCGCGTCCCGGCGACGGCGTTGAAGGTGAGGAGACTGTCGCTGTTGGAGGTTGATGCATTGTTGTTGGCGGCGACGACGGTGAGCGAGCTGAGCGAGGGCCCGGTGAAGACGGCTGCAACCATGTCGGCCTCGTCACTGAATGCAGCGAGCTGGAAGGAACCGCTGCGCGGCGCCGTCCACGTGTACCAGACGGAGTGCGACGTGCTCAGCCCGGTGAAGGTGGGATCGCCGGTTTCCGTCGTGGCGTTGGTGGTGGTTCCCTGTACCTTCATGCTCGTGCCGGACAGAGTCAGGGCCTGCGCGAAGGCGTCGTTGGCCGGCAGGGTGGCGATCTTGAGCGTGGTCAGTCCGCTGCCGCCGGCGCGGGCGTCGACCGCGAGCTGGTAGGTGGTGCCGGCGGTGACGGCCCAGGTCAGGAGTGTCGTACCCGAAGCGACCGCGGTCAGGCGATCGAGAGATTCGCCGGTGTAGAGACAAATCGAGGCCTCGTAGGCGCTGCCCGTGGTGTCGAACACGACCGAGGCCGTGGCGGGCGCCGTCCAGGTCCACCACAGGGATCCGGCGGCTGCCAGGCCTGCGTGGGCGGGTTCGCCGGACTCGGCGCTGGCACCGGACGAACTGGCGCGCACGCGCAGCGTCGACCCCTCGAGGCGGACTCGCCGCGCAAAATCGTCGTTCAGGGGCCGGGAGTCCGTCGAGGCGAGCGCAGCGGCAAGATTGAGCCGGCCCGCGGTCTGGACTTTGCCCGCAAGGGAGCCGATGGGCGTGGTCGAACGGAGCAAGCGGTTGATCAACTGGCGGTAGGTGTCCGTTGGATAACGCGCCCGCAGGAGGGCCAGGGCACCGGTCACATGGGGAGCGGCCATCGACGTGCCGCTGAGCGACTGATAGGTTGTGTCGCTCGTGGCGTAGGTGGAGAGGATGGACTCACCCGGAGCCGCGAGATCGACGAGCCCCGAGCCGTAGTTGGAGAAGGAAGAGAGCGCATCGGTGCGCCCGGTGGAGGCCACGGTGACGATGTTGTCGACGGCGTAGCTGGCGGGGTAGCTGCTGCCGGCGTCGAGATTGACACCGTCGTTTCCTGCCGCGGCGACGATGATGATGCCGGCGGCGCGGGCGCTCTGGATGGCGGCGAGTTCCGCCGCGGAGTAGGTCGAGCTGCCAAAGCTGGCGTTGATGATGTGCGCGCCGCGGGCAATCGCGTAGTCAATGCACTCGATCTCATCCGAGGTGGAACCCGAACCGTCGGCGGCAAGAAACTTCAAGGGCATGAGCTGCACCTTCCAAGCGACGCCCGAGGTGCCGATACCGTTGTTGCCGACCGCGCCAATGATGCCGGAAACGTGGGTGCCGTGGCCATTGCTGTCCGTGGGATTGCCGCTTCGGGTGGAGGTGCGTCCGACGGTGGCGTCAATGCCGTGCAGGTCGTTGCTGTAGCCGGTGGTGGACGGCGACGGATTGGTCCAGAGGTTGCCGGCCAGGTCGGCGTGGGTCAGGCGCGCACCGGAGTCGATCACGGCCACGATGACCTGCGGGGCGAGACGCGTGGTGTCCCACCCGGACACGGCGCCGATGTCAGCTCCGGCCGTCCCGTTGGATTGGCCGGTGTTGCGCAGTGACCACTGCTGGCTGAAGGAAGGGTCGTTGGGCTCGGTCATGGCATGGACGATACGATCGGCCTCGACGAACTCATAGCGCCCCGTCGCGCGCAGACGCTCGATCGCCTCCTCGACCGACTCGCTCGCGGCGGGCGCCAGCGTGCGCAGACCGCCGAACCGGCCAAAGGTGCGGTGCCGCGTGCGGCCTTCACGGTCCTCGGCGGCGTCGGCCTGCGCCTCGGTGCCGAGCTTGGGCTTGGCGAGCAGGCGGGTGTCCCGATAGCCTTGGATCTTTTCTTTGGCGGTGAGCGGTATCGGAAGAACAGCGTCCGTTTCCGCGGCCCGCGCCACCACTACCGTCACGATGAGAACCAGGAAGCGCAGCAGCATTGCGAGGTGTGACAGGATGGAGGAGTCGCCGGTTTCGTGCGTGCGGCGGCGTCGGGACGAACCCGGCTCCAGGCGGGATCAAGCCGGACCCTGTCGGGACCAGGGGCGGCGTTGCTGTCTCGGGCGACGACCCGAGGTAGTGGCAACACGTAGGGCGGCTTACGTGATAGTGCCGATATGAAAGTCGTTGTCCGTTGTCAGGTTGGGGACCACGGTGGTTGTCACCCGCCGGAGGCCGCGAGGGCATCCGGAAACCCGATCAACCGCAGTTTTGAACCATGAAGACGCTGTTCCACCTTTACGCCATCAACCGTGACGGATTTCGTGTGACCCCGAAGGAAACGGAGACAGACCGGGCGCGTGTGGAGCGCATGCTGAACGACCGCAACGGACCGCGTGATGCGCCGCAAGGCATGGCCCAGGGCTGGGGCCAGTCCCTGCGGTGGGTGGCGGTCGAGGTCGAGCGCGCCAGCGGCCGTCCGCTGGGCGAGCTGAACTTCGCCCACAATTGATGCGTCCCACCGCGAGCGGTGGGACCGGGCTGGATGACTACTTTCCGCCGGGAGCGGTCCAGGCGTCCTTCAACGTGATCGTCCGATTGAATACCAGCCGGTCCGGACGGCTGGCCACCGGATCGGTGGTGAAATAGCCGAGGCGTTCGAACTGATGGCAAACGCCACCGGCCAGTCCGGCGAGCGACCGTTCGAGTTTGGCGGTGACCGTCTCGAGCGACTTTGGATTGATCACGCGGAGAAAGTCCTCCTCGCGCGCCGGTTCAGCGACCGAGAACAGGCGGTCATAGAGTCGCACTTCAGCGTCGATGCACGTCGTGGCGCTCACCCAGTGGATCGTGCCCTTGACCTTGCGGTCGGCGTTGGGCTGTCCGGAGCGCGTCGTCAGGTCGGCGGTGCAGCGCAGTTCAGTGATGGCGCCGCTCGCGTCCTTGACGATCTCGTCGAGCTTGATGATGCAGGCGTATTTGAGACGCACCTCGCCGCCGGGCTTGAGACGGAAGTACTTGGGCGGCGGAACCTCGGCAAAGTCGTCGGACTCGATGTACACCTCCCGGGTCAAATCCACCGCGCGGGTGGTCGGGGTCTCCGACTGCGGATTGTTGGTCGCTTCGCAGGAAATAATTTCACCGGGCGCGAGGTTGGTGAGGACGAGTTTGATCGGCCGCAGCACGGCGAGGCGCCGCTCGGAGCTGCCATTGAGTTCGTCGCGCACGGCGTGCTCAAAGAGCGCGATGTCGGTCACGCTGTCGTACTTCGTCACACCGACGCCGGTGACAAACCGCCGCAGGGCGCTCGCGGGCACGCCGCGCCGGCGGAGACCGGACAGCGTGGGCATGCGCGGATCGTCCCACCCGGAGACGATCCCCTGGGTGACGAGGTGGAGCAGCTTGCGTTTGGAGACGAGGGTGTAGCCGGGCACCAGCTTGGCGAACTCGTACTGGTGGGGCAGGGCGCGCGGCAGCCGGAGCTTCTCGAGGATCCAGTCGTAGAGCGGACGGTGGTCGACGAACTCCAGCGTGCAGATGCTGTGGGTGATGCCCTCGAGGTAGTCGCTCAGGCAGTGGGCGTAGTCGTAAAGCGGATAAATGCACCAGGCGTTGCCGGCGTGGTGGTGCGGCACGTGGCGGATGCGGTAGAGCAGGGGGTCGCGCAGCCAGACATTGGGCGAGGCCATGTCGATCTTGGCGCGGAGCGAGCGCGCCCCGTCGGGGAAATCGCCCCGGCGCATGCCTTCGAAGAGGGCGAGGTTCTCCGCGACCGAGCGACCGCGCCACGGGGAGTCCCTTCCCGGCTGATCCGGAGCGCCGCGGTATTCGTCCGTCTCCTTCGCGGAGAGGTCGCAGACATAGGCGTCGCCATTGCGGATGAGCGTCAGCGCATAGGCGTAGAGCGCCTCGAAATAGTCGCTGGCGAAGAACGGCTCCGCGTCGGGCGAGTCCGGCGAGACGGGACCAAGGTACGAGTCGGGCTGCCCGTTGCTGGTGACCGGAATGGGTTTGCCGCCGCGCGGTTTGAACCCGAGGCACGAATCCGCCCAGCCGGCGATAAGCCAGCGCACATCACGGATGATCGAGTCGACGTACTCGACGTCCTCCTTGACCGGATTGGTGTCATCGAACCGCAGGTTGCATTGTCCGTTTTGCTCCCGCGCGATGCCGAAATTCAGGCAGATCGACTTGGCGTGACCGATGTGCAGGTAACCATTGGGTTCCGGCGGGAATCGGGTCACGATCTTCGCGTATTTCCCGGCCGCCACATCGGCCGCGACAATGTCGCGGATGAAGTCGCTCGGCGCGGGCGCGGGTGAGGAGGGATCGACAGACATGCTCCCCAGCAAAGCAGGGTCGCTCGCACCAAGGCAATGGTGCAATTTAAGGACTTATCCACCAGACTCTAAGGGAAGTCGTCCCCGTGTCGGGGCGCGCACCGGCAGGGTCTCACCTTCCTGCCAGGTGCCCCGCAGGGTGATGTGAACGCCTTCGTCGCTATGTCCATAATCATTCCGGGAGAGCCGGGCGTGGAGCAGGTCGGCCGCGAGGCGAAACCCGCGGGAACGCGCCTGCTTGAGTCCGGAGAGGCGGGGCAGGGGCGGAGACGCGAGGGACGGCACGCCGCCGTGCGCATCGACGTCCGCCGAGCAGACAGCGAGATCCTCCGGAACCCGGACGCCGGCGTCCAGGAGACCGCGCAAGAACGTGGCGACCAGAGGGCCGCAGATCACGTCGACGCCCTGCCGCCGGGCCCACTGGAAGAGGGCTTCGGGCGACTTCCGGCTCGCTTCCCACAACACCGGTTTCGCTCCGGGCAGGTGGGCCGAGAGGGCCGCCAGAAAGCCGCCGGTGAGGGCAGGAAGGTCGGGTCCGAAACGAAGCAGGGCGGGTTGCCGGTACCCTCGGCTGGCGATGATTTGCACCGTGCGAAAACTGTCTTCGAAGTGGGCGGCCGCGAGGCTGGGAGAGAAGGGGCTGGTCACCTCGGCTGACCAGGCGACGGTGGCGAGGCGCTCCCAGGGCAGGGGATACTGGCTGGGATCGTCATTGCGACAATGCAGGATGACTCCGCGTATGCCCCGTGCGTCGAGGGCTCGCACCAGGGAGCGCCAGCCACCCGTGGAGGGAGGATGACGAAACACGTCCAGACCATAACCCAGCTGGTCCAGGTGCTCGGTCAGGCCCTGGGCCCACCGTTTCGGCGCGGAAGTCCAGTCGTCCGGAAAGTAGGTGATGATCGCCACGCATTCCCGGTGCCCTCCGCGCCGGCGGCGGGATTGCAGGGTGCGGGCGGCCTGGTCGAGCCGATATCCCAGGCGCGTGGCGATGGACTCAATGTGTTCCCGCGTCGCCGGTGGAATCCGAGGATGGTGCGCCAATGCCAGCGACACCGTGGCGGTGCTGACTCCGGCCTCCCGGGCGATGTCGCTCTGCCGAATGAGGGTCGGACGGGCCACGACGGGATCAGAAGGGTGGGGCATGCCGGGAACAGGTTATGCGATTAACCGACAAGCCTTTTGCCGAGACTGCGCGCGTGCTGTCAACCTCGTCCCGTTCAGCCCCTGCCAACGTCGAGCGCAACCCCGATCCCCGATCTGTTCCCGGCGACTGTCTCCGTGAACGCCCTGCCTTGACCGGCGAGTGGCTGACCACCCAAACCATGAACGCACTCCCCTCTGCCTGCCCGCGCCTGACCCTGGCGCTGACGGGCCTTTTCACCCTGGCCGCGCTTGGTGTATCCACCCCGCTTCATGCGCAGGCCGCCTCTCCGGCGCCGAAGGCGGCGCAGCCAGCCACCGACACCGACTCGGTGGTGCTATCACCCTTCGAGGTCACCTCGGAGCGGGATGACGGCTATCAGGCCGCCAACACCCTGGGCGCCACGCGGACCAACGTGGCCATCCGCGACCTGCCCATGCAGATGAACGTGGTCAACGAGCAGCTCATGATCGACCGGGCACTGTTTGATCTCGAACAGGTGCTCGACGTCATTCCCGGCGCCGCCCGCACGTTCAATGAATTCATTCCGCAGGTGAACATCCGCGGCTTCGACAGCTCCGCGGCGATGCGAAATGGCGTGCGCGGGCTCACCACCCCCGACATGACGTCGATCGCACGGGTGGAAACGCTGAAAGGTCCCGCCGCTCTGCTCTACGGTCAGACCCAGCCCGGTGGAGTGATCAACTACATCACCAAGAATCCGTCGCCCACCCGAAGGACCACGGTGCGCTTCAGTGCCGGCAGCGAGGACCTGTTTCGCGCCGAAGTCGACGCCACCGGTCCGCTGAATGCCGCAAAGACCTTCAACTATCGACTGGGCGCCACCTACTACACCGTGGAGAAGGGCGAGCGTCAGCGAAGCCTCGACCGGGTGGCGATCGCCCCCATGCTGCAGTGGAAACCGTTCGCTGGCACCAGCATCGTCGTCCGCTTCAGCCGGACCCACGACAACATCCGTCCGGCGGAAGGACTGGCCCTCAAGCCGACCGGGGCCGTCAACCGTGGAGGCGATCCGTCGTATTTTTATCCGTTCAACGGTCTTGATCCCGTCGACAATCCGCAGTGGGTCAGGGACCTCGGCCCCGGTTTCATGAAGGACAGCCCTTCGTCCTACCGCGACTACCGCCCTCTGGTCTGGGAGCTGGAGGCCACGCAGCGATTGAACTCACACATGGACCTGCGTTTCAACTTCGCCTACCACCGCCGCGCCCGCGCCAGCATCCGCGAGGGCGGCACGGGATTGATCAATCCCTGGACGCAGACGAGTCCGACCATCGCCTCGCTCGGTGGCTTCAACAGCTGGAATGTGGACAACACGCGCGGACTTCCCTTCCCGGAGGCGCTCCACACTTACGGCCTGATCGGACGTGACGGCGTGCCGTCCGCCGGCGTCGATCCCCTCTCGGATACACGCCTGCTCGATGGCGCGCGTTATGTCTATTCCCCCTCGGTCTCCACGCTCGCCTACACCCCGGGGGTGAGCGGATGGCGCCGCGTGAACTGGATCGGCAACAACCGGCGCGAAATGCGCGCCAACGGCCAGGTCGACCTGGTGACCCGCTTCCGGTTCGGGCCCTTCCAGAACACCCTGCTGACCGGCTTCGAGCACAACGAGGATCGAGTCTGGGAGAACAACAGCACGATGGTGCGGGATCCCGCCCTCGGCGTCGCCGGCGCCACCCTTTACACCATCCCCGGCACGACCACCACGGTGCCCAACATCATCGACTTCTTCTACAACGTCTACAGTCCGGCGTCGACGGCGGCGCGGGACGCCTTTGCCGCGCGGAACGTGCTACCGTTGGACCGTTTCACCAGCAACGGATCGAACAACGACCAGCGCTTCACCAGTAACTCCCTCTATGCCAACTGGTCGGCGACCTTTTATGAGAACCGCGGCCGGCTTGCGATCGGCGGCCGCTACGACGACGTATCCGCCCGCAGCAGCACCAAGAATCCGGGCGTCAACCCGATCACCTTTGACGGCGTGGTCACCAGCAGCATCGAGGGAGCGCGCACCCGCGCCACGCCGCAGGGCGGCCTTTCGTTCCGGGTGACGGATCCGGTCTCGGTCTATGTGCTCTACAGCCAGTCGGTCAACCCCCGCGTGACCTTCCAGCCGGGCCGGACCGCCGCCCGTGAAACGAGCCTGCTTACCCGGTATCAGCAGGACGGATTGCCCGCGCCGGACCTGAATTCGAAGCCCTGGGGCGAACTGCTTGAGCCCGAGTTCGGCAAGAGCTTCGAGTATGGCGTCAAGACCGATCTCTTCCGCAATCGCGCCATGGTGAACGTGGCTTACTATGTGATCGACAAGAAGAACGTGTCCCGCGCCAAGGGGTCGGGTGATCCCGACAGTGCCGTCGGCTTCCTCGACCTGAGCGGAGCCGAGCGGGCGCGCGGCGTCGATGTCGACTTCTATGTCCGTCCGGTGCGCGAACTGCAGATCGGGGGCGGCGGACTCTACAACAAGACCGAGATCGTCGCGGTCAACGCCACCACCCTCGCCACGCCGCTGGCCACGACATTCGCCGCCAACGCCGGGCCGAACGCCCCGTTCTCGCTGCTCGGGCGCCGGACGCCGAATGCCGCCAAGTGGTCGGGCAACGCTTATGTGCGCTACGAGTTCTCCCGCGGCCCGCTCAAGGGCTTCGCCAGCGGGCTGAGCGTGGTCTACATGGGGGCGCGCCGGGAGGGTGACAACCTCCGATGGTCCGAGCCCTGGAAGCGCTGGGACGCGAACGCGAGCTATCGCACCAAGGTGTTCGGGCGCACGACGACGTTCAGCTTTGTCGTCCGGAACTTGACCGACCAGGTGTATCGAGCCGATCGTGACACCTACGCCCAACCGCGCCAGTGGCTGGGTTCGGTCGGTCTGGAGTTCTAGCCATCCAGCCCCGGATGCCCCCGCCGGTGGCTCAGACCGCACGCGGTTCCGCCATGCGACTGTCTCGACTGTCCTTCTTCCTCCTTCTCGCGGCCGGCAACCTGCCGGCCGCCGGGGAAAGCTTCTCTTTGCGCTCGCCTGGCGGCGGCGTGGAGGTCGTCGTGCGCCTGACCGAGGAAGGCGGACTGCGCTACCGGGTGAGCGACCGGGGGCGCACGGTGATCGGGGAGTCGCGGCTGGGCTTCGTCCTGGCCGGAGGCGGGACCCTCGACTCGGACTTTGAACGGGTGGCACACTTCACCCGGGAGTGGCGGGAGACCTGGCATCCGGTTTACGGCGAACGCAGCACGGTCATCGATGCGGGCCGCGAACTGCGGGTCTCGGTGCGACAGCGCTCGACGGGAACCGACCTGGTCGTGGTGGCCCGCGCCTACGACGAGGGGGCGGCCGTGCGCTACGAGTTTCCCGGGCCCCTGCCGGCGGGCGGGTTGAAGTTCGAACGGGAGCTGACGGAATTTTGTTTACCCGACGGCACGGAGGCGTTCGAGGAGCACGGCACCGAAGGGGGCTATGTCCGGGGGCCGGTCGCCGGCATCAAGCCGGGTTGCGAGCGGCCGCTGACCGTGGTGTACGCGAATGGCCACTACGCCTGCCTGCTCGAGGCGGCGCAGATCCGGTTTCCCCGGATGCGGCTCTCACCGTCACCCCACACTCCGGGCGCCCTGATCGCCGCCCTCGACGGCCCTGCCTGGATCGAGGCGGAGGGCCCCCGGGTGACACCCTGGCGCGTCGTGATCGTGGGCGACCGTCCGGGACAGTTGCTGGAGCGCAATGACCTGGTGCTCAACCTCAACCCGCCCTGCGCAATCAGCGACACCTCGTGGATCCGCCCGGGCAAGGCGATTCGTGAGATGACGCTTTCGACTCCGGGCGGCAAGGCGTGCGTGGACTTTGCCGTGGCGCACGGATTCTCCCATGTGCTGTATGACGCTGGCTGGTACGGACACGAGTATGACGAGGCGTCGGACGCGCGGGGGGTGAACCTCGATCCGCGGCGAGTCGGCGGTATCCCGAATCACCCGGGGCTGGACCTGCCGGAGGTGCTGGCCTATGCGAAGTCGCGGGGTATTGGTGTTTTTCTCTACGTCAATCGCCGGGCGCTCGAGCGGCAACTCGACGAGTTGCTGCCTCTCTACGCCTCCTGGGGAGTGGCCGGCATCAAGTTCGGCTTTGTCCAGACGGGCACCCAGCCCTGGACCGTCTGGCTGCATGAGGCGGTGCGCAAGGCGGCCGCGCACCGCCTGATGGTCGACATCCACGATGCGTACCGTCCCTCGGGTTTCTCTCGCACCTATCCCAATCTGCTGACGCAGGAGGGCGTGCGCGGCAACGAGCACATGCCCACGGCTACGCACAACGCCACACTTCCCTTCACCCGTCTGCCCGCGGGTGCGGCCGACGCCACCATCTGTGTGTACAGTCCCCGGCTCAAGACCACGCGCGCCCACCAGCTGGCGCTGGCGGTGACGGGCTATAGTCCGTTGCAGTTGCTCTACTGGTACGACGAACCGCGGCAGTTCCGGAACGAGCCGGAATTGGTGTTCTTCGACCAGGTGCCCACGGTCTGGGATGACACGCGCGTGGTGGCGGACGAAATCGGACAGTGTGCCGCCATCGCCCGACGGCGGGGTGACGTCTGGTTCCTCGGGGTGATCACCGCAGACGAGGAGCGCCGGCAGGAAAGGCGGCTTCCTCTGAATTTCCTCACTCCGGGGCGCGAATACGTGGCGGAGATCCACGAGAACGGCGAACCGGCGGCGGCGACGCGTTCGCGCCGGCAGACTGTGACCGCGGAGACGGAACTTCGCCTGCACCTTCCGCCGGCCGGGGGACTGGCGGCCCGGATTGTGCCGCGTTCGGAGTGAAACGCGCGGTCCCGGCTTGCGACGTTCCCGCACGGGGCCATGCGCGTCAACTTAGGCTCGATCCGAGGTCGGCGTTGGGTGGAGGTGGGTCGCCGACCCCGCGGGGATTGGCGTCCCGTGAAAAAACGGACCACGGAGGCGGGACCGCAGTCGCGGGGCGGGACCACCTCCACCGGAACGCAGGCATTTCCAGCGTCCGATCGCTAGGTTGACGCGCGTGCGCACTGGGCGGGTGACTTCGGTCACAGGCGCCGGCGGCGGGCCTGATCAGTCGAGGGTAAGGGACAGGCCGCCGGGCAGGCTCTCGCCGATCAGGGCGCTCTGTTCGGTTGCGACCACGGGGACCAGTTCGTGCAGGGGGAGTCGTCGCGTCTCGGGCACGCCCCAGCCGCGCAGCAGTCGGTCGATGCCCTGCCGGCAGGACGAGGGGACGTCCAGTCCGCGCAGGCCGGTGCGGCGACCCGCGCGCAGCCACGCGAGGGTCGCGTCGGCGCGCACGGCCTCGGGCACCGACACGTCCTTTAGCTGTTCCCAGCAGGCAACGACCACCTCGGGGGGAATCACCTGATCAGTGCCGGCGTGAAAGAGCACCCGGGAGAGCAGTCGACCCAGTCCCTTCCAGGCTGCTCCGTCTTCCGGGCGCACCTGAAGGGAGGAGGCGAGGCGCGTCGCCAGGGCGGTTCGGCGGTCGCCCGGCAGGGTCTCCAACGCCCCGACCAGCAGCGCAAGTTCGGCCGTGGGCGCGGCGCCGGCGGCCCATTCGGCCGCGACTTGGTCCCCGACGATCGCGACTTGCTCCGGAGTGAGTCCCGCGGCGATGCGTCGGAGACAAATCCAGCGCTGCACCCGGACTGCCGGACGCGTCCCTTGCGGCGGTGCCGCCAGCAGCGGCCAGAGGGCGGCGACGCGGTCCTCATCCCCGGGAACGCCGCGGCCGGGACGTAATAGAAAACCTGCGACCTGGAGCCAGGTCTCCTCGTGTTCGGCCGAGGCGGAGCGCCGCCCGCCGAGCTCCAGCCAGGACGGCCAGAGCGCCCGCACGAGCGGGGCATTCCAGGCGGTCCGCGGCGCGGCGAGCACCTTCTCCGCCGCGGTGAACACGGCGTTGGCCGTGAGGCGGTCCTTGCCTGTCGTGCCAAGTCGGAAGCGTTTGGACATCGCCGCCGCCGCCGGGATGGCCAACGGCAGGATCGCGGCGGTCGCGGACGGTGGGGCGGGGGCCGCGGCGGAGGGGACCGACCGGGCTGGGTCCGGAGGTGGCGCCGGCCGCGACCGCAGTGAGAACTCGAGCGGCCACGGGGTGGTCCACCCCAGGTCGTCATCGGCGCAGAGCAAGTCGACCCGCAGGAGTCCGGTCGCGCGCAGCGTGGTGCGAAGCCGGACAGGGACAAGGGGATCCTTCGGCTGCGGTTTGCCTCGGGGCGGGGTCAGCACGGTTTCGATCGCCGGCAATTCATGAAACTCCTCGCCGTGGCGTGGTACAACCTGCCCGGCCGTGTCGTCGGGGCGCCGGGAACTGCGGAAGAGCGGAAAACTCGCGGGCTTGCCAATCAGCGCCCGGAGCCCCGGCACCCCTGCTTCGATGGCGTGCTCTGGAGGCGTGCCTCCGGGCAGGACGCAGAGCAGCGAGGATTCCCCGACGCCGACGTAGTAGGCATGGGAGGCGCCGGCCTCGATGCGGGTGGCGTCCCCGAGCGCACGCAGGTGCAGGAAGCGGGCCGCGCCGCGGGCCACCGCCAGGTCCGGGTCGGTGTTCTGAAGGAGCAGCGGGCTGTGGCCGTTCTGCCAGTGGGTGAGATGGGCGAGCAGTCGCTCCCGGACCGCCGGGGCCTTGGTCAGTCCGCCGTTGCAGAGGAGAAAATCAACCGGCGGGCGATCGCGGAGAAAGTCGGCGAGGTGACGCGTGATCGCAGGATCGCGCGCGTAGGGCAGACCCATTTCCCGCAGGCCGG
The DNA here is from genome assembly GCA_046346755.1 of Opitutaceae bacterium. Lineage (GTDB taxonomy): Bacteria > Verrucomicrobiota > Verrucomicrobiia > Opitutales > Opitutaceae > UBA6669. The sequence goes on along the minus strand of JAXMHM010000022.1, from coordinate 93,195 downwards.
CGGCGGAACGCAGGGGACGCTCCGTCGCGCCGACCTCCGGGAAGAAGCCGTCGATCAGGAGGCGCTCGACTTCGTGAGCTCCGACATCGAGCCGGATCGTTCCCGCGATCAGCGACGCGCCGGGGCGCGAGATGGCGATCGGCCAGTGGCGCTCCGGTTCACTCGCATCCGGCGCGGCCGTGCGTCCGAGCGCCTCCTCCTTGATTTCGCGGCAGCGCGCGAGGAGCTGGGCAAACGCCGTGGGAGGCAGCTCGGTGCCGCGGGGAAGGCGGGACTCGACGTGGTGGGCGAGGGCGAGATCGAGGTTGTCGCCCCCGAGCAGGATGTGATCGCTGACCGCAATCCGGCGGAGGTGGGGCGGCGCGCCGCCCGGCCGGGGTTCGACGGAGAACAGGCTGAAGTCGGTCGTGCCGCCGCCGAGATCGACGACCAGCACGTGACCGGGACGCTTGGATACAGGATCCGATCCGGCGGCACCTTCCCGGCTCTCCGCCCGGGCGACGGTTTCACGCCAGGCGTAGAAGGCGGCCTGCGGCTCCTCGAGCAGCAGGGTGCCGGAGGGAAATCCGGCGGCGGCGGCGGCCTCGAGGGTGAGTTGCTGGGCCACGGGGTCGAAGGAAGCGGGCACGGTCACCGCGACGTCCTGGCTGGCCAGCGGTGCGTCCGGATGAGCGGCGTCCCAGGCGTCGGCGAGGGCGCGGAGCAGGAGGGTCTGAGCGCGAACCGGACTGAGCTGCTCGGCCGGCCCCAGCTCCGTGGAACCGAGCGGGAGGAACGCGGCCCGGCGGTCCGCCGCGTGATGCGTCAGCCAGGATTTTGCCGAACGGACCACCCGCCCCGGAACCTCGGCGGCCCGGGCGCGGGCCCAGCGACCGGCGATCCAGGGGCCCGCGCCGGGCGTGCCCGGCGGACGGTACAGGCAGGAGGGCAGGGTGGTTGACGTGGTCGCCGAATGGTCGGTTTCGGGCTGGGGGATCTCCAGCACGACGGACCGGCCCTCGGGATCGCCGGCCGCGACCGAGGCGAGCGCGCAGTTTGTCGTGCCCAGGTCGATACCGATGCGAAAGCGGGGTGACATCGGGCGGCGCGATCCGCGGCCTACTTCATGCGCACGTTCAGTTCCAGCTTCCAGCGCTGGGCCGATTCGGCGTGCACGAGGTAGAGCTCCAGATTGCCCAGCTCCGTCACCACCGCCTCCATCCGGACCGGGACCTCCTCGCCGGGGGCGTGGCCCTCGGGCGAGGGCAGGTTGATCTCCAGCCGTGCGCTCTCTTCGAGCTCGGCGGCGTCGGGCAGCACCTGGCCGGGTTTGTCGCCGGCGCGCGCTTCCGACGTGAAGAAGCGGAATTCCGCCGTCTCACCGGTGTAGAGGAAAAACTCCTGGTCGACGAGGGCGTGGCGCGTGCCCTCCTCCATGCCCTGCGGGGCCACGCAGAGGGCCTTGGTGGTCGCGCGGCGCCCCGGCACCGCGAGCGTGGCCGACTCCATGCCGATGTAATAGGAACGGGCCGTGCCGGCCTTGATCCGCACCCCCTTGCCGGTCGCGCGGAGCCGGGCGTAGGCGGCGGCGCCGATCGCGACCGCATGGTCGGGCCGGGCCCCGGCGAGCGCCCGCACCGGGGAGCCGGCCCAGGTGCCGAGGAGGTCGAGCACGCGTTGGCGCAGTGCCTGGGAATTGAATACGCCGCCATTGAACAGCACCGCGTCGGGCACCAGCAGGGTGGAGCGGGACAGGCGCGCCGGTCCTCCCACCGCGGCGAGCAGCGCGGGCGAGGATTCGACGTTGGTGCGGGCGCGGGTGAGGAAGCGGGCCAGGTGTTTGGAAAGCGCCGCGTCCGCGGCGTAGGGCAGGCCGGCTTCGCGCAGCCCGCCGGCTCGGCGCACCACCGGCAGATCGGTGGGCGCGGTTTTTGGGAAGAATCCGTCGACGACGACCCGATCGACCTGTTCGCGTGTCAGCGTGGTGCGCAGCGTCGAGGCCACCAGGCGGCGTCCACGGGCGGGCACCGAAATGGGCACCTCGCCGAGGGTTGGATCGCCCAGCATTGCCTCCTTGCCGGCGCGGGCGGCATGAATCAGGGCGAGGAACTGCGTGTCATCCACAGGGGTGCCGGCGGCGGCGAGGGCCGTGCCGAGCTCGTGGGCCAGCGCCAGATCCATGTTGTCACCGCCCAGGAGGAGGTGCTCGCCGACCGCCACGCGTTCGAGCGCGAGATCGCCGCCGTGTTCGGACACGGCGATGAGACTGAAGTCCGCCGTGCCCCCGCCGACGTCGCAGACCAGCAGCACGTCGCCGGCCTTGACCTGGGAGCGCCAGCCGGTGCCCTGGCCTTCCAGCCAGGCGTAAAACGCGGCCTGGGGCTCTTCCAGCAGCGTGATCTCACCCATTCCGGCCTGTGCCGCGGCTTCGAGGGTGAGTGAGCGGGCGGCCTCGTCGAACGAAGCCGGAACGGTCACCACGGTCGTCGCCGGGGCAAATGTCTGGTCGGGGCGACGCTGCCGCTGGCTGGCCAGGAGGTGAGCGAGCAGCTGGCGCGAGACCTCCAAGGGTGACCACTTCTGCGTCACCACCGTGCTACCCCAGGGGAGGAGCGGCCCGCGGCGGTCTACATAGGGATGGCACAGCCAGCTCTTGGCGGAGAGGATGAGCCGGTCGGGCTGCAAGGCGCCGCGTTCCCGGGCGTGCCGTCCGAGCGAGACCGGCGCCGGAGCGTTCAGCCACGGCAGCACCGCGGAGGATTCGCCGGCCTCGCCCTCGGCGGGCAGGTAGACGGCCGAAGGCAGGAGATCCGATTCTCCGATACTGTGCGCGGTGAGAGCCTGGGTCACCGGCTCCAGCGTCGGCGGCCCGTCGGGACCAGCCGTCGCCAGTGCGCAATTGCTCGTGCCCAGATCAATGCCGAGAAACGTGGTCATTCAGCGGAGGAGCTTGGGAATTTGAGATTTCAAATTTGAAATTTGAGATTCCGAGGCGTTAGCCGACCTGGACTTCGGCGGGGGCGAGGACGGGCCAGGGGCGCTCCGGGGTGGTCCCGGTGACCCGCGGGAGCTTGAGGCTGACGACTTTCCAGCCCGGATGGAGGAGCGTGCCGGTGTAAGGGGGCTGCGCCGGCACGGATCCGAGCAGGCGGTGGGCGGCGGCATCGTAGCCGGCGGTGAGGACCACGCGGCCCGACTCCGGCTCGGTGCGGACGGGGGCGATTTCAAAACAGTCGGACAGGACCTGCCGGCAGCCCGCGTGCACGACACGGGCGGCGGCGCCGACCTGGGCGTCACTCGCGCCGGTGATGTCTTCGCGCACGAAATCCACCAGCCGGCCCTTGTCCTGGAGCATGGCCAGGAAGGCCACCACCTCGGCTTCGGCGCGCGCGGCCGGCACGGGTGCGGCGACGGGGATTGGAGCGGGGACGGGCACCGGGGCGGCTGGAGAGAGCGGTTTGGATACGGCGACTGGATTCCCTGCGGCCGCCGGAGCCGGCGCTGGGGCCGGGCGGGCTGGCGCCGGCTCGCGCGTTGGGGCGGCGGGTTTGGACTCGGATGCCTTGGCCACCGTCATCAGCACCGCAATGCCGAGCACGGCGGACAGCATGTGTACCAGGACGCTCATCCCGGCGGCGGGGAAAAAGGCGATGCCTCCGTTGATCAGCGCCAGGGCCGCTCCGAAGGCGTAAAGCAGTGGTTTCATAGTCGCCCCCCACGATTCAACCCCGCCGCCGGATGGCAACGCCGTTAAACAAAAAACACCCCCCGTCCCAGTGTCATCCCCTCGATGACACTCCCTTCCGAAAAACGGGCAACTGCCCCTCCGCCAGTGTCATCCACCGGATGACAGTCTGTCCGGGACCGGGAGGGAGTGGGGACGACCAGTCGGAGCAGAGTGTCATCGGGGGGATGACACTGGAGTAGGGAGTCGGGGGTCGGGGGCCGGGGTCGTTGGAGGTTTGCGTTGGGGCGGTCCGAGGTGGCGGCGGGTTCTGGCGTCGACGGCTGTCGACGCCGGTTGCGCTCAAGAGGTTTCGCTTAAGCGAGGCAGCGCGCGATCGAGGGACTTTGTGGGATGGGGGATGCTCAGGTTGAGGCCAGGGGATCGATCCCGCCGGGGCCGAACTGCAGGGCGCTGAGTTTGCGGTAGAGTCCGTCGGGTTTGGCGGAGAGCTCGGCGTGGGTGCCGAGTTCGACAATCCGACCGGCCTCGAGGACGGCGATGCGATCGGCGGTGCGGATGGTGGCGAGGCGGTGGGCGATAATGAAGGTGGTGCGATCCTGCATGAGGCGCTCGAGGGCGACCTGTACGAGCCGCTCACTTTCGCTGTCGAGGGAGCTGGTGGCTTCGTCGAGGATGAGGATGGCGGGGTTTTTCAGGATGGCGCGGGCGATGGCGACGCGCTGGCGTTGTCCCCCGGAGAGCTGGATGCCGCGGTCGCCCACCAGCGTGGCGTAACCCTCCGGAAACGCGCGGATGAACTCGTCGGCATTGGCGAGACGGGCCGCTTCCTCGATCGCCGCCGCGTCGGCACCGGGCCGGCCGTAGCCAATGTTTTCGGCGATCGATCCGCCGAAGAGCAGCACGTCCTGCGGCACGATGGCGAGTTGTCCCCGCAGCCACGCCAGCGGGTAGTCGCGCGAATCGCGTCCGTCGATGCGCACGTGTCCCTGTTCAGGATCGTAAAACCGCAGCAGCAGTGCGGTGAGCGTGGACTTGCCCGCTCCGCTGGGTCCCACCAGGGCGATGCGTTCACCGTGGCGGGCAGTGAGGGTGACGTCGCGGAGCACGGCGATTTCCGGCCGGGCGGGGTAGCGGAAACTCACTGCCTCGAAGGCGACCTCGCCGCGGAGCCGCGCCGGCAATTGGCTGATCACCGCCGAAGCGGGCGGGGCGAGGTCCTCGGTGGGCTCGCGCAGCAGTTCGCGCACGCGCTGGGTCGCGCCGACCGTTTTCTGAATCTGGCTGAACAGCTCCGCGGCCTGTCCCATGGCGCCGGCGACGAACGTGGTGTAGAGCACAAAGCGGGTCAGTTCCCCCTGGGAGATCGAGCCGCTTTGCAGCAGCGTCGCCCCGAACCACAGGACGATCACAATGCCGCCGAAGAGGGCGAGGATGAAGAAGGCGACAAACACCGCGCGCCACCGGGCGGCCCCAAGGGCGGCGGCGAGCACGCGGGCGTTGGAACGGTCGTAGCGTCCGATTTCAAAGGCCTCGTTGGCAAAAGCCTTGACGCTGGCAATGGCCTGCAGGGTTTCCTCAACGATGGTCTGGGTGGCGGCGAGTTGGTCCTGCGTCTCGCGCGAGTAGCGCCGCAGGCGTCGCCCGAAAAACACCGCCGCGGCAATCAGCAGCGGCAGCGTCCCCAGCATCACGGCCGTGAGGCGTCCGGACGTCAGGGTGATCAGGGTGATTCCGCCGGTGAGAAAGACCGCCTGGCGGCACATCTGCGGCAGGGCGTCGATCAAGGCGCCTTCGATCTGGGCGACATCGGTGGAGACGCGGCTGGTCAGTTCTCCGACCCGCCGGTGTCCGAAAAAGGTCATCGGCAGCCGGATCAGGCGCGCGTAGCAGTCGCGCCGCAGGTCTGCGAGCGCACTTTGCCCGACCCGGTTGAAGGCGAGCGCGCTGTTGAAGGAGGCCATCGCCTGCAGACTGACCGAGGCGGCGAGCAGGAGGGCGACCTGGTTGAGGGAGACCGGACCAAATCCCGGCAGCGTGGAGGCGCCCGGGTGCAAGGCGGCGTCGACGAGCGAGCCGGCCAGGAACGGAAAAAGCAGGCCGAGTCCGGCGCTGATGAAGAGCGTGACCATGCCGGCGCTGAAGCGCAGGCGAAACGGGCGCAGGTAACGGGCGAGCGAGAGGGCTTCGCGCAGCGACTCGCGGGTGAGCGGTGCCTTGGGCAGGCGGTCGAGGGCGATGTCTTCCTGGGACGGGGAGCGGCGGGCCATGAACGCTGACCGTCGCCGCGTTCGGAGAAAATGACAAGAGACGGTGCACGGATGCCCGGGACCGCCCCGTGTCTGTTCCGGGTCAGCGTTGTTTCAACACCACCGGGTTCTGATCGCTTTGCAGGACCTTGTCAAAAAAGGCCAGGGCAGTGCCATAGTCTTTGGCGGGAAGCTCCACGGCCTGGAGCGTCAGCGAACGTTCGTAGACCAGCAGCCGGCCTTCCTGCCGGGAATTTGCCGAATAGGTGCCGAAGGGAAACGTGAGCTGGGTCGGCGTGGTCAGTTCCTCGACCTCCCAGCCGTCGGGCAGCGTGATTTCGGCCCGCTCCCGAAAGGCGGAGGCTTCGATCACCAATGGCAGGGCGCGCGGACCCGGGCGCAGCTTGAGCGCGCCCGGTTGCGGGAGCACCGCGGGACGAAAGACAATCAGCTCGTTTCGCATGAGTTTCCCGAAGAAGGCACTCGAAAACTCGAGCTCGAGCCGGAACTCGGCCCGGTCGAAGTCGTCCTTGGTTTCCAGGCGCGACACCGACGGTCTCATCAAGCCGGCGCCGAGCGACCTCAATACGCGACTACGAAATGCGCTCTCGGTCTCCGCGCGCCGTTCGCGCCGCGCAATCGACGATGGCAGGCCCAGGCGTCGCTCCTCCAAGGTGCCCGAGATGCCGCCCTCGCCGGTGAGCTGCGCCTTGAGGGTGCGTTCGACCCGGCTGGTTTCCGGCCTGCGTGCGGGCAGGGGTACGAGTCCGCCCTTGGCGCCCGCCAGCAGCAATCCCTGTCGGCCGAGGGGGGCGGACCCGAGGTATCCCGGGGCGGTGAACGCATCGGTGGGATCGAAGATGAGCAGGCGGCCCAATTCGGGATGGTCGAGCATCGCCTCGTCGGACGGCGTTTCGTCGGTCGGGATGGCGAGGATACAGTGATTGAACTGGCCGGGGGAGGCCCAGTCTGCCTTCAGTCCCTGGGGCGATCCCACCGCGACGACCAGCGGATAGGAGGGAATGCCCTGGCTGGAAAGCAGGGCCCGGAGCAGGGTGGTCTTGTCCTTGCAGTCGCCGTAGTTGCACCGCAGTACGCGCGCCGCCGGTCGTGGGATCATGCCGCCGCCGCTGGCGGCATCGAGCTGGATGGAGATGTAGTTGATCTTCTGAACGTGGCGGCAAAGCGCGTTGATCTGCTCCCGCGTCGAGGGGGCGCCGCCAGCGACTTCGCGGGCCCGGGACTGAATCGAGTCGTCCACGGCGGCCGCGGTGTCGAAGAGCGGACTGAAGTAGGCGGATACCTCCGGCCACGAGGAAAAGACCACTCGCCGCACGGACCGGGCACCCGGCGGCGGGGTGAGGTTGAGGCCGATCCAGGGAGCGAAGGTGGAGGCCGGAGGCGCTGATGGTTCGGTGACGATTCCGTTGAGTCCGTTCATTGACCACACCTGAGTGCGACCCTCGCGGACAGGGCTTTCGGGAGCTCCATTGAAGGGAAAGGCCCGGACCTGCCAATCTGGGGGAAGGTCCACGGCAATGACGGACCTTTGAATCGGAAGCGGGCCGGCAAAGTTCCAGGCGCGCTGGGAAATGATTCCCCGTTCTTCCACGATGGACTCCGAGGCAAAGACGTCACCCGGGCCGACATGGTCTCCCATGCGCAACGACTGCATCCGTGCCTCGCCGTACAGTTCCAGGGCGGTGGTGTGCACCACAGCGTCGACAATCTGCTTGCGCGGGGCGGCAACGACGTCGCCACCGGAACGGACGACCCATGCCTGGAACGAGAGGATTTTCGTACCATCGGTGACGTACGCCAGCGAGGCCACCGCCCGTGAACGACCCTCGGGCCGGAGGATCCGCGTGACGGTGCGCGAGCGTGTCACGATGGCACCGCTGGGACTGACCTCCAGCCGGTTCTCGTTGAGCAGGATGATGGCGTCGCTGGATTCAGTCGACAGGGTGACGGGCTGACGGGTGGCGGCGAGCACCCAGTCGGGCTCCTTGTCCCGAGCTGCGACGGAGGTCAGGGTAAGGATGAAGAGGATACCGTATCGCAGTCGCAAGGTGGCAAAGTCGAAGGCCATGGCTGGCAGGTGGAGTTTCATCCGGCCGGTTTCTCCGAGGCCGATTCATCGCGCTTGAGGGTGAGCGCATGGTTGTCCTTGGCATGAACGACGTCGAACACCTGCTTGATCGGACCATAGTGTTCGACGCCTCCGCCTACAATGCCCCAGGAGAAGTCGCGCGTGTAGAAGAGTGTCCGTTTCTTGTCGAGGTAGCTGAGTCCGATCGCGAAGCGCCCGCGGCTGCCGAGATCGAGCCCGCCCGGTGAGCTGGCGGCCTCGAGCGAAAAGCCGGCGGGAATGGCGATCTCATACTCGTCCTTCTCTTCGTAGAGGTGATTGAAGAGCACCGGGCGCGTGCGGTGGGGTGACTCGAACATGGGCGGAATGCCCTTGCGCAGGACCGCCGGCTGAAAGAAGAGCCGCGAACCCGTGCGCTCGGCGAAGTGTGGCACCCGAAGCTGAAAGGTGATCACGAGCGGGGCGGTCGGACTGTCGGCATTTTCAACCGTGAGGGCGACAAGCTCCGCCTCCGGCATCTGGCGCTGGAGACCGGCGAGCAGCAGGGTTTTCCGCTCCTCGGGAGACCGGGCGTCGAGCAGGTTCTTGACCGCCAGCTCCGCGAAGCCGGTCGCTTGTTCTGTCACTTTGCCCTCGATTGTGCCGTCGTCCCGGAGGACAAAGGAGCCCACGCGATGAGTGCGACTGAGGTGCGCCGGCGGCAGCTCAACCGGCACGATCAGCGCCTGCCGGGCGTCGGCGATCAGTGCCGTGGTGCCGCAGTACTTCCACTCGAGCAGTCCGGCCGGAAGGTAGCGGGCGCTGGGGTCGCAGAAGATCCACGAATTGCCGTCACGCACCGCCGCGATCAGTTTGGTGAAGACAAAGGGTTCGGTGAGCGTTTCGTTGTAGAAGAGCACCGTGCGGTCGTTGGCCTGGGCCAGGCGCGCGTCGAGTCCGGCGGCGCGGGCGAGCGCGGTGAAGGCGAGGACAATGTCATCGTTCATTCCCAGCGAATCCGAAATCACGTCGTCGACCGAGCGACCCGGCACCAGCTTCTTGCGCAGCTCCGGGGAGATCCGCGTCGTGTCCCGGCTCGCGTTGGACAACTGGGACCGGCAGTGGTCGTGGAGCTTGGCCACCTTGGTGGCGGTTGAATCGGCGGGGCTGATCAGGGATGCGGCGAGCGCCTTGACCTTCCGGGTGGCGCGGGCGGATGCCTGCATGCGCCGGTGCAGATCGGCGGAGGCATTTTTCCAATACATCGCAGGGCTCGTGGCGTTGGCCTGGGTGTAGTAGACGATGACCGAGCGCTGCGTGGCGAGGGCGGGCGGTTGCATCGGCTCGTTCTTCCAGGCGGGAAGATCGGTGGTCTCGAAGGTGAAGAATCCCTCCGCGTCGGTGCGCAACGGGAATGGCGGATGGTTGAAGGTGAGGCAGCGCAGGCTGACATTGACGGCGAAAAGCTGGGCTGGTCTGAGTTTGAAGCGGGCGAGTCGCACGGGCAGGTCGCGTTGGAAGGCGAGCGGCCAGTAAAAGCTCTTGCGCGCGCGGGTTTCGCGGTAGCGGTATTCGACAATCACCCCGGGTTCGACTCCAGGCGGCGCGAAGGACGTCACCTTGAGGCCGCTGTTCTGGACCTTGACCAGGTCGCGGGTGAAAACGTCCGACCGGTCCAGGAGTGCCGACGTGCCGTCGGGCCGCGAGGTGCGGGCCTCGACTTGGCGGATCGTCGCGCCGCGGTCATGGAGGATCTCGATCTTGGCAAAGTGCTTGAGGCCGCGTTCGTCGAGAATCCGGGCGCGCACGGTGTGAGTCCAGACGGCGTCGAGGCCGCCTTCGTCCATGGAAACCTCGTAGAAGAGGATCTCGGCGCCAGCTTCGGGGTCGAGGGAAGGACGGGCAGACGTGAAGTCCTCGGGGGTGGGGGCCGGCCAGTCGGCCTGGGCATGCCCGCGCCAAGGCGTGACGAGAAGCCAGACGACGCAGGCCGCGCGTAGTGCAAGGGAGATGCTCATGGACGGTGCTGGTTAGCAGATCCAAGTGCCGGAAAAGGTGAAGGGAAATTGCAAGTGCCGGATGGGCGGGCTTGCGCCCCAAAGTCCGGGTGACATGGTTTTCGCACCCTCCACAAGCGTTTTATGACCTCCGAAAATCGTGCCATTCCCGCCGCGGGGCCCGCGCCCAGCCTGACTGCCACGGGACTCCTTGACGTCTCGAAGGTGGCCTTGCGGGTGATGCCGCGGTACCGCGGTGACACGGTGGACAGGGAGGACGTGTCCCGGCGCCTGGGATGCGCGAGCGATCCGGGACCCTTTGTGCACTGGCGCCTGCGCGCGCCGGATTCGGTCGGGTCGGAACTCGATGGACAGATCGCCTGGATCCTGGAGCGACTCACCGCGGACCTGGAGCAATGGAAAGCGGTGAATGCGGCCTATCGCATCGATGTGTTTTGCGGGCTCTTCCTTGAGCAAACGAAGCGCGGGCTGGGCCTGCTGCCCAAGACCCTGGCGGACCTGGGTGCGCGCGAGATCGAGGTGGTGTTCGATATCTATGTCCCGGCTGCGCCGGGAAATGACGAATGACGAATGGCGGGTGGCGGATGGGCGCTGGAGGGCGGTTGAGGTGGGGGCGGCGACCTCGCGCGGGGCGCGGCCTTGACGGGGGCACCTCGAGCCGAAACGGTGACCGGGTCACGCTGGATCTTTTTTCATGACAACCCCACTTCTTTCGATGCCCGTGCGTACGCTGGATGTGCAGCGGGCGGAGTTCAGTCGCCGTCGTTTTCTCGCCATGCCGCTGGCGGGCACGATCGCGTGGTCGGTCATAGGCGTGGCCAGCCTGGTGCTGAAGCCGTGGCCGCTGGCGATCACGCTGTTCGCCGCCACGGGTTCGATCGCCTACCTGGGGATGGCGATCTCGCGGCTGACGGGGGAGAACTTTCTCGACAAGTCCCGCCCCAAAAACGCGTTTGATGCGCTCTTCATGATGACCGTGGGCATGTCGGTGCTGGTCTATGCGATCGCGATTCCGTTTTTCCGCATCGAGCCCAGTTCGCTCCCGCTGAGCGTCGGCATCCTCACCGGCTTGATGTGGCTGCCGCTGTCCTGGGTGATCCAGCACTGGATCGGCATTTTCATGCCGTGGTGCGGACCGGCCTGCTCGTGGGCGTGTGGTATGGATTTCCTCAACACCGTTACCTCGCGGTGTCGCTCGTCATTGTCGCGATCTACGGCGTCACCATCGTGGTGCTGGAGCGTCGCTGGCGCGCGGTGCGTCTCCCGCCTAGCGCGTCCGTGAGCTAAGCGGAGGGCGCGTACGGCGTCAGGGCTTGGCCGGTTCGGCCGGTCGGAAGGTCTTGGCGTGACGCGCGGCGGCCTCGATTTCCTCCGGCTTGAGCTTGTCAGCGAACGCCGGCATGAGCCACGCTCCGGCGGCGGAACGCGAGCCTTCTCGGATGCGTTGAACCAGCTCGGTGTCGGTCAGTCGGCTCTCCCGGAGATCGCGCGCCTTGAGCTTGCGACCCTGCGGTGTCTTCGCCCGCCCGTCCGCGCCATGGCACGAGGCGCAGTTCATTTCGAACACCTCCCCATCGTTGTCGGCGGCCCAGGAGGCGGTGGCGACGAGGGACAGGACGACGGGTAGGAGGCGAAGGCGCATCGCAGCACCCTAGGATTCGGTCCGGGCGGGGCAACGCTGCGCCGGTGAAAAAGTGAGGCGGCTGAGCCAATGACTTGCTGTCCCGGGCTTGCCTGGTGGTCGCCGATTTGGCGTGCTGGTGGCGACCCCACCGCTGTCATGTACATCCCTGCCGCCTACCGCGTTGATGACCGTGCCCGCGCCTATGATCTCATCCGGAACCACGGGTTTGCCACCTTGGTGACGGAAGGCGAGGGCGCGCCGTTTGCCAGCCACCTGCCCTTCCTGCTTGACCTTGATGCCACGGGCCAACCCCGTCTGCGCAGTCACCTCGCCCGGGCCAATCCCCAATGGACCCAGTTTCGTCCGGGAAAGGAGGTGCTTGTCATTTTTCACGGGCCTCACGCCTACATCAGCCCCTCCTGGTACGTATCTAAAGTTGCCGTACCGACCTGGAACTACGCCACGGTGCATGTCTATGGTGTACCGGAGCTCATCGAGGACCGGGCGGCGCTGAGGGCTTTGGTGGATGAGACCACGGAGAAGTACGAGTCGTCCCGTCCGCAGCCGTGGCGTCTGGAGATGCCCGAAGCCGCGGTGGATGGGCTGCTCCGATCCATCGTGGGATTCGGTGTGACGGTCACCCGCATCGAGACGAAGTTCAAACTGGGACAGAACCGCTCCGCGGCCGATCAGGACGGGATGCTGGCCGCGCTTGAGATGTCGAGCGACGCCGAGGCGCGTAGCCTCGGGGCGTTCATCCGCCGGCAACGGGCGCCTGATTGAATGCGGTACAGGTTGCGGCGGTCAGGGCGCGTTCAGACCCGGTTGAGGCGGGGACGGCCGGATTCGACCACGAAGGACGCGGGGGTCTCCAGCGGGGCGCCGCGGCGGGAGACGTAGGGCACGGTACGAAAGTCCGCGCGCCAGGTGGTGGGCGTGACCTCGCAGCGGACATAGCCGCGGTGGCTGTTGTGAAATTTGACCCCTGGATTCTCGGCCATGAGTGAGTCGAGGTACTTGGGTTTCGCCTCGCCATCCCCGGAAGACGAGATCGAGGTGCCGACGAACTCGGTTGCCACCGACGGATCGTCCGCACGGTCGGGGTCGGCGGGGATTTCATTGGCCCAGTGGTTGTGAATGTCTCCCGTGAGCACGACGGGATTGCTCACCTTGCGGTCGCGCAGGTGGGCGAGGAGCCGGCGTCGCTCGTATTCATATCCTGACCACTTGTCCATGCTCACGGCGACCCCGGATCCCGGTTCCCGGTCGACCCGGGCCACCATGACCTGCTGGGCGAGGCTGTTCCAGACGGCTGGAGACTGCTCAAGTCCGCGGAAGAGCCAGTCGCGCTGGCGGTCACCCATGATGGTCCCCTTCGGATCCAGCAAGACGGGCCCGACCGGTTTGACACCGTCGTCCTGCGGTTGGTCGGTGCGGTACTGTCGGGTGTCGAGGACGTGAAAAGCAGCGAGCGTTCCATACCCGAGGCGGCGGTAGAGCAGCAGGTCCGGTCCATGGGGCAGGGCGCTCCGCCGGAGAGGCATGTGCTCGTAGTAGGCCTGGTAGCCGGCGGCGCGGCGTCGAAGGAAGTCGGCGGTGGTGGTTTTCTCCGGATTCTCCGGGATCGAGCCGGCGTAGTTGTTGCTCACCTCATGGTCGTCCCAGGTCACGATCCAGGGAGCGATGGCATGGGCGGCCTGGAGGGCCGGGTCGGACTTGTAGACGGCGTAGCGCGCGCGGTAGTCGTCGAGGGTGAAGATTTCCGGCGTGCCGTGCGTGCGGACCGCTCCCTTGCCGTCGGCCTTTTCGTAGATGTAGTCGCCGAGGTGAAGCACGAGGTCGAGATCCTCCCGCGCCAGGTGTTCGAAGGCGGTGTAGTAACCCGTTTCATACTTCTGGCAGGAGGCGAAGGCGAACCGCAGCCGCTCCGGCCGCACGTGGGCGGGGGGCAGGGTGCGGGTCCGGCCCTTGGGGCTGACGATGGAGCCGACCTTGAATTGATACCAGTACCACCGGTCGGGCCGCAGTCCCTCGACCTCCACGTGGACGGAGTGCGCCCAGGCGAACTGCGCGATGGCGGTGCCCTGGGCGACGACGCGGCCCATGCCTTCGTCTTCGGCGACCTGCCAGGCAACCTCGACCGGTTCGGGGGTCATCCCGCCGCCCGGCTCAAGCGGCCGTGGCGCCAGCCGGGTCCAGAGCACGACGCCATCCGGGGCGGGATCACCCGAGGCCACGCCGAGCGAAAAGGGATTGGCGGAGAAGCCCGGCGCCCGCCCCACCTGGCCGAAGGCGCGATTGGAAACAAGCGCGGCGGCGGCGAACGAGAGCGAGGCGGCCAGGAAGGTGCGGCGCGGCAGGGTCTGACCCGAGCCTGCGAGCGGGAAGACCGGGCCGGCGGGCGTGGAGGTGGAGGAAACGGCGGTTCGAGCCAGGTGAGCCATGGGAAAGAGGGGCGGGGTCACCTCTGATTCACCTCCGGCCGTCGCGCGTCAAGACGCGGTTCCATGAAAATAGCCGGAGCTTCAACCCCGGGCAAACGCGCGGCCGAGGGGCCGGACGCGATCCGAGGAGGGGTGAGGTGCAGGGTGAAGGTGTCGGAGGGAGAAAAGGAGGTTGGAACGACGGGTGGACCGGTGCGGAGTCGGGAGCATGGACCCGGAGCGTGACGGGATGAAGGCGGGCGGGTGACAGGGCCGTGAAAGCGGAAGCCCGACCCGCCGGAGGCGGGAAGAGTGAAGGGCGAAGCGTGAAGAGTGAAAGCTGTAGGCGGGGTCGCCGACCCCGCGGGGATGGGCGTTGCGGGACGGCGCCCTTGATTCACCCAAACGACCGACGGGCGTCGGGGGTGCAATCGTTCAGAGGAGAGACCACGAATGGACACGAATGCACACGAATCCGGAGGGAGCTGGGAAAGTCGAGCACCTGACGTTGCTTCACGCAAACGTGAACCAGGCCTCCGCAACTCTCGGTGCCTGCTTTCATTCGTGTGGATTCGTGTCAATTCGTGGTTCAACAGAATGCCTTGGCGAATCACGTTTGCTCTGTGATTGGTGGTCAAATTGCTGAAACGACTTGGATGAAACCGCCTGATCTCCCCGAATCCCTGCAGCGGTGGGCTCGCATCCGGGCCCGGGGCCGTCTGCGCTATATTGTCCTGTATGGCATGCTGCTGTGGGGTGGTGCCATGACGGTGGTCATGACCTGGATCGTAAACCGGTCCCCGGGGCAGTCACCGACCTGGCGCACCTGGGCACTCAGCGCGGCACTCTGGTTGAGTGCCGGTGTCGTTTATGGCTGGATCACGTGGATTCTGATGGAGCGGAAGTACCAAAAGCACCTATGTCGACTCAACCCAGACTGAAACTTCGATACCTTGCGCTGGCGCTGCCCCTGGGCCTGGGCGCCTGCATGAATGTGGCGGACGAGCAGCGATTGAAGAACGAAAAAACCCGTCTGGCGCAGGAGGCCAAGGGTTACTCGGATCCCCAGAGCCGCGAGGCCGAGAAGAAGGCCAACGAAGTCGACCGCATTCAGGATCTGCAAAAGCGGTGAAGGGGAGGGGCGGCTTGGACTATCGCCGCTTTTTCCGTGGTCCCCCGCGTGACTGCCAGGAGTCGAGCCTCTCGTTGAGGTAGCGCAGGTGGGCGCGGATGGCCTCCAGGTCGTGGTCGAGGTTGGCCTGGAGGGTGCGGCGCAGCGCGGAGCGCTTCGGCAGCGACGTCGTGAAGCGCCACTCCTGACTCCTGCGGTACTCCCGCAGCTTGCGTTCGATGTCGCGGCGGCTGGCCTCCAGCTCCCGGATGGCCCGACGCAGGTGACTGAGCGGAGAATCCTGGCTGAGGGCGTGGTGCGCCGCCTCCCAGTCCACCTCCAGACGGGCGAGCCAGTCGGCGTCCCGCGCGGCCCAGGCGGCCTGCACTTCGTGCCAGAGTCGCTCGCGCGCCGGGGTCCAGTCGCCGCCCCGATCCGGGTGCAGGTGCTGAACCAGGCGACGGTAGATGTCCCGGGCGGGCAGCGAGTCGGCCGGTGGAGTTGGCACCTCCTCCGGACCAAAGAGCTCCGGTTCGGGTTGGCGGTGCCCCGATCTAGCCTCTTCCCGGTCGGGTTGCTCGTTGTCGTCATCCTCAGGAAAGTCGAAAGGCGGCGGGCCGCGTTCGGAGGCAAACAGGGCGTCCAGGACGGACGAAAGGTCCTGGCTGAACGGGTCCGTTTCGGGCCGGGAGCGAGGCTGGCCGGTCCGGATTTCTTCGTCCCGGCGATCCTGGTCACGCTGTTCCGCTTTCTTGTACTCGTGCCAGACACTTTGCGGCGAACGCCCGGTGATGTCGCTCAACATGTCGACCCGTCGCACCTGCTCTGCTTTCACCAGGACCTCCTCGTGGAGCTGTCGCAGGGTGGAGATCTCCACGGGAAAAATGCGATGAAACCACTCCCGGAAGGCGGGGGCATCCACTTCCTCGTGCTGGCGCAATTCGGCCCGGGCCTTTTCGGAGCGTTTGCGGGCCCGGTGGTACTCGGCCCAGGCGGCGTGGCGGAGCGGGCGATTGTCGACCACCACCAGCGTGCGCGGTCCCGCCGGGAGTACGGGCGGTTTGGCCTTGGCCGTCCGCCGGGGGGCGATGGCGCTGGTCGGTGATTTCGGGGCCTTGGGCCGCCGCGGTTCAGACTTCATCTGAAAAACCGCGGTGAAACCACGGATGGACACGGATCCCGCCCTCGCGCCTGCTCGTCAGCTGACGCACAGGGTGTGGGAATTCGCAGCGTTTCCGTTGGAGGTGGTCCCGCAGTCGCGGGAAGGCCGCGACGGGACCCCCAGGGCCCGCCTCCGATGACCGATTTGTACACGCGACGCCAGTCCCCGCAGGGTCGGCGACCCCACCTCCACCGGACGCCGTGCTTGGAGCGCGTTTCGCGCTGATGCGCGTGCGCCACCCCTGGTTCCGTGGTTCGATCACCGGCAGGGCGGAGCCTTCGCTCGGTTCGGTAGCGGAAGAAGGTACGCACGGACATGACGCAGGCTACGCAACGCGGACGGATTGGCAAAGGCGGCAAGAAAAAGGCCGCGGGGCCCGCCCCGGTGGAGCGGTGTCCGCGGCCTCGGGACGATCACGACGATCGTCCGGCGGGAAGTGGAGCGTCAGCTCTTCTTTTCGTCCTGCTTCTTGTAGGCCTTGTGACCCTTGGTTTGCAGGTCCTTGAGCTGAGCCACCAGCTTCTCGGCTTCGGCTGTGTTATTGGCCTTGAGGGCGGCTTCGAGCGGGGCGAGAGCGGCGAGGAATTCCTGCATCTGCTTTTTGTAACCGGCGATGAAAGCCGGACGCTCGGCTTCAGGTCTTTCAGCGGCGAGTGCGGGGATCAGCTTGGTGGATTCTTCCGCGCCGGCGCGGAGTTTTGCGACCAATTCCAGGTTTTCGGCACTCTTGGTCGCGTCTGAGACCTGGCGACGCAGTTTGCGGAACGCGCCATTCATCTTGCCCATGGCGTCCTCCAGTTGGGTCGACTTCTTGTTGGGATCCTGAGCTTGGAGACTCGGCAACACCGGAGTCAAAACCGCAAGAGCGAGGAAGAGAGACAGCACTTTTTTCATAAGGGAGGGTGGGAGTGACAGTGGAAAGGGCCCCCGGTTCAAAGGAAACCGAAGGCGACCTAAAGTCGCAACGAGGTGGGCAAGGTCCGGGGGCGGTGGCAAGGTTTTACGAATCGGGCGGGGCCATGGCAAAAACCAAGACCACCCGGTTGACCCGAACGACATCCCCGGCCACGGTGCGCTGAGCGAGCCGATGCAAAGCTTTGGACCACGAAACGATCCCGGAATGACTGCGAATCGACCCGGATTGACCACGAAGGGACACGAAGGGACACGAATCCGGAACAAGGCAGCCGGCTTGGGAGGGTCCGAAGCGATGGAGTCTGTCCACGCCCGCCTTCACCGAGGTTTTCATCCCATCTTCGCAGGTGAAACGAATCGATCCGTTCATAAACCACGGATGGACACAGATAAACGCGGATTCGGAGCAGGTGTTGTTCTTCACGCGCAAGGTGAATGCCATCCTTGGCGGAACTCGTTTGTATCCGTGTGGATCAGCCCCGCGGCCGCGGGATCCGTGGTTCAATCGCGGTTTTTAGGTTCATTCGTGTCCATTTGTGGTTTCTCGTCTCCTGGGAATGCTTGCGGGTAGGTCAAGACACTTTATGGACTATAGATACCTAGGTGGTTCGGGACTCAAGGTGCCGGTGCTGAGCTTCGGCACGGCGACATTTGGAGGCACGACGGACTTTTTTCGTGCCTGGGGCGGCCAGGAGGTCGACGAGGCCAAGCGCCTGGTCGATGTCTGCCTGGAAGCGGGCATCACGCTCTTTGACAGCGCGGATGTCTATTCGAATGGTCGGTCGGAAGAGGTGCTAGGCAAGGCGCTCGCGGGCCGGCGCGACCAGGTCCTGATTTCCACCAAAGCCACGTTTCGTTCGGGCAAGGGGCCCAATGACGTCGGTTCGTCGAGGCACCACCTGACTCGCTCGGTCGAGGCGGCACTGCGGCGGCTGGGGACGGACTGGATCGACCTGTTTCAGCTGCACGGTTTCGATGCCTCGACACCGGTCGAGGAGACGTTGCGCACCCTCGATGACCTCGTGCGGGCGGGGAAGATTCGTTACATCGGCTGCTCCAATTTCTCCGGCTGGCACCTGATGAAGTCGCTGGCGATCTCGGAAAAATACGGCTGGGCCCGGCACGTCGCGCACCAGGCCTACTATTCGCTGATCGGACGCAGTTTTGAGTGGGAGCTGATGCCTCTGGCTCTCGACCAGAAAGTGGGGACCGTGGTCTGGAGCCCGCTCGGCTGGGCGCGCCTGACGGGTAAACTGCGACGAGGTCAGCCCAAGCCGGCCACGAGCCGGTTGAATTCCGAAATCGCGCAGGGGCCGGTCGTGGACGACGAGTACTTGTATCGAGTCGTGGATGCGCTCGACGCGGTGGCGGCGGAGACGGGCAAGACTGTCCCCCAGGTGGCCTTGAACTGGCTGTTGCAGCGTCCCACGGTGTCCACGGTCATCATTGGCGCCCGCAACGAGGAGCAGCTCCGCCAGAACCTCGGGGCCGTCGGCTGGTCCCTGACCGCGGCTCAGGTCGCCGTCCTTGACCAGGCGAGCGCGACACCGCTGACCTACCCGTATTTTCACCAACGCGGCTTCACCGAGCGCAACCCCGCGCCGGTGTAAATGCAGACCCTACGTAGGACCGAGAGCTTGGCCGCAACCATTTAAACGAGAAACCACGAATCGACACGAATGGACACGAATCCGGAGTGAGATAGGAGGAGTCGAGCACCTGAATATACCTCACCAAAGAGTGAACCAATCCCTCGCAACTCTCGGTCCCTGTTTTCATTCGTGTAGATTCGTGTCAATTCGTGGTTCAAATCCATGGTTCCGGCTTAGAAAATCACCTGGAACCGGCCGAGGAGACGGCCCTGGTCGGACAGCGGTCCCGCGGGATCGCCGAGCAGGTAGTTGACCGAGATCTTGAGGTCGTCGCCCTTGATGAAATAGTTCGCCCCGAGCGTCCAGACATGGGTGTCGTCGGCGCCCACGGCGCGATTCGGATCATAGGTCTCGTAGCGCAGCACCGCCTGAAGCCGCTTTGGCACCAGCTGCCAGCTGCCGAGGACTGACCAGCCTTCGGCGTCGGTATTTGCTCCGGTCGTACGATCAAAATGGGTGCGGAACCACTCGGCGTAGAGCCCGGCGGCGCCGGCGACGAACTGGGCGTCGAGCCCGCGGCCCGTGCGGGTGCCGGTGAACGTGCCGGTGTCCTTGGTCGTGAAGGCATTGGCGCCAAGGGAGACCGTGGCCTGGTCGCTCTGCAGCACCGTTCCATTGACGCGACCGACATAGAGGAACTGGTCGTTGTCGTTGGCGCCGTTGTTGACGCCGTTGCCGTTGAAAAGTCCGGCGGCGTAGGAGAGACGCTTGTCCAGGGCCACGCCCGAAACCATGGCGCCGATCTGGCGCGAGAGCGTCAGGGAGTCGTTGGAGAGCGAACGCTCGACCGTCAGCGTCTTCGTGTCGGGCAGCAGCTGCTCGTAGCCGTAGGGCGTCTTGAACTGACCGATCGTGATGTTGGCCAGCTCGTGCTGCGTCCAGGTGATGGCCAGATCGGTGATCTGGGCGCGGTAGCCAGTGACGCCACCGATCGAGTTGTTGCCGAAGTCGGACTGGAAGACGAAATCGAACTTTTCGGCGAAGGTGCCCTTCAGCGTGATGCGGGCGCGGCGGATAAGCAGCCGGTCGGAGGCCGGAAATCGGGAGTCGGCGGCGTCGCCCGCCTCGCCATTGACCTGGAGGTATCCACCGAGGGAGAGCTTCTGTTCCTTGCCGGCCGCCGTGACCAAGGCTGGACCATTGCCCTTGGCGTCGAGTCCCACCTGCTTCTTGAGGGCGGCATTTTCGGCGGAAAGCTGGCTGACCTTGGTTTCGAGCTCCTTGAGACGTTCTTCAATCGTGGCGGCGGAGCTGGTCAGGGGAAGAACGGCGGCGACCCACAGGGCGGAGTACAACAGGGACGGTTTCATATCAGGTTTGGGAACAGATCGACTACGTTTCTTCCTCTTGGAGTGATATTTGCGTAGGAGAAATTCTTACCCTCCACCGCCATGGCGAGAGGTAGTTCGCTGTCGATGAGGTACTTAGGGTCGATTTGCCGACCCTTGGTCCGATGTGAACCGGCTCCGGCTTGGTCCGCCGCCGGTCAGAGCGGCTGCGCTCGCTGGCAAAGCTGGAGCGCCACGCCCCATGGGTCGCGCAGCATGATCAGCCGCCCACCGTCAGGCAGGTTATCCTCGGAAAAGAAGGTCGCGCCGGCCTGCTCCAGGCGGACGCGCTCGGTGCGCGCGTCGGCGGCGATGACCGCGATATGGAAGCAGAGCGGCAGCAACTGTGCAAACGGCAGGACCGGGGCCGACGGATTGGAATAGAGCTCGACGATGACCCGCCCGGTGTCGTCGCCGAGAAAGTGGGTGTAAGGGGCGTCCGGCTTTTCCCGCACCACGCGGAATCCAAGATGGTCCACGTACCAGCGGGCGTGTGAGCGGACGTCCGGAACGTTGATGGCGAAGTGTTCAAAAACCATGATGTTGCGAGCGTGGTGAAGGCGCGTCCCCGAATCGAGCCCGGAGATGAGGGGAACCATGGGCCCTTCCGTTGGAGGTGGCCTCGCCGAGGCCGCGCGGATTGGCGCCGCGTGAAGAAATCGGACGGCGGAGGCGGGACTGGTCGGTCCCGTCGCGGTCCCGCAGTCGCGGGACGGGACCACCTCCACCTGGCGGCGACTTTGAATCGCGCCTAAGTTGACGCGACTGCGAGACGACGCGACCGAACAGGACCGCTTCGGGGCGCCGTCTGAAGATCGCGATGCCCCTTTCCACCCAGCCCCTCCGGACTGGCCAGGCGAATGACAATCTGAATGCTCCCGGGCATGCCCACCCCGCCCACCCGTCGTGCCTTTTGTGGTACCGCCTTGGCATCGCTCGGACTGGCAGCCTTGCCGCAACGGGTCACCGCTGCCGACGCTGCCCCGGCTTCCGGGTCGAACCCTCCGGCCGCCGCCACGCCCACGCCCACGCCCACGCCTGCTGCGATCAAACCGAAGACCCATCAGAAGCCGTTTGTCTATCCCTTCACCATCGGGGCGATCGAGGCGTGGTCGATCAGTGACGGGCACATGCTCTTCAATGACCGGATCGACAAGATGCGTCCACCGGAGGCTCGTGGGGCCATGGCCGAGGAGTTGGTGGCGCACGGGGAACGCCTCGATGGTATTCCGCTCTACGTCAATGTGCTCGTGCTCCGCCACGGCCGCGAGGTCGTGCTCTGCGACGGAGGGTTCGGTGTGCGGCCCAATCCCAACATCGGCTGGGTGGCCGACGGGCTGGCCGAGATTGGAATCCGTCGCGAGGACGTCACCCAGGCGATTCTGAGTCACGGTCACTCCGACCACATCGGTGGCTTTGTGAACGCGGGCAAACCGATGTTTCCGAACGCGGCGTTGCGGGTGATGAAGGCCGAGGTCGACTTCTGGAGGTCACCGACCCCGGATTTCTCGAAATCGTTTCGACGCGACAACATCCCGAACATGATCCGCGACGTGCGCGCCGCGCTCGACATCCTGCAGCCGAACCTCGAGCTCCAACGCGACGGCGATGACATCCAGGGCGGCTTCGCCACGTTCCAGGCGGCCCCTGGCCACACGGATGGACATTGCACCCTGCTGATCCGCCACGGGCAGGAGTCGCTCGTGCACATCATGGACGTGGCGCATCATCACCTGCTCATGTTCAGCGATCCCTCGTGGTTCATCGAATTCGATCACGTGCCGGAGCAGGCGGTGGCCACGCGCAAACGCGTCTTCGCCGAACTCGCCGGCAAGCGAACCCGCACCTACGGCTTCCACCTGCCCTGGCCCGGCATCGGCCGCATCCTGCCACGAGGCAGTGGATACCGCTGGGAGGCGGAGCGCTGGAGCTGGGGCTCCTGACGAAGGGAGGAACGCTGAACGTTTAACTTTGAACGCTGAATTCTTAATTCGGAATTCTGAAGTGTCCCTCCGAACTTCACCGTTAAGCCGCAACCATCAGACGAGAGACCACGAATTGACACGAATCGACACGAATCCAGAGCGAGATAGGAGGAGTCGAGCACCTGAATCTGCCTCACCCCAAAGTGAATCCATCCCTGGCAACCGTCGTTGCCTGGTTTCGTTCGTGTAGATTCGTGTCAATTCGTGGTTCAACTGCATGGTTCCGGTTAAAAATTAAGCGTTCAGCGTTGAGCGTTTCCCCCCGCCCCCGTCCCCTCCGCCTTGAGTTTCGCAAGGGCGCCGGCCAGCATCTCGCGGCTGGCGGGGTCGTCGGTGGAATCCTCGCCAAACTCGAGCAGGCGGATGGCATCGGGCACGTAGCCATTGACCGCATGCAGGTGGGCGGCGCGCAGGACGAGCTGGGATACGTAAGGGAAGTGCCCCACCGCGTCGGCCAGCACCTGTAGCTCCTCATGGCCGAGCCGGACGTCGGACTTCATCCACACCTCGGCCATGAGCGTGTAGACCATGGCCAGGGGCGGCCATTGGCGGTGGGCGGTCCAGAGTGGATTCAGGACCTGTTCCACCTCTTCCGGAGTGAGTCGGGCCTCGGCGGGATTGGGTTTCTGGGACGTGATGGCGGCGAAGCGGGTGAAGCCCAGTTCAAAGTAGACCCGTGGCCGCACGACCCGGGCGAGAGCGGCCGCTTCCAGGTAGGGGATGGCGCCGACGCGGTTGTCGGCATCCACCTCCATCAGGCCCATCACGGCCATCATGCGCGGATCGCGTTCTCCCTTGTCGTACGCCTTGCGCAGGGTCGCCCGCGCTTGATCGACATACTTGGATACCAGATCGGGAAACTTCTTGCGCACAAAAGTGATTTCCATGCGTTCCCAGTCCCCGCGCAGCCGGGCCACCTCCGCGGGGGTGGCGTCGCGGAGCGGAATCGGCGGCGGGCGGTCCGGGCTGGCCTCGCCGATCGTGCGCTGCTCGCCCACGGCGTCGGGCAGGTAGTCGCTCAAGGCGTCACGCATATCCGAATACCCGAGCTTGAAGCACTCCTCGAACAGCGCCTCCGTCAGCGGCTCCTTCTCGAGGCGGTCGACAAACGTCCAGAGGGCGTCGCGCCGGGCGCTGTCGTCGGCGATCATCGCCCAACGGACAAACAACGTGCACTGTGTCCGCCAGAGCCGGTCCATGTCCCCGGCATCCGTCATCTTCCGGCCCGGACGCCAGGTCAGCATGTCCTCGATTGGCAGCAGGGCGCGGGGGCGCTGTTCATCGCGGCCGAAGGCTTCGGACTCCTGGCGGTTGAGCCAGGTGGCCGGGTCGATGCGGAGGATGTCCTCGCGGAGATTGGACTGGGTGTAGATGCCGGCGATGCCGACGATCAGCCAGGCGGGCAGGGAGGGAAGGCGCTGTTGCAGCAACTGGCCGACCCGGTCGAGGGTGAAACTGAACGTGAGGGAATCCTCCTCCGACTCGCGCACGATGACGAACACGCAGGTCGAGTCGACATCGAGCAGCCGCATGTTGGGCAGGAACCGGATGCGCGGCGTTTCGCGGCTGGCGCGGGCGCGTTCCTTTTCGGCGCTCTCGGTCGTCTCCTTGCGGTCGGTCTCGCGGTTCACCATATCGGAGACGATCTCGTTGGAATTCGCCCGGTGGATGTCCTCGTTGAAGAGAATGTACGCATCCGGCACCGATGAACGGCCCTGGTACTTTTGCGGAATGAGCCAGGTCAGCAGGTGGTGCTGGCGATAGTAGCGACGCAGGAATTCCCGCGTGGTGCTGTCCGAGCAGACCGAGAGCACTTCCAGGCCGGGCAGTTCGACATAGCGCCAGCGCAGCGGGGTGGCGGAGCCCTCCACCATCAGCGGGGGCAGGTCGATGACCGGACCCTCGGCCACGGTCTTGACCGCCTTGCCGGCCGCGCCGGCCGGGGTCGCCGGCGCGGCTCCGCGGGACAAAGCGACGAAGGCCACGACCATGGCCAGGAGCGCGGCTGCGGGCCGAAAGCGGGGTATCCAGCCGATCATCATGATCCCTCGTGCTCCTTGGTGTCGCCGAGTTCGACCTTGTAGCGGTAGAACGTGTCGTTGAGGAAGTCCCGCAGGTAGACGAGCAGCGGGATGCGGATCGGCAGGTCGGGCCGATGAACGGCAGCGGGCAGCGGTTTGAAGTCGGCGGACGGATTCTTCTTTTTCAGGGCCTTGAGGAGGGCTTGCGGGTGGTCGACCGAGACCGAGGTGAGGCCGGGGTCGTGGAGCAGCATCACGGGCCGGGTGAGCCGGTCGGCGTCGCTGAGCAGGGAGACGGGCCGCTTCCCCTGGGTGAAAAACCAGGACTGTGCCTCGCGATTCCAGTCGAGCGGATCGTAGGGGGGAATGGGTTTCACGGGAGCCGGACCGGCACCGCTCCAGTTTTCCATTTCCTGGGCGTAGCGCGCGAGGGCTTCACGCTGGCGCCGCTGCTCGGCATTGCGTCGCGCGGCGGAGATTTGTCCCACCTGCTCGGGGTGCGTGGGACCATTGATGCTGGCGGCGCCGCGGATCCGTTGGGGGTGGAGCGCGGTGGCGCGGAGCGCGAGGTAGCCGGCGGTGCCTTCGCCGATGAGGGCGACACGGCGCGGGTCGAAGCGGGTTTGGGTTCCGACCCAGTCGATGGCCTCGAGGCACGCCTGGGCGGCCCGCTGGTCGATCGGGAGATCGCCCTTGGCCTGGCGGTAGTTCCGGCCGAGGCCAGTCGTGCCCGGCAGGTCGAGGTGCAGCACGATCATGCCGAGGTCGGCGATGGCCTGGGCGTCGCGATTGAAGCCGGACGGCGTGCGCGGACCGGGGATGTCGTGCAGCCACACGACCAGCGGCGGTTTCTCGGCGACAGCGACCTTGGGAACGGTGAGCCGACCGGACAAGCGGTGTCCGCCGGGAGAAACCACATCGAACGGTTGCGAGACGTGCGACTGTTCCTTTTCGATCCAGGGAGCGACCCGCAGGAACTCGACGAAGCGACCGTCCCCGCGGTGGTAAACGAACAGACGACCGGGATCGTTGGTGGCATCGACGCGGAGGAGGAAGCGGGAACGGGCATCGTCCCAGTCCAGGACCTGCACCTGCCGTCGCGGAAATTTGGAGGCAACGAGGCGGTCGACCTCCTCGAGCACCGGATCGATCCAGGTCGTGACCGGCTCGAGGGTGCGGTGCCGGACACCGACCAGTTTCCGGGTGGCGCGGTCAAACACCAGGGCTTGGGCGGGGCGAGCCAGGTCGAGCTCCAGCGCATCGTAGCCGGCCGGCGCCTTGACCACGACGCTCGAGCGCTGGGTCACGATATCGAACGCGAACAGCCCGTAGGTGTCGCCGCCGACATTCGACGCGTAGTAGAACACCGTTTGCTCCGGTCCGAATCCGATCGGGAAAGATCGTTCCTGCAGGACCGTGTCGGGGGTGACCCGAAAACGCAGGGGCTTGGTGGCGGGCAGGGCCTCGTCGAAGGAATCCCACTGCTCGTAGAAACTGGCTTCGGCGGCCTGGTAAAAATAGGTCTGCTGCGATGCGGGGCCGGAGCGCTTGATGCGGGCGTGGCCGGCGCGGTCGTAAAGCACCACCCCGTCGGTCCGATCGGTGGTGCTGGCGTAGGATTCCCAGACCCCCGTATCCAAATCGAGTTTGGCCAGCTCGGCCAGCCGCACCCGGGCCGGTCCGCTGCCACCGCCGCCCAGACCGCCGAAGCTGGATTTGGGACGGGCCGGAACACCGCCCTCGCCCGAGGGGTCGGCCGGCTCGTTTTCCGCAAACGGATTGGCGAGCGGTGAAAACGGGTCCTGGTCGTCGGCGGTGACCTGGGAGATACCTTCGACCCAGATGGCATTGGGTTGACCTTGCACCAGACCGACAAAGTGAGGTGCGCGCGGTGTGGCCTGGTCGGCGGACCACGGTTCGAACAGGGCGGAGTCGAGCAGCCGCCGCACCGACTTTTTGGAGACATCGAGCACCCAGATCACCGGCGTGCGCGTGGCGAGGACCAGGCGGTCGGGGCTCACCCATTCCAGTGCGTCGACTCCGGCGTACGGCAGGTCGTCGACGGAGAGTCGGACTTTGGTGGGTTCAGGTTCCAGCGTCTGCACCACGATGGAGAGCTGCCGTTCCTCGTAGACCGCGTAAGCCACCCGCCGGCCGTCGCGCGAAAGGACGGCGCGTTCCGCTTGGAAGGGACGGTAGAGCGTGGCCGGGTCGCGACCCGACAGCGACTCGGCGGCGTCGGCCGAACCCGTCAGGACGGCGGCGGACCAGACGAGGACCAGACGGACAGTGGGGAAGCGAATGCGCACGGTGACGTCGTCGAGCGGCGTGACTAGTTGTTTCCACCTTGAAGCATCAGGCAAGACCGGAGTGCGCGGGGAGGCGGGAAGAGGTGTCTTGTCCTAGCCCAGGTTGACAGGGGAAGGCCAAGAAATGGATGAAAAAAGAACGATGAGCTACAGTGAGGCGTTCAAGTTGAGCGTCGTCGGGGAGATTGAGTCAGGGAAGCACCGGTGCGCGCATGCGGCGGCGAAGGCGTACCGGATTCCCGATCCGACCGTGAGAGCCTGGTTGCGGCGGTACGGGCGCAGTGACTTGATACCGCGGAAGGTCCTAATCACCACCATGGAAGAACACGACGAAAAGAAGGCGTTGCGTCAGCGAGTGCGCGAGCTCGAGAAGGCCTTGGCCGACACCCACATGAAGGGCTTGTTGAGCGAAGCGTACTTTGAGATCGCCTGCCAGCGACTCGGGCAGGACCCGGCGGAGTTCAAAAAAAAAGCCGCCACGAAGCTATCGGCCACGCCAGCCGCGCCGGAGGGGAGTCCACGGTGACGATCAGCGGACTGTGTCGGATCAGCGGGCTATCGAGACAGGGATACTACGCGGGACGCAAGGAGCGCTGCTGCAAAGCTGTCGAGGGAGAGCGCGTGCTCGATGCGGTCCGATGCGAGCGGGCGATCCAACCTCGGATCGGCACGCGCAAGCTCCAGGTAGTCCTGCGTCGCGAGGGGCTGACGGTGGGGCGAGACCGGTTGTTCGAACTGCTCGGTGAGAACGATCTGCTTGTCCCGCGCAAGAAGAAGGCGGTGCGTACCACCTGGTACGATGAGAGTCTGCCAGTCTACCGCAATCAGCTCTACGAACTGGAGCCAACGCAGCCCAATCACCTCTGGGTGAGCGACATTACCTACGTCGCCACCGATGAAGGTTTCGTGTACCTCGCCCTGGTGTCCGACAAGATCTCCCGGCGGATCGTCGGGTGGAACCTCGGGGAGACCAATGAGGCCAGCGAGGCGATCAAGGCGTTGCAGATGGCGATCGGCAAACTCCCGCCGGATCGATTTCCGATTCACCACTCGGATCGAGGTTCTCAGTACTGCTGTCACGAGTACGTCGCGGTGCTCAATGCACGATCACTGCCGATCAGCATGACCGAGGAGAGCCACTGTTACGAGAACGCCCAGGCCGAACGGGTGAACGGCATCCTCAAGGACGAGTTCAACCTCGACCGGATCTTCCGCACCAAGGCGCAAGCGCGGCGCGCCGTCGCCGAGGCGATCACCACCTACAACACCCGTCGTCCGCACTTGTCCCTGCACATGCGCACGCCCGATCAGGTCCACCTCCACGCCGCTTGACCCAACCCGAGCGGGGGGCGGAGAAGGGGCTCCGCCCCTTCCCCTGCACCCCATCCCAAAAATCCCTTTTCCTCTCGGAACAGAACCACCAACCCAAACAAACACCTGTCAACTTCTGGTCAGGACTCGACAGCGCAGAACGCTGAACGCCGAACGCTGAACGCCGAATGTTGGAGGCCGGGGAGAATCCGGAATTCGGGTCGGAATCGCAAGTGTCTGACTGTCGCACGCGAAGGCGCGAAAGGCGCTGGTCGCGCGGCGGTGGTGGGATGCCGGCGTCCGGTGGAGGTGGGGTCGCCGACCCCGCGGGGATGCGCGTCGTGTGAAAAAATTGGACTACGGAGGCGGGACCGGTCGGTCCCGTCGCGGCCTCAGCGAGGCCACCTCCAACGGAAACGAAGGGTGGGGTCCGGTGGAGGTGGGGTCGCCGACCCCGCGGGGATGGGCGTTGCGTGAAGAAATCAGACTACGGAGGCGGGACCGGTCGGTCCCGTCGCGGCCTCGGCGAGGACCGCCTACACCAGCCATTCCGGGGGAAACGGTGAAGAGTGCGCGAAGGCGCGGCCGCGCGTTCCGTGGCTCAATCGCTGCCTGTTTTCATTCGTGTCGATTCGTGTCAATTCGTGGTTCAACTGAAGGCAGATTCCATCAAGCGTTCAGCGTTCAGCGTTTTGACGTTCAGCGTTCCCCGTTCCCGCCGCCTCAGAGTTGCGGCAGTCCCGTTTCCCCGTAGTGTTGCGGCTGCCTGCAACCCATTGCGCACACCTTCTGGCGGCTGAGAGGCGCCTGCACCCGACTCCTCCGCTTCCGAGGCGGGCTGGGGTGGGTGGCGCTGCTCGGGCTGCTCGCAGTGGGGGCGGGGGCGCAGTTTCGTCCCGGCGCAGGGCGTTATGGCCCACGCGAAACCGGCCCGATGGTTCGGACAGAGGGTGGCCAGTGGATCAACCAGGACACCGTGCGCACGGCGCGCGAGACGGCGGGACACAGCACGGACACGCCGGTTTGGACCAATCCGGTGGGATTTGAGCGCGACGTGTTCACCTTTGCGCGGGTCATCTTCAATTCCCGGCCGGAGCGTCCCACCTGGCTCGGCTGGCTCAACGATTACCCTGATTGCGACCTCAACCTCTCGTATCGCCTCCAGCAAATGACCTCGCTCCGGGTCGACCCCGATGGCCGGGTCCTCAAGCTGACCGACCCGGACCTCAGTGACTTTCCCCTCCTTTACATGGACAAACCCGGCCTGATCGACCTCCCGCCGGAGGATGAGACGGCGCTGCGATCCTACCTCCGGGCGGGAGGGGCGCTCTTGGCGGATGGATTTTGGGGCACGGAGGAGTGGCGCAGCTTTGAGCAGCAGTTGAAACGGGTGCTCCCCGACCAGACCTGGGAAGAGTTGCCGCCCGACCACCCGCTCTTTCGGAGCGTGTTTCGCCTCAATCCCGCGGGCAACCGCCTGCAGATCCCTCCGATCCAGTTTTGGTCGCGCGGCCTCGACCCCTCCAAAGAGGACGGCCGCCAGGAGGATTTCTATGGTCCCGGGTCGAAGGAGATGAAGGTCCGCGTGTGGAAAGACGCCCGCCAGCGCATCATGGTCATCGCCATGCACAACTCCGACAACGGCGATGGCTGGGAGCGGGAAGGGGAGAACGAAACCTATTTCCACACCTTCTCGGAAAAGCGGGCCTATCCCCTCGCGATCAATGTGATCTTCTACCTCATGACCCATTGAGCCGAGGGCGCCCCGGAGCGGGGCGCCGAACGCTGAACGCCGAACGCTGAATTTTAGCTCGGTGCTACGGAATTCGGAATTAACAACTCCGAACTTCAGCGTTAAAAATTGTGCGTTGGGCGTTGAGCGTTCCTTCCGGTTCGCATGCAGGTGTAGAGGAACGGGGAACCCTTTTCTGCCTGTGGCACCTCCTGCTGGCACCGTCCCGATCCCGCAAGTGCCTTATATCCGTGTTTATCCGCGTCCATCCGTGGTTCAACCCATCCGTGTGTCGCAACGATTTGGCCACCGCAACCGCTCGGCGCTTGTCACGCTCCCAGGGTCCGATAGCATTTTGCAAGAGAGCCGGTTTCGTGACGACGCGGCCGCAGCGTCGCCCGATGGGTGTCCAGCCCCCGGCGAGCGTGAATTTCCTCCAACCTTCCCCTCCGAGGCGCACCCCCGGCTCAGGCCCTCGTGCACCCCGATGGCGGCAGCTTGCCTTGAGCTTGTCGAAAGGCTTGGCGGCGCGGAACGCGCCGAAGAGTGAGGGTCGAAGCGTGAAGAGTGAAATCGGAAATCGGCGGAAAAAAATGACTGCGGCGTGCACCGCGGAGCGGTGAAGAGCGAAGTTCAAAGTGCGAAGAGTAAATTCAATGATCCGTGGCCAACAAAGTGGCCGCGGCTTCAGCCGCAATCGCTTTCCCGTGAGGCAGTTGCTGTCGCCGTAGGATTGTCGAAGAGGCGACAGCGGGTCGTGCTTGACCTGGCTGACCGTATTGCACTTCCCACAACCATTCGCGACTGAACCCGTGGGTCGCTAACCATCGCACTCGACAGCCGACGCTCTGCGGACGACCCGTGGCTAATCAGTTGATACGATCGTTCATCGTGATTGGTGCCGGAACGGCAGTCGTCGCGCTTGCTCTCTTTCTCGGCTGGAAGCATCCGAGCATCCTATACGCCGCGTTTCTCGGATTATTTGGTATTCTTTGGAGTTGGCTCCTCTCTCGAAGTCTCGACACGGGGGTCGTTCGAGTGCGGGGGCTTTGTTTTCGTCGTGCAAACAGCCCTGCGGAATACTGGACCCATCTTGGAATCTTTTTCTTGGTGGGAATCCTTCTCCTCAGCAGCGGACTCTATACGCTCCTCTGCTGGTAGAAAGGGGACGGCGAAAGTCGCTGCACCGAACCCCGCCAAACGGCGTCCGTCTTCCCACTGATTTGGCGGTGAAAACTCCGAGCTCTCTGGTCGCACTCGTTTTGGCGGGGTGTTCAACGATGAATCCGAGTTCCCCGATAGGATATGTTGTCCTCGATCAGCACCATACGCTGGCGCTTGCGTACTGGAAGCCAGTCGAAGCAGAGATCGCTTGGGCGGTAAAGGCCCTCACCGAAGAGTTTTCGCGAGCGCGTCGATCGAATCCCGGTCGATTGCCTCATCCTTTGTCAGACTACGTCATCTCGTGCCATGGCGATGAGATCTCCGGTAAACGCGTAATGATCATTCGAGGTTTCCACAAATCCCAGAAAACGCTGGAAGAGTTGCAGGCGTTCAACGCTGAATCCACGGGGAGCGTACATTTGGTGTCCGGAGGAGGGGCTCTGTACTTTGACTTCCTATATGATCCAGCAGTAAGTCGCGTCGTTCAGTTCTCTGTCAATGCGTCAAGGTGAGTCGTCGACTCCGGATTCTTTGATCGGAGTCGCCCCACGGATCGTTACCGTTGCAGGCATTCGTTATGGAAGAAACTCCCCTGTATCAGAGCGAAGCATCTGTTGATGTGGTTTACTACTGTCGTCGGCATTGTTGCGCTCGACTGCCAGACAAGCGGGGCCGTCATTGATCCACTGCGGCAAGGCGTCGCTGATTCCGAACTTACGCCATGAGAGAAGCCATACTTGCGTTCTTCGTTTTCGCGGCTGCAGCTCAGCTCTCCGGAGCGGAGACGCCGGGGACCACGCTGCGAAAGTCGGTCGACGCGCTCCGAGCGTGTGTGCTCCCTCCGCTTGAGGAAGAGCTCTCTGCGAAAGAGACCCACAATCGACGTGAAATCGACCGAAGATTCGCATTTGGAGGTCGACGCATTATCAATGCCGAACCGCTTGTAGCACTCAGAGAAGCGCTTCGTAGATTGGACCATGCTGTGCAGTCACTCCAAAGGCACGAGAGTATATATATGGTGACGTCGAAAAAGGAGCGGTATCGAGCGGAAGCAGCTGAGTATCTTGAAAAGCAGCGTCAGGAATACGAACCGTTCGCGCAGTGTCTCAGGGACGCCCTGGCGCAAATAGAAAAGACGGCGGTCAAGTTTGATCGGGATTCATTGCCCGCGCTTGAAAGCAATCTCGTGGTTGCCCTTGGAAATTACGCCAGAAGTATTGGGATTATAGCCCAAACTTCAGGTGAGGCGAACCCGTAACCGCCCGAAATCACAGACTTCGGCCATCAAAGGTTTGGGGACAGGTCACCTCTCAATTTACGTTGCTTGATCCGCTGTCCAACGGACGGGGTCCATCTCGCTTGTCGGCTCGGCGCTGGCCCTCCGTTCAAAATCGAGAGGCGAGTTGGACAGTTCGACAGCTAGAGAGTGGCTGTGTTGGCCGTTCGGTTTGATCGCCATGAGTCCTATGTTTCTCGCGTGCATCGCAATCGTTTACGATTGGCAGGTTAGCAGTCCGCTCATTCGCCTATTTGGAATCGCGGCGTTGTTTGTGATTTCACTTCCCACGGCCCTTGTCTTTTTTCGGCTTATGGATGACCGCGGATGAAGGAGCCGAACCTCAGTCAAGATGGTGTTTTCCACTGTGCGAAAGACCGTGAATGCCGAACTCACGACAGAGGGGCGGTCGGTGGGTATTGCACGGGTATTGGTTGAACTCGCCAGCGACTACGACAGGGGCTGGGTCACGCTGGAGTGCCAGGCGTCCAACCAGGTGGTGGAAGTGGCGTTCGATGATCCGCACTTTGTCCTGAACATTCCGCACACGGAGTCACAGGGTTTGCTCCCGAGACTGCTGCAGGTGGGGATCGCGATCCCGACGGGATGGGTCGTGAAGAAAGACAAGAAGAAGACCTTGCTTTCGATGGGCTTTCTTGAGGTTGAAGTCCAGAAGCACCAGCGAGACGAACTGGCAGAGTTCATTCGGCTCCTGGCTCGCGATCTCCTCGCGTGGCCGGAGAGACAGAGCATAGTGGCGAGCTTTCAGCGATAAGACGAGGACTGTATCCGCCGCTGATCCGTCTGACGAAATCTTCAACAGCAGCTCTTTGAAAAATCGTTCGGCTTGTGTGCTCGACTCAAACCTGCCGGGAAAAACAGTGCGAACCTCCTTCTGTGAATGCGATTTCGCGGTGGTATAAACCTATAGCAGTTTGAG
Organism: Opitutaceae bacterium; assembly: GCA_046346755.1. Lineage (GTDB taxonomy): Bacteria > Verrucomicrobiota > Verrucomicrobiia > Opitutales > Opitutaceae > UBA6669. The sequence continues at coordinate 60,243 of JAXMHM010000022.1, read as the reverse complement.
GATTCCATGCACGGACCTTTCATCCAACTCGTAGCGCTTGCGATTGTTGTTTGGATCGGGCTGCTCTGGATTCTCTCGGTGGTCGGTGGCTGGCGAACCTTGGCGAGGAAATTTCCCAGCGTGCGGAGCGCAAGTGAACGAATGCACGTATGCCCTGCAGCGTGGTTTGAGCACACGGGTCCGGGCTACCGATGGATGGTACGTGTAGGTTTTTCGGAAGCAGGCGTGTATGTTCGCCCTCTTGTGTTTGTCGCTCCCTTCCACCCTGCGTTTCTTGTGCCGTGGACGCATATCTCCCGACGTAGGAGTCGCGACTGGATGGGAGAGAATCGAGAACTCATTTTGGACGGCGACGACAAGGGGCTTCACCTCCTCCTGTCGCCAAAGGCAGAACATGATTTGGAACGACTTTGTCGGAGCACCAAAGGACTTGGTGAGGTAGGTGGTTTTCACTCGCCGAAGCACGGTCCGGAATGAACACGATCAGGAAGTGAGGGGCGGTGGAAGAAGTTCCGGGCCACTCAACAAAGAGTTGATTTGAGGGGTGCGGCGCTCGGGCAGGATCAACCGCTCAGCCGGGCAAAGCTGCTCCAGCGGGGTCCGCTTTTCATGCTGCCAGGCGTTGTCCCTGGGCGCCGCATCCCAATCCGAAGTTCAATCTCCCCACTCGACATGAACTCTCTGTTCGCGATCGCGCCGTACCAAGTCGATGGAATCTGGGTTTTTGACGATCCCGGCGTCGGGCTACGACAGGAGCCCTTTGTCAGCGGCGCGGATACCATCATCGATGTGCTGACGAAGCAGATTCCGAACGCGCGAAACGGATTCAATCTCCTCTTTTCACCGCAACCCTTCCCCGGATACCAAGCCCGATTCACGTGGTCAAGGAGTGAGCATGGCGGCAACTGGTACACCTGGGTCGATAACGGAATGGAAGGCTGGCTCTGCCCGGCCCTCTTCAACTACCTCGATCCCGCGCCCTCAGAGCTCTACGTCCTCGCCCAAGCCAAAAGGGAATCATGACCGGCAATTCCGATGGCGCGGCAGACCTGCAGGTGTCCTCCTCGCAGACTATACCGAAAATTGGAGGTTCTCCCCCTATCCGTGCTCCCATTTGAGGGCATGAAAACGCTTGAGACCCTCTATGATGAGACGCGGAAGCGACGAGTCGTTCTCTTTCAGCGCGACGATGGTTCTTATGGATTTGATGAGGAGTGGTTTTGCGATGACCCCCTGGAGAGGAGCTGGATTCCGTATAGTCGTGCTTGTCGCTGTGATTCACTTGAGCGTGCTCTGGCAGAAGCCCGTGGACGTGTCCCTTGGCTGGTGGCGGTGCCTCGATGACAACCTGGAACCGGCGAGCCGGAACCAATCCCGCGATGAGAATGGCCCGGCGGGACTGACCCCGTTGGTCCCTATCCCTAAGCCCCGATTCAGGGTCTTTCCATTCCAAGTCCCTTGACGGGAGTTGGAAGCTACTGCCGGCCAGCTGCGAAGTGGCACCCGTCCACCCCAACTCCACGCTGCAAAAGCGACACCCGCCTCACCGCTGACGCTTTACGCTCAGATTGCAGTGCGACAAAAGCGACACCCAGGCCCTCCGATGAATTTCCACCCGAGCAATCTCCTCGCTCTGAACTCATTCCAAGCTCGACCCATTTCATCCCCCTTTCCGTCCCTTCTCAATCTCGCAGAAAAAGCGACACTGGGTGTCGGCTAATAACACTGTTCGGCCAAGAAATGAAACGTGTCTTACTACTCGTCGGAGTGATGCTGGTGATCGTCGCGTACCTCGTGGCGCTTGCATTCTTCGCTCCGAGGCAGGTTTACGTTTTCATGCTCATTCCTTCACTTCTAGCCACGGGCTATACGTTCGCGAAGAAGAAGGCGCGCACTGTTACCACGATTTGCATTGTAGTCGTGGCAGCCGTCTTTGCCGTCGCGCCAATCGATTTTCGCGTCGTGGCCGGAAAAAACAGGAAGGGTGTGTTCTTCCTCCCTATCGACTATGGAATCGCACCACGCTCCGTGGACCAGGGCTATTGTCCCGGTGGTTGCATAGTAGATCATCCAACCCATGCCATTGTTCTCAGAATCTGAAAGCAGCCGAACCATGCGGTGCAGAGAACGTCGGCTACGCCGCCGTCTCTGACCTGAATCGTTAGGCAGAGAAAACATGAAAACCTTTTTCGCACGTAGCGAGTGGCTCGATATGGAATGCCTGCGTCCGCTTTCACACATATACGGGAACTGGGAGCTAACATGGGATCACGAGAACGAATCTTACCTTGAGGAGGAGGACAGTTATGCCGTTGAGGTGAATATGTTGCTCAGAGAATTACAATCTATTCAGCCGCCGGCCCGATATCACGATAATGAGGACCGCCTTGCTGAATATGTGCGGGATCATATGAAATGGCCCATTCGCAAGATCGGCGCGCGGTGGACAGGCGCAGATTATGGATCAATTCTTGAAAATGGGGGATATTCGGATTGGAATCAGCAAGATTTAGTGCATGCCGCAGCTGGTAGGATTCGCGCGGCTATCGATAGAGACCAGAATCATTATGACGAAATGGAGGAATCTCATAGACGAATGCTCGGCGCCGTTATTACAGTCATACTTTATCACCGAACTCACAGAATACAAAAATGAGCCTAACGAAGCGCTTGAGCCAACGCGTATGCTTGTCACGAATCGTGCTTTTTCCTCGCTGCGCGAGGGCACGATTCGCCCCAAGCATACGCGCGGCTCAGATTGAGCGTTGGGCAACAAAATCATGACGCTTCAGCTTTCACCACGACTTCAGAATAAAGTAGCCCTAGTCGCTGAGCTTTCTCCAGGCCCAGTCATGGTCGCGCTCGTTTTAGAATGCGGAAGAAGAGTCAATCATGTTAGAGTAACTAGAGAGTCAGTGATCGAAAATGTCGCGGGAAAAGAAATCAGAGAAGAGCACGACCTAGAATTTACGATGGCGCAGATTCAAGATTTAGACCTCGATATCATACGATAATCACCACGGAGCCCGACAAATCAGTTCAGCGAATGCCGCTTCGCGGCATCGCTGACTAACGGACGTTAGGCAAGATGCCCTTGTACAGGATCCAGTTTTGCGGCTCCGGCTTCGCAGTCCCAGACGACCCAAATGGGCGCCAAGTAGTCGAAGGATTCTTGGCCGTCGTGTATCAAAATTCGGTATCTGAAGACGAGGTTCGACACCTGATCCGTTCGAACTTGCTCAATGATCCTCGAGTCCAACATTTGATTCGTGAGTCTCGCATCGTCCACGGCGGGAGCGATACTTGGAAAATAGAATGCGTAGACGTCCGCCGATTTCCATTCTGGCGGTCGCTCTTCGGAAAACCCGCGAGTCAATTCTCCTTTTTGTGGTCCCCGGCAGAAAGCGAAAACCGGCCTCACCAACCAGTTCAGCGAACTGGCGCAGGCGCCCGTCGCTGACTAGGAGCGTTAGGCAGAACATGAGTGTCGACCAAAGGGGTGTCATCGATTTCGTCGGTCGCTCCAAAGCTATCGGAGATATCGTGCTCACCGTCTCCGACCACCTTGGTTGGGATGAACCGCTGGAGCATCTGTATGTGCTCCAAGAGAAGATAAATTGTTACCTCGGCTATGTTGAGTCTGGCCAGCTCGTGGAGACCTACGCGGACGCGAAAGATAAGAAGGTGCAGATCCTGATCATCTTTCGCTTTCGTCCTCCGCCGGGCTACGTGCAGAACTTTCTCGTCGGTGCCAAAGAGAAAGTTGAGTACCTAGGGCACTCGTTTAGCTATCAGGTCCATGAAGAAAGAGCCTAACAAGCGGCCAGAGCCAATGTCGGGGCTGCGCCCCGCCATGGCTCATCACTGAACGTTAGGCAAAAGATGCCGCTGTTCATTGTGTTCCTGATTCTCGGCATCGCGACGGGATGCGCGAATGTCCGACTTGGCCGCATTGTCACGATTGCTGACTGGCTGCTACCGGTGCCGCTCGACGTTGAAAGCCGCGTGACCGAAGGTCCTGATTTCTTGGTCACATATATGGAATTTCGGAAGCTCAATGCTTCGGCGGGCGTGTACGAGGGCGGTTATCCACAGTCGTTCGCACCGGCGGGATCTACCACGCAGCATGACGTGATCGCCGGACGAGAAATCTATTGGAAGCGATGGGAGGAGCGCGACGCAGGTGGCACGGTGTTTCGCGCCGAGACAAAGGTGGCCGATCTGTATATTTTCATCTCTGCTCCGAGCGAAGATAGTCTCGTGTCGCTACAGAAGGCGATACGTGCGCTGAAACGGAAAAAGGCCTAACCAGGCATACAGCCAACGGGCCCAAGGGCCCGTTGGCTGATCTCAAACGTTGGGCGAAAGATGAGTGGTCTAACAAATTCATCTAAGTGGTTCCAAAGAATTTTCTACTATCTATTTTTTGCTTTGTCTATTTGCGGCGCCGTTAAGGAAATTCCTACCGCATATCGTTTCGAGCGTTTTGGACGAAAGAGCGAAGGTCTCTTGTCCAGATATGATCGCGAAATTGGTAGTCGCACCTATTACACACCGATCGTGGTGATTAGCACGTCAGAAGGCGAGAGAACGGTTAGAGGAAGAGAATCGTGGAGGCACCGCTGGTATTCTGAAGGTGAACGCGCCACTGTTCTGGAGTTGCCAGGAGTGCATGCCGTGATCGGTGGCCCAATCATGCGTTGGTCCTTATCGATGCTGATATTGGCTATTTTTGCTGCTTGCGGATCATTTGTTTTCCAAGACATGCGGGTATTGTTTCGAACCGTGCGGAGTATCAATATATGAAAAAGACGCCCAACCAAGCGGTACAGAGAACGTCGGCTCCGCCGCCGCCTCTGATCTGAATCGTTGGGCAAAACCAAATGAACCGCGTCGCCACAGCAATAGTCCTTCTGGCGGTACTGTTAGCCGCCTGTGCGAAAGCAACCGCGACGAAGAACAGGCCGCTTTACCCGGGGACGACAGTTGGAGAGTTTTCGAAGAAGGAGGTCGACGAGCTTCGCTCCAAGATCGTGAGGCTCCGCTTTCCGCTCGATTACTCCGTAACCAAGTTCTTGCCACCGGGATTCGAGCCAGATCGTTGGGCGAACTACGACCCGGGCATTGGTGAAGATCCCGCGTCGGTCGGATGGAATGGGAGTATGTATGTCTACGACTATTGGCTGAATGAGGACTACATTCTTCGGATGGGGACAGGAGTTTTTCCCGCCAGTGGCGGCCCACCTACAACGAGGTGGGCAGTCATCATTCCGAGCAGCGAGCAGGAGTCATATACGCCAGCTCGACATCCGCATCCAAAAGAGCCTAACTAACGCATCCTGTGCCTATTAGTAGCATCCAGCCAACGGCGCTGCGCGCCGTGGCGGACGCAGGGCATTCGGCGAAACTAAATGCTCGTTCTCGCATCAAACTTCACGAGATTGCTTGAAGGTTTGTTCGCAATCAATACGGCAGCCCTCCCGTTGGCGATCGTGGGGCTTGGCGTGCAGCGGCGCCTCCAAAAAAAGAGGAAGAGCATTCTTTTGCGTGTTGTCCTCGCCATTCCGCCTATACTTTTAGCCAGCTTGTTGGCATTGATTCACTTTCGCGACGATCCTCCTGATTTTGTATTGTTTCCTGTTCTGTCGGGAAGCGCTTTATTTATGAGTTTGGCGGCAGCGGTTTTCTGGCGATCACCCGCGGCGGTCCAATGAAGAAATAGCCGAACGCCACAGACAACTCCGGCCTTCGGCCCTCGTGTCTGAGCTTCTACGTTTGGCATGAAACCTATGCTGAGAGCCGCATTGCTTTTCGTCGCGTCGTTGCTCATCGGGTGCCCATCCAGAAGCTCGAGGGATATCACTACCTTTGCGGAGGAAGACTACTTGAAGATGAGGTCCATCGTTGAAGAACTAAGGTCCGACATTCCCGAGGTCCAGAGGGATGACCTAGATCCTACTTATTTGATTGGAGAAAAGATCCCAGAAAAACTGAGATACTTGGAACCCCAAGCAGTTTGTATCGGTAGAAACCACGCCCAAATATTCCTTTACAAGTCACCCGCCGGTCAAGAGGCCTTTTACATCTCCTTCGATAAGAGTGGAGGTTGCATTATAGAGCTTCATGCGGGGAGTTGGAGTAACAGTCCCAGTGTTGTTTGGACTTCAACTCAGCCGCCGATACAACCAGTTCAGCAAACGAGCGCAGGCGCCCGTCGCTGACTAGGAGCGTTGATCTAGCCGATGAAAATTCGCCACACTCTATCACTCGTAGCTTTCGCGACGGGATGCGTCGCAGCCGACCCGCAAAGCGAGGTCGAGCACGAGCGCGCCCGCGAAGCCAACTACCGTGCATACGCTTCGGGCATCAGCGCCCTCACCACGCGCCTCGAGTCATTCATCGCCGAGGACGTCGTTAAAAAGACCGGCGCCTCTGAATTTCCGCCGGCCCGCCGCTACGCGTTACACGACATCGATGGCGACAAGAAGGATGACCTTTTTCTGATCACGACGTTCGAGCCCTTGGCCGGCGGCAACAATCACGAGTCGCATCTTTTCGCCGTCCTCACGTCTCGTCCCAATGAAGTGCAGCATCTTGTTATCGGCGGGCGTGGTTCGCGAGATGCCGATCGATTCGTTCGTTCCTACAGTTCTCTTCATCTGTTTCTTCGATTCCAGGTTTGGGCACAGACGGATGCGGAGTGTTGTCCGAGCCTTTCTACGACTGAGGAGATTTGCCTGCAGCAGGGGAGTATTGTGCTTCGGCCATTCGATGAAACGCGAAGAAAGAGCTAACCAACCCGCCCAGCGAACGGGCGCTGGCGCCCGTCGCTGATCAGGGGCGCAAATCTAGGCGGAAAAAATGCAAAACCCAGCAGAGAAGTACTCTTGGAGCGCACGCGTTACCTTGTTTGCTATCGTAGGCGGGGTAGGGCTGCTCCTAATTCTGTCGTATGCAGGAGTTCTTCATTTCCCAAGGATGCGAAGTAACCGCCGTGCGATCTTTTCGGACCCGCACCATTGGCAGATTCTCAGTATAGGAATCGCATTCTTTTGTGCAGGTGCTTCCTTCGTAATTCCTTCACGCTGGAAGTTTCTTGGTGTGTTGTGTAGCACGTGCTTGGTAGTTGCGTTCTTTGCAGGCATAATTGGTTCATTTATGACTCGCTAGCTAGGTGAAGCTCAAAACATTGGAAGTTCGCTGGGATTACTTTCCATGACAGAATCTGAACAGCTCGTTGCTGAAACCGTGAATACATATACAAAAAATGAGCCTAACCCAGAAGGTACAGAGAACAGGCCCAAGACCTGACGTCTTGGGATTGGCTCATCTTTGAAGTTCGGCGCGAAGCGACCGATGCGCGAGGAGGCGACATTTCGTTGTAAGTGGAAGTCAACTTCCACTGGCTACACGCTTTGGGTGCCTGGCTACCCTGCCATCAAGCTCGACGCGGCCGATCTATCTGCCGGTGCACGGGCCATTAGTGAGCTGTTGCTAGAGCACGGCGTTGCCACCACGCCGTTCCTGGAACTGTCGCCTCGGCCTCCTGTAATTGAAACATTCCGCAAGTTTGCACTGCCAGAGCTCTACCTCGTCCACGGCAATGAGCCATGCTATTCTCGCTCTGTCGATTCCGCCACGTTACACACCGGCACTATCTGCGAGCGATGTGGTGGTGTTTCTGGAGTGCGAAATGATCTTCCCCTTAGCCTGGACTGTCCCGTCAGTGGAGATGGCGGCTTCACCGCCAACAATGGACACGGCTATCACTTATTCTCTGGCGAGTTTCTCAAGCAGCTCTCGATTGAGGAGCGTTCCCGACTTCAGTTCCGCGAGATCCAGAAGCCGGGTCGCAGGCCTTTCTTCGAGATCGTTGGACCTCCTGGCGTTCCCACTGTCGCTGTGGTCGGACTTCAGCCCTCCGGTTGGTTTTGTTTAGACTGCGGGCGTCGGACTCTTGCCTACTTTGTTGCTGATATGCCTATCCGCGCTTTCGTCTCACGATCGACGCTTCCGACACCCCTACCGACACTGTTTACAGTCACAGACGGTGATTCACTACAGTTATGCGCGACCGCTTCGCGGTGGGATGAGTTGCGTGAGATGCGCCGATCGAGAGGGATCGTAAGTCAGCTGCTGGGAGTTGTTGATGCCGATGAAGTCATTGTTCCCGTCCTCCCAGAGATTGAGCATGCAAGAAAGCGCACCTAACCCTGTCGATCGACCCAACGCGCGAAGCGCGTGGGTCACCTTATGTGTTCGGCAAAAAATGAAATCGGCGTTTCCTCATACATTAGATCGTCTTCCATATCTTTATCGCTGGCTAGCACTGTCAGGTGCTGTTTCGGCGATTTTCTACATTATATTCATTATTACCGCACGCACAGAATTGGAGTCGCTCGTACTCATTCCGACGGTAGGTTGGTTCATTATTAAGATGCTATTTTTAGATACATCGCGCTTGAGGAGTATTGGATGGTCGCCGATGTTGTGCTTTCTCAGTTTGTTGCCTCCGGCAGCTCTATTTCACCAGATACTACTATTTTTCCTCTCTCCAAAGACAAAATAATGACTGAGCCGAACCAACGCATCCAGCCAACGGCCCCGAGCGGCCTTGGCTGACGCGGAGCGTTCGGCGGACTAGAAAAAATGCCGGCAGCAAAATCAGCTCCAGAGATTGAAGTCGCGATTCGCTCGGAGTTACACGCTCTGGGAATCACCGCCGAATCCATCAATGCTCAGGCAGACGGAGTGGATGAATGGAGCGCGACTATCCGTATTGCGGACCGTACTTTCGAGATCGGTTCGGAGACGCGCGAAGGGTTCTTCTGTTGGGAGAACACAAAAGATGCAAAGAAGAATTTAGTTTTTGCTGATTGCGGCAGGATTTCGGGGAGTCAGAATCGCCTGCGTCGACACGGGCTTGAGATGATTCGCTATGCAGTCGAACCTCCCGAGTCTAAAGGCGCCACCACTCCAGTGATTTGAAGAAGACATCAGCCGAACAATACAGTGCAGAGAACGTCGGCTACGCCGCTGTTTCTGACTTGAGGCGTTAGGGAAAATGGGATCCTTCGACCGCTTGTTCTGCCGCTCTGAAATGCAGGCTGATGCCCCATCGTCCTCCAGGTTGGAATCGCACCATCGCCGACCTGATGGCGGAGATGAAGGCTGGAAGGCGCGCATCGGTTGGCCAGCCGGAGATTGGGTGGGCGCGGGACTACGAGCACAGCCTTATTCCGGTGGGGATGAGATTCCCCCAGAAGGGCGACGTCTACGAAGCGCTCGAAGATATGGAGGTCGACTTTCTGACTGCTTGGTCCGCACCGTTCACCGGCGGCGGAAAGGGTGCGCTGCAAAAAGGCGATAGGGTATTTGTGGACTCGGAGCCATCAGATCCAAAGCCGATAGGCTCGTATGCTGTGGCGATCGGCTACGAAGCTCTCGAAGAAAGAATCGTTCCAGCGAGCGATCGCGATGCTGAAAGGTACAACGGCTTTCATTTCCACTTTAAGACCGTCGATCTTAATCGAAGGTTTAAGCTTGTTCAGATCGGCTATGAAAAACCGGGCTGGCAAGGCGCTAGAGCCACGACCACATCCGTCGCGTCTCGTGCTCCGAGCAACACGAGCCGCGCCGGCTGCGGTCGTGGCTCATCTTGAACATCTAGGCATACAAAAATGAAAGCTCTGCTCGCATTTCTGGTTGTCACCGCCTGCTGCACTGCGCATGCAGGAGATTTTCTGTCGTTTTCGACGGCAGGACACGCCAGAGCGCAGGGACTGCGGATTTCGATCGATTATCCTTCTCGATGGACTCCTGGGGACAATTCTCGTCCCGGCATTGTTCACGAGTTTAGAAACAAAGAAGCAGGCGGGAGAGATGCGTTGATTATTGTGATCCCAAGTCCCCAGCCTCGTAAGAGAACCGCCGAGGCTTTCCGCAAGTACTTCGGGAGTCCGGAAGCGCAAGAACTCGTGATGCCGGGTGCAAACCACAAGGCTAAGGCATTTATTGAGGACTTGAGGTTTCCCTGCGTCGCATTGGACTACGATCTTGAGCTCCCTCAGTTTGCGCCTGCAGTGGTGCAGGTGAGAAACTATATCATGTTGATCCAGGAGAAGATGGTGCAGGTTCAGTTCTATGGAATCGCACCGCCATCAGACGACGTTTGGTCAGCTCGAAAAGACATGATAGATCACGTTGTTCGATCCATCAAAGTGGAGTAGCCGTCGTATGGATTTGCTGGGTCGCAGATTGCCTGACCAGGCATACAGCCAACGGGCTCAAGCGCCCGTGGCTGATCTCAAACGTTAGGCAGAAAGGCATCGTGGACAGCACTTCCACTAGCCCGCCGGAAGCTCTACGGAAGAAGCGAATCGTGTGGCCGCTGAATTTGCTCGCCGGGCTTCTTCTACTTTTCTCGCTAGCATTGTCATCACACGACTGGATAACACGTTTTATTACCATTCTCTGTCACACTATCGCGCTTGGTGCCTCCTATTTTTCGCTGCGATTTCGTTTCAATGTTCTAGGCCTCGTTCTCCTTCTACTCGCGGCCTATTTCTATACGCTTCACCTGTTCGTTCTTTTCGAAAAAAAGACGCCAAACATGGCGCCAGAGCCAACGACGGGGCTCATCTGTAACTTTGGGGAAAAATGCTTTACACGTTTTTTGTTCTATACCCTCTGTTCGTCTTCGTGTCATTTCGGCACGCGAAGAAGGTGAACGTGCCTTCGCGCTTTGTCGCTCGTTGGCAGTTTATACCTGGAGCAATCGCGATCGCGTTATTGTTTGTGAGCATACTGGTCCCAACGGTCCGCCAGTTCGCGGGGGATTCGGAGATCTTGATGAGTTTGTGGTCGCTTTGGGTCATACTGTTCTTCCCTCTGCTCATCTTGAGCGGTGCCGCAGGCGTCGCCGGTTTCGTTTCCATGCTAGTTTGCCTATGCGTTGCCCGATTCCGTCCCTGTGCAGTAGTCATGGCATTGTCAGGGGGGGGGTCTACATTGGCATTTCTATCAGTTGCGAAACTTGCACCTACCGCATGATACAGAGAGAAAACGGACCCCAACCAGTCCAGCGAACGGGCGCAGGCGCCCGTCGCTGACTAGGAGCGTTAGCCAAAGAGAAATCATGCCCTCTACGATGCCAAGGCTCGATGGTCGTCGACTACTGGAAGCCGCGAAGCACGAATACTCGTGGCATTTCACCTTCTCTGACGGCGCGAGCATTATCACTGAGTCCAGCTGGCGGTTACTCTCCAAAGACGGTGTCGCGGTTACATCTGAGGATGATGGTCAGCTCTTTGGTTTGAAGGAGCCGATTAATGCGTGCGCGCGCGTGATCGCTGCCGTCGGAGGAAGAAAGATCACCGAGTGTCGGTTGGAAGAGCGGACCTCAGATTTGTCTGTTCACTTCGGCGATGATGTTTCTGTGCAGTTCTTGACCATGTCTTGCGGATTTGAGTCTTGGCGCGCCCGGATCGGCTCCGAAGAGATCATTTGCACTGGCGGCGGCGGCGTATCGTTCTTCACCCGTGAAACCAGAGGAGGCTAACGAGGCGGTACAGAGAACGTCGGCTACGCTGCCGTCTCCGACGAGAGGCGTTAGCCAAAATCCCATATGCATCTGACGATCTCCGATGAGCTAGCGCCTGGCCTGAAGGATCACCTTGCGTTGATATCCGAGCAATTGTCTCGGCTCGTGCCGCGCGGCGAATTTCATCATATTGGCGCGACAGCGATTCCCGGTTCGCTTACAAAAGGAGATGTGGATGTCTTGTTGCGTGTCGATGCGCTGGACTTCCCTGCATCCGCAGCTGCGCTTCAACGGCGTTTTGAGATTAACCAGCCTGAAAACTGGACGGACGTATTCGCAAGTTTCAAGGACGAGCTGTCCTTTCCTTTTCCTCTGGGTGTTCAGCTTGTAGTCAAGGAATCTGAGTATGACTTCTTCTTATTCCTTGTTGACTATTTCACGTCCAATGCAGCGCACCTCGCTGAGTACAACCGAATCAAGCAGGAGTCCGCTCTGTTGGGAGCTGACGAGTACCGAAATGCGAAAGAACGTTATCTCACCCCAATCGTCGCAGCTCGGCAAAGACAGGGCTAACCCAACGCGTTCAGCCAACGTCACTTCGCGGCGTGGCTGACGCGAGGCGTTGAGCGAAAGAATATCTCATGAGTTGGGACATAATGCTCCTTTCAAAAGACCCGGGACCGATCACCGGGACCATGAAGGAACCGCCTCTCGGCGACGCGCAGTTTGTGCGCGATCAGATATCCAAGACACTTCCGGGCGTAAATTGGTCCGACCCCGCCTGGGGCGTGTTGGACGGCCCGGGATGGAGCATCGAGTTCAACCACCGGAAGTTCGGCCTAACGGAGGGACTTATGCTTCACGTGCGCGGAGGCGGCGAACCCATTTCGGCAATCGTAGAAATCTGCAGGAACACGGGGTGGGTTGCCTTCGATATACAAGAAGGAGCTCTCATTGATTTGAAGGCGCCGTCAGACAAATCATGGAAGGAGTTTCAGGGTTACCGCGACGGGATATCGGCTTCAATGTCCGTAACGCCGAAACAAAACGGCGCAGCAGAGAATCGACAGTTCGATGTGGGAATCACTATTGTAGTTCTCGCACTGGTAGCTTGGCTGAATTGGAAGCGCTGACGAAACTTGCCCAACAAGCGACCAGAAGGAGCAGAAGGGAAGTGCCCGCCTTCCAAGCACAGTCAGCCGCCCACCGTCCCTCAGCCCTGAGAGTTTGGCAGTCAAAATGAAGATCAGCGATAACCTTGAGATTCTCGACAAGAGCGATGCTGTCGTGGGCTCGCTGCAAATCAAAGAACAGCGATCCGGTGCATGGTGCGGTATCTTCGTCCCGGATCCGGCGTACAGCAGTTTTCGACCTTTGTTCGAGGAGTTCGCCTCCATCGTGAATCACCAGTCGTTCGCTCATCTTGATCCAATCGAAGAGAAGATAACGGCCCTTGAGTTGCGAGGGCGTGTGCAAGGTCGGGTATTTCCAATCTTCGATCTTCAGATTTACGATGACGGTGCAAGCGTTCGGACAGAGCCTTTTCGCCCTGCGTGAAGAAAGAGCGACCAAATTCCACTGCCTACGGCCCTGCTGGGCCGTAGCTGAGCTGAAACACCATGAGAAAGCACATTGCTCGTTCTATCGCCATCGTTGCCTTTCTGGCGACCGCCGCAGTCGTTGGCTTCCTCTTCTGGCGATCGCTCTTTATGCTCCTCTACGCTGGCACAGCCATCTTAGGCGCCCTAATTTGCGGCTGCCTCGTTGCAGTCGCGGCCTTCAGGAAGAAGAAGTCCGAGTTGGTTGCAGTCTTTGCCGGCTGTGCAATCGTCGCCGCCTGTTTATTCTCGGGAGCTTTAGCTCGGTCGACGCTCTCGTCGGATGCAATGATCTCGGAGTCACTCAGACTGGTCCAGCGAGCGGAAGAATTCAGGAAGAAAGAGGGCCATGTTCCGCCTTCAGCATCCGTCATGCTGCCTAGAGATTCCGCAGAGCGCATAGTTGCATGGCTGGCCGGCAATACGGTGAGCTATCATGCGAATCCAGATGGCTATTTTATAACCCGTGGAGAGTTCATAGTCGGCGAGACCTATTCCTCGTATACCCGTGCATGGGAAGTATCGAAGACATGAAGAGGGCAAAGTACTCGCCACAAAAACGCGGGGAAAAGCAGCTCGTGTCTGAGCTCAAACGATGGGCTGAAAAAGATGAAGATCAGCGTGCCTGAGGAGTACGTCGACTATCTCGAGAAAGGCGGGCGCATGGAGTCTCTGACGAGAGATGAGCCAGGGTATTTCATTCTGTGGCCGCTGACAGACATAGAGAAAATGAATGCCGACTATCAAGTCGCGGAGTTTATGCCTGGCTTTCTTGGCTTTGGCAGTGACGGCGGTGGCGAGATCCTGGTATTTGATGTTGCTGGCATCGTCTGGAAGCTTCCGTTTGTCGGGTATTCCTCGAAAGAGGATGCCTGGAAGGTCGCGGATCGGTGGTCAGAAGTAGCTGCGCGTATCTCCGATGAATAGACAACTGTCCAACCATGCGGTGCAAAGAACGTCGGCTACGCCGACGCTCTCTGACCTGAAGCGTTCGGCAAAATAAGATGCTCGTTAGGCACGCAATAGTCACCGCAGCAATTGTGTGGGCTTTGATATTTAGTGTCGCTCTCGGCCTCGCGATTTATCGCCACGATCTCAGCTCGAAAAGTTATTTGGAGTATGTCTGGGGTATTTCTGCTGCGTGTCTGCTTCTCGGTGCTCTTTTCCGTGGCGGCGCCGCAAAGGGCGACACCATAGAGCGGATCGAAGGTGTCATCGGTGCTTCGAGGGATCGAGTAGGCTACATCCGTGCAGACAGTGAAGATGCGGTCCGCGGCTGGGCATTTGGCACTATTGTGCTGTTGGCCGCGGGCATTATCTTCGCAGCCTCGCTGGCAATTCTCTACGCTTTCTACCGCCGATGAAGGCCACTAACAAAACGCGGGGTCGCATGCCGCCAAGCGGTGCCGGTCAGCTCTGACGTTCGGGAAAGAAAGATGAAAACGATCTTTTGGTTCACGTCGTTAGCCTACTGGGCCCTCGGCGGCACTGCATTCGCTCAACTTTGGGACGCCAAGCAGGAGCAATTCGCGGCACATCTGGCTTTCGGAAGGTTTATGCGCAACAGGCCGAACAAGGCGCCCTTCCTTAGGTGAAGTACAGTCGTTTTTGGTGGCTCACGTCGGAGGTTTGTGTTGGCCCCAAGCTCTACAGCGTGAAGCAGATCATCGAATGCGATAACGAAGCCGCACAGCGAACTCGCTTCGCTCGCCGCTGACATTTGACGTTCGGACAAATACAATGATTCTCGTCCTCCCATTCGCAGCAATACTCGGGATCGGCCTTCCAGAGTCGGTTGTGATCGCTGTGATCATTCTTTGCATCATCCTTATCAGGTATCGCGACCATTGAGCGTGATATAGAATTCAAGACAAGGCTGTGTTTTTCGCTCCACCCGCAACCGTGTGGATAGGTTGATTCTGGTGTCACCCGCGCCCCTGGGGACAAGCGCCTCTATTTTCGGCAGCGCTCGACACGCAGCTATAGTGCCTAGTCGTTTTAGTATTGTGACGTTATGAAGACCTGGCTCATTACACTGGTAGTTGTTTGCGCTTCATTGTGGGGCATTGCCGCAGACCCGCCAAGATCCTCCGACCATGCAAACCTACAAGGCGTCTGGTTGGCACAATCAGAAAGTCAAAACGGTCAAAAGAGGAGCGTGACTTATCAGTATATTTTCAGCGGAGACAAGATTACCTTCATTGATGAGACCGGGAAGGAGATGAAGTATTCGTTCAGGCTGGAGACTGCCAGCAATCTCAAGCTTATTACTCTTCGGGAAGTGGGTTCGCTTGCCAACTCAACGCCGGTGAGCGTCGCGTATGAGTTGGACGGAGATTCTTTAAAGATTGTGGTCGCTCCTGCTGGCTCGCGCCCCACGGATATATCAGACAGGAACGATCAGGAGTTGATTGTTTGCAGGCGAAAGAGTCCATGACGACGACCAAACAGGAGGTAGGAGTCAAAACCTAACGCCGTTGGATTGGCTGGGCTGACCCCGGGACGATGGGCGAATCATTCTATGGGCTACGCAATATCCTGGATAGCTTTCAAAGATAAGACTGCCGCTGAGGTGCAAGAGTGTCTGTCGCTGGTCCCGACCGGGAAGTTTGAAGACATGCCCGAGGGGATGTTTTCCGCAACTCAGCTTGGCCCATGGTATCTCGTGTGGATCGAGCGGCACGCTCACGAGTTTGTCAGTGAATCTTCGCTCCCGAAGCTCTCCTCGAGCTCCGAGGTTGTCGCCGCCACGGTCGAAGAGCACGTCATGTTCAGCTCAGCTGAGTATTGGAGTAGAGGGAAACGTGTGTGGTCTGTGGTTCACGACGCACAAGTCGAAACCGAACACTTGATCGAGTCCGGTTCACTGCCGGCATCATTTCTTCCTATCAGGGAGCGTCTATTCGCCGCGCAGAAGAAGGAGCGTAATGAGGACGAGATGGGGGTGGATCACATCTTTGATGCTCCGCTGGAGCTCGCTGAGTCACTCACGGGCTTCAGGCACGATAAGGTTATCGAAGCTCAGTTCGAGGTTCTGAAGAAGAAACCATCAGGTGGCTTCTTCGCCGGACTCTTTGGAGAGAAGCGAATAGAATGAGACCATCCAGAGCATAAGCGACACGGGCGAGAACAAGCAACTCGAACGCTTGCAGCAACTCCCAGGCGTCGACAACGGAGCCGTCTTGGCGGCCGGACCGCACACCGATAACTCTCAAATCACATGTTGGAGGCGATCATTGTGAAGGCGCCGAATCCAGAAGGTCGTGTTTCAGCTGTCGAAACACGGCCCTTGTTGAACAAGCCTGGGAGTAAAGGGCCGTGAGGGCGGGCGAGTGGATTTGTTTTATACACTGTGCGCCTTATGGAAAGATTTTTGAATGATGGACTTGGATAGTAGATGGGTGGCAGTAGGAGGGGAGGCAACGCTCCCGCCCACACCTAGCGGTTGTTAGGCCGTAGCTGATCTCAAACGATCAGAGGCTCGGATTTCGTCGAACATGGTATGATCTGAGAGCAATTTTCTCTATGAGCTGGGACGCAATAATCGCAAAGACCTCTGATTCCCATTACATCAAACCAGCGGATGATGCTCGCCTGGTGGCAATGGGCACAGCGCAAGAAATCAGGGGCAAACTCTCATCCGCACTTCCGTCGATCAAATGGTCCTCGTCGTCCGAAGGTCACGGCTACGTGGAGTCACTTTCTCTCGAGTTCTCCTTGCGGGGAAAATCCGACCCATCGAAGCCGACGAAGGCTTCGAAACCTCCGGGCGATTCCGATCCGATTGAGTCGGTGGGTGTATCCGCTCGCGGCACCGGCGACCCGGTGAATATTGTAGTCTCTATCGCGAAGACGAATCGCTGGTCGGTGGCGGATTCCCAGGAGGGTACATGGATCGACCTGAATTCTCCAGACAAGACGAGCTGGAGGGAATTCGCGCAGTATAGAGATGAAGTCACAGGCAGTCTGCCGCCTGAAGGTTCGATGAGTGACCGATCCGTGGCGACGAATCTCTTGATTTCTGCCGTTGTATTTGGCGCCGTCATAGTCGCAGTTCGATACTTTTTAAAATGAGGCAGGTCGCGAGAAAACGTTTGATAGTACCATAGCGGCTTGCCTGATGATCGCTATCGTTGGCTGCGGATCGATTCGCAGTGGCCGCGAATGCAAAGTCGGAAGGTCCTGACCATTGCGGACCACTGTCCGAGTTGTGGGCGTGCAGGCCATTTCGATAGCTATCACGTGCGGCCTGAGTTTTGGTATGAAGCGCCTCCCTCAGCAGCCTGCGATTTCAATTTCACGTGGGAGTATTTCGGCGTCTGGCGACAGCATTTGGCGCCTCACCGTCGACCGATCGGCGGCAGGCGCATGCCGATTGTGTCACAGCGTGTGAGAGCGTTTCTTAAAGAGCACAACGTTCGGAGTGCTTCTTATGATCCGGTGTTCTTCGAGCGAAAACCGGCCTAAGCGCCTACAGAGAACGTCGGTTACGCTGTCGTCTCTGACCTCAGGCGTCTCGGCAAAGAAGAATGACCATCACATCGTATCGAGAGCAAGCTCGCCGAGCTCAGCGGCACTTTACTGTTTCGAATACAAAGATCGAAGTGGTTGGGAAGAACCGTGGGTTGAAGTATGGGCGTGAAATTCCTCTTTCGGTGCTTTCGCCGAGCTCGCAGCGCGTCGTGGCATTTCGGATCGACTTGGTTCTCCGCTGCCTTTTCCTTGCTGCGGCATCGGTAGTTCTGGGTTTGGCCATAGGGCGCGCCGACTTTCCGCTTTCCTGGTTGGCCATCCCTGTTTTCAGCGTACTTACAGCCGGGAAGTTTCTCTGGCACGGGATACAGTGGATGCGTGGCGAAGAAGAGGTAGAAGTCTTCAGCGATGACTCCGGTCGGTTGGCCTTCGAGGTGTTCAATGACAAAGAAGGTTGCCCTGAATACTCTACTTTCATATCAGACCTGAAAGCAGCGATTCGAGCCGCAAGAGAGCCCAGCCAGGCGGTAGAGAGAAACTCGGATACGCCGACGTCTCCGACCTAAGCGATGGGCGAGAAAGATCAAAATTCGGTAGCGGCAATCCAGATCTCGATCTCTTCCGTAGCAGCGTATGTCGCCTATATCGGGATTGGCTTGGCGATAGGGATTATCGCGATCATTTTGGTCGGCCGGCAGTTTGGCCCGACGTTCGGCTATTTCGGCTCCGAAGCGCTACTTTACGCCGCAGCGGTCTTTGCGCATTTCCGCTTCGCCTACGGCGTCTCCAATTGGCCTAGGTTGGAGAAGGGGGATATCACCAGAACCGTTTTGTGGGCGCTCTTCCTGGTGATTGTTGGTTTCTACGCCATATCAGGCGTGGGTAGGGTTTGGGCACAGCGTTTCCAGGGCGTTGATGATTCGATACACCTCAGACCGGAGGAAAGCGTCCGCTCATATTCTCGCTACATTTCGGGATTTCCCGCGATAATTCTGGTTGGGATCAATGTTTGTATTGTGGCTCCCATCGCAGAAGAAATCATTTTCCGATCGGGCCTGTATCGCATCCTCAAGGGAAAGATGTCGGTGGCTTCGGCAGCGATCGTATCCTCTTTGGTCTTTGCTATCACCCACAGATCGGCGGTAGCGGTTGCGCCACTGTTCCTGCTGGGATTTTTATCGTGCTGGATCTACGAGAAGACGACTGACATCCGAGGTCCGATGATTTTCCACGCCGGCTACAATTTTTTGGTCTGCCTGCCAGCTTTGGTCAGGATGTCTCAAACAGCATGAAAGCTCCCATCCAGGGCACCACAGCCACATATTCCGGGGCTGTGCCCCTTCTTGTCTGACAGCGGTCGTTGGGCAAATGTCGCGCAAACCATATAGTCTGTTGGGCCAGGAGGAGATTCGCGGCTTTGTCCCGCTTGGTATAAGCGCACTGTGCTTACTTCCATGGGAAGCATTCGTGGTTCTTTGGAGCATCGGACGTGGTATGTCCGCTGGCCCCGGCGGCTCTAGTTTGTCATTGAAGCAGGCCGGAATCGGCCTTCTGTTTTCATGGATCCCGGTCGCGCTTCTTCTCGTCTCGATTGGAAAGGCAAATCGGATTTGGGTGAAGATTTTTGCGGTATTATTGCTGCTCATATTTTTACCGCTCGCGGCATCGACGACGATTAGTGTAGTGAAGATGCTGCTATGATCACAGAAGAGGTACCGCCTAGCCGACCATGCAGAGAACGTCGGCTAAACTGCCGTCTCTGACCGGAGGCGTCTAGGTAGGTCGTTGAAATCTCTTCAGGGTGGTCCCTAGTCGATGCTGGATGGCGGTCGGAGGTAGCGTGAGAAATCGGTTCTGGCGAGGCCGGGGCTAAGAGAATGTAATGCGCTGCAGCCCGTTTGGGCTAGAGTTTCCTTACCACCTGGAACCGTGCAGATAATGTCCTTACGGAGTGTCCTTCGTCCATGGGGGCACGTTCCTTGTTGGCTGCGCTCGACACGCAGCTATAGTGTGTGAGCAAAAGCTGAATGAAACCGGTAGTCGAGACGATGTGAGTTCGCTTTCGACTTAGGCGCCAAGCTTCAGGTGAGACGATTCACGGCTGATGACTCAGTTGTTTGGACTCTCTACAAACCCAACGGCGATGTACTAGGGATCAGGGGCGATGGCACCTACACTTATGGGAAGGGCGCGACGCCTGGGGATGAGATTAAGCCAGTAAAAATGAAGTCGCCCAATCAGTCGCATGAAGATAACCCGGGCCTTAGGCGCTCGTGTCTGAGCTCAGACGTTCGCCAAAAAGAAATGAATAGAATGAGAGCATCCAGAGCATTATCGACAGCGACAGGGCCGCGCCCTGTCGGGTCTGGCTGCTGATATGGGACAAATGACCGAGATGAATGCGCCGCCTCCTCTGCCACGTCGAAAGGCTGCTACTATAGCAATACGCACGCTAGCGGTCATCGGAGGACTAGCGGTGGTTACATTGGTTCTGTGGCTAGTTACACTCACACCGATTTGGAGAGCTTTATCGATTACAGGCGACATCGTTTATGAAGAGCTCCCTCGTGTCGTATCTCCCAACGGCAGGTTCGAGATTGTCGCGATCCGAAGCAACGGAGGAGCGACGACGTCATTTGGTTACGAGATCTTTGTCGTCCCGAAAGGCGAAGTTGTGCGCCGAGAGAAAGATGAGATCTACCTAGTCTTTCGAGGCATTGCACGCACTCGATTGCTTGGCTATAGATGGCGCGATCAAACGGTGGAGCTAAGGGTGCGGGATGGTGCCATTGGATTTCGTCATTCTTATTACGGATACCGACATGAATTCAACCTTAATAGGGTCGGGCCCGTGGTTCTTACTGTCGTCGAAGATCGAGAAAACGAGCCGAACTAACCTCCTTGAATACTATGAGACCGACGGTACTTCCTTAAGCCTCTTTCCGATTCTTCGATGTTGCGGTGACTCGTAAGGCCGTGCAATTTCCAGGGCGTAGGGTATTTGTTGAGTATTCTTCGCTTGCAGCCCTTAATTTTGGTTCTTCGTAGATTATTGTGGGTGAACTTTGGCCTTCCCGGCCAGATCCTCGATCCGCCTGAGAAGGAAAAGCCTTGGTTCTCGAAGCGAATGCCCACGTTTTGGCCGGATTGGGGATTCCCGCGAGAACCCACCATAGTCTACGAAGAGCCTTCATTTTTCCAGACGGCAAAAGCCTTCTGGATACACTTCCTTGTTTGAACTTGCAGCCGCAAGAAGCACGCCAGAGGTCGTTGAGGCGGCCCGTGCGTATAATCGCGAGGAGTTTGAGCGCGCATTCATCTTAAGGTCAAATCGGCCCATTGAAACGTGGATATACTCATACATAGATAGTCGTGTGCCCATTGATCTTTTTCCAAAGAACTAGTTCCTACTTTAAAAAATGAGAACTCATATCATATGGGCCTGCATTGCCATTGCAGCATTCATTCTCGGGAAGCAGATCGACAGAAAGGAGATTGTGATGGTTGAGAAGCCCGTCGAGGTCGTGCGGACCATCGAACGGATTGTGGAGGTCCCGAAGAAGACAGAGCCCCCTGTTAGTCCGACAGCTCAGGTCGTGGAGGCGCAGCCGTCGAAACAATCGGTTAGTTCCGCTCCAGCGAAACGAACTGCCGAGGAAGCGGTACGAAGTACCGAGGCAGAGAGGCGAAGGATTGATGATCGCTACCGTGCGTTTCTGAGAACGCTGGGGCTGTCGGTGGAAAAGATCGACCGGTTTGTCGATCTCAAGCTCGCGTTAGCTGAGGCTCGACAGGATCTCCAGGCGGCGGTCGAGCAGAGTGGCGGTTTGGGTGGTACGGCGGGGGTGGAGGCGATTCGCACCAGTATCACCAAGCCGATGTGGGATGAGATTTCTCAGCTGCTTGGACCAAATGGCTACGAGGCGTTGAGGGATTTCGAACGCACGTCTGCCATCCGGCCTACTGTGGACACGCTATTTCGTGTCGCGGCCGTTTCCATCACTGAAGAACAGGCTGCCCAGTTGACCCGATTGATCCTCAAGAACACCGAACTCTACCGCGCGAAATCCACTGACATTGGCCATACCTCAAGAGTTCGTTGGGACGCGGTTGCTCAGGACGCATCAGGAATCATGTCCCCTGAACAGATTGAGGTGATCCGGGCTCGAGCCATTCGCGAAGACGATCGAAAATGAAGCATTGAAATCCGGCGCAACCAACCAGCCAACGGCCCCGAGCGGCCTTGGCCGATGCGAGGCGTTCGGCAAGACAAGAGGGCCCTAAACGCAACAGGTGCGCGGGAGCGGTTTAAAAACTCTCTAGTTGGGACCTGGGCTTCCTATCTCGGCGGCGGCCACGACATGCTCGCGGCCATCAGCTTGACCTTCTTTCCTGATGGCACGGGCACACTGGAGGAGCACGGCTTCGATGAACAGTATGATCCCGCATATTTCAGTGAACCTATGTTTCGCTGGCGCTCTATCGGCCCCTTTTGCATTGAAATCACGCACCGAGGCGAGGCGCGTTCCGTTTCCTACGATTTCCGAGATGCAAAAAATGAGTATGGATTATCCGAGCTTCGGATATTTGAGCGCGGGAAGACACCAGATGAATTCGGAGATATTGGATTCTGGGTTTCTCCATTCTCGCTTGTCTATCGTGAATGATAATACAAGAGAACAGCCGTTCATGACGATCGCTTACACGGGCTCGGATCGTTTATTCGATCATTGGCCACGTGATCGGACCGAGATCATCGCGTTATATAGACCATTTTGACCAGTACCGTTTCATTTTATGAAGAAGATCATTCTGTGTTTTGCCCTTCTTGTATCGTTTTCGGCCGCTGCTGAGCGCGATGACCTCGTGCCGCGCATTGCATTGGCAGAAGCCGTTTTCGACGAACGTTTTTCGTCAGAGCGTGTGGAGCGTTTGCTCTCTCGAAATCTGGTTGACGAGCTACTACGGCTCGAAAAGGGGGCAGGAGTGGAATACGTGATGAAAATTCGAAAATTACTGAAGGATGTCGCTCTGGATGTATCCACTAGCAACTCGTTTAGAGATCAATATGCTGGCTGGCTGGCCACGCAGTTGTCGAAATCGGAGCTTCAGGAGCTTCTGCAATTTCTTCGGTCCGATCTTGGGCGGAAGTTGGCGGATCTGGATGATCGCGTTCAGCCACTCCTTTCCGAGGCCCTTAAAGGAAAAAGCAAAGGGCGGCTCGAGAGTGTGCCACTTTTGATGGCCGAGGCACGGAGCAAGTGATCCGTACGAGAACCGTCGCAGTACATGGATTTACTGTGCGCCGTAGTACGGCAGGGCTGAGTTGCCCTGGCTGGACGAATAGATCGACCGTGGATAAGCCCGTGCGTCCTCCGTTGGAGTCGCTGGTCGCAATCGCGTTCACGTTCCTCGGTTTGGCAAGCCATTTATGGGCCGGTTGGGCCGACGAGCACCGGCTCATCTTTCGCCCCGTGGGCCACTGGACGGTGCTCTCAGTTTTCGTCTGGCTGATTGCGTTTCTCGCGGCGCTGGTCGGGGTGGTGGCGAATCGCGGATTTCGGACCTGGGGTTCGTGCTGCCTCGTTCTATCAAGCTTGGGGTTGTTTCTGCTGTTTTCGCGATGAGCGTTTGGCCAGTCCAGTTGGGGATCCGACCCTGAGTACGCGGGGGGGGCGATACACCATCAAATAGTGACTTCCACCGCTCAGCATGAAGACTACGATAGCCACCCCAAGCCTCGCAAATCGCTCCCCTTGGCGCCATGAGCCAGCGTCATGACCGTCGTGGTTGAAGTCTACCCTCCGCTCCGTGAGTGCCGCTTTTGTCTCTGCCTGCAACAAGGCAGCGTCTACGCGGATTTCTATGTCGACGGGGAGGGGCGTGCGTTTCTTCGCCGCATTTCGTTTGATGGATACGGATGCTGCAGTGGGGACTTCAAGAAGATGGAACTTGAGGATTCTCGTCTCCTGATTGCGGCCGTCGAGAGCAGAACGATAGGTGATGATGCGAAGGTTAAAGCGCTGCTTCAGTCATACTTTCGCGACAATACCCACCTCATTTGGAGCGACGCCCTCGCTTGCCATGAGCTTGTCTGAAGACGGTCAAGCTGTCGCGCAGGATGGGACGGCTTACGGTGGACATGTTCCCGGAGACCGGCTGTTCACTCTGTGTTGTCCGCGGGGAAAGGGTAGAATTTGGGTTCAAGAAACTGAAGGACCAATGAGGGGATTCGCAGCGATGGTGATACGCGGGAATTTTCTGGGGTTCTGGGCCCTTGTCTGGGTCTGTCTTCCTTTGCGTGCGCATCATGACACCAGGCCGGAGGGTCCTCGGGAGATCGGCCTGGCTGATGCCTCGCGCCAGCCTTTGGTCGTCGGCACTCCGAACTTGAGCTTGCGGTGGGCGGACGGAAAAGGCGGCCTGGTCCGTGTCACGCCGCAGGGCGGCACCGAGGCGTTGGCGTTGCCGGGCTTGTTCGAGCGACCGGCAGGCTGGCATTCGATGCCTGGAGCGGCGGAGCTGGTGGTGCCGGCGGGGAACTACCGGATAGAATCAACGCGCGGAATCAGTGCCGGTGTCAGGGAGGATCGCGTTGAAGTCGGACCGTCCCGCGTCAACCACGTGTCCCTGGAGGCTGACTCGTTCGTTGATCCGGGCCTGGGGCCGCTTCGCGCCGTCAACACGCACCTCCACCTGCTGCTGCGCGCCCGCCTCAAAATGGGGGTCGATCTGATCTCCCGGGACCAAGCCGATGCCTACCTGCGGACGGTTGGTGAATCTGACGATCTTGACCTAGTGTATGTTTCCTACCTGACGCAGGCCGGATTGGAAATCGTATCCAACGACTACACGGCCGATGACCTGCGCGCCTTTTCCAGCGGTGCCACGCGGTTTGTCGATGGCATTGAGCACCGGCATGGCGGCGTGCGCGTCACAGACCCGGGGGCACCCCGGCTCCAAACCGGCAAGGAGACCGTTTACACCCAGGACAATTCCCGCGTGGCCATGAGTTATGGGCATGTGCTTTTACTCGGCCTGGATCGCCATCGCGTCACCGCGAGCCTCGGACCCGGCATGTCCGATGAGCCGGCCGCCACCGATGGCACACCGTTGCGAGACGGTCTGCGTCAGGCCCGGGCCGACGGGGGCGCGGTGGTGTGGTGCCACGGTTCGCAGGGTGCGGAGTGGATCCCCAGTTGGGTCGGCGGCTGGTTGCACGCTCAAAATATCTACGACGGTGGTACGGAAGGTACCTTCGAAACCGTGCACTACCCCCTGCTCAACGCCGGTCTGCGCGTACCGTTCTCGACCGGCTCGGATTGGGGCGTGTGGGATTTCTCACGGGTGATGGTCGATTCCCGGGAACCGCTGACGCATGCGGGGTTTCTCCAGGCGCTGGCGGCGGGACGCACTTACATCACCAACGAGCCGTTGCTCGAATTCACGGTGGAACACGCGCATGCGGGCGACACCCTGGCGCTGGCGGCCGGGCGTGCGGTGCGTGTGCGTGGCCGCGCAATGGGCCGGTCGGATTTTATCCGCCTGCAGCTGGTGTACAACGGCCGGGTGGTGCACGAGACGAGCGCGCATCGCTCCGGTGGACATCATCAGGCCGAGCTGAACGTGGACGTGCCACTGACCGAACCCGGCTGGTTGGCGCTGCGCGTTCCCCCCGAGAAGCCCTACACGATCCGCTCGCGCTACGCGGGCCCGGGGGTCAACCTCTTTGGCAAGGCGATCTTTGCCCATACCAGCCCCGTTTATGTGACGATCGCAGGACACGGTCGCAGCGAGCGGGCGGCCGTGGAGGCGCTGAGTTTGCGCCTGGAGGCGGCGCTGGCCGAGATCGACCAACACGGCCGCTTCCGCGATCAGGCCGAGCGCGACGCCCTCCGCCGTCTTTACCTGGAGGCGCGCGAGAACCTGCGTGCGCGTCTTGAAACAAGGCAGTGAGAAATTAGGGCCGCCTTGGGGTGTGGATTTCGCGAGGCGGTCCTGCAATGATGGCGGGTGGAAGGCGAAGACGCCAGGTCCGTTCACCGTATGAGTATGAAAGACCAAGCTCTCATCGCGATTCTCTTCCTAAAGGGCGCGGGTTTCTTCCTTTTGGGCATAGCCCTGATCGTCTCACGCCGACGTGCGCTCCGCACGTGGCCGAAGGTAGTGGCTTCTGTCACGGACACCCGGTATGACGAGGATGGACATCGTAGGGTGACGCTTGTGTACAGCACCGCTTCCGGTCGGAAGCACCGGACGCAGGTTGGCGGTTCCAACACATTGGGATTGGGCAGTGAAGTCATGGTGGTTCACAATCCGAGAAATCCCGACCAAGTTTACATTGCCGGAGATGGGGAAATCAGCCTCAGGACTTATGTGCCCGTAGTCGTTGGTGGAGTACTTCTGGTGGTCGCCTATTGTTTGATATGAAACCATCGATGCACCTCCGGATTAACAGGGACCTACCCGCATTGAGGCAGTGTCGCACGTTCTGTCAGGCGGTCGTTGGTTTGCTGGTGGCGGTATTTCTCTTGTTGAGCTGCGTCACTTTTGCCCCGTCCATCGTGTGGGTAAGCGAAAGAGCGGCTTGGGCGACTCTCGCGATGGCACTCTACTTCGCGGTCATCGGCTTGCGAACTCACGTCATGATCCGGCAGCGGGTTTCCGGCCGTCCTCAGAAGATGGACGGACTCGCTCCCCCGCGGATCACCGTGCCGTTCCTTTTGGTCTTGGGGGCCCTTATCTTGTGGCCGCACCAGTCATGACCCCACCTTCCACCGTGCGAGTGTGCGCGGGCGTGGCACGGGCAACGGTAGAGGAGTGATCACAGAGTATGAACCCCGTATCTGATCCTCAAAGTGCCCTTGAGAGTTTCCAAGTCTTTCGGACCAAGCCGTTGACCGTGGTGCTCGCGATCTTGCTAGGGGTTGTGTACGGGTTGGGCCTCATCTGGATCTTTGCATACGCTGATTCGACCGCGGAACGGTGGAACCATGCCGCGTGGGTCGCGGCATTGGCGAGTGTTCTTGCGGTGCTGCTCGGGTGGGCGAAGCGAAGGGAGGACCGAGGCTTGTTGCCGTTGGCCGCGCGGCGCGCATGGCCGACGGTCGGTGCGGAGACTTTGTTCCAGACCAACGTGATCTGACCAACCATGAGTACCCTCCTCCAAATTTTGTTTCAGGCTCTTCCCTTTCTCATCCTAGTGGCCGTATCGGTGGGGTGGATTTGGAGCGGAGTGTGGGCGGCGCGAGACGCCACCAACCGAGGGAAACCTGGCTTGCTCGTCGGACTGCTGGTCTTGATGGTGGCGTGGCCGGTGAGCCTTCTCGTGTGGATAGCGTTGCGTCCGGAGAACAAGCGACCGCCGTTCGACCTCAATCGCTACCGCGCGCAGTGATGGCCATTGATTGTGACCCCTTTCGACGCACGATGAGAGTGTCGTCCCGGCTTGATATCTCTGGCAGCCGCAGGAATTCGGCCCAGCGTGGGTGACCGATTGGCGTAGCGAACGTCATGGCAAACTACATCTGCCCGGCCTGCGCCGCGAACAACCCGGAGCCTGGCTCCTGCATCCTGTGTGGCACGCGGCTGGGGTCGTGCCGGCGGGCATTTGGGGCGGCCCTGCTTTCGACCCTGATGATGAGCGGACTTTGGATCTTCCTCACCGTGGTGGTACGACTCCAGTTTCCCCTGGTGGCATGCGTGTTCGGGGTCGTCGTTTCGTATTGTGTGCTACGCTTTTCGGGAGGGGCTGGACTCGTCTCCCAGTGTATTGCCAGTGCTTTCACGGTGTGCGGAATCGTTCTGGCGGATTCGGCTTCCATGATCACTCTGTCGATTTTGGACGGAAAAGTCACCCTGGACCGTCTTTCGTTGGAGTGGCTTTGGGCCGACCTGTGCTTTCGCGCGGTGCATGATCCCTACACGATTCTGTTCTCTGCGTTTGGATTCATCACCGGACTCTTCCTTCTGCGAGTTTCGTAACTTAGCGCCGAGCTTGGCGGCCGGAGCTACCTCAGACGCTGCCGCGGCTGGAACCGTCGGGCGTTGAATCGCGAGGCCCTTTCGCGGGATCGGTCCCAGGTCGCGGATTTCCCGTTTGAACGGTCTTGGCGGAGGCGCTAGGTTCAATCAGCTCTCATACTGGAACTATGAACACCCTGCGCATTCAGATTCTGGCACTGCTGGCGGTGTCTTCCCTGTTCGTCTCGGTTGGACGGGCGGATGAAGCGGCCTATGGAAAGATTCTCAAGGAGCGCGACGCGGTCCTGTCCCAGATTTTGGCGACTCGCGAAGCCCGCCTGAAAAGCGGGGCGGGCGATGAGGCTGCGATCACCTCGGCGCGTCTGGTGTTGTACGCCTTTCGTCGCGACACGGCTGCCTCGAGGGCCGAGAAGCTCAGGCAGCAGGAGTTGATTGTCGCCGTCTGGCAGAAGGAGCTGGCGAGTATCAAGGTGCGCGCAACCACCGGCAGCGCGGGTCCCGAGGACGTTCTGCAGGTGACCGACTCGCTGCTCCAGGCGCGGCAGGTGTTTGAGGAATTGCAGCGTGACATGAAGAAGGGATAGACCAGAGAGGGTCGGCGAACGGGTGGGTTCGCACGTCGTGAAGCACCTTTGTTAGGAGAGATCGCTTCATGACTTTGTGGAATGAAGTGAGCCGCAGATTTTCGCGTGTGACTCCGCGCCAGGAATTGCGACGCGCGCTGTTTTCCCGCGCCTGCTGAACCTTTGGCTTTAGGTCTAGCTGCCTTCGCTCGTCCGTAGATTGGGTAAGTCGAGCGGCTCTCTCTGCGGCTCATTCGGCTGCGGATTTTAGGTTCAACCTAAAAACCGTGAGTGAACCACGGATCGCGCGGCCGCGGGATCCGTGGTTGATGAATGGATCGATTGTTTTCAACTGTGGAGAATCGGTTCAACGTGGTTTCGGCGGTGGTCTTGATTCGTCATGCGATGCGCAACAGGCGCCGACGGAGAGGCTGTCTCACAACCTCCCGCCCCTTGCTGAATTGTAAAAAGAAGACCCTCTGGAGACGCGTATATGAATTCTTGCGACGACTCGGCTTGGTATAATGAGCTATACGAGGTTAGGGCTGAGGTTGCGAGACAGCCTCCGGAGCGGCGCCCTCCCTTCGGAAGGCGATCAGATCGCTCGGGTGACACCCACCCCGTCAACGACCTGTGGCGTTGACGCCAAGTCTGGGTCGTGGGACGACTGGATATGCATTCTGAACAAAGGCCATGATCAGTCTAGCCATCGCCAGCGACCATGCCGGGTTCGCCTACAAGGGGGTTCTGGTGCGTCACCTCGCATCAAAGGGGATTGAGGTCGAGGACTTCGGAACCGATTCGGAGGCGCCGGTTGATTATCCGGCCTACATCCGTGCGGTCGCCGAGGCGGTGGTTTCGGGGCGGCGCCGATTTGGCATTTTCATAGGAGGGAGCGGCAATGAGGCGATTGTGGCCAACCGGCTTCGTGGGATACGGTGCGCCGTGGTGTGGAACGAACGCACCGCCCGTCTGGCCCGGGAGCACGGCGACTGCAACATGATCGCGCTGGGGCAACGGCAGATGTCCAGCGAGGAGGCGGTCGCTGCCGTTGATGCCTGGCTCGCCGCCGACTTCCATGGCGGTCGCCACCAACGACGCATTGACAGCATCGATGCCTGACGTTTTCCAGAACGCTGGCTCGGGGCGCGGACGAACCTGCCCGCAGCTGTCCAGAATCACGGATTCTCCCTCCCTCCCATGACCACCCCCCACCGCATCTTCACGACGAGTTTTGCGAACGTCTACCCCTTCTACGTGGCCAAGGCGGAGAAGAAGGGACGCACGAAAGCGGAGGTCGATGCCATCATCTGCTGGCTGACGGGCTACACCCAGAAAGCGTTCGAAGGACAACTGAAGAAGCAGAAGGATTTTGAGACGTTCTTCAAGGAGGCCCCCAAGATGAATGCGCAGCGGGCGTTGGTCAAAGGGGTGGTGTGCGGCGTGCGTGTGGAGGAAATACAGGATCCGTTGATGCGGGAGATTCGTATCCTCGACAAGATGGTGGACGAACTGGCGAAGGGGAGGCCGATGGAGAAGATCCTCAGGGCGTAGGAATGGGACGGCGGGCGAATCGGTTGTTGAAGGTGTGGACCACGTTCCGCGGCGGCTGGGGCGGGTGCTCAGCGGACGGGCGGGCGATCGAAGCGGAAGAGCTCCGCGTCGCGGCTCCGACCCTCGCACACGAGGTCGCGGATGATTTCGGCGGCGATGAGGCTGAAGGTGATCCCATTGCCGCCGTAACCGAGGGCGAAATACGTCTTGGGCACGCCGGGGTGGCTGCCGATGTAGGGGAGGCCGTCGGGCGTTTCGGCAAAGGTGCCGCCCCAGGAGTAGGCGACTTCGCAGGGCGTCTCGGGAAGGAGCTGGTGAAACCGCCGCGCCAGCGCGCTGGTTTTCCGGTCGAGCAACGCGTCGCGGCGGCGCGGGTCTCCGGTGGGCTCGTCGTATCCACCGATTATGGCTCGCCCATCGTCGGTCTGGCGCAGATAGACGTACGGGCGGGCCGTCTCCCAGATCAAACGACCTCCGGGCCAGCCGGGAAATGACTTCCGTGGCTCGGTCACGAGTGCATACGTTCCCACAAGTTCGGTGAGCCGGTCGGCGAGGTAGGGCGTGGTTTCGTAGCCGGTCGCGATGACCAGGTGGCGCGCGTGAATCTTCAGTCCGCGATCGGTGTGCAGGATGATCCCGCGCGAGGTGGAGGTGCGGCGGCTGATGCGGGTGCGATCATGGACCCGGGCGCCGTGCGCCGAGGCGTCGCGCAGCAGCGAATGGGTGAACCGGTGGGCGTCGATTTGGGCGGCATCCTTTGCGAGGAGGGCGGCTGGGTAGGGCAGCGTACTCAAGCGAGCGAGCTGCGCGCGCGACCACCAGTCGACGTTGAAACCGTGCCTACGCTGCAGTTCGAGTTCCAGCTTGAGGCCGGGGACATGGGCGGTGTGGCTGGCGCCCTGGAGGCTTTCGACGCGTTGAAACCCGTGTCCACCGCCGAGGCGTCGATCGAGCCGGGCGATTTTGCCGAGGGCTGCGTGACAGGCGCGGTAGGCCCGGACCGCGTGGTCCTCGCCCACGAGTTTCACGAGCCGGTGCAGCGGCGTGTCCACCTCATACTGCAGCAGGCAGGTGCTTGCGGAGGTGCTGCCCGTTGCGACATCGCGTTTGTCCACGACCACGACCTCGAGGCCAGCCTCCGCCAGGTGCCAGGCGACGAGGGCGCCGGTGATTCCAGCCCCCAGCACCACGACCTCGCAGGAGGTCGAGGCTGCCAGCGCCGGGTAGCTCGCGATCAAGCCGTTGCGCAGAGGCCAGAACGGGGTGCTGGAAATGAGGTCCATGGTGGTGCGTTGCGTTTATTGGCGAAGATCCCTCGAACCGGAGCTGTCCGACGGCGATATGGACCGCGATTACGCCGTGGCGGCTCTATAAAAAACAGGGCCTCTCGGGGACGAAAAAAGCCAGAGCGAGGAGGGTTGACCAAATCCTCACCTAAACCAATTGCCGGCTGGGAGATAGCATGGTCGCAATCGGTCCAATGGCCGCCTGACCGTGCTTGCCTGCCACTTCGCCAACCTAGGCGACTGGGACGCCCTCGTCGGGACCCAGGCCCGCCCGATCGCGTGGCGTGTCCCCAGTCCAATCCAACCCAACGCGGAGTCGGAACTTTGGGCGCCTGACGGCAGACCAGTGAAGGGCAGAGTTCATCCGGATTTCATGGAGGGTTCTTCAAGCCTTCACTCGGCCGGTCCATCCTGCACGCCTATGACTGAAGCGCCTCCGCAAGAAAGCCCCATCAGACACCCGTTCGCCCAGCTGGCGATGTCCCTGGGATTTGTGGTCCTGGGCTTGGGAGCGGGCGCCGCTGGCATCTATGTGGGGGACACCGATGACGCGCCCGGGGCGGCTTTGTTGGGCATCTTGCTGATGCTCGGCTTCGTGGCGCTGGGCGTGAAGACGGTCTGGCGCAGCCGCCGCCGGTCAGCCGAGTATGGGAAGGGGTAGTGGCGGCGACGGGTCAAAGCCGGTCCGGATGAAGTGGCCTCAGCGGGTGAACGGTGGCAGAAGCGGAAGCGGAAGCAGCGCGTTTCTGCTGATCGAATTCCTAAGGCAGGTAGACCACGAATGGACACCAATGGACACGAAACCGGAGGCAGGTTTGAATTGAGTTCGTGGCGAGAACCTCCGGCTCCAGTGCGATAGGCCGGGTCAAGCCGGCAAACTAGGGAGCGAGCTCTTCGGTCTTGCCCCAATTTCTTGATTTCGCGGTCATCTGCCCGCCAGGCCTGCAGACGAATGAAACTCCCACCATCGACCTATGGGCTTTGAACTCTTTGTGAACTCTTATCGTGACGGCGTTCCAGCCGGAATCGCCCGCACCGCTGTGTGGTCGGCATTTGCAGGCTTTGTTTCCGAGGTCGATTCCCGGTGCTTGCACGTTCGCTACGACGGGCAGAATTCCTGCCATTTGTACTTAAGCGAAGATAAAATGGATCCTGGCAAGATCACGGGTTTCATGGTCAGCCGGCCTTGTGGCGATGACAGGCTCTGGACGGCGCTTGCCTCGATCCTCCAGCTGGGGGCGGTGGTGTTGCACTTCGAGGGCCGGGCGGCCCTTGTTTCAGATCCCAGTAACGCTGCGCACCTGCCCGAAGTGATGATTGAGGTATTTGGCGCTCCGCGATGCATCTCAACCGGGAGCGAGATCCTAGATGCAATCGCTGAAGACGATTAGGCGGTAGACTTCGGACCGTGAATCCAAGACTCAACTCCATAAACCGTGAATCCGTCCAGGTCCATCGTGTGCGGGGATTGGGGTGGGTCGTGGGTGTCCTCTGGCTGGGTCTGGCCGCTGCATTCGCGGTTCGGTTGGGCGCAACTTCTTCGGTGTTTGACTACGCACTGATTGGGATCTTCTTCGCCGGGGGTATCCGCTACTTCGTATCCGAGCTGCGGAGTGCGAGGGCGCAGGTGCGATGGACAGAGACCGTGCTGGAGTTCTCGATTCCGGGTCGCGCGAGGCCTGAGGAAGCGTGGTTTCCGGTTAGAAACGTCGAGGAGGATGGCGTGAGCTTTCTGTTGGTGGGTGATGGCCATCGGAAGCACCTCCGGCTGGACAAGCGCGGTTTGTCCGATGGCTTGAGGCGGGTGCTTACCGCTCGTAGCCAACTCCAATGACTGGGGCCATGACGCTTCTCGCGCACGGACCGGTCGTTGAGGCCTTTGTGCTGCTGGTGGTCACGCTTCTCATTCTGATGGCGGTGCCGCCGGTGGTGGTGGTGATCCTCAGTCGTGCCGGACACCGGTACACGGCGTTTGCCCTTGGTACGGTATCCACCGTGTTCAATGGCTGGCTGGCACGTGAGTCCGAGCGTGCGATCGAATGGGTCGTCGCCGGCGTTCTGGTCGCGCTTGCCCTGTGGGCGATCCTTTACGCCGCGTTTCGCCAGGCCCGGCCTGCGCGACGTGCCGGGCCCGAGTAGCGGGTGACGAGGCAAACCTGCCTCACTTCGATTTTCCGAAGTGCTTGAGAAATAATTCTTCGCAGCGCCGTTCACCTTCCTCGGTGAGAAGGACTGATTTGGTCTTCCCCACCGGATCGAAGATCATGCCCTTTTCGTGAAGCCGGTTCATGGCGTCCCAATCATGACCTTTCCAAGCCCGTCCGTCTCCGTGGAGCGTGAGAAAGAGGAGCGCGAGTACCATCTCGTCGACCTTGTCTTTGTCGTAGTCCATGACCCGAACTTGCCAGTTTCTTGGCGTAGGTTCAAACCTCAGCGGTGAGCGCGTTTGCCATCAAGGCCGAGGTCAGTGATCCGGCGGCGAGACGACTGGTCTTCACCGCGCAGAAAACCATGTACGGTGGCAAGGGCATCGCGGTGGGTGACACGGTCTTTGTTTTCGCAAGTGAGAACGAGGGCGGGCCGGGGCTGGTTTCCCGCGGGGTGGTGACGGCGTCCGAAGCGATCGCGAGGAAACCGGGGGTCGAGCGACAGACCCCTCGCGTCAGCATCGCGGTTCGGGTCACCGGATGGGTACGTCGCCGGTTGGGCAGGGCCGAACTCAAGCCGTTCTCCGACTGGAAGGACGGTCGGCCGGAGACCGAGCTCAATTTCAAGTTCTACCGTCAGGCGACGAACAAGATCGTCGGCCTTTCGGAGGAAGCGGCGGCATTTCTCGAGGGGTACTTCCGATAACGTGTCGGGTGTGGGACGGGCAATCGATCCGGTCCTGACGGAGAATCGCAACGCGTGCCGACCTTTCAGGTTTTGTCGCTGCGGGATTGCCGGGCGCGCCAAAATCTTGCATCACCCCTCCCATGAAGCTGAACCCGGGCAACGTTCTCCTCCTGCTGGTGCTGGCGATGGTGGTGGTTTCGGGCGTCCGAGGGGACGGCCCCACCTACGCCCAAATCGTCCTGGATCGTGAATCGCTACTGAAGGAGATTCTGGCGGTCCGAGAACGGCAGGCCCAATTGTCCCTGGAGCGTGGTCAGGATTCCTGGCTCGCCGATGACAAAGCCAGAATTGCGGCGCAACTCGCGCTCTACTCGTTCCGACGAGACGTGGCGGCCACGGCCGCTGAGCAGCTCGTGGTGCAGGAACAGGTGGTGGCGGTCTATGAAAAGGCCCTGCAGGACACCCTGTCGCGGATGGATAGCCGCTTGGCCACCTATGTGGAGGTCCTGGAAGCGAAGGCTCCCTTGCTGGCGGCCAGGCAGCTCCTGGAAGAGCTGCGAATGAAGGCGAAGAAACCAAGTGCCTCGCACCAGCAGTTTCGGTGTTTTCAGACCTGCGGGTGAAAAGAGAGTGCGGAGCGAACGGTCGGACAAAGGTGCTCCTGAAACGCTGAACAAGAGGGGCACGTCCGGGTGTACCGTCACAGCGGGCCAGGAGGCCTGAAGGTACTTTATGAAAGCGATCGAAGGTTATTTTGAAATCAAGCCGGACGATCACGTCTGGAAGGTGGCGAATCCGATGAAGGTTCCGTACGCGGACTTGTTGGAGCAGTCGAAGAGTGAGATCCTCGGGGCGCGTCTGTGGCGATTGCCGCCGAAGAGCGCCAACACCTACCACAAGCACGTCAAGGCAGAGGAGTTCTACTTTGTGCTCGAGGGGGTGGGGCGGATGCGGGTCGGCGAAACCACCCTGACCGTGCCGAAACTGGGGGGTGTGCTCGTGGGACCGGAGATGATGCGTCAGATCTTCAACGATACCGATGCGGACACGCTCTGGCTCATCCTCGGCGCACCCGAGAAGGAGTTCGGGCCGGGCGAGACCTTTGACATCAAGCGTTTCTGGCCCACCGATCCCAAGCAGTTGCCCAAGGAGCTGGCCGGGGTTGTCTGGCCGCCCATGTCGGGGGCGTGAGAGGTGGGAGAGGAACCTGTCGTCAGCTTGGAGCGCAAGCCGCAGCGAACGCTCCACGAATCCCGGGAGTTGCGGTTTCGAGTTGGCAATTCTCAGCAAAGACAAAGACCAGCCAACAAGGCGCCTCCACCCCCGGGGTTCGTTGCGCTCCATGGCTGGTGCGCGATGACCTTATGCTGGGGTGAGGAAGGACAGACCCAAGAGCCCGGAAATCGCTTAACTCGAAGCCGGAGGCCCCAGACCTCATTTCGCGGATTTGCGCCTTCGCGTGAACTCCCTGGCGGCTGCCGATGGGTTTTCGTTTGGGACCACCGGTCTGAATTGGTGGTGCCAGGCGTGCCCGTCCCGCGGCCAAGCACGCTCGTCAACTTGATCGCGATCCAAGGTCGGCGTCTGTTGGAGGTGGGGTCGCCGACCCCGCGGGGATTGGCGTCGCAGGAAGAAATCGGACAACGAAGGCGGGACCGGTTGGTCCCGTCGCGGCCTCGCCGATGCCACCTCCAACTGGACCGAAGGCGATTCCGGCCTTCGCACTGCTTAGGTTGACGCCCATGCGCTGCCGTGGGAGGAATCTACACGAATGAAATCGGGCACCGATGATTGCGACGGATCGGTTCATGCTTCGGCGAATGCATTTCAGGTTCACGATTCGTCCTGTCTCCTACTGGATTCGTGTCCGTTCGTATCCGTTCGTGGTTCCATGGCATCGTTCACTAGAAGGGCGGTACGATGACCGTACGTCGCGCCCTTACGGAGGAACTTCCAGCCCTCTCGTTGCTGGCGCAGCGCTCCTTCATGGCGGCGGTCGCACCGCTCTATTCCGAGATCGGGGTGCGCACGTTTTTGGAATTTGCGTCGACGGAGGCGATGGTGGGGCGGATAGCGGAGGGCGCGGTGACCTACGGGGCTTATGACGCGCGGGGCCTGGTGGGAATGGCTCAGGTTCGCGGAGGTTCGCACCTTTGCATGCTGTTTGTGGCTCCGGAAGCCCAGCGCCTGGGAGTCGGACGCAGCCTGCTGGCGGCGCTGCTGCCGGAGTGCACGGCGGAGGTGGTGACGGTGAATGCGAGTCCGAATGCCGAAGGTGCCTATCTCCGATTCGGGTTCCGGCGTACCGCGGAGGAGAAGACCGTGGATGGGATCCGGTTCATTCCCATGGCGAGGCCAAAGGAGCCGGTGGTGCTAAGCCCAGCAATCAGGTGAGGAACCACGAATTGACACGAATCTACACGAATTAAGTTAGGATTCGCACTGCAGGCAAATCGATCTGGATGGGAACCACGGATCATGTCACTTCAAGTGCGGGCTTTGGATCATCGATGAAAGTAACCAGCTATCAAGCACCCACGGGCGACGCCAATCGGATGAGCTGGAAAACGACGGGGCTGATCATCCTGTTCATTGTCGTGGGATTCTTCCTACTGATTGGAATTGATCAAGTCTTCGATCCCGCCAACGAGAAGGAGCGGCTCGCTCTTCTTCGGGTGGGGTATGAGCACCCGGAAATTGTGGGGATTGTCGGGTCTGTGCAACGCGTATCCATCGCGAACAGGAAGAAGGAGGGACTGGCTATTCTCGCCCGGGCACGACCGCTGGACTGGAACCGTAGCCAACAGGGAGAGTCAGCGACCGGCGTGGCTCGGATTTTTGTCCTGGGTGACAAGGATGCGGATTTCTTTGTTGTCACCTATACCTACTTGAAGCGTGAACAACGCATGGTGGTCGACCGCATTGAGAGGGCGATTTGGGGAGGCCGGGCGAGTGGCGGGTCAGACGTGTCGGAAAATCAACCATTGAGTCACGAGGCACAGGCCGGAGAAAATACTCGACGATGAAGTGGGCGATTGGCGGCTGTTTCTTTCTGGTGGGCGCTCACCTGGTGGTCCGGGGGATTGTTGCGTTGAGCCGCAATGAAGCGGCGGTGTTCGCAGGCCGAGGTCAGGCCGGACCGGTTTCGCCAGAGATGGCGGTGGCTCTGGGGCTCGTGCTCATTGGCGTGGTGGTTTACGCAGCGTTTCCTTGGTCGAAGAAGCCCAGGCGGTGAGCTCCACCTGAACTGAGGGAAATGCCCGGCGTTAGTCGCGATTGAGGTGGAACGAAACTTCTGTCACTGAAGCGGCTTCCCTGCAAAAAGCTAATCATGGCGACGATACGAAACGGCAATAAGGCAGCGCTTGTGGTGGTGGATGTGCAGGTCGGGGTGTTGCGCGACGCGTGGGAAGGACCGCGGGTGGTTCAACAGGTTTCGACCGCGGTCGAGCGCGCACGGGCGCAGGGGGCGCCCGTGATCTGGATTCAGCATGATGATCGCGAGCTGATCCACGGGAGTCCGGATTGGCAGTGGGTGCCGGGGCTGGTTCCGGTTGGGGCGGAGCCGGTGATCCCCAAGCACTACAATTCGGCGTTTGAGCACACGGATCTGGAGGAGACGCTCGCCGGGTTGGGTGTGACGCAGGTTGTGGTGGCGGGGGCGGCCACCAACTGGTGTATTCGTGCCACCGTCTACGCGGCATTGGAACGTGGGTATGATGTCACTTTGCTGAAGGATGCCCATACGACCCAGACGTCGGTGCTGGAGGACGGCACGACCCTTGAGGCGGAGTCGATCGTCCGCGATCTCAACCTGACCCTGACTTGGCTGAGCTACCCTGGAAGGACGTCCAGCTCGGCTTCGGCAAGCGCCATCACATTTGCCACCTGAACCAAAATCAGGAGGTTGACGCCTTGTCCCAAACCACGACTGAACGAATCGGACTGGTACGTCACTTTCCGGTGCAGCACCCCCTTCCGCGGGGGTGGAAAACCGCGGCGGACCTCCATCGATGGAGGACGGAGTACGACGCCTCGCCAACGATTCCGGAGCCGCTTGAGCTTGGGGTGCGACCGTGGGCCGCTTGCCTGTGTAGCGACCTGGCTCGTACGGTGACGACCGCTCGGGCAGCTTTTTCCGGGTCCCTCGAGGTGACGCCGCTCCTGCGGGAGCCGGAGTTGGCGGAGTTTCAAACCGGGAACCTGCGCCTGCCGGTGTGGGCCTGGCGTTGGGTCCTGCGTCTGGCCTGGCTGACCGGGCACCGCTCGCAGCGGGCGGGCCGGGATGAATTCAAGGGACGCGTTCAGAGGGTGGCGGATCTTCTGGTGTCACGGGGAAGTTCCGTCCTGGTGGTGTCCCACGCCGGCATGATGGCCTATCTCAGCGCGGAGCTGAAGCGTCGCGGATACGAGGGGCCCAACTTGAGACTACCGAAACCGGCGCGACTCTATGTCTTCGAGTGGAGGCAGCCAAAGTGAATGCAGCAACGACGGAACCTGCCTTCTCCGGCCCGACGTGCTGCCTGAGTCGGTTTGGATACGGGCACTTGCCTGTGATCGCCTGTTGATTCACCCTGAGATCCCATGGGCATACGTGAAACAGGGACGTTGAGGCTGGTGCCTTCGCAGCTTGAGATGACGGATGCGACGGCGATCGCCGAGCTTGTGTCGTTGCGCGCTGAGGTTGCGCAGTCCCTCTCGACACGCCATGGTCCGGGGCCCTGGTCCCGCCAATCGACGGAGGCGGGGGTGCGCTTTGAGCTACGTTCCACCTCGCTGCTGGTGCTTCGTGATGCGACGCGGATTGTTGCCTGTGTGGGAGTAACCCGACGGAAGCCCTGGGCGATCGATCCACGAAATTTCTCCCCGAGCCGGACTCCGGTCTATGTGGTTGCGTTAGCCGTGGCGCCTGCCTGGCAGGGACGAGGCGTGGGACGGCAGTGTTTGGCCGCGGCCGAAGACTGGGCGGTGCAATGGCAGTCGGACATGATACGACTGGATGCCTACGATGCGCCGGCGGGGGCAGGCGCGTTCTACCAACGGTGTGGGTACAGGGAGGTCGGGCGTGCGACCTATCGCAAGTGTCCCTTGGTCTATTTTGAGCGGGCGTTGATCGCGGCTTGAACCCTTGGGGAGGGGTCAATGCAATCGACTCGAGGTTCGCACCATGAAACCGCCGTCGCAACGCAGGTTGGATCATCCCTTGGCCGGCCTTTTTCCCGCGCCGCGGATGAAGCGCCTCCTGCCTTGGGCTGTAGCTGCGGTGGTGCTTGTCGTGTCGTTCCTCGGCTACCTGCTCCATGCGCCTCCCTTCAAGGTGGTGGGGGCGACCGACGGGCGCACGGCCCAGCTTGTGATGGTGCGCAACAACCTCATGGAACTAGCCGCGGCCGCTGACAGTTATTTGCAGCAGCATCCGAGCCAGACGGTCGTTCGCGGTGACGAGCTGCAGCGTTGGTTGCCGGGGGTGCTTGACCTGAAATCGGTGGCCGGCGAACACTACGACTCCCTCGTCATTGCGAGGGACTGGCAGAAAATCTCCGTGGTGCTGGCGGACGGAACCGCTGTTGAGTGGAAACGACGATCGCCCTAGTTTAAGACGGTGCGAAGGTGGTGCAGTCGATCCCGGTACGCGACCTTTCCTGAGCAAGCGGTCGATGAGTTGGTCTGACTCCCCTCCGATGAAGATCATCCCTCCCGTTCGCGTGAAGCGTAGCTACCGCCAGCACCTTGTAGCTGAACCGGCGAAGGTGTTCCCGCTGCTCTGTCCGGTTCGCGAAGCCGATTGGATTGAGGGGTGGGATCCGCTTTTGGTGGTGACGCAGTCCGGGGTCGCGGAGCCCGATTGTGCGTTTGTCACTCTGACTGGTGCGAGCCAGTCGGTATGGTACATCACCCAGCATGATCCGGAACGGGGATTTGCGGAGATGATCAAGATCACTCCGGGAGTCACCGCCTGCCGCTTGACCCTCCGTGTCCGTGCGGCGGTGGGTGGATCTGAGGCGGAGATCACGTACCAGCATACGAGCCTGGGACCGGAGGGAGACGCCTTTGTCGCCGCGTTTACGGAGTCACACTTCGAGCAGGGCATGCGAACCTGGGAGTCGCGGATGAACCACTACCTGCGCCACCAGACCCTCCTCAGGTCGTCACCTTGAACAGCGAACCGTGGCCCGTGGCCTTGGGAGGCCGGGCCGGTGCTGGCTTGCCAGCGCCTGAAAATCGCCTCCATGCTGGACGGCGAATTCTCCCGGTCCGTTCACCCTGATTCGATCCGCTGACCTTCCTTTTATGACCGCAAAGTCCATTCTCGAAGAAATCCGGCCGCTTGGCAGCGACAGTTACAAGCGCGTGATGGTTAAGCACGGCGTAAAGGAGCCCTTCTTCGGGGTGAAGATCTCCGAGCTGCAGAAGATCGTGAAGCGGGTGAAGAAGGACTACCAGCTAGCGCTCGATCTCTACGACACCGGCAACTACGACGCGATGTACCTGGCCGGACTGATTGCGGACGACGAGAAGATGACCCGCAAGGACCTGCAGCGCTGGGTCGAGAAGGCGTATTGCCGCGGCCTGACCGGCGCGACGGTGGCCTGGGTGGCGGCGGGCAGCCCGCAGGGGTGGGCGGCCGCGCTCGATTGGATCGAGGACAAGGCACCGCTGATCGCCTCCGCCGGCTGGTCGACGCTGGGCAGCATCGTTGCGATTCGGGCGGACGCGGACCTTGATCTGGCGGCCTTGAAACGACTGCTGCAGCGGGTGCAAAAGACCCTTCCGTCCGCGCCTGACCTGGTGCGCTATGCGATGAACTCCTTTGTGATTGCCGTAGGCTGCTATGTGAAGCCCCTGAGTTCCCTGGCCATCCAGGTGGGTGAGACGCTGGGGCACGTGACGGTGGACCTCGGCGATACGGCGTGCGAGGTGCCTTATGGGCCGGACTACATCAAGAAGGTGGAGCAGCGCGGGTCGATCGGGAAGAAGCGCAAGTCAGCGAAGTGCTAGGCACCTGGCCACGGTGTTGAACCACGAATTGACACGAATTGACACGAATCGGCACAAACGCAGGCGTGAACGGAGAAACGCGCCTCGCCTCTATGCCCCCATATCCTTCGACTGTGTTTGCCGGAGCGGTGCTGTACGCCAAAGACCTGGATCGACTGGCGGCGTTTTATGAGGGTTTGCTTGAGGTGCGTGTGACGGAGTCCGCGTCCACCCACCGCGTGTTGGAGTCGGCCGCGATCAGGCTGATCCTGCACGCGATTCCCGCGGAGTTCGCGGCGTCGATCGAGATCACCACGCCCCCGGCCTTACGCGAGGACGCGCCCACGAAATTGCTGTTGCGGGTTCGAAGTCTCGCCCAGACGCGGAGTGCCGCACCGACGTTGGGCGGAGGCGTCTTTTCCCCGAAGCGCGAGTGGGTGTACGGTGAATTCCGGGTTTGCGACGGCTTCGACCCCGAAGGCAACGTGGTACAGTTTTGCGAGGTCGTATCTGCCTGACCCATGCGCGCGAAATCGTGGAGTTTCGGGGTGACTGCGGTACTGGCGATCGGAGTTTCCGGCTATGCGCTTTGGGCCTACGGCGGCGGTGTGCAGCGGGTGCCGGTGCATCCCGACATGGTCAAGGTGTTCAATGAGCACCGCACCCTCATCACCCTGCATGCCGTGGGTGCCTCGATTGCGCTGCTCCTGGGCCCGTTGCAGTTTCTGGATGGCTGGCGGGCGCGGGCACCCAAGGTGCATCGGGTCCTCGGGTACGTTTACCTTGTCCCCGGAGTGGCGGTGGGTGGCGTCGCCGGGATGTTGCTCGCCCCGCGCGCGTTTGGCGGCCTGGTGTCCCACCTGGGCTTCGGTCTGCTGGCTTGTTTCTGGCTGGTGACCGGAGGAATGGCCGTCGTCGCGGCAAAGGCACGTCGCTTTGAAGATCACCGCCGGTGGATGGTGCGCAACTATGCGCTGACGTTCGCCGCGGTGACGCTGCGGATCTACCTTCCGCTGGGCATGGCGGCGGGCTTTCGGTTTGAGGTGGTGTATCCGCTGATCGCCTGGTGCTGCTGGGTGCCGAACCTGATCGCGGTCGAGTGGTTTGGGCGGAGGCGATCGGGCTGAACGCGGAGGTGCGGAGGCGCGGGGGGAGGCGGGGAAGGATGACGCCAAGCATGCGGGCTCGGCGAGCCCACCTCCAACGATCTCCGACTTAGCCGGAACCTTGCAGTTGAACCACGAATTGACACGAATTGACACGAATGAAAACGGGCAACGAGCGTTGCCAGGGATTGGTTCACTCTTGGGTGAGGTAAACTCAGTTGCTCGACTGCTCCTATCTCGCTCTGGATTCGTGTCTTTTCGTCCCGCGACTGCGCATGCGCGTCAACTTAGCCGCGATCCAAGAGCGGTGTCTGGTGGAGGTGGAGTCGCCGACCCCGCGGGGATGGGCGTCGCGTGAAGAAATCGGACCACGGAGGCGGGACCGGTCGGTCCCGTCGCGGCTGCTCACCGAGGCCACCTCCACTGGAACGCGGGCATTTCCAGCGTCCAGTCCTTAATTTGTGCGCATGCGCGACTGCGGGATTCGTGGTCTCTTGTACGAACGGTTGCGGCTATGGGCGGGTGAGGGTGGCTTCGAGTTCCGCGTCGGACCAGGCGCGGGTGCGGTCGGCGGTAGCGGCGCGGACCCGCGACACGGTCGCGGGAAGGACGGTGGTATTCTGATTGCCGAACTCACGCTTCACGTAGGTCAGCACGGCGGCGAGTTGAGGGTCGTCGAGGTGTCTCCAGGGCGGCATGACCAGTCCCCGGCCGGGGTTTTCCTTTCCGTGCAGGACAATGCGCACCAGCGCATCTTCGCTGCGTTGCAGCCAGGGCGAGCCCACGAGCGCGGGAGCCAGGCCCACGCGTCCCTCACCGCTGTCCTGATGGCAGGGCGCGCAGCTGAGGCTGAAGGCGGTTTTGCCGGCCTCGAAGAGTCGTTCATGGGCCCGCTGGGCCGGGTCGCCGGAGTGGGCGGCCAGCACCGCTGACAAGCGCGAGGCCACGCGTGGATCCGGGTGGGAGCGCAGGGCGGTGAGATTTCCCGAACTGAATGCGCCGGGTTCAAACTGTCCCTGCTGGGTGCGCTCCAGCATGGCCAGCGCCCAGGCTGGCTTTTCGCAGAGAAGCCGTTGCGCGGCCGACCGGAGGCGGGGCGAGAAGCTGGCGTACGACTCCATCACCACCGTGGCGGCGTCGGCTCCCTCGTATCCGGAGAAAGCAAACAAATAGGCGGTGCGGCGTGTCTCGTTGCTTTCACTCCGGACCCGATCCGCGAGCCAGGCAAACGCCGCGGCGGGCGCGGTGGATGACACCACATCGAGCAGGGTCTGTTGGTCCGCGGGGGCGAGGTCCGTGGCCTGCAATCGACGCACGGCCTCGTCCAATGCCTCGGCGCGACCGATTCGGGCGGCGAGTGCCACCAAGGCGGTGGTCCGGTCCGGCTCCTGCCACAGGGTGTCCACGGCGGAGACCAGCGCCCGGGGCGGTTGGTCGGCCGGCCGACCTTGAAATCCGGCGGACATGCCTTGCACGAGACGCAGCGCCGCGGCGCGATCGGGAGCGGCGGCGAGCAGACGTCCGCAGAACTCAAGATTGCGGTGAAAGTGATCGGGCGCGCGCTCGATGATCCAGTCCGAGTAGACACCCTGGCGGAGCGTCGTGGTGCGATGCGGTCCCTGATCGGCGGTGTAGCGACGGCCGATTCGCTCCGCGAGGGTGTCGCGCAGCACCGGGCTCTGCCACACGGCGGGATCGCGAACAAGCGCGAGGAGTTCCTCGCGACCGGTGTCCGCCTTGGCTTCCAGCGCCCACCACAGCA
This sequence comes from Opitutaceae bacterium, assembly GCA_046346755.1. Lineage (GTDB taxonomy): Bacteria > Verrucomicrobiota > Verrucomicrobiia > Opitutales > Opitutaceae > UBA6669. Next base: position 16,562 of record JAXMHM010000022.1, on the reverse strand, counting down.
GCAACGGCAGGTGGAGGTCGCTTGCGTCCTCCGGGTGAGTCAGCAGGGCACGCACCACCGCGAGGGTCTGGCCGGCGGGCAGGCGACGTGCACTCGAGGCGAGCTGGCTGCGGACTTCGACGTCGCTCTCGCGAAGCGCCAGCGTCGTCAGTTCGGCCAGGGTCGGGCCGCTGACCTGGTGGCGATCGGCCAGCAGGCGGACGGCCCAGCGACGGAGATGGGGATTGGGATGACGCAGCACGGTCCGAAGACCGCTTTCCTCGATCTCTCCTCGCAGGTTTAGGACCCAGAGCGCCTCCAGCGCGTCCTCGCCGTTGGCTTCGATCCGGGAGAAGAGTGCCTCGCGCAGCGGTCCGGCTCGGGTGGCGAGGAGGTGACGCGCCTGTTCCCGCAACTCGCGGTTGGGGTGGGAGAGCAGCGAAAGCAGGAATTCCGCGGACTCGCGTCGAAGGTCGCGGGCTCCGACGGTCTTCGCCGTCTGCGGGGCGATTCGGTAGATCCGGCCGTTGGATTTGTCCCAGGTGTCCGCCGGGTTGAGGTGACTCAGCCGGAGGTCCGTCCAGTCGGCGAGGTAGATGGCGCCATCCGGGCCGCACTCGATGTCGACGGGACGAAACGTGCGATTCTCCGAGGTGACGAGGGCGAGCGAGTCAACAGTCCGGAACGTGGACGTGTCGCGCAAGAGTCGGCTGACCTGGACCCGGTTCGTCATCGCCATGCCCACCACCACCTGACCTTCCAGGTCCGGCATGGCACCGCCCTCGTAGAGCAGGAAGGTCTGGGGAAAACGCTGCCCGTACCCTTCGTGGGCCATGTGTTCGAAATACCCGAAGGCGAACGGATTCATGGCGGCGCCGTGCTTGGGCCAGTTTTTCACATAGGTGCCGCCCTGCACGTAGTGGAGACCCCGCGTTGCCCCTGAGTTCGTGCCGGAAAAGGCGCGGCCCACCCGGTCGAATTCCAGGCTGAAGGTGTTGCCACCGCCCTCGGCGAAGACCTCAAACGTTTTCAATCCCGGGTGGTAGCGCCAGATTCCCTGGCCCAGCAGCCGGACCCCCTGAATGTCGAGGGTGGTGGTGCTGCCAGTGGCCCCGTAGATCCAGCCATCGGGTCCCCAGTGCAGGTTGGAGGCGAGGGAGTGGGTGTCTTCCAGGCCGAATCCCGAGAGGTGCACCTCCGGGTCGCCGTCCGGCACGTCGTCGCCGTCGCGGTCCGGGTAGAACAGCAGGTAGGGCGACTGCAGCACCCACACGCCGTCGGTATCAGGCAGGGCGCTCGTGGCCAGGTTCAGGCCTTCGAGAAAAGTCCGGTCCGATTCGTAGGTGCCGTTGCCATCCCGATCCTCGAGGATCGTAATGCGGTCCACTCCGCGAACATGGTGCGGCGGCGGGGGAGAGACCCGATCGTAGTCGGCGCGGAGATACTGATCGTAGGCAATCACCCGGCTGCCGGCCGGAAACGGGTATTGCAGGTACTGGACCACCCAAAGCCGGCCGCGGGCATCAAAATGGAGGTCGAGCGGCTGGCGCACCACGGGTTCGCTGGCGATCAAGTCCACGCGGTAGCCGTCCGGGAGTGTCATCTGCCGCAGCGCCTCGGCGGCGGTTGGCGTGGAGGCCTGGCCGGTAAAATCCTGGCCTCCGGGTTTGAAGGATTTTACGAACTCCTCGATTGCGGGGGTAAAGGGGGAGGCCGGGGGCGACGCTTCCGCGGCGGTGGCGGAGTAGCGGGGAGGGATGAGAAACGCGAGGAGCAGCCCCAAGACGAAAATCGCGCGACGGTGTCCGGAGGCACGCCCGGTGGGGCGTGTCCCGGCCTCAGCGAGGCCAGCTCCAACGGAGGGGTGACAGTTGGGGGTGGGGTCGCTGACCCCGCGGAGATTGGGCGTGGCGCGAACGGGCGCGCGATGGGGGCGTGTCCCGGCCTCAGCGAGGCCAGCTCCAACGGCGGCGGATGGGCGCGGGGTGAAGGGACTCAGGATCATTGGGGCTGGAGGTGGGCGACGTCGACGCCCAGGCCGGGACCGTTGGGCACGTAGGCCTGATCTCCGTGGATGACGAGCGGGGTGGCAAGGATGCTTCCGCTGAGAAACTGCGGGGCATTCAGCGCGGCGGGATGAGGCAGATCGGTGGCGGCAAAGAGGTGCAGGCAAGCGGCGAGCGCGAGGTCGGGGTCCGTGAGTCCGCTGGCGAAATAGTGCAGACCTTCGTCTCGCAGGTAGGCGATCATGCGTCGTGCCTCGGTCAGTCCCCCCGAGCGCGAGACCTTCATGGCGACCCCGTCGAGGAGGCCAAGTTGGTGAAAGGACCGAAGGTCTTCCAGGGAGACCACGCCTTCGTCCATGAGGATGGGAAGTGCGCCCATACGCTTGAGCGTCAGGTATCCAGGCAGCCGATTGGCAGGCAGGGGCTGTTCAAACGCGGCGAAACCGAGGTCGGCGTAGGTGCGCGCCAGCGTCACGGCGGAGGCTTCATCGTAGGCGCCATTGGCGTCAGCCCAAATAAAGGCGCCCGGGACGACACGCCGCAGTTCCCGGGCGATGGCGAGGTCGGACTCGAGTCCCGCACCGGCCTTGAGGTTGAAAGCCCGATACCCGCGGGTGAGGGCCGTGGCGACGGTTCCCGCCACCTCGTCGATCGAACGGGCGTCCACCGTCCAGCTGAGGGTGAGGTTCGGTTTCCCATCTGCACCCCACCGTTGGCACGGGGTCTCGCCGCGGGCGCGGCCGACCAAGTCGAAGAGGGCGAGGTCGATCCCGGCTTTGGCGATGGGCTGGCCGGTGGAAAAACCGTTGGCGATGACCCGGTTCATCGTGCGCCACACCGTGGCGGTGTCGTCGACGTCGAGTCCCACCAAGGCCGGGCCGAGGTGGTGTGTCAACGTGGTGCTGACGGTCTCGATCGTCTCGTAGCTCCAGGTGGGCGACGGCACGCTCTGACCCCAGCCCGAGCGCCCGGCGTCGTCGGTGAGTTTGACGACCACGGTGTCCCGTGTCACCGGCCCGTCGGCGGCGCGGCGCAGGTATTTGAAATCGCCCACCACCGGGTAGCGTGCGATCCACGTCTCCAAGGCAGCGATCCGGGCGCTCATGGTTGGGCGCCGGCGGGCTCCGGCCAGCGCAAGTGGCGGTGGAGAAAGGCGAACGTGCCCACGCCGTGAATTTCGTGCCGGCCGGGAAAGAACTCCATTTCGGTCCGTTCCGGAATACCGAGATCGGAGTAGAGACGGCGCACCTTGGCGTATTCATGCGACACCCACTCATCACGGCCGACCGGATCCTGATGTCCCCGCTCCACCATAAAGGGCCGGGGCGCGATCAGCGCGGCGAGGTCGGCATTGCCAAACCGGTTGGCGAGGTTGAAGGAGAACTGCTCGTACTCGTGGGTGAAGACGTAGGCGTTGGGGTAGTCGCGGGACATGATTTTCCACGACCAGGTGTTGAAGGCCCCCGAGCACACCGAGACGGCGTAGCCCGGCAGCAGGGCTGGCAGGCGCAGCGCGGAGAGCCCGCCGTAGGAAAGTCCGTAGAATCCAATGCGGCTGGCGTCGACGAACGGGAGGGTGCCGAGCCATTCCAGCTGCCGCTGGTGCTGGCCGACCACGACGGAGAAGAGGGTCAGGCCGAGCGGATTGGCCTTCCGCTGCAATTGTCGGAACGACTCCCCGCCGCGGTAGGGATTGTGGGGCACGTAGCAGACAAAGCCTCGCTCCGCCAACTGGCGGGGAAACGCCTTGTAAACCTGGGCGTCCTTGGAGGTGGGAGTCGTGTCGAGCAGGGAGAAGGGCGTTCCCTCGAGGCCGTGCTGGCAGACCACGACAGGACGGCGTTCGCCCTCCTTGATCGCGTTGGGAACGAGCAGGATTCCCCAGGTGAAGACGTCGGGCCAGACATCCAAAACCACCTCCCAGGCGGCGTAGTGCGGGCCGCGCTCGAGCAGCCGGGAGCGCGGGTTCATGGGCAGAGACGGATCGGGCAGGCGCCCGACGTGGTCGCGCCAGAAGGTTTCACGCAGACTCTCGGAGCGCTCCGCCCAAGTGGTGGCATCACCCGTTCCCGGACGCTGATTGAAAGCGGCGCGCGCATCCTCCGAGCCATGCAGCAGGGTCTCGGCGTGGAGCAGCAATTCCTCGACCTGACGCTGCTGGCGGGCCTGGGTGTCGGCGGTCACCGACACTTGAACTGGACCTTCTGGCGATGCGGGTCGGGACGTGAGGCCGAGAGCGTCGAGCAGACGGTTGCAGGCCTCCGTCGAACCGAAGCCGCGGGGACCTCCCGCGCGCGGCTCCGCCAAGAAAATCGGGCCGGGCGGCGTGCCGGCCGGGGCGAGTCCCGGAACTCGCGCCCGGCTATACTCGAGCCTCGCGGCCGCGGGTGGGGCGGCCGCGAGGACACCGGGTGCCGCGGTTTTCTTTCGTCCGGGCAGCGAGGGGCCAGGCGACGACCAGGTGGGGCCGTCGCTGGCTTCGATGATTAAGATTCCAGGGGCGGCGAGCCGGGCGAGTTCCGCGTCGCCCCACGCCTTCAGCAGCCCATGGATGTTCCGGTCGATCGGTTCCCGCCAAAGATCCTCACGCGTTTGAAACGCGCCACTGACAACCGTGGCGGTGATGCCGGGATCGAGCGCGGCGAGGAAGAGTGCGAGTCGGCCCCCGTCCCCATATCCCGCCACGCCGATCGGAAGGGCCGGGCCGGGGCGGCTGCGAAACCAAGCGAGTGCGGCCTCGACCTTCCTGACTTCGAGTCCAGTCAACGTGCGCCCGGCCTCAAAGTTGGGCCGCCACACCCATTCGCGATGCGACTGGTCGGTCATGGCGATCGCCGGGTTGCCGGAAAAGGTGGACTCGCGGTCGATCAAGGTCGGCACCAGCACCTCACAACCCGCCTCGACGAGCAGGCGGGCGACGGCGACGTGCCCGGCCCCCAGTTCGCTCAATCCGGCGAGTTGCTCGGGAGTCTGGGTGGCATCCGGCAGCACGACGACCCGGGCCCGCGGTGCCGAGACGGGCCGCAGCAGCAGCCCCTCGCCGTGAACGCGGGCAAATGCGGGCCAGGCCACCGCGTGCACCGTGAAAGCGGGACCCGTGGCAACCAGGGCTGGTCGGTCCGGTCCGCCGACGAAGGCGAGGTTCGGAACCGTCGGCAGCGGATCGACCGCTCCCAGCAGGGTGCGCAATTGCTGCCGCAACCGATCGCGCACCTGATCCGTGGTCATTCCTGCTTTCGCCTGCTCCGTTCGGTATCGCTCCGATTGAACGACCGAGGTGGCGGTCAGTCGGTCAAAGAACCGGTGCAGCCCGGCGACCATTTCGGCGGATCGGTCGGGATGGTCCGCGAGGGGCGTGGAAGGGGCCCCGCCCGGCAGGGCCTCTGAGGGGGCGGCCTGGCTGAGCAGGCAACCGACCGTGACCAGCAGCAGCGGCAGGAAGGGACGCGCGGAGGTGGCCATGGGAGGGGGACTGCGTCGCGATCAGGGCTTCAGGGAGCGACGTCCTGGCCAGGCGGCCGGATTTTCCCAAAAGGCGCCGGTGCGGTCTCCGTAGTAACTGGTCAGGGCGGCATCCATGACCTGAGAGGTGCGCCGTGCGGAGACGCCCGTGCTGGGACAACGATCCCGCCCGAGCAGGTCGTCGACCACCTGCTGGATCAAGGGCTGCTGCACGTGCGGAGGATGTGGGATTTCGACCGACTCGGTCCCGGCTGCGGTCGTGAGGCGAATCGGTGCATTGTCGAAGGTGGAGTATTCGATGCAGCCATCGGTGCCGGTGATGCGGCAGACGTCGCGAGCGACGCCCGAGGCGAAGTTCCAGCTGGCGACCCCCAGCACGCCGTGCGCGGAGAACTGCAGTGCCACTGAATCCTCCACGTCTTGCGGCGTGGCGCGGTTGACCGCCGTGCCGCGGGCGTTTTCGAGCGGGCCGAGAAAGAAGTCGAGCAGGTCCAGCGCGTGTGACCCGAGGTCGAGGAACAGCCCGGCCCCGGCCGAGGTCACGTCCGTGCGCCACCCGGCGGCGGTGCGGTGCGCCGAGGAGGCGAAGTGGTAGTCGACGCCGGTGATGCGTCCAATCGTGCCTACCTCCAGCCACTCCTTGATCTTCCGAAAACGGGGCAGCCCGCGCCGGTAGTAGGCCACATAGAGCGGAACTTCCTGCGCATGGAAGGCGGCGACCATGTGGTCGCACTCGACGGTGGAACGGGCCATGGGCTTCTCCACGTAGGCGGGTTTGCCCGCTGCAGCCACTTGCAGTGCGTAGCGTTCGTGCGAGTCGGGCGGGGTGGCGATGTAGACCGCGTCCACTTCGGGGTCGGCGATGAGCTGCTCGGCGTTGTCATACCACCGGGGCACCCCATGACGGCGGGCATAGTCAGCGGCCAGGGCGCCATTGCGTCGCATGACGGCGACCAGCCGCGAGCGCTCGGCGAGCCGGAAGCCGGGACCACTTTTCACCTCGGTGACATCACCACAGCCGATGATGCCCCACCGCACGACGGTGGGATCAGGGCGTTGGGTGGCAGGGAAAGCGAAGGGCAGCGGCGGGGGCGTTTTCATGACGAAGGCGGAAAGGGGACGACGCGGAAAGGTGGGGTCAGGAGAAGCCGGGCGACCTGGGTAAGCCAGCCGGCAGGTTCACGTCAGACTGGGCGTGTCGCGGGAGCGAATCAACCTTACAGCCGTGATTGAACCACGGATGGACGCTGATCAACACGGATACGAACCCGTTATGCACGAGCTGGCATTCACTTGATGGGTGAATGACCGTACCTACTCCGAATCCGCGTCAAACCTCTCCCGCGGCCGCGGGATCCGTGGTTTTCGTCCGGGGCTTCGATCAGGTCGGGAGGGCTTTGCCGCGGGTTTCCGGTGCGACCCAGATGACCACCAGGCCGACCAGGTAGATCAGGGTGATGACGGCGCCGGCCTGGGCGTAGTCGCCGTGGAAGTGCTGCATCAACGAGCCCATCTGGAGCGCCCCCACGGCCGCGAGGATGCGACCCGCGTTGAAGGAGAGGCCCTGTCCCGTGGCGCGGACCCGGGTGGGAAACAACTCGGGCAGGTAGAGAGGGAACCACCCGTAGAAGGCGGCAGTGATCCCGCCGACGACGAAGGTGAGGACGAGGAACGCACCGCTATAGGTGGAGAAGCCGCGGAACAGCCAGGCACAGGTGATCAAGGACAGTAGGCAGAGCAGAAAATAGCCGTGCCGACGCGCGAGTTTCCCGCCCAGCCACCCGCCGAGCAGACAGCCGACCACCGCGCCGAGGGCGGAGTTGATCTGGGTGTAGGCCTTGGCGTTGTGGTCCTTGAGCTCCTTCGCGCGCGCCAGCACGGGGGGAGTGGCGGACGCCATGCTGGAACCCAAGGTGTCGCGGCTGACGCCGGACTCAAGCAACGCGTCCCGCAGCCCCTGTTCCTGCGCCATCTTGTCCGCCCAGAGCGGCAGCCACTGCACGGAACCCCAGGTGCCAATCAGGGCGACGGAGGCGAGCACCATCGCGAGCACCGTCGAGCGCAGCAGGGGAGGACGAAGGACCTCGCGCAGCGGGTGGTTCTTGACCGCGGTGCGCTGGCTTTCCTGCCAGCGTTCGGACTCGGGGACAAAGATCCGCACGAAAAACGTCAACAGCGCCGGAGCGGCGCCGACCAGGGCCACCCACCGCCACGAGTCGATCGTCACCTGAACGAACAGCCCGATCACGGCGATCAGGGCGAAGCCAACATTGGCCGCGGCTCCGATGATGCCGGCGAGCCAGGGGCGATGTTTCTCGGGCCAGACTTCCATGACCAGCGCTACTCCGAGGGACCACTCGCCGCCCATGCCGAGAGCGGCGATAAACCGCGTGACGATGAGGTGCCACGGCTCGGTGGCGAAGTACACCAGCCCGGTGAACAACGAATAGCAGAGGATGCTGATGGCCATGGCCCGGACCCGGCCCAGTTTGTCACCCAGCCAGCCGAAGACGATGCCGCCAGCGGCCGCGCCGATGAGGAAGGCGGCGGTGACGTACCCCATCCATTCGCCAACAAAGGCGTCGGTCGTGGCCAGTCCCTGCGCTGCCTGCATGGACTGCAGCGCAGGCCGGGCGATGAGCGGAAAGATCCCCATTTCAAGCCCGTCGAACATCCAGCCCAGAAACGCGGTGATCAGGACGGCGCCCAGCTTGCGGTGCTGCTTGGCGGTGGAAGACTGGGGAGGGTTGGACATGGATAACGGGTTCAGGTGGGGAAGGAAGGGGGCCGGCGCAGTTCGCAGCCTAAAACGACGATCAAGGGGGTGGCGTAGGTGTCGCTGCGGGTACGGGGGCGGTGGCTTCCCGTGCGGCCGGGGGAGCCGCAGGAACGGGACCTGAGGCAGGCAGCGGTGGGGCGCCTCGGTGGACCTTAAAGGTCTCGGATCGAATCCGTGCCTCCAAGTCTGAAATCTCACTTCGCCACCGATTGAGCCTTCGCTGGTCGGTCTGTGTGCGGGCCAACGCCGCCAGCGCCTCGTCGCTCACCGCAGTGTTCCAGACATAGAGCGTGCGCAGTCGGGGGAGCTTAGCCAGGGCGGGCAGGTCCGCATCGGTCACGGGCGTACCAACGAGATTGAGCGATTCGAGCTGGGCCAATCCGGCCAGCTGTGCGAGGCCCGCACCGGTCACGGCAGTGTGATCGAGCTGAAGCCGTCGCAGGTTCGGCATCGCGGTGAGTCCGGCGAGTCCTGAATCGGTCACGGCGGTTTCTCCGAGGTCGAGCCAGGCCAGCGCGCCGGCCACCGGTGCCAGGGCGGCGAGGTCGGCGTCCCCGAACGCCGTGCGGCGCAAGCGGGCGTTGGCGGCGAGCCAGGGTCCATCCTGCGACAAAGGGCGCAGGACGATGCCAAGCTGTTGCTCGAGGCGCAGAGCCTCGCGGAGCATCGCCGGGCGATCCGGCAAGGGAGCGGCGGGAATACCGAGGCGCGCCGCCATGAGGTCGAGGACAGCCGGGGAAGGAGCATGGTCGGCCACCCGGCCATCGACGGGTGCACCGGCGTCGATCCACCATTCGAGCAGCGTCATTTCGTCATCGGTCGGCTGCGGTTTGCCCTTGGGAGGCATGTGTTCCTTGGCCTCCAGAGGCAGGTGAATCCGCTTCAGCAGCAGACTCGTGGGCGGAGGGCCGGCCTTGAAGGTGGGCCCGGATTTTCCGCCCTTGAGCACGTAGTCACGCGTATCATACCGCAGGTCGCCATTGCTCTTGGTCGGGCCGTGGCAGGCCACGCAGCGCTCCTTCAGGATGGGGTGAATGACCTCGTCAAACACCTTTGCCTCCCCCGGTGTGGCGTGGGTCGGAGCGGAGGGGGTCGCCTTTGCCAGCGTCAAGTACTGCTCACCGTGGGTCAGCGAGCCCCCGAGGTGGCCCGCTGCACCGAGGAGGACGAGCAATACGATCAGGCCGATCGCGTAGGCACGAAGATGCCGACGCACGAGGAACATTCCGAGTGCCCATCCGGCAAACCCGGTTCCCAGCCAGCGGTGTCGCTCCAGCAGCGTGGGATCATAGTCTCCGTGGCGGGCCAGCAGCCAGCCGAACCCGGCGGCGGACGCGGCGGCGAGCAGTCCCAGCGCGAGGAACAGGGTGCGCAGCGGCGGCGTCAGTCGCGCGACCGGACGAATGAGTCCGATCGTCTCCACGGCCGCCAGGAGGACAAAAATCCCGATGGGCAGGTGGACGGCAAGAGGATGCAGACGTCCGATGAACTGGAGCAGCGGTTCCATGGCTCAGCTTGCTTCAGATCGCACCGGGCGGTGAGAACCACGGATGGACACGTATGAACACGGATACGGAGAGGGCGATCTGGACTCAGGCGAGGATGCCTCGAGCCACTTTGCCATGGACATCGGTCAGGCGGAAGTCGCGGCCCTGATAGCGGTAGATCAGGCGTTCGTGGTCCACTCCGAAGGCGGCAAGGAGCGTGGCGTGCAAGTCGTGGACATGCATCTGCTGTCCGTCCTCCAGGTAGCGGTAGCCGAGTTCGTCGGTTGAGCCCCAGGTGAGTCCCGGGCGGATACCGCCGCCGGCCATCCAGACCGAAAAGGCATTGATGTGGTGGTCGCGCCCCGTGCCCTGTCCCATGGGCGTGCGGCCGAATTCACCGCCCCAGATCACAAGGGTGTCCTCCAGCAGTCCCCGCTGCTTGAGGTCCTGGACCAGCCCGGCCGAGGCCTGGTCGACATGCCGGCAGGCGATCGGGAGGTTCTTGTCGATTTCAGAGTGATGATCCCAGCCCCGGTGGTACAGCTGCACGAAGCGCACGCCCCGTTCGATCATGCGGCGGGCGAGCAGGCAGTTGGAGGCGAACGAGCCGTCTCCCGGCTGCTTGACCCCGTAGAGGTCGAGGGTGGCTTGGGACTCGCGGCTCAGATCAGCCAGGTCGGGCACGCTGGTCTGCATCTTGAATGCGAGTTCGTACTGGGCGACGCGCGTCTGGATCTCGGTGTCGAGCGTGCGTTCGGCGCAGAATCCGTTCAACTCCGCCAGCTCGTCGATCAACTGACGCTGCATGCTCTGGCAGACGCCGTCGGGGTTGCCGACGTAGTGGACCGGGGTGCCCTTGCTCTGGAATTGAACGCCCTGAAACTTGCTGGGGAGGAAGCCGGCGGACCACTGGCGGGCCGAGACGGGCTGGTCATTGCCCGGACCGTTGGACATCAGCACCACGTAGCCGGGCAGATTGTCGGCCTCGGCCCCCAGGCCGTAGAGCATCCAGGAACCGAAGCTGGGGCGACCTTTGATGATCGATCCAGCGTTCATGAAGGCGTGCGCGGGATCGTGGTTGATCTGCTCCGTGTGCATCGACCGCACGATGCAGATGTCGTCGGCAATCCGCTGGGTGTAGGGAAGCAGGTCGCTGATCATCTGGCCCGAAAGCCCGCAACGGGTGAACCCCACCGAAGTCCCTCGCGCGCGCAGTCCCCCGCGTTCGTGCTGCAGTTGCGCCAGTTGCTGCCCGCGGGTGAACGACTCCGGGAAAGGCTGCCCGTGCAGCGCATTCAACCGCGGCTTGGGGTCGAAGGTCTCCATGTGGGAGGGACCGCCCGCCATCGAGAGCTGGATGATCCGTTTGGCGCGGGGCAGGAAGTGCGGTGCACCCAGCACCCCCCGCCACCGTCCGTCGGTCGCCGGGGGCGGCACGGCGGGCGCAGACAGCAACCGCGGCGCCAGCAGGGAGCCGAGCGCGAGCGAGCCGATGGCCTGCGCGGACTTGCCAAGAAAGGTGCGACGCGACCAGGCGATCTGCCGTTGGCGAAGGAGCGAAAGATCGGGCGATGACATGGGGGAAAACCGAGGAGCGCGGGTCAGTAGCGTACGATCGTTTCGTTGAGGTTGAGCAGGGCGCGGGCGACGGCGGTCCAGGCGGCGAGTTCGACGCGGTCGGTCGAGGCCGGGACGGGTTTGAGCCCGACCGAGGTGAGGGCGACTGCATCCTGGGGCCGCTCCCGGAACGTGGCAAGCTGCCGGGCGTGAAACGCCTCCAGCGACGTACGTTCGCGCGGTTCCGGCGGGCGGGAGAGCACGCGGAGGAAGGCCGCTTCCAGCCGTTGGTCCGCGGGGAGGAGCAGCAGGACCTCCGCCAGCGCCCGGGCCGCTTCGACGAAGGTCGGGTCGTTGAGCAGGGTCAGTGCCTGTTGCGGGGTCGTCGAGTCATTGCGCGAGGCCGCACATTCCTCGCGCGACGGTGCGTCGAAGTTCGCCAGCATCGGGTGCAGGAAGGTGCGCTGCCAGTGACTGTAGAGGCCACGGCGGTACTGCCGCTCGTCGCGGTCGGCGATGTAGTCGCGCAGCGGAAAGTTCAGCTGCTCGTAGTAACCGGGGGGCTGGTACGGCGAAGCGCTCGGCCCGCCGATGTCAGGGGTGAGGAGTCCTGAGACCGCCAGCGCGTTGTCCCGGACGAACTCAGCCTCGAGTCGGCGCGCAGACTGGCGGGCAAGCAGCCGGTTCCGTGGGTCGATCTCGCCCAACTCCGGACGTTCCCGCGAGGACTGCTGGTAGGCCTGGGAGGTGACGATCAGGCGGATCAGACCTTTGATGTCCCAGCCGCTTTCCCGAAATTCCACCGCCAGCCAATCCAGCAGTTCCGGATGGGTGGGGTACTCGCCCTGCATGCCGAGGTCTTCGACGGCGGCGGAGAGTCCCGTGCCAAACAGCTGTTTCCAGGTGCGGTTGACAAAGGTGCGGGCGGTGAGGGGATTGGCGGGTGAAACCAACCAGCGGGCGAGGTCGAGACGCGTTTCCCGCGCGGAGCCGGCCGGTTTGGTTCCATCGGTCAGGAAACGCGGAGGTGCCGGAGAAACCACTTCGCCGGTTTCATCCTGCCAGTTGCCTCGGGCCAGCACGCGGGTGGTGAGGGGCGCGGTGGCGACCGTCACCATCGTGGCGGCCCGGCCTCCGCGGCACTCCAGGATGTCCCGCAGACGTTCCCTTTCCCCGGGCTGGTCAAACGCCAGCGTGGCCCGGTAACAGTGGGTGGCCAGGCGTTCACGCTGCGCGGGCGAGGGCTCGGCGGCGGCGAACGCGGCGCGGTCCGGGTCAGCCAGGGTGGAACCCGGCAGAAAGGCGGCGAGCGGAGACACGGAAAAACGGATACGTCCCACTTCACCCAGGTAGGCGCGCTGGTGGAAGTTGACGGGAGCCGTCAGGACCGTGGCGACCAGCCGGTCGCCGGGTTTCAGTGTCACCGGCTGACGGAGCTGGAAGACCACCGCCTGGTTGCCGCGGGCGAGCGCCCGGCTCGACCGCCAGACCTCGAGCAGCGATACCCGGGGGCGACCGTTGAAGTAGGTCTCGGTTTCGCATTCCGCAAAGGCCTCGGCGGGCTCGATCCGTTCATCCGTGGCCTGGCCGGCGCGCCGCACGGCGAGGGTGACACTGATCTCGAAGAGTTCACGTTGGTCTCGGGTGACAAAGCCTCCATGCGTTTCATCCGGGAGCACCTCCAACCGTACGGTCGAGATGGGAAGAGCAGAGGCGGACAGCACCACCTCATGCCGTGACGACGGGAGCTTGTAGCGGTTCTCGGCAAAGTCCTTCGGATTCTGGAGTCGCACGCTCCCGTCGGGGAGCGGAGTGGCGCTGACGCCGTTGGTGTTGTCAACCCGCTCCGGAGTCGCGACGGCCCAACCCTCGGGATGCTGAGTCAGCAGTGCCTGCACCTGCCGGGCCCAGGACTTGACCGTGGCGGCACCGGCGTTGGTCGACAGCAGAGCGCTGCCGCCGGATCGATGGGCGGCGTCGGCTGCGGCGCGCAGGCGGGCGTCCCGCTGTTGCAGGTAGTGGCTGTCCACCTCGATCTCCGGAGGGAACGGGTAGTCGTCGGTGTGTACGGCCAGCTCGGGTTCCGGCGTGTAGACAAAGTGCCGGTAGACGCCCCACTGTTTCACGTCTGAAAAATAGGCGGCGAACGAATAGAAATCGCGGATGGTGAAGGGATCGTACTTGTGATCGTGGCACTCGGCGCAGGCGAGGGTGGAGCCGAGCCAGGCCGTGGAGACCGTGCGGACGCGATCCGAGGCGTATTTGGCGAGGTACTCCTTGACCTGGGCTCCGCCTTCCCGCGTGACCATGTTGAGCCGGTTAAACCCGGTGGCGACCTGCTGTTCGATGGTCGCCTGGGGAAGCAGATCGCCGGCGATTTGTTCCAGGGTGAACTGGTCGAAGGGCTTGTTCCGGTTGAACGCGTCGATCACGTAGTCCCGGTACGGAAAATTGTTCAGCAACTGATCGCCGTGCAAACCGGTCGAGTCGGCAAAGCGGACCAAGTCGAGCCACGGCACGGCCATGCGTTCGCCGTAACGCGGGGAGGCGAGCAGACGGTCGACCTGGGCTTCGTAGGCGCCGGGACGCGAGTCGGCGACGAAGGCCGTCACTTCGTCGGGGGTCGGCGGAAGCCCGGTCAGATCCAGACTGAGCCGTCGCAGCAGGGTCCGCCGATCCGCGGGTGGCGAGAAGGTCAAATGATGCCGGCTCAGTTCAGCCTGGAGGAAACGGTCGACGGGATGGGACGAAGCAGCAGGGGAGCCCGGAGCGGCCCGCGTCGTCGGGGGTTCAACCTTGACCGGAGGGCGGTAGGCCCAGTGCGGCTGGTAGACGGCCCCCTGTTCGATCCAGCGCTTGAACACCGCCTTGTCCGTGGCGGAGAGCTGATGCAGGGCGTCCCGCGGCGGCATGACCGCGGCGGGATCGGTGGACGTGATGCGCCGCCACACCTCCGAGGCCTCCGGTTTGCCCGGGACCAAGGCGGTGGTGACGCGACCGGACTTGTCCTTGTGGGGGGCGTAGGCGAACTCCGAGTGATCGAGCCGCAGACCCGACGGGTTGCCCTTGGCGTCGGGACCGTGGCACTTCAGGCACGTATTGGAGAGAATCCGACGCACATCCCGGTTGAATTCGATGCGGTCCGGGATCTCCGGCGATTCGACCGCGGCTGCAAGAGGAAGGAGGGTGGCGCCCGTCAACAGAAGCAATGGGCGCAGTCCGAGCCGCAAGGCGGCTCCGGCGAAGGTCGTGACCCTGACGCGGGAAAGCCCACGGCCTGGACCGTGGGCTTTCGCTTCGTTCTGTCCCTGCCCGCCGCGGAGGGCGGCGCGGTTGACTGCTCCGGAACGTGACGGAGTCAACGGCAAGGGGACGTTCTCCTCAGTACTTCAGCGTGGCACCGAAGTAAACCGTGCGCGGCGCGTCTACGGTGTTGCTGCCCGGGGCGATCGTGGATTGCGGGAAGATCACATCCGTCAGGTTTTCGCAGGTGAGGGCGAAGTCCCAGTTGTTGCGACGGTAGTTCAGACCGACGTCCCACCGCGTGGCGCCGGCGACCCGGTAGGTATTTTCGGCGATGCCCCAGACGGCAGTCTGATAGACCACGCCACCGCGAATGGAGAAGCCGGCGGCCTTGGAACCCATGATGTCGTACTTGGCGAACGCCTGAACCTTGTGTTTGGGCATGCCGCGGATCTCGCGGGGTGAACGACCATCTTCCTTGAAGCCCGGGGCCTGCGTTTCCGTGTAGGCGTAGCCGCCGACGAGGGCGAACTGGCGGGTCACGCTGCCGCTGAACTCGACCTCCCAGCCCTTGGCGGTGTTTCCGCTCTCGATGATGTTCTGGGAGCCGCCGGGGACATTGATGATGTCGTTGCTCGTGTTGTTGCGCACATTGTCGACCTGGACGATTTCGAAGTGCGCGACATTCACCGCGAAGGCTCCGTCGAGCAGACTCGCCTTGACGCCGAACTCGTCAATGGTGGTGAGCGGCGTGACCGTGCGGAGGATCTGGCGGGAGTCCGTCAGGGGGATGTTCGGGAAGATGGCGACCTGACGGCTGGCGGCGCCGGCTTCGCTGTAGACGATGTAACCGGCGAGCCACTTCAGAGGTTTGACGGTCAGGCCGTACATGGGGCTCTCGACGGTGGCGGTCTTGGGAACGTTCGAGTAGGCACCGGTGAAGTTGTTGCGGGTCCAGGAGGCCTTGCCCTGGTCGCGGCGCATGCCGCCGGTCACGACGATGCGGTCGTTGAAACCGGAGAGCTGGGCGTTGGCGAAGTAGCCGAAGCTGCCGCCTTTGCCGGTGTTGTCGACGGTCTTGACCATCGGCGTGCGCAGCGGCAGGCCGTAGACCGGGCTGCTGATGACGAAGGCTTCCATCTGGCCCGTGGCGGTGGTGCTGACGCTGTCGGTGCGACCGATGTCGTAACCGACGAGGACCGTGGTGCCGAGTTTTTCATCCAGCCATTTCTTGGTGCCGACGATGTCACCTTGGGCGCGGAGGATCTGGGCCTCACCCGTGTTGCGGGTGGCGTTGCGCTCGTAGAAGATTTCGCCGTTGCTGTTGTAGGCGAAAAAGTTCGCGACCACGCCGCGGTAGGCGCTCGTTTTGCTGTCGAAGTAGTAGACGGCCTGGCGGGCGGCGAAGATGTCGTTGAACTGATGGGAGACCGTGGCGAAGACCGAGTAGAGTTCGGCGCGATTGCCCATGCCGACCTCGCCGCTGGTGTTGACGGACATCGGCGCCCACTGACCGAGACGGAATTTCGGCACGACCCCGGCCGGGATGACCACGGCCTGGGACGTGCTGGTCGTACCCGTCTGGTTGACGGTATTGACCGGGGCGATATAAGGGGTGCTGAAGCCGCCCGGCGTAAGACCGTCGAAGTATTCGAGGTCAACCGTCACCTGCGTCTTCTTGGTCGGTTGCCAGAGGAAGGACGGGTAGACCGCGGTCTTGCGGATCTTCTCATTGTCGCGCCAGCTGTCCGCGGTCAGGTGGATGGCGTTCAGGCGGTAGGCCATGTTCGTCCCCTCGATCGGGCCGGTGGCATCCACCGTGCCGCGGAGGAAACTGCGCGAACCCATGGTGGCGGTGCCGACGATCGACTCCTTCATCTGGGGTTTCTTCGTGATGAAGTTCACATAGCCGCCCGACTCGGAGGAGCCGGCGATGGAGGCCGAGGGGCCCTTGATGATTTCGATGCGGTCGACATTGATCATGTCGGTCTCGAAACCCGGGACGAGGAAGCCATTGCGGTAGCGATTCGAGACAATGAAGCCACGGAT
>JAXMHM010000021.1:0-150323 GCA_046346755.1 Opitutaceae bacterium | reverse complement strand
CGTTTCTTCGATGCCACCCGCGGCACGTTTCTCGCCTCCCCTCCGAAGTTGCCGGCGGGCATCGGTGCCCGCGTTCCGCTCGGAGGTGAAGGTCTCACAGCGGAACGGGTTTCCCTTCTGGTGGGTCTGAACCCCAGTGATGCAGCCGCCGTGCGGAACGCACTCGCCTCCCAGATCGAGTACGATCCCCTGCCGCCCGGCGAGGTCCTGCTCGCCCTCGTCGCGGCTCCTTAGCCGGAGGCGATCAGTTGAACCACGAATGGACACGAACGGACACGAATGCTGGGGGGACAAGAGGTGCCAAGGACCTCAATCTGGTTCAACGAAAAGCGAATCGATCCGTCGCAACTCTCGGCGACTGATTTCATTCGTGCCCACTCGCGGTCACTCGTCTCGCGCATTTTCATCGGGGCTGTAGGTGGATCCGCAAGTCTCCCCCAGGCCAGCCTTCTGGCAGGCGAAGCCTTCCGTCGGGATCCGGGACGATCGGACGGCCATCGACGGTTGCCGTCGCCACGGATCCCGAGCCGGAGACTTCCAGATGGATACGACCACGGCGAAACCGGAGATCAGCGCGGCAGGGCGGCTGACCGGGAAACAGAGCCGGTTTAATCGACAGCCGTCCGGATTCGAACCGGAGCCCCAGGAGATGACGCACAACGAACACACCCACTTCGGCAGATGTCCAGGGCAGGATGCCCGCCGTCGGCGCCTGGGAACGGGCGATCGGCACCTCCTCGAACCAGGCCCCGGTGCGGCCGCCTGGCACGTCGTGGAGCCAGGTGAGGGTGCGACGGCTGCGCTCGAACAGCCCGGCGTCGTGCTGGGCGCGAAGGATGAATCCACTGGCAAAGGTCCAGGGCCCGGGCTGATCGCACTGCCCGCTCGAGTGGTAGCGTTCGTACCCGCCTCCCCACCACCGCGCGCTCCACAGTTCCTCCATCGCATTCAAGGTCGCTCGCCCGAGTGCTGATTCGGGCGGGACAATTCCGAGCAGCAACGGGAGCATCGTGGAGGAGTCGGGCTCCAGCAGGTTGACGCGTTCGGTCTTCAAGGGAACGTCGGGGGCGGACGCAGGAAACTGCACGGTGCGCACGCGCTCTCCGGTCAGGCTGCGCCGCTTGATCAACCGCCCCTGATCCACCAAAGCGAAACGAGGGTGCCTCAGCACCGTTTCCTCCAGACCATCCGCCTCGGCCCTCCACCCGTCCGCCTTTTCCGGCACCCCGAGGGACTGACTCAGGCTGGCGGCATCGCGCAGGCCCGAGATCAGACACGCCTGATAGGCGAGTTCGTATCCATCCTCGATGGTACGCTCCCAGAATTCGCGGCGATTGTGCACCATGCCACCCTGCCCGCGGTAGGCGGCCCGCAGGGGCCGTTCGATCAGATTCACCAGTTTCTCCCGATGCTCCCGCAGCAATGACTCGTCGCCCGTCCAGTCACGGTACGCCTTCAACGCCTGCAGCAATTCCCCCATCTGGTCGAACTGCTCGCGATCCGGATCCTCAAACCGGCCGGCAATCATGGTATTGCCTTCCCCGTTCACCATCGCGGTGAGCACATGCGCCAGCGCGCTGCGAGCCAGCTCAAAGTGCCCGGTGTGGATCAGACCCATGACCGTGTTGGACGTGTCACGCACCCACTGGGCTCCGTATTCGAACAGACCGGCATCCATGACCCCGTTGTCCGCCACCATGGCCTGGAGGCCGACCCGGACGCGATCAAACAGCTCCGCAACGACCAGGTCGTCCGTGGCGACGTGCGACGATCGCGTCCATTGCCGCCGCGTCTGTTCGAGTGCCTCCGCTTGAGTGCGGCGGTCGAGAGGCTGCGCCCCGAGGTCAAGTCCCACCCACGATTCAAGTGTGACCGTTTGCCCCGGATCCAGCGGAATCGCCTCAAGGTCGATCCCATCCACCCGGGGACGTAGCCGCCCGTGGGTCGACAGTACCCGCAGCCAGAGCCTCCCTCCGTCGTCCAGCGGAGTGGCGACCTCCTGACCGTTTTCAATGCGACCTGTTCGCGGCAGGTGGAACCGAACGTCGACCCTCTCCGTGCCACCCAGGTTGATGGACTTGAGTTCGACCTGTCGAAGGAACACACTCTCATCGGCCAAAGCCGCGATGCGTTCGGTGACGAGCATTCCTCCCACCCACCACTGGGCCTCGACCACAGGAATCCCCTGCCACCAGCACCATCGTGTCCTGGTCTGATGTCCCCAAGCCGTGAACACATGACCGCCCAGCACCACCTCCAAGCCGCTGCGGACAAACCCGGACCCGTGATCGAAGTGAAAGGCTCGTTCCTTGCGTCCGGTTTGACGATTGGCCTCCGCGTCAAAGAGCAGGTAGAGGAACGATGGCGAGAGATCCGAGCGATCCGCCTGCACGATCATTTTTGCCCGGCCGCTCCTCAGAACGAAATACTCTCGCCCCTCCACGAAGGACTGCTTGAGCCAGGTCTCGAGCCCGGTTTCCCAGAGAGTCGAAGCACCCGCAGCCTCCGCCAGGTCTGCCACCAGGAGGAAACCGAGCAGCAATCCCAACGTCACCCGCATGCTCCCCGGCCGCTGACGGAAGAGACATCGCCGTGGAGGGATCGCGTCTCTCACTGGCCTCATGTCATGGAGGTTCCCGACGTCGCGAGCATTCCATCGGGCCCGAGCTGCGTGGCCATTCCGGGAGCGAGCACCACAAACCGTTCGCTGTCCCAGGGCCCGGTCAACAACGCGCGCAGCCAGCGATCATCGCCGCGGATCGACTCGAACCGCCACGAAAGGTGCTTGGCGCAGTCTCGGCAGTACGCTTCGCCGGCACGGTCACCGGTGATGTCAATGTAGGCGGCACAGCCGTGGTGAACATAGGTCTCTCGATCTGCCGCCACCATGTCCTCAACCACCTCAGGATCGTCCGGATAACGCTCCTCGTAATGAGCCCTGACCTTGGCCTCCCGATCCGGCCCCGGCACCCGCCGACCGCGGATCCAGCCCGGGCTGTAGAAGTAGACCCCGGGATTCGCAGCGAGGTAGCGTTCGTACGCAGGCCGGTCACCAAACAGGATGGAAATGCAGTCGTGGGCCCGCGGCAGCACGAGCCGGCATCGTTGGGATCGAATTCCAATCAAGCCGTTTCCGCACAGCCCATACGCCAGCAGGATGCTCGTCACGGTCGGGTCGGCTTCCATGCGGTCAATCGCACCCTGGATGGCGAACTTCATCTTCTCCGGGTGATCGTGCAATCCCATCTCCAACCAGGCCACGCGTGGTGGCGGAGTCATCGGTGAACCGGCAAACAAGGCGGCAAACTCCGCCTGAAAAACATCGCAGGCCACAAGGGCGGTGGAGGGGCTCATGGGGACAGGCTGGAGGTCTGGAGAGGCGTGCAGAGCGTGTGCAGGTTCTCCAACGGCGTGCCGGAGGGCACTTCGCATCCGGCGCAGACCATGAAACGCTCGCCCGACACCCGCTGACAGCGACGCACCCCGTCGCTCACCTGGGAGACGCGTCCAAACCGAAGGATGGACACGGGATCGAGATTGCCCGCCAGGACCACATGCGGTGGGAAAACCGCACGGGCCGCAGCCATGTCCACGACGTGATCGCAGTCCAGGATATCGATCGGCAGTTTGCTCAGCTGCGTCCAGAGGTGACGCGTCGGACCACAGATATGAAGTCTGACCCGAGCACCCGCAGCCTGAATAGCCTGCATCAGGCGAAGTTGCCGTGGCCAAATGCTCTCGGCGTGCACGGCACCGCTGATCTGGCTGCAAACTGCGTCTCCCACCCCGATGGTGTCGGCTCCGGCATCAATTTGCGCTCGGGCAAACCGAATCGAGGTCTCCGTGCACAGGTCCATCAGCTCTCCGGCCCAGGCTGGTTCCTCCAGCAGATCCACCAAAAACTCGGACATGCCGCGAAGGTCCGCTGCAAGCGCTGCAGGTCCCTCCACCCAACCAAGAATGCTGTAGCGTTCACCCACCCGCTTCCGGTAGAGACGGACCGCCTCAATGCGGTCGCGCATGCGAGTCGACGTCAACGGATCCGGCACCGCAATCCGGCCGGCAATCGGTGCACCCGGCGCCAGGTCGGCCAGCGGGGGGTGCACGCACTCAGGCACACCGTCGCGGTGATAGCGGATCTCCGCGCCAAAGGCCGAGGTCTCGCGATAGGGGTCCGAGATCGTGCTGACCTGATCCAGCCCGAAGTCCTCGGCGCAGCGGAGATTCGCCTCGACAAGGACGCGGTGATCCGAGGCGAACTCACCGTAGTGACTGCCGATATACTCGGCGGCAAACTGCATCAGAATCGGAATCCGGGGGACAACATCCGGCATCCGTCCCGACAAAACGGCGTCGTAGCGCTCTCGCGGAGTCATGGCGACGATTGAAGGGCCCAGAGACCAAGCCGGGGCGCACTGCCCCGTGCCAACGAAGTCGACGCGTTCGTGCGTTCCCCTGTTTGCAGGCTAGAGGTAGTCGGCGCCATGGGCGTGGACGGTCTCAATCAGGGCAAACACATTGTCGAGCGGAGTGCCCGCCTGGACAAAGTGGCAGGACGAGCAGATGTAGCCACCCCCGCGTCCGAGGGTTTCCAGGCAACGCCGGACCTCGGCCCGCACGTCGTCGGGCGTGCCAAAGGGGATCACCGACTGATTTTCGACTCCGCCATGAAACACCACGCGATTTCCGTAGGCGGCCTTCAGACGTTCGCGGTCCATGCCTTTGCAGATATGCTGAATGGGATTCAGCACATCGATTCCGGCTTCAATCAGTGAAGGCACGAGGTCGAACGCCGCACCATCGGTGTGAAAGAGCACCTTGCGACCGTGGCGATGCACCACATCGCACCATACCCGCAGTCGGGAATCAAAGAGTCGACGCCAAGCGGGCAGTGAGATGAGCAGGCCTTCCTGCGAAGCCATGTCATCGCTGATGAACACCAGATCGAGGAGATCCCCCGTTTCCTTCAACAACCGCTCCATCATCGCTGTCTGAATACTTTGGATATGATCCAATGCGGGTTCCAGAAAGTCCGGTGCATCGATGAGGTCCATCATCGCATTCTCCAGGCCGCGCAGCTGGCAGTAGATCTCGAACACCGATATCCAGGGCCCGATCGTGGCGAAACCAAGGTCGCGCGCGCGCCGCGCCAGTCGCAGGGAGCCGGCATAGTCAAAACGTGCCGGCTCCGGCCAGCGACTGTAGTCATCCAATTGCCGCACATCCGACAGGTCGGCGAAGGGAGGATTTATGAATTCCTCATAGCGCGCCTTGCCCGCCTGAACGGAACGCGTCTCCACGCCCCAAATCGTGCGGCCGGTTCCCTTTTCAGGATCGACGTCCTCGCTGCCAAAGCCCGGAAACACCATGACGATCTTGTCCAGTCCGAACCGGCGATAGACCTCCAACTCATCCTCGCAGTTGAAGTGCCGTTTGGCATCGGCCAACACCTCGGGGGAGAGCCAGATATCAACCGGGACCCGGTCGAGTGGACGACGATTCAAGGCAGCCAGGACGCGTTGGTGGGGGGTCATGAAAAAAGGGTGGCGGATGCTGCACCGAGCAAGAGGAGCCGTCCGCTCCGCGCCGGCCGGCCACGCAGGAGGAAAGCCCGGTCCCGTCCGGGTTCGCGCGGGGCGGCAACGTCCTTGCAGCGGCGTCTCATTGATTTCGGTTCTCTCTAGGGTTTTGCACCAGGCGGTGCGCCCACCGGGTGGTCGGCTTTGGAGGACAGGCTAGCACCCCCTCCGGCCCCCGGCTCGTCATCGCGTGTCAATCCCTCCCCACCTTTTGTCGAATCAAGGCGCCAGCCGATCGTACCCTGAGCCGAATCTCGCCGATGTCCAACTCTGGCACCGAACCGGGCGCCAAGCTCTCCCCTTGCCCTCGACTTGTTCAGGTCATCATGCTGGCTGCCCGGCACCAACCCCATTATCCACGTCTGGGCGCTCCCATCCTTTCCCATGCTGCAATTTCCCGGATCCATCACGTTCATTTCCGACGAAGTTTCCCAGGACGTTTCCCGGGTCATCGGGTTCGCTCAACGTCGAGGTGTCGCTGGCATCGAATTGCGCAGCATGTTTGGGAAGTCGTTTCGCGATCTCTCTCCAGAGGATGTGAAGCAGATCAAGTCGCGTCTCGCCGATGCGGGTCTCGTGGTCCACGGCTGCGCCACGCCGGTATTCAAGTGCGGACTTGACGATACCGCAGCACACCACGAGCACCGCGACATCTTCCGACGAAGTGTGGACGTGGCGCTGACCCTGGGATGCCCTCTCCTGCGGGTTTTCACTTTCCTCCGCAAACCCTCGCCGGCTACCAGCGAAGATGTGACCCGCATCGCCGAGCACCTCATGGCACTGCTCGATCTCCTGCCAGAGGGTCTTCAACTCGGGGTGGAAAACGAGGCGTCCTGTCTCATTGGCACCGGTGCCGAGTCCATCGCCTTGCTCGCCCAACTTCCGGATCCGCGCGTCGGGCTCATTTGGGATCCCTGCAACGTCTTATACATTCCGGAGCATCTTGGACCCGCCACCGAAGGATTCGACCGTCTGGCAGGGCGTGTCGTTCACATCCATGCCAAAGAGGCGGCCCGGACTGCTTCCGGGGTCGAGGCCCGGTGCATGGGAAACGGCGATGTCGGCTGGGCCCGGCACCTCCGAGATCTCCGTCATTTCAACTTCCAAGGGCTCGTCTCCCTCGAAACTCACTGGCGGCGCCAGGCGCTCGACAGCGACTCCCTGCACCTGCCCGGAGGCTACAAATTCTCATTTGGGGGTGAAGAAGCCAGCGAACTTTGCTTTGACGCACTGGAACGTCTCTTCGAAGACACCGCTCCGACACCCTAGATTCGGGCCACCCCGCGAACCCCCATCCCCTGGCCGCCACCGGGAGGTTCGCGCTTGTCCCGGCGTCACGAAGACGTCCTGCTCGTGGAGCCCGGCACGGCACGGGAGGTGCGATCACTCCCTCCAAGTGTCACCCCACCTGATGCTGCACCCCACGCATCGTGCCCTCCTTTGAACAGCCCCTCCCGCCTCAACCACCATGAAAGCATTGGTCAAGTTCCAGCCAGGGCCCGGACACGTTGAGTTGCGGGACGTCCCAGAGCCGACGCCGGCCGATCATCAGGTAAAACTGGAAGTCACCGCCTGCGGCATCTGCGGCACCGACCTGCATGTGCTGCATGACACCTTTCGCAATTTTCCGCCGGTCATCCTCGGCCACGAATTTGTGGGCCGGGTGGTCGAGGAAGGAGCAGCGGTGAAGGGAACGGTGGACCGCTCGGGCCGGTATGCCGTGCTCGGTGCCACGGCCGTCCGTTGTGGCCGGTGCCGATGGTGTCTGAGCGGCGACTTCATGCTCTGCCCGGATCGCCGGGGCATGGGACATGGCGTCAGCGGCGCGTTTACCCGCTATACCTGCGTCCGTCCCGATCAGCTGTTTCAGCTCGAGGATTCGATTCCCGAGGAGGAGGGTGCATTGGTGGAACCCCTCGCCGCTGCCGTTCATGCGGTCGGCGAAATCACCGAGGTGCGACCCGGCGACATCGCCCTGGTCTCCGGTCCCGGGCCGATTGGACTCCTCTGCCTGCTGGTGCTGCTGCACCGCGGGATCAGGACCCTGGTCGCCGGCACCAGCCAAGATGGGGCTCGCCTCGCGCTGGCCCGATCCCTCGGAGCTTGGCGCACCGTCGACGTCCAAAGGGAGTCGCTGGCGGAAGTGGTCCGTGCGGAGACGGATGGCAGCGGGGTCGACGTGGCCTTCGAAGTGGCGGGCGTCGAGGCGTCGGCCCGCGCCTGCCTTGAATCGCTCCGGCCTCTCGGCAGCTACACGCAGGTGGGACACTTCGGCCGTGACATCACCGTCCCGTTTGACCGGATCGGCTTCAAGCAACTGCGCGTGGCGGGATCCGTCGGCTACACCGTCGCCACCTGGGTGCGCACCCTGAGGCTGCTGAGTGAGGGTCTGCGCCCGTCACGGATTGTCACTCACCGATTCCCCCTCGACGACTGGCAGGCCGCCTTCGCGCTCTTCGAACGGAAAGACGCCACCAAGGTGCTCCTGCGCCCCTGATCGCCACCTCCCATCCAATGCGGCAATGGATCGTAGCCCGTCCGTCGTTGCCCTCATCCTCCTTCCCCCGTGAATTCCATTCAAGGTCCAGGGTTGTTCCTCGCCCAGTTCATCCGCGATCACGCTCCGTACAACTCGCTCGACGCCATCTGCCGTTGGGCCGCTTCACTCGGCTATCGCGGCGTGCAGATGCCTGCCTGGGACGCACGTTTCATTGACATTCCCCGCGCGGCGGAGTCGCAGGCTTATTGTGACGATTGGCTCGCCACCCTCGATCGGCATGGGTTGCGCCTGACTGAGCTGAATGCCGGCATCGCCGGGCAGGTAATGGGAATTCACCCCGCCTACGAGGTCGCCTTCCAGGCGTTCTATCCCCCGGGCCTGGACGACCGCGCGCGGGTGGAGTGGGCCACCGGCCAACTGCGACTTTCCCTCCGAGCCGCCGCGCGCCTTGGCACATCCTGCGTGCCCGTGCTCTCCGGCGGGCTGGCCTGGCACCTGGCCTACCCGTGGCCGCAGCGTCCCGCTGGTCTGATCGAGGAGGCGTTCCGGGAGCTGGCCCGACGCTGGCGCCCCCTGCTCGACTTCGCCCATGAGCTCGGGCTGACCTTTGGTTACGAGTTGCACCCTGGCTCCGATCTGTTCGACGGCAGCACGTTTGAGCGATTTCTCGGCGCGGTGGACGAACACCCGGCCGCGGCACTCAACTACGACCCCAGCCATTTTCTGCTCCAGCAACTCGATTATTGCGATTTCATCCGCCGCTATGGCGCCCGCATCAAGGGCTTTCACGTCAAGGACGCCGAGTTTCGACCGGACGGTCGTTGTGGGGTCTACGGTGGATACGAGCCCTGGGCCACCCGTGCGGGCCGGTTTCGTTCACCGGGAGACGGACAGGTTGACTTCAAACGGGTCTTCACCCTGCTCACCGAGGTCGGTTATCGCGGCTGGGCGGTCATGGAATGGGAATGCGCGGTAAAATCGCCCGAGCAGGGTGCTCGAGAAGGCGCGGCCTTCATCGTCCGGCACCTGATTGAAGCCTCGGCGGTCGCCTTCGACGACTTCGCGGGCGGAAAGCAGGATGCAGGTATCAATCGACGTATCCTGGGACTGCCCTGAGGAGTCCCCCCACGGAGCGGGCGTAGTCACTCGTCGCCGTGGCGGGAGGGCCCGCGGTGGCGTCAGCTTCCGCGGTTACGCTGACCCACCGGACGTGAGGCAGGACTCGATCGATGGTTTGGGCACCCTGGCAGCAATCGCACTTGGCAGATGGCGCTCCGCCAACTGGCGGAGTTGGCTGAACTGAGCGTTCATGGCCTCCCGCATAATAATGACATCCGCCGCGTTGATCAGCCAGTTCATGCCCGCGGCCAGGTACCGCTCCAAGACATCCTCAGGCAGCCGGAGCAGCTGATAGTGAAGCCCCACACCAATCGACTTCGCCCGGCAACGACGAACCACCGATTCCACCGCAGCAACGAAACGAGGATGGGTATATTCGGTCGGTACGCCCATTGAGGTGGTGATGTCATGCGGTCCAAGAAAGACAGCATCAACTCCTGGCACCGCCAATAGCTCATCCAGCCGTTCGATCGCGGGGACGCTTTCCACACCGATGATCACGTACTTGTCACGATTGAAGGTCTCCAGGTAGCGGGAGGTGGCCTCGGGTAAGGCGATCCCTCGCTCGATCCAATCGTGCAGGAGCTGACCTTTGATGGGGCGATACTTGACGGCTCCGACAATTCGACGCACCTCCTCCACGGTCTCCACATACGGTACGACAATGCCCTCCGCCCCGCCATCCAGCATGGTGGCGATACTCACCGGATCTGGTGATGGAACCCGCACGATCGGGGAAATACCCTTCGCCAGGTAGTACTGGCACATCATCCCCACTTCGGTTCGCCCCAAAGGAATATGCTCGGTGCAAATAAAGGCGAAATCCATCGCCATTTCCGCGGCAAGTGCTGCCGACGTCGGGTTCATGAGGCTCAGGATGTGGGTTCCGACCACACATCGGCCCTGGTGCAGGTTCTCTTTGATTTGGAATCCAGTCATGTTCAAGGGCTCAGCCAGGTCTTTAGGTTGCCCTCCGTCAGGCGACCCAGCCTTTGCCACGGCAGCGTCACCTCGCCAAACGTTCTCATCAAGGCCACTGCACTGGTTCGATCTCCTAACCTGATCCCGACACCTCTACCGCGCGACAAACGGTTGTTGAGCACCCGAGTCTCCGCCCGACATTCTGGTCGAGGCTTCACCGCCGCTCCAGCCCGCCCCAACAACCAGAATCTCCGCTGCTGCACTGCCCCTACCCTCCATGAAGAGAATCTCCCCCCTCATTAGCGCGACTCTCACCCTGATTTCGATCTCGCTGACCGTGGCCGCACAACCGCCTGCCGTGGCAGAGGTCGCATCGTCCGCCTACGTTCCGCGGCAGAGTGATCGACCACTCCCCCTCGTCGGCGAGGAGCCAGGCTTCAGATCGATCTTCAATGGAGAATCGCTTGAGGGGTGGCAGGGAGATCCGACCTACTGGCGAGTCGAACCGGGAGTACTCGTGGGCGAAATCCGACCGGAAACGGTCATCAAGAGCAATACGTTCATCATCTGGACTGGGGGTAAGCCGGGAAACTTCGAGCTAAAGCTCGACTACCGGATTTCCGCAGCGGGGAACAGCGGCATCAACTACCGGAGCAAGATCGTGCCCGACACCGTCACTCCCACCAATGCCTTTGCGATGCGCGGATACCAATGCGACATCGACGGACGCAAGCGGTACGTGGGAAACAACTACGAGGAAAAGGGCCGTCTCTTTCTCGCCGTGCGCGGCCAGCTCACGCGGGTGGTTGGAGGAAGGCCGCCCGTCCTGGTCGCCCAAATCGGGGACGAGACGGAGCTTGCCGGGGTTGTCTCCGATGATTGGAACTCCGTCCACCTCATCGTGCGCGGAAACCAGCTCACTCACATTGTCAACGGACGCGTCATGAGCGTGGTGATCGACGATGACTCCGCCCACCGACCGGTCGATGGACAGATCGGCGTGCAGGTCCACGTTGGGCCTCCGATGAAGGTGGAATACCGCAACATCCGGCTGAAAATGGAGTGACCCGCACGAACCCGCAGGTCAGCCCGCGCGCGCCCGCCTCTCTCTCACGAGGCCACTTCCCTCGTCAGGCGATCGAGGTTCTGCTCGTTGGACGGCTCGACGATGGCACGCACCGCCGCCGCCACCAATGGATCATCAAACACTTGTTCCCAAGTGACACGGGTGCCTGCGGCTGTGCTTTCCAGTGCAATCGTCAGGACAAACGTCGGGGCTGACACGTGCCGGATGAAAACCCGGCGATTCGGGTCGATCGCGTCGAAGACGCACTCGTTGTGGTAGGTTCGGCCGTCAGGCCCAATCATCTTGAAGACCCACTTGCCGTCGGGCCGGAACTCAAACGATTCGAACGTGTTCGTGAAGCCCTGCGGTCCCCACCACCGTGCGAGGCGGACCGGATCTTGGATGGCTGCAAACACCTGAGCGGGAGACGCAGCGAGATCTCGCCTGGTCTGAAACGTACTCGCAGCCCGGCGGCGGGCCTCGCTCTGCCTTACCATCTCGCCCAGGTCGGCGGCGGGACGGATTTCCCACGGCCCAAACTTCGCTCCCGGGTGCTTCGAAATCAACTCGACCGCATGATCCAGGTCGCGCGCCTCGAGGATCAGGATGCCGCCGAGCTGCTCCTTGCTTTCCACAAACGGCCCGTCCGTAGCCACCACCCGACCGTTGGCATACCGCAATGTCTTCGCCGTTTCCGGCAGCTGCAGCGCTTCGCCGCCCTTGTAATGACCGTTTGCGCGGAGCTGATCGTCGTAGATGAAGCAGCTGTCCATCATCGCCTGTTGATCGGCCGCCGGGACGGCGGCGAAGGCATGGGAGTCAATGAATCCGAGGCAGATGAATTTCATGGTGAGTTGGGAGCCCGGCCCGGAATTGAGCCCGGTTCACCACCTAGCCGAATAGCCGGACCCTATTTCGACACAGCAGCCAAGAATTTTCACTCCCGAGCCACGATTGAACCACGGATGGGCACCGATTGACACGGAAATGAATCTGAGTTGCAGACTCGAAGTCTCCTGCTAAAGGCGTAAGATATTGTCGCTTCAATATTTACGCTTACTGTTTTCTATTAGAGATTTAGTGACTCAAAATCCGGCCCGGCGAGAATGTCCCTCAGGTCTGTCAGGCGCACGCAAACGCGCCAAAGCGAATGGGCCCACGAACCCGAATGCGACATGGCGTCGGTTGACCTGAGGCTTTGCGCGTCACCTGAAGCCATCCGGAACGGCGGCGGGTCGAGAACGTCACATATGCTCCTCGTACGTGATCTCGATCTTTGCGGCAAAGGCCTTCTTCTTGCCCGCCCCTTGGAAACGGATGCTGTGCGTGAGTTCGTCGTAGACGTAACCGTTTTCCGGATCGGCTGCCACTTCCTGTCCGTCGACAAGAACATGCAGGCTCTTTTTGTAGAGGGTTGCCGTGCCCTGGACCGGCTCCAGCGCGACCGCCACCGTGTCCGCGATCCGGTCACCGAGTGACGCCAGCGGACCGGAAAAATCAGACTCAATGTTCAGCACGGTTCCGCCGGTAAGCTCGGCCGCGCGGCGATGCGAGACATTGGTGGGCGCCACCACAGCGTGCATCTCGAGCTTTCCGCGCATGTTACCCTTGGCGATGATGAAGGGTCGCAGGACCCAGTAGTTGATGTAACCGTCAAGCGTCTGCCGGGCGGATGGGTTGCGTGCATTGGCCTGATCCAGCAGTTCGGGCAGTTTCCCGTTCTCGATCCACTCCGCTTGCCGCGTTCCGTTTTTCCCCTCTTTCCAGGTGGCCATTCGCGTCTCTTCCTCGTCCATGAAGAAGACCACGATGGTGGTCGCATCGGGACGCAGCAGCGCGTGCTGCTTGTTGTAGTAACCGGCGACGAAGTTGTACACGGCCGTGAACGCGGTCCGATTGCTGTCACCATTCGTGCCCACCTTCACGAGCTCGGCAAAGACACCATCGGGAGTCTGGGGCGTGACCCACGGTTGCGTCATGCCGGGAAGCGTCACCAGGTTGCCATTACTTGCGACCCGCTTCGTCACCTGCTTTGGCCGATCCCGGCGGTCCAGCACCGGCTTACCCGCGGCATCGAGCTGCACCGAACGCACTTCCTTGAAGTACGGTTGATCCTCGGAACGGCGGCGGGAATCCGCATTGACGAAGTCGGTGGTGAGCACCCCGATCCGGTAGTCGAGATTCCGGGAATGAAACAACTGTCGGAATCGGTTCAGGTTCTCCGCAATGCGCCCTTGGTGGGCGGCCATCGAGGGCGAGTTGTTGATCACAAACACCAGGTCCACTTCGCGGCTGCGAGACCGGTCCACGGCCTTGTGTTTCACGGTGCGGATCGGCTCGACCTTGACCGTGACCCCGTTGTCCACGCCCAGCTGCGGATTATTTTCGTCGACCGTGTAGTACTTGAAGCGATCCTCGCCGATGAAGCCCGGATTGGGAGCGTAGGTGAGCTGACCGGTGGATCGATCCAGCTTGGCCGTGCCGTTCTGCGGCTTCGCCTTTTCGTCCAGCACATAGACCACCTTGGGGGCTTCAATGCCGATCCGGTCGGCCGGTGCCATGAAGTCCTCATGGCTGGGCAGCTTTTGGGACACCACAAGGTTGGGTCGAGTCGCGAGGGCGACGGCTCGCACGTTCAGAAAACGGTCACGGGCCGCGCTCACTTCGAATTGCTGAAGCTCGACCGCGGGTGGCGGCTTCACGGTGATCACAACCTTGTTCTTGAACACCAATCCCGTGGTTTCATTGCGAACCGAATAGCTGAACGAGTCCTCACCCGCGTAGTCCTCATTGGGACGATAGGCGAAGTAGCCGAGTCGCGATGTCTTGGTCTTGAAAAAATCCGATTCATCCTCCCCACCCGCCAGCCCAACCCGCCCAGATATTGGCTCCTCGGTGATGGTATAAACCAAGTCGGTGCGCGAGTCGGGACTGACGATCTCCGATACGACGGCGAGTTGCCCATGCACCCCGGTGCCCTCGGATTCGATCTTCATGGGGTTGGTCGAGACGATCGCATCCTTGTCGCTTGCCGAACTGGCCTTGGTCCCTGGCACATCGGCCGCAAAAGCCGGAACAATTGCCACCATCCAGGTGAAGCACACGAAGCGCACCCACATGGGTGTGCGGACTGCGAGACCAATGGTGGTGAAGGTTATACGGCGCATAGGCTAATCGTCACGCGAGATACAAGTAGGTTCCGCCGGGTGTCGGTGAACATAAGAGAGTCAATTCGTTTGCGGTCAAAACAAGCTGGCTCAAACCACCTTACGAGCTTTCGCAAGCAAACTTTCAATCGATTGACAAAGAGACCCTGGCGGGACTCCCGGAAGGGTCGCGAAAACTCAACTGCGGAAGTGAACTGGACGTCCCATCGATGAACCAAACATTTTATTAATCAACATGTTAATCGCCGCCTCCCTGCTCCAACATTCTCAGGACTCAAGTCGCTGATTGAAACTCGCGGTCAAGGCCTGTTCCCGGCAGGGGCATTTGCGTCAAGAATCGCGCAACGACAGCAAGGACTTCGTCGCAAGTTGACCGCTTTTCGATCGCCGAAACGGACGCCTGTGCCTTAGCCCCGGCAGCCGACCCTCGAAGGGATCCCGGCGCGGTCAACCGTCGACCCCAATCTGATTCGCAGCGACGGGGTATTTCACGACTATGCAGCATCGTCGCGATCCCCTTCAGCGCCGGTTTACCCTCCTCTTTTCCCATGCGACCCGCCACCCGGTTCCGTTTCTTGGGCCGATGCCTGACGACCGTCCTCGCTGCGATCTGCGTCCTGATTCCTTGGTCCACCTTCGCGAGCGAGAACACCTCCACCGCACCTCGCACCCTGCGCGTGCTGTTTCTCGGCAATAGCTTCACAAACCGACATACGCTCGCCCGAATAATCAAAGACATGGCCGAGGCGGGGGATCCCCATCTCAAACTCAACTACGTAAGCGTGATCTACGCCGGCCGAACGCTCGCCGATCATTGGAAATTTGCTTCTCAAAACTACATTCAGGTCGCAACGCTCACCGCCGAGGAGCAGGCCCATACGATTTCCTCGCTGACCGCGCTTGCGGCGAGCGAGCCCAAGAATGGCCACCTCAAGAGTGCAGTCACCCGACATACGACCCTGGCCAGGGATCTGGAGAACTTGCGACAAACATGGGACGTGGTGGTGCTGCAATCCTACAAGGACGAAGCCGACGGCGAGCAATCCACCTACTGGCACTATGCCACGAAATTCGCCGCACTGGCCAAGGCTGCCGGTGCACGCGTGGTGCTCTACGAAACGACTCCCAACACCCAGAACGAACGCCCGATCTCCACGCCGCCCGACCCGGCTCCCGTGGTCGCCAAGGCTCGCCTGATGGCGGAACTCGCCCGCCAGGTCGGGGGAACCGTGGTGCCCATGTCGAGCGTCGCACTGCGGTGCCAGGTCACGCAGCCCCAATTCACGCTACGCTACCTCAACGACGCACACCCCAACCAGACCATGGCCTATCTGACCGCGTGCACATTTTACGGCGTCCTGTTTGATCGCAGTCCCGAAGGGCTGACGGTCGATACTGTCACAGAAACGCGGCCGGGCACGAAACCGGATCAGGATCCCGATGGACACCCGCTCTCGAGAACATTTTCAGCGCAGGAACGGCTCCAGTTGCAGAAAGCCGCGTGGGAAGGCCTGCAGTGGTTTCGAGCGACAACGGCTGAGTCCCGGATCCAAGCACCGTGAGCCGCAGCCGCCCGCCCGTGGCGCAAAGCTCCAAGCACGCGGCATCAGCTTTGAGAATCCAACCGTCATCCAGCGCTAGGACATCCGTCGTATTGAGCTCAGGGTCGACAAACGATCCCGGGTAGTAAGTACAGTTCTGTACCATCCCAATTCGGGCGCACGCTTGTGGCCCTTATCTGGCCCGACGGGCAAGGAACAGCATCGTCCCTCCGAACGCGGCGAGACAACTGCCCCACGCGAGGTTGATATTAATCCCAAGCGAGTGTCGGACATAAATCGAGGGATCGGACACCAGGCCGAAAACGACGAGAATCACTCCAAGGATGAGAAACAAATATCCCACCGGCTGGCGGACATCGAGTTGCATGAATTAAGGAAATTGAGGGTTACCAAAAAACGATGTTCAGGAATACCGTGGCACCGAGCACCACCACCGCGAGCGGCATCGGGCGCGCATACCACGGAGCATGATGGTCGTCGGTGGGTTTTTCGGTGAGTGAATAGACCAAGCCGCGCAGCTCCTCGTCGGTTTTATTCGGACGGGTGGTCAGAGAGATCGCGATCGTGCCGAGGAAACATCCGGTGAAGGCGAAGATCGCCATCCAAAAACTCTGGGCCATCGAGCTGGCAAACAGGTGGCGCACGCCGAGCCAGCCGCCCTTGAGTATTCCCACCGTCTCTCCGGCGGCGAGTGTACTGGCGTGAAATACGATGGCCGCAATCGTGCCGAGCAGGAGACCGAAGAACGCGCCATGGCCGGTCGCGCGCCGCCAAAACATCCCCAACAGAAACGTCGCGAACAACGGAGCGTTCACAAAACCGCAGACCAGCTGAAGCAGGTCCATGATGTTGTTGAATTTCGCCGCCGCATAGGCGAACAAGGCGCTGATCAACAATCCGAATACCGTTGTGAGCCGGCCGACCTTCACCAGGTGCGCGTCACTGGCATCGGGTTTAAACCACCGCAGGTAGAGATCGTAGGTCCACACCGTGTTGAAGGCGGTGACGTTGCCCGCCATGCCGGACATGAATGACGCCATCATCGCGGTGAGGCCGATGCCGAGCATGCCGTTGGGAAAGTACTTCGCGAGCATCGCGGGCATCACCATGTTGTAGTCGGGCGTCCCGTCCGTCGTCACGGGCAACGCGATGTCGGCGGTGCCGCCGCGGTGAAAGAGAGCGATCGCGAGCATACCCGGCAGGACGACGAGGGCGGGGAAAAGCATCTTCGGAATCGCGGCGATCACCGGCGTGCGGCGCGCGGCGTTCATGTCCTTCGCCGCCATCGCACGCTGGATCACGAGGAAGTCCGTGCACCAGTACCCGAACGACAGCACGAACCCCAAACCCATGACCAAGCCAAACCACTCGATGCCGATCGGATTGGACTGCGGGTCACCCATGTGAGCCCACGACGAACTCCACGCACCGGGCATGCCTTTCGTTTCCGAATAGGCGCCGAGCTGCGTCATCAAGCCGTCCCACCCGCCAATGTCCTTCAACCCCAGCAACACCAACGGCAGGAGTCCGAGCACAAGGAGGAAAAATTGCAGCACCTCGTTGTAAATCGCAGACGTCAGACCTCCGGAGTAAATGTAGACCAGCACGATGAGACTGGAGATCGCGATGCACGCGTCGAAATTCCACCCGAGGATCGCGTTAAGCAGTTTCGCGAGGGCGAACATCGAGATGCCCGAAAAAAGCACCGTCATGAAGGCAAACGACAGCGCGTTGAACGTACGTGTTTTTTCGTCGAAACGCAGCTTGAGGTACTCCGGCACGGAGCGCGCCTTCGAGCCGTAGTAAAACGGCATCATGAAGAGTCCCACGAAGAGCATGGCAGGAACCGCGCCCAGCCAGTAGAAATGACTGGTCGCGATGCCGTATTTCGCTCCCGAAGCGGCCATACCCATCACTTCCTGCGCGCCGATATTTGCGCCGATAAAACCAAGCGCGCAAATCCACGCGGGCAACGAGCGACCCGATTCGAAAAAGTCCGCACTCGTCTTCAGGTATTTGCGCAGCACCCAGCCGATACCCAGCACGAAGGCAAAGTAGGTTCCGAGAATCAGATAGTCGACGAACGCGAGTTCAAGGAACACGCGTCCCGTCGAGGGCGCAGCACTGACCGCACCTGCGGCAGCGAAGATCGGCGATGAGAACATGGGGGGTTGGAGTATGTCGTCGGAACAACCGATGCCGGCCTCACCGGGGCAAGGCACCCGTCTCGCCGGTTTCACCCGCACGTATCCGCGCGACAGGGCCAAACCTGAAGCGACGGAACCCGCTGGTAAAGAAATCTTTCTCTCTATCGCGAAATCTTTCCTTCAACGCAATCAACCTATGCACTCATGAAACGCATCACAAAACTCTCATGATCATTATCTTAAGAGACTCACTCCATTGCACTCCTCATCAGACGATCAGGCCTCGCCTTCCTTTAGGCACAAACGCCAGCGTACGATTTCCAGGCGAACACCGCTATTCGAGGCTTCGCACACGGATCTGCCACGCCGTAGGGACCGAATACCGGGCGCCGTCCCTCGCTCGCCCCATCGCTCACTCAGGGCCCCGGTCGCAGCTCGGGACTGCGATCTATGACAAGACCGGTGACGCCGGGCTTCACCACCCATTGACTCCGTTCCGCGCCAGACAGGCGCACCGACGACAGCTCCGCGCCTCTCACATCCTCCAGCATGATCACCGGACGGAGATCAGGTTCTTCAAAATGCATCTCCACCCGGTGCACGTTGAGGTTGGCCGCATGCCGGGCCCAGAGGCCGGACGCAGGCATGACGCCCCAGTAGGTCGGCTCCGGGTAGCCGCGTTCATCCTCGGGGATCGCGCGATCGCCCTGTTCTTTCGTTCCCCCACCAAGAAACCCGAGGTAGATGTTTTCCAGCCACAAGTCCTCGATCGGATGCCCCGGCAGGCCGGCGATTAAGATTCCGCTCTCGGCCGAGACGTTGTGCGCGATGATGTTCGAGATACGAATGCGCCGGGCCTTGCCCACCTTCGCGCCGTCGGGAGCCCGCAACCGCGCGCCGAGGCGGACATAGATCGGCGCATTGAGGACATCGCGCAGAGTGAGATTGGTGATCGCAATGTCCTCGAGCAGAGCCCCGTCAACGCTCTCCAAGGCCAATCCACGCGAATAGTCAAAAACGCAATTCGAGATCGTGACGTTGCGGAAACCGCCATTGGACTCTGTGCCCAGCTTGATGCGACCGGTGGGACGATTCTCAGTGTAGCCGCGCACCAGGCGCGTGCGCGTGCCGTCGAGAAGCGAGCCCTCGTCGTAACCGCTCACCTGGCAGTTGGTGATGGTGACGTTTTCCGTCATGCGCGCGTAGCCGAGTCCGTAGCTACTCTTCAGGCAAATCGCATCGTCGTAAGGCGCGTTGACCGTGCAGTTGCTCATGCGAACATTCTGGCAGGCGTCGATGTCCACGCCGTCGCGATTCGTGTCGATACGGAGGTTGTCCATCGTCCAGTTGTCCACGCCCGTGGCGAGGATCGCGAAGTGTCCACCGTGATAAATCGTGAAGTCACGGAACGTGACATTGCGGCAGTTTTTCAGAGCGATGGCCTTGTTGCCGACCCCGGCGGGCAGCGAGTCCTTGCCGGGGTGTCCGAACGGGCCGGGCTTGATTTCCGCAAGCTGCGCCAGCGCGGCAGCAGGCAGATCGAGATCGGGACGCTTTGCGTCAGATCGCTCTTCGGGCAGGAAATCGCGGCGCCGGCCGCGATCACCGCGACTCAGGCCGCGTCCGAAAATCGTGCCCGGGCCGACGATGCTCACGTCAGTCAAGCCCTCGCCCCAAATAAGGCTGTTGCACCAATGTGAGTGACCGAAATCCTGGTACTGGTTCACGCCGTCGTTCGGCTCCGGCGCGTTGTACCCGACGGAGAGATCCGGGCTCGGCACGGCGGCGATCAACGTCGCGCCCTGCCCGAGGTGCAGTGTCAGGTGACTCCGCAGCTGCAGCGAATAGCTGAGGTAATTGCCCGCTGGAAAAGATACAGTGCCTCCTCCATCAGCCACAGCCGCCTCGATCGCCCGACGGATCGCGGCGGTGTCGTCGGTCCCACCGTCGCCTCTGGCGCCGAACGCGCGTACGTCGACCTGCTTCGCGACGAGCGAGCCGTGCGCCAGTATCGCCACGAGCAGAAGACCGAAAACAAATCGCAGTTTGGAATGCGATGTGATCATGAAGTGAGTGCAGTCACGAACCGATTATCGGGCACCGGCCCGCCGACCCAAGTGGTGCGAGCCATGACCTGAAATTCACGGTGAGGGAATCGATTGTAAAGAAAGTTTCTTTCCATTGAGAAACCTTTCTCAACAGCGACCTCCCCTGCGGTTCAGGACTGAAGTTTTCAGGACCACCCACGTGGGAAATAGAGGATCTTGCCGGCGATTGAGGGCGAGGTCGGCAAGTAGCCGCCCTCGCTCTTCCGTAAAACCCTGCACGCGGGTCGGAGCTGGGTACACGCTCTCGCCCTGCGCGTCCTTAAAGCCGATCACGTATAATTGTGTCGGCACGGGGATGTCCGCCCCTTCGCCACTCGTCCACTCCAGCGGCCGCCAGTCCAGACCGGCGACGATGGCGGCAAGGCCGCGATGGCGATTCACCGATGCCCGGGTCGTGGGATAACCGGGGTGCTTCCCGCTAGATCCCATGCCGACGCAGCGCAGGGGCAGGCAGGCCGTCGTCATGGACTGACCCTAGGCGGTGTCGGGTCCGCCTGAGCCGTCACATGCTGCACGATTCGATCAAAACCGCGTTTGCAGCTCCACGGATGTCTCGAACTTCTCGTTCACCGAGGAAAGGGCGCGACTCCCCTGGTTTGCCTACCCCGCTCACGTCGAACGCCACCGAAAACGCGCGCGCCCCGAACTGGAAATACCACGCACGAAGACGCGCACCACCCAGGTTGCATTCAAGTCACTTGCCGTCCTCTTGTGACGCCAAAATGCCAGGTTCCCGGTTACCTAAATCCCTATCAGCCCTCACTTTAATACACAAAAAAGCGCCTGAAGTGACCTCCAGACGCTTTCCGAAAATGGAGCGGGCGAAGAGACTCGAACTCTCGACGTCCACCTTGGCAAGGTGGTGCTCTACCAACTGAGCTACGCCCGCAGACAGGAGGGGGAAGAGATAGAGTGGGAACTCGATCGTCAACAGGTTTTTTGGCTCAAAAGTACCCGGGCAGTAATTCAGGACTCGGAAACGTCTAAGTCAGGCCACTGAGCCAGTTTACGATGGAGCGTGCGGCGGCTGATGCCCATGAGTTGGGCCGCCCGGGTTCGATTTCCGCGGGCCTTGATCAGGGCCTCGTGGAGTAGGCGTTTCTCGTTTTCTTCGACCGAAAGCGTCCGATCCGCGGCCCCGGTCCATCCGGGACTCAATCCGGGATTGGCGGACCCACCCGCCTCCCCACTCGGCAAAGCCAGGAGGTTGGATCCCGAATTCAGGGCCAGTGCGGGCTCAGCCCCGCGGAACTTCGGTTCGAGGTCGTACTCTGTCATCTTGCGACCGTGCTGAAGCACCACCGCGTTCTCGGCGAAATTGCGCAGTTCACGGATGTTCCCGGGCCACGGATAGACCTGAAGGTGCCGCATGGCCGCCGGATCAACGACCAGAGGCGCAAACCCATTCTCCGCTGAGAAGTGCTTCAGAAAGTGCGCGAGCAGCAGAGGGATGTCATCGGCGCGCTCCCTCAGCGCCGGAAGGGTGATGCGTACGACATTGAGGCGAAAATAGAGATCTTCGCGAAACTTTCCATCCCTCACCATGCGCTCCAAGGACCGGTTGGTGGCCGCGACCAGGCGCACGTCCAGCTCAAGGGGCTTGTTCCCGCCCACCCGCTCGACCGTCTTGGTCTCGAGGAACCGCAGCAGTTTGACCTGCGTGCTCGCGGTAATTTCTCCAATTTCATCGAGAAAAAGCGTTCCTCCGTCGGCCGATTCAAAGCGGCCAATGCGACGCTCGGTCGCTCCGGTGAATGCACCTCGTTCGTGGCCGAAAATCTCGCTCTCCAGCAGGCTTTCCGACAGCGCTGCGCAGTGCACCGCGACGAACGGCGCCCGGGCCCGGGGGCTGACCTGGTGAATCGCTTGGGCGATCAACTCCTTTCCGGTGCCGCTCTCGCCTTCAATCAGGATGGTCGCCTTCGACGGAGCCACCAGGCGGACCCGTTCCAGCACTTCCTCCAGTTTGGGCGAATGACCGATGATGCCTTCGATGTTGAATTTGTCATCCAAACGCTCGTGCAGCTGCTTCACCTCCACTTCGAGGGTCTTGTTCTTCAGCGCACGCTGCACCAGAATCTCAAGTCGCTCGATGTTGACGGGCTTGGTCAGGAAATCCACTGCCCCGCGTTTCATCGCCTCCACCGCCGTATCAATGTTCCCATACGCGGTCATCATGATCACCGCAGGACGTCCAGGCATGGTCAGCGCCTTGTCGATGACCTTGAGGCCGCTTTTCCCCCCAGGCATGCGCAGGTCGGTCAGAATGACATCGAACTCCTGCGACTCCATGAGGTTGAACGCCTCATCCGCGTTGCTCGCGACCGATACGTCGTAGTTCTCCTCAAGGGCCTGCTGCAGCCCCTCGCGGGTGTGTTTTTCGTCGTCGACGATAAGTACGCTCGGGACCATGGGGTGATTCACAGGGCGCGCGTCGAACCGGTCAAGCGTGCAGGGAGACCGGCCCCGAACCTCGCACGCCGGCTCACCTTGCTCAAACGCCTCCCTTTGAAACAAATGCAACTCGCCAGCTCAGAATCCGCTCCGGCACACCGGAACGGCCCCCTAGGTGAGCATGCGTACCCGCCGGTCTTTTCGGGGAAACTGCAGGGTCACCACGGTGCCCACGCCTTCCTTGCTTTCGATTCCGACCTGCCCGCCGTGTTCGCGGAGGATGCGCTGCACAATCATCAGGCCCAATCCGTGCCCGCCCGCTTTGGTGGTGTGGTAGGGCTGAAACATCCGCACCAAATCCGCTTGCTTGATTCCGCTGCCGGTGTCGCCAAACACGACACTGACAAAATCGTCGTCCGCCGCTGCGCCGATGCGCAACCGCCCCCCGGGCGACATGGCCTCCATGGCATTCTTGATGATGTTGAAAAAAACCTGCTTCACCTGATTCCGATCGGCCATGACGACCGGCAGGCGCGCCTGGGTCTCAGCCTCCACCTGGATTCCGCGATCCTCCAATTCGTTCTGTTGGAAACGGAGCACGTCGGCCAGAATTTCGGCGAGATCGGTTTCAACGAGGCTCGGAGGACTGGGACGGAGGGCCTCGAGAAAATT
The DNA here is from genome assembly GCA_046346755.1 of Opitutaceae bacterium. GTDB lineage: Bacteria > Verrucomicrobiota > Verrucomicrobiia > Opitutales > Opitutaceae > UBA6669. The sequence goes on along the minus strand of JAXMHM010000021.1, from coordinate 127,088 downwards.
GCTGATGATCCCGTCGAGGCGCTGCACTTCAGCCTGGCAGACCGCAACTGACTCCGCCAGCGCCAGGGCGTCCTTGTCCTTGGCCGACGGACGGAGCTTCTTGATGCGCCGGTCCATGAGCTGCAGGTGAATCGTCAGCGAATTGAGGGGATTGCCGAGTTCGTGGGCGACACTGGCCGCAAGGAGCAACACCGATGACGTCCTTTCATTTTCGATACGCTGCTCCGTCGACTCCTTGTCCCGGGTAATGTCGGTCAAAATGACGACGAACTTTCGCCCACCGGTCTTCTTGGCCTCGGACTTGAAAGGCACCATGTAGAGCCGGACAATCTTTGGCTCAGGGTAGGTCAGCTCAAATTCGCGCGCCATGACCGGCAGGGCCGCATCGTCATCCATGAGCACGCCCAGGGACGGCCGCAATCCCGGCACCAGCCGCCACAGGGTCTGCCCGGCCAGCTCATCCTCGGAGCCGAGCCCGATCAACCGGTGGGTCGCGGCGTTGGCATAGGCAATCACACCTTCGCCGTCGATCACGAGCACACCCTCCTGGAGCACGTTGAAGATGTCCTCGAACAAGGCACGCTCGCGGGCGAGTCGTTGCACCAGGTTGGTCAGATTGATCGTGTCGAGCTGGTCGAGCCGGCCGAGCACGCGATCCAGTGAGGTGTTGCGCTTGGACGCCATGAGGGGAAGAGATCAGGAGTCGCCGAGAAAATCCATCTGAGCCGGGTCGATCTGGCCGGCCATCAGCTTGCGAAGGAACATTTCCCGATGCTGCCGCGAAGGACCGAGACGAAGCACCGCATCGCGGTGTTCGTCAGTACCATAGCCCTTGTGTTGGGCAAATCCATAACCTGGGATTTCTGTGTCCATCGCGGTCATCATTCGATCGCGGGTCACTTTCGCGACAATCGAAGCCATGGCGATGCACAAGGAGCGGGCGTCGCCGGTCACCACGGCCACATGGGGATACGGAAAGTGCTTCAGCGGCAGTCCGTCGATGAGGATTTTCGCCGATACGTGGGGCTGATAGGCCGCGATCTCTTCGGCCGAGGCAAACAAGTCCGGTTCCACGGTGCGGACAAACGCGGAAGGCGGGTGAATTCCCTCCAGGGCGCGACGCATGGCGAGCTTCGTGGCGCCGAGAATATTGTGGACCTCGATCTCAGCTACATCCGCCAGCCCACAATTCGCGTGAATCAGGCCCTCGTTCGCCAGTTCCTCGAAGCTGTCCCACAACGATTCCCGCTCCGCCGGCGTCAGTTGCTTTGAGTCATTGATTCGACGCACATTCGTATCCACCCAGCGGCTGTTGAGGAAATCGCGCGTCACCACCACGGCGGCCGCCACCACCGGTCCCGCGAGGGCGCCCCGCCCCACTTCGTCGACGCCGATCAGCTCTGACACCCCCTCGAGGTGCTTGAGATCAAAGCCGCGCAGCTGGCGTCGTTTGGCCATGGGTACGACTCAAGAGGAGCCTCACCACTCCATTTTCTCTTTGGGAGCGGGCAAAGGAAGCTCGTCCAGCTTGCCCGCCGCCTGCACCACCTCGTAGGCCGTGCGGAAGTGCAGTTTGGCAAAATCGCCCAGCGCCTTGGCGCCAAAGCGCGCAATGATCTCGGCACCCTGCTTCTTCACCTGGGAGCTGGCGCCTTTCTGAAGCTTTTCCCCAAAGCGAAGCGACAGTTTGTGCATTTCCCGCACGTACGCCGCCCGGGCCACGACGGACGCCGCAGCCACCACCGGATCTTCTTCCGCCTTGGTACGCATTTTCAGCTCAAACTCCTTCACTCCCTTTTTCGCCAGCTCGCGCTGAACCAGGGGTTGTTCAGTAAACTGGTCGAGCAACCCCCAAGCCACGGGACGCTCGGCGAGCGCCTGTTGCAACGCCGTGCCATGCAGCCAGGCCAAAAGCAGGTTCAGATTCGCACGAGGACGAGACATCAATTCGTTGTACTTAGGCATGCTGCAGTAGCACGTCTTCACCACGACCCCATGCGTGGCCCGGATCAGTTCATCGAGTTTCAGGATCTGGCTCTCGGAGATCTTCTTGGAATCCTGCACCCCCGCCTTTCGCCAGGCCTCGATCATTGATTTCTGGCCAATGACCGTCGCCGCAATGACGGGGCCGAAGAAGTCACCCTTGCCGCTCTCATCCAGACCAGCATGGGCCTCAAACCACTCCGGATGAAGCACTTCATCATAACCCAGTTTGGGCGCCTTGGTGACTTCCGGTTCGATCGTCATCGTGACGAAGTCCTCCGTACCCTTGCCGGCAATCACGACTTTTCCGCTGTTGTAAGCCGTGACGTTGCAATCGGTTCCCTTGAACGCATATCGGGCGTACTCCACTTCAAACGGAGCCCATCCGCGCTTCACCAGGATTTCACGCAGCCTGCCCATCTGCGCATCATCTAGCTTTACCGTATAGGTGCTCAGCTTTTTGGGAGAGTCGGCGGCGGCATCATCGTCGCGTCTTTTCTTCGGCATGGTGGTGTAAGACCCGCGATCAGGCACGAATTCGTCAGAAAAATGAACCCAAGACTTCTGACCCGACCGTTTTTGTGTCTTTTCGTCTCCCAACGTGCCACCCACCCATCCGGACTCGATCCAACACGCACCCGAAGCCTTCCAGAACGCGCTTCTGACCTGGTACCGAAGACACCAGCGTACGCTGCCATGGAGGACGCAACCATCTCTTTATAAGACAGTTGTAAGTGAGTTCATGTTGCAGCAAACGCAGGTGAAAACCATGTTGCCGTACTTTGCTCGGTGGTTGGTGGCCTTTCCGGATTTCCCGAGCCTGGCAAGAGCGGGAGAAGAGGTGGTCCTCAAACACTGGGAAGGCTTGGGATACTACTCGCGCGCACGCAATCTACATAAACTTGCGAAAACATGGGTGACACTCGATCCCCCTCCCACCGATACCGAGGGTTGGCAGGCGCTTCCGGGAGTGGGACCTTACACGGCAGCTGCAGTGGTCAGCATGGCCTTCGGCACGCCGGCCGCGTGCGTGGATGGCAATGTGGTGCGGATACTCGCTCGACTCACGGCGGACTCGACTCCGTTTCGAGACAGCGCGAGCGCGGCGAAAGCGTTTCGACCGTTGGCGGAGCAGCTGCTCAGCCGCGGCAGTCCCGGCGATCACAACCAGGCCATGATGGAGCTCGGCGCCACCGTCTGCCACCGCCAATCGCCCCTTTGTCTCACCTGTCCGGTTCGGCGCTTCTGCCAGGCGTCGAGGCAGGGCGAACCGGAGGCCTTTCCCCGTTTGGCGGCAAAGAAGATTGAGCAGCGGTCCGTGGTTCGCATCTGGCACGAAAACGGAGGTCGCCTTCTTCTGCACCGCGCCCACGAACAGGCGAAACGCCTCGCCAACCTGCACGAACTGCCCACTCCCCTGCATCTCGGCTTGGACGATGAGTCAGTCACGGCAGGCTCCACGCTGATGGCGGTCAAGAAGCGCGGCATCACCCGCTACGCCATCACTGAATCCATTTACCGAATGGAGGCCCTGCCAACATCCGAGCTCACCTCGGCCGAGCTCGTTTGGGTGAAGCTTGCCCAGCTGGATTCCATCGCCCTCTCGGGCCCGCACAAACGCTGGATCGGTGAACTGATCGACCAAGGCAGACCCGACCTTGCGCGGTAGGCTGAGTCGGCGGTCGCTTCCGCTACCCCGCTACTGCTTCTTCTCCGCGGGAGCTTTCCCCGTCGCCCCCGGCGGTCCCGACCCCGGGCCAAAGGGAGGAGGCGGCAAATAGGGTGGCAACGTATTGGCCTGTGGTGTTACCCGGTCGATATTGGGGGTCACATCCGCATCCACCCGGCCAAGTGCCCAGTTCAAACCACCCGCCAGCACCGACTTGAATGCAGGACTGGTCCAGATGTCCTCCCGGTGTCCCATGCTCGTGTAGAATACGCGGCCGCGGCCATGGAGGCGCGCCCAGGTGGCCGGGTACCGCGGACGCTCGTAGTCCGAGCCTTTCATTCCGGCCGTCTCCTGCACCAGCAGGACGTGCAGATCGGGGGAGAAGTTTTTCAGTGAATACCACTCCTCATGGGGACCGAAGTCCGCCCCAATGGCCTCCATGCCTGGAAAGCGCGGATCGACGAGAATCATGCGGGCGGGCTGTTGGGCACCGTGCTTGATGAAGGACGCTCCGATCATCTTGCCGTAGGGATCCACCTGATCGCCGTCGTTCTGAAACCGCGCCGGCCCGTGGTCCTTGTTGCCGGGCGGATGGAACGTGTCAGTCGCGCTGTGGGTTCCAATGAATCCCTTCCCCCGCTCGATGGCCCGGAGGAAGGCGGCCTTCCCCTCCGCCGTCATGGGAGGATTGCCATCCCCTCGCTTGTCATCGTTTTTCGCCAAGGTCAGATCACCACTCGTATAGAAAAAATAGGCGTCGAACTGGGCGAGGTACGCATCGCTGAAAAGACTGCCATCCTTCGAAAAGGTGAACTCGATGTTGTACTTTTCGCCCAGCTCCTGAAGCACCGCGAACGCAAAGCCAGGCCTGCCGTCCGCCAGCTTGAGCTTGATGGCGTCATGCTCGAAACCCGAGGCCTTGCTGAAGAACAGGACCTTCTTGCGGGGAAAGTCAGCAGCGAGGCCTACCGTGGCCAACAGGCAGCCCAAAAGTACAAGACGAACACGCGCAGGGAAGAACATCGGGAATGGGGTCGGAATGGATAGGTCTCGCCAACCGTCAAATCGGATGAGCATTGATTCCCGCGTTCAACCGCAATCCTTGCCGCCGACGGTGAACGTAAACAAGACCGGTTGAACACCGGTCTGCGATCCCGCGCGGTCCGCCATCGACTTGATTCCGCCGAGCACTACGGTCGAACCCGTCCCTCGTTTCCCATGAACTTCTCCCCCATTGGTCGATGGTTGATCCTCCTCGCCGGTTTGCTCCCGGCCTACTCGCAACCGGCAAACAACGTCACAGCCTTCGTGGGCGCTTCGGTTCTGCCGATGGACTCAGAACGGGTCCTGTCGGATCAGGTCGTGATTGTCGAAGGCGATCGCATTGCCCGCCTGGGCTCCCGTGCCACCACTCCGGTTCCCGCTGGAGCGAACGTCATTGAGGCGAGCGGCAAGTTTCTCATGCCGGGTCTGGGGGAAATGCACGGCCACAATCCCCCCATCGGATCGAGTCCGGCCTACGTGGAAAGCATCTATTTCCTCTTCCTCGCCAACGGGGTCACCACCGTCCGCGGCATGCTCGGCTGGCCTGGACAAATCGAGCTGCGTGACCAGGTCAAGTCGGGCAGGATCCTTGGGCCGACGCTGATCCTGGCAGGACCGAGCTTCAGCGGCGCGACGGTCACTTCGCCGCAGGCCGCCGAACAGCGGGTGCGTGATCAGAAGCGCGAGGGATGGGATCTGATCAAGGTGCACCCCGGACTGCGGCGGGACAGCTATGATGCCATGGCCACAGTGGCCGATCAGTTGGGACTTAGATTCGCCGGACACATCCCCACCGAGGTCGGCCTGATACACGCCATCGAACGTCGCCAGGAAACCATCGATCATCTCGACGGGTACATGGAGTATCTAAACGGGGGAGACGGCCCTCTCGATCCTCAGAAGCTCGCCTCGGTGGTCCAGCTCACCCGTGAGACGCAAACCCGGGTTGTGCCAACGATGGTGCTTTGGGAGACGATTCTCGGGTCGGCTGACTTGCGGGTGATGGAAGCCTACCCGGAGTTGCGCTACATGCCAAAAGCCGAAGTCGATCGCTGGAAACGCTCCTATCGTGCGCGTCAGGACGACGGCAAATTCGACCGGGCCCGCGCATTGCGCCTCGCTGCCAACCGAAAGGTCCTGCTCAAAGCCCTGCACGACGGCGGAGTTGACATTCTTTTTGGGACAGACGCGCCCCAACAATTTAGCGTTCCGGGCTTTTCCGTCCATCGTGAGCTCCTTGCCATGGTTGAAGCCGGCCTGCCACCCTTCGCAGCCCTGCAGTCCGCCACGCGCCAGGTGGGCAACTACCTAAAGGCCACGGATCGATTCGGGCTGGTTGCTCCCGGACATAGGGCCGACCTCGTCCTTCTCGACGCCAATCCACTCGACACCATTGGGAATTTTAGCCGTCAGGCCGGAGTCATGGTGCGCGGCCGGTGGCTCGATGCCACCACGATCCGCGAGCGCCTCGCTTTACTCGCAGCGGCCCAAAGGTGAGTGGACCCCGCTCAAGCACCCCTCAGGGTCATGTCCTCGCCATTTGAGCGCTTGGCCAAGTCCGCCAGCCAACGCTACCGCAGCGCGGGCGTGACGGCATGGCAGTTTGCGCGGGGAAAACTGCTCGGCGACCCCGTGTACAGGGCGGTCTGGGAAGGCCCGTGGATCCGAGAGGGAACTGTAGTGGATCTGGGTTGCGGACAGGGACTAATGCTCTCGCTGTTCGCGGCGGCCCGAGAGCAGAGCGACCTCTATCCGAACCATGTCGCTCGCGACCAATGCAGGTTGATCGGCATCGAAACCCGCAGTCGCGTCGCGAGCATCGCGCAAAACGCACTGGGTCACCACGCTGTCATCGTTAGCGGAGATGCCCGCTCGGTTACAATTCCCAGATGTCGCACGCTTTTGCTCTTCGATGTCTTGCACATGATGAATGCGTCCGACCAGGAGGCGCTGCTGCTTCAGGCTCTCGCCGCGCTCGAGGACTTGGGTGTGATCATTGTTCGCGAAGCAGACGCGAATGCTGGCTGGCGTTTTCGACTCGTGCAGTGGGCAAATCGTGCCAAAGCCCTCCTGAAAGGCTACTCCTCACGGTCTTTCCACTTCCGCTCGGGAGCCGGATGGATGTCCTGGTTGGAAGGGCACGGTCTCAAGGTGGAATCCTCGCCGATGTACGCCGGCACACCGTTTGGCAATCACCTGTTCGTCGCCCGTCGCAAGGACATCTCGACTGGGGTGTAGATTGAGCCTTTCTCTCTTTGAACCGTTCCAAGTCCATGAATCACCTCTCCCTCACACCCATCCTAGGTCTGCTGGCATTTAGCGCACTTTCCTTGGGGGCACAAACGGCACCTCCGCCGGCCCCCGTCGAGTCCCTTTCCAAGCCGGCTCGCGTGGACTTTCCGCAACCGAGTCCAAATGGGATCGTGAAGCAACGCGTTGGCCGGACTGACATCGAGATTGTCTACGGCAGACCCAGTGTGCGAGGTCGCCCGATCTTTGGCAGTCTCGTGCCATTCGGCCAAGTTTGGCGCACAGGCGCCAATCAGGCAACAAAGGTCTCGTTCAGCACTGCGGTCACCCTCAATGGAGTCGCCGTACCCGCTGGAGTGTACGAGTTGTTCACCGTGCCCGATGTCACCTCCTGGACGGTCATTGTCCACAAGGCCATGTCGCAGTGGGGCGCCTACAAGTACGATGCCAAGAACGACGTGGTCCGATTTCAGGCCACCCCGCTGCCACTCGCAACCCCCGTCGAAACCTTTACTCTGCAGATCGGAGACTTGCGCGACACTTCAGCGACGCTGTCACTCCTCTGGGACCGCACCCAGGTCCCTGTTCGCATTGAAGTGGATCTCGTTCCTTCCGTGGTTGCTGAAATCAAGGCAGCGCTTGAGGCTCCAGGACCAAAGACCGCGGGTTTGTACTTCGGGGCGGCGCAATTTTATCACGAGCACCGGCTCGATGATTCGCAGGCTCTGCAATGGGTGGACGAGGCCGCGCGTCTGAATCCGAAAGCGCCCTACATGATGCTGCTCAAAGCCCGCCTTCACCAGCGGCTCAATCAGCCCGCCGAAGCACGGAAAGCAGCGCAGGCGTCTATCGAGCTGGGACTCGCCGCCGAGGGGCCCACGAGCAGCATTGCCGTTCAAGCTCGCCTGCTTCTGACCGCGCTGCCGCAGCCAGTCCCTTCACCCTGACGTTCCGGCGCGGGGTCACCGCGCCGGCGTCGTGGTGCGAAGCGGCTACTTGAGCACGCTGTTGTGAAATGCCGTCCAGTCGTCGAGGGCATTCAACTCGACGGCTGAACCCTGAACCGAACCATTGTCCGGATACCCCGCAGCTCCGAGGATCTCCTTGCGAAGTTCGTCACTGTGGTGGTAGCCAAGAATGGACTGGTTCAGCTTGTAGACGGAAGCACGGTCCAGTTTCACACCAGGCTGCGCCTTCACCCAGGCTTCAAACTGACCGTAGCTCGGCTTTTTTTCCGCAACATAGGCCTTGACCGCATCGGCCGACAAACCAAGGCCGGCGATGACCATCGAATCAAAGCCCTTGCCGATCCCGGGGTAGCCGGGCGCGAGTTTTCCACGGGCCTCAAGAGAGACCTTCAGCCAAAGCCGGGGCAGGTGCAACACGCCCAGCGGACCGGACACATTGCAGGGAATCATCGGAATAATGGAATCACTCATGGTTGTGCGTATAAACCGCATTGGGGGGACGACCTCGTGCCCGCGGCGAAGCGACGAGGAGGGGAAAGGCCCAAGACTAGGGGCGGCCCTTTGAGTTGCAATCTCCGGACCAAAAAAACTCTGCCGAGTTGAGGTTTCAGTCGCAAGGGATCGCCAAACGCTCCTCTACTTGGTCGTGCGGCCGCATTCTCTCCTGCGGCTCGATCATCACGCCGTGAACGATCCACTCCCACCTTCCGCCGTCGTTCCAGCCGGCGGCCCACCGCCCAGCCTGACCATGGAACCGATCGGGTTCGTTCGCACCGGCAAACGGGTGAAGTTTCACGCACTGCACCAACCCGAGGAATCCCGCTCGGAGGAGAACATTCTCGAGCTGATCCCGAATCGGCGTCTCGAAGCCGGCCTCCGTGATCTGGCGGGCTTTTCCCGGATCTGGCTGCTGTGGTGGTTTCATCGGAACACCACCTGGCGTCCCTCCGTCCTGCCTCCGCGGGGCCCGGCCAAGCGCCGGGGAGTATTCGCCACCCGTTCACCTCATCGTCCCAATCCACTGGGCCTGACACCCGTACAGCTGATCGCAATCCGAGGCCGCATCCTTCACCTCGGACCCTGCGATCTGGTCGACGGAACTCCGGTGTTTGACATCAAGCCTTACATTCCTGCCTACGACTCCTTCCCCGACGCCTCCGCAGGCTGGCTCGACGAGGTTGAGACCGGCCTGCGCCAACCTCCCGCATTTGCCGTGCACTTCGCCCCTCTGGCCGAGACTCAGGTCGCCTGGCTGCGTCATACCTGGTCGATCGATTTCACTGCGCGACTGACGGAACTGCTGTCACGTGACCCTTCACCGCACCGTTCACGGCGTATCCGAAAACGCGTGACCGGTGTTCTTGAAATCGGGTGCGGCGCCTGGAGAGCCACGTTCGACGTGCAGGCCGGAGTTGTCACCGTCCAGACCGTTGAACCAGCCTATCCCCGGCGGTTTCTCGTCGATCCGGCCCGCGCTGGCATCGCCGATTGCGAAGCGCAACTAGCCTTTCTGGAACAATGGCCGGAGTCGGCAGGCCCGTAGCCGCCCTCCCGTCGCTCAACCGACGCGGATGAGCTCGATGTCGAACACCAACGTGGCGTTGGGCGGAATCGCCCCCGGATATCCGTCAGCCCCGTAGGCCAGGTGAGGCGGAAGGGTCAGTTTAACTTTGTCGCCTTCCCGCAAGGTGGCGACCCCGAGGTCCCACCCGGCAATCACCTGCCCGCCTCCCAGCACAAAGGTGAAGGGGTCATCGCGATCGACCGAGCTGTCAAACACCTGGCCGTCCATGAATCTGCCGGTGTAGTGAACCGTCACCAACTCGCCCTTGCGGGCCGGTCGTCCTTTGCCTTCGACGAGGCGTTCAATCTGCAAGTCCTGGAGTGCCATCGGACGAGCCTTCAGCACAGCCTGCCTGCGTCAAGCCCAGGGACGCAACCGGATGGCCCTCACTCGATTTCGCCGGCATTCCGGCATGGACGACGTCACCCGATTCCAGGTAGCGTCCTATCATGCTTTCTCGAACCCTCGGCGTCGCTGCCGCTTTGTTCCTTTTCATGGTTCCGGCCAGTTCCCCTCTGGTCGCTGCAATCGGGCTGGGCGCCCCGCCTCTGGCTGGGGCGGAGGTGTTGTTTGACGGCACTCGCGGCATGCTCGAATCCAAGTGGACCTATTGGAACGGTCCTCGTTTTGCGTCATCTCTTCCGATCAAGTGGAAAATCGTCGACGATCCCGTGGATCGCGGCTCGGTCCTGATGACCGACGACCCCGCCGCAAGCGGTGGCAAATATGGGGCCGCAGACATTGTGACCAAGAAAGCCTACCGCGACTTTCGACTGCATATTGAGTTTCTCGTGATGAATGAGAAGGGCAATAGCGGGGTCTACCTCCAAAACCGCTACGAGATTCAGGTGTGTGATGGAGATCGGACCAAACACGGAATGGGTGCCGTCATCAACGAGACCGACTCGCCCTATCATGCCTACCGTGGCCTGCGTCAATGGAACGCCTACGACCTCGTCTTTCGCGCGGCGCGTTTCAAGGACGGAAAGCGGATCGAGCCAGCCATGGTTACGCTCTATTTCAATGGGATCAAAGTGCATCAGGACCAGCAGATCCAACAGGTCTGGGGCGGCGCCAATTCGGGAATCGACGGGGGAAATGACCGCGGCAAGGGCATCACCGACACACCCGGTGGCCTGAAGCTGCAGTGTGAAGGTCACGACGTGCGCTATCGCAACGTGTGGATCAAAGAATTGGAACTCGCCGCCCCGTCCACCGACTTTTCCAACTAGGCTCGAGGATCAATCTCGGTCACGGGAGGTACCTCGGTTGTCGCCGGCCGGACGATCACCACGCGAAGCCGCCGGTGGGGGACTGGAGACCCGGGATGACGATGAAGATTCCTGGCGGTAACCCTCAGAACGTGTCGGAGGCGCAGAGACCGAAGGTGCGGACGCACGAGGAGTGCTTGCACGGCTCTCCGAGGCAACCGGCCCTGAATAATTGCGCGACGGTGCGGTGCTCGCCTGAGGTGCCTGATAATCGCGAGTCCGAGTGGACTGCGACGGTGGAGTCGAGGTGCGAGTGGATTCGGATCTGCTCTGCGGTGGGCGGTACGAATCACGCGAACGGTCGCGCGAGTCAGGGCCCCGATCGGCAGGATTGGGAGGGGGCGCGCTTCGAGTCGTCTCGACTGACGTGCTGCCGGCATTGGATACCCGCCCGCGATCCGAATACCGTGGCGCGGGAGAGTTGGCTGGCGGCGCGTAGCGAGCCGACGAGTCGCGCCGGCTAGGCGCACTGGAATAACTCACCGTTGCCACCGCCGACGCCCTGCGAGCTGAGACTTCGCGGGGCCGATAGCTCGGCTGCCAAGCACGCCACTGCGGACGCTCAAATCGATCCGGGGCACACCAGGCCACCGACACCGAAACGGCAGGTCGGTGATAGCTCGTCCAATAGTGAGACCGATGGGGACTGTGAACGTACCGTACCGTGCGGAAACGCCAGTCACAGTCATAGGCAAGCCAGTAGCCAACAGGGAATCCTATGCCAAATGTCAGGTAGGTTGCCGGGCGCGCGTAGACCCCGCCCACGTAAAGAATCGCCGGATCATAGGTGGGAACATAGATGACATCGGGAGACGCGGGAACGATGCGAATGTCCTCCTCTTCCACCACCACGGTCTGTTGGGGCGTATCCACCAGCACACCGCTCGCCTTGGCCCGGGCGCGAACCCGTTGAATGGCCGTCATGACCGCGGAAGGCTGCTGCATGAACGCTTCGCCCAATTGCTTCGTCCATTCGAGGTTCTCGTCCATCCACGCAACCAGCGTGGGATAGCGGGCAAGCAGCTTCACCGCATCGTCCCAAGACTGGCTGTCAAAGGCCGTCGCCTGCGGATTCGCTTTGAGGTACCGCGACGCCAGCACGATGTCGGAAGGTGATGTGGAAGCCGGCAAAATCAGGGCCACCAGCGGATCCGGATAAAGGGCCAGCGGCGCCACCAGTTTTTCCAGCTCCTGGTCAGATGGCACCGGAGCGACCGGCGGGGCAGCCTCCGGAGCGGTGACGGATTGCGGCGAAGCAACGACCGGAGCCGGTGCCTGACCGACAGAGGCTGGAGCCGGAGGTGTGGCGGCGCTGGGCGCTTGCGCGGGCTCGGCAACCAGCCAGGTGGCGCCCGAAAGCAGGAGGACGCTGAGGGTACGGTGGCGCGACTTCATGGGGTGAGGGTGTTCTCAAGATAGGACCCTGGCGAGGTTTGCTTGTGCCGTCATTTTCGTCGAAGCCGCAACTCCCGGGTCCAAAACTCCCATACCCATGCGCAATCGCCGGTTCGACATGTTAGTAGTCTCCTCCCTTTACGCGCCGCGGCATTCCTGCGTAGGTCAAATTCGGCGCGCATGAAGCACTCCACCGCACCTGCTCCCGCACCCTCCAAGGACCCGCTCCACGGCAAGACCCTTGAGCGCATCCTGACTGACCTGGTGGCGGCGCTTGGATGGCATAAAATGGCACAAACCATTCCGATTCGGTGCTTTATGTTTGATCCCAGTATCAAGTCCAGTTTGGTGTTCCTTCGCCGGACACCCTGGGCGAGAAAGCAGGTGGAAGACCTCTATTTGCGCACCGGGCTCGGCCGGGTTGCGATTAACCCGCGTACAGTCAAAGAGATAAACGCGCCCGACGCACCGGATGGGAACCGCATAAAATGACCACCAATTCGGTCAATACGACTGCGGGCCGCTCGGGCCGGACGACCAACGCCGATACCCGTGGCACCCTCTTCTGGGTCGATCCATCGGAAGTCGGATCCCCTACCCTGTGCCGAGCTTTGGAGAGCGTCGGTTGGGAAGTTCGCCGCTTCTCGCTACCTTTTGCGGCCTTGGCGACACTCGCCGCCCGGCAGGATCCCCACGATACAGTGATCTTGAACGTCAACCTCGATGGCCTGCTGGGCATCCGATTTGCCGACGAGCTGCGCTCGGTCGGATTCCCGGGCAAGTTCATCGTCTTGTCTGCCGACGCCAATCCCGTGGTCACGCTCGCTTTTCTGGAGCGGCGTGCGGACCGGATTCTGCCGCAACCCGTGCTGGCGTCAACTTTGCGCGAGGCGATCGAACAGCTCCTCGAACCCGATTGGGTCGCCTATCCGGAAGCGCGGTGACCGCAAGTTCGGCCCGGCGCTGAACCTGCCCTTGCCGTAGGCGTTGGAGTTCCGTTGTCTCGAGGGATGAACGCCCGTCTCGAGGACCATCCTGTTCTCTCCCTTGTGCGTCCGCATCCGAGCCTTTGGACCTACTACTTGCTCCGCAGTCTCGTGATCCTGCCTCTCTTCCCGGTCCTGGCGACCGTGGCCTGGTTCCGATATCACACGATGCGGTATCGCTTTTCAGCCGAGGGGATCTCCATGAGCTGGGGCCTGCTGTTCCGCCGGGAGATCATCATTCAGTATTCGAGAATACAGGACATACACCTCCATTCGAATCTGGTCGAGCGCTGGCTTGGGCTGTGTCGCGTTCAGATCCAGACCGCCAGCGGCAACTCAGGAGCTGAAATGACCCTGGAAGGGTTTCGGGAGTTCGAGTTGATCCGCGATTTTCTCTACACACGCATGCGTGGAGTCCAGTCGGCCAGCGAGGGCCGGATCGCCTCCGCCCCGTCCATCGCCGACTCCGAGACCGGGGTGGTGGAGGCGCTGAAGGCGGTGGCCCACGAGGTTCGCGAGCTTCGTCTCGCTCTCGCCTCGAGTCCGCACGTGGGAAAGTCCACCGATGTTTGAACACATCCGCACCCTCCTGCTCAAGGCCCTGCGCGTGCCCCTGGCGCCCACCGCGCCCGCGGGTGCCCCGGGTTCGTTGCGGTCCTTCCGAGCTGGCCGGCGCTACTATCAGTTCCGGCTCGCACGGTGGGCCGTCGCCCAGGTGGCCGCACTCGTCGGCATCCTCTTCTCCCTCGGTTTTTTTCAATACGTACGAAACGAGGCGGCCGCTCTGCGCAATCCACCGGCCGAATCAGGCACGCCCACGCCGACCGCACCGACGGCGCCCGCCCCCGAGACCGCGTCTCCAGCCGCACCCTCCTCTCCGGCGGCGGTCGAGCCGGCCTCCGCTCCCTCCACGACTGGGAAAAAGGCCCGGTCCAAATCACGTCAGAGAGACGTTCGGCAGAATCTATCCCGGGTTGCTGAAAGGACTCCACCCTGGGTTTTCTCAGTCATGACGGTCGTTGAGATACTGGTGCTGGCGGGTTTTGTCGCCTCGCTGCCGGTGACCTACACCGCAGTGCGACTCGACTACGAGCTTCGCTGGTACCTTGTAACGGATCGAAGCCTGCGGATTCGAGAGGGCATTTACGGCCTGCATGAAATGACGATGAGTTTTGCCAACCTACAGCAGGTCGAAGTCACCCAGGGGCCGCTGCAACGCCTGCTCGGGATCGCCGACGTCCGAGTGCAGTCGGCCGGAGGCGGTGGCGACGAGTCGGGACCGGATCACCGCCGGACCGACTCACTGCACACCGCCGTGTTTCACGGCGTGGACAACGCGACTGAAATTCGCGATTTGATCCTCGAGCGGCTCCGGCTCTTCAGGGAAGCGGGACTCGGTGACCCGGACGACACTGCCGCATCCACCCCCCCGGACTCGAACCTCCTGCACCAAGCCGTGCTTACCCTCCTCGAGGAGACACGGTTGCTGCGCTCTTCCTGGGAGTCTCGGCGCTCGGGTCCATGATTCAACCGGCTCCTTTGCGTCCGGGATCCTCGTGAGGTCCTCCACCCTTCGGACGGGTGCCCTCATTGGCGCGATGGCAGTCGGCGCACTGCTACCGGGCGCACATGTTGCCGCCGGCGCGATCCGCTGGCTGATCATCACTCTGCTCTTTCTCGTCTTCCTGCAAACACCGCTCAGGCTGAACATCGTTCATCGTTCCCACGGCTGGCTCTTGCTTGCCAATGTGGCCATGGGTGGTGCCGGCTGGCTGGCGGGCTGGCTTATGGGGGGACGGGATGTGGCTCTGGCCCTGTTCTTTGCCGGCATCACGCCGACGGCCACGGCAGCCCCCGTGATCGTGGGGTTCCTCAAAGGCCGCGTGGACTACGTGGTCGCCGCGTTTCTCATCACTAATTTCTCCATTGCGATCGCGCTTCCGGTGCTGCTTCCGGTCGTAATCGGTCGAATTGAGCCCGCCCTTTTCCTTCAGGTGTTTTCCAGCGTTGCCCAGGTCGTTTTCGCGCCATTGATCGCAGCATGGGTGGTACGGCGGATACATCCTCCCGCCAAGGCCTGGCCCGAACGTCTGCAGGGGTTTTCTTTCACCCTGTGGCTGATCTCCCTTTTTCTGATTACAGCCAACACCTCACATTTTGTCCGCACTCCGCCCGTCGCACCCGTCGCGCTCCTATTCAAGATCGGCACGCTGACGGCCCTGTTGTGCGCCGCCAATTTCTGGCTGGGACGACGAATCGGAGGAGTGCACTTCGGCCGGGAGGCCAGTCAATCCCTTGGTCAGAAGAACACGACCTTCACGCTCTACCTCGCCCTGACCTATGCGAGTCCGCTCGTGGCCCTCGGTCCCACGTTCTACATTCTCTGGCACAACCTCTGGAACTCGTGGCAGCTGCATCGAGGAACTCCTCGCAGCTAGCCGGAATCACTCACTCCACCAACGCCTGGTAGATCATGACCTTGAACTTCTGATTGAGGTCGAGGCCGCCGGCCGGACGCAGTTGCGTCATGAAGATTCCCACCAGGCGTTCCTTCGGATCGATGAAGTACTGCGGATAGTAGGCACTCCCCCACCCGTATGCTCCCTCGCTACCCAGTTCGCCGAAGAAGCCGGGATCCTGGTTGACCCAGAATCCGAGACCGAAGGCCGAGGTGTCCCGGCGGTACAGGTCCCCGGTGTGGTTTGCGTGCATCAATTCCACTGACTTCGGTGAGAGCACGCGAACGCCATCCAGCACTCCCCGTCCGAGGAGCATTTGCAGAAACCGGCCGTAATCCTGCGCGGTGGATAGCAGCCCGGCCCCGCCAGAAAAGCACTTGCGCGGTCCCTTGACGTAGTCGCTCTGCTCGACGGTCTCGTTCAAAACCAGAGCACCTTTCTCCACTCCATACACGGGAGCGAGCCGGCCGGCTTTTTCCAGTGGAAGAAAAAACGCCGTGTCCACCATCTTGAGCGGCCGGCATATGCGTTCTTCGATGAACCGATCAAGCGGTTGTCCGGAAACGACCTCCACCAGATAGCCCAGTACGTCGGTGGCATAGCCGTACTGCCAGGCTTCCCCCGGATGACCGTGCAACGGGAGTGTCGCCAGTCGATTGATACAATCGCCAATTGTCTCGTTCTTGTCCGCAAAATACCATCCGTGCAAGCCGGCCTTTTTGTACAGCTCCACCGCCAGACCGTCACCATAGGTCAGGCCAGCCGTGTGCGTGAGAAGGTCGCGGATCTGAATCGGTCGCTTGGCAGGGACCGTGACAAACGTGGTGCCCGGAGGCGCATCGGGTCCGGGAGCGACCGCCACCGTGGAGGATTTGAAGGCCGGTATGTACTTTGACACCGGGTCATGGAGCATGAATTTCCCCTCCTCATAGAGGATCATGATGGCAACCGACGTGATTGCCTTGCTCATCGACGCAATGCGAAAAATGGCGTCCGGCTGCATCGGCCGCTTGGCCGCTGTATCAAGCCAGCCATAGGGCTGGTTTCGGACCGTCTTGCCATCGCGCGTCAGGTAGAGCACGCCGCCCGCCAGCTGGCCTTGGTCGATGTGCCCTTGGATCAGTACGTCCAGGCGGTTGAGCCGCGCTGCATCAAATCCCGCCACACTGCTTTGGCCGCCGGGGGCGGAGGCAACGGGCCGCGTGAGCAGCACAGCTGCGACAAAGAAAAGAACTGCAAGGCGTTGAAGGGGGCGGAACAACATAGGCTGCTTCACGCTGCCCCGTGAGCGAGTGGGGTACAAATCGAAACCGGCGCGGCGCGGGCCCAACTGCGCTTTCATTTCGCCATTTCGGTGGTTTGGCATTCAATTTCCCAAACGGCATGATCGCGCATTTGCGGAAACTCGTTTGCAGCCTCCTCACGGGTTTCCTGTGCCAGTGTCCATCGTTTTCCGCGCCGTCCCTTCCGCCGATGTCAGGTTCATTCAGCGGGACACTCGTCTGGGCGGGTTGCCCGCCGGTGGTTTGGACTTGCGAGGTGACACCTGCGGAGGCCGGACGACTGCAGGCGCGCGTTGGCCTGGAAGGAAAGGGACTGCTCGCGCGGGCCATGCTACACTACGAACCGGGCACTGCGCTCGCAACCTGGACTATGGAGGAGGCGGAGATCGATCTCGAAGTCTGGTTCAAGCCGCTCCTGGCCCGGCTGGTTCCGACGTGGCGTGATGATGATCTCCAAGTTCGTGGCCGATTGCTGGCCAAATCACGCGGCGTGCGAACCACCGAGGGACTCTCGGGAACAGCTGCCATTCAGTGGTTGGACGGTGCCGTCGTCAGCATATCGCGATCGACCGACGTCACCGGCATCGAACTTGGGCTCCAGATCGACGACCTCGCCCGGCTTATTAGCCCACGCGGGCAATCGCTGCGGTTCGCGCGCGCTGCGGTGGCAGGCGTGGAGATCAGAAACGGACATTGCGAATTTCAGATCGAAAACGGCAATCGTGTGAGGGTCGCCTCCGTCGTCGTTGAAACCCTGGGCGGACGGCTGAGCGCGGATCCATTTTCGTTCACCGTGTCCGACCAGGGAATGTCGTCAATCAAGGCCCAAATCTCCGCCAAGGAGGTGGCCCTCGCAGAAGTGGCCCTGTTCCTTCCGAAGGTGATCCTGGAAGCACACGGCAATGTCAGCGGAGGCTTGGGGATTACCTGGGATCCGCATTCTGGCATCGCTCTGGGCGTGGGAAGCCTGCGCCTCGACCGCCTCGACGCGGTGGAGATCCGGCTCTTTCCCCAACCTGGTTTTCTTACGGACCGCGTTCCGGGGACACTTTCACTGCTGCCAGCGTGGACGGGAGGACTCGGCCGGCTTTTCACCGTGACCAATCCGGCGCGGGAGGTACTCAGGGCGATCGAGATGGGCGAACTGCCGCTCGTCGTCGACGAGCTCGAACTTCGCACGCAACCCAATGGCGACGACCTGGGCCGCACCGCACGGGTGGCAATGAGTGCGCGTCCGAAGGTCCCGGGAGTGGTGGAGTCAGTCAGCTTCGAGGTCAACGTCTCCGGCCCACTCGATCAGGTATTGCGAATCGGAATGGAGAACTCCATTTCAAGCATCACAAATAAATGATCACCAACTGTTTGTGAAGTATATACTCCTCGCCCTATTAATCGTCCTCCGGGCGACGAAACTTTGCCGGTAATTGCTAGTCTCAATCTGTGGTTCACTCATACTCATGTTCATGCGCAGGCTCGTCCTTCTCACCGCCTTTTCCCCACTTCTCCTGGCGGGCTGCATCCATGTATCCATGGATCCAATCAAGGTGCATGCCGTGGTCGACGTGAACGTGAAGGTGGACCGGGCGCTGACCGACTTCTTTGGCGACCTCGATCAGAAATCGACCGTGATTGCCACCCCACCCGCCAAACTTTGATTTCCATGAAACGCATTCTGCTTTGCTTCTCCCTGTTCGTTTCGCTGTTCGGCTCGGTCGTTGTGACCCGTGCCGAGGACCTCGGTGCGATCAAGTCGCGCATGGAACAGAGGCTCCCCGCGCTCGACGCCCTGAGAAAAAAGGGCGCGATCGGAGAAAACAACCGCGGCCTCACTGAAGTCCGTCAGAATGTGGATAACGCTGCGTCCGTTTCCGCGGCGGAAAACCAGGATCGACTGTTGGTCTATGCCGAAATCGGGAAGGGACAAGGCGGAGCCTCCGTAGAACAGGTCGGAAGATTGCGCGCCCGCCAGATTGCCAAGAGCAGTACACCGGGCGTCTGGCTGCAACAAGAGTCCGGCGAGTGGTACCAGAAGCAGTAGTACCCCTTCGGTCCGCCTGATCGTATCGCCGGTCGGAAGCTAGACACGGGTCTTCTTGAAGCCGAGCAGGCGCATGAACCAGCGGCCGAGGCGGCTGGCGTAGGTGGTCTGGCGGCCCTCGATGGTGACCTGGGCGCGCATGCCTTCGACGGTGAGTTGTTCGGGCACGCCAGCGAGGTGGGCCTCGATCAGGTAGATCGGGTACTCGGGCATCTGATTGGCGTGGGTCTGCGCGGTCAGGGGCGCGGCGCCACCAAAAACGCTGAGCATGCCGGCAGTGTATTCACGCAGGCTGGCCGGCTGTCGCGGCACATCGCGCACCGTGGTTTCAAAGGCGCGTCCATCGGCCCGCCAGCGGCCTTTCACCGGATTGCCGACCTCGACCACCTCGGCCTTTTCCTCGGGCACGGCGATGAGCAGGCGCAGGGTGCTGGGATCGGCGATGCGCAGCAGCACTCCGGAGGTGTCGGCGTACTGGCCGATCAGTTGTTCCAGGTTGCGACCCCAGACGACTCCGTCGATCGTGGCGCGCAGGATCAGCCGGTCATAGTCGGCCTGCACCCGCTGCACTTCCGTGCGGGCCTGGTCCATCGCCTTGGCAACTTCGGGCATCAGTTCCAGGGACCTCCAGCTGGAGTCCGCCTGCAACGCGGAAAACCGCAGTCTCGCCCGTTCCCAGTCGGCCTGGCGCTGCGCCAGTTCCGCATCCACGGAGGGGTTTTCAATCCGGGCGATCGGATCGCCCGCCTTCACCCGCTGGCCGGTTTTGACGTACACTTCCTGGATCATGCCGCCCACCGACGGTGAGATCGCCTCCGACTTTGCCGCCCCCACCACCGCCTGCGCGGTCACGTTGTGGTGCGTCGGGACCGTGAACAGCAGCACCACCACCACCGCGATCACGGCGAGGGTGCGCAGCACGTACCGTCGGGTCGGTCCTAGCTTCACGATGTGGGCTCCGGGGCTGAACGCATCCATAAAGACTTTGATAAACGGCAACGCCACAAACGATCCCTCGACAAAAAACCCGAGCAAGAGTCCCAGGTCGTGCAGGCCGTACGGCGCCATGACCCGGGCGAAGATTTGGGTCAGTCCGTAGATGATGAAGATCATGTACACGTACGCAAGCACTGCATACGTGATGAAGACCTTGCCCTGCGCGTCGTCCCCAAGCGTCGCCTCCTGTTGCCGGTTGCGGTACCCGAGCATCAGCCGCTGCAGGTGGTACGAGCAGTACGAGATCGCCTTGCCACGCAGGTTGGGCACTTCCAGCAGGTCGCACACCAGGTAGTACCCGTCGAAACGCATCAGGGGGTTGGCGTTGAACAGCAAGGTGTTGATGCTCGCCACGAGCATGGCGTTGAAGGCCAGGTTCCTCGCCAGCCCGTCGGGCAGGTTCAACCACAGGTGCGCGGCGAGGGCCGCGAGGTTCAGCTCCACGAACACCCCGGCGATCGTCGTGTAGATCTTGTGACGCTTGTGCCGCATCATCCACGCATCCGAGGCGTCGACGTACCCGCACGGGGTGAAACACATCAGGCACACGCCCATCTCATGCACCTCCCCGCCAAACCTCCGGCAGGTCGCGGCATGCCCGAACTCATGGAAGGTCTTGATGACGATCACCGTCACCCAGATCAGGAAAAAATTGCTCGCGGAAAAGAAGTTGATCCCCGGCCGGCTAAACTCGTCGTGGTTGACCGCAAGGAGCCCAAGCGTGCCGGTGATGAACAGGATGCTCAGGGTGACAAACCACTTGGTCCACGCAAAGCGGACCGCGTGCACCAGTTTGCCCAGCCAGGGGCTGGGATCGACGAGCGGGATCTTGAAGAACAGGACCGAGGAGACGACCTTGCCCCAGATGACCAGCCAGTGAGTGGAGGGCTTGTGCGAGCGAGCCGTATCCAAAAAGGCCCTCGCATTGATCGAGAGCAGGCCACTGGTCCCGAGGTGATTGATGAACAGCGCGAGATCCTCGATCGAGCGGTCCGAGTTCGGGTAGTGCGCCCGGTACTCCGCATAGATGTCGCGCAGCTTGCGCCGGCCATCGAGCAGCCCGACGATGTACGCCTCCTCGGTCTGCAGCCGGAAGTAGGTGAGCGACAGCGGGTCCTTCACCACGTAGTAGTCCTCGTACTTGAACTGCTGCCGTCGGATCACCAGGTCGACCCGCAGGGGCGCGGGCATCGACTCGGCCAGGCGCAGCCGCTGTTCATTGATGGCCGGGGACTCGTCCCGGGCCGGGACCTGGCTTACCGTCGCAACGGCGGCATCACTCATGGCAGGACTTCCATGCCCACATCCCGGTTCCCGGGCAAGACTCCTCCCACTCCAAATTCCAGCTGGGCGATGGTCGCATTGAGGGTCACCACCGTCTCGGCCCAGGCGTTCTGGCTGCGCAGCAGCACGTTTTCGGTTTCCAGCACCTGTTCGAGGTTGGCTTGTCCCAATTCATACGCGCGGCGGGCGTGCACCAGCGATTTTTCCGCCAGCGCCTTCGCGTCGGTCTGCGCCGCGAGCGCAGCCTTCGCCTGATCGAGCCGCGCAAACAGTTCCACCACCTCGGTGCGCACCTGCATGTCCAAATTCTCCACCCGCACCTGCGCCACCTGCTGCTCCGTGCGGTACGTCTGCAGCCGCCCCCGGGTCGCATGGCCATCGAACAGGCTCCACCGCCCGCTCACTCCCACTGTCCAGCCCTTCACCTCCCGCTCATAATTGTAGTACGAGGTGCGCGTGCCGTACCCGGCCACCACTTCAAGCTTGGGCAGGTTGTCCGAGCGGATTGCCTTCACCGTGTGCTCCGCCGCCTTGATCTGCAGCTTGCCCGATTGGAGGTCCAGGCGGTTGGCCGCGGCCAGGCTGATCGCATCGTCCAAAAGGAGAGACACGCTCTTGGGACTGAGTTCACCCGACAGCACCATGTCCGGCGCCTTGTTGTCGCTCACCGGCAAATACAATTGCCGCGCCAGGCCCACTCTCGCCTGCCGCAGTTCGCTCTCGGCGCGCACCAGGTCGGACTGCGCCAGTTTGAGTTCGGTCTGCGCCCGCAGCGACTCCAGCTCCGGTTGCTCCCCCAGTTTGAACCGTCGTTCGGTCCAATCGGCGATCTGCCGCAGCGACGCCTCCCGTCGCTTCACATTTTCGAGGGTCGCCACCCGAAACAACACCGCCTCGTAGTGCTGCTTGACCAGCGCCACCGTCCGGTACGCCGCCACCTGCAGCGCCATTTTTGCCTGGGCGGTTTGGAGTCGCTCGCGTTTGACCGAATTGGACACCCCTCCGCCATCAAAGAGCATTTGCCTGACCTCGACCCGCACGTCGTAGCTGCGGTCCGCAATCGAGGTGCGCGTGCTCGGGAAGAGGATTTCGTTATTGGAGCGATCGATCGCGTCCGGGTCGCGACGGTCGGCCGAGGCGGTGATCGCCAGCTGGGGCAACCGTTTCGCTCCGACCTCCACCTCCACGCCTTTCTGACGCTGGAGCATCAGTCTGGCTTCCACGATTCCGGGATTGGCCACCAATGCCCGCGCAATCGCCGTTTCCAGGCTCCAGACATATCCCGGGGCCGTCACCTCCGGGCTCGGCGGCGGCATGGTCAGGGGTGCCGCCACCTCACGACCCGTCCGATAAATCATGCCCCGTCGGTCCGGGCGCCGCTGATAAACCGATGCGGGGCCGGAGATCGGTTCGAGCCCCGGTGCGAAGGGACTGAAAAACGACCCCACGCCCCGGCCCAGCCATTGCAGGCCGCGATAGGCGCCTTGCACGCCCCGGTTCACGGTTCGCCCCACGCCCTGTGCCGTGTCCTTTGCTTCCGCCGCCACGTCCTGGTACCACGGCAGGTCCTTGCGCTCCGCCTCGTCCATCCGACCGGTCGGGACGCCCAGGCTCATCGCCAGCATCACCGCACCCGCTGCCTTCCATGGACTCTGTCGCCGGCTAAGGATCGATCGACGCAACATGTAAAAAAGACCAACCTGACTCGAAACGCCGATTCAGGGAAGGACGAAATGCCGACTCGCCTCCCGCCAACTTTGTTCCCCCCACCACGGAACAATCGCCCACCCGAACGGACCTAAGCCCCTCACCACCAAAGGGAATCAACCACAAATGGACTTCGATCAGGCAAACCAGACCCAAACCCCAGAATTTTGACCACGAAGGGACACGAATTGACACGAATCCGGAGTGGCTGCTTGGGACAATCGAACCACCGCGCCTGGCTCGAATGTCCCCCAGCGTTCGCCATTCGTGTCCCTTCGTCCCGCAGTCGCGGGATTCGTGCTAACCAATCCGACCTCCGTGGTTCGAATCCGCGTCCATCCGCGTCCATCCGTGGTTCAATCGCAGTCGTTGGGTTAAGTCAGTCCTGCGGGCAATTGGAACCACCGAGCCTGGCTCAAATGTCCCTCTGCGTTCGCCATTCGTGTCCCTTCGTGTCCATTCGTGGTCACAACTCCGAGTTCGTAGTTCGAATCCGCGTCCATCCGCGTCCATCCGTGGTTCAACCCTGCCTGGTTCACCTTCGCCCGTATCGCAACTCATCCACACTCGCGCAGTACTCCCCTTCATTTTAGGCTTTCGTAGAGGGGCAAAACACGAGACGCTTTTCGCTTAACGGTCACGCATGACAGCATCTCCCAACGCCGCCGCACACGTCCAGAGGCAGCTCAACGACGTCTCGGCCCGACTGGCGCAACTCGCCAAAGAGTCTCCGGACTTCCCGGTGTATTTGAAGGCTCACGCCGAATGCATCCTGCAACTGCTTCGCCCGCAGGGACTTTCCTATGAGATGCTCGCCGGCCGCAGCTTCCAGCGCATGGTTGCCAGTGGCTGGGATTCCCTGGGTTTAAAGGAGGCTCCGGAGCTGGCTGAATCGTTCCGCAAGGCCCTTCACCGCGTCGCTGAAACCGGTCACCCGCTCACCCTGCCCCCGAAGCTCCAGCCCGCCGGCAATCTGCCCGGTCTGCAGCCTCAGGATGCACCGGCGCCCGAGGAACTGACGCTGTTTAATTCCACCAATTTCGAGGTCTTCTTTGTCCCGATCCTCAGCGCCAATGTCGTGGTCGGGGTCCTCCATGTGTGGTTTGTCCCGGTCGATGCCCAGGGCAGTCAGCTGCGGGCCGTCCTCCTGCGCCAGATCTGCGGCGAAGTGGAGTTGTACCTCAAGGCGCGCCGCAGCGGCGATCTCGCGGCCGAGGTCACCCGGGTCACCACCTACGCCAAACTGCTCGAGGAGATTTCCGGTGAAACCGACGTCGAGTCGGTCGGCTGGAACATCGTCAATTACGCCCGCGAAGCGGTCAATTGCGACCGCGTTTCCCTGCTCGTGGCCAAGGGCCGCGGCGATGAGCCGGTCGATGAAAACTGGATCGGCCTGGATCAGGACTACGAGCTGGGCGCCTCCAGCGGCCTGCGTCGTCCGCATCCGCGCAGCGAACAAGCCGTCATCCTCAAACGCCTGGCCGAACGCCTGACGCAGATGTCGCTGGCAAATTCTGCCAAGCGCAAAGCCAAACTCTCCCCGCCTCCCGCGGCCTCCCTGCCGGGCAAACCCGCCAACGGCGCACCGGTCAACGGGGTCAATGGCGTCAACGGCTCCCACAAGGACAGCGAGATTTCCATCACTCCCACCGCCGCCGCCCAGCCGGGCGACCCCAGGCCGCTCGAGGGCAAAGCGGCTGCCGCTGCTTCTGCCGCTGCCTCTGCTCCGGCCACCGTCTCGTCCACCGAGGTCACCGCCGATGACACCGAGGAGTCCGAACCCGAGACCAAGCCGGTCAAACCCACCGCCGGCGCCCGGCCCACGATGCAGTTGACGCTCGTCCAGCGCGATCCGGCCAAGGTGGCCACCCGCCCGGCCGAGGTGAACGAGTACTTTGACGCCGTCCCCATGAACTGGGCCACGGTCATGCCGCTGTTCGACCGTCAGGAACGCGTGCGCGGCATCCTCCTGTTCGAGGGCATCAAGAAGCCCGAGAAACTCGACGCCACCATCCTGCAGATGCGCGACCTGGCCATTTCCGCCGGCCGCACCCTCGGCGCCGCCCTGTACTGGCAGCGCCAGCCCGCCGCCCGCCTCGCCCGCCGCTGGATCAACGCTCGTAACAAGGTGGTCAATACACCTCGCCGCGAGAAGTGGGTCCGCTTCGGCGTCCCCGCCCTGGTCCTGCTGCTCTTGCTGGTTTTCCCGATCAGCTTCAACGTCAAGGGCGAGGCCCGCGTCGAGCCCCGCGAGCGCACCTCCCTGGCCGCCTTCGCCGCGACCAAGCTGCTTTCCGTCGAGGTCCGCGAAGGCCAGGCGGTCACCGCCGGCCAGGTCCTCGCCAGGTTTGAAACCCTCGACCTGGAGCTGCAGATCAGTTCGCTGCGCCAGGAATTGGACCGCTCCCTCATCGAGGCCGACTCCGCCATGGCCGCCCGCGACGAGCTGAAGATGCAAAGCGCCCGGCTCGCCGCGAACAAGAACCGGATCGCGCTGGAAAAGTACGAACGCGACCTCGAGCGTCTCACCTTGCGCGCCCCCTTCGATGGCATCGTCCTGGGTGCCGGCAACCTCGCCAACCGCATCGGCCAGGTCCCCAAACCCGGCGAGTCGATGCTCGAAGTCATCGACCCGCGCAGTTGGAAAGTCCGCATCGACCTGCGTGAACAGGACCTGCGCACCCTCGATTACCGCCTGGCCGACCACAGCCCCATCGCCGGCTCTGTCCGCCTCGCCGCCAACCCCACCCACGCCTACGACCTGGTCCTCGCCCACCGCGATCAGCTCAGCTACGGCCTGGACTCCTCCCGCGGCGAGTACTCCTTCCAGGTCTCCCTCCCCCTTGAAGCCGAGCCCAGCCAGCTCGACGTCCTCAAATCCGGCTTCGCCGGCCGCGCCTCCTTCGATTGCGGCAAACGCCCCATCGCCTACGTCCTCTTCCACGACTTCATCAACTTCCTTCGCCTGCGCTTCACCTAAGCTCCCGGGCTACGGCAGGATTTAACCACGGATGGACACGGATGGACGCGGATTCGGATTACGAACTCGGAGTTTTGACCACGAATGGACACGAATTGACACGAATTTGGAACCGAACCCTAGAACCTGGGTGGCTGGGTCGGCGCCCTGTCCGTGGTTCGTAATTCGTGTCCCTTCGTGGTAACCCATCCGACCTCCGTGGTTTGAATCCGCGTCCATCCGTGTCCATCCGTGGTTCCCTCCTTTCCGGCCTCCCTTTGATTTTATCCATGTCCCGATTCGTTTCCCAGATTCGTTCCTGTCTGTTGCTGGGTTTGCTCTTCGCCGCGGCGCTTCCGGCCGGGGCGCAGACGGTTCGCTCGTCGGATCCCTTGAACGGAGTCAGTCGAGGATCCCTGCGGTCGATTCTCGCACCCCGCCAGGATCCCAAGCTCAGCTCCCGCGCCGCCGGCGTGGTGGAGAAACTCCACGTTCCCGAGGGCACTACGGTGTCCGCTGGCGACCCGCTGATCAGCCTCGATTCCCAGCAGGAAGTCGCCGAAGTCGCCCAGGCTCAGGCCACCCTCCGCGCCATCGAGGCGGAAAATGAACGCGCCACCTTGGAGTTGACCCGCGCCGAGGCCCTTTTCCGGGACAAGATCCTCGCCGACAAACAATACGAGGAGTACCGGTCCAACGCCGTGGTGCTCAAAAACCGACGCGACCAAGCCAAGGCCGCACTCGACCTTGCCCAGGCCCGCCTCGACAACCGCACCCTGCGCTCCCCGATTGCCGGAATCTACCTGAAGACGAGCAAATCCATCGGCGAGGCCGTCGAACGGTTTGAGACCATTGCCTCGGTGGTGGACGTTTCCGCGCTGTCCCTCGTCGTCTACTGTGACGCCTCCCACCTCGGTCTCTTCACGGCGGGACAGACGGTTTCCGTCCAGGTGGTGGACTTGAACGACCAAAACGTGACCGTACCGGGTACCGTCCAACATGTCGACCCGGTCATTGATGCAGCCTTTGGCACGTTTCGCGTCGTGGTCGAAGTCAAACCCACCGCCACGGTGGTGGCGGGCCTGCCCGGGACGCTGATTGCCCCGAAGCTCGCCCAGGCCGGGGTGCCGTCCGGGGTGGAGCGACGCTGAACGCACGGGCCCTCGTCTCTGTGAGCTCCCTCGAAAACCCGAAGCTCCACAGCCTGGATTCCGCCGTGGTCCTTCGGACCGACCTGCGTGCCGTGGGACAGCGCGTGGTGCTGACCAATGGCGTCTTCGATCTGTTGCACACGGGTCACCTCTACTACCTGCAGCAGGCGCGCCGCCTCGGGGATGCCCTCTTCGTCGCCCTCAATGCCGATGCCAGTGTCCGCGCCCTCAAGGGTCCCCTTCGTCCCGTGCAGTCCGAACTCGAGCGAGCCTACGCGCTGGCGGCGCTGAGCTGTGTGACCGCGGTCGTGATTTTTCGCACCCCGCGACTGACCGCCGAGATTGAGGCCTTGCGCCCCGACGTCTACACCAAGGCAGGCGACTACACGCTGGACAAACTTGACCCAGGAGAACGTGCCGCGTTGGAGCGCGTGGGGGCGAGCATCACCTTCCTTCCCTTCCTCCCCGGTTTCAGTACGACCCAGCTGATCGCCAAGATCAAAGCTGCCGGTGAACTCTAATCCGATTCCTACCAGACCTCCATGCGCGTGGTGATTCTCGGTTCCGGTCGCGGCTCCAATGCCGAGGCCATCCTCCAGGCGGAAAAAGCCGGGCGCCTCGGACAGGCCCGGGTCGTGGCCCTGTTCTCGGACCGTGCCGATGCCGGTTTGCTCGCCCTGGGACCACGCTTCGGCGTTCCGGCGCATTTCATCGATCCGGCACCTTTCAAGACCAAGCTCGACGGAGAAGGTGAAGCCCGGGCGATCGCCGCCATTTCGGCCGTTCACCCCGACCTCATTGTGCTCGCGGGGTTCATGCGCGTCCTCAAGCCGGGATTTCTCAACGCGTTTGCAGGAAAAGTCATTAACCTTCATCCCAGCCTGCTGCCGAGCTTTCCCGGACTCGATGGCATCGGCCAAGCCTTTCGTCGCGGCGTCAAAATCACCGGCTGCACCGTCCACCTCGTCACCCCTGAAGTCGATGGCGGACCCATCCTGGATCAGGCGGCCGTGCGCATCGAGCCCCACGACACCCTGGAATCCCTCGCGACCAAGATCCACGCGGCCGAACACGAACTCCTGCCCGCCACCGTCGCGCGGCTCAGTGGTGGTCGGATTCCCGGTTCTTGACGCACGGGCTGCACATGCAGACCAGCGCCACGAGCACGAGCGGCGCCACACCAATCAGCAAGGCCACCCGGGAATCGCCTTCCATCGAGGCCACGCCTCCGGAAATCACTGCCAAAATCACCGTCAGGGCCAATACAAGACGCCAACGAGCTGATTTGCGACAGGGTACAGCGGAAGGGGTAACTGCCGGATTTGCCACGCAGGGTCCACCGTGAAAAGGGATGCGGTGGAGCTCAAGCCCGAAGTGCGATCATTTGGGATACAAATTTTTGAACGAAATTCCGGATGCGAAAAACGCGCTCCACGGCGTCGCATTCAGATGAAACAGGCACCACTTAAATAATTTATATATAGTTACTTAAAGTGTTTTTTACCAAGTAAAGTCGTGAATTTTTCACGTATCCATGAAACCAGTCGCCGCCGGTGTCAGCGTGGTCGGAGGAAGCGGAGTAGAATTGCGTAGGATCCGCTCATGAATGCGGGTTTTACCGTAGGATGTGTGGCACGGTGGGGATCGCAACCTGCGGAGTTTGCCGTTGTTTTCAACGCCGCGACGGGGCAGCGTTGCCCGCTAAATGAGTGCGGCTTTCACCCCGGCATTTCGCCGATTTTTGGACGACCTGGGCCCGGTTGATGCCGTGGGCATCGAGGAGCGCGTGGCCAAGTATGGCACCCGCTCGATCAAGAAAGCATCCAAGGTCTTTGGTTTGAAGCTGGCCGTCTCGATGGTCGACCTCACCACCCTCGAGGGCAAGGACACTCCGGGGAAGGTCGCCTCGCTCTGCGTCAAGGCCCAGCACCCTCACCTGGTGGAGGGAGTGGACCCGGGTTCCATCCCGGCGGTCGCCGCCGTGTGCGTTTATCCCTCGATGGTTCGCCACGCCCGCCGGGCGCTGGGCCCGACCTCGGCGGTCAAGATCGCCTCGGTCGCCACCGCCTTTCCCAGCGGTCAGGCTCCGTTGTCGACCCGGCTCGCCGAAGTACGGGCGGCTGTGGCGGATGGCGCGGACGAGGTGGACATGGTCATCAACCGCGGCGCCTTCCTCGCGGGCGAGTACAACCGGGTGCAGGACGAAATTTCCGCCGTGGTGGAAGCCTGCGGAGCAGCGGCCCTGAAGGTGATTTTCGAAACGAGCGAACTTGAGACCTACGACAACATTCGCATCGCCTCCTTCCTGGCCATGCGGGTGATCCGCCCCGGTGACTTCATCAAGACCAGCACCGGCAAGACCTCATCGAACGCCACCCTCGGCAACAACCAGGTGATGATTGATGCCATTCGGGATCACTACCTGGCAACGGGCGTGGCCATCGGCATGAAGCCGGCCGGCGGCATCCGCACGGCCAAGCAGGCCCTGACGTTTCTCATCGCCGTCAAGGAAACGCTGGGAGACGACTGGCTGACGAACCGTCGCTATCGTTTCGGCGCCTCGTCCCTGCTCAACGATTTGTTGCGTCAGCTGGAAAAGGAGCGCACCGGCGCCTACCAGGCTCCCTACGCTTTCAGCGAGGCCACGGAAAGCTACTGAGTCTTCCCTGACCTGATCCGTCCACGCCCGGTCACGCCCCCTTCCCCTTCTCCTTATGCCCGCCGCACCCGCCGCGAAGTCGTCCCGCCGTCCCTCGCGTCCCGCTCCCGAACTCATCTTCGGCGACCTTTGGGAATTCGATCCCTCGCCCGAGACCGCTGATCCGAAGCTGAAGCCGCGCTACGACCTCTTCATCAACGGTGCCTTCGTGCCTCCGGCGGCCGGACGGTACTTCGACTCCATCAACCCCGCGAACGAACAGCGCCTCGCGGAGATCGCGCTGGCCGACGAGGGGGATGTCGCCGCCGCCTATGCCGCGGCCAGCCGGGCCCAGCCCGCCTGGGCACGACTCTCCGGAGCCGAACGGGGCAAGTACCTCTACCGCATTGCGCGGCTGCTGCAGGACCGGGCCCGCGAGTTCGCCGTCGCCGAGACCCTCGATGGCGGCAAGCCGATCAAGGAGTCGCGCGACTTCGACGTGCCGATGTCCGCCGCCCACTTCTTCTACTACGCCGGCTGGGCGGACAAACTCGCCTACGCCTTTCCCGGCGCCCGCGAGATCGCCCCGCATGGTGTAGTGGGACAAGTGATACCCTGGAACTTCCCTCTCCTCATGCTGGCCTGGAAGCTGGCGCCCGCGCTCGCCACCGGCAACACCGTCGTGTTGAAACCGGCCGAAACCACCTCGATCACCGCGCTCAAACTGGCCGAGATCCTCCAGGAGGCGGAGCTGCCTCCGGGCGTGGTCAACCTCGTCACCGGTGCCGGCGAAACCGGCGCCGCGGTGGTGGCGCACCCCTCCGCCGCCAAGATCGCCTTCACCGGCTCCACCGAGGTCGGCCGCCGGATCATGCGGGCCACGGCCGGAACGGGGAAAAAGCTCACGCTCGAGCTGGGTGGCAAGGCGGCCAACATCGTGTTCGACGACGCCCCGATCGACCAGGCGGTGGAGGGAATCGTGAATGGCATTTTCTTCAACCAGGGACACGTCTGCTGCGCCGGCTCCCGCCTCCTCGTGCAGGAGAGTGTGGCCGATGCCGTGGTCGCGAAACTGAAGCAGCGCATCCGCGTGCTGCGGGTCGGGGATCCGATCGACAAGAACACGGACGTCGGCGCGATCAACTCCCGCGAGCAGCTCGACCGCATCCGCCGGCTGGTCGACGCCGGGGTCAAGGAAGGCGCCACCCTCCACCAGCCCCCCTGCCGGCTCCCGGCGAAGGGGTTTTATTTCCGCCCCACCCTGTTCACCGACGTGCAGCAGAGCCACCGGATCGCGCGCGAGGAGATCTTCGGGCCGGTGCTCTCGGTGCTCACCTTTCGCACGGTGGAGGAGGCGATTGAGAAGGCCAACAACACCGCCTACGGCCTGAGCGCCGGCGTCTGGACCGACAAAGGTTCACGTATCCTGAAGATGAGCACGGAGCTCAAGGCCGGGGTGGTCTGGGCCAACACCTACAACAAGTTCGACCCCGCCTCCCCGTTCGGCGGCTACAAGGAATCCGGCTTCGGCCGCGAAGGCGGCCGCCACGGCCTCGCCGACTACGTCAAACTCGGATGAGAAACCGATCGTGGGACCACGAATGGACACGAATGGACACGAAAAAGAGATCCTGGAGCGAGAACTTGTCTATTCCGTCGTCGGCTGCGCCCTGGAGGTGTTACGGACTCTGGGCCACGGCATGAACGAAAAGCCGTACGAAAATGCACTAGTAACGGAGTTCCGCCTGCGCGCAATCGCCTTCGAGCAGCAACCACGCTACAATGTCATGTATAAATCGGTCTGTGTTGGGGAGTTTGTCCCCGATCTGGTCGTCGAGCGTCGACTGATTGTTGATGCAAAGGTTGTCGAGACGATCGGAGACCGCGAGTACGGGCAAATGCTCAACTATCTTCGAATCGCGGGACTTCGTGTGGGTCTTCTGCTCAACTTTCACCAACCCAAACTGGAGTGGAAACGCGTCGTACTCTGATCGAATTCGTGTCCATTCGTGTCCATTCGTGGTCTCATAACATGCCTCGTTTAACCATTACCAAGACTCCCAAGGTCTATGTCGGCGGCGCGTTCATCCGGTCGGAGAGCGGGCGCACGTTTCCGTTCAAGGACGTCCGCGGCGGATTTGTCGGTCACATCCCGCAGTGCACCCGCAAGGACCTGCGCAATGCCGTCGAGGCCGCAGCCAAGGCCGGGCCGGGCTGGGCGAAGCGCACGGCCTACAACCGGGGGCAGATCCTCTACCGCCTCGCCGAGATGATCGAGGCACGCACGGGCGAGCTGGCCGCAGCGCTCTCCCCCGGCGAACCCAAGGGCCTGACCGCGGCGGCGCGCGAGGTCGGGGCCACCGTCGACCGGCTCATTCACTACGCCGGCTGGGCGGACAAGTACGAGCAGCTGCTCGGCAACGTGAACCCCGTGGCCGCGCCCTACTTCAATTTCACCGTGACCGAACCGATGGGCGTCATCGGCATCCTCGCCCCGGCGGAAGCCCCCCTGCTCGGGTTGGTCTCGCTCATCGCCCCGGCCATTGTCAGTGGCAACACGGTCGTGGCCCTGGCCTCCGAGGCGAAACCCTACCCCGCCATCGTCCTGGGCGAAATGCTCGCCACCAGCGATCTGCCCGGCGGAGTGGTCAACCTCCTGACCGGATTCCGCAAAGAACTGATCCCGACCTTTGCCACGCACGCCCACCTTCGCGCCCTCAGCGGCGTGGCGTCCGCCGCCGAGACCAAAGTCCTGCAACTCGGCGCCGCCGACTCGATCAAGCGGGTGCACCTCCAGCCGGCCGAAACACCAGTCGAATGGTTCGATGAACGCGCCCAGGGCCTCTATCCGATCCGCAACCTCGTTGAATTCAAGACGACTTGGCATCCGATCGGCTCCTGACTTCACCTCCCTTCCCAGGTCGCTTCCCAGCCGCCGTCCCTTCCCATTTCCCCCATGATTGTCGCGCAAGGCCTGACCAAGTCATTCCACGATAAAAAACGAGGTCAGATCATGGCGGTGCAGGACGTCTCGTTCACCTGCCATCCTGGGCGCATCTACGGACTGCTCGGCGCCAACGGTGCCGGCAAGACCACCACGCTGCGCATGCTCGCCACGCTGCTCAAGCCCACGCGCGGCACCGCCACGGTGGCCGGTCTGTCCGTGACGGAGCGGCCGGCCGAGGTCCGCGCCCAGGTCGGCTTCCTCGCCGCCAGCACCGCGCTGTACGCCCGGCTGACCGCCCGCGAGACCCTCGCCTATTTCGGACGGCTGAACGGACTGCCTGCCGCAGAGGTGGCCGCCCGCACGCAACGCCTGGCCGACGACCTGGAGATGCATGAATTTCTCGACCGCCGGGTGGATAAGTTCTCCACCGGCATGAAACAAAAGACGTCGATCGCGCGCACCCTGATTCACGATCCGGCGGTGATCATCTTCGACGAACCCACCCTCGGGCTCGATGTCATGGCGGCACGCACCATCCTGCGCTTCGTCCGCGACTGCAAGGCGCGCGGCAAGACGGTCATCTACTCCACGCACATCATGAGCGAGGTGGAGAAACTCTGCGACACCATCGGCATCATCCACGGCGGACGTCTGCTGGCGGAAGGCTCGCTCGCCGACCTGCGCGCGCGCTACGGTGAGACCGACATGGAGGAGATCTTCATCAAGGCGATCGGCGAAAAGGAGGCCGCATGAACTTCAACCAGATTGTCACCGTCTACCTGAAGGAGCTGCGCGACGCCCTGCGGGATCGTCGCACGATCGTCTCCATGTTCATTGTACCCACCTTGGTGATACCGATCATCATCCTGGGATTCGGGGTCGTCACCGCCAAGATCATCCGCAAGGCGCGTGCGGAGACCCCGGGGGTGATGCTGCTCGGGGCCAAGGACTCGCCGGAGATCCGCGCCGCCCTCGCCGCCCACCCGCGGATCCGGATCGTGCCCACTCGCGACGACTTCCGCACCCTGATCTCGAACAAGACCCTGCGCGCCGCGGTCGAACTGCCCGATGACTTTGACGCCGCCCTGGTCGAGAGCCGGCCGTCCACCGTGCGGCTGTACACCTACGACGGTGAGATCAAGTCGGGGTTTGCCACGGGCGAACTCGACCGCTTTTTTCGCGACTACCGCGAGAAGGCCATCCAGACGCGCCTGTCCGAACGCGGCCTGCCCGCCGCCCTGGTCAGGCCCTACGAGATCACCCGCCAGAACGTGGCTCCGCCGGAGAAGGTCGGTGGCAATCTGGTCGGAGGGTTCATCCCCTACGTCATCATCCTGCTTTGCTTCACCGGCGCCATGTATCCAGCCATGGACCTGACCGCGGGCGAAAAGGAGCGGGGCACCCTCGAGACCCTGCTCTGCAGTCCCGTGGGGCGCACCGAGATCGTCCTCGGAAAATTCCTCGTCGTGCTGACATCGGCCCTGTCGACGGTGGTGCTCGCCGGAATTTCCGCCATGGCGACTTTCCCCCTGGGCGCGCTGCTGTTCGCGCCGGAAGCCGGTCCGGCGCGAGCCGTGGGTTCCGCCGCCGTGGCCGCCGCCCGGTCCCCCATGCCGCAGATCGATCCCCTGGGATTTCTCGCCTCGCTGGCCATGGTTGCGCCGATTGCGGTGCTGTTTTCCGCGGGTTTGCTGGCGTTGTCGCTCTTTGCCAAGAGTTACAAGGAGGCCCAGAGCTACGTTTCCCCGTTGATTGTGGTCATCATCCTGCCCGCGCTTTCCGCCATGCTGCCAGGGGTTGAGCTCAATCTGCAGCTTTCCCTCATCCCCATCCTGAACGTTTCGCTCGTGTGCAAGGAACTGGTGTCAGGGATTTTCCACTGGGGGCACTTGTCTCTCATCTTTGCTTCGTCCTGTGTCTACGCGGCCATTGCCCTCGCGCTGGCGGTCCGCATGTTCAATCGTGAGAGCGTGCTCTTCCGCACCTGAGGCGGAAATCCGGGCTGTAAAGGGAGGGTCAAAATGGCGAACTAGGGGGTCTACGGGGTCGCGACAGGCTGCGGTTTGCCGCAGTTTAGGGGAACGAGACAGAGGTCCCTCCCGTCATGAATTTGGTCAAAAAAGTCCTGATCGCCCACAGCGATCCCAAGCTGAAGCGCAAACTGGTGCTCCTGCTGGCGGATGCCGGGTATGACGTCCGGGCTCATGTCAATCCCGAGGAGTCTCTGGAAACAGCTCGCAAGGAGTGGTTTGACCTCGCCTTGGTCGGGGAGCTGCTGACGGGCATGACCGGGCTGCAACTGGCCGAGGAACTCAAGCGAGTCCAGCCGACGGTTCCGATCGCGCTGCTGGCCGAGCAGCCCGAACTCGCCTTGGTGGTGAAGGGAATTCGCCTGGGCCTGGCCGACGTGCTCCCCCTGGGAGAGGACCTGCGTCCCCTCATTCAACGCATCGCCGAATTGCTCAATCCCGGGCGACCGCCCTCACTGCCGGATCCAACCCCGGCCCCCGTCGCCGTAACGGCGGCCGATCTGGCCGAAGTGGAAACCGCGCTGGCCCGGCTCGGGAGTTCGCCAGTGAAGGAGATCGAGGCCAAACCGGCGGTCACCTTGGGCGATGTGCACGAGGAATTGCTGCGGTCCACCCGCGAGCGGACCGAACTCGAGGCGAAAGTGCAGCGACTGCAGCATGAGAAGGCCGCGCTCGAGGCGGAACTGCGCATGCTCCTGACGCAGAATTCCGACGCGGCTGCCTTGCAGCAGGAACTCGCCGACCTGCGCAGCCAGCAGGAAATGACCGCGGCGGCCCAGGCCGCGATCGACGCGAAGGCGCAGGCGCTTTCCGAGCAGCGGGAAGAGATCGCGGAGGAGCGCAGCGCCCTCGAGATCGCCCGCCGGCGTGTATCCGAAGCACACCCCACCCTTCCCGAATGGGCCATCAGCGCGGAGGAAGTCGCCGCCATGCGCGAACGCGTGCAGGCCGAGGCCGACCGCCAACGCCAGGCCGCGATGGAACTGCAGCGCGAGGCGGCTCAGATCGCCCGCGAGCGCCGCCGCTGGCACGACGATCTCGATCTGCTGCGCGAGCAGGAAACCAATCTCAGGGAATACGAGGCGCGCCTGCGCAAGGTCCAGGCCCAGCTCGAAGCGGACCGGGTGCTCTGGTTCAGCACCACCGCCCGGCCCGAGGCACATTCTCCGTTCGAGGACAGCTCGCTGCGCGAGGCCTG
Organism: Opitutaceae bacterium; assembly: GCA_046346755.1. GTDB lineage: Bacteria > Verrucomicrobiota > Verrucomicrobiia > Opitutales > Opitutaceae > UBA6669. The sequence goes on along the minus strand of JAXMHM010000021.1, from coordinate 91,268 downwards.
GCAAAAGCTGCAGCGGGCCAGCGAACTGCTGGAAACGGAACGCAATCACGTGCGGGACGACCGGCTTTTTTCCAAGGAACAGGAACTCGCCCTCCAGCGTCGCGAACAGAACCTCGCCGCGCGCGAGGCCCGGTTGCTCGAGCTCGAACGGCGTCACGCCCTGCAACTGGCCCAGCAGCCGACCGCCGCTCCGGCGAGTTCGACCGGAAACTCCATGCGTTCACTCGCCCGCGCTCCCCTGGAGATGGCCAAGTCCGTCTTTGGCAGCGTGAAAAAGTAGTCCACGGGATGCCCGTTGTTCGGGGTTCCGCATTTTGCGCTTGCCGCCGCGCATCCGGCTGACCATTACCCCTGCCAATGTTCGCCGCCCATCAGGCCCACGCCGCCATGTCCGTCGCCAAAGCGACGGCGCGTGCTCGCGCCTCCTGGCGAGCGAAGGCTTGGCGATGGTGATGCGCTCCGCGCAACCCGGTCCGTGACCGGTTTCCCTCACACCGCCAAGCCCGACCCTCCCCGTCGGGCTTTTTTCATGCCCGAATTTCCCGCTTCGCCGCCCTGCTCCGCGACCACCCCCTTCCTCTTTTCCGCCATGCCCACCTTGACCGCGCTCCTCCCTCCGCCTTCTCCGGCTGTTCATCCCGTCCCGCCACCACGTCCCTCGGCTCCAACGGGGGATTCCGTCTCCGTCTCGCTGCCCTTCTACGGTCGCTCGCTGGCCGAATACGTCCACGGCTTCGCCCTCGACCTCGGCTCCCTGCGCACCCAGGCCGTGCTCGACGTCGGAGCCGGTCCCTCCTCGTTTGCGGTGGAAGCCAGCCGGCGCGGGCTCGACGTCGTCGCGATCGACCCCCTCTACGGTTGCCCCATGACCACGCTGGCGACGCATGTTCAGCTCGACTACGCCCGGGTCGCGGTCGAGGCCACCCGTCGGCTGTCGGGTTCCCGGCTCGCCGCCCGGGAGACGCTGGAACTGGAACGGCGGACCGCCGCGCAGCGCTTCCTCGCCGACTACGAGAGCGGGTTCCTGCACAATCGCTACATCGGGGCGTGTCTGCCGCGACTGCCCTTTCTCGACCGCTCGTTCGATCTCGTCCTCTGCGGGCATGTGCTTTTCGGACCGCAGTCGCCGTTCGACGCGGATCAACTCGTGACCGCCTGCCTCGAACTCGTCCGCGTCTCGGCCGGCGAGGTGCGCATCGCCCCGCTGACCGGCCTTTCCCCGGCGGAGGCGGAATCACTCACCGCCCGGCTGGCGGAGCAGGGAGTGGCCTTCGAGCGGCAACCCGGCCGCGGAGGACCCGCGGGAAGCCGGAGCTCGCTCGGGGTTCTCACCCGGCGTCGCTGAACCGCCGGCGCCTGTGCGGTTGCGCACCCGCCGGAGAGTCGCTGGGATCAACCCATGTCGTCCGCCACCCTCTTTCCCCAGCACGTCATCGCCCGCAAACGGGATGGACACCTCCTGACCCGCGACGAGATCGCCTCTTTCGTCCGCGGCGCAACGGACGGCAGCTGGGCGGACTACCAGCTTTCGGCCCTGCTCATGGCGATCTTCCTCCGGGGCATGACTCCGGAGGAGACCGCCCTGCTGACCGACGCCATGATGCGCTCCGGGGTGGTCGCCGACCTGTCCTCGGTGCCGGGCATCAAGGTCGACAAGCACTCGACCGGCGGCGTCGGAGACAAGGTATCCATTCCACTCGCACCCATGGTGGTGGCCTGCGGCGTGCCAGTGCCCATGATCAGCGGACGCGGCTTGGGGCATTCGGGAGGGACCCTCGACAAGCTGGAGTCGATCCCCGGATTCCAGACCGGCCTCAGCCTCGACGCCTACCGCGCGCAGGTCCAGCGCATCGGCTGCGCCCTCATCGGCCAGACCAAGGACCTGGCTCCCGCGGACAAGACCCTTTACGCGCTGCGCGATGTCACCGCAACCGTGGAGTGCATCCCCCTCATCTGCGCCTCCATTCTCTCGAAGAAGCTGGCCGAGGGCATTGATGCCCTCGTGCTGGACGTGAAGTTTGGACGCGGGGCGTTCATGAAGACGCTGCCCGAGGCGCGGCGCCTCGCCGAGGCCCTGGTGGCCGTCGGGCGGGCGGGCGGCAAACAGGTGCGGGCACTGCTCACTGCGATGGACGAGCCGCTCGGCCGGTCGGTCGGCAACGCCGTCGAGGTCGCCGAGTCCATCGCCTGCCTCCGCGGCGCGGGCCCGGGCGACCTGATGGAGGTCACGTATTCACTGGGTGCTCACATGCTGATCCTCGGCGGCGCCGCGCGCACGCTGGAGGAGGCACGCAGCCGGCTGGAGCGCAGCGTGCGCGACGGTTCGGCCCTGGCCCGGTTTCGCGAAATCGTGGTGGCCCAGGGCGGCGACGCGCGGATGGTCGACGAGCCGCACCGTCTGCCGGCCGCCCGGCTGCAGGAGTCCCTCGCGTCGGAACGCGACGGCGTGGTCACCGATGTCGACGCCATGGCGGTGGCCCTGGCCGCACTGCGCCTGGGCGCCGGCCGCGCCCGCGCCACCGACCGGATCGACCCGGCGGTCGGCATCACCTGCCTGGTCAAACGCGGCGAACGCGTCTCCCGCGGTGCGCCCCTCTGCGTGCTGCACGCCAACGACGAGACCGCCCTGGCCGAGGCCCGCCGGCGGATGCAGGGAGCGATCAAGGTGGGAGACTCAAGTCCCGCGCCCGCCCCACTCATCGCCGAGACGATCCTGTAAGGCCAGGGGCTCGGCCGCGTCACCCTTCCAGCTGCGTCAGACGGCTCGCGGCCACCTCCCAGGCGGTGGTGGCGGTGGCGATCTGGTCGACGATGGTGCTGAGCTCGCGATTGAGGTGCTGGGCCTTGCCGGGAACCGTGTAGGTTTCGGGAGCCTCGAGTTCAGCGGTGAGCTCCGCCTGCTTGGCCTCAAGCTCGGCCACGGCCTGCTCGAGGTGCCCCACTTCGGTGCGCAGGCGCTTCAGTTCGTTCTTGTCAACCGGCTTCTTCGCGGCCGGAGCCGGGGCGACCGCAGCCGCCGCGGCCACCTGCTTCGGACGGGCGTCGGTGAAGCCCGCGGTGAGTGCCGCGCGCTCGTTCGTCGCCTTCGATTTGTCGAGGTAGTAGTCGTAGTTGCCGGCGTAGGGCGTCAACCGGCCCGAGTGCACGTGCAACACCGTCTCGGCCAGGGCGCGGATGAAGTACACATCGTGACTGATGAAAATGAACGTGCCTTCGTAGGCCTTCAGGGCACCGACGAGCGCATCGATCGACTGAATGTCCAAGTGGGTCGTCGGCTCGTCCATCAGGAGCAGATTCGGCGGCTTGACCAGCAGGCGGGCGAGCGCCAGGCGCGACTTTTCTCCGCCCGAGAGCACGGAGACCTTCTTGTGCACGTCATCCTTGCGGAAGAGAAACGCGCCGAGGATGGCCCGCACCTGCTGTTCCGTGAGCTGGTTTTCGACCGTGCGCAGCTCCATCACGTTTTCAAACACGGTCGCGTCGGCCTTCAGGTTGTCCAGGCGGTTCTGGGCGAAGTAGCCCGTGACCACATTGCTGCCGAGTTCACGCGTGCCTCCCTGGATCGGGATGATGTCGGCGAGAATCTTCAACAACGTGGATTTGCCCGCGCCGTTCGGCCCCACCAGCACGATGCGCTGGCCGCGCTCCGCCGTGAAGTTGAGATCACGATACACCACATGTTCGCCGTAGGCCTGCCGCACGTGCTCGAGCATGACCACCTTGAGCCCCGAGCGCGGAGGCTGGGGGAACTTGAAATTGATGCGCTTCAGCTCCTCCATCGGCTCCTCGACGGCGACCTCCTTGAGGCGTTCGATCTGCTTTTCCTTGGACTTGGCGCGCGATGCCATGGAGGCCTTGGCGCCGAAACGGTCGACGAACTTCTGCAGGTGGGCGATCTCGCGCTGCTGGTTCTTGAACGCGGACGCCTGCTGCGACTTCCGGTCCTCTTTCTCCTTCAGGTAGTCGTCGTAGTTGCCGGTGTAGCGGTGCAGCGTGCCGGCGCGCAACTCGAGGATGCCGTTGCAGAGGGCGTTGAGAAAGGCCCGATCGTGCGAGATGACGACGAGCCCGCCCGGGTAACGCGTCAGGTACTCCTGAAACCAGAGCAGCGCTTCCAGATCGAGATGGTTGGTCGGCTCGTCGAGGAGCAGGAGCGCCGGTTCGCTCACGAGCAGGCGGGCGAGGTGGGCCCGCATCACCCATCCGCCGGAGAACGATTTCGCCAGTTTGAGGTGGTCCGTCTCCCGGAATCCCAATCCCGCGAGGATCTTCTTGGCCCGCGGCTCCAGCGTGTAGTCGATGTCGTAGTCGTCGTCGTTCTCGGGTTCGAGCTTCTTGCCACTCGTTGCGATGTGCAGAATGGTTTCATCACCCACCGGCGCACTCTCCTGGGGAAGAAAACCGAAGTCCGCCCCACGCTCCCACGTGATGGTGCCTTCATCCGGCGCCTCTTCGCCGAGGATCAGGTTGAACAGGGTGGACTTACCCGCCCCGTTCGGCCCCACCAGACCGAAACGATCGGTGCGCGCCACAAACAGGGAGACCTCCGAGAAGAGCTCACGGGTACCATAGGACTTGGCGACATCTGCGATCGTTAGCATGAGAATCGGGTAGCAAAACCCATCCAAGGGCCGGCGCCGAGTCCGTTTTTTGACAGAACGCACGGGAGCGCAATCTCCACCAGATCGCAAATCGAAGCGGCTTTCGCCCTCCCCCCGGCCGATCCTGCCCTCGCCCCGCTACCGTACGCAGGCCAGGGTGATCGCCCCCGCCACCGCCACCACCCCTCCCACCAGGGATCGACGGCTGGGGCGCTCACCTTCCAACCAGAAGGAAAACGGTACGATGACCAGCGGCGTCGCGGCCACAATCGGCAGAACCAGGCCACTCGGCGTGGTAAAAAGGGCCCACTGGTAGCAGCTGACACCGATGACGGCCCCACACAGGGCATTGGCCGGGATCCATCCGTAAGCACGCCATGAGGGTCGTGGCGGTGAACTACCCCCTCCATCCCTTTGCAAACGAGCCTTTTGCATCATGGCACGAATCGCAAAGAAGGCGAGCGTGATGACCAAGCCTCCCAAGATGCGCTGGTAGGCTCCCGTGATGCCGTCGACGGACTGACCCACCTCCGTGGACACCAGGTGAGCCTTGCGGCTGAGCACGGCCCCAAAGCCCTGGCCCGCCGCTGAGCCAAGTCCCCAAAGAAATCCCATCGGCTGAATTCTCACCTTGGGAGGATCGTTTCGCGAAGGCAGGAGCGCGAAGGTCACGCCCACGAGGATCACACCCCCCGCCAGGAGCTGCCAGGCGGTCAGGGTGGTTCCGAGCCACAGGTACTCCGCCAGGGCGGCGAGCGGAGCCGCGAGGCATTGGGTCATGAGCACCGTCAACCGTGAACCGAGCAGCGGCAACGCCGCGAACAGGGCGAGATCACCCAGTCCCATTCCCACCACCCCGCTCCACAGCAACCAGGAAAAACCCGCCCCTCCCCACCCACCGCCCCACACGTGCGCGTAAAGTCCCAGCGCCAAGGCCGCAAACAGCAGACGGCCGATGTTCGCCGGAATCGCCCCGACTGCCCGGATGCTGCGATTGGCAAAGATGGCCGACAGGGAAAAGAAGATCGTGGTGAGAAAAGCTCCAACCATGGAAGCGCAAGGAAACGCTCAGCCTGGCATGCACCGCGGCTCCGGTGCAAACCCCTTCCCGTCCTCTCTGGCGGTGCGGTCCCGGGATCCCGCAGGCGGGTCGGCCCAGCACGATCCAAGGTCGGCCTCAGTTGGAGGTGGGGTCGACGACCCCGCGGGGATGGGCATTGCGTGAAGAAATCGGACCACGGAGGCGGGACCGCAGTCGCGGGACGAGGCCACCTCCAAGGGGACCGCAGGAGGTTCGCTTACATCCCCGCGCCTGCGGTCTCCCCGGGTCACGCTGCTGCTTTTTTGTCGCGAAACGCGCGCACGTTTTCACTCTGGCGCTTTCTATGACCGCCAAACGCACTTCCAAACGTCCCGAAGACGTCAATGCCGCCCTCGCCAGCAAGAAGGGGCCCATCTCGCAGTTCATCGCCCTCAACTACCGCCACTTCAACGCCGCGGCCCTGCTCGACGCCGCCAAGGGCTACGAGGCTCATCTCAAGGTGGGAGGGAAAATGCTGGTGACCCTCGCCGGCGCGATGTCCACGGCGGAACTCGGCATCTCGCTCGCCGAGATGATCCGGCAGGACAAGGTCCACGCCATTGTCTGCACCGGCGCCAACCTTGAAGAGGACATCTTCAACCTGGTGGCGCATGACTACTACGAGCGAGTGCCGCACTACCGTCACCTCACCGCCGAGGACGAGCAGTCCCTGCTCAGCCGTCACATGAACCGCGTGACCGACACCTGCATCCCCGAACACGAAGCCATGCGCCGGATCGAGTCCGCGGTGCTCGAGGAGTGGGTCGCGGCCGACAAGGCCGGCGAACGGTATTTCCCGCACGAATTCATGTACAAGGTGCTGCGTTCGGGAAAACTTAAGAAGAGCTACCAGATCGACCCCAAGAACTCCTGGATGCTGGCTGCCAGCGAGAAGAACCTGCCCATCATTGTGCCTGGCTGGGAGGACGCGACCCTGGGCAACATGTACGCCGGGCACGTCATCAGCGGTGACGTCAAGAACGTGCACACGGTGCGCACCGGCATCGAGTACATGATGTGGCTGGCCGAGTGGTACACCGGCACGTCGAAGCTCCTGCGCAACGGCGAAGGTTCGATCGGCTTCTTCCAGATCGGCGGCGGTATTGCCGGCGACTTTCCGATCTGCGTGGTGCCCATGCTCCACCAGGATCTGCAGCGGACCGGGGTGCCGCTCTGGGGCTACTTTGCCCAGATCAGCGATTCCACCACCAGCTATGGCAGCTATTCCGGGGCCGTGCCCAATGAGAAGATCACCTGGGGCAAACTGGGGGCGAAGACACCGAAGTACATCGTGGAGAGTGACGCCACGATCGTCGCCCCGCTGATCTTTGCCTGGGTGCTGGGGAGTTAGTCGACGCGGAGGGCTTGGCGGATCGGTCGGATCGGACCGATCCGACGGATTCGACGGATCGACAGGCCCGCCCGCGACCGCCCCTCCCGGCTTTCCTTTTGCCGGAAACTGATCCTCCTTGAGCGATGCCAAACGGTCTCGCCCATGCCCAATCGCCCTACCTTCGCCAGCACGCGGACAATCCGGTGGACTGGCAGGAGTGGGGCGAACCGGCGTTCGCGCGCGCCCGCGCCGAAAACAAGCCGATCTTTCTGAGCATCGGCTACTCGACGTGTCACTGGTGCCATGTCATGGCGCACGAGTCGTTTGAAAACGACGAGATCGCCGCCGTCCTGAATGACGGCTTTGTCGCCATCAAGGTGGACCGCGAGGAGCGTCCGGACGTCGACCGCGTCTACATGACCTACGTGCAGGCCATGACGGGTCACGGGGGCTGGCCGCTCAGCGCCTGGCTCACCCCGGAGCTCAAGCCCTTCTACGGCGGCACCTATTTCCCGCCCGCCGACCGCGGGGGACGTCCGGGGTTCGCCACGCTGCTCCGCGCCATTGCCGCCGGCTGGCGGGATCCGGCGCAACGCGCCCAGCTGGTGGCGGAGGGGAGCCGGGCGATCGACGCTCTCAAGGAGCACGCCGCGGGACGCGAGGCGCCCGCCGCCCCTGCCGCCGGAGTCGACTCCACCGCCGAACTGCTCGACGCCGCCCAGGCGGCCTATGAGCGCGGATACCAGTATTTTTACGAGAACTACGATGCCCAGAACGGCGGCTTCGGCAGCGCGCCCAAGTTCCCCCGCGCCTCGGTTCTGACCTTCCTCTTCCGCTGCGCCGACATCCAGGGTCATGCGTCCGAGACGGGAGCCGAAGCCCTGCGCATGGCCGCCCACACCCTGCGCGCCATGGCGCGCGGCGGCATCCACGACCACGTCGGCGGCGGCTTTCATCGCTACTCGGTCGATGCGGGCTGGTTCGTGCCCCACTTCGAAAAGATGCTTTATGACCAGGCACAGATCGCGGTGAACTACCTCGAGGCGCGACAGGCCACGGGGGACGAACGTTACGGCTGGCTCGCGCGCGACATCCTCGACTATGTGCTGCGCGACCTGACCCATCCGGAGGGTGGATTTTATTCGGCCGAGGATGCGGACAGCCTCGTGACGGCGGACCGGCCCGACCACGCGGAGGGCGCCTTCTATGTCTGGAGCGCCGCCGACTTTGCCGCCACCGTCGGCGCCGAACACGCGAGCTGGCTCGCACGTCACTTTGGCGTGACCGAGGCCGGCAACGTCCCTGCTGAACTCGATCCCCATCACGAGTTCTCCGGGCGCAACATCCTGATTCAACGCCAGCCGGTGGGGGCGACCGCCCAGGCGCTGGGGCGTGACCCGGAACAGGTCAATCTCCAGGTGATCGACGCGCTCGACCGGCTGCGTGAGGTCCGCAACCGCCGCCCACGACCCCACCTCGACCACAAAGTCATCACCTCCTGGAACGGACTCATGCTCTCCGCCCTGGCTCAGGCTCACGTGGGCCTGGAGCGGAGCAACGACTCCGGCGAGACCCGATACCTTTCAGCCGCGCTCGCCGCGGCCGGCTTCCTTCACCGAAATCTCTACGACGCAACGCGTGGCGTGCTGTTCCGCACCTTTGGAACCTCTCGGGGCGCCTCCGAGGGCTTCGCCGAAGACTATGCCTGCCTGACCGCGGGACTGCTCGACCTGTACGAGGCAAGCCACGACGAAACCTGGCTGAAGTGGGCGGTCCAACTTCAGGCGACGATGGATCGCCTCTTTTGGGATGATGACCGCGGTGGCTATTTCTCTGCGCCAGCGGACGACCCCAACCTGGTCCTGCGACTGAAAGAGGACTACGACGGCGCCGAGCCGGCCCCGAGTTCCGTGGCCGCCAGCAACCTGCTGCGTCTCTCGGATTGGCTGCACGAGGACTCGCTCAAGGCCCGGGCGCTGCGTACCCTGAAGGCGTTTCAGGGACAATGGACCCAACATCCCCAAGCCCTCCCGGCGATGCTGACCGCCGTCGAGCGGGCGCTCGCCCGGAAGCGGCACGTGGTGCTGATCGGATCCCAAAACGCCGCGGACCTGCGCGCCCTGATCCGCGTGGTCGACGCCGCCCCTCGGGCGCGAGGCACCGTCATTGTCCTTGATCCCACGGCGGATCGGAGCTGGTGGTTGTCTCACTCCCCGTGGCTGGCCGCTTTCCCAGCCACCCCCGGACCGGCCACGGCCTATGTCTGCGACGATTTTCAATGCCAGGCTCCTGTGTCCCAACCCGATGCACTCGCCGCTTTGCTTGCCACCTGACGAATTCCGCCAATCTTCAGAAGTTACCAATTTGGAACAAGTTTGCTCGCCTTCTGGCATCCGCTTCGCCTCAAACGACGCTGAAATCGCATGAAAATTCTGGCTGTCGAGGACGATACCTCCTCCCGAAAGATCCTCACCCAGGCCCTCGTCCGATTGGGACACGAGGTGATTGAGGCGTCCAACGGCGAGGATGCGTTAAAGTTGCTCGATGAAACCGATCCCCCGCGGGTGGTGGTGAGCGACTGGACCATGCCAAAGATGGACGGCCTTGAGCTCGTGCGCAGTGTCCGTTCCCGGCTCAATACCGACTACACCTATTTCATCCTGCTCACGGCCCGGACCGCCGATGACACCAACCAGCGGGAATCGATCGAGGCCGGGGTGGACGACTTTCTGACCAAACCTGTCGATTTGACGGAGTTATGGATGCGTCTGCGCGTGGCTGAACGTATCCTACGGTTTACCACCCAGGTGCGACAACTGGAGGCGTTCCTGCCGATCTGTTCGTACTGCAAAAAGGTCCGTGACGACCGCAACTACTGGCAGCAGATCGAAACCTACATCAATGCCCGCACCGGTTCGGAGTTCAGCCACTCGGTTTGCCCCGATTGCTACAACCGGGTGATCGCTCCTGAGTTGGAGAAGCTCCGCGCCACCCTGGCCGCCCAGGGCAAATCACCGGGTCCCCATGTCAAACGAACGCGTTGACCGGTTGGAGGAGCGGGTGGCCTGGCTGGAGCGACACCTCACCGCCCAAGACAAGGCCATGCTCGAACTCCATGAGGAGATCGAGCGGCTGCGGATCGAGGTAGGGACCCTGCGGCTGCGGATCGAGCCGTCGTCCCCTGGCGACGAAGATCGCTTCGCCTCGGACGAACGCCCGCCCCACTACTGAATCGGAGTTCGACCAGCCGGCCCCAGCTTCGGCGGTTTTCCAGTCCGGCGAAAGGGACGAAGAGCCTCGGGGGATACCCGCCGACTGACCCTATCGACCCGCGGCGGAGGGCACCAAGGCCCGCTCTTCCACCCCACGCACCACCGCGATGAACTCCTCCGGAGTGGTCGCCTGCATCAAGGCGTCGCGATTGGCGGGATCCTTCAGCAGTTTACACAAAGCACTGACCACCTGCAGGTAATCACCGGGATTCGACTTGGGGGTGCCCAGGACGAACATGAGCCGAACCGTCTGGTTGCTCGTTTCGAAGAGAATACCGTTATCGCTCCGACCGACCGCAAGGACGATGGCCTGAACATGCTCGGTCCGCGCGTGAGGCAAGGCCACTTCGTTGCCCAAGCAGGTCGTGTCCAGGCGTTCCCGGGCGAGCAGCTCGTTGTAGAAACCCTGGAAGTTCGTCACATCCGGATGCCCATCCAACAATCGCGCCACCTCGTTGATCGCGACCGTGCGCTTCGAGGCCTGCACGTGCAGACGGATACGGGAAGGATGAAGGAGAGCGGTAAGGCGACCGGCCATGCGACAAGAGGAAAGGCAGAAACAGGTTATGCGCGATGCGGTCGGACTACCTGACTCCTCGGCATTTTCGTTGGCAAGCGCGGAGTCGATTTAGTCGTCGGAAATAACTACCAGCCGGCGCATCGTAGAACTACGATCGGCACGTCGTCGCCAAATTGAAGGATCAATGATTCGCAGTTGGCGGTGTCTTTTCGCAAATGCGCACGGCGTCCACATGGGGCCAACCAAGGTCGGTGTCCGTTGGAGGTGGGGTCGCCGACCCCGCGCAGATTGGCGTCGCGTGAAGAAATCGGACAACGGAGGCGGGACCGCAGTCGCGGGACGGGACCACCTCCAGCGGATTCGCAGGAAGTTCCCACGCCTATTCTTCTGGTTCCCCTCTAAGCGCCGTCCCAGGCCTGCCTCAGCGGGGCAGCGCGGGCAAAGCCGGATTGAGTTGGCGTGCGCGGTCGTAGTGACGCCGGCTCTCGTTCTCCCGTCCCATCAGGGAGTAGGTCAGGGCCAGATTGAGCTGCGCCGGGGCGGACCGGGGTTCGAGCCGGGCCGCCTGTTCAAACGCGGCGAGCGCTTCGGGCAATCGCCCCAGAGCACGCAAGGTCACACCGGCGTTGTTGTGCGCGGCGTGCGAAGCGGGATCGAGTCGAAGCGACTCCCGGTGATGAGTCACCGCTTCGTCCAATCGACCCACCTCTCGCAAGGCCCCGGCCAGATGATTGTGATAGTCGGCATTTGCGGGAGCCCTCCGCACCGCTTCGCCGTAGTGGTCGACCGCCTCGATCCAGCGCCGCCGATCCTGAGCCAGGGTGCCCAAGTTATGGTGGGCCTTGGCGGAGTGCGGCCGATAGCGGAGCGTCTCCTTGAAATGCTGTTCCGCCTCCTCCCATTGTCCCCGTTCGCGGAGCAGACTGCCCAGGTTGTTATGCGCCATCCACGCCGCAGGATTGTCGGCCAGGATGGTCCGATAAATCGACTCGATGTCGCGGTACATGCGACTTTGCCGCGAACTCAGTAGTCCCAGCGCCGTCAACGTTACCAGCACTGCCATCCCTCGGGCGATCAACGGAAAGCCGGCGGCGTACCGCGTGGCGGCACTGCAGGCCAGCACGATCAGGCCAAGACAGGGCAAGTACTGCCAATGGTCAGCGACATAGGAAAACAGGAAGCCATAGACGTTGAAGAACCCGAGCACCGGAAAGAGGGAGCCACCAAAAAATAGCGCCGCCGCGAGGGGTGCACGGGTGCGCCTCCGGATCGCCCAGGCCACGGCCAGCGCAGCCAGCGCCCCCAGGAGTGCGAGCGCCTGGGTCCAACTGTCCGTGGCAATCGACCACCGGGGATAAATGAAGACCAGGTCCACTGGCCAGACGAGTTTGCCCACGTAGAACCACACCACGCGACCGGCCAGAAGCAGGCGTTCCACTCCGCCCAAGGTAAACTCCGCACCCTCCGCTCCAATGTAGATGCGCTCAACCCAGGCTGAAAAGAGGCCCGCTACGGTCGCCATCGCCATCCAAGGCAGCAGCGGCATGGCATCGCGCCGCCACTCCAGCCGACCTCGCCGCCACCACATGATCACGGCAAGGGCCGGAGCCAGCGTGGCCGTGGTGGTCTTGCTCAGCAGCGCCAGCAGGAACAGACCGGTGGCCAGCACGTAGGCCTTGCCACCTCGACCTCGGTCAAACGCGTCGTAGGCCAGCGCCGCACCCAGATAAAATGCGAGCGAGAGGGTGTTCTTCTGTTCAGCCACCCAGGCGACCGACTCCACACAGACCGGATGCAGGGCAAAGACATACGCAGCCAACCAGGCCCCGGGAACCTCCCAACGTCGAAGGCAGAGCGCGAGCAGGCAGGCATTGCCGGCATGGAGGAGCACGCCGACCAAGTGGTAACCGAACGGGGCATCCCCCCACAGCTGATGCTGCCACCAAAAGAAACTGTGGAGCAGGGGGTAGTACTGCTCCGTGGCGCCGACCTCGAACCAGATCCGTCCCAAGCCGGCCCAGCTTCGGAGCTCGGCCCGGGTCACATAGTCGCTGTCATTCCAAATGAAGCCCGCCTCGAGCGCGGGCAGGTACACCACCACCACCGCCGTGACCAATCCGAACGCCAGGGCCCAGGGGGTCCAGAGCCGGCGTTGGGCCACGGGGGGCGCGAGGAGGGGCGGCGGGCGGCGAGGCACAAAAAACGGTACGGAGTTCCAGCAGGCCGGTTCAACCTAAGAGCAGCGACCGAACCACGGATCCCGCGCCTCAAAGTAGGAGATCTGGGTGTAGGCGGGGTCGCCGAACCCGCCTACAGCGGACACTGCCCTTGAATCGCGCTCAATCACTCCCGCGAGCCAAGGGCTATCTGAACATCAGAACGTGCCTTTCACCCCGAACACCCAATTGGCCCCGTAGTTCTCCAGGATACGGAGGGCACCGGCTTCACCTTCCACAAAGGGACTCTCATACCATTCAACCGATTCATTGAAGATATTGCGCCCCTGGAAGTAGATCGTGGCGTACTTGGTCAGCCGGAATTCTCCGCCCAGGTCGGTGCGGATCGAGTGCCGTTGATAGCGTCCATAGACGTCATCCCACGGCGTATCCGCCTTCATCACCGCTCCCGCCCGGATGCCAAAGCGCTTGTAACGATAGTTCAGCGAAGTCGACAGCAGCTGGGGCGCGAGTTTCTGCCGCCGCTCGCTCGCGTAGGCGCGCGTGTAGCTGACCGACGCCGTCACGCCCCGAAACGGATCGGGAAGGAAGGTCAGCGACTGGTTGTAGGCGATTTCCAGGCTGCGGAAGCGGACCGGATGCGCGATGTTGTACCGTGACGTGAACGAATACCCGGCGAACTCGGGATCGTCGGCCACGCCGAACTCCTCAGCGGTCCCCGTCCTCTCCTCGCGCAGATTTCGGATCGTATTCTGGGCGACACCGATGGAGAGGCTCCCGGCGGGTTCAAAATAATAGGCAAGGCGTGCCGCGAAGTTCTTGGAGTATTCCGGCAGCAGATTCGGGTTCGGCGACGTCACAATATTGGTCGTTTCGTTGATGAGCCACGCGCCGGTGATGTGATCGAAGGGCGGCCGGGAAATCGCCTTGTTGAATCCAGCCTGGAACTGAAAAACCGGACTGAAACTGTACTTCGCGCTGATCATCGGGAAGAAGTTGTCGTATTCACTCGTCCGATTGATCTGGGGACGGGAGAAATACTGATACTGGTAGCCCGCAATCGTTGTCGGCCGGCCTGCGGTGTTGACCGCAAATCCGCCCGCCTGCACCTCGAGATTCGTCAGGGGGTCATACTCGCGGAACTCGCTCTCCGTGTTCTCCCAGCGAAGACCGGTGCGGACCTGGAGTTTGCTGGAAAAGCGGATATCCGTCATGGCATACCCGGCCGTCACCAGCTGCACCGTGTCACGACGGGGAGCGATGAACGCGTTGTAGTAGTTGTCGGCGGTTGCATTGTTCACGAACCACTCCGGATGATCCTTGTAGAGGGATGCGATCGCGTTGGGATCCGGCCGAGGAATCATCCCAGTCTGACCCGTGATATTCTTGATGGTCAGAACATTGACCGAACCCGTGTCCCAGGTGTGGCCATTGGGATACGCCGCCCAGCTGCCGGTGGTGCCGCCGCCTGGCCCGATGTAGGACCAGCTTTCATAGGAGGTCGTGTTGCCGTTCTTCCGATACTCCTCGTTCACCTTGCCGCCGAACTTGATGGCAACCGGGAAGCGACGGAACGGGGTCACCCAGCGCGCATTCAACTCCCCGTTGTAGATCTCGGTCTTGGCGTAGCGGCCTTCGTTGGTGATGCGAGGATTGGTGTAGTTGGCCAGATTGAACCAGTCGGCCCCGGAGGTCTGCTGCACGGTCCATTCGTGCGACTGCAGGTCGGAGCGGGTGGCGATCCAGTCGCTGGTGATGTTGTTGACCACCTCGGACCGGGTGTGACCGCGCTCCAGCGCCTCGTAGTTGTTGAAGGAACGGGAATAGGTCGTGGCGCCATCAATCGTCCAGCTGCCCCGTTTGTACTCGAAGCGGGGCACCACCGTGACCGTGTGGGTGCGCTTGCTCGCGTTGCTTCCGCCGATTGAAACGTTGCGCGACGTGTTTGCGGCCAGTCCGTTCGTTCGCACCTGGTTCAGGTCGCCGAGCGAATACTGACGCCCGGTGTTGTTCGTGGTGTT
This sequence comes from Opitutaceae bacterium, assembly GCA_046346755.1. GTDB lineage: Bacteria > Verrucomicrobiota > Verrucomicrobiia > Opitutales > Opitutaceae > UBA6669. The sequence continues at coordinate 76,263 of JAXMHM010000021.1, read as the reverse complement.
GTTGGTGGCGGAGTTGAACGTCAGCTCACGGTTGTAAAATTCGCCCAAGGCATAGTTGTAGATGACGGCCAGCGACAGCACCAGATTCGGGGTCGCCTTGAAGTCCATCGTCATCGTGTAAGTGTCCTTCTCGATGTTCTTCGGACCATCCTTGAAGTTCAGCGCCGTGATCACCAGTGGCCTGGGGTCCGGGGTCGGATTGGCGGTGGTACCGGCAAAGGTCGTGCGGTTGAAAGTCAGGTTGTGACGATACTGCTCCGTGTAGGAATTGGCGTGGCTATGGCTCAAGACGATTCCCAGGCGCTGGTTGAGGAAGACATCCGAGTAGTCGAATCCGTAGTTGAGCAGCGCCTTGTGACGCTGGGTCCCATCCGGACCATAGGTCTCCTTGAGCGTGAACTCCTCGGAGTTCAGGTTCATGCTCACGTTGTATCCAATGCGGCGTCCCTTGCGGTCAAAGGCACGACGGGTCTTCATGTTGATCGTACCCGCTGGCGAGTCGGCATCCATGTCGGGACTCGTGGTGCGACTGATCTCGATGGACTCGATGCTGCTGATGGAAAAGGCCTCGAAACTCGTCGCCCGTCCAAGATCACCGGTCCGATTGGCATCGGCGCTGGCCAGCTTGATGCCGTCAAAGGACACGCCCACATACTGGGCATCCATGCCGCCCAGGCGCGGGCCGCGGGTTTCGGATTCGACGTAGTCGAGATCGACCCCGGGCAGGAATTTGAGGAACTCGCCGACATTGCCATCGGTGACATCCCCAAAGATGTCGGATGCCACTGAGGTGGACACATTCATGTTCCGGCGCTGGCTCATGATCGCCTTTGAGTTTCCCTCGCGTTCGCTCGAAACCACAAAGGTGCTCAGCTGGATCGCCTCGTTGGCGCCGGCGGTGGTCTGCGCACGCACCGGAACGATTTCAATGTCGCGGGTCGCCGTCTCTCCCGCGGTCACGTTGACCGTGACCGACGCGCTGGCATAGCCCGAGTACCTGACGGTGACCGTTTGTTCACCCGGGGGGACATTGTTGAGCGTGAAGAAACCGCCGGGCTCCGTGGAGGCGCGCAGATTCGTTCCTTCGATGGCCACCTCGGCATCACGCACATACTCCTGGGTGCCAGGATTGTAGACGCGGCCCGAGACGGTGCCGGCTCCTTGGGAAAAAGCGGTCCCGGCAAAGCCGAAAATGGCCGCGATGAAACAAAACGCAGTCCTGACAATGACTTTCTGGGTCATGGGGGGTAGGAGGAGTTGGAGATCCATTCAAAACGCCGGAGCGCGCTGAAAGGCCGACAAGGGGTAGCGGCCACTCGACCAAAATCATATTCATAGAGATTAAAAGATAGTGGATGTTTATCACGTTAACCCAGTTTGGAATACGTTCACCAAATCAGGCCCGTCCCACCAAGAACGGCGTCAAATTGATTGCGGAGCTTGCGGAGTTCCCGGCTCTTCCATGAATTTTGGCGGTCAGCCACGGGTAACCGCCTTTTGTTTATGAAGACTTTTCATTTTTCGATCCACGGTCGGCTGAGTCGCGGCCTCCGCACGGTTCTGGTGTGCGCGGCGCTCGTTTCGAGCGGGCTGGCGACTGAAACCCCGTTCACCCGGCAATTGACACCCGAGGAATTTGCCACCGCCGGACTGGGAAAACTGACTGCGGCGGAACGGGAAAAACTGGACGCCCTGATCAGCCGTCGCGGCAAAGACGACCTGTCGCAGGCCCGGGAAGAAGCGGCGCGTGCCAAGGCAGAGCGCATCGCGGCGGAAAAGAAGGCGGCTGAAGCGGCCGCCCGCGCTGAAGCGCTGGCCGCCGCACCCAAACCGACCGCCCCACCCGCCGCTTCGGATGCCAGCGCTGCCAAACCCGGCTGGCTGAGCAAGATCACCCTCAAGCCGGGAACCGCGGTGGAGTACGAAACCGTCGAAACCGAGCTAGTCGGAACCTTCGCCGGCTGGAGCCCGGGGACCGTCTTTGCCCTGGCCAATGGTCAACGCTGGCGGGTCGTTGGCAGTTCGTACGTGACCCCCAAGGACCCCACCCCCCGCAAAGTCCGCATCGTGCCGGGAATGTTGGGAAGCTTCTTCCTGGAAATTGAAGGCATTCGGTCTCGACCCAAAGTCACGTTTGCTGGCACCACCGTACCCTGACCGCGAATCGGACGCGGACCGCCTCTCCGTGGCCGGAGGACGTCCCTCCTCGTATCGATTCTCAGGTGGGTCCGGACCGTTTTCCTGATGCTGCGTTCGCTCGTCCTCGACTACAACGGCTTCTTTGCCGCCTGTGAACAGCAGGAACGTCCCGAGCTCCGCGGTCGACCGGTCGCGGTGGCCCCGCTCCTTTCGGAAGCAACCTCCTGCATCGCGTCAAGTTACGACGCGCGCCGCCGAGGGGTGAAGGTCGGCACCCCGGTCCATGAAGCGCGGTTGCTCTGTCCCGGCATTGTCATCCTGGAGTCGCGCCCCGAGGTCTACATTCGCTACCACGAGAAGCTGATCGAAGCCGTGTCCACCTGCATTCCGGTGTCCGAGGTGCTCTCGATCGATGAACTTTGGTGCGAACTGCCTCCCAGCTGGCGGGACCGCGAGAAAGCCGTTTCCGTGGTCAAGGCCATCAAACTCGCCATCACCCGACTCGCCGGCACCTGTCTGACCTGCAGCGCCGGCATTGCCCCCAACCCATGGCTGGCCAAGGTCGCGTCGGACATGCAGAAACCCGACGGGCTGGTGGTGATCGAGGCCAAGGACCTGCCGAACGTTCTCCATTCGCTGCAGTTGCGCGATCTTCCCGGCATCGGGGCCAATCTGGAGAAACGCCTGCGCGCCGCCGGCATCACCACGGTCGAGGCCCTGACCGCCGCACCGTCCCATCGCCTTCACAGCATCTGGGGCAGCATTGAAGGGGAGCGCATGTGGCGGTGGCTGCGCGGGGAGTTTGTGCTGCGGCCCGCCACGCAGACCAGTAGTCTCGGACACTCCCACGTATTGCCACCCGAGTTGCGACACGAGGAGGGCGCACATGCGACCGTGCATCGTTTGCTGCAAAAGGCGGCCATGCGGTTGCGTCACTCGGGGTACTTCGCCGGTGGACTGCACCTGGCGATCCGCTTTCAGGGTCGAGATCGTTGGAGCACCGCCGCCACGTTCCTCGAAACCCAGGACACCCTTGAGTTCATCCGCGTGCTCAAGTTGTTGTGGTCGCGCCGACCCAAGTCGCAGCGTTTCCTCTCGGTCGGTGTCACCCTGTTCCAACTGACCCCGCAGCAAGACCACACGGGCGGGCTGGCTGGCATCGGCGACACCGGCGAGCGACGCACGGCCCTGCACGCCACGGTCGACCACATCAACCGCAAGCTGGGCAAGAACAGTGTCGTCTTCGGAGGAGCCCTTGGGGCGCTCCGCTACGCACCGATTCGCATCGCATTCAATCGGATACCGGACGTCACCCTCGAGGAGGGAGAGGATGACGGCACGCTCTTTCCGACGGATGAAGAACTGGCCAAAGCAGTCAAAGGCGTCGGACGCTAGTCAGGACCGAGCGTGGGAAATCGCAACGTTTCCGTTGGAGGTGGCCCCGTCCCGCGACTGCGGGACCGCGACGGGACCGACCGGTCCCGCCTCCGTTGTCGCACTTCTTCACGCGACGCCCATCCTCGCGGGGTCGGCGACCCCACCCCCACCCGACGCCGACCTCGGATTGCGCTCACGTTGACGCCCCTGTGCAGACGCGGGAAGACAGCGACGGAACTACCCGGCCCGCGTTCGGTTTCCGAGTCCACTCCCAGCTCCGTCGCATCGGGGAAATCCCCTACTCGAACCGCCGCGTCCGACCGACCGACACAAAAAACCGACGCCGGATTGCTCCGGCGCCGGTCACGAAAGAACCTGAAGAATCGCTGTCTTACTTCAAGTGACCCGAAACGAGCTTGGTCATTTCGAACATGCTGACGGACTTCTTCCCGTTGAACACGGGCTTCAGCTTGTCGTCGGCATTGATCTGAGTTCTCACCTTCTTGTCCTGGAGACCATTCTTCTTGATGTAGTCCCAGAGTTTCTTGGTGAGCTCGGTACGGGGCAAGGGTTTGGACCCGACTACGGCCGAAAGGGCTTCGTCTGGTTGAACCGGTTTAAGGAAGGCAGCGTTGGGTTTGCGTTTAGCCATATCGAGGCCAAGGCATAGGGGCGGACGTTCGAAAAGCAATGAATTTCTCGAAGGTAACGAGACGCTTTTCAGAGGAGAAAAGTTTTGCAAGTCGCACATCTCCGTGCAGTGAAGCCCGGGCGGGGACCGTTCTCCCCCGGGGCACGCCTCCCGTGCGGAGGCGAAATTCGTAACCATTCTCCAGTTACACCCACCGGCGGACGCGGCGGACTCAGGCCGCCGGGGGGCGCTCATCCACCTGCACAAACTGCTCGTAGAGGGCGGCGTAGTGGCCACCCAGTGACACCAGCCGGGCGTGCGTGCCCCGCTCCACGACCCGCCCCTGGTCGAGCACGAGGACGAGGTCGGCGTTGCGGATGGTGCTGAGACGATGGGCGACGACGAAGCTGGTGCGGCCGATGAGCAGCGTCTGCAGCGCCTTCTGCAGGCGGGCCTCGGTCAGCGCGTCGATCGAGCTGGTCGCCTCGTCGAGGATGAGGATGCGCGGATCGGCGAGCAGGGCGCGGGTGAAGCAGACGAGCTGGCGCTGGCCAACGGAGAGGCCGGCCCCGCGCTCGCCCACCTCGGTGGCAAGTCCGCGCGGCAGCGCCTCCAGCACATCGAGGCAGTCGAGCCGGGCGGCGGCGGCCCGCACCTCGTCGTCGGTCGACTCCGGCCGCGACATGCGGATGTTCTCGAGCACCGTGCCGCTGAAGAGGAAGTTCTGCTGCTGCACCATGCCCATCTGCCGGTGCAGCGACTGGCTGGTGAGCGTGCGCACCTCGCGGCCGTCGATGAAGATCTCGCCTCCGGTGGGGAGGTAGAACTTGGAGACCAGGTTGATGATGGAGCTCTTGCCGCTGCCGGTGTGCCCGACCAGGGCGACGGACTGGCCCGGCTCCGCGGTGAAGGACAGGTCGTGCAGCACGGGCCGGTCCTTGGTGTATTCAAACGTTACATTCCTAAACTCCACCCGTGCCCCCGCGACCGACGCCGGCCGGGGGTCGGGCAGGGGCGTCGCGTCGGGCGCGTCCGACCAGTCCGGAACCGTGTCGACGAGACGGAAGACCCGCTCCGCCCCCGCCATGGCAATCAGGGCCTGGTTGTACTGGTTGCCGATGACCTGGATCGGCGAGAAGAAGAGGTTGGCGAGAAAGAAGAACTGGATGAGGTCGGATACCTCCATGTACCCGTGGAACGTCCGCCACCCGCCGAGCAGGAGCAGGATCGCGATGAAAAACTGGCTGTTCAGCTCAAGCAACGGCAACAGGCGCGCCGAAGTCCGCGCCAGGGCGATGTTGTAGCGGGAATGGTCGGCGAGCAGGCTGCGAAAGAGCCCCGCGTTCGTATCCTGCCGCACGAACCCCTGGGTGACGCGGATGCCGTTGACGGACTCGGCGAGGGTCGCAGTCACGCGGCTGAAGCTCTCCTGCGAGGCGCGCGTCAGTTGGCTGAGCCGCATGCGGAACCGCTGGTTGATGGACCAGATGATTGGCGCCATGGCCACCACCACCAGGAAAAGGACCCAGTCGCAGAAGGCCATGATCACGGCGGTGAACACCATCTGGCCCAGCTGGATGGCGGTGACGAAGAGGACGTCCTGGATCCCGGTGCGCAGCGACTCCACATCGCTGGTCACGCGGCTGATGATCCGGCCGAGCTTCACCCGGTGAAAGAAGCTCATCGGCTGGCGCTGCACCTTTTCAAAGATCTCGTCGCGCAGGCGGTTCACCACGGTCTCGCCCACCTCGAGGGCGAACCGCTGGCGGAAGTGGAAGAGAAAATCCGTGGAGAGCGCGAGCACGGCGTACGCACCCACGCCCAGCCAGAGCCAGCTGTCGTTTTCACGCGAGATCGTGCCCTTGCTGATCAGGCCGATCGTGGCCGACACCAGCCATGGCAGCACGGGAAGCTGCGCCGCCCGGACGAGCGTGAGCACGCACAGGGCGATGAGTTTTCGCCGAATGGGGCTGGCGTACGTGAAGAGTCGACGGATCAGGCCCCACTCCAGCGGCTTGAACTGCTCCTCGTCATCATCGTCGTCACGGGGACGATGCACCAGCATCAGGTTGCGCCCGCTCGGGCCCGGATTGGGCTTGGGATTCGGGTCGGGGATCAGGCTCACGTGTCGTCCCCTTTCTTGCCCAGCGACTGCTGCTGGAGCTCCCGCCCGTCGAGCAGCTGGAGGTTGGCCACACGCAGGTAGGGACCCGGCACGCGCATGAGTTCGTCGTGACGCCCCCGCTGCACAATCCGCCCGTCCTCCATCACAATGATGAAGTCCGCCCGACGCAGGGTGCTGAGGCGATGCGCGACAATGAAGGTGGTGCGACCGGCGATCGCCCGGTCGAGCGCCTCGAAGATCTCGTGCTCGGTCTCGCTGTCGATCGCGGCCGTGGGGTCGTCGAGCAGCAGGATCGGCGGTTCCAGCAGCACCGCGCGCGCAATGGCGAGACGCTGGCGCTGTCCGCCGGAGAGGCTGTTGCCGCTCTCGCCCAGGATGGTGTCATAGCCTTTCGGCAGCGCCATGATGAAGTCATGGGCCGCGGCGATGCGCGCCGCCTTCTCAATCTGGGCGGGGGTGGCGTCGGGATGCCCGAAGGCAATGTTCGCCGCCACCGTGTTCGAGAAGAGGAAACTCTCCTGAAACACGAGGCCGATGTTGCGCCGGAGGTCGTCGAGTTTCAGCTCGCGCGCGTCGATGCCGTCGAGGAGCACCCGTCCGGAGATCGGGTCCCAGAATCTGGGTATCAAACTCATCAGTACACTTTTTCCGGCTCCGGTCGCGCCGAGGATGGCCACGCACTGGCCGGGCTTGACATCGAGACTGATGTCCCGGAGCACCGGATCGATGCCGTCGTAGGCGAAACTGACATGCTCGAACGTCACCGCGCCGCGCAACCGGGGCCGCTCCAGCGCGCCGGGCTTGGTCTTCACCTCGATCGGTGCGTCGAGGATCTCGAACACGCGGCGCGCCCCGATCAGCGACTGCTGCACGCTGTTCACGACAGTCGCCACCTGGTTGACCTGGCCGGAGAACTGTTCGAGCAGGCCGGCGAACACGATCAGGCCGGTGCCCAGCGGCAGTTGTCCCTGCAGCACCAGCCAGCCGCCATACCCCAGCAGCACCATCATGTTGATGCGGGTGAGGAATCCGACGGCCGGGGAAAAGAGGCTGACCCGCCAGAAGATGCTGTGCTGCTGCTCGAGCACCGCCTGGTTGCTGGCGTTGAATCGCGCCCGATCCTCGGCCTCGCGGCCAAACCCCTTGGTCACCTGGATCCCCTGGATGCTCTCCGCCAGATTCTGCACCATGCGCTCCACCAAGGTGCGGTTGTGGGCATAGGCCGGCTGGATCTTGCGCGAGAAAATCGTCGACATGACCCAGAGGAGGGGCGTGCTGGCCAGGCAGGCCAGGGTCAGCCCGGGGTGCAGGCTGACCATGTAGACGATGTAGACGGTGAGGGAAATCACCATGATCAGACTCTGGATCAGCACCTGATCGACGAACATCCGCACACTCTGCACATCACCGGTCACCCGGGTGATGATCGACCCGGTGGTGTTCGCATCAAAGAAGCGAAAACTGAGTCGCTGGAGCTTGTCGTAGATCTCCCCGCGCAGGTCCACCACCAAGCGCTGCTGCACGAGGCGGTTGATGGATACGGTGTAGGCGTAGTTGAGGCACGCCCGCACCAGCGCCAGGGCCAGGATCATCCCGGCGATCAGAAAAATAACCTGCAAGGGCGGCCAGGTCGTTGGGAGCGCCAGGCCGAACTTCAAATGCGGAAAAGCAATGGCCGGAGTCTCGGTCGAGGGATGAAGCTGTCCCAACACATAACGGATGTAGTCGATGCCGACTCCGGTCAGGCTCAACCCTCCCAACCCCAGCGTGAGCAACACCAGCTGCAACGCCAGGACCTCCAGACACCGGGCGCGGTAGCGCCAAGCAAGGCCCCACAGACGGCGGATCAGGGTCCAATTGGACACCAAATCGGCGGCAGGTACGGGCGTCGGCTCCACACGCATGAACCGACCACGCTAGAAACCCCACCGCCAAGCGCACGGTTTTTTTTCGAACCGCGGTTTCAGGAAACCCCGAGAGTCACAAAAACCTTTACGCGAACGTTACTTACAATCTCCACTGCCCACCGACTCCACCTATTGGGTCTTTTCCGTCACCGGCATGGTCTGCTGTCGGAGCGCCCGGCGGCGACGCACCTCGGCGGCGATGGCTTCGAGTCGTTTGGCCTCGTCGGCCGGAGTCGGATTCAGCACCACCGGAGGCGGTGCAACCGCCGGTGCGGCCGCCCCAAAATTGGCCACCGGGGCGGCGGGCAGGTTCGCCGGCACCGGAGCCGAGGCGATCTTCACCTTTTGCAGCTCAAGCACGAGCGTACGTCCACCCGCTTCGACCGTCACGGTATCGGCTCCGGCATCGAACCGGGTGACGCGATAATCCGAACCTGATTCGTTCATGCCGACCCACACACTTTGCCGCTTCGCTGGGTCGTAAAAGCCGAATTGCTGCTTCGAACCAATCACCAGGACACCGCGAAACTCAAGCGGAGCACCTTCAGTCGGTGCGGCCGCCGCCGCGGGTTGGTCGGGCGCGCGGAAGGGGGACACCGGGGACAACGGCAGGTCCGCCTTCGCGCCGGCCACCGCCGTCAGAAGGAATAACCAAGCGTGTACCGCGCGGAGCGTCATAGGAACTCCAGCAAATGCGAATGGCTGGTGACGTCAAGGAGGGGACCATGGCTATGCCTTCGTTCCCGGCCAGGGCGGGTCGGCGCCGCTCCCTTCGCGCACTCACCCTCAAGCAGGCCCTTATCGCTCCGGCCGGGGCGCGGGTTTCGGCTCGTCACCATCGGAGACCCAGCGTACATCTCCCCTGCGTGCTTCCCCACCCTCCGCTTCCGGATCGTTACACCACACTCGAGGCCAAGCCCGAGTATGTGAACCGTTTGTTCGACAAAGGGGCCAAGTATTACGACGGCGTGGTGGACTGGGGTTTCCTCAAGAGCGGGTCGTCCTATCGTCGCTGGGTGCAGGAACGGCACGGATTGAAGAAAGGGCACGTTGTGCTCGATGTGGCGTGCGGCACGGGCCTCGTGGCCGCGGCGGCGGTCAAGATTCTCGGCACGGCGGAGAACATCACCTGCCTCGATCCGAGCGAGGGCATGCTGGCGGTGGCCCGGACCAAACTCGCCGCCCGCTTTGTGCAGGGTCGGGCCGAATCCATGCCTTTCCCCGACAACAGTTTCGACTTTCTCACGATGGGTTACGCCCTGAGACACGTGATGGACCTCGAAGTCTGTTTTCGTGAGTACTGCCGCGTCCTCAAACCCGGGGGCAAGTTGCTCATCCTGGAAGTCACCAAGCCGCAAGGGCGGTTTTCCCGCTTCTTTTTTCAGCTTTATTTTGGTCGTGTCTATCCGTGGTTGACCCGGCTCTTTACGCGCAGCAACGACGCTCGCGACATGATGCGTTATTACTGGGAAACCATGGATGCCTGCGTGCCTCCCGCCGTGGTGCTGGAAGCGCTGAGCGCTGCCGGACTAAAGGCGGTTAAACGCGATACGTCGCTCGGCCTCTTCAGCGAGTACACCGCGGTCAAACCCTGAGCCTGCCCCGTTCCCGTCATGGAGTCTCCTCCCGCTTCCGGCGCACCTTCCTCCCCGATCGATCCTCTCGATCGCATCCGCCATTTCCCAGAGGACGTTCGCGCCTCGTTTTCGCGTTACCTCGCCACGGGAGACGTTGCCGCGCTCGACCCGGTGATCGAGGCCATTCTCACCGACTATATTCCGACGAAGCCGGAACAACCGCTTTCAACCTTTCCCGGCAGCACGTTGCTGATGGAGGAGTTGGGGTTCGATTCCCTCGCCATCACCGAAGTCGTTTTCTTTACGGAGGAGCTGCTCGGCATCACGATAGCCAACGAGGAAATCCTCAAAGTGCGTACGCTTGATGACTTGCGTGGCTTCGTCCACGCCAAAGCCCCGGGTCGTAAAGCCAGTTGATCCGCGTCCGCATGTCGCGCCTGCCTGTCATCACAGGACTGGGTTTCATCACCAGTATCGGCAATGACCGCGCTTCCGTGCTGCAAAGCCTGCGGGAGCTGCGGCATGGCTTCGAACCCCGCACGTTCTTCAACAACCCCTCCATCGCGGTCAAAGTGGCCGGCACGGTCAAGGGGTTCGCCTTTCCGTCGCCCAACTGGCGGGATTGGCGCTGGCCCGACTCCGTGAAAGTCGACCGCGAACTGGTGCGTGGTCTGGCCCCCCACGGGGTCTACGCCCTTGGAGCCGTGCAGCAGGCCCTGGCCGAGGCGGGCCTGGCTGCTGCCGATCTGGCGGGCGGCGACACCGGACTCTTCTGTGCCTCCGCCGGCTCGCCTTTTCTCTTGGGGAGTTTCCTCGATCAGATGCGCACGAGCCGGGGCGAACGCGGCAACCCGATGGGCATCGTTTCCTCGATCGCGGGCACGCTCAACTTCAACCTGGCGGCCCATCTCAAGATCTCCGGCGCAGTCTGCGGATTTGTTTCGGCCTGCGCATCGTCCAGTCACGCCTTGGGTTACGCCATGGACGAAATTCGCTTGGGACGGCAGCAGCGCATGCTCGTGGTCGGGGCCGAGGACATGACCGACGAGAGCATCCTCCCGTTTGCCACGCTTCGCGCCTTGTCCAATCAGGCGGATCCGGCCCGGGCCTCGCGGCCGTTTGACCGAATGAGGGATGGCTTTGTCGGCACCGGGGGAGCCGTGGCCCTGATCGTGGAGGAAGCGTCACTTGCCCGGGCGCGGGGAGCACGGGTGCAGGCAGAGTTGATCGGCTGGGGTCAGGCCGGCGATGGGCACAGCGTGGCCGCATCCCACCCCGAAGGTGCCGGTTTGGCCGAAGCGATGCGGCGCGCCCTGCTGGATGCGGCGGTGGAACCCGGCCGGATCGACTACGTCAACGCCCACGCCACCTCCACTCCGGCCGGGGACCGCTCGGAGGCCCTCGCTCTGCACCGCGTCTTCACCCAGGTCCACGCCCGACCCAAGATCAGCAGCACCAAGGCGTTAACAGGTCACGGTCTCTCGCTGGCCGGAGCCATGGAAGCCGCTTTCTGCACCCTCGCGCTGAGCGAGGGTTTCATCCCAGGCGCCGCACACCTGGAGGAGCCGGATCCGGTGTGTGACGGACTCGACCTTCCCCGCACCACGCTGACCACCCAACCCGAGTGGGTCCTCAACAACAGCAGCGGCTTCGGGGGCAGCAATGTCTGCCACGTGCTGAAGCGGGCCGAGCGCTAGCGCTCGGATCCTGTCCGGACGGATCGGTCAGGACCGACGCGGCATCGCAGCGGGTTCCTTTCGCTCCCGCTTTCGCCCTTCACCTTTCCCGGTTCACCCTTCATTCTGTCGGTCCGTCTATGTCCGATCCTCTCATCGCCCGCCTCAAGACCCTGATCGTTGCGACGCTCAAGCTGGAGGGTGTTCGTCCCGAGGATATTCCCGATGACGAACCGCTGATTGGCTCTCCGCGCTATGGTCTCGATTCCATCGACGCCCTGGAGCTGGTCCTGGCCCTCGAAAAGGAATTCGGAGTAAAAATCGGCAGCAGCGAGGAGTCGCGCCAGGCCCTCGGCAGCGTCAAGACGATTGCGGCGTTCATACGTACTCACGCTCCAGGCGCCTGATCCCTTCGTCGAGTGAGCGCGACGGCTGATATTCTTCCTTGTCGGATCGAGGCATGTGAAGCGCTCACCGCGTTGGGTGACGCCCAGGCGACCGTCACCGCGCTGCTGGCCGGCCGTCGGGCCCTGACCCTCAGTCCCGTTCTCGGCCGGGCGGGCGGCGATTCCGTGCCTCTCGCCCTGCGCGGCAGCCTTGATGAGACCCTGCCGCCGCGCTGGCTGGGGGACCTGCAGGAGCTTTCCCAACGCATTCCCGAGGGGCGCTGGGGACACGGCCGCACCCCGGTGGTCGTGACCAGCTGCAATTTTGGCGTGGGCAGCCTCTATGCGTTCAAACTGGAGGGCGATCCTCGGCATCTGACTCCAGGTGCACCGTTTGCCGCCGTCGAGCTGCTCCGTACGACGCTGGGATGGGGTCCCCAGGTTTCGGTTTTCTCGCACGCCTGCGTCACCTCCCAGCTCGGCCTTTCCCACGCGGCCCGCCTGCTTCACGCCGGACTGGCGGATCGGGTGCTGGTCCTTTCCTTTGACTTCCTCTCGCCCTTTGTGGCCGGGGGTTTCCACAGCCTGAAAATCCTCAACGGGGGCTTCCCCGCTCCCTACGCCATCCGGGACACCGGTTCGATCGGACTGGGAGACGGCGCGGCATTTGCCGTGCTGCAACGCGGACGAGCCGGCAGCGGTGGATACACGCTGGAGGCCCACGCCCTGTACAACGAGATGTACCATGTGACGGGTAACCAACCGGAAGGAACGGGTTTCTCCGCCTGCCTCGCGGGCATCGCTTCCGCCACCGGAGGACGGCGACTCTGGGTGAAGGGACACGGCACGGGCACCCTTGAAGCCGGTCGGCTCGAGGCCGAGGGCGTCGCCCGGCAGTTTCCCGACGCACCGCTGGTCTCGTGGAAAGGCAGTCTGGGTCACACGCTGGGCAGTTGCGGCCTGGTCGAACTGGCCGTAACGCTGCGGGCGCTCCACCTCGGCAAAGTGCCAGGCACGGTGGGAAGCACCGGCCCCACTTTCACCGCTTCGGTCGCTTTGGAACCTTTTCCGGCCGCCGGGTACGAGGGCGTGTTGCTCACCAGCAATGCCTTCGGCGGCGCTCATGCCGCCATGCTGCTTTCGGCCAGCTAGTCTGGGCCGCCATTCACCATGTCCCCCCTCGTGCGCTACCTTCACCACATCGCCGTGGACTGGCCCGCTCCGGATGAAACCGCAGCGGGGGCCCGGGTGCGCCTCGCGGAGCGGTTTCCCCGGAACGCGCTGCGCCGCATGACGCACCTGGGCATGCTCGTCGGGCATGTGTTGGAAGGCGCCGCGCTGGGCCCGGCCGACGCGCTGGTCTACGCGACCTCGTTCGCGGAGGCGCGCGCGCTGGAGGACTACCTCGCCAGTTTTCCGGCAGCCAGTCCTCTCTTGTTTCAAACCTCGATCCATCCCGGCGGGGTCCAGCAGGTCCTCATCCCCCGCCAGCAGCCGATCGCCCGGCTTTGGCCGATGGCGGGACGCGCGCGGGTGGTGGAACAGTCGCTCCAAGCCGTGCTGGTCGAGCCCGCCGCCCGGGTGGCGTGGGTCGGTGGCGAGGAACAAGGCACCTGGCTTCGCGAGCACGGAATGGCGTCGGCCGTGGCGTTCGCTTTTTGTGCCGTGGTCACCTCGGACCCGACGGGCGCAGTCGGTCGGGTCAGCGCGATGGTGACCGAGGGACCTGACGATCCCTGCCCGAGTCTGGAGACCCTGGCATCTGCCTTGCGCGACCGACGCGCCCTCAGCTGGCGGTCCGTCGGTTTCGAATGGAGGCTGGATTGGTCATGACCGTACGCCCGGAAACGCGGCGGAATCCGGGCCCGCGGTGGGGGTTTGCCTTCCTGCGCTGGGCGGAACGAACCTGGCCACGCTGGTTCTTCCGGGTGGCGCTGCGCGCCGGCAACGCCGTGGCGGTGGTCGCTCTGCCAGAACGTCGGCGTCAGTCGCGCGCCTTTCTCGAACTCGCCCACGGACGACGCGTGGGCTGGGGTGAGGTGATCCGGCACTTCGAACTCTTTTCCGAGGTGCTTCTGCTTAAGCTCCAGGTCGGACACGGCCGCGACGTCGCCTACCGCCTGGATCCCGAGCACGCCCAGGAATTTGAGGCCCTGGCGCGTTCCTCCCGACCTGCCCTGTTCGGCACCTTCCATGTCGGCGCCTCCGACCTGCTGGGGTACCGCCTGTCCGATTGGGGACGCCAGGTTTCGATCCTGCGCCTCCGCGTCGGCAACTCCGACGACACCCGCCTGCTTGGGGAGCGTTTCGTCAAGCATGTGTCCTTTCTCTGGGTCAACGATCCCACCTCACTGCTTTTCGATCTGAAGGAGGCGATCGAACGGGGGGTGACCCTGGCGCTGAAGTGCGACCGCATTGAGTTCGCGGCGCGTCAGGAGGCATTCCAGTTTTTCGGGGCGCGCCGGATGTTCCCCTTCACCATCTACCACCTCGCCGTGCTGTTTGACCGGCCGGTCGCGTTTTGCGTTGCCCTCCCCGGCCGGGACGCAACCCGCGACCCGATGCGCCTGCACGCGTCGTGTCCCTATTTCCCCGATCCGGCCGCCAGCCGCGCGGAGAATCTGGGAGCGGCCCGCGCTCACTTTCAAGGGGTGCTCTCGGAGCTGGAAACCCTGCTGCGAGCCGAACCGCGGCTCTGGTTCAACTTCATTCCCCTCAACCCGGTCGCCGCCTGATGCCGATGAGCCCGCGCGCCGTGTATATATTCTTCGGTTACTATTTCACGCTCTCGATGTTTGGCGCGTTCGGACTGGCGTCGTCGGTGGCGGCCTGGATGGCCGGCGTGCTGCCGGACAACGATCGGCGCGAGCGGTTTTTCCAACGCCTGATCCACCGCAATTTCGCCCTGTTCATCGCGTGGACCTCGTTTGCGCGACTCTTTCATGTGCGTTTCCACGGACTCGATCGTCTCGCGAAGCAACGACGCGGACTCGTGGTCGTGGCCAACCATCCCGGCCTGACCGATATCACCTGCCTGCTGGCGCGCATCCCTGAAGCGGTGTGCATTTTCAAGTCGGCCATCCGTCGCAACCCCGTGCTGGGGGCCGCGGCGCGACGCGCCGGCTACGTGCCCAACGACGGCGGCCACGATGTCATCCGCCTTGCGGCCGCCAAGGTGGCGGCTGGACACACGCTGGTGGTGTTTCCCGAGGGCACCCGCACGCCTCCCGGCCAGACGCTGCTGCCGCTGAAGCCGGGATTTGTGCTCATCGCGCGACGGGCCGGCGTTCCCATCCAGCTCGTACACATCACCTGTACGCGTCCGGTGCTCTCGAAAGGTCGCGCCTGGTGGAAACTGCCCCCGCTGCCCGGGACCCAGGATGTCACCTTTGGGCCCGAGGTGAGGGTCCATCCCGACGACGACACCGCGGCCGTGGTGCGGACAATCGAGGGTTGGTATCAAGCCGTCGCCCGCGCCGGGAACACAGCTTGCGCGGCCCGCGTGGAATCGCTCTCCTCTCCCCTCCGGGTGGGGCCAGGCCTGCCCTGATCGATGGCCCCCTTCTCGTCCCTCATCCTCATGCCCTCCTACAACACCGGGCCGCGTCTGCTCGCGGTGGTGGTGGAAGCGTTGGACCAGGGCTGGCCGGTGCGTGTCATCATCGACGGCAGCACCGATGGCAGTGACCGTCCGCTGGACGCCCTCGCCGCCTCCCGGCCGGGTCTCTCGGTCCTTCGGCTGGCGCACAATCAAGGCAAGGGAGGAGCCGTGCTCGCCGGTGCCCGTGCCGCACTCGAGGAAGGGTACAGCCACGGGCTGGTCATGGACGCGGATGGGCAACACCCGGCCGCCAGCATTGCGGAATTCATGGAGGCGGCGCGGCAGCAGCCCCAGGCCCAGATTCTCGGTCGTCCGCGGTTTCCGTCGAACATTCCGGTCGAGCGGCTGCACGGTCGCAAACTGAGCATCGGCCTGGTCTGGCTGGAGCTGCTCGGCCGGGGCATTGATGATCCGCTCTTTGGATTCCGGGTCTATCCCCTCGCGCCGCTTCTGGCGACACTTGGGCCCCGGCGGGGTGGCCGCCGCTACGACTTCGACACGGAATCGGCCGTGCGGCTGGCCTGGTCCGGAGTTCCTCCAGTCAATCGCTGGGCTCCGGTACGCTACTTCTCGCGGACGGAAGGAGGGGTTTCTCACTTTCGTTATGTGCGGGACAATGTCCGACTTGTCTGGATGCACACCCGGCTCATCACGGAACTGATCCTCCTCCGCTGGCCGGCCCTCCTCGGACATCGCCGCGCCTGGCGCCGGGCGGGACTCGTGGCGGCGGTGATGCTCGCCTTCGCACAGACGGAGGAGCTCAGCGTGCTGCGCGCGGCCGAAGTCACCGCGCAGGTGACGGCCACCGAGGAGCCGAGCGCGCTGGCACCGGGGGCGTGGGACGACCTCGCCAAGGCGTTCGCCCGGCAGCCCGACACCGCCGCGGAGTTCACGGAGAACCGCTACTTTCCCTTCCGCAAAATCCCCGTGGTGCTGACGGGCATCTCGCGCGTTTCGGTGGCGCATGGACTCAGCCTGCAGTACCTGACCCCGAGCGAACACCTGGTCATCCTCGATGGCGCCGGCATGCTCCTGCGCAGCGACAAGGGCGACTCCGCCCCGCCCGCGGATCCCAGGGCCGACGCCGCCAACCGCGCGCTGCGCAACGTGCTGCGCTTTGATTTTGCCGCGCTCGCGGGAGACTTCGAGCTGCTGGGCCGGCGTGAAGGCGACCAGTGGACGCTGACGCTGGTTCCGCGCGCGGAGGACCTCCGCCGCACGCTGGGGCGCATCCGCGTCGAAGGTGTGGCCACCGTCGTGCGGCGGATCGAGCTCCGCCGATCCGCACTGCAGTCGGTGGAGATCCTCATAGCCCCGCCCCGTCCGCCCGCGCCTTTCACGGCGGACGAGCTGAAACGGTACTTCCGGTGACTCCTCCCCTCCTGCGCCGCCGCCGCCTGCTCGGCTGGAGCCTGCTCGCCGTCTTCGGTTTCGTGGGGGGATTCTGGTTACTGCGGCTCGACTTTTCGACGCACATCTCCACCGACGTGCTCGACCTGGTGCCTTCGGACAAGAAGAGTCCGGAGCTGACGGTGGTGCGCTCGCTCGCCAGTGACGCGGAATCGCGGACCGTGCTCATCGCGCTGACCGGCCCCGACGGACGGCCGGCGGGCGCCGACCAGGCGCGGAGCTTCGCCCTCGCACTCGGACGTGAGCCTGCTTTCGACCAGGTCGTGGCCCTGGGGGACACCTCCGGGCGGGACGCGCTGGGACAGGCGCTCTTCGCCCAGCGCCTGTCGCTGCTTTTTCCGCGCTGGTTGGAGGAACGGCGGACGGCCCATGCTGCCGCCGGAGGGCGCCCGGAGGTGTTTTCAACCTGGCTGGCGGGCGACGCCGCGCGGAGGCTATCCGCGTTTCTGGCCACCCCGGAGGCGCTCGCTTTTCAGGAACTGGTGCCGTCGGATCCGCTGATGCTTCTGCCGGGGGTGGTCAGCCGGCTAGCCGGCGGGCTGGCGCTGGTGCAGCCGGGAGGGACCGACTCGTCCGGCTCCCTCGTCTGGGCGAGACTCGCCGCCTCCCCCCTCTCCGAAGCGGGCCAGGGACCGGCTTTCGCCGCGATCGACCGCGCGGCCGCCACCCTGCCCGGACTCGGCGTCCGCCACACGGGGGTCAACCGTTTCGCCGCCGCGAGCCGGGCTCGTATCGAAAAGGAAGTGACGCTGCTCAACGTCCTGTCGCTCGTCGCAGTCCTCGCCGTGGCCTTCACCTTCATCCGCTCGGTCCACCGCGGCCTGCACCTTGTCCCCGTGGTCCTGCTGTCAGTGCTGGGCGCCTGGGTCTTCGCCACCCTCCTGTGTGATCGCGTGCACGTGCTGGTTTTCATCATCGGCTCGCTGCTGACCGGCGTGGCCATCGACTACGGTTTCTATCTCTACATGCAGCCGCCGGACCGTCCGGATGAGGACTACTGGCACAAGGTCCGGCGTCTGGCCAAGCCGCTGCTCGCGAGTTGCTTCACGACCGTGGCGGGCTTCGCCCTCCTGCTTTTCTCGGATTTGCCCTTCATCCGGCAGCTCGGCGTGTTCGTGGGCTCGGGCCTGCTCTGCGCCCTGGTGGCGGCGGTGCTCTACTTTTCCACCGTGCGGGAACCCTTCCTGGAATCCCGCGCCTTCCGCGGCGCCCAGGCCCTCAAGCCCGCCACGCGGCGCGGGCTGCGCCGCGCTCTCCTGCTGCTCGGGCTCGCGGCGCTGCCCGGCCTGGCGTTTCTCGACTGGCGCGACGACATCCGGGACCTTGAGATCCCCTCGCCGGAACTGAAGCAGAATGATGCCGCCGTGCGGGCGCTCTTCGGGGACGAGGGCGAACGCACCGTCTACCTCACCTACGGAGCAACCCTTCCGGCGGCGCGCACGGCGCTGGCCGAACTCGAAGCGTGGATTGCCCGCGAAGGCAAGGCATCGACGCGTTCCGTCGGCCTTGGCACCGTGGTTCCCACCCCGGAGGAGGCAGGGCGGGCGCAGGCGTTCATCGGCACGGAGGCCGGATTTCCCGTCGCGCTGCGGGCCGCACTCGTCGCCGAGGGGTTCGAAGCGGAGGCGTTCGAGCCTTTTTTCGAGGCCTACCGGGTCCGGCAGCGGGAAGGCTCAGCCGACACCTGGATCGGCGGACTCGGCGAGTTGCACGAAAAGATGAAGGGGCCGCTCGGACTTCTGCTCCACCCGGGTCCGCCACTGACCTGGTTCGTGACCCTCGTCAGTGACGCCCCGTCCGGAACCCCGCCGGAGGCGGCCGCCACAGTATCGGCCGGTCAACTTCAGACGCTCAACCGGGTGTTTTCCCGCTACCGCGAGTCCGCCCTGAGGCTCAGTCTGGTCGGGCTCGGCATCGTCGGCCTCGGCGTCTTCCTCACCTACGGTCTCGCCGACGGGCTGCGCATCTTCGCCATTCCCTGCGGCGCCTGTCTCGGGGTGTTCGGGGTGTACGGCTGGCTCGGGCATCCCCTCAATCTGTTTCACCTGCTCGGCGCATTTCTCGGAGTCTGCCTGACCCACAACTACTCCATCTTCTCAGCCACCTCCGCCTACCGCCACGAATCGACTCCCGTTTCAGTGCGCATCTCCGCCCTGACCACGGCGGCATCGTTCGGGGTGCTTGCGCTCAGCGGAATCCCGGTGGTTCGGGCGCTCGGGCTGACGGTCGCCTCCATGGTGGCGGTCGCCCTGCTGGTCATCGAACTTGAGCACCTTGGCGGTTTGCGCCGGAACCCATGACACCGACGCTGCACGCTCGCTGGCTCGCCACGGTCCGGCGTCGCGGGGACGACCTCGCGGTCCAGCCCGCCGGTGCGAACACCGGTGTCTCCTTTCGGCAGCTGCAGTCCCAAGCCGAACGGTGGGCCACGCAGCACCTCGACGGGGCAGGCGACCGGCTACGCTCAACGGCTGTGGTCTTCGCCGCCCCCAACGGTCCGGCGTGGTTCGAGGTGTTCCTCGGATTGATCTCCCGCGGCGCGGTGGTCGTGCCCATGGACCCGGCTGAACCTCCGGCCGCGCAACGCCGGCTCGCCGCGGACCTGCGGGCTGGATTTATCTGGGATGGCCACCACCTGGAGTCGCTTCCCTCACCGCGCCGGTTTCGCGATCCCGCCGTGCGGTTGATCAAACTCACCTCGGGCAGCACGGGACGCCCCCGCCCGCTCATCTTCACGGACGGGCAGCTTCTGGCGGATGGACGCCAAGTGACCGCGACCATGGGGATCACGTCGCGCGACCTCAACTACGCCCTGATTCCGCTGGGCCATTCCTACGGACTCGGCAACCTGGCCGTGCCCCTGCTCGCCCAGGGTGTTCCTCTGGTCTGCGGCAGCGCCCCTCTGCCCCACGCGATCGCGGCCGATTTTGCACGCCATCGTCCGAGCGTTTTTCCGGGAGTGCCCGCGATCTGGCGCGCCCTCGCCGGCTCGGACGTTTCCCTTCCCGGCCTTCGCCTCGCGATCTCCGCGGGAGCCCCTCTGCCCATCGAGGTCGCCCGCGCGTTTGCCGAACGATTCGGCCGCCCCCTGCACAGCTTCTACGGCTCGAGCGAAACCGGCGGCATTGCCTACGACCGCAAAGGACGGGGCGGAGTCGAGGGCCATGTCGGATCCGCGATGAAAGGCGTGATGCTTTCCGCCCTCCCTGGTCATCGCCTGCGCGTGAGCAGCCCCGCCGTCGTCACCCAAGGCAATCGTCGGAGCGTGGACGGGCACGGCGCCTGGATCATGGCAGACCGCGTTGCGATTGACGCGGGTGGCACGGTCAGGTTGCTGGGGCGACGCGGCACCACCGTCAAAATCGCAGGGCGGCGTGTCGACCTCTCGGAGGTGACCAGCCGGTTAAAGCGTCTCGCGGGTGTGAGTGACGCCTGGGTCGGGGTGGGTGAAGGGCCCGACCCCGTGCTCGGAGCCGTGGTGGCCACGACGCGCCCCGTATCCGAGCTTCGCAGCGAACTGCTGGGCGACACGCCTGGGTGGAAGGTGCCAAAAAAGTGGCACACCGTTTCCGCCCTTCCCGTCACCGCGCGGGGAAAGACGGACGGGGCCGCGCTGCGGGTTTTGCTGGGAGGGGCACCCCGGGCCCCGGTGGAGACACCCGTGACGGGAAACCGCCATCGCGCGGGTCCCTCAGGCTAAACGGCGGTCAACTCGATCTCAACGTTCAGGGCTTCGCGACAAATGTCAGCGTGAAGGTAGCTGACCACGTCGCCTGTGCGCAGCAGCACGCGTTCGAGCTTCGCCCGCACCGCCGGCAGATCGTCAGGGAAACGCAGATACACCTTGAGGTGGCGTCGGGCCGCGCCCGGCACCGTCAGGCTCCGCCCCAGTCCGCATGCTTCGGAAATGGTGAAGAGGTTCTCCACCGTGGTCTCCAGCTGACGCAGCGTGTCACCCGGGGCAACCGTGACATGGCCCCGGATCGCCGCCGTGCCGGACACAAACAGAGCGGGAGCGGACGGGGAGCCGACCACGGTGGCGCGGGCGAAACTCGGCGCCCGGGGACCGTAGTCGGCCGGGTAGTCGTAGGCCGGAATCTGGAGCGGATTCTCGACGTGACGGGGCGGGCTCCGCCGGGCCGCAAACACCACGGTGAGTTGCCGGGTCTTGCATCCGACCGCCGATGCCGCGGGAAGCAGCGCCTTGTAACCCCGGCCATGGTGACCCTCGAACGCAAGGGAACGCCCGCGGCAGAAGATGCGGTAGTTCTCCAGTCCTCCGGGTCCCGCTTGATTGATGGCTGGCACGTAGTTCCACACTCGCGCGAGGTGCCACGAAGCGGTCGCGGAAAAGAGATCTCGATAGAGCCGGCAGGTCGCCTCCTCCAGGTCCGCGTCGACCGGCAGGGTCGCGGCACCGAGACGCCATTCCCCGGACTCAAAAACCGAAAAGGCCCCGACCCGTTCGATCACCCGCCCCGGGGCAAACAGCGTCTCAACTTCCGGACCCGCCAACACCGGCACCCCGATCCGGCTGGCCTCGCCGGAGGTCCCAACTCCGGGCAAGCCGAGTTGGTAAGAAGGGTGGGTCGCCGAGGCCAAAGACATAGAAGAGCCGGTCTTGGTGTACGACCCTGCGACCATTGGCAACAGCAGGACGAGGGGAGACACGGCAGAACCCGGTATAATTGGAGACAACCGCGGTATTTATTTTCCTTATCCTACTTCAATTCAAACACTTGAGCAGCAATGGGCGCATCTCGGCCCAAGCTGGCCGAGACCGCGGGCTGTCTAGGGCGCGTTGGGTTCTTTCTTCACGGGCGCCGGAGGAGCCTTTTCAAAGGGCAGAGCCCACGACACGGCGCGATTCACGAACTCGACTTCCTGCATCCACAGGTTGCCTTGGACATGGGTGAGACGCGCTGACCCGGGGGAGAGGGGGAACTCAAACTTCGGAGAGTAGCCGGTCGGAACCAGAAAGTAGGCACGCTGGCTGAGTCCCGGCATGCGTTCGTAGCGGCCGCTCAGCCGAAGCGTGGACTCGTCCCATTGCAGGGCCTTGAGTTCATGATAGCCCTGAAACACATGCATGTCGGTCCCGATCAACTGGGGACGCCCGGTGATGCGGCGGATCGAGAGGATCCGCGATGATTCGGGGGGCAGTTCCAGGTCGAGGCCACCGCGCACCGTCCCGAGGTATTTCTCCTGCCAGAATTCAAACACCGCATACTCGGCCTGCGGATCCAGTCCGAGCCGGTCGAAGCGGACGCTGCGGACCGCGGGCTGCTCGTCAAAGTTGAACACCCCGACCACGTCCCACTGCTCGACTGCGGTCGTGGGCTTGAGATGCCAGAGTGAGGGCACCACCCGTTCAAACAGGTCCACCGGTCGCATGGCCGGGGCGCCGGCCGGCAGGCACTGCTGCATCATGCGGATGCGGGATGCCGGCAGGTACGAGAGTTCGTCGCTCCAGGAAATGCTCGCGCCCGCCAGCGCCATGATCGCTCCGCGCACGCGCGCCTCCTCCACCGACGCCTGCATGCGCATGCTCATGTCGCACACCTCGCGTTGATACGCCCGCTGATTGAGCCAGAAACTCGTCGCCAGGATCCGGGCGTTGTCCTTCAGGACACGGAACATGCCGGGTTGTCCCGCATCGGCCGTATCGTCGCCGCCATAGGCTCCATCCGCCAGTCCGACGCTGAGCAACGGAGGTCCCTGGCAGTAGCGCACCCAGGCATCACCAGCCCCGGCGCGCACGGCTTCCATCGCCCGGCGAAACTCGCCCCAGCCGCGCGTCACGGTCGGATCGGCGGGAAAAAAGATCTCCTTCGCCTGACCGGAGATGAAGTCGATCTTGAAATACGAGACGTCCTCGGCGACGAGGGCGCGAAACACCGAGGCGACGTGGTCGTAGGCCCCGGGTTGCGACACGTCGAGCTGGTAGCAGTCCGGATTCGGCTTCCAGTACCAGCGCCAGTTCACCTTGGGCTTTCCGTCCTCGCCCTTCAGCATCCACTCGGGGTGTCGGGAATAGAGCTCGCTGGTCGACGCGACGTCGGTCGGTGAAATCCAGAGGCCGAGTTTCAATCCGTGCCGTTCGCGAAGCTGGGTGGCGAGCCACTTCAAACCGTGCGGAAACCGCTCATTCGCGGTCCAGTCGCCGGTGATGTCCCGCCTCTGCCAGCCGTGGTCCACCTGCATGACGGAAAAGCCAAGGGGACCAAAGTGCCGCGCCGCCACTGCCGCATTGGCCAGGACCTTGTCCTCGCTCACCTCCAGCCGGTGCGCATACCAGGAGCACCACAAGGCGATCGGCCCGGTGCGGGCGGGTCGCGGCGAGGCGAGCGCCAGGGCGTTCCCCAGGGACTCCAGTTGGACGAACGCCGTGCCGGCACCGTCGAGGCTGAGCCGATTCAACTCCAGGGTCGCACCCGCCGGGAGTTCCCGGTTGAGATACCGCGACGTGGCGCGCAATTCCACGCCGCCGCGCCCGGAGACGTATCGGGCCGCGAGGTCGGGGGAGGCATTATCCGCCCGCACGTAACCCAACGTCAGGGCCGCATCCGGGTCCCGATTGAAAAAACTGATCACTCCACTCCCTGAATACGCCTGTTCGATCCCCGGTGAAACCGCGCCCGGAGCCGCGGGAAGCACCGCGGTCTGGGATAGGTTTGAGCCATACACCGCCGCGGGCGCGCGCTCGGTCGATCCGATCCGCCAACTCTCCGCCTGCACCAGGTGGACCGTGCCCACGCGCACCGGACTGGTCCCCTCGTTGACCACCCGGCCGCTCACCGTCATCCGCCCACCCCCGGCATAGAGTCGGATCTCACGCTCGATCCGCACTGCTCCCTGCCGCCACACGTGACGGAGTTCCTCGCCCGCACCGAGTGACTCTGAAAACGTCCGCTTTTCCTGGAGCTGCGGGGGGGGCATCACCCACGCCTTTCCATCGATCTCCGCTCCAAACGAAGCCTGGGAAACCTCCGCCCCGGACGGCCAGCGCGCGGTCCAACGGCCGGTGGCACTGTCCACCGCGATGTGAAGGCCGTCGTGCTTCAAGACCAGCGGATCCGACGAAGCAGCGGCAGCCGAGAGGGCCATCGCGAGGCACGCAAACGCGAAGCGGACAAGGGGCATGCTTTGAGGCAGGCGAAGATGTCGGATTGGAGCCAGCGAATTGACACTCGAAACGGTTCTCGTGCCGGCCCAGCTTGAGACCGGGCTCCGGTGCCACGTCGCAGAGCCCGACACTCATGCAACCCTCTTGGAACAAACGGTACGAAGAAGCGGGATTCGCCTACGGGACCGAGCCCAATGACTTTCTGCGCGAGCACGCCCACCTGCTGGAGGGTCCGGTCCTGAGTCTCGCGGAGGGCGAGGGTCGCAACGGCGTGTACCTCGCGGGACTGGGCCTCGACGTCACCGGCGTGGACAGTTCCGACGTCGGCCTCAACAAAGCCCGAACCCTGGCGCAAGCGCGGGGCGTCTCGCTCCGCACCGTGGTGGCGGACCTTGCGACCCATGAACTCGGTCACGCCGGTTATGGATCGGTGGTGGCCATCTATGCCCACTTTCCCCGTGCAATCCGTCAAGCCGTGCATCAGCGCGTACGCGAAGCCCTTCGCCCGGGCGGAATGCACCTGGTGGAAGCCTATACCCCGGCCCAGACCACCCGGCCCACCGGAGGCCCGCGGGACCCCGAACTTTGCTACACGCTGGCTTCCCTACAGGAGGATTTCCGGGGGTTTGAGATCCTCATCGGCCGGGAGGTGGAACGCTCGGTGGTGGAGGGACGCTATCATACCGGCCCTGCCTCCGTGGTGCAGTGGATCGCCCGCAAGCCGCGCGACCGCTGACGGGCACGCGCGCCTGCGGGATTCGTGGTTCAACAGCCTTGCTCCGGCTCAGGCAGGCTTGGCCGCATTCACGGGGGCGGGACCGCGGTAGAACACGAGGCGGTTCTCCACGGTGCCATCTGCGAAGAAATCCACCAGGGCGTAGGCCGGCGCGAACTCCTGGCACGGTCCCTTCCACCATCCCCCGCAGACCGCGCCATTGCACAGGTAACGAACCCCTAGGTAGCTGACGTCGTCGGCGAGGTGGATGTGTCCCGACAGGCACACCTTCACATTGGGATGCTGGTGAAACAGGGTCTTGATGCGACGGGCATCGAGGTGCATCCAGGCGCCGGGTACCGTCCAGGTCCCGGTCTTTTCATTCTCCCCGTCAAAGAACGCACAGGCCGCAAGGATGGGAATATGGGAGAGCACGCACACCGGCGTCGTCGGCGCCACGGCCGCAAGATCCCGCGCCAGCCAGCTGAACTGATCCTCGTCGAGTCGCGCAGTGTAGGTGTGATGCGCCGTCAGGAGCTGCATGGAATCAAGGACGATGAAATGCCATCCGGCCTGATCGAATGAGTAATGCCGGTCGGGCAGCGCCAGTCGCTCCATCGCGAGCGCCTTGCCGAAGTGACGGTCGCTCGCGATGTCGGGCCGGTCGGCGTAGCCCCAGCCCCAGATGTCATGATTTCCCAGACACACGCGGTGCGGTGTCTTCAGCTCCGCCTGGATCACCCGATCCCACACCGCCCACTGCCCAAGCACGTCGTCCTTTTCCTTTTTCAGTGCATCCATGATCAGGTCGCCGCCGAAGAGCACCAGATCCGGTTTCTGAGCCTGAGCATGCCGCAGAGCCTCCGTCAGACCGAGATCGGCACCGCGGTCCGGCAGGACGTGGGTGTCGGTGAGGTGCGCGACCCGGAGAACCGGGCGCGAAGGGGTTCGGGGTGCCTCGGCCCCGAGCGGAGTCAAACCGGCCGAGGCGAGAACGGAGGCTCCGGAGAGCTGGGTCAGGAACTGGCGACGTTGCATGATGGGAAACGGGCTATGCCGGGCGCTGGCCCCGGCCCCGGGGAAAAGCACCCTTCATCGGCTTCATTTCTAGGCGACCCAGCAAAGGACGGCGAACCCAAACCCAAGCCATCGCGTTCAGTTGCCGCCCGTTGACGGAGTGCCGAAATGGGACCATCGTTCCTCATGGACTCCTCTTCCGACCCGGTCCTGCAACTCGGCGCCTATGAACCCTCAGAGGCCCGGCGCCTGGTCGAATGCCTTGAGCAACACGGCATCCCCTTCGAGCTCGAATCGGATCCCTCACCTCCCCTGCTCCCGCATCCTTCGCCCGCCCTCACCCTCGGAACCAGCCCGGATGACTCCAAGGTGGTGGTCTTTGTGACCGCAAACGATCTGCCCGCCGCCCAACGACTCGAGTCCGGATTGTTTTCAAGGTAGTCCCCCTGCTTATTGGGTGGTTGATCATTCAAAGCCCATCCCCATGGGGTCCGCGTCCCCGACTACAACGGGTCCCCTCCATCAGAGCGGGGGTGTGCTTTGATTCGATCCTCGCATTAACCTATCTTCCGCAGTTGAAACGAACCGATCCGTTCATAAACCACGGTTGGACACAGATAAACGCGGATTCGGAGCAGGTATTGTTCTTCACCCGCAAGGTGAGTGCCATCCTTGGTGGAACTCGTTTGTATCCGTGTGGATCAGTGTCCATCCGTGGTTCAATCGCGGTTTCTAGGATTAAAGCCTTAGCACGGTCGCGAGCTCCCTGGCTCAACGCTTTAGGATAAATCGATCCTACCTGATCACGGAATTTACTCTCTAGCATTGCCTTTGATCAACTGGTCTGACCTCATACCAGTGTGCAAACTTCCCTGCGTCGCGCCCCCTTGGTCACGGAAATCTGCGATCGTCTTTTACGGGAGCATCGCGCGGTGGAGTGGTTGCCCGGGGAGCGCACCTTGTCTGCCCGTCTCGGGGTCAGTCGTTCGGCGCTGCGCGAAGCGGTGCAGCGCCTGGAAATCCAAGGGCTGTTGGAGGTGCGCCACGGAGTCGGAGTGCGGGTGATTAACAATCCGCAGGCGCCGGTGCAGGCGACCTTGTTGCGCGAGCTTCCTGATTTCGCGGAGCGGCTGCGCCAATTTTCGGAGGTCCGGTTGCTGGTTGAACCGGAGATCGCCCGCTGCGCCGCCGAGCGCGGCTCACCGGAGGATCGGCGTCGTCTGCAGGAGGTGCATGCCCGGCTGGGTGACGCCACGGACGTGAACCACGCCGTGCAGGCTGACCTCGACTTCCATCGCACGCTCGCGGACATGGCCGGCAATCGCATCCTTGCCCTCATGCTCGGGTCCATCGCAGAGCTCGAGGAAGAGTCGCGCCGGATCACGCTGATGGGCGTGGGTATCGGCGCCGCCTTCTCCCAACACGAGCGCATCGCCCAGGCAGTCATCTCCGGCGACGGTGCTTCCGCCCGCGAAGCCATGGTGGAGCACGTCACGGCCGCGGGCCAGGCCTCCCGCTGACTCCGTTCGCACGCACCGCGACTCCACCCCACCGCCTCGTTTCTCTTTCCGCCATGTCCCAATCCTCCAGCCCTTCGGTCACCTCGCTGGCCACGGCCCCGTCCCTGCCCGCCGCTTTTGTCCGCGACCTGCAGGCCGCGTTTGCCGCCGGCTCGATCCTCACCGCCCGCGAAGACGTGATCCCCTACGGTTTCGACGGCACCGCTGCCCTGAAGCAACTGCCCGGGGTGGTGGTCTTTCCCAAGGACGCCGCCGGCGTGTCCACCGTGCTCAAGCTCGCCCGGACTCACCGCGTACCGGTGGTGAGCCGCGGCAGCGGCACCGGGCTGTCCGGCGGCAGCGTGCCGGTCCCGGGCTGCGTCGTGCTCTGCCTCGCCGACATGAATCGTATTTTAGAACTGGATGCCAAGAACCTGACCCTGGCCGCCGAACCGGGCGTGATCACCCAGCGCATCTACGACGCCGCCGACGCGGCGGGACTCTTCTACCCGCCCGACCCGGGTTCGATGAAGATCAGCACGATCGGTGGCAACGTGGCCGAGAACGCCGGCGGGCTGCGGGGACTCAAATACGGGGTCACCCGCAACTACGTCATGGGACTCGAGGTCGTGCTGGCCGACGGCTCGATCGTCACGCTCGGCAACAAGTGCGTGAAGGACGTGGCGGGCTACAATCTGCGCGATCTCTTCATCGGCAGCGAGGGCACGCTCGGCGTCATCACCCGGGTGCTGCTGCGCCTCCTGCCCAAACCAGGGGCGCGTCAGACGCTGCTCGCCACCTATGCCTCGATGGACGCAGCCGCGGAGACGGTGTCGGCCATCATCGCCGAAAAGATCATTCCCTGCACCCTCGAGTTTCTCGACCAGCGCACCCTGCGCTGCGTCGAGGCCTTCGCCAAGGTCGGTCTGCCGACAGAGGCGGAAGCCCTCCTGCTCATTGAAACCGACGGACACCCGGCCGCCGTGGCCGACGAGGCCAGCCGCATCGAACGCATCTGCACCCAGCACCACGCCCTCGCCGTGCGCCGCGCCGCCTCCGCCGAGGAGGGCGTGCGCCTGGCCACCGCGCGACGCAGCGCCTTCTCCGCCCTCGCCCGGCTGCGTCCCACCACCATCCTCGAGGACGCCACGGTCCCTCGGAGCGAACTCGCCCGCATGATCCGCTTCATCAACGAGACGGCGCAGAAGCACCGGGTCGAGGTGGCGACGTTCGGTCATTTTGGCGACGGCAATCTCCACCCGACCTTCCTCACCGACGAACGCAATCCGGAGGAGATGCACCGCGTCGAGGCGGCCATGAAGGAGATTTTCGACTACGCGCTCTCCCTCGGCGGCACGCTGACCGGGGAGCACGGCGTCGGACTCGCCAAGAAAGCCTACCTGCCCCAGCAGCTGGGCGACGCCACAATGTCCCTGCTCAAGACAATCAAGCGCAGCCTCGACCCCGACGGCTTGCTCAACCCGGGAAAAATCTTCGACTGAAGTAACAACGATTCATCTGAATACGATTAACCACGGATGAACACGGATAGACACGGATACCATCTCCAGATTCCGGCCTGGCCGCGATCGTCGGACACCCCCTCTCAGGGAGTCGGTATCCGCGTCCATCCGTGTCCATCCGTGGCTCCATGTTCGACTGATCGTCTCCTCTCTTCATGACTTCTGCCTCCAACCTTCAAAATGCAGCGTCGATCGTTCAGAGTTCGCCTTCGCCGGCGCTGCCTCCGGCTTTTGACAATTTGCTGAAGTCGCTCGATTACTCGGTGCTGCAGCAGTGCATGCACTGCGGGATGTGCCTGCCGACGTGTCCGACGTACGTGGAGACGGGCCGGGAGCGGCATTCGCCCCGGGGACGCATTGCACTGATGCGGGCGATCGCCGATGGCGACCTCGAGGTCACACGGGAATTCGGTGAGGAGATGTACTACTGTCTCGGCTGTCTGGCCTGCACGACCGCCTGCCCGGCCGGAGTCAACTACGCCAATCTGTTTGAAACGGCCCGGGCCGAGGTCGAGCGGCGTGAGGTCCTCGCCTCGCCCCAGCGGCGCACGGTGCGGTGGTTTGCGCTGCGGCTGGTCTTTACGCGGCCGCGTCTGCTGCGCCTGATCGGCCGCCTGCTCTGGCTCTGGCAGGAGAGTGGACTGCAGTCGCTCTCCCGGCGGTCCGGTCTGACGCGACTCCTGCCGGGCGGGCTCGCCGGGCTCGAACCCCAGACTCCACGCATCCAGACCCGTTTCTCCGACAGCCTCATCGCGCGGGTGGAGAAACCTCGCCAGGGTCCGGTCCGCCATCGGGTCGCCCTGCTGACCGGCTGTGTGCAAGACCTCGCCTTCTCCGACGTGAACCGCGCCACAGCCGACGTGCTCCTCGCCAACGGTTGCGAGGTGGTGACGCCGCGCAACCAGGCCTGCTGCGGTTCATTGCACGCACACAATGGCGACACCGCCTCCGCGCGCGAGCTTGCCCGGCGCCATCTCGACGCCCTCGACCCCGCCTCCGTCGACGCGATCATCAGCAACGCCGGAGGCTGTGGGTCACACCTTCGTCACTACGATCACCTCCTGCATGACGACCCCGTTTACGCGGCGCGCGCCGCCGAATGGTCGCGCAAGCTCCGCGACATCCACGAGTGGCTGGTCGAGATCGGATTTCGCAAGCCGCAGGAGCCGGCCGCCGGCGCTCCGGTTTTCCCCGTGACCTATCACGAGTCTTGTCACCTCTGCCACGGTCAGAAGGTCAGCCGTCAGCCGCGCGAAGTCCTCAAGTCACTTCCCGGAGCCGAACTGCGCGAGTGCGGTGAAGCGACCTGGTGCTGCGGCAGCGCAGGCATCTACAATATCACCCAACCGGAAACGGCGGGCTGGCTGCAAACGCGCAAGGTCGGTCACGTCCAGGCGACCGGCGCGACGGTGGTCGCCACCGCCAATCCCGGCTGTCACCTCCAGTTGGAGAACGGACTGCGGGCCGCCGCGCCGGCCGGAAGCACCCCTCCGGTGGTGGTGCACCCGGTGGTGCTGCTGGCGCGAGCCTACGCCGCGGAGACGGCGGGCCGGCCGGGTTGATTGATCGGACGGATCAGACCGATCCGTCGGATTTTATTTCTGCGCCAACCGCGCTTTCAGCCGCTTGACTTCCGGGCTGATCGCCGCGCACGGGCCGCCACCGCAGCCGGTGGACTTGCGCACGAACCAGGTGCGCCAAACGAGCCAGACCCCAGCCACCGCCACCACGCCCAAAGCGACCGGAGTCTGCCAGGACGAGCGGGGGGCCGCGGCGGCGAGGCAACACGAGTGATAAAAAAGAGAAAGCATCGCGATGCGTCAGCCTAGTCCGCTATCAGTAACCAAGCAAGCGGCCCCCCTGAAACAGCAGCAGGCTCAGGACCCAGGCGGTGCCCGTCATGTAGGCGAGTTGGAACATCGGCCAGCGCCAGGAATTGGTCTCGCGACGCACGATCGCGATCGTGCTGACGCACTGCATGGCAAAGACGTAGAACACCATGAGCGAGAGGCAGGTCAGCGGGGTGAAGAGCCGCGATCCATCGGGCCACTTCGCCTGAGCCAGCGCCTGGCGGAGCGGAGCCGTGTCTTCCTCGTCGTCGCTCTGGGCGTTGAAGACCACGCCCATGGTTGAGACAAAGACCTCGCGGGCGGCAAACGACGCGATGATGCCGATGCCGATCTGCCAATCGAAGCCGAGGGGCTTGATCACCGGCTCGATCACGCGGCCGGCGCGGCCGGCGAAGCTATGAGACATCTGCTCCTGCGGGGTCGCCCCCTCGGGCGCCTTCGGGTAGGTGGAGAGGAACCACAGCAGGATCGAAATGCCGAGAATGATGGTGCCGGCCCGACGCAGGAACAGTCCGGAGCGTTCCACGATCTGCAGGATGACGTCCCGGAGTCGGGGAAGCCGATACGGCGGAAGCTCCATGATCATCAGCGGGGGAACGCCTTTTAGGAGCGTGCGCTTGAACAGCCAGGCAAAGCCGAAGGCCCCGGCGGTGCCGAGCGTGTACATCAGCAGCATCAGGCCCACTTTCGTCAGGATTGGCACCTGGTCTCCGGGCACCAGCGCGGCGATCATCAGCAGGTACACGGGCAGCCGCGCCGAGCAGCTCATGAGCGGGGCGACAAGGATCGTGACCAGCCGGTCCTTCGAATCCTCAATCGTGCGGGTCGCCATGATGCCGGGGATCGCGCAGGCATACGAACTGAGCAACGGGATGAAGCTCTTGCCGTTCAACCCCACCCGGCTCATCAGCCGGTCCATGATGAACGCAGCGCGCGCCATGTAGCCGGTGCTCTCCAGCAGGCCGATGAAAAAGAACAGGATCACGATCTGGGGCAGGAACACGAGCACGCCGCCCACGCCGCCAATCGCACCATCGGTGATGAGGTCGCGCAGGTCACCCGGCGCCATCGAGTCCTTGACCAGATCCGACAGGCTCGCGATGTGGCCGTCGATCCAGTTCATCGGATACTCGGCCAGCGTGAAGATGCTGAGAAAGAGAGCCGCCATGATCCCGCCCAGCACCAGCCAGCCCCAGAGGGGATGCGTGACCACCGCATCGATACGATCGCTCGTCGACCCCGCCGTCTGGGAGCGGTCGTCCCGCTGCACCAGGTCGGTGCACAGCCGGGTGATCGCGTCATAACGCGAGCTCACCAGCGTGGCCGCCCAGTCCATGCCCTCGTTCTGCCACCGCTTTTGCCACGAACGCAGGATTTCCGAAGTCCGTTCGCTCAGGGTGGTCGAGCCCGCCACCCGAACCGTATCCTGGTCGGTCAGGAGCAACAACGCCTCCGCCCGGGCACTCAGGGGGGCTTTGCGGTCGTTTTCCACCAGCGAGGCCTGCAACTCAGACACCGCGGGGGCGATCGGCGCCGGAATGTCCCAACGGTGCCGGGGCAGCGGCAGGTCGGTCCGGCTCATGGCCAGCTTCAACTCGATCAGTCCTTTGCCGTGGGCCGCTTCGCAGGGAATGACGGGGATGCCCAATTCCTTCTCCAACTTCGCCACCCGGATCTGCAAGCCGGCCTCCGCGGCCAGGTCCATCATGTTGAGGACGAGGATGACGGGACGCCCCAGATCCATGATCTGGTGCACCAGATAGAGATTCCGCTCGAGATTGGTCGCATCCACGATGCAGAGGATGCGATCCGGCTGCGCCGTGTCGGTCCGCCGGCCGAGCAGGACGTCCCGCGTCACGGCTTCATCCGGGGAGCGCGCCGCGAGCGAATAGGCACCGGGAAGGTCAATCACCTGCATGGCGTGCCCATGCTGGGAATACACCGTGCCCATCTTCTTCTCCACTGTCACGCCCGGGTAGTTCCCGACCTTCTGCTTCAACCCGGTCAGCGCATTGAAGAGCGTCGATTTTCCGCAATTCGGATTTCCCACGAGGGCGTAGACCGGGGTGCGGGACGACGCCGGTGACACGGGGAACGGGAGGACAGGTGTGGTCATGTCGATAGGCCGGTCAGAAGTGTACGGTGGGCGCGCTCACCCCGGCGGCCGAAAACCGTGATTCGGTCCGACCTGCACCCGGTTCAAGACGCATTCGGTTCCACCACGATCGCCTCCGCCTCCGCGCGCCGCAAGGTCAGACGATAGCCTCGGACCTGGATTTCCAGCGGATCGCCCAGGGGGGCGGTGCGGATGAGCGTCACGGTGGTGCCCGGCAGCAGTCCCATCTCGCGAAACCGGAGGAACGCCGCTCCAGCTGCCGGATACGAACGAAGGACGGCGGACCGGCCCACCGGCAAAGCGGAAAGGGGAATCGACTCGGCCATGCGCGTCACTCAGGCGACCGCGCCAAAACGCTCAACGAGGATCTGGCTGGCCGCGCCATGGCTGAGCGCAATCCGGGTGCCGTTGATCCGGCAGATCACCGGGGATTGCCCCGACACCTTGGTCACCACCGCCGACTCTCCGAAACCCAGTTCACGGATACGCTGTTTGAATTGTCCCTCGCCCGTCAGCTCATACACCCGGCCACTTGCGCCGGCTGGCAACTGACACAACGGCAGACGTTCCGGCTGCCAGGGTGATGAAGGTCGCGTGGGCATGGGAGATAAGACCGCTTTCGAAAATGATGAGACTGAGTATCAGTGTCAACCCTTCGCCTCGCTCCAAAGCAAATATTCCAAAGCCCGTCTCACACCGAACCCGAGCTAACGACAGGGTTCCTGCTCGGAACCTGAGCCGGTAAAACTCTGACGCAATTGCCTACCAATACGGAGAATAACCGAGCAGACATTTCCAACCACCACGGGGTCGGACTTGCGGACAAAACACCCGCGACGTTCTCCCTCCAGCCAGGTCTCATCATCGATGATCTTTTGGATGACAGGGATTTCCTTCTGAACGACGGGGTCGATGGGGTTCACGGCGGGGTTCGGAAAACGGACGTTGTGACGCGGGTTGCGCTGTTGAGAGTTAGAACGTCACCCGTGGGCCCCACTTGATCGCCGGCGCGACAGGTGTTTTCCTAGGGTCTGCACCTAGAAACAACCCTGATAGGTTGCATTCAACACCCAGAACCCCGCCCAGAGCCCGCCCAAGCGGGAGATGCGACGACTTGTCGATTGTGTCAGCGGGCCTGCCCCGCCACCGTCGGACATGCTCCCTCTGACTCGCATTCCCCGCTGCCGCCTGGCCCGACTCACGCCCGTACCTCGCCTTGCCGCGCTTTTGGGCTTCCTCGCTTGGGGACTGGGTCTTTCCGCAGCTGAACCCGCGCCAACTCCCAACACGGTCCCCGCTGCCCCGGCCGCCAGCGCCGCGCCAGCGATTCCGCGGCAACTGGATGCACCGACCTTGGAAAAGCGGGTGGCACCCATCCTCAAGGAGCTGGCCCTCAAGGAGAGCGATCGGGAGACCGCGGTGAAAGCGACGCTGATGGCTCACTTTCAGGCGCTGCAAGCGTGGCATGCGGATCACGACGCTGAGCTGGCCGCTTTGTGGGCCCGCTGGGCGGAAGCGAGGTCGGGCGAGAAAGATGAGAACAAAGCCGCTGGCATCGGCCGTGACATCGATCGGGTGTACGCGTCGTTTCAGCCGGAACACGCGGCGTTCCTCGCCAGCCTGGCGGTGTCCCTGTCCGCCCGGCAGATCGATACCGTCAAAGACGTACTCACGCGGAGTCCGGGACTGAAGCGGACCTATGATGCCTACCTTCAGATTGTACCGCACCTGACCGAAGCCGACAAAACCTTCATTTTCGACAAGCTCCGAGTGGCGCGAGAGCACGCCATGGACGCCATCACCAACAAGGAGAAAGCCAATTTGTTCAAGCGGCAGAAAGTGCAGATCGAAGCCTACATCGATGCCAAGGGCTACGATTGGAAGAAGTCCTACGCCGCCTATGTCGCCCGACTGGAGGCAGAAAAGAAGCACTAGCGTGACCTTTCCCTCCTCTCCTGATGCCCCGGCTCCCCTGGCTTGCGCGGTGCGGGGTCTGCGCAAGTCGTTCGGAGCAACCCGGGCAGTAGACGGTCTCGACCTGGCCATTCCCCAGGGTCAGCTCTACGCGTTTCTCGGCCCCAATGGCGCCGGAAAGACCACGTCGATTCGAATGATCGCCGGCCTGCTCCGTCCCGACGCCGGCCAGGTGTTTATCCAAGGCATCGAGCTGGCGGTGAACCCCATTGAGGCAAAGCGTCCCCTCGCCTACGTGCCCGACGATCCATTGCTCTACGGAAAATTGCGCCCGATGGAGTACCTCGAGTTCGTCGCCGCGCTCTGGAGCATTCCGGGGGCCGTGGCCCAGCCGAGGGCCGAGGAACTGCTGCGGACCTTGGGCCTGTGGGAAAAACGCGATGAGACCATCGAAGCGTTTTCTCGCGGCATGAAGCAGAAAATGGCCCTGGCCGGAGCGCTGGTCCACGCACCGTCGTTGATGCTGCTGGATGAGCCGCTCACCGGACTCGACGCCAGCGCCGCGCGTCTCGTGAAGGACCTGCTCAACGACTTTGTTCGTCGCGGCGGAACCGTGGTGCTGACGACCCATATTCTCGACGTGGCCGAGCGCATGGCGGAGCGGATCGGGATCATTCAGGCCGGACGCCTGGCGGCCGAGGGCACGCTCGACGAGTTGCGCGAACGGGCCGGACAAACGGGAGGCACCCTGGAGGACGTGTTCCTGCGCGTCACCGCCGAAGGCCCGGCCACGCCTCCGGCGCTGCCATGAGTCCCTTCGTTTCGCAGACGTCCCTGATTCTGCGCAACGACCTCCGGCTCGCCTGGCGCGGACTGCTGGCCGGAAAAGTGCGCGGTTTGCTCGGGCTGGGAATTGTGGCGCTGCTGGTGCTCCTTGGCCATGGCGTGACCCTGCTTATTTTCCTGCAGCTCAAGCAGCCACCACCTCTCGTCGCCGAAGCGTTCGTGTGGGGCTTTTTTGGACTCATCATGCTCAGCGTCGGCATGAACCAGTCGATCGGACTCCTGTTCGAACGCGCCGACTTTGACCTGCTGCTCAGTTCGCCGGTGCAGCCCCGCGCGGTGCTCGCGGCGCGCATGCTGTCGCTCGGAGCGAGCGCGGCGCTGACAGTCGCTCCGTTTCTGCTGCCTTTGTTGAATGGCGCGCTGCTGGGTCTGGGCTTCCACTACGCGTTCGGCTACCTCGTCTGGACGTCTCTCGCGGCCCTGGCGGCCTCGCTCGGTGTCTGGATCGCACTCGGGCTGGTTCGGTGGCTCGGAGTGCGCCGGGCCCGGGTGGTCGCCCAGGTGATGGCTGCTCTCTTCGGGGCCTGTCTCTACCTCGGCATGCAGTTGCCCCGCTTCCTGCCCAAAGCGTTTCAACACGACGTCACGCTGCAGTTGCTGCGCGTCACCCAGTCGCCCTGGTTCACGGCACCGGCCCGGGCCGCGCGTGGCGAAGGGGTGCCCTTGGGTCTCTTGCTGCTGCTGGCCGGCGGCAGTGCCGCGGTCACTACGCGGCAAATGGCGCGCACCTTTATTTCGGGGACGCAGGACGCCTCGGTGGTGGCCACCCCGGCCCGGCGCAAGGGCCCCGCGTCGACCCACCGATGGACGGAAGGACTGGGACGGGCGACTTTTCGGAAGGAGATCCGTCTCATCCTGCGCGATCCTTTGCTCATCGCCCAGGTGCTTCCGTCCGCGCTCTACATCCTGCCCGCCGTGCTCACCTTTGGGCGGGAAGGCGGCATTCGGCTGCTTGCGCCTGTGATGGTGGTGATGGCCAGCCAGTTCTCCATGCTTCTCACCGCCGTAGCCGCCTCCGGTGAAGAAGGGTGGGACCTCATTCGCATGAGTCCGGCCCACGATCTCACGCTGCGCCTGGCCAAAATGGCCGCCGGGCTCGCCGTTCCCATCGCCCTCACCACAGCGGTGGGTCTGGTCCTGGGTTTCTCTGGTCACCCCATCCTCGCGCTGACCGGACTGCTGGTCAGCCTTTCCACCGCCGCTGCGGCCGCCTGGCTTCAAGTCACCGACATCGAACCCGTGGCGCGCAAGGACCTGTTCCGGCGCCGACCCCAGCGCTCCCGGCTCCGCGGCATCGTGAGTGTGATCCTCATGATGGCCGCCGCCGCTGGAGTCGGTGTGCTTGCCCGGGAACAAATCGCCATCGGTCTCGTGATCCTCGGAATTTCTCAGTTGGGCGTGCTGGCCTGTTTCGTCTTCGCGTCGATCAAACCCGTCCATTTCGAATCCGGAGCAACGTAGGGACGTCAGCGCAGGTTGAAAGCCTGCGGCCATCAGTCAGGCAAACGCGGATCTCGAGCTTCGGCTGGCTACCCACCGCAAGCTGAACTCCCACCTTGGCCTCCCTCCCTTGTATCCGTGTCGATCCGCGTCCATCCGTGGTTCAATCCCGGTTCGACCTCGATTCATTCGTAGTGCTGGCGGGTTCACTGTGTCAGACCCGCTCGGGCTGGCGACTCCCCGGCCACCAGCAACGCCAGCAGTTCCTTGTACCGCTGGCGTCCGACCGGCAGGCGGGTTCCGTTCTTCAGTTCAAGTTCGTAGTGACTGCCTTCGCCGGCGTGGAGGGCTTTGACTGCGGTCATGCGGACCACAAAACTCTTGTGGGTGCGTTCGAACACCGGCGGCAGGAGGGCGTGCACCCGTTCGAGCGTCTTCTCATGCAATTCGCGCCGGCCGTCGGCCAGCACCAGCTCGGCGTATGCACCCGCGCCCTCGACATAGAGCACCTGGTCGATCGGGACCAACTCGATCCGGCCATGCTTGCGCACGGCAAGGAAACGAGCTGCGCAGGACGCCTGAGCGTCCCGGGTGGTCACGCGCTGGAAGGCGTGCGCCAGTCGCTCCCGGGTGAAGGGCTTGGGTACAAAATCCAGCACGCCCAGCTCAAACGCCCGCAGGGCCCGGTCGGTGTTGGCTGAAACGATGATGGTGTGGAACGACCCCGCGACCGCCGTTTCCAGGAGCTTCAGTCCGTCCCGGCCATGCAGATTGAGGTCAAGCAGGACCACGTCCGCCGGGTGGTCCGCCAGCCAGACGGACGCCTCCTCAAACGTGGAGCCCAGGCGCACCGACTCCAGGCGCTCGCCCAGAATCTCCCGGGTGAACCGTTCCAGACGCTGCGCAATCAGCGGTTCGTCTTCGATGATGACCACGCGCATGGATTACGCCTCCCGCTGGAGCTCGATGATGGTCTCCCATCCACCCGCCACCGCCGCCTGGACCAGGGACCAGCGTCCGGGAAAACTCTCTTCGAGGCGGGCGCGGACGTAGCGCAGTCCCGTGCCGCCCGGCAGGCGGTCGGGTTGCTGACGCACCTCGCCGGGGGAAAAGAAGGTGAACCGCTCCTTTGACGCGCGCCGTGCCCAAGCCAGCCGGAATTGGGCGCTTTCGCGGGAGGGCACCTGATGGGTGACACCGTTTTCCACCAGCGTCAGAAAGGTCGCGGGGGGAACCGCGAGCGACTCATCCACACCGTCCGTCTCAAGGGTCCACGGCTTTCCCGTGCGTACGCTCAGCACCCGCAGGTGGGCGCGACAGAGCTCAAGTTCCTGCGCCAACGGGACCTGTTTCTCACCGGTCATGCTCGACAAGGCGCGAAAGGTGCGGCCGAGGTCGTCGATCAGCCTCGCCGCCGCCGCGGGGTCCTGATCCACCACTTCGCCCAACACGGTCAGACTGTTCAGGAGGAAGTGTGGCTGCAGGCTCTTTTTCAACAACTCCGCCTCGAGCCGGGCGGCCGACACCATCGCCTCCATCATGCGTCGCCGCGTCGCCCGCGCCTGCAATCCCACCCGGCCAAAGACAAAAAACACCAGCACCGAAAAGGTGCCGAGAAACTGCGGGCTGAGAAAATCCCGGCGACTGGACTGCACGAGCACGAGACTGGCGAGCACGCCGACAAAGACAAACCGCGCCCCGGGCCGCTGGTGCCAGACGGCCCAGCCCGCAATCACGAGCGACACCAGAAGCATGCTCCGGCAGAGCCACAACGCAATGACCTCGTAGATAGGGGACGTCCACCACGCAGCCGCCAGCAGCGGCGCCAGCACCGACAGCCAGCGTCCAGGTCGCGGAACCGCAAACAAATCAAGCAGTAGCCAGGGAAACAGGGCCGACACGGCCGTCATCAGGGCGGTGATGGTGATGAGTCGCGGGCAGAACCAATCGAAAGGCGCATTGTAGAGCCATCGGAACGCGATCAGAAAGTAAAACGTCGCGAGGACAAAACTGAGCCAGGCGCAGATCAGGAGTGGCCGCGAGCGATCTCCCACCGCATAGAGGACGCTGCAAATGAGGCCCGTCAGCAAGGCGGCGGTGGTCCCGATCAGAGGGAAAAAGGGCGCCCGGCCTTCCCGGTACCGGAACTCAGCCAGGTTCACGAGGAAGGGGGAGAAGTAGATTTTATCCGTCCGGAAGTTGTAGCGATGAGTGGACGTGCGCAAGGCAAGGACATGCTCGCCGGGCCGCAGCAACTCCGCCGGCAACGCCAGGAGTGTATCCAGCGGTCCCGGTACCTCCTGCTCGCGGGTCGCACCGACCACCCCGCTGCCGCCGATCAGACGTCCGTCCCAGTAGAGTTGATACGCAAAGACGGAGGCCAGGTAGATCCCGTCGATCGGATTCCCATTCGAAATGTCCAGGACGTCGAGGACGGCCCGCGCCTCCGGCGGAAAAGAGGCGGGCTCGCGCAGCAAGACGCGATAACGAACCCAATGCACGCCCTTGCGGGTGGGAAGCTGATTGCCCGGCGTCCAATCCGAGTCGTCCCAGGCCGGATCCGCCCATCGCGGATCGTCTCCTTCCTGGTGCCGCGAGGGCCAGCCAATCCTGGATTCGAAAGGGCGGGAACCGGTCATAGGCGGCGCGGCGACGCACTCAAACATGCCCAGCAGGAGCAGCCAGAGCAGCAGGCAAGGGCGAAGTCCCCGGTTCATGATCCGAGCCTGTCGCTCTTCCGCGCGGTCGTCCACGCGGTTTCCGCGCCGTTCACTCGGCCGTCGAGCCGTTCACTCGGAGCTCCGCGCCGTTGGCTGTATCCGTGAGCCGTTGGCTGGGAAACCGTCGAGGTCCACACCCGACCCGCCCAGGTTCGCCTCACCGCCACGGGGCAGCCCGGCGGACACACTCACACTCAGCCTCACACACACCTCGTCAGCCTCCTCCTCCGATTCCCATGAACACCGTTCTTCGCAGTCTCCTGATCTCCCTCGCTCTCGCCCTCGGTTCCACGGCTCAGGCCAGTCGCCTTCCGGCTTCCGACCCCACCGACCACCCCGCCCGGCTGCTGGCCTCCCATGGCATTATTCCGGTGGCCAGCGCGGGACCCTACATCGAACGCGGCAGCGCCCGCATCCTCGTCACCGCCAAACTGGGCCGGCCCTCCGAGCGGCTGCCGGACGGCACCTGGCTCTACCGCGGGTATCGCGTGACGGACAGCGATGCCGCCGGCACGCTCGTCATCCACTTCCTCGACGGCCGCGTCACCAGCCTGGGCCTCGCCACCCCGGAGCGGGCCGCCGCGCTGGCAGCCGCGGTGCGGAGCCTGCCCGCCTCGGTCCAGGTGGTGTCACACGAGCGCCCGTAACCGGACATAAAAAAGCCGCAGGGCCTAAGCCCTGCGGCACATCAGCGGACAACAGAGTCGATCCGAGATTACGGCTTCTTTTCGTTGGTGCCGCCGCAGCGTTCACAGTTCTTACCGGCCTTGGCCGCTTCGACACAGCAGGCATGGGTGCAGGTTTTGCCATCTTTTTCAGCCTTAGTGCAGCAGCCGCCCTTGGTGCCAGCGGGGGCAGGTGCGGGTTTGGCCGGCTCAGCGAAGGCGAGGCCGACGGCGATCACGGAAGCAGACGCAAACGCGAGGAGGAATTGGGGAAGTTTCATAGTTTCGTCCGCCACCTTAAGGACGGGACCCAAAGGCTCAAGCCTGTTACGGCAGGTACTTGCGAGCATCAAGGACGCTAATGCTTCGCCAAAGTGGGTTCGGCTTTAGCCGAATCCGTCCTCCTTCCCGATGCGGCTGAAGCTGCAACCACGTTGGGCACATCCAAAAGCGAGCATCGCCACCCTCCGCAAGCCCACCGGCGCCAGGTGGCACGCTCCGTTGCAAAGTGGTTTCGACTTGAGCCGAATCCGTCGGCTCCCGATACGGCTAAAGCCGCACCCACGCTCCAGGGCCGCCGCCTATTCCTGGCGCGAATCAGCGCCGACGTGATTTCACGCTCAGCTGCGCGATGGCAAAACGGACCACCCCTTCGAGGCGTTCCACTTCACCCGGATCGAGGTCAAACTTCTCCTTGAGCGCCTGTTCGGCGCGCTTCCGGGCCTCTTCCACCGCGGTCAGATCGATCTTCTCCTCGGTGATGGCGCTCTCCGCCAGCACGGACACCTTGTCGCCATGGACTTCGGCAAAGCCATTGCCCACAGCCAGATGCTCCATACGTCCCGCTTTGGTCACCCGCAGCTCGCCCGCTGCGATCTGGGTCAACAGCGGGATGTGTCCGGGCAGGATGCCGATCTCGCCATCGACGGTGGGAATGACCACCGTTTCAATGGTGTCCGAATAGACCCGGGCTTCCGGGGTGACGATTTCGAGCGTGAGAGGCATGGGACGGTGGGAACGGAACGTCGGTCAGTGAGCGGTCGGACCAGCGGGTCGGATCGGAGTCTTCGATCGACCCGCGTCGGCATTAGCTCTTCTTGCCAGCGGCGGCCACGACCTCGTCGATGCCGCCCTTCATGTAGAAATCACCCTCGGGTACGTCGTCGAGCGCACCGTCGAGGATCATCTTGAACCCGCGAACGGTCTCCTTGACGGGAACGTACTTGCCGGGGGCACCGGTGAAGACTTCAGCCACGGAGAAGGGCTGAGAGAGGAAGCGCTGCAGCTTGCGGGCGCGGTAGACGGTCAGCTTGTCCTCGGGCGACAGTTCGTCGAGACCGAGAATCGCGATGATGTCCTGAAGATCCTTGTAGCGCTGGAGGACGCGCTGCACTTCGCGGGCAACCTTGTAGTGCTCTTCGCCGACGACGGACGGTTCCAGCGCCTTCGAAACGGATGCCAGCGGATCGACCGCCGGGTAAATGCCGAGTTCGGCGATGGAGCGCTCGAGCACGATGGTCGAGTCCAAGTGGGCAAAGGTGTTGGCCGGGGCCGGGTCGGTCAAATCGTCGGCGGGCACGTAAACGGCCTGCACCGAGGTGATGGAACCCTTTTTGGTCGAGGTGATGCGCTCCTGAAGGAGACCCATCTCGTTCGACAGCGTCGGCTGGTAACCCACCGCCGATGGCGAGCGGCCGAGGAGCGCGGACACTTCGGAACCGGCCTGCGAGAAGCGGAAGATGTTGTCGATGAAGAGCAGCACGTCCTGATTCTTCTCGTCACGGAAGTACTCCGTCATCGCCAGCGCAGAGAGGGCCACGCGCATACGGGCACCCGGTGGCTCGTTCATCTGGCCGTACACCAGCGCCACCTTGGACTTGCTGAGGTCCTTTTGGTCAATGACTCCGGCCTCGGACATTTCGTGATAAAGGTCATTGCCCTCGCGCGACCGCTCACCCACGCCGGCGAACACGGAGTAACCACCGTGAGCCTTGGCAATGTTGTTGATCAGCTCCAGAATGACGACGGTCTTGCCGACGCCGGCGCCACCGAAGGCTCCGGCCTTGCCGCCCTTGATG
The DNA here is from genome assembly GCA_046346755.1 of Opitutaceae bacterium. Taxonomy (GTDB): domain Bacteria; phylum Verrucomicrobiota; class Verrucomicrobiia; order Opitutales; family Opitutaceae; genus UBA6669. Next base: position 33,925 of record JAXMHM010000021.1, on the reverse strand, counting down.
AAGGGACAAATCAGGTCGATGACCTTGATGCCGGTCTCGAGGATCTGGGACTTCGTGTCCTGTTCGGCCAGCGACGGGGCCGGACGGTGAATCGGGTAGGTCTTCTCGTAGGAAACCGGTCCGCGGCCGTCCACCGGCTTGCCGGTGACGTCGAAGATGCGACCCAGCACGCCATTGCCCACCGGCACCGAAATCGGCGCTCCGGTATCAACCACCGGCATACCGCGCTTCAGTCCCTCGGAGGAGGACATCGCGATCGCGCGGGCCAGCCCGGCGCCCAGGTGCTGCTGCACCTCGAGGGTGAGCAGTTCCTTCTTGCCGGCGACGACGAAATCGACGGTCAGCGCCTGATAGATGGGGGGAATGGCGTTCTCGGCGAACTGGACGTCGACGACGGGGCCGATGACTTGAACGATCTTGCCGGTATTCATGTGAGATAGGCTGAGAGGCTAAGGCGTGGTAAGGCGGTGACGGAGTCCCGGATCAGGCGGCAAACGAAGCAGCCGCGATTTCGAGGATTTCCTGGGTGATGGCGGCCTGGCGGGCCTTGTTGTACTCGAGGGTAAGGTCGCCGAGCAGCTTGGTCGCGTTGTCCTTGGCCGTCTTCATCGCGACCATGCGGGCGCTGTGTTCAGAGGCCTTGGCGGAGAGGGCGAGCTGGTAAAGGTGGCGGTTGACGTAGAACGGCAGCAGCGCGTTGAGCACCTCCTGAGCACTGGGCTCAAAGAGCATGTCACGCTTGTCGTCGAACTCATTGGCCACGGTGCCAGCGTGGGACTGCAGCGACTCCACGAACTGCCGCAGATTGTCGAGCGGCAGCACCGGGCGGATCGTCGGCTCCTGCACCAACGTGTTGCGGAAGCGCGAGTAGATGACTTCCACCGTGTCGATCGTGCCTTCGAGGAAGAGCTTCACCATGAACTCCGCGGCGCTGCGCACCTCGACGAAGCCCACGCGATCGGTGAGAGGGAAATCCGCCACGAGGTCGCGCTTGGTGCGGGCGATGAACTGCGTGCCCTTGCGGCCGATGACCACGAACTTGGCGGGCGTCTTGATGTCCTGGACCAGCTTGAACAAGTTGCTGTTGAGCGGTCCGCAGAGGCCCTTGTCGGTCGAGATGAGGAGAATGCCGCGGGTCTTGACCGCGCGTTTGATCAGGAAGGGATGCAGCGACTCGTCCACGCGGGGAGCGAGGGCGGCAAGCATGCTGGCCATGAGCTGCGCGTAGGGACGGCCCGCCAGCGCCGACTGCTGCGCCTTCTTCATCTTCGACGCAGCCACCAACTCCATCGCCTTGGTGATCTGGCGGGTGTTTTTGACCGACTTGATTCTGCGCCGAATGTCTCGGGTGGATGCCATGGAAGGAGGGGCGGTGGAGAGGGAGCGGGGGAGCTGGGCCGGAAGGCAGGGAGGTCACACCCTCCGGGGTTCAGCAGGAAACGCCGCGCGAGGTCAACCGGCGTAGGTGGACTTCCACTCGTCGACCGCGGCTTGGAGCTTGGCTTCAAGGTCCTTGTCGAGCGCGGCCTTGGTGCGGATTTCGGTCAGCAAAGCGTCCTTGCGGGTGACGAAGAATTCGCGGAGAGCGACAGCGGCGGCCGTGACCTTCTTGATTTCGATCGGGTCGTAGTAGCCCTTCTGCATCGCCCAGAGGGTGACGACCTGCTGCTCGATCGGGATCGGGCGGAAAGCGGGCTGCTTGAAGAGCTCGACGATGCGGCCACCGCGGTCCAGCTGGGACTTGGTCTTGGCATCGAGGTCGGATCCGAACTGGGCGAAGGCTGCCAGCTCGCGGAACTGGGCGAGCTCGCCCTTCAACTTACCACCGACCTGCTTCGTCGCCTTGATCTGAGCGGCCGAGCCGACGCGGGAAACGGAAAGACCGACCGACACGGCAGGGCGGGTGCCCTGGTTGAACAAGTCGGTTTCCAGGAAGATCTGGCCGTCGGTGATCGAAATGACGTTCGTCGGAATGTAGGCCGAGACGTCACCCGCCAGCGTTTCGATGATCGGCAGCGCGGTCAGCGAGCCCTTGCCATCAAGGCGGGCGGCGCGCTCCAGCAGACGGCTGTGCAGATAAAACACGTCGCCCGGGTATGCTTCACGGCCGGAAGGACGCTTCAGAATGAGGGAGATCTGGCGGTAGGCGACGGCGTGCTTGGACAAGTCATCATAAACGATGAGCGCATCCATGCCGTTTTCCATGAACCACTCGCCCACGGCCGCACCGGAGTAGGGAGCCAGGTATTGATTCGCCGGATTGTCCGCGGCGGGCGCGGCGACGATCACGGTGAACTCAAGGGCGCCCGCGGCCTCGAGGGCGCCGAGCGTGCGGACGATGTTGGAATTCTTCTGACCGACCGCGACGTAGATCGAGTAAACCGGGCGGAACTTCGGGTCGCCGCTGGCGAGACCGACCTTGTTGATCTTCGCCTGGTTGATGATGGTGTCGATCGCGATGGTGGTCTTGCCGGTGCCACGGTCACCAATGATCAGCTCGCGCTGACCACGGCCGATCGGGATCATCGAGTCGATCGCCATGATGCCGGTAAAGAGCGGCTGGGAAACCGACTTGCGCTCGATGATGCCGGGAGCGATGCGCTCGACCGGGTAGGATTCCTTGGAGTCAATCGGGCCCTTGCCGTCGACCGGATTGCCGAGCGCGTCGACGACGCGACCGAGCAGCGCCTTGCCCACCGGGACGGAGAGCAGACGGCCCGTGGTGGTGACTTCGTCGCCTTCCTTCAGGCCGGCGATGTCACCCAGAATGACGCAACCCACTTCGTCCTCTTCGAGGTTGAGCGCGATGCCGATGGCGCCACCGGGGAACTGCACCATCTCGTTGTACATCACGTCCGACAGGCCATCGATTTTGGCCACGCCGTCGGCGATGGTCCGGATGTTACCGGTGTTTTTCTTGACCGACTTGGTCGAAAGCTTGGCGATCTGCTGTTCGATTTGTTCGAGGACCGTGCTCATGTGGCGGGAAGGTGACGGAGGAGTTGGGACGTCTGAAAGGAGGAAGGCAGGGGCGTGGGCGTGGAACCGTGGCGGCTAGACCGAGGCGGCGAGCGCCGCGAGTTGGTAGGCCACCGAGGACTCGTAAATGTCATCACCGACGCGGACTCGCACACCGGCGATGAGGGCGTCGTTACGACGACCTCGTGCGGCCACGGCACGACCGTACCGCTGGGACATCGTGCGGCCGATGGCGGCGAGCGCGGCGTCTTGAACCGGGCCGGCGTGCTCCACCACGGCTTCGGACTTGGCCAGTTCGGTCGCGATCAGGCGCTGGTAGGCCTTGAGCAGGGCCAGCGTGTGGGCGGGCTCCGTCTTTTCAATGTACGCGAGCACCCCGGCCACGCGTTCGGCGGAAACGACCCCGTCCACCACGCTCAGTTTGAACAACTGGCGGGCAGTCTGCTGGGTTTTTTTCTGCTGGGAAGACATGGAGGGAAATTCGAGGAGGCGAAGGAGAGGTGACCGGGACAGGACCTCAGGACCGCCGTGGGGGAGAAAAAACGGCGGTGGGTGGGGTCCGGGGGTTCAGCGTCCGGTTCAGACGCCGGAAAGTTCCTTGGCGGCGGCCTCGTTGTAGCTCGCGCGATCCGCGTCGCTCAGCTTCTTGGCCAACACGCGTTCGGTGGTGGTGACCACCAGACGGGCGATTTCACTGCGCGCTTCGTTGAGCATCTGCTTATGCTCCAGGGCGATCGCCTGCTGAGCCTTGGTGATCAGGGCGTTGGCGCGCTCCGTGGCGGCGGCGGATTCGCGCTCCGAGAATTCTTTCGAAGTCTTGCGGGCTTCCTCGACGATCTTGTTGGCCTGAAGCTGGGCTTCCTTGACCAACGCGGCGGCTTGAGTCTGGGCTTCGGCCAGACGGACCGCAGTCGCTTCGGCATTCTTCAGCCCCGACTCGATCTTGGCATTGCGCTCGTCCATCGTCGCGAGCACCGGCTTGATCGCCCAGCGGTAGAGGACGAACGCCAGGATGGTGAAGCTGACGAGCTGCCAGATGACGTATTTCAGCTCGACGCCGAATTGGGTCAGGAGCTCGGCGGGGTTGCCAACACCGGCGGCGTGCGCGCCAGGCGCATGTTCAACAACAGTCGCAGCAGCCAAGACGAGGAGGGACATGGTGGGAAAAAGGGGAGGGCCGCGTCACGACAGGCGTGATCGCGGCCACTTAACACGGTCGAATCAGACGGGCTTGGCAAGGAACAGAGCGAGCAGACCGAGACCTTCGGCCAGCGCCATACCGAGAATGGCTTGGACGAGGATCTTGCCCGACGCGGCGGGATTGCGGCCGACTGCTTCAGCGGCCTTGGTGCCAATGAGGCCGACCGCGATGGCGGCGCCAACGAGACCAGCGGCGCTGCCGATATTGCCTGTAATTTCAGCGAGGATCATGGAGGTGATGGATTAGCTTATTTTGTTCGTTCTCTCGGCCGTGCACGCAACGGATTGGCATGCTCCCAGCCGCGAAAGGGTTGAGGGGTCGATCAGTGGGCTGCTTCCTTGGCGCCGGCCGGGGCATGGGCGTGGTCGTCGCCATGGCCGTGTTCGTCCCCGTGGTCGTCGCCATGGTTGCAGATCAAACCGATGTAGACGGCGCTCAACAGGGTGAACACCAGGCCCTGGACGAAGCCGACCAGGAGTTCGAGAAAGTAAAACGGCGGCAGAAAACTCATCGAATGAAGCAGCGTCTCACCACCGAAGACGTTGCCGAACAACCGCATGGACAGCGTGATCGGACGAATCAGGATCGAAATCACTTCGATCACGCCCACCACCAGAAAAACCAGCGAAATGGCCCAGTACACACCGGGCGACAATTCCTTCTTATCCGCCTTATTTCCAAAGAGGTCCTTAATCAGCACCCCCGGTCCGGCATACTTCATCACCAGGATGATCCACGCCCCAAAGGAAACAAGGGCCAGGGCAATGGTGCCGTTCAGTTCGGACGTGTGCGGGCGGATCAGCGGCAGCACGACATGAAAGTGTCCCGACGCATCGGTATGCCCCCACCCCATCGTGCCCACGAATGGAAGCAGGCCCGACCAGTTGTGCAACACGATGAAAATGAACAATGTAACCAAGAGAGGAAACGCCACCGGCATCACTTTCTTGCCCACAATCGGGCCATACAGGTCCTTCAGCGCTTCCAACGCCGTTTCGACAATGGACTGGCCACGACCGGGGATGGTCTTGGGCGTTCCCACCAGCCAGCGAATGCCAATAATGATGGCAAAGGTGACCACCCAGCTGGTCAGAATGCTGTTCGTGATCGGCAGGTGCAGGGTGTCGCTCAGCGACGCCGCCCGCTCATGGCCGCCCTCTGCAAGCAGCGCCGCGCCCGAGGCGAGGAACAGGGCAGAAGCGGTGATGGACTTGAGTGCAGGCATGGTTGCAGCGTCGAACCTTGGAGAGTTTGAAAAGTTCTGAAGTAGGCAAACGCCCCATGGTCCGTCAACTCCCGAAATGGGCGGCTCCGGCCGGCCCGGCCCGGAATAAGCCAAATAATTCTGTGCAGCCGTCCAACTAATCCTCCCGCTTCTCAATCCGTTGTTTCATAAAGCGATGAAGGCAACCCGGGGCCGCCCCCAGAAGCCCTCGGCCCGCTGGCGCTTGCATGATCAGGCGTCCCGTTCGCCGTCCGGTTTTCGAAATCGCGGGCACCTCAAGGGCAGGTTTCCCGACCGCTGCCGCGATGAAGTTGCCCGCCTGCCCTCACGGTCCAGATTTTCCTCAATCGATGGAACTTAAGCAGAACCCTTCGCTTGAACAAAGTACCCGGCGTTAGAGCAAGCCAACGGCCGCCTCCGCTGGAGGTGGGGTCGCCGACCCCGCGCGGATGGGCGTCGCTCGAACTAACCAAACCACGGAGGCGGGACCGATCGGTCCCGTCGCGGCCTCACCGAGGCCACCTCCAACAAACGAGAACTTGATTCCGTTGGAGGTGGGGTCGCCGACCCATAAGCGCTAACTTGTTTTGCGATGGTGCTCAGCTTGGAGGAAGCGCAGACGAGGAGATTCAGAGAGCTGGGAGCATATTTTACCCCAAGAGGAGATGACATTGGACAAGGATATGGAGGGTGTGATTGCCATGGTCACTTGGTGAAGCATGAAGGAAAACTCACGCCACCGGCTGCTCTTTCGCCGCGAGTTCGAAGCCCCAGGGGGAAAAGTCGCGCGCGTGCGCGATAAGTTTGTCAGTAAGGAGGGCGATGAGCAGCTTGCCGTACAGCCAGGCGTGAGAGCTTTCTTCGTCGTGTTTGGGTAAATGGCCGAGCTGGGCGAGTTGCTTGAGGCGCTTGAAAAGCAGTTCGATCTGCCAGCGGAACCGATAGTAGTGAAGGACTTGAGTGGTGGAAAACTTGTCCGCAGGAAAAGTTGTGATTACCATGACGTACTCAGCGTAGCGCAGGGTGGCAGGATCGGGTGTTCGTTGATTGATGCTGGCTTTACGATAGAGCTTCTTGAGCGATCGCCGGGTTGAGGCGACGCTCTTGCGGACAGCGCACAGCCGCATCCGCAATGGTTGGGCATCGCCGGAAGGCACCCATACAGTCCACTCACGGCTTTCGCCTGCCTTCTTGAGCGCACCCAGCCGAGAGAGGAGCGGGAATGGAGACCGATCGCTGTTCTGCAGCTTGACGCTGCCAGTGTTCAGACGAACGAGTGTAAGAGCTCCACATGCTGCCGCAAAGTGAAGACCCGGCCCCCGACAGAACCCCCTGTCGCCAATAACGTATTCACCAGCTTTTAGTGGGTAGCCTTTCAGAGACTCGCCTGTCCCGTTTCCTTCGGTGCCGCTAATCTGAAAGAAATCGCACTTTAACTGAGGCCACTGCAAACTATAGTGGATACGCCACTGGCTGCCTGTTTTCCCCGGCTCCTTCACCAGGGTCGAATCAACCATCCGCAGCGGCACGGGCCCCGGTGATTTGGTCCGGGCCCCGCGCTCCTCCCAAAGCACCTGGCACATTGCCTGCAGCCATCCCTTGCTCTTTCGGAGCCGTTTCAACAACGCCACATCCGAAAGCTGCGACAACCCCGCTTGAGCGGCCCTCGTTGCAGTTTCGCGCAAAGAAAACCCACACCCCAAGTGCATCAGCAATACCTGCAATAACTTCTCCGGGCTCTTGTCCTGTCTGAGGCCTTTGGTTGCGTGGTGCTCCGTGGCGAGCGCCTCCCATCCAACTGGAAAGAATCCCTTCAAAATCTCCCAATCGTCCTCTGCCGCATTGGCTATTTTCATGCCGCATCACTATTCCGAGCATCACCTCGATGCAATAAAACAAGTTAGCGCTTATGGGTCGCCGACCCCGCGCGGATTGGCGTCGCTCGAACCAACCAAACCACGGAGGCGGGACCGATCGGTCCCGTCGCGGCCTTAAGCAGAACCCTTCGCTTGAACAAAGAACCCGGCGTTAGAGCAAGCCAACGGCCGCCTCCGCTGGAGGTGGGGTCGCCGACCCCGCGCGGATGGGCGTCGCTCGAACCAACCAAACCACGGAGGCGGGACCGATCGGTCGCGTCGTGCTACTCACCGAGGCCACCTCCACCGGAACGGATCCGCGGCCGGCGGCTCTGCCTGTGTTTCCTCAACGGCCGATCTCCGTAGGGGCACGCCGAAGCGCGACTCGGGGACGCGTGCTTACCCGTCTGACATGTCAGGCGTGCAGCTCACAGGCCCCACCCGCGCACGCCACCACACTCTTCAGCTCAGTGATGTCCTCTTCCTCCATCAGCGTGGTGTAGTCGACGTCTTCATGCACGAGTTGGTTCCAGCGAGCCACATCCTCGGCCGTCGCCACCGCTTCACGCGGCGCCTGATGGTAAGCTTTGTCGCCATGGTCCTGGAACAAGGCTATGCCCGTGAAGGCATCCCGATGCTTCCAGATGACATCGGCCACCTCCGCCCACTCATCGGGACGCACCGTCACCGTACAGGACACATTGTGATGCAATCCGGGTGAGAAGTGTTCGTGCCGGCGTCCCGCCTGAACCCAATAGGTCTGCACGCGCCGGATGAACTCGAGGTGCTGAATCGCAGAAAGCTCCTCCCGGTAGATGCCAAAGGTCGGACCTTCGACCGGAAACGTGATGACCTCCGTGCGACCGTGCGGGTCGTACACGCTGGGCTCCACCTGGTGCGGGTTCGTCTGCTTGAAGTGACGGAACACCGGATCGAGGCTGTTCGCCTGCACCCGACGGAAGTAGCGAAGCGCGTGGTGCGGGTGCAGTCCGCTGCTTGTTCCGAGGAGGAGGCTCGCCGTGCCCTCGGGCTTCACGCAGGTCGTGCGCGCGGCCGGCCGGATGCCCAGCGCGGCGGCGACCAGCGCATTGGTCGCACGCACCACCTCGGCCCCGGTGCGCAGCACGTGGGGGTCGAGCAGCACGTCCGGACGATCCAGGATGCCGCAAATCGAAACCCCCAGCAGGGCCTCGCGTTCGGTGATCAGCCGCGAAACCGGATTCAGGTATCCAAACTCCGTATACCCCGCCTGCAGGGTTCCGATCAGAGCGGCGCGCGCGCACAGCTGCCAGAAGCGCTCCGCCGTCTCCGATGCCGCGGCGGAAATCGTCGTCAGGTTGCAGAACTGCACGCCGGACAGGACCTCGCCTTCCTGGATCGGCGCGGTGTGTCCCAGCTCCCGCAAACGGGCGATGATCTCGGGCGTGGCGACCAGCCGGGGATTCAATCCAATTTCAACACAGGGATTGGCCCCGTACTCCGCGTCCTCGACGAAGTAGAAGCCCGGTTCCCCGAATTGCTTTTGGGCCTCGAAGAGCGCATCGAACTGGGCCCGCGTCGCCTCCCGGCGCACGATCACCGCCGAGTTGTTGCTCGCCGCCCGCTGGGGATCGCTTTCGAACCAGTTGCCTGTCTTGGCCGCCGTCATCTCCGCGTCATCGGCCGAAAACAGGCAGATGGTCGCCGAACGTCGGATGCCACCAGAAAGCACCGCCTTGGCCGCCCACATGATGCAGTCGTAGGCCTCGATCGGACGCAGGCTGCGTCCCGCCGCCTTGGTCAGCAGGGTCCGAATGTGCTCCAAGGCGTGCATCAGGGGCTGGGGTCCAGGAGCCTTTCCGCCAGAGGTCCGCAGGGGTGCCCCCGCCGGGCGGATCAGCGAATAGTCAAAGCTCACCCGTCGCCCCTCCACCGCCCCCCGCATCAGCGCATCCAGGGCATTGCCCCACCCTTCCACGGTGTCCTCCACGACATGTAGGTCGGAGGGCGTATGGTCCCAGAGCGGGGCCAGCGGCGGGAGTTTGGCCACGTGCTGCTTCTGCACCGAAAACCCGACACCACAGCCACAAAGGAGCAGGTAAAAGGTCTCGCGAAACGCCTCCAGGCGATCGATGTGCGTAAACGCACAATTGTAGATGCGGGTGTGTTTGGTGAGAATGGCTTCACCGCCAAACTGCAGGCTGCGCATCGACGGCAGCACCTGCTTGGCCGACACCGCCGCAAACGCATCCCGAATCGCGGCGTGCAGCGACCCCTTGGCCAGATCGCCGAGGAGCGCCATGACCTCCGGGCTGACTTCGCCCGAACTCATCACCGCCTGAGCGGCGGCCGCCAGCGAGCGATCCGCATAGCGAGTCAGGTGCATGTCACACACCCGGGTGACCGCCTCACCCCAGGTTTCCCGGCGTCGGAGGGTCGGCGAGTAGCGGGCGTAACGTGAAATCGCAATGTAGTCCTGCAAACCATTCCTGGGGTGAAACACCGGTCGAAGCGAGGGGGGGACAACGGAGGAGCTCATGGCACAAACGGGGGAATCCGAATTCTGGGGCGGGCCACTAGGGGTTGTGGTGATCGACCTGTCAAATCACCACCGGCTGTGGTCTAGCGGCTATTACCCGCACTCATTAGCCGGGAGATGCCCGCTTCACCTTTTCCGGTGCCACGCTCAACAGATCGCGTTGCCACGCCCATTAGATTGACTCATGATGCGAGCGCGCGACATCAGAATCGTCGACACTCCGCCCTGCGCGCGGACACGGCACCACTCCCTTCACCCCACCCTGAGTGTCGCGCCTCCTCTCAGCTGCAACCATTCAAACGAGAGACCACGAATTGACACGAATCCCGCGGCCGCGGGACGAATCCGTAGCGAGATAGGAGGAGTCGAGCACCTGAATTTCCCTCCCCAAGAGTGAACCCATGCGTTACAACTCTCGATGACTGTTTTTATCCGTGTAGATTCGTGTCAATTCGTGGTTCACTTGCACGGTTCCGGCTCAGGGACGACGGCTGGACGCCAACGCGTCCTCAAAAGCCCGCTGCGCGGCTTTTCGCTCCACGTCACGCTGGGTGACCACCGGGCCGGGAGAGGAATCCAGGGACGCCTTTTCAGCCACCTGCTTGTCGGTCAAGCTGGAGTAGCGACGACGGATTTCATCGGCGCGGGCGGCTTGGAGGGATCCAGCGGACCCAAACTGCGGGTCGATGTAGTCGGTGCGGGCGGTCGGAGCCGCGGATTGACAGCCGGTCAACCCCACCAGGAAGGCCAGACCCAAGAGCCGCCGACAGCGGGGTGAGGTTTCAAGATAACGGATCATGGGGTGCGCCCTTCCGGTGCAGCTCGGTCCAGGTGGGAAGGGTGTGCCGGATGGACCGAACACGTCACGACGTACGCGTCACCGCTGCGTTCCGCCGAGTATTCTCCACCCGACGGACAGACCGGCATGGAGGCGAGGAGCTTGCCCGGTCCGGCCACCTCGGCCCAGTCCTCCGCCCCTTTGGAATGTTCGAGGTGAAACTGGTCCAGTGCGGAGGCAAGCATCACGGTTTGATTGGCACAGGCCTTGGCCAGCGCGGCCTCCCGCACTTTCGCGAAGGCGGGTATCGCCATCGCCGCCAACATGCCGATCAGGACCACCGTGACCAGGAGCCCCGAGGTCGCCGAACTGCCTCCGCCCGGCAGGCCGAGTGCAATCACGTAAGCAAGGGGATGTCGTGGTGGGGTGGAGACACGGGCCCCGCTGCGCAGGGCCAGGAGGTCCGTCACTCGACGAGACAGGGTCGGGTAGGTCGAGGTGAGTTCGTGCAGGGAAACGAAGAAACCACGTTCTTCCGCGTGCTGGTCCGCAAACGCCGTCGCGTCCAGGCGGGGGCCGTGTTCGCGACCGCCCGACAGCATCAGCATCGCCCGCACCGCACTCTCGGTGTCCTGGGCGGCGAAGGCGCCATAGCGATCGCAGGACGACTCCCACGAGCGCCGATAGGCCGGCCCCACCAGCGGGGAGAAAAGCCCGGGGGCGAGCAGGATCTGTTTCAGCACATGACGGCTTCGAATGTGGCCAAGCTCGTGACCCAGAATGAACTTCATCTCCGCACTTCCCGCACCCAGCGCATCGAGGAAATCCGAGTAGACCACCACGAAATCCCGACCCGCATGTTTCGTTGCGAAGGCATTGAGCATCCCACCCGCCTGCAGGACATACAGGGCCGGCGGCCGCGCCATGCCCAGGCGCCCGCAGACCTCGAGGAACGTCGCGTGCAGCTCGGGCAACTGCCGCTCGCTCACCCGCACCGCTTCCGCCCGCAGGTAGGCCACCAGGAGTCCATTTCCCAACCAGAGGAAAAACCCAAAGATCGCGGCATAGACCAGACCGATCAGAGAGAGCGCGAGGGCGAGCCAGACGCCGATTGAAATCACCACCACGAAAACGAAGTAGGTGTTCTCCTTTTCCAAGGTGAGCGCTCCCGGATTGAGACCGACCGGAGGCGTGGCTGACGACGAAGAGACACTCATAAGGAGGATTCGCGGGGACTGCAGCCCACACCAAGCCTCCCACTTCCAGCAACCACCAAATTGCAAAACCCAACCACCGCCCACGACAACGGACGTGAAGGCGCTGGCTCCGAAACGCGGGACCCAATCGTCGAGTCAGACCACCCGCCGAACGCCGGGTCCGTGAACCTCGGCTCATCGATGAGTCCATTTTACCGGCTGGCATCGTCCGAATGCTGCCTCCACGCTGACCGGGCATGACCGCCTCCCCTCGCGCCCTTCCTTCCGCCTCGTCGCCCTGTCCCTGCGGCCGGCCCCAGACCTTCGCCGCCTGCTGCGGTTCAATTCTCGCGGGGGAACGTACGGCCGCGACCGCGGAGGACCTGATGCGCTCGCGTTTTACCGCCCATGCCGTGGGTGACTACAAGTACCTTCACCGCACCTATCTGGAGACCGCCCGGCGTCCCTATGTCGAGGAGAGCGATCACGGGGACCTCACCTGGACCCGGCTCGTGATCCACCTCCACGAAAACGGCCCCCGCCCCGATCGGGCGACGGTGGATTTTTCGGCCTACTTTGACGACCAGGGCCAGGAAGGGGTGCTGCAGGAAAAATCCGAATTCCACCGCATCGACGGAGTCTGGTACTATGCCCGCACCCTTCGCACCGGACCCGAACCGGTCAAATCCACCCACCCCAAGGTCGGGCGCAACGACCCCTGCCCCTGCGGGAGCGGCCGCAAGTACAAGCAATGCTGCCTGAAGGTGGCGTGACGCCCTCGGTGCGGGCTCTTGAGTAGTCATTAGTCAACTACGCAAGCCCGTGCGGCGACAGAAATCACCGCCGAGGGCGGAGTCGTCCCGCTTTTGGGATCACCGCTTCCCATCCGCGGTTCAGACGGCGTTACAATGCGCCCACCGGTTTCGCTGGAACAAACTTTAACTGCTGCAGATCAGTCACTTAAAACAATAATTTCAGGTTGGCACGGCGCGTGCAAATCAAGGTTCAACACCATGATTTCCGCCATGAAACTCAACCTCACCTCGATCTCGCTCACGAGTCTTCTCGTTCTCCTTGCGGCCGCCGCCGCGGGATTCGCCGGAGCATCGCTCCCGGCCGCGCTCTCAGCCGAGACGGTGCTGGCCTACTTCGGGACCGCCGGCGCCCTGAGCCTCTTCCTCTTTGAATATGCGCGCACTCCGCGCCGCCTACGGTTGCCGTCCGAGCGATACGCGCCGCTCCCCCGGCTCATGCCGGCGCCGGAAGTCTTCGCACACGGTGGTCCGCTGGCGGTTCGCCGTCCTTCGCCGGTCCTGAGCTGATCATCAGTAGTGTCTGACTCACCACACGCGGGAGGCCCTCGGGCCTCCCGCGCTCCTTTTCCCCGCTCCCGCCTTGCTCTCCGAAATGTCCTCGTTGCGCCCCCTGAAACCCTGGATCCTCGTCATCGTCACCTGTATCCTCGGTGCGAGTGTGGCACCAGCGGCCGAACTCTTCCGTCTCGATCGCATCGCCATCACCCGCTACACGGAAGCGGGTCAGGGCAAACTCAGCCTGCAGTCCGGCGTGCTCCTGCTCAATGGCAGCCTCCGCTGGCGTCCGGCCATCGTGATCGACCGTCCCGCCGGCACACCGGACTACGCCCTCAACCGCACCTTGGTCAGCGTCTCCAACTGGCTCGCCTACTACAACCTGGGCTCCGCCGCGGTTTCCAATTTTGAACTGCTGGAGAACTCGGTGAAGATTTTCGTCGGCGACAACTCCTACTATGCCGTCGGCATCCGCGAAGACGCCGCCTTCGCCAATGGGCGCGTGGTCAATCTCTCCACCCGTCTCCGGTTGTCCGGCCCGGGCGATTCCGCCATCGCCGGTTTCATCATCACGGAACGCCCGCGTTCGGTGCTGATCCGTGCGGTGGGTCCCGGTCTCACGGCATTCGGTGTGACCAATCCTCTCGCCAACCCCTTCCTCAGCGTGCAGCGCAACGGTCAGACGCAGGTCTACAACGACAACTGGTGGGATCAACTCGGCCGCGCCGAGGTCGAGACCGCCACCGCGACCGTCGGCGCTTTCCCGCTCACGGTCGGATCCGCCGACGCCGCCCGCGTCGTCACCCTCGTTCCCGGCGCCTACACCGTCCTGGTGGAAAGCGCCACCGCATCCTCCACCGGCGGCACCGTGCTGATCGAAGTCTACGACATCCCGGCCGATCTCGACATCGAATAGCAGCCGGGCCCGCCTGAATTTCCCGTCCGACCTGTAACCGCCGCGCCAGCTCCCCACCGGGAAGGCGCGGCGTTTTCGTATCCAACCTTCACCGTCGTCGCCGTTCCCTCCCCAGCCAGGAATCCCACTTGCGGGAAACCTGCATCCCGGCTCTGCGGCAGAATCTGTACGAGTGACCCTCCTCCAAGGACCGCGAATTTCCTTATCCTATTATCCGATAAATAGATAAAACTCACCTGCTGATCTGGCATGGTGCCTGCAAACAGGAAAGGACGTCCAAGTCTCACCATGAAATTCTCCTACCAATTCCTCCTGCTCGCCTACGCTGGCATGTATCCATTGCTCGCCCTGGCGGAGTTGGCTGGCGCTCGTCTGCCCGCGATTGTCAGCCATGCGACCGCCCTCGGTTTCTTCACCGCCATCATGGTCGGACTGCTGATGATCGTCGACTACGGTCGTCCCCGTCGCGCCTTGCGATTGCCGGCGCGCCCGCGTCGCTCAGCTCCGGCCCTGCTGCCCGCGAGCGCTGCCTTCCGTGGCGCGGGCACGCGCGCACGGGTGAGTCACCTCACCGAGGCCCGGTCGAGTTGACCCGTCCGGGATCGACGCGGCCGGTGCTGGGTTGCAACGGCGTCGGGAGTGTCCCAAGCTCCCAGGTTCCCGGGGGGCGACTTCTCCCCGGGGCACCCCATGACTCCGGCCGCGCGGAGGCCGTCCAGAATCCGGCCGCACGTCCGCTCTCCTTCCCCCTTCTTTTTCCTCCATGAAATCCCCCTCCTCCAAGAAAATCATCACCGTGCTCGGCGCCACCGGCGCCCAAGGCAGCGGTCTGGTCCGAGCGATCATGAACGATCGCTCGGGTGAATTCACCGCACGCGCGGTGACCCGCGATCCCAAGTCCGACAAGGCCCAGGCCCTCGCCTCCCATGGCGCCGAAGTCGTGGCCGGTGATGTCGACGATCCCGCCAGTCTTCGTCGCGCCTTCGAAGGGGCCTATGGCGCGTACTGCGTCACCTTCTACTGGGCCCATCTCTCGCCCGAGCGCGAACGCACGGAAGCCCGGCACATGGCCAGCGCGGCCAAGGCGGCCGGACTTCGCCACGTGCTCTGGTCGACGCTGGAGGATACGCGGCGCTGGGTTCCGCTCAGCGACCCGCGCATGCCGACGTTGATGGGACACTACAAGGTGCCGCACCTGGACGCCAAGGGCGAGTCCAACGCCTTTTTCACCGAAGCCGGCGTGCCCACGACCTTCCTGCACACGTCGTTCTATTGGGACAACTTCATCCACTTCGGCATGGGTCCGCAGCCCGGTCCCGACGGCCGTCTCGCGATCACCCTGCCCATGGGCGACCGCAAGCTTCCGGGCATCGCGGCCGAGGACATTGGCCGCTGCGCATTCGGGGTCTTCCAGCGCGGCCTCTCCACGGTCGGGCAGTCCATCGGCATCTCAGGCGGGCACCTGACCGGAAACGAAATGGCTGCCGCCTTTTCTCGCGCGCTCGGGCGGGAGGTCGTCTACCACGCCGTCTCACCGGCCGTCTACCGCAGCTTTGGTTTTCCGGGCGCGGACGATCTTGGAAACATGTTCCAATTCAAGCACGACTTCAACGAGGTCTACTGCGGCCTGCGCAGTGTCGAACAGTCCCGTGCACTCAATCCGCTGCTGCAGTCCTTCGAGACCTGGCTGGCCCACAACAAGGCCCGCATCCCCATGAAATGAGCCGGAGTCCCGGCGCTCTCCCGCGCCGGAGCAAGGGCCGCTGAGTCGATTGCCGTGCGATTCTGCGGTCCCGCATGCGCACTGGCGCGTCAACTGGGCGAAATTGGCCGTTGAGGATACCATGCAGGGGCGCAAGCCGCGGATCTTCAGTCGAACTGAGGACTCCCCCCGCATTTCAAGTTAACGCCGATCGGTCAGCGACCCCGCCGACCACAGGGTCGCTGGTCTGGCCAAGGACCGAACAAGGCCTAGGAGGAGGTTCTCACGCCGTCGGTACACCCATCGGAATCGCGGACGCGCAGGCCACGCACCGCGGTCAGCGTCCATGTCGCCGCTCCGGCGGCTCCCGACACCCGCAGTCCGGTGACGTCGCTTTCGTCCACGTCCTCCAGGTGCACGGCAGGACGGGGATCCGGACCCAGGCAATGGAGGGTCAGGTTCCGAGCCCGGATTCGGGTGGCGTGGCGCACATACAGACCCCACGCAGGCAGCGGCCCAAAGAGGTAGGGCTCCGGGTAGTCCCGCACCATCTCCGCCACCGGCCGATTGACCGCGCTCGCGGGTCCTCCACCGCAGGCAAAGATCTGAATTCCGTCCAGGTGAACATCCGTCACGGGATGCCCGGCCAGTCCGGCGATAAAGATGCCGTGATCCGGCACGGCCAGCTGGGCCGAAACCTGGCTGATCGCAATGCGCCCGGCACTGCCGGGCGAATCGACCCCGGGCGCCCGCAACCGACCGCCGAGACGGATGAAAATGGGCGCGTTCATCACCTGCCGCATGGTCAGGTTGGTCACCACCACTTGCTCCAGCATGGCCCCATCCACCTGCTCCAACGCCAGACCCCGGCAGGATTCGAAGACGCAGTTGGTGATGGCGATGTTGCGAAAACCACCGCTGCCTTCCGTGCCCAGCTTGATGCGCCCGATCGGCCCCCCGCGGTGTCGCTCCTCGGGCAGTCGGGTGCCATCCAGCAGGGTGCCCTCGACGAATCCGCTGACGTAGCAGTCGCTGATGGTGACGTTCTCAACCGGCCGCAGGCGCCCGAGCCCGAAGGATGACTTCACACAGATGGCGTCATCCCACGGCGAATTCACCGAGCACCGGGAGATGCGCACATTCGCGCACCCGTCAACATCGATGCCATCCCGATTGGTGTCGATGAAGAGATGGTCGAGTGTGAGGTGGTCACAGCCCGTCGCCAGCACGGCAAAGTGTCCCCCGTGCAGGATGGTCAGATCGCGCACCAGCACCTGGCGGCACTCGCGCAGAGCGATCGTCTTGTTGCCGACTCCGGCCGGCAGTGTATCCGCAGGGTGGGGATAGCCGAAGGGGCCGGGCGTCAGCGGGCCGACCTCGGAAGGCACCGGACCGTCGGCCTCCAGGACGTCGGGCAGGTGCCCGGGCGGCTGCGGGCCCACCACCCCGACCGGCAGGGCGATGCGCCCATTGCCGCGGCTGAGGCCGCGACCAAAAATGCGTCCCGGGCCCTCGAGGATGACACCCTCGAGGTGTTCTCCCCAGATCAGGCTGTTGCGGAAACGGGAGTGACCAAAGTCCTGGTAGAGGTTGGCCGGTCCTTCCTCGGGGGCATCGTAGCCCCCGGGCTCGCCGGCCCGCGGCGGATCCGCCGCAATGAGCGTCGCGCCGGCTCCGAGACGCAGGGTCACGTGGCTCCTCAGCCGGAGCGAGTGGCAAAGGTAGCTGCCCGCCGGCACCACCACCGTCCCTCCCCCCGCGGCCTCCGCCGCGAGCAGGGCCCGGTTGATGGCATCGGTTGCCAGAGTGCGCCCGTCGCCGATGGCGCCGAATCGGCGCACGTCAAACTCGGGCCGGGCGGACTCCCGCCCGGCCTCCTCGGGACCGTGGATGGAACTCACGACGATGGTGAAGGGCGGCGAATCCGCCTCAGAACTGGAACGTCGTGCTCAGGCGGAGGTTGCGGCCGGGCGCGGTCGTGATGCCCGTGCCGGCGACGCGTCCGCCCGCAACTGCGATGTAGTCCTTGTCGTCAAAAACATTATCGATGGTGAGGCGGGTCACCAGCGCGGGGTTCCAGCGGTAGTTGAACCCGAGGGTCGTCACAACCTGGGGCTCCAGGTAGAAACTCACCTTCTTGACAATGCCCAGGGCGGTGAAATTCCCGTCCGGCACGTCACCCGCGCGGCGACCGCTGTAGCTCACCCCCGCGTTCACCGCCAGGTTCTTGAGCGCCCCATCCTTGAATCGGTAGTTAACCAGCAACGACGCATTGTTGTCCGCGACAGCGCGCACCTTGCGGCCGAGGCTGTCCCGCATCTTGAGCTGGGAGTAGGTCCCGATGACCGACAGGTCCGGCGTCAGGCTGCCCATCAGCTCCAGTTCGAAGCCATGGTTGCTCAGGTCGGAAACCAGCGTCTGGGGCGCGGTCTGATCCGTCTGATAGGCGGGGTTGGGCACGGTGACATTGGTCTGCGCGATCTCGAAATAAGACCCATTGAATGAAAGCTTCCGCTCGAAGAAGGCGGTCTTGAATCCAAACTCGTCCTGCACGCCTTCGCGCCAGAGCGGCAGGTTGTTGGCGATGACCGGCGAGGCGTTCTTGGAACGGCTGTAGTAGATCGAAACGTTCTCCCGCACCTTGTAGAGTGCGCTGGCGCTCCACATGTCCTTGGCGTCGTCGAGGATGCTCGGTGCGGCGCCCGTCAGCACATTTTTGGCAGTGGTTTTGGTGTCATAGTGCATCACGCCCGCGGTGACATAGAGGCGGTCCTGGAAGAAACCCAAACGCTGATTCAGGTAGGCCTGGATGTTCGTGTAGGTATTGGCGTTGTAGAAGGAGAACGCCTCCGGGTAGACAGCATTCACGCGGCGGTCCGGAGTGGAGAGGTTGATGCCCGGCATGGTTCCGGTGCGTCCGCGGCCGTAGGCCGTCTGGCGCGAATAACCGACTCCGGCCACGGTCTGCGAACTGATTTCACCAAACTTGTAGGCGCCGACGAGGTCGGCCTGAAGATTGGCGGTCTTGCGACGCGTCGCCTGAAGATCGCCGCGATTGGGGATGTTGGTGGGATCGAAGAACGGGGACAAGGTCGAGACTGGCACCCCGCCGACAATCGCCCAGGTGTAGTCCTGCGTGAGTTCGCCCGTGGTTGGATTGTAGCGATTGCTCAGTCCCGGCGTGGACAGGAAGTTCTGCTCGGAGTCCTCGAAGTAGTAGCGACCATTGCCGGCGACGCGCAGGTTGATGTTCTCATTCAGGCTGGTCGTGAGCACCGAAAAGAAATCGGCGCTGTGCGTGTCGACATGGCTCCAGGGTTGAATCCCATTCAGACTCTTGGCTGACATGCCCGGAACGATGAAGGGCTTGTCCGTGCTGGCGTTGACCCGCGGATCCACAATCAGGAGCGGCTCGCGAAAGATCCAGTGCTCTGCGGCGACCAGTTTCATGGTCAGCGTGGTTCGATTGGAGAGCTTCCACGTGAGCATCGGCGCGAATGAACGCCCGCGGAGGTCGGCTTCGCTCGACCAGTACCGCCGGGAATCCTGGAAAGAAGCAACCATCCGGTAGGCAAACTGCTCACTGCCGAAGAGCGGTCCCGTCATGTCGAGCAGCGCCTTCTGCGAATCGAACAGGCCGACCTGCGCCATGATCGTGTTCTTCCGACGGAATGACGGTGACTTGGTGATGATGTTGAGCGAGCCGCCGGGCGCGCCGGCGGGGGACAGGATGGCATTGGGTCCCTTGCTCACCTCGATGCGATCGACCACGGACTCGTCGATGTTGTCCGCGTCAGCCGACTGCAGAAAGTTGTCCACGGTGCGCGCTCCACCCTGGGTCTCGAACCCGCGGATGATCATGCGATCCTGAAATTGGACGCCGCGGCCTTCTTGTACGCCGGCGATGTAACGCGTCACATCGAAGACGCGGTTCGGGGCCAGGTCGTCCATCATCTCACGAGTGACCACCGAGATGGTGCTGGCCGTGTCGAGCAGCGGAGCGCGCACACGCACCGCGGAGATGGCATCGGCGGAGTGGTAGCGGTCCCCCGACTCGGTGGAAACCGTGAACGGGGAGAGTTCAATCGTCTTTTCCTCGACGGCAGCAGCGGGCGCGGGAGCCTGGGCCGACAACGAAAGAGAAGGGACGATCAGGAGCGCAAGGAGGACAGGCAGAGAAGAGGCGGCGGACCGGCCAGCCGGTGGACGCGAAGCGAAAACAGAGTTCATGGGGACAAGGGGGTTGGGTCTCGGGGCGGGCACCCAGGCGGGCTTGCCCAGGTGAACCGGTCGGGTGGGATGGCGGTGCGAACCCGACTGTCGCTGTCTGTTGCAGAAGGCGGGGAAGGCGCCAAGCCCGGCGGCACTTTCCACGTAAAATGAAATTGCCCTTCCAGTGGCTACGCCGTGGGGTGAAACCATGCCTGCGGCCAAGCCACCGACCACCCCGCCCACCCTGCGGGAAATCGCGCGTCGCGCCGCAGTGAGCCACACCACTGTCTCTCTCAGCCTGCGCAACCACCCGTCGATTCCGGAGCGCACCCGGAGCAGGATCCGCCGGCTCGCCGACCGGCTTGGCTACCGTTCCAATGTGCTGGTCTCCGCGCTGATGAGCCAGGTCCGCATGAAGCACCACAAGGCAGTGCCCGAGGTGGTGGGGTTCCTCACCGGAGGTCCCACCGCGGAGGACTGGAAGAACCACTCGGCCAGCGTCGGCTTCTATGAAGGTGCCCGCCAGCGCGCCCAAAGGCTGGGGATGCGTGTCGAACCGTTCTGGCTCGGACCCGGCGGCAGTGCTTCTGCCGCCACCTGCCGCATGCTTCACGCCCGTGCGATTCAGGGCAATCTGATCTCCCCGTTTCCGGTCGCGGTCTACCTCCACGAGCTCGACTGGGCCCATATGATCTGCGTGGGACTCGGCTACGTCTTCAACCAGCACGCCCTGCACCGGGCCACCCACAACCATTTTCGCGGGGCGTTTCTTGCTTTCCAGCGATTGGCCGCGCTGCGGTACACCCGGATCGGCCTGATGCTGGATCAGGACGAAAACAGCCGCGTCAACTACAGCTGGCTGGGAGGATACCTCGCCGCCCAGGCCATGGCCGGCGGACCGAAGCTGGAACCGCTCGTGACGTTCTCCACCGACTCGAGCCGAAAGGTATTGGCGTGGCTGCGACGCGCCCGGCCGGACGCCGTGATCGGATTCGGGCCGAAACCGTTCCTCACGCTTCGCGCCCTGGGGTACTCCATACCGGGCGACCTCGCCTACGCCGCGCTCGACGTCGAGCAGATGCACCTGGCGCACGTGCAGGACGTCACCGGCATCAATCAGAACCTCTCCCTCATCGGAGCCACCGCCATCGACATCCTCGCGAGCCAGCTCTACCACAACGAGCTGGGGCTTCCGCAGCGACCGGTGTTCAGTATGATCGAGGGCTTCTGGGTCGATGGAAAGACCGCGCCCTCACGGTCCGGACGCCGCACCACGGCCGGGGCCACGCCAGAACTTTTTCGCTCCAACGTCCACCCTGCTTGACGACCGTGGTTTCCGTCGTCAAACGAACGGGCGCGGTCTCCGCATCTGACGCCATGGAACTCCCTCGCAGCCTTCGACATCCAGGATTCTACCTCCTCGTGGTCGGATTGGCACTCCTGTCCAATTTTCTCTTCACCGGGGAATGGCTCAGTCGCTTCCGCGACCAGGAGCCGATGGTCTGGAGGACCCAGCAGACCCTGGCCTCGATTTGCCTGATCCTTACCGTGGCGGGGGGTGCCTGGGTATTCGGTCGCGGTGATGCGTTTCGGCGTCGGCTTGAGACCAGGGGGGAGTCGCCCCGGGTTTCGCCCGCCCCGATTCGTCGCTCGGCCTGGATCCCGTCGCTGCTCCTCTATGCCGCAGCCACCGGAGTCTACCTTGCCACCGGCGAAACCGCGCTTGTCCGGTGGTTGTGGCTTCTGAGTGTCGTGGCCTTGCTCGTCCTGCTGGTCCGAACCATCGACATTCGCGACTTCTGGCCGATCCCGTTTTGGGAGTACGCGCTGGTCGTCATCATCCTCGGAACCGCCTTCATCGCCCGGTATGTGCGGCTGACCGAGATCCCCTATCACGTCGATAACGACGTCTCGATCATGGGGCTCTTTTCTCGCAACCTGGTCGTGAATGGCGATTGGCGCCTGGTGGGCATGGCGCGCACCGATCACCACTACTCCGAGCACCAGTACATTGCGCTCAGCATGCGCCTGTTTGGCCTGAATCACTACGGCCTCGGCATGCTCAGTGTGCTCGCCGGCACCGCCACCTGCGGGTTGGTGCATCTGATCGGGCGGACCTTCTTCAATCGCTGGGTCGGACTGATCGGCGCCGCCTTTCTCGCCGTCAACTACGTCCACATTCATTTTTCGCGCATCATTTTCGGCCCGATTTCGACCTTCTGGGTCATGCTGGCGGGTCTCGGCCTGCTGCACGGCATGCGGCGGGCAAATCCGTTCAGTTTCGCCGCCGGCGGGGTGAGCCTTGGGCTGGGGCTGATGGGTTACTACTCGGCACGCATCGGGCCGGTCGTGGCCGCCGGACTCTTTGCACTCTGGTGGCTGCAGCGCCGGCGCTACCCCGGGATACCGCTCCGCTACTGGGGCCTCGCCCTGTTGGGCCTGCTCTGCGCCTTCGGTCCCAACCTCGCCTTTGCCTTTGATGAGTTTGCAAAGTTCAGCGGGCGCGGCAGCAAAGTGATCCTCTGGACTGACATCGCCTGGAGTCACCTGTCGGAAAAGTACCAGAGCCACGGCAGTGCCTGGATCGTGATCAAGGAGCAGGTCATCCGCACGTTTCTCGCCCCGTTCTATTATCCTGACGAGAGCACAATTTGCTACCTGAGAAAACCGATGCTCGGCGCTTTGGCTGCGATCAGTTTTATGCTCGGACTGGGCTATTGCCTGCGTCGGTGCCGCGAGATGGCCTGCGTGTACCTGCTCGGCTCGTTCGCGCTGACTTTCATTTTCGGCGGGGTGCTGACCATCGATCCACCGTTCTGGCCACACTTGAACATCGCCCTGCCGGCGATGGCCCTGATCGCCGCGATTGGAATCGAGCGGCTCGGCCGGCGGCTGATCCTGATCGGCCGCCGGCCGGCGGCCTTCATCGTGCCCGTCCTCCTCGCCGCGGGCCTGGTGGTTTCCAGCGTGCATGAATGGGAGGTCTACTACGCCTTTGCCCGGGACCACGCCGGCGCGCGGATCCTCTCGATGCGCCAGATCCAACGGCTCTCGACCGAGACCCGCGTCTATCTGGTGAGCAAGTCGGTGTTCTGGGAACAGGAGACCTTCCAGTTCTTCACGCCGCAGTACCAGGGACAGAACATCACCGAAGAGGAGCTGTACCGCAATCCACCCAAAATCGAGAAACCCACCTCGTTTTTCGTTTTCGACGACGTGGATCCGAAAATCGCCGACTATCTCGTCAAAACCTATCCCGGCGCCCGGCGGCAGGGTTTTCGCGATGGCTGGCAGTGGCCCGCTTTTTTTGCCATCCACGTGTTTCCGAACGGATTTGAGGAGCACCCGCAACGCTTCCTTCGACCGGTCGAGATGCGATGGACCGTGCCCGGTTGGCGGCTGGTCGGCCTCGTCGTGTTGCTGGGGCTCTGCGCCGGTTGGATCCTGCTGCGGCGGGATCAGGTCCGGTTGACCCGGGGCCGGGCGGCACCGGAGTCCCCCGAGGCGTAGCCTCCCGGGCACCGGTCATTTCGAGTGGGTTTCGGAGTCGGTCGCACTTTTCCGCAACTTTCAGGCCCCTGCGGGGTGATGAAGGGGACAACCTTCACTCCCTCCCATGACCTCCTCCCTCCCCCGCGCCTTGCGCGCCTCACTCATCGCCGCGACGTTCTCCGTCGCTCTCGCTGCTTCAGCCTTTGCCGGACAAGCCCAGGAACCCGGATACGTCGATTTTGGCCCGATGAAACCCGCCGCCAAGGGCGAGTTCGTCGAAGTCAACCTGCCCGTCGGCCTGCTTCGCTTTGCCTCCCGTCTTGCCAAGTCCCAGGATCCGGCCGCCGCCGAACTGATCGCCAATCTTCGGCGGGTGCGCATCAATGTCGTCACGCTGGACGACGAGAATCGCGCCGAGACCGTCGCCCGCATGGAAACCGTGCGTCGCAAACTCGAATCCGAAGGCTGGATGCAGGTGGTCTCGGTCCGCGAAAAGGACGGCGGCGACAACGTCAACATCCACGTCAAGCAGCAGTCCGAGGATTCCATCGACGGCCTGGTCGTGACGGTTCTTCAGGGCAAGGGCGAAGCCGTCTTCGTCAACATCGTCGGCAACATCAACGCCGACCGCATCGGCGAGTTGGCCCAGCGTTTCGACATCGAACCGCTCCGCAAGCTCAAGCTGCCCCCGGCCAAGTCCTGAGGTCCACCTCCCCTTCCCCGTCAACCCGGCAGCACCCCGGCTTCTCCCATGACTTCCAACCTACCCGCGGCACCCCGTCGGCGCCTCCGCTGGCCGTGGGTG
This sequence comes from Opitutaceae bacterium, assembly GCA_046346755.1. Lineage (GTDB taxonomy): Bacteria > Verrucomicrobiota > Verrucomicrobiia > Opitutales > Opitutaceae > UBA6669. The sequence goes on along the minus strand of JAXMHM010000021.1, from coordinate 9,735 downwards.
CTCGCCCTCCTGCTCTCCCCGGTGGTTTTGCTCGCAGTCAGCGTGGTCAACGTGCTGACGCTGGACCGGCCGGCCGCCACGCTGCGCCGCAGTCTGGCCAGCGCCTCTCCCGCCACCCTCGACACCCGTATCCAATTCAGCGTTGGACCGCTCCTCCTCGGGGCCACCCGGTTCGGGTTGAGTCTGATTCAAAACCCCGAACTGGACCGCATCCGCCCCGTCCTCGGCGCCGTCCGTCACGCCAGCATCGGGGTGTACGCGGCTGAACCTGCCAGTGACCGCACCGCCACCGCGGTCAGCCTGGAGGCGACCCGCGCGGCCATGGAGGCGCGGGGCTGGCAGCGTCTCGTCGGAGTGATCGACGACCGGAGCACCGTCATGATTTTCACCCGGGAGTCGCGCTTCGCGGACGGCCAGATCGACCTCTGCCTCGCGGTTCGGGACGGAGGCGACCTGGTGGTGGTGTCGACCTCGATTGACGGCGACCGTCTCGCCGACTGGGCTGCCCGCGACCTGTCGCACCTCGTCCGTCCGGAGCTGCCTTGGATCGCTCGCAAAACGGTCAGCGCACCGCCAACACCGGGTACGTGAACCCGACAAAATGCACGGCGTTCAGGAGAAAGTGCGTGAGGATTGAAGCCTCGACCCGCCGCGTCTTGCGATAGATCCACCCGTAACCCAATCCCGCCAGCGTTGCCAGCCCCACGTAGGTCGGTCCCCCGCCCGCGTGGGCAGCGCCAAACGCCACTGCACTGACCACCCAGGCCAGCCACTGTCCAGCTCCGAAACCCGCGAGGGCATCACTGAGCCGCGCTTGAAGAAAGCCGCGAAAAAGCGCCTCTTCGGCAAAACAGGTGAAGCAGAGGTTGACCCACATCCAGAGCAGCGTCTCGTCCGGCCAGGCCGGATCCCAGCGGACATAGCCAACCCGCAGGGAAACGAACATCAGGACGGCGATGAGCACGCCCGCCCACGGTGCGCTCATTCGCAGCACCAGCCGCCATTCCCAGGTCCCGCCCATGCGGGCATGGCAGAGCCCGAGGATTGCCAGGCCCACCAGGGTCTTGTCCAGATTGAGGTGCAGCGAAAACGGCAGCGCGTCCGGTCGCAGCAGCACGGCGGAAAGCACCTGGGGATTGTTGAATCCCGGCAGCCGGTGCGTCATCAGTCCGGCCGCGATCACCACCAAACCGAGGCACCCGCTCCACGTTTGCCAGGCCGGCGCCGGATCCCGCGCCGCCAACGCCGCAAACCCAAACAAGGCGGCGATCCAAAGCAGTCCCAAGGGCTCCAGGTAACCGCCTGCCCACGCAGCTGCCAGCGTCGCCAGCGTGGGAACCGCCCAGACTGCAATCTGTTTCCACCCCACCCAAGTGCGCGGCACCGGTACCCAGAGTGCCAGAACCGAAGCGGTGAGTAGTCCAAACGTGATTCCCACCGGGCGACGTTGGTGCGCCCGCGTCACCAGGTAAAGCCTGCTACCGCCTCGCCCTCCGAGGTTTCGAGTGCCGAACAGTCCGGTGGCAGTCCGCTTGCACTTCCCCTGGCGATCGCGCTTCCTGCGTGCGCACCGCCCCATGCACGTCCTCTTTCCGCGTTACCGGACCGGGCTCTGGCCCGGCCTCGTTCTCGTTTGCGCTGGATTTGCGCCCACGGTCGAGGTGCGCGCAGAAAAACTGGTCGTGATCCGCAGCACGGCCGAGGAAGCCTACGAAAAGTCGCGCTGGGCCAATGGCGTGCGGCGTCGCGAAACCTATGTTTTCACACCCGGGAAGTTCATCCCGGGCGAATCCTACGATCGCTCCCTGGAGCGGGCGTCCTTCGACAGTATCGTCCGGGTGCTCGCCACCGATCTACAAAAACAGGACTACCTGCCCTCCCCCTCCATTCCAGCCGCCGATCTGTTGCTGGTGGTGCATTGGGGTGCGACCGCCCGCGTTGAGCAGAGCTACGACCTGGAGGCAAAGTCCTTCGACACCGTGCGCGAACTGAATGAGGAGTATGTCGCCCAGAAAGAGTTCGAGGAAACCGCGGCGCAAAACGGGGACTTCATGCCGGCCGCAGTGAGCGGGCTGGGGGGAATCGAGCAGCGCATCGATGCGGAAATTTCGAGCCTGCACCAGAATCAGCTCTCGACCGACTTCGGTTCCGAAAGCACCGCCCGCCTCCTCGGGCTCAGTCAGGCGCTCAACCGGGAGCAGAAAACCCTGATGTACAGCGATCACTATCGCGCCCTGTTTGAAATGACCAAGGAGGAGCGATACTTCCTGATCGTCATGGCCTACGATTTTCCCCTGTTGCGGACCAAGGGGAAACTCAAGCGTCACTGGGTCATCCGGGCCAGCATCCGGTCAGCCGGCGTCAACTTCCGACAAGCCGTGGATCGCATCAGCGTGGTTGCCGGCAACTACTTTGGCACCCGTCAGGAGGATGTGCTCTTTGATCGTCGCACCGAACGCACCGGTCGCGTGGACATTGGTGAAGTCACCGTGCTCGGCACCACCGCCCCGGTCGCACCTGCGAAAACACCCTAGCCGAGCCATCGGGGAAACAACCCGGGGGACCGTCTCCGGATCCTTGGGCTCTCCGTTTCCTCCGCATCGAGTGGGTCCCGTTCACGCTCGCAGCTTGCGAACGACGACGGGAACACCAAGCTGATGAATCCTCGATGACGTACGGTTACGGATCTTCCGAAGAACATCAGCCCATGCTTTGGGTGCGTGGCATCCCCTTCTACGCGGTTCATGTCGTGGTGGCCCTTCTCGTGATCTCCATGATTGCCACCGCCATCCTGCGGTTCGCCGGTGGCACCCTATTCCTGAACGCCCTGGTGTTCGAAAGCGGGCGGGTGCTGACCGGAGAAGTCTGGCGGTGCCTGACTTACGGATTGGTGAACGAACCTTCGATCCCGTTCGCCATCGACATGTTCATGCTCATGTGGTTCGGCCGGGAACTCGAAAAGCTCTTCGGTCGCAGGCTTTTCCTTTGGCTGTATGCCGGGATTTACCTCACCACGCCATTGCTGTTCACGCTCGTAGGTGGCTTCGGGTGGAGAACCTCCCTGGCGGGGCACACCGGCGGTCTCGCCCTTTTTGTGGCGTTCGCCGTGGTCTATCCAAATGTGCCGGTGCTCTTCACGCTGCTGGCCAAATGGGTGGCCATCATCCTGGTGTCCATCTACACATTGAGCGCATTGTCCCAACGCAACGGTCTCAGCCTGCTGCAACTCTGGGGAACCGTGGGCTTCGCGGCCGTTTTTGTCCTGCAGGCTCAGGGTCGCATGATCTGGCCCTCCCTTCCCAAAGCGAAAGCGGCATCACCGCGCCGGATCCGTGCCGCCGAGGTGCTGTCCACCAAAACGGTCACACCCGCCAGCGGCAGCAACACCTCGATGGCCGAGGTGGACGCCTTGCTCGACAAGATCGCCCAGTCCGGCATCTCCAGCCTGACGAGCAAGGAGCGCGCCCGGCTCGACGCAGCTCACAAGCACCTCAAAGGCCGGGCCTCGCCTCCGGCCCGGGATTGACGTAGTCACGACGGAGCGAACAGGACGTACCTGCGGGTCAGGGCACCGGATTCACCACAATCTGGGAGGTGACATCGACTCCGTCCGTCTCCAACCGCGCCTGATTGGCCTGGGCCGGAAGCAAGGTGCCATGGGAGGTGGTCCCGGCGACGAACTTGAGCTGGGCCACTCCCTTGACCTGCACCGCCCGGCCATTGGGTTGCTCCAGATTTCCACCTGCCACCCTCACGTCCGGTCCCACCCCGAGGACCAGCATCCCGGTGGCGTCATCGAAGGCGGCGATGTCACCGACAAAGGCCGGTCCGGTGAACTCCACCCCCGGGGCATAAAGACCGGTCGGACCCGCGGCCGTAAAGTAGCTGGCATTCGAAGTGCGGACGCCTCCAAAACGGCCGTTCGTGCCGGCCACCGCGAGGAAGGCGAGGTCGGCGAGTCCATCATACACCACGTCGGCGCGGAACAGGGCCTGGTTCACGGCATTGGCGCGGCCCACGCTGAACACCGACACATTCGTCCCTTCATCCGCACCGGTCAGCACCACGCGGGCGTGCCCCTTGAGGTAGGTCACGTTCTGATTGTAGTTGAGTGGCAATGACGGTCCGGACACGGCATCGAGCACCACCGCGAGGCTGCCGGCGCCGGCGAACTCGACCTGGACGATGTCGTCGCTCAGATCAATGAACGAAAGCCGCGTCACCTGACCGGGATCCGCCGTGATGACCGCCGACGTTCCCGTGAGCAGGATCTGGTCGTAGGTGTTGCCGTTCGGATGGCGCAAGTCCGCCGCCACTTCCACCCCGCCGCCGGCCACCTTGACGCTCGACTGGATGCCAAGGATCGCGGGACGGCTCGCAGTGGTACCACCGGGGCCCGCCACCCGCACGGCATAGAGCCCGGCCTGGTCAATACTGACCGCTGGAAGTGTCAGCGTCGCACCGGTGGAACCCGGCACCGGACGACCGTTGAAGGTCCACTCGTACGAAAACGGACCCGTACCCGTCGCCTCGGCGGTGAACGTCGCCGGGGACCCGATCGCCACGGCCAGACGCTCGGGTGAGCGCGACAGCGTCGGTGCCGTCACGCCGCCCGCATCCGCCAGCCGCAGGCCAACCAGCAGCGGATCGTGATCCGAGCTGCGAAAGGGTGTGCCCGCGTTGAGCGCCTGCTGCGCCGTGCTCTTGAGGCCCGCGCCGGGGTTGTTCGAATTCAACTCCAGGTTGTAATCGAGGAATTCCGGTTCGTCCGCATTGATATGCCACTCCGCCGCGCCCGTCACCTGGGGAACCAGACTGGCGCTGGCCAGAGCGTGATCGAGATACCCGAACGCCGACTCAAATCCGTACGAGTAACGCGGGGTCGGCACCAGACGCTCAATCAGGTCGACATACCCCGCCGCCCGCAGCAGATCGATCGGATCTTCCTCGGCGTAGGCATTCAGGTCACCGATGATGAGCACGTCATTTTCGCCAGTCGTGGTCCTGGCATCGTTGAGAAAAGCAATCAGCCGCTGCGCCTGAAGCCGGCGGGTGGCGTTGGATCCGCCCTGGCCATCCCCCTGATCGGCGTCGACTCCCGTGCCGCTGGCCTTGGAGCGGAAGTGATTCAAACAGACCAGGACGCCGGAACCGTCACCGGCGCGGTTGAACCGCTGGGCCAAGGGGGGACGCTGGAACACCGCATCCGTGTCGGTGAGTGAGACCCCCGACGGCGTCACCCGGGCCGGTTTGTAGATGAATGCCGTGCGGATGTAGTCGGTACCCGTGCCCGCCACCGGCGGAGGCACGGCCACGTAGGTGCCAGCCGTGCCGATGGCGGCATTGAGTGCCGCCACCAAATCGTTGACCGCGGTCTCGTTCGTCACCGCTCCACCGTCAGCCCGATTCTGGATCTCGATCAGCCCGACGATGTCGGCATCCAGCGCGCGCAACGCGGCCACGATCTTTGCCCGCTGCCGTGCAAATTCGACCGGGTCGCCCGCACCGCGGTCGTTGCTGCCCCCAAAGGTGGTGAAGTAGTTGAGCACATTGAAACTGGCCACGGTGACGGTGCCTCCCAGCGCCGGCGGCAGCGAGGTGCGGGGATTGGCCGCGACAAAGGGGACAGGTGCCACCGGATGCACCCGGTAACGGCCAAATCCATACGAAAGCACGCCGGAGAGCCCCGTCACCGTATCCCCCGCCCGCCGCGTGGCGGTGGCCGGATCGGAGCTGGACAGGTGCGGCGTCGGTTCGGGATAGGAACGGGTGGACCCGTCATCCAGCAGCAGGGTCCGCAGGGCATCGGAAGCCGCGCGCGCCGTGATCGCCGCGACATTCGACGCCCCGCTCGCCGTGGTGCCGCTGGCCGGAGCGTCATTGGGATCGATGACATTGGTCGGGGTGACGAGCCGTCCACGGGAGGAGAGCAGGAGCTCGCCGAACTGACCCAGGCTCTCGTTGTTGGTGACCGTCATGGTCTCCGGAACGGTAATCCGCATACCTTCAAATCGTTCAAAGGCGGTCGCCGACGCCGCGGGGAACTGGAGGGTCGATGGCGTGGGCAGCGACGCGGCGGAACCCGTCTTGGTCACGGAGGCCACCCCCACGCCCTCGGTGGTGAGCTCGGTCAGGCCATTGAATTCAACCACCTTGCCCACGGAGGTGACCACATCTCCCAGCACGAGTCCGGCCACCGTCGCCGCGAGACCGGGCGACTGCGCGGTGTAGACAAACAGACCTTCGGAGGTGGCTGGATCGGTGTCGGCTTCGGCATCCTCCTCCTGGAGAAAGAAGCCATCTCGCGTCCCCAGAGCGCCCGTCACAAATCCCGTGACCACGGCGGACACCGCCACCGTCTCATTGAGGCGCGGAGAGGCCGCACCGGATCCCTGCAGGAGTGAAATGCGGGTGGGGGTCTGCGGGGCATCGTTGTCGGCGATCGTGACGCCGACTCCCGCGACCGCGAGGGTCGTGGGATAGTTGGCCGTGTCGGAGGACAAGGTGAGGGCGTGGCTGATCGCGCCGACGTGGGAGTCCTCAAACACGGCATCATCCACGGCGCGCACCGTGATCGTGCGGGCGGCCGTTGAAGACAACACCACGGAAATGGCCGGAGAAAAAACGATCCCGTCCGCGCTGATCTCCACCTGAGGATTGGCGGTGGCGGTCAGCGTGACCGGACCCGTGGGCGCCGTGTCCAAGGCCACCGTGTAGGTGTCGGTCGCGCCGCCCTCGGCAACCACGGTGGTGCCGCCAGACTGTGCTACGGTCACGCCCGGCCCCGCGCCCGAACTCGTGACCAGAATGTCGTCGATGCCCACCCACTCGTCGTTGCCGGCAGCATTGGTCGTCAGGATACGCACTTGCACCCGAGGCTGGTTTTCTGCCGCCGCCGGCAGGGTCGCCGACACCGCGGTGGTCTGGGTGGCCAGCGACGGACCGCTGGTGGCGTCGGCCACGAACCCGGCGGGCACATTGGCGAAGTCGCCCGACGTGCCGACCCGGTACTGCAAGGCCACGGGCTGGACGGCATTGTCGGCGCTGCCGTCGATGTCGCGGAGCACGTAGCTGACCGTGATCGACCGGCGGCCCGTGGTATCCAGATGAAGGATCAGGTGGGGCGCATCTGCGGTACCGGACCCCTGCAACGCCACCGTGGGATTGGCCAACGTGTCGAATTCGGCCACGCCGCCGGAAGAAAACGTGTTAGGATTAGCCTGGTTTGCAAAAACACGGACATCATTAGCCGCGGTGCTCGGAGTGAGCACATTCTGGGCATCGGTGGCGCTCGTTAAGTCTTGGCCAAAGTAGCCGATGATGCCGGGCACCCCATCCCAGTTGTCATTGGCAACGAGAAGTCCCGGCGACGACCAGTCCTGGGCAAAGGGACCAGCACTCAGCGGGATGTAGGTCGCATTCGCTCGCAGGGAAACGGCGGCGCCAATTCCGACTAGCCAGGCGACCACCCAGGAGAACCGAAAATGCACCGGTCTGGAACGTAGGGACATAGCGCAGCGTCGACGCGGGCCCGCGATGCGTCAAAGCGGATCCACCCGGAGAATAGCCGGTTCCGGTTACCCGGGCCGGCGTCTCAGACGATCTGTCACTCACGCTCCGCGGAACAAGCCGTGGATCCGGCCGGCGACGCGTTTCGCCCGCTCGAAACACGCTTCGACGATCTCCTGGTCCACCTTGGCCTGCTGCAGGATCTCCGGCGAGACCGCCCAGGCGCCTTGCTCAAAGCGCAGTCCCTTGCCGAATTCAGCCGCGATCCAGCCGGCGAGGTGCAGCAAGGCCGTGAACTGGCTGAGCTTGGGGTCCTCTCCCGGCACAAAGTGGTAGCGGATCGGCGCGGTCAACTGAGCGGGATACTCCCAAATCTGGAAGATCCGCTCCACCGCCTCCGTATTGGTCAGGCCAAACGTCTCCATTTCCCAGGCGTCCACCAAAGCCGCGCTGGCGTGAAGGCCGGATCGAGGCGGCAGGTGCAGGTCGGACGCCACCCGCTGCAGCACCAACCGGCCAACCGGCCGGAGCAGTCCGAGGGTGTAGCCAATCCTCCCGTCGGCCCCGGCGGAGTCGGCCAGGAAGTCGAGGGCGACGGCGGTGGTGACGGAATTCTGCCACAGTTCATCACCGGTCACCCCATAGACCGGCAAGCCGGCCGAGTAGAGTTGCGAGGCGACCGTGGCACCCACCAGCTGGTAGACCACGTAGATTCCCACGCGCTCGATCGCTTCATCGAGGTTGGAGCATCGACCTCCGCGGGAAAAAAACGGGCTGTTGCTCGCGCGCAGCACCTTGGCGCTGAGAGCGGGATCCAGGCGCACCACCGACACAATCGCTTCGACACTGACATCCGGATCCTTGATCGCCATGCTCAGCTGCTGAAAGATCCGCGGTGTGGCGGGCAGCTTGGACGCGGCAGCGACCAGGCGGGCGTCGGCAAGTGGTTCAGCGGACATGAGAGCGGGCCGTGGGCGTCAGTTCAGGTTCAGCAGAGACTCGCCGGCTTCCTGCCGAAGTCCGTGCTGAGAAGCACCATCGAGACGATCCGAACGCAAGGCAAGAGCGACCCGCGGGCGTGGGTGGTCCGCGGTGGAGGGCTCATTCATTGAACTCGTCGAACGTCCGCTTTTCCGGTGCGGGTGGAACCGGGGCAGGCGCGGCCGCGGCGGGCGAAGGCACCCCGGTCTGCAATTCCCGCAGGCGTCGCTCCATCTCCCGCAGCTGTTCCTCGCGCTGTTCCAATTCAACCTCCCGCTCCAATTGGGCCTGACTGGTCTGCATCAGGCGGGCCTCGCTCTGGGAAAGAAATTCTTCGCGCTCGTTCAGGCTGGCCTTGGTTTCATTGAGGAGCATTTCCAGTCGCTCACGTTCCGCCTTCACATCCGCCAGCGTCGCGGCCTCCTGGGCGGACATGGGGGCGGACGAGGAAGGCACCGGCAGCGCGGATGCGGCGGCCGCGGCGGCGGCTGCGGCGGTGGCAGGCGCGGGTTGCAGGCTGACGTCGCGGGCCGTCGGCATCGAGATCGGCATCGCACGACCGGCCCGTTTCAGGCTGAGCGGCTTGCTCTCCGCCGCAGTCGGTTCGGCCGGCGCGGTCTCGAGGGGAGGAAGGGGAGGCGATGCCGGGACCGGCGCGACGGGTGGCGGATTGGCCGCGGCAGCCGCGGCAGCGGCCGGACGGTAAGGAATGCGGGTGCCGGGAGTTCCCATCGCGAGCCGGATGGGGGGAGGCACTCCGGGCACGCCAGGCTCTCCCGCGTAAGGATCGGCCACCACCGGTTGGGCCGCGCTGGCCGGGAGCGGAGTCGGGACAATGACGTGCGCCGCCACCGAATTCGGTTTGGCCGCGGCCTGGCCGTCAGTCACAGGATCCGTCGATTCAATCCGCTCCGGTTTCCACTCTTCCAACCGGTCGGTTTCCAGCAAGGTCTCCGTCTCGGCGACGATGCGCTCAAAGTCATCCGGCACGATTTTCTGCAGTGCCGCATCCCTCAGGCTGACCCACACCCGATTGTGGTAACTGCTGACTCCATACCCACCCGAGTAGGTGGCCAGCCGGCCCTCCTCCTTGATCGTGGCGTAGACCCGCTCCAGCACATCCTTGGCCTCGACCGTCAGGGTCTTGACCACCTTGTAGGCGTCGATCGGCAAGAGCGTGAGGAGCGACTGCGCCATCTTGCGCCAATTGCGCTCCGGTTGCCGGTGCACCGTGGGGGCCTGGCC
>JAXMHM010000020.1:0-160753 GCA_046346755.1 Opitutaceae bacterium | reverse complement strand
TTTTTGCCGCAGGAGCGCACGCAGGGGCTCGACGGCCGCCAGATCCTGGCGCTCGTAGATCAGACGGCTGGCGGTGTCGCGGTGCCAGCCGTTCGGGTGGGAGAGCAGCGCCACCCATTCGCCGGTCCCGGCCCGGTCCAGCGCCAACCCGGTCCGGGGTCGCCACGTCGCCTTGTCAGGAACAATGCGATACACCCGGCCCCGCTCCCGGCCGGAAGTGAGGTCAAGGTGGCGCTTGATCGCCTCCGGGATGCTCCATGGGTGCTCGATCACCTCACGGTACATGTCGCACAGGTAAAGGGCGCCGTCGGGCGCATTGGCAAACGAGACCACCCGCACCCAGGGATCGGTGCTGGCGGCAAACTCGACCCCCGCCTCGTCGGGCGCGCGCCGGCCGATAAAGCTCACGCCATCAGGGGTCACGATCTTGCGGTGCACCAACTGTCCGCCGGCGTCACCGGTGAACGTGGAAAACGGAAACTCCGGGCCAAACGCGTCCCCCCGGTACACCGTCGTGCCGGTCGCGCCGGTGAAATAGCCCGAGACGCGGCCGCCGCCCTCGACGACGCCGGCCACCACTCCGCCGACGCGCCAGCGGGTGCGGACGATGCGCCAGGGTTCGTCCGGACTGATACGAAACACCTCCGCCGCGCCACCGTCCGCCGCAATGCTGGTGCGGGGCGCCGGCAGGGCGTAGGCCGAATCGGACGAGACCAGCGTGTCGTCATAGACAAAGAACTGAAGGTGGTCGCTGTTGCTGCAGGCGAAACGCCGCCCCCATGAGTCGAAGTTCATGCCATACTGCGCGCCCCCCGCAGCGACTCCGAAGTCACGGGTACGGGGATCGAACCAGAAATCTTTGCCCGCAAGTTCGATTCCAGGGAGATCCGGGCGCGTCGGACAGGTGATGACGCCCCGGTTGCCTCCGCCGGTTTGCAGGTGAATCCGATTGTCGAGTCCCCAGGTCGCCGAGTTGGGCAGCGTCTGTACATTGAGCCGCTTCAGTCCGGTGCCGAAGCCCGTGAAGGCCACCTCACGCCGATCCGCCCGGCCATCATCATCCGTATCGGCGAAGAACCAGACATCGGGGGTCGCCACGACATAGACGCCGCCACCCGCGCAGATCAACCCCGTCGGCCAGGCCAGGTTGTCGGCAAACAGCGTGCTGGTCTCATACACGCCGTCTCCATCCCGATCCTCCAATCGCGAGACCCGCCCGAGGTGCGGGACCACGTCGCGCTGCTCGGAGTAGTCGACCATCTCGCAGACAAACATTCGTCCGCGTTCATCAAAGGCCACGGCGATGGGCGACCGCACCTGCGGCTCATGCGCCGCCAGCTGCAATGCGAAGCCGGGACGCACGCGCCAGGTGGAAAGCGCGGCCGCCGGTTCCGTGGGGGCCACCCGCGGCAGATCCTTGGCCGGATCCACCTGCGGTTCCGCCTTGGCGGGGGCGGGCCCGGACGACGGTTGGGCGGGCAGCCGCGCCACCGCGCCGATCAACAGGAGCATCCCCAGGCGAAAAAACAGTCGTGTCATAAGGTCCGGCAATCGTAAGGTTCGGGCCGGGACGTCCGGTCCCGCCCTCCCACGGACCCTAACCGGCCCGTCCAAACCGGCCAAGACCCGAATCGCATCCCTGGACCCAACCGTTCAATCCGTCGCCCACCCCACCCCTCTTCCGGACCTCCGCGAGCGATCTGCGGCCGAGAGTGCACCCGCCCCTTTCCTTTCCGAACAAGTCGCGTACGGTACCGACAACCGATGTTCGCCAATCTCATCCAGCTCATCACGGGTTCCTCGCCGGCGAGCCCCGAGTACAACCGCGCATTTGTGCAGGAGGTGGCCGTACAATCGGTCGAGCCGCGCAGCCGCCGGGTGGAGCGGGCGTTGATTCTGGGCTGGGTGCTGATCGTCATGAAGTGCGTGCTGATCGCCTGGGCCATTTCGCACTATCGCATCCCCATCCATGCGACGTGGATTGTTGCACCCACCCTCGTGATGGCTGCGATCTGCACCGTCATCTACGTGCGGCGACGCTGAGGCGTGACCTTTGAGACAGAGACCACGAGTTGACGCGAACGGACACGAATCCGAGGGAGTGGGGAGGAGTCGAGAACCTGAATCGAGTTCAACTCAACGTGACCCGATCGTTCGCCACTCTCGGTCCATTTTCATTCGCCTCGATTCGTGACAATTCGTGGCTATCACCGATTCGAAGACCCGGCGGGCGCTTTCAGGGAGGCCTGCAACTCGGCATACACCTTCAACTGTTCCGCCACGATGCTGACGGCGGTGGCTCCGGTTCGGCCCTTGATCGCCGGACTGGCACCGGCCGCGATCAAAACCTGGGCCACCCGCGTGTTTCCCCGCCGCAAGGCCCACATGAGGGGTGTGCCGTCGAGGTCGCCGTCCTGCCGAACCCGGTTAAGGTCGATCCCCGGACTGGCCGCCAGCCATTTCACCAAAGGCACATTTCCGTACCACGCCGCCGCGTGCAGGCAGCTGGTAGCGTCGTTGCCGGCATTCCCATTGCCTCCGTGGCTCCGGAGCAAGGTGACCAGCGTCAGCTCCTGATCGTAGGTCTGACAGGCGCGGAGCATGGCTTCGTCGGGAACCTTGGCGCCGCGCTCCAGCAGCACCGCGGCCATTTCCACATTCCGGTGCTGGACCGCCGCCATGAGCGCCGGCCAGTCCCCGCACCCAATGCTCCCATTCGGATCGAACCCGGCATCGAGGATGCGCCGGACCTCGGCAACGTCGGGTGAAACAAGCGCCGCCTTTTGCATCTGCTGCCAAAGCGGCACAACCGTCTCGGCTGCCGCCGCTGTCCAGCTCGTCCAGCACAGGAATAGGGTTATCCAGATTTTCATGCGAATTGAGCGCCGCCATGTTAACAGAACCCGTCCCCCGGGGTGTCAGGTCACGGTCAGGGAATTGTCAGCCTTTGGTCATGGCGGCAAGATCGCCGGCTCCTTCGGTCCGCTTCGATTTGACGCTCCGGCACCGCGGCGGCGAACATTGTAAACTGCGACGCTGACAACGGAAAATTACTCGCTCAGCGTCGGCTCTTCCCGGGGCTCCACATTCCCGGCCGGCCACTGACGGTCGATCCCGCTCCTCGATTCTCTCCCATGTCCTCCACGCCATCCCCTTCCAAACGCCGGATCCGGACGCTCGGAATCGCCTTCTGTGCGGTGGTCATCGTCCTTCTGGGTATTGTCGCGTGGGCGTGGAACCGGTTTCAGTCCAGCTTGCCCCAGCTGGACGGCACCGTCGCCCTGCCCGGCCTGTCCGGAATCGCCACGATTGAGCGAGACCCGCTGGGTATCCCCACCGTAAAGGGGGCGACGCGGGTCGATGTCGCCCGGGCCCTCGGCTACGCTCACGCACAGGACCGGTACTTCCAGATGGACCTCTCGCGGCGACGCGCCGGTGGGGAACTCGCCGAACTTTTTGGCCCAGGAGCCTTGCCCCTCGATCGCGGCGCGCGGATGCACGACCTGCGGTCACTGGCCCGCCAGGTGATGCAACAGACCACGCCCGAGGAACGCGCAGTGGTTGAGGCCTACGCCGCCGGGGCCAACGCCGCCCTTCAGTCTCACCCAAGGCCCTGGGAATACGATGTCCTTCGCGTCGATCCCCGACCCTGGCTGCCCGAGGACACGGCGCTCTGCCTCTACACCATGGCCCTGGACCTCCAGGATGAAACCGGTTCATACGAGCGACACCTCGTGACCGTCCGCGACGTCCTCGGACCCTCGGCGCTGGCTTTTTTCGCTCCCTTGGTCGGACCGGAGGACGCCGCCCTCGATGGTTCCACGGCGCCCCTCGCGCCGCTGCCCACCGCGCGCGCGATCAATCTACGCAACCGGTCGGCGTCGTCGACGTCGGCGTTCCCACCGGATCTCGCGCTCTCCTCTCCCGAATCCTTCCGGCCCTGGCACCTCGCCGGGGAGTTGCCCGACATCCGTCCTGGTTCCAACAGTTTCGGTCTGGCCGGCGGCCCCGCCGGCCGCCCCGCCCTTCTGGAGAACGACATGCACCTCGGTCACAGCGTCCCCACGGTGTGGTACCGCGCACGGCTCCTTTGGCCCCGGGCGGAGGATCCAAAGCAATTTCACGAATTGAATGGCGTCACCCTGCCCGGCGCTCCCGCCGTCGTCGTCGGCTCCAACGGCTCGATCGCCTGGGGATTCACCAATAGCAACACCGACACCGGTGATCTGGTGCTGGTACAGCCAGACGTCGCTTTGCCCGACCGCCTGTATGGCTACGGCACCGGTCCCACGGAATACGAGACCCGGACGCAAACGATCAAAGTCAAGGGACAGGCGGATGAGGTCCTCACCACGCAGTGGACGGTCTGGGGACCCATCGTGGGCGAAACCACCCGCAAACGCCCGCTGGCGTTCAAGTGGACTCTGCAGGATCCGTCCGCGGCCAATTTTCGTCTGATGAAGCTGGAAACGGCCGCGACGGTGCCCGAGGCCATCGCGATTGCGCATGAGATGGGAATTCCCGCGCAGAATTTCCTGGTCGCCGATCGCGAGGGCCGACTCGCCTGGACGATCGCGGGCAAACTGCCCAAGCGCGTCGGCCATGACGGACGGCTGCCGGTGCCCTGGGCCTACGGCGACCGGGGCTGGGACGGGTATCTTTCCAGCGCCGAAATCCCCGTGGTGCAGGCCGCGCCGGGTGCCGCACTTTGGACCGCGAACCAGCGCATGCTCGGCGGGGCCGGGCTGGAAAAACTGGGCGACGGCGGCTACGAGCCCGCCCCGCGCGCCGCCCGTATCCGAAATCTCATGTCGGAGCTGGCCGCCCGTCCCGCCGACCGCGCCCCCACCCCCGCCGACCTGATCGGCGTCGCCCTCGACGACCGCGGACTTATGCTCGACCGGTGGCAGAAGCGGTTGCTCGACACCCTGACCCCCGAGGCGGTGGCCCAGCAGCCGGGACGCGCCGCCCTGCGCCGCCAGGTGGAATCGTGGCAGGGTCGCGCCGAGGTCAGCAGCGTGAGTTACCTCCTCGTGCGAACCTGGCGTCTGCGGGTGGCCGAACGCGCCCTGTACCCCATCTTCGCCCCCTGCATCGAAGCGTGGTCGGGTTTCAACTACCGCGCCCTGCCCTACGAGCACCCGCTCTGGACCCTGCTCAACGAAAAACCGCTCCACCTGCTCGCCCCCGCCTACGCCTCGTGGGAGGCCTTGCTGCTCGCTTCGGCCGACGACGTGATCGCCGACTTGGAGAAGCGCAAGATTCCCCTCGACCAGGCCACCTGGGGACAACGCAACACCCTGCGCATGCGCCATCCGTTCAGCCGGATCCTCCCAGCCTGGATCGGCACCTACCTCGACATGCCGGAACAGCCCATGCCGGGCGACTCGCACCTGCCCCGCGCCCAATCCCCCACGGATGGAGCCAGCGAGCGTTTTGCCATCTCCCCCGGCCGCGAAGTCGAAGCGATCCTCCACATGCCCGGCGGACAGAGCGGACATCCGCTCTCGCCCTACTACCGCGCCGGACACGACGCGTGGGCCACCGGCAAACCGACCCCCTTGCTCCCCGGCAAGACCGAACACACCCTGACCCTGACACCGGCGGCGCCACCCAAGTGAGGGCGGAGGCCGCCGCCCCCGGCGTCTTCGTGCTCGTCGGCCGCGCCTTGCCCTTGCTCTGCGTGCATCCGTCGTTCTGGATCGTTCCACCGCGCGCCACCCGGCGCGCCGACGCTCCGGATGAAAACCAAGCACAAGAGCTACTCGGTCTACTTTGCCAGCGAGCTCTTCAGCATTAAACACCTGATCGGAAACGCCTACCTGGCCGAAGCCATCTACGAGCGATCGCATGGCCGGTTTCTCTGCCGTTTGCCCCAGGACTTTGAACTGCACGGCAAGCACCCGAAAACCATCCGCGATCAGGACATCCGGGCCCTGCTCGACTGCGACCTCGCGGTCTTCAATTTTGACGGCACCGAATTGGACAGCGGCACGGTCGTCGAATTCATGTTCGCCAAGTTTGCCGACATCCCTGCCGTGATCCTGCGCAGCGATCTGCGCAAAGCCGGAAGCCAGCGTCGGGGCAATCCCTGGAACCTCATGGCCAGCTATTATCCGCGCACGGCCATCGTCTCCGTCGAAAGCCTGCTGCAGTATCGCACGCTGCGCACCCGTCGGGGACAGGACAAGCCGGCCGACCCGGTGGTGCACCTGGCCGGCCAGCACGCCACCGCGACCGCGGCGGTGATCTGCGACCAGCTGGCGGAAGGCGTCGTTCGCGCCCTCAACAAGGTGCTCGCCCTCGAACCCGTCATGCCGCGTCACCTGCAGGAAGAGGTCTATCACTGGCTTTCCTGCATGCCCGGCCTGCGCGGCAAGGAAAAGGCGCTGCGCAAGGAACTCGAACGGGCTCTGGAGCGAAAGGTCGACCGCGGTCTGCTCTAGGCCGGACACCGACGCTCAGTCGGAACCATGCAATGGAACCACGAATGGACACGAATGAACCAAAAAACCGCGCTTGAACCACGGATGGACACTGATTCACACGGATACAAACGAGTTCCACCAAGGATGGTATTCACCTTGTGGGTGAAAAACAACACCTGCTCCGAATCCGCGTTTATCTGTCCCGCGGCCGCGGGATCCGTGGTTTATGAACGGATTGGTTCGTTTCAACTGCGGAAGATCGGATGAAAACAGCACCGGAGCGACTCGAGGGCTGGTTCACTTCCGGGTGAGTTGATAGCAGCATCCCGTTCCCTCCGTGTTCGTGTTCGTTCGCGTCCATTCGTGGTTTCTCTTCAGAGTGGCTCCAGCTTAGTCGTCCCGATTTCCCGCCTTCACTCACGACTCCCGCTTCCCATGCTTCACATCCTCAGTCATCCCCTCGGTTCGCACTGCATCACGCACCTGCGCGATCAAACGACGAAACCCGCGCTGTTCCGCACGCTCGCCTACCAGATCAGCCTGTTGCTTGCGCTCGAGGCGACCCGCGACCTGCCCACCCGCACCCTCGCGGTCCAGACACCGCTTGAACCCGTGGCCAGTCCCGTGCTCGACCAACCCCTGGTGGTGGTGCCAATCCTGCGCGCCGGGCTCGGCATGGTGCAGCCGTTCACTGACCTGTTCCCCGATGTCAGCGTCGGCTACATTGGCCTGGAACGCGACCACGCCACCGCCGTCGCCCGGAGCTACTATTGCAAGCTGCCCGCGCTCCACGGGCGGCGCATCCTGGTCGTCGATCCCATGCTGGCCACGGGGGGCAGTGCGGTGCAGGCCCTCTCGGTCATCAAGGAGCGCGGGGGTCGCGAACTCCGCCTGGTCTGCATTGTCAGCTCTCCCGAGGGCGTCGCCGCCGTCGAACAAGCGCACCCGGACGTGCCCATCTACACCGCCGCGCACGACCGCGAATTGAATTCGCGCAAGTACATCCTCCCCGGCCTCGGCGATTTTGGCGACCGGCTCTACGGCACCTGAGGTGGCGATGCGGTGCGGAGCGCGCCGAAGGGGGAAGGGCGAAGAGTGAATTCGGAAATCGGTGTTTCCCTCCGAAGGTGCGGAATCCGGAACGGCTTTCGTGCCTTGCTTCTCGCCTTTTTGCCCGGCGCCTGAACGGCAAAATACGCCCATCCCTCGTCAAGGCATGCGGAGCGCTGGACCCTCCGACAGGGGCATACTGGGGACATGATCTCCCCACAAGATCTCGGTTCCGCCACTCCCACGTCCACGTTCCCCAGTCCGGGTTCAACCCTCGACCTTGACCTGATTCGCAAGTACTCGGGTCCGGCTCCGCGTTACACGTCGTATCCACCTGCAACGCAGTTTCATGCGCAGTTTTCGAACGCCGATATCGAGGCCACCATCGTCGACGACAACCGCGCCGACGCGGGTCCGATTTCCCTCTATTTTCACCTGCCATTTTGCGAAACGCTGTGCTGGTACTGCGGCTGCAACACCGTGATCACGCGGCAGCATGGCGCGGCCGACGGCTATTTGGACTCGCTGGCCCGGGAGCTCGATCTAGTCGTGGCCAAAATGGAGCGGACCCGGCCGGTTACCCAGCTCCACCTCGGTGGAGGCACCCCCACTTTTCTGTCCGCGGATCAGCTGCTGCGTCTGGCCGACTTGGTGAAGTCCCGCTTTGTCTTCGCCTCCGATGCGGAAATCAGCGCGGAGATTGATCCCCGACGGCTGACCGGCGAACAGGTCGCTGCCCTGCGTTCACTCGGCATGAATCGCGCCTCGCTTGGCGTACAGGACACGGACGCGGCCGTGCAGCGCGCCATCAACCGCATCCAGCCCCAGGAAATCAACCGGCGCGCCGTCGACTGGCTGCGGGCCGCCGGGGTCGACTCGATCAACCTCGACCTGATCTACGGGCTGCCCCTGCAGACACCGGACACCTTTGATCGTACGCTGGATGACATCCTCTCGCTGGAACCCGACCGCCTGTCGGTCTTCAGCTACGCCCATGTGCCGTGGATGAAACCGGCCCAGAAGATCTTTGAGCACCGCAACCAGCTGCCCGTGCCGGAAGGCAAACTGGCCATGTTCGCCCTCGCGCACGAACGTCTGACCGAAGCCGGATTTGTCGACGTGGGACTCGATCATTTTGCCCGTCCGACGGACGAACTCGCGATCGCCCTGCGCGAGGGCACGCTCCATCGTAACTTCCAGGGCTACACCACCCGGGCCGGCGCCTCGCTTTACAGTTTTGGTGTGTCGTCCATCTCTCAAACCGCCAACACCTACCGCCA
The DNA here is from genome assembly GCA_046346755.1 of Opitutaceae bacterium. Classification (GTDB taxonomy): domain Bacteria; phylum Verrucomicrobiota; class Verrucomicrobiia; order Opitutales; family Opitutaceae; genus UBA6669. The sequence goes on along the minus strand of JAXMHM010000020.1, from coordinate 151,995 downwards.
GAATCACAAAACCCTCGGCGCCTGGCGCGACGCCTTGGCTCGTTCCGAGTACCCCGTCGAGAAGTTCCTGCGGCTGAGCGATGAGGACATCCGCCGCCGGGAATTGATCATGAGCCTGATGTGTCGGCGCGAACTCAACTTTGCGGACCTGGGTCGGCGTCTGCAGGTGGATATTCCCGCCCAGTATGCCACGGAGATCGCATCGCTGACCGACCTGGAGGCCGACGGGCTTGTCACCGTCAACTCACAGGGCGTCACCGTCACTCCACGCGGCGCACCCCTCCTGCGGGTCGTGGCATCCCGCTTTGACGCCACCTTCCAGGCCGCCGCCCGAAGACACGCCCAAGCCGTCTAGCCGCCGCGCGGGCGCGGCGGAAGAACGAAGGGCGAAAAGTGAAGTTCGAAGGCCGAAATGCGTGTCCAGCGGACGGTCGCCATCATCACCGGCAGGGCATGGAGGCCGCCCGCCTCAAATCTTCAATTCCCCGACGACCCCCCTCCGGCCATCCCTGACGCACTCGCCGTCATTCGTCATTAGTCATTCGTCATTCGTCATTTCCTCCCCATGCCCTACCGCATTGCCAAGTCGTTCGTGGTCGAAAGCGGCCACATTCTCTCCAAACACCCAGGGTCCTGTCGTTTCCCGCACGGCCATAGCCGCACGGTGGAGGTGGTGCTGGTGGCCGACACCCTGGACGCCCGTGACATGGTGGCGGACTTCAAGGTCCTGAAACAAGCCGTGGCCGCCTATGTGGATCGCTACGACCACAGTCTCGCGGTTAACTCCGACGACGCCCAGTTTGGGGTCCTGCACGCAACCTACGGCGATCGGATCATTCGATTCGAACGCGTGGACCCGACCAGCGAGGTGATGGCCCAGGACATCTTTCGTCACGCCAGCGCGGCCCTGAGCCGACTCAGCCACGATCAACCCGCCGACACCCTTTATCCGGTCCGTCCGGTGGTTCGGGTGGAGAAGGTCCGGGTGACCGAGACGGCGTCGAGCTGGGCCGAGTACTGGGAATAAACCCCTCCGACCGCCTTCCGGCCGGTTTTTGGTTTGACGTTGCGGGTCGTTTTCAAGCTCCGTGCGCATGACCTATGCGCACCTCACCCCGTCTCGCCGTTTGGGTTGCCCGCGCCCTGACCCTGGCCACCATCTCGTCGCTTTCCGCCGCCGACCTCACCTTTTCCCTGTCACCGGCCGCCAAGGACCGCGCCGGGCAGGTGATCACCTTCAAGCTCCCGTCGTCGGCACCCGCCAGCCCTGCCCTCCGCGACGCGGAAGGCCATCGTCTGCCGCTGCAGGTCGGGTCCGACCGCACCGCCCGCTTCGTGCTCGCCTGGCAGGCGGCCGGAGCGTCGCCCAGATTCACGCTGACGATTGATAGTTCCCCGTCCGCCACCGAGGGAGTCAAAGTGGCCCCCGCCGCGGGCGATCTGGCCATCACCATCGGTGGCAAGGCCGCCTTTTCCTATCGGATGGACAAGGAAAAACTGCCCCGCGCCGACATCAAGCCGGAGTACAAGCGGGCCGGTTACCTCTATCCGATTTTCTCGCCGGCCGGCCGACTGGTCACGGACGACTACCCGGTCCAACACGTGCACCACCACGGCATCTGGTCGCCTTGGACCAAGACGAAGTTTCAGGGACGCGAACCCGACTTCTGGAACATGGGACAGAAGACGGGCACCGTCGAATTCGTCGCCCTCGATCGCACCTGGAGCGGCCCGGTGGCAGGGGGATTTGTCGCCCGCCACCGCATGGTCGATCTCTCGGCCCCAGCCCCGACGACCGCGCTGAACGAGACCTGGGAGGTGACCGCCTACGACGTGCCGGGCGCCGCCCAGCCCGTACGGATGTTCGAATTGGTGCTCACGCAAACCTGCGCCACGTCGGATCCCCTGCTTCTGCCCGAATATCACTATGGTGGGCTGGGGTTTCGAGGACTGGGCAATTGGCTCGGCGAAAAGAACTCCCAGTTTCTGACTTCCAATGGCGAGACGAACCGCGTCAAGGCCCACGCCAGCCGCGTGCAATGGATCAACCAGTATGGAGACGGCGAAGGCGGCGGGGTCGTCGGTGTGACCCTGATGGACCATCCCGGCAATTTCCGCTCGCCACAACCGGTCCGGGTGCACCCAAAGGAGCCGTTCATCTGTTTCGCTCCATCCCAGTTGGGTGACTGGTCCATCGAACCCGGCAAGCCCTACGTCGGCCGCTACCGGTTCATCATCCAGGACAGTCCGCCCGATCGGGCGTTGCTCGACGCCTACTGGGCCGGCTTCGCACAACCGGCGGTCGTCACCTTTGGCCCGAACTGAACTCCAGCGCAACCCACCCTTTCTTCCACCTCGCTTCGAACCACGCCTCGTCCCACATGCCTTCCCCTGAGACTCCTCCCCACGCCCCCAGCAACAAACGACTCGGAGCCGTCCTGCTCGCCGCCTTCCTCGGGTGGATGTTCGACGGTTTTGAGATGGGCCTCTTCCCGCTCATTGCCCGGCCCGCCTTGCTGGAGATGAAAGCTGCGTCGGACAGCGTGTTTGGAGATCAGTTTGTCGGTCACTGGATGGGCATCATCACCGCCACCTTTCTGCTCGGAGCGGCACTCGGGGGCCTGGTCTTTGGCTGGTTGGGCGACCGCATCGGTCGCGTCCGCGCCCTCGCCTTCAGTGTGCTGACCTATTCGCTCTTCACCGGGTGTGCTTACTTTGTGAAGACACCCGAGCAGTTGGCCGCCCTGCGGTTCATCGCCGCCCTGGGCATGGGGGGTGAGTGGTCACTGGGCGTCGCTCTCGTGATGGAGGTGTGGCCGGAGAAGTTCCGTCCCATGCTCGCCGGCATCATCGGAGCGGCCGCCAATGTCGGCTTTGCACTGATTTCCATCATCGGCCTCTTCTTCTCGGTCACGCAGGAATCCTGGCGCTGGGTCGCGCTGGTCGGAGCGGCCCCGGCCCTGCTGACCTTCCTGATCCGCCTCTTCGTTCCCGAATCCGAAAAGTGGGAACACGCCGCCAAGGCGGCCCCCAGTCGCTCGATCAGCGAAGTGTTCCGTCCACCGCTGCTCTCCAAAATGCTGCTCGCCACGGTCTTTGCCGCCGTCGTCCTGATCGGAACGTGGGGCTCCGTGCAATGGCTGCCGCTCTGGGCCGATCAGCTCACCGGAGGCACGCAGCCGTCCGCCAAGGCCTGGACGGGCCTGCTCAGCGCCTTTGGCGCCATCTTCGGCTGCCTGCTCGGCGGATGGCTCGGCGGCCTCTTCAGCCGTCGCTGGGTCTATTTCATCCTCTGCCTCTCCTCGCTCGGAGTCTGCGCCCTGTTGTTCCGCGGCATGGACACCTACGGCACGCCCTTCCTCGTTCTGACGTTCCTCGCCGGCCTGACCACGGCCTCGTTCTACGGCTGGCTTCCGCTGTACTTGCCGGAGCTGTTTCCCACCCGCGTTCGCGCCACCGCCCAGGGCGTGGCGTTCAACGCCGGTCGGATCTTCGCCGCCGTGGGCGCGATCTACATGGGACAGCTGATGCAGAGTTTCGGCGGCAGTTACGCCCGGGCCGGAGCGATCATCACCCTCATCTACCTGATCGGCCTCGTTGTCATCTGGTTCGCCCCCGAAACCAAGGGCAAACCGCTGCCGGAGTAGGCCGCGGCGGGATACCCGGACCCGTATCTTTATTTCGGTTACTTGGCGCGACGTCAGTCTCCGCGGGGGTCGGCGTCGCACTGGGTGACCGCAGCGTGAGCGCAGTCGCGGGATCGACGTCGCGGGTTCGATCGTCGCACCACGCTGTCGGCTCATTGGCTGTTCTTGGCAGGGTCTATCGGCTGCGCCGCGGATGCAGAAGCGGTGCCGCGTTGGTTCGCCACGCACAACCGGCGTCGTCGGAGCAGCGCCCTCCATCGGTGCGGCCTGCGGCCATCCCTGGCGGTTCCGGCGGTTCACCGCCGGGGTGTATCCAATCGCGACCCCAGGGTCGCTCCCCTCGTCACCCGCCGCGGGTACACTCCTGGAGGGCGCTGCTCCGTCGGCGCCGCGGGGACGCGCCCTGCGACCCACCGCCGGGTGGTGCTTTGTCCGCCACGCGTGGTCACACCTTGGGGCCCGTCAGGTTCGCCACGCGCAACCGGCGCTGACGGCTCGTTGGCTGTTCTGGCTGGCCGCTCTCAGGTGAAAAAATACCGGGTGAGGTGGAAGAAGAGCGGCGCGGCGAAACAGAGTGAATCGATCCGGTCGAGCATGCCGCCGTGCCCCTCGATCAGGGTCCCGAAGTCCTTCACCCCGCGGTCACGCTTGATCGCCGACATAACCAGGCCGCCGCAGAACCCCATCAGGCAGATGGCGAGCGCCATCCCCGCCGCCTGCAGGGGCGTGAAGGGCGTGATCCACCAGAGTCCCGCGCCCAGGCCGACCGCCGAGGCGATGCCGCCCATGAAACCCTCGACCGTCTTGCTCGGGCTGACTCGGGGCGCGATCTTGTGACGCCCGAGCAGCTTGCCCCAGCAGTACTGCAGGACATCGCTCATCTGCACCACACAGACGAGGAAGAGCAGGAGCTTGGCGTTCTCGCCCTCATAGCCCGGGATTTGCAGGGTCAGGAGCGCCGGTGCATAGCTGACAAAGTAAATGCAGACCAGGACCGCCCACTGGACGCGCGCGGTGCGCCCGAGGAAGTCCTCCGTTTCCCCGGCCATCGCCGCCCGGATGGGTATCCAAAGACAAGCATACACCGGAATGAAAATGCTGAAGAACCCGTACCAGTGCTTCCAGACGAGGACATAGTGGACCGGCAGTATGATGAAAAAGGCCCAGAACAGCGCCCGGTGATCGCCCCGCCGGGTCGGGGTCAGGGTGACAAATTCGCGCAAAGCCAGAAACGACATCGCCGCAAACAGCAGCACGGAGGTCCCGTGTCCCGCCGCCACCGCCGCGCCGAAGAAAGCCGCCATGAACCACCACGCCCGGATGCGCGCGTTCAGGTTCCGCACCACCCCCTGGCCCGGCTCGCTCCGGGTCGTCTTCGCCAGCACCGCCCCGACGAGCGACGCCACGACCAGGAGCCCCAGTACCCCGCCAAAAAACCACCGCGCCTCGTGATCAAGCAACAGGTTCATGAAAAGTCCTCAGCTGCACCAACCAGACAGGACCACGAATGGACACGAACTGACACGAATTGATGGCATCGATCCACAGTCGTTTGAGACGTCACACAATTCCGGCTTGGGCACTCTGTCATTCGTGTTCATTCGTGTCCATTCGTGGTCAACCTCTCGTTCGGCTTGCTCAATGCCCGCGCAGCGCGATGACCGCGGCGCGGGCGCGGTCGGCGAAGGCGTCCTTGGTTTCTCCGTCGAGCCGCGCCAGCGGCGTTCCAAAGGTGACCGAGCAGATGAAAGGAATGGCGAGGAGCTCACCCTTGGGCAGCACGCGATTGAGGTTGTCGATCCAGACCGGCACGAGGTCGGCGTTCGGATGCTCCTGCGCGAGGTGAAACAGCCCACTCTTGAAGGGCATGGGTTCGGGTTCGGAGAATCGGCCGCCCTCAGGGAACAGAATGATCGAGTCACCCCGCTCCAGCACCGCCCCAAGATCACGGATCGGGTTGTTGGCCCGGGTCACCTGCTTGCGCTCGATCAACACCACGTTGAAGACCGACGACGCCAGCCAGCGTCGCACCGGTCCTCCGGTCCAATAATCGCGGGCCGCCGCCGCCCGGGTCCGCTGACGCACCGTCGGCGGCAGGACCGACCACAGCACCACAAAATCGAGGTTGCTGGTGTGGTTCGCAAAGTAGACCCGCGGCCTCGGGGTCACAAAAAGTTCCTCGGGCCAGCGACCGCGCGCGCCGGTGAACAGGCGGACCAACGAAGTGAGCAGGGACGCGATCATCGGGCCAGCAGCTGTCGCCCAATGCGCAGGAGTCGGCGCACGGCCGTCACCCCCGTCCCCGCAACGATCAAGGCCAGCCCCGAGGCCAGGACCACGCGCTGTTCCGACACAGCTGCCTCCACCGCCGCGGCGAGGCAGGACACGGTGAGAAAGAACATGCGATGCTGCTTCGCCATGGGACCGCAGAAATCCTGCACCAGTCCGAGGCTGCCCCCGAGCACGCGCACATAGGCGGTTCCCACCGCCAGCAACGCCGCCGCACCCCCGAGAGCCGGGCCCCAGGACACCCCCGACGCGAACCCGGCCCCGAGCAGGAAAATCGTATCCTCGAGCCGGTCCGGCACCTCGTTGAACAGATCCCCCAGTTTGCCTTTCAAACCGCACTCCACGGCGATCAGGCCGTCGATCATATTGCAGAGCAGGCGGAGCTGAACCGACACCGCCCCCGCCACCAGCCACCCCACACGCTCCGGTCCCGATCCACGCCCGGCCAGCACCAGAAAGGCCCCACCGGCCAGGGCCACGACCACCCCGAGCACCGATACCCCATTGGGCGTGAAGCCCGCCCGGGCCAGCGCCCGGGCCAACGCCCCCGCCCACGCCGCGGAGCGGGTCTTGAGGGGCCTGCGGTTCTTCACGTCCATGGCGCCACTCAACCGACCGGGCCCACAAGGACAAGCAGTTACCCAATCCCGGGGGCTGCCCGGCGGGCGGGCGCAGGAGGTCCCAGGCACTTTTCTCCTTCCGCCCTCCGCCTGCGTTCCCCATCTTACGCGGCTCGCACGGGCGAACGATGGCCGGTCCCCAGGGCCGGCCGGTCATTCCCCTCCTGCGTGCCCTCCTCGACCTTCACCGTGGACCTTGCGTCTCCTCACTCTGGTTCATCCGTGCCGCCCGGCACCGACTCCTGCGCCGATCTTACGGCGCGGGTGCAGGACCTTGAACAGGCCGTCACCGCCCTGGAACGCGCCCAGGCCGTGGCCCACGTCGGCAATGTCGAGGTCGACCTCGAGACCGGCACCCGCACCTGGTCGGCCGAGGTGTATCGCCTGATCGGATTCGACCCCTCGGCCGGGGTGCCGCCGCTGGAGGCCATTTTCGAACGGGCCCATCCGGAGGATCGGGAGCGGTTCAGCGAGGTGGTGAGGGACAGCTACGCCGGTCGGGCGAGCGAGCCGTTTGACTACCGGACGGTGCTGCCGTCCGGAACCGTGCGCTGGATCCGCTATGTGGCCCAGGTCTTTGACGATCCGGCCACCGGGCGCCGGCGGCTCTCCTCCACCCTCCAGGATGTCACGCCGCAAAACGAGATCGCCTCGGCGCTCGGCCGCACCACCCACCGGCTCACCCGCGCCCTCGCCGTCGGCCGGATGGGATTCGTCGACATCGACCGCCGCCTCGGCACCCGGATCTGGTCGCCGGAGATGTTCGCGCTCTTCGCCTTTCCCCCGGCCCCGCAGCCTCCCCCGTTGGAGGCCATGCTCAGTCGGGTGCACCCGCTCGATCATGCGCGCGTCCACACCATCTTCGACCGCAGTTACGCCACCGGCGAGCTGGCTGGCACGATCGAATTCCGGCTCCTGCTTCCGGATGGACGCGTCCGCTGGGTTCGCAATGTCGCCCAGCACGAGGAGGGCAATCGCGACCGGATCATGTCGATCTACCTCGACATCACCGACCTCAAACTCGCCCAAGAGGCCGAGCAGCGTCGCATGATGGAGCTGGCCTCGACCGTTGAGCACCTCGAGCGCACCCGCGAGCGACTGGAACGTGCCCAACGGCTTGCCCGCATGGGCGATGCCGAGCGGTTTGTCGGCGAACCGCACCGGGTCTGGTCGGGGCAGATGCTCAAGTTGCACGGACTCGCCGCCACCGACGCCATGCCCAGCCGGGAGGCGTTTCTCGAACGGGTCCATCCCGACGATCGCGACCGCCTGCTGGACGCCCTGCACCAGGCGGACACCGGGGAGCCGGTTCCCACCTTCGACTATCGCGTGGTGCTGCCGTCGGGCGAAGTGCGCTGGCTGCGGGTTCACACCGAGACATCGAAGGACCCGATCCGGGGACACGTGCGCGTCGCCTCCTCCACGCTCGACGTGACCGAGCAGAAGTCCGCCGAACTCGAGATGCTGCGCTCGCTGGAGCGCGAGCGTGAGTTGGGACGCCTGAAGGCGGACTTCCTGCACATGGTGACGCACGAGTACCGCACCCCCCTCGGCATCATTGTATCCGCCGCTCAGATTCTGGAGCGCTACCACGAGCGGCTGACCGCCGGGGAACGCGCGGTGCACCTCACGGACATCCGCGCCAGCGCGCGCCGTCTGGCCGATCTCATGGAGGAAGTGCTCTTTCTCGGCAAGGTCGAGGCCGGCTCCCTCTCGCTTGAGCTGCAGCCGACCGATTGCGCCGTGCTGGTGCGCGAGGTCGCGCACGAGGTCGTGACCACCTTTGGCCCCGAGCGCGAGGTGCGGATTGATCCGGGCGCCTCGACCGCCACGGTCATGGCGGACCGCCGGCTCCTCCAGCACATTCTGGCCAATCTGATCTCCAACGCCCTCAAGTACTCCTCCGCACCCCAGCCGGTGTGGGTGGACATTCGATCCGACTCCGGAGGCCTCCGGCTCGTGGTTCGCGATGAGGGCATCGGCATCCCGGAGCGTGACCAACCCCAGCTGTTCGAGATGTTCCGACGCGGGTCCAATGTCGGTGCGGTCTCCGGCACCGGCCTCGGGCTGGTGGTGGTGAAACGCTGCGTCGATCTGCACGGCGGCACCCTGTCCCTGCGCAGCACCGAGGGCGTGGGCACCGAGATCACCGTTCACCTGCCCTGCCCTCCGCGGGTCGCCACTCCCGCGGCTTCTGCCACTTTTCACTCATGAGCGCCAAACTCCGCATCCTGGTCATTGAAGACGAACCGCGCATGCGGGCCAATCTGCTGACGATCCTCCGCCTGGAGGGATTTGTCCCGCTGGAGGCCCGGGAGGGACGCGAAGGAGTGGAGACCGCGCGGCGCGAGAAGCCGGACATGATTCTCTGTGACATCTCAATGCCCGTCATGGATGGACACGCCGTGCTCGCCGCCCTGCGCTCGGATCCCGCCACGGCGGGCATCCCGTTCATCTTTCTCACCGCCCGGGGCGGGGCCACCGACGTTCGCTCGGGCATGAACCTGGGGGCTGATGACTACCTCGTGAAACCGGTCGAGGTGGAGGATCTGCTCGCCGCCATCGACGCACGCATGAAACGCAAGGAGCAGCTGACCCCCGCGCCCAAACCGCGGGTCGAACCCTCGCCCGCCCTGCTCGTTCCGCTTGGCCTGACCGAACGCGAGGCGGAAGTGCTCTTCTGGCTGTCCCAAGGAAAAACCAACCCGGAACTCTGCATCCTGCTCGGCGTGCAGCTGACGACGATCAAGAAGCACCTGGAGAGCATCTTCCAAAAGCTCGGGGTGGAGAACCGCACCAGCGCCGCCGCCGTTGCCCTTGAGCGCATGAACCAGGCCTAGGCGGGAAACGCGGAACGCGGTTTGGCGCGCGGTGTCGGGAACGTCCGTCCCCACACCTGCCCGGCGGGCCAATCGGCCCATGGTCCGGGGATTCCGGTTCCATTAACGTCGATCCTTGCGCCATGCCCGACCGCCACTCCTTTCTCTTCTCCGCACTGATGTGCGGATCCAAGCGAGCCGGCGACGCCACACCCAGCCGGTGCCGCGAGCCGTTCTGGAGGGATGCATCGCTTTGCGACGACCTCCAGCGGATCGCCCCCCTGGCACCGTATCCAGCGGATGACTCCGCGCCCGAGGAACACGACCTGCCACCCACGGAACCCACCTTCTCGGTGCCCTACGGATGGTCGCCGGCCCTCCTTCGGCGTCGGCGCACGGTGGAGTCCGCCGTGTTCCGCCGCTCCGGCTTTGCCCCGTCACAGTCGGACCTGCTCGCCCGGCTGATGGACCACCGCTGACCGCTTCAACGGCTGAGCGGCGCTCCGGTCAGATCGCCACGCGGACAAAGTCCGAGGCATAGGCCTTGCGCAGGCGGTCGAGGAAACGGTCGCGCTGGTGCGACACCGCCGCACCTTCGTCGCCCGGAGATACCTGGCTGGCAAAAAACGTATTCCAGGCATCGGCCTCCTTGTAGGCCGACGTCGCCCCCGCGGAGTCCCCGGCACGGCGAAGCCGGACCATGCGTTCCGCATACAGTTCCGCAATGCAGGAGGCGTAGGTGGGGGTGTCGACCGCGCGCATGATCGTTGCCTCCGCCTCCTTCAGCTTGCCGGCCGCTTCGAGCCGACGCGCCTCGTGCCACCAGGCCGGCTTGCCGGACGGGACCGTCCGCAGGGGCTCGCGGTGGGGAAAACATTCGAAGTCCATGCTCCCGAGCAGGCACTCCGCCAGCGCGCAGGCTGCCGCCCGGCGTTCCGGGGTCGCGGTCACCCGGGCCCGCAAGACCAGATCCTCATAGCGGCCCGGAGCCAGGAGGTGGACTTGTTCAAGCGACTGTCTGCCGTCGGCCAGACCGCGAATGCCGAGTCCGCGCAGAGCCCCATCCTCGAGGCGGAAAAACTGGGGCGCCGCATAACTCCCCCTGGCCTCCTCCTCGATCGCGTCGAGGAGGTCGGTGTCGCTCCGCCCTTCCCGCGGCAGCAGGTTCAGGTTGATCTGCACCTCCCCGGAGGGGTCGAACACCAGGGCGCGCCGGCCGTCGTCGATGACATGCCAGCCATAAGGCACCGCAAACTGGGCTCGTAACGAACAGGCCGATACCACGGCGCGCCGGTCCGCGTCGTCGGTCGCCACGACCGCCGGCACCAATCCGACCCCGCGGTTGCGCAGCGTCGCATTGGTCGGATGGTCGGGGTCGAGCGCGGCGTCCGTCGCCGCGAGCGCAAAGTCCGAGAGCGAACGGCAGACCCCCATCGCGGACTCTCCCGGGCTGGCCGCGTTCACACCGACCGGCTCGACCCCCGGTTCAGTGCGGGTCGGGACGGACTGGGGGACGGGAAGGGAACAAGGGTGCGTGGCATCCATGGAACGGTCAGGGGAGGACAGGCTCCAGCCTACCATCTCCCCCGCCCCGGCACTCTGGGCCAATCGGCCCCCAGACTGCCGCCACCACCCTCGGGCGGGTCGCTCCACGCACAGACCGTCGGCGGCTACGGCAGGCCGAGGACCTGGATGGCCTTCAAGCCGGCGGCGTGACGGGTCTCCACCCCGAGCTTGGCAAAAATGCGTTCCAGGTGCGTCCGGACCGTGTACGGCCGGATTCCAAGAACTTCACCCACCTCGGGGTTGGTCTTGCCCTGGGCCACCCACATCAGCACCTCCGCTTCGCGCGCGGTCAGACCGAGCCCTTGTTCGAGGGGATCCGGCACCCATTCCCGGACCGGGATGGGAGCCGCCTCGGCCTTGCGGCGAAGATCCCGGATCATCCGGGACAACGACCAGGCCTGGCGAAAATGAGGACAAAGCGCATTGAACAAGTCGCGTTCATCGCGCCGGAATCCCCGCGCCCGGCGCAGCACCGCAACGCAGATCACATCGTCGCCGCGACGGAGATTGACGCTCAGGTCGTCCGCAATCCCGATGGGACGGTAATACTCGCCGTAAATTCCGAGCCGGTGCAGGGACGGGGTCGCGATGAAATCCGACAGGGCGAGCGCCTCGCCCGATCCGGTCAGTTTTCGGTAGTCGGACGGCGCGAACTCGCTGAAGTGAGCAAAAAAGGCCGGCAGCAGGCGCTCGTGGTCCACGCTGGCCGGGCGCAAGGCCACCTGCCGGCGCTCCTGTCCTTGCTCGCGCACCACCACGCCGTGGGACTCACCCGGTATCAGATCGCTCACCACGGAGAGAAATGTACCAGCCAGATCACCCGTCTCCGTGGAGGCGTAGAGGGCAGGCAATGCGGCTTGCAGCGCCAGCAGACTGTGCGACGACAAACGAGCCGGACCACGAGCCTGGGACGAGTGAACGCGTGTGGCTTGCATAAGCGGTGATGCAACGGTTTCTCAGCGGCCCCTGGCAAGCCCGGCGGGCAAACCTGGGCCGTTCGGCCCCCCACTCGTCCCCCAACCGTCGTATGGTCGATCCCGCCGAGCGGTGATAAAACGTACCCCTGCCGCGGGGACACGCATCCTGTGACGTCGCCGCTTTGAACCCACTTCCAACCGTGATCGCTCCGCGATCCACCCTTTATTCATGTACGCTTCTCCCTCTTCGCTCCTTGCTGCCAGTCTGCTGCTGGCCCCCCTGTCGTCCTTCGGCGCCCCCAAAGTGACGACCGCCTCCGGTCAGGCTCCCGCCGATCTCAACACGGCGGTGGCCGCCTTCCGCCTCGAAATCGGCCTGGGCGGCCCCGGAAACACCACCAACGGCCCCTTCTTCAATGGATTGCGCAACATTAACTGGGACGGCGCCCCCGACACCGCGGCGGCCCCCAACGCCATGCCGGCAGATTTCTTCAACAACAACGTTCGCCGTGGCGCCGTCTTCACGTCACCGGGCGGCAGCGTGCAGGTGAGTGCGGATTCGGACAATCCCACGGGCACCGCAGTCCGCTTCGCCCACCTTGATCCGTCCTACTCGACCCGGTTCAAGGCCTTCACGGAACAGCGCCTGTTCGCCGCCGTCGGCAGCACGGTCATTGACACGCAGTTCTTTGTCCCGGGCAGCCCGGCCACTCCGGCCACGGTCAACGGCTTTGGTGTCGTTTTCACCGACGTCGACCTGGCCAATGTCAGCACGATTGAGTGCTTCGACGCCCAAAACGTGTCGCTGGGCAAATTCGCGGCACCCGTCGCTGACAACGGCCTGTCCTTCGTGGGCGTTTTCTTCCAGGACGGCGAACGCGTCGCGCGGGTCCGTGTCACGCACGGCACGACACCGCTGGCGGCCGGTGTGGTCGACACGGCCACGGTCGATGTCGTAGCCACCGACGACTTCATGTTCGGTGAGCCGCTTCCGCTGACCACCAACGCCACGCTGATCAACGTCTCCACCCGGGCCCGCGTGGGCACGGGTGAGGACGTCGCCATCGCCGGTTTCGTGGTCGGCGGCACCCAGCCCAAGCTCGTCCTCGTCCGCGCCGGCGGGCCCGCGCTCGCGCCATTCGGAGTCGTCGGCACCCTCGCCAACCCGCAGCTCACGCTGCAGACCGCAGGGGGTGAACTGGTGGCCACGAACGATAATTGGAGCAACCGGCCGGAACTGGCCCAAGCCGCGGTTCGCACCGGCGCCTATCCGTTTGCCGCCGGCTCGAACGACGCCGCCGCCCTGGTGGTCCTCAATCCCGGTTCGTACTCGTTGCTGGTATCCGGCGTCAACGGTGGCACCGGCATCGCCCTGCTCGAGGTCTACGAAGTCAAATAAACATCTCCCGGCCGGCCCTTTCCGTCGGTACCGGCGCCAAAACCGTGCTCGCCTTTCGATCTACCCCGCCGCCTCGGCGGCGGGGCGGGATCGGGTTCCGCACTTGGCAAATCGCCAGCGACGGGTAGGATCTCGATTCCCTGCGCCGCCCTCCTTCATGAGCGACCTCACCGATCTCTACCAACAGGTTATCCTCGATCACAACCGCCGTCCGCGCAATCGGGGCGTCCTGCCCACGGCCAATCGGGTGGCACACGGGGACAATCCGACCTGCGGAGACCAGTGCAGTGTCTACCTCCGGGTGGACGGTGATCGCATCGCCGAGATCAGCTTCGACGGCCAAGGGTGCGCCATCTCGCAAGCCAGCGCCTCCCTGATGACCACCTTGCTGAAGGGAAAAACCGCCCCCGAAGCCCGCGCTCTTTACGATTCCTTCCACCACATCGTCACTTCGGGTGAGACCCCGGACGAGATCAGCGACCTGGCCGCCTTTGCCGGCGTGCACGCCTTCCCGGCCCGCATCAAATGCGCGACGCTGGGCTGGCACGCCGCCCTGGAAGCGCTGACCTCGCCCGCTGCCGCGTCTCCTACGCCCGGCGCCTGAGCGCCGGTCCCCCCTCTGTCGTCCGATTGGTTCGGGCGACGCCAATCGCTGCGGGGTCGGCGACCCTGCCTCCATCGGAAACCAATCTCGGTTTCAGGTGGAGGTGGTCCCGCCTCCGTCTGGCGCACCCCTCGCGCGTCGCCACTTCAGGGCTGACGCGCCGTCCGGTTCCAGTCACCGTATCCACACCTCGGCGGCCCCACCGCCGGCCCCTTGTTCAAACCGCGCCGCCATCCGGTCGCGTTGTCTTCTGTCATATCCCGCATTTCGGGAGAACGTTTCAGTGAACCACCGTTACTCGTTTGAATCCGTCAACGTCATGAACCCTCAGCTCTCCGTCGCGCCCGTCCGCGACTTGTATTCAACGCTCCACTCCACTCGCTCCGGCCTTCTCGCGCGGCCGCTGGGCCGCGCCGGACTCGGTCTGCTCGCCGGCCTGCTCCTCGCCGCCGGGGTCACCGGTGCTCCCGCCGCGACCGCCGCACTGCCCGCGCCGCTCTTTGAGCAGCTGGGCAGCCACCACCACCCGGTCACCACGCGCTCGAAGGAGGCGCAGCGTTATTTCGACCAGGGCCTGCTCCTGCTCTTCAACTTCAACCACAAGGAGGCGATCCGCTCCTTCCAGGCCGTGGCCACGCTCGACCCGGACTGCGCCATGGCGCACTGGGGCGAGGCGTTCGCCCATGGTCCGCACATCAACGCACCGATGTTCGACGACGCCATCGCGCCCGCCTGGTCGGCCCTGCAGGCCGCGCTCGCCTTGCGTTCCAAGGCCAGTCCCCGGGAGCAGGCGTACATCGACGCCCTCGCGAAACGCTACGTCGCGCCCGGACAGCCCCACGATCGCGCCGCCCTGAACCAGGCCTTCGCCGACGCCATGAAGGCCGTGGTCGACGCACATCCGGATGATGCCGATGCCACCGTGCTCTTTGTCGACGCCGTCATGAACACGACGCCCTGGGACTACTGGCAGTCCAATCGGACCGACCCAAAACCCGTCATCGCCGACGCCCTGCGCCGCATCGACCGCGTGCTCGCCCGGCAGCCCGACCACCCGGGCGCGAACCACCTGAACATCCACCTCGTCGAGGCCGGCCCCGACCCGGCGCGCGGGCTGGCCAGCGCGTCACGGCTCCGGCGCTACGCGCCGGCAGCAGGACACCTGGTGCACATGCCGTCGCACATCTACATCCGGATCGGCCAGTACCAGGACGCCGTCGAGTCCAACCTCGAGGCCGCCCGCGCCGACCGGCAGTACATCAGCGCCTGCCGCGTCCAGGGATTCTACCCGGGGGTCTACTACCCGCACAACCTGCACTTCCTCTGGTTCGCCCACCTCTTCCAGGGACAGGCCCAGGCGAGCCTGGATGCCGCCAACCAGGTCGCGTCCTACGCGTTGTCCCCGCTCTGTGGCACGCCGGTCTTCGAGAAGCCGCGGTTCACCTGGCTGCCGTTGGTGACGCAGCTTCGCTTCGGACGCTGGGACGCGGTTCTGGCCCAGGTCGAACCGCCGGCCGACCAGCCGTTTGACCGCGCGATCTGGCGTTACGCCCGCGCCCGGGCCTACGCCGCGCGGAGCGACGCGGCCGGGGCCCAGCGGGAACTGGAGGCCCTGGAAAAATTGGCGGAGTCCGCCGAGGTCAAGGCCGTCGACAATCCCGCCTTTCCGGCTTCGCCGACCCTTCAGGTCGCCCGTCACCTCGCCCGCGCCAGCGTGGCCCAAGCCAAGGGAGACCGTGCGACGCAGATCGCACAACTCCGTGAGGCCGTCGCCGCCGAACACGCCCTGCCCTACATGGAGCCCTCGTTCTGGTGGTACCCCACCCGGCAAACCCTCGCAGCCGCCCTTGCCCAGGCCGGCCGCTGGGCTGAGGCCGAGCAGGAATTCCGACTCGACCTCGAGGAATTCCCGCGCAACGGCTGGTCCCTCTTCGGACTCCTGCACTGCCTGCGCTCCCAGGAAAAAACCGACGCCGCCGCCCTGGTGGAAACCGAATTCAAACGCGCCTGGTCGCTCTCCGACGTCAACCTCCGCCTGGAGTGGCTCTGAGCCCCGCGCTGCAGCCTTCACCGGGAGTGTCATCCGCCGGATGACACTCCCTCCTGCTGGGGCAGCGCCGTGGAAAACCGGAGAATCAGGGTGTGGAGAGTCCGCACCGGACGCTTGCCCCTCCGTTGGAGGTGGTCTCGTCCCGCGACTGCGGGGCCGCGACGGGACCGACCGGTCCCGCCTGCGTTGTCCGAATGCTTCACGCGACGCCCTTCCCGGCAGGGTCGTCGACCCCACCCTCCAACGGGAGTCTCCTTCCGCACGCAACGACTCGGGGGAAAATCGAGGCAATTGCGGTGATTTTTGTTCGTTTTGGAACCGATTCCGATTCGGCCGCGGGCAGCTCTGCGGTCGAGCTTCGCCGCGCCGCAGAATCGCTCGGCCTACCCGCTATTCAATTATCGTTAAACGATTTACATAATCAAATCTGCAGACGGAAGCAATAATTGACCCCATGCGCCAAGTCCAGCCATGAACTTCTTTCACACGAAGCGATAGCAATTGCGGTCGGTGGCGCGGGACTCGCTACGGTGGAGGGAGTTCACCTTCGCCACATGGCCATTCACGCCGCCCTCCACCACAAGACCGTTTATCGCTACGACCGTTTGGTCGGACTAGGTCCCCAGGTTGTGCGACTGCGACCTGCGCCGCACTGCCGGACTCCGATCGTCTCCTACTCGCTGCGAGTTTTTCCGGAGCAGCACTTCATCAACTGGCAGCAGGACCCGCATGGAAACTATCAGGCACGCCTGGTGTTTCCGGAGAAAACCAAGGAGCTGTCGATCGAGGTCGACGTGGTGGCGGAAATGGCGGTGTTCAATCCGTTCGATTTCTTCCTGGAGCCGTCCGCCAACCAGTTTCCCTTCGCCTACGAAGCGGTCACCGCCGGTGAACTCGCCCCCTATCTGCGCAAGGACCCGCTCACGCCCCGCCTGTCGGCTTTTCTCGACACGATTGAGCGCAAGCCCACCGGGACGATCGACTTCCTGGTCGCCCTGAATCAACGGATTCAGGGAGCGGTCAAGTACGTCATTCGGCTTGAACCCGGGGTTCAGGCGCCGGAGGAGACCCTCGGAATCGGCTCAGGCTCATGCCGCGACTCCGCCCTGCTTCTGGTCCAGGTGTTGCGTCACCTCGGTCTCGCGGCGCGATTTGTTTCGGGTTACCTGATCCAGCTGCGTCCGGACCAGAAATCCCTCGACGGTCCCTCCGGCGCCGAGGCGGACTTCACCGACCTGCACGCCTGGACTGAGGTGTTTCTGCCCGGCGCGGGCTGGATTGGATTTGACCCGACCTCCGGCCTGCTCGCCGGCGAGGGTCACCTCCCGCTCGCCTGCACGCCCGAACCCTCCGGGGCCGCACCGATCAGCGGCGGAGTGGAAAAGAGCGAGGTCAAGTTCGAGTTCGCCATGGAGGTGCGCCGTATCCATGAGTCCCCTCGGGTCACCCTGCCATACACCGACGCTCAGTGGGATGCGATCAACGCCCTGGGCTCCCGCATCGACCAGCGGATCCGCGCCGCCGATGTCAGGCTGACCATGGGCGGCGAACCGACGTTCATCTCGATCGACGACATGGACGGTCCGGAGTGGAACACCGCCGCCGTGGGACCGACCAAGCGGAGACTGGCCGACAAACTGATCAAGCGCCTGTGGCAGCACTACGGGGAAGGTGGCTTCATTCACTACGGCCAGGGCAAGTGGTATCCGGGCGAGTCCCTCCCCCGCTGGGCGCTGACCTGCCTATGGCGACGGGATGGCCAGGCCGTCTGGAAAGACCCGGCCCTGCTGGACAATTTTGACCGCCCTCCCGGCCTCACCACGGTCGACGCCGAGCGGTTTGCGCACACCCTCGCCCGCCGGCTCGAGCTGGATCCTCAGTGGATGATGCCGGGCTACGAGGACACCTGGTACTACCTGTGGAAGGAGCGCCGGTTGCCCGCCAACGTCGATCCGTTGAAGAGCCGCCTGAGCGACGCCGAGGAGCGCGTGCGCCTGGCCAAGGTGTTCGAGCAGGGACTGAACAAGGTCGTCGGCTACGCCATTCCGGTGGAACGCGCCCTCCGCGGCAACCGCCTGGGCTGGACCTCCGGCCCCTGGTTCCTGCGTCCCGGCACGCTCTTCCTCATCCCGGGTGACTCACCCATGGGGTACCGGCTGCCCCTCGAATCGCAGCCGTGGAACGCGCCCAGCGACTACCGTTTCGGTATCGAGCCGGATCCTACGCTCGAGCTTCCGCCCCTGCCGGATCGCGACGCCCTGGCGAGGCAGTACTTTCGCTCCGTCGACCCATCGTCGACTCCAGGCGCCGGCACCACCACGCCGCGCACGACGGCATTCGACCTCAGTGGCTGGCCCTTCTACGGCCCGCGCGATGGTCAGCCGGGTCGCCCCGATATCCCCGCGCACCTCCGCCCCCGGCCCCTCAGCCTGCCGAGTGCCGACACCGTGCCGGCGCCGCAGCAATCCGCCTCGTGGATCGTGCGCACCGCACTCTGCGTCGAGGCGCGCGAAGGTCACCTCTTTGTTTTCATGCCGCCGGTGGCGACCACGGAAGATTACCTCGACCTGCTCGCCGCGATCGAAGCCACCGCCGCCGAACTCAAGCTGCCGGTGGTGATCGAGGGTTACCTGCCTCCCCACGATGCCCGGCTCAACTCGATCAAGGTCACGCCCGACCCCGGGGTCATCGAGGTCAACATCCACCCGTCCTCCACCTGGAACGAATTGGTCGAAAAGACCGAAACCCTCTACGCCGAGGCGCGGCTCTGCCGGCTGGGCACGGAGAAGTTCATGCTCGACGGCCGCCACACCGGCACCGGCGGCGGCAATCACATTGTCGTCGGTGGAGCCACGCCGGCGGACAGCCCGTTCCTGCGCCGTCCCCACCTGCTCAAGAGCCTGGTCGCGTATTGGCACAATCACCCCTCGCTGAGCTACCTCTTCTCCGGGCTCTTCATCGGACCGACCTCGCAGGCTCCGCGCGTCGACGAGGCCCGCAATGACAGCCTCTACGAACTGGAAATCGCCTTCCGCGAACTCGACCGCCTGTCGGCCGACGGGGCCCGGGTGGCGCCCTGGCTGGTCGACCGGATTTTCCGCAATCTGCTGATCGACGTCTCCGGCAACACGCACCGGGCCGAGTTCTGCATCGACAAGCTCTACTCGCCCGACTCCGCCACCGGACGCCTTGGTTTGTTGGAGCTGCGGGCGTTTGAGATGCCTCCCCACGCCCGCATGAGTCTCGCCCAGCAGCTGCTGCTGCGGGCGTTCATCGCGCACTTCTGGGACCATCCCTACGCTCCGGAGCGTCTGGTGCGCTGGGGCACCGATCTGCACGACCGGTTCATGTTGCCCCACTATGTCCGCACGGATTTTGCGGACGTCATCCAGGACCTCAACGACTGGGGACTGCCCTTCCAACTCGACTGGTTTGCTCCGCACTTTGAGTTCCGCTTCCCGGTCAACGGGCACGTCCACTATCGCGGCATGACCCTTGAGGTCCGCCACGCCCTCGAACCCTGGCATGTCATGGGCGAGGAAGGCGCCGCCGGGGGAGCGGTTCGATTCGTGGACAGCTCCGTCGAACGCGTCCAGGTCCTCGTCACCGGCTGGGTCGGAGAGCGCTACCAGGTCACCTGCAATGGCCGCCGGGTCCCGCTCCAGCCCACGGGCGTGAACGGCGAATTTGTCGCCGCGGTCCGTTACCGCGCCTGGCAACCGCCGTCGTGCCTGCACCCGACCATCGGTGTCGATTCGCCGTTGGTGTTTGATGTCGTGGACACCTGGAATGGCCGCTCGCTCGGCGGCTGCACCTACCACGTCGCCCATCCGGGTGGACGCAACTACGTGACATTCCCGGTCAATGCCTACGAGGCGGAATCGCGGCGGCTCGCGCGCTTCTTCCCCCACGGTCACACGCCAGGCCACGCCGCGCCTCCCGCTCCCCGCGATATCGCCCCGGAACTCCCCCACACCCTCGATCTAAGAAATCCCGCCACCGTCCGACGGTAGGCCGCGCGCGGTGGTACTCCGGACCCCGATCCTGCACCCCTCCCGCCAAAAGGGTTGGAAATGGTCCGGGATTCTCCGAGGCTGGCCGGCGACAGGGAGTTGAGCGTCGTTCGGCCGCCTCGGGAAACGGGTGCGGGCAGCGATTCTCGCTCCCGGCCCCCATGCCCCGCCCCTCGCTTTCCCGCCGTCCTTCCACTCCACCCAGGATCGTGCACACGTGGCACAAACCCTGCGTTGATTCCCTGCCATGACGCTGCCCGCGGTCCCTTTTTCCTCCCCCCTGCTGAGCGGTTACGCCGGACTGAGCGGGCGGTATGACGAAGCGGTGGCGGCCGACGGCACCGTACGGCCCGCCTGGCAGGAGTTCGCCCGCTCGCTGGGCAAGGATCCCCTGGCCACGCTCCGCGCGGCGGGCGAGGCCGCCCGCCGGGCAATCGTTGAACAGGATGTCAGCCTGAATCTTTATTCGGCGGAGAGCTCCGACGCCATCGCCTGGCCCCTCGACGTGGTGCCGCTGCTCCTCGGGGGGGAGGATTGGAACCGCCTCTCCGCCGGACTGCGCCAGCGGGCCCGGCTGTTCAACCTCCTGCTTCAGGATCTCTACGGGGCGCAAAAAATGCTCCGCCAGGGGCTGCTGCCCGCGGCCCTCGGCATGGCCAACCCTCATTTCCTGCGCGCCTGCGCGGGTCTGGGCAAGTCCCGCCAGCCTTTCCTGCACACCTATGCCGCGGACGTGGCGAGGTCCCCCGACGGGCGCTGGTGGGTCCTCCAGGACCGGCTCGACGCGCCGTCCGGTCTCGGGTACGCACTGCAGAACCGCACCATCGTGCGGCAGGTGCTGCCGGGTGCGTTTCACCATGCCCCGGTCAGCCGACTGTATCGCTTTATCCGTGACTTCCGCGAGTCGCTCGACGTGCTGCAGGCGCAAAGCGAGTCTTCCCGGCTGGTCCTGCTCACGCCCGGACCCGCCAATGAATCGTACTACGAGCACGCCTACCTCGCACGCTACCTCGGCTGCCCGCTGGTGGAGGGCGGCGACCTCACCACCCGGGACCGCCAGGTCTTCCTTCGGACCGTGGGTGGTCTCCGCCAGGTGGGCGTCATCCTTCGCCGGCTCGATTCCGAATTCTGCGATCCCCTCGAACTCGATCCACGTTCCCTGCTCGGCGTGCCCGGGCTCGTCCATGCCGCGCAATCGGGCCGCGTCGCCATTGCCAACCAGCTGGGCGGCCGGGCGCTCGAAAGCACCGCGCTGCTGTCCTTCCTGCCCTCGCTTTGCCAGCACCTGCTCGGCGAGGAGTTGCTCCTGCCCAGCGCCGCCACCTGGTGGGGCGGCCAGATCTCGGCCCGCGACTACATCCTAGATCACCTGAGGGAACTCGTGATCAAGCCGACCTTCAGCGGGGTGGGCGCCCCGGCGACGGTGTACGGCGCCCTCCTCGACGCCGGGCAACGCGACGCCCTCGCCGCCCGCATCGCCGCCGAGCCCGCCGCCTACTGCGGCCAGGAACGCGTGCTGCTCGGCACCACGCCGGCCTGGGACACCGAATCCGCCTCGCTGCGCCCGACTCCCTTTGTCGCCCGCCTCTACGTTTCCACGAGCGAAGGGGAGTATCAGGTGATGCCCGGAGGCCTCGGCCGGTTCAACCTCTCGGGCGAGGACGCGATGGTCTCCCTCCAGAGCGGTTCCGTATCCAAAGACCTGTGGGTGCTCTCCAGCCAGCACAACGACGACCCTCCGGCCCATTTCGCCGCCGGGGCCTCCGAACGGCGGCACGGAGCGGCCACGCCCAGTCGGCTGGCCGACAACCTGTTCTGGCTCGGTCGCTACCTGGAGCGGACGAGCCAGGTGACCCGCCTGCTGGCCAAGCTCCAGCCATTGCTCCGGGACGAAATCGCCGTCCTCGATCCCGGCGTGGCGGAGGACACGGTGGCGTTCATTCTGCGACTGCAGGACCTGCACCAGCCGCTGACCGGTTCCCTCGAGGAGCGGGCCGACTTCGTCCGGCGGATTGCCGCCGACCGCGCGCGTCCCGGCAGCCTCGCCGCCAACCTGCTGCGCCTGGCCCGCACCCTGGAAACGGCCAAGGTCCGGCTCCCACCCGAAGCCTGGCGGGTCGCCCGCCAGTTGCGCCAGCTCAGCCAGGGCACCGCGGACTTCACCGAGGTCCAAACCCAGCTCTCCCAGCTCGACGGGCTCGCCGCCGAGACCATGGTCCATGACACCGGCTGGCGCTTCCTCGATCTCGGGCGCCGCATCGAGCGGGCGGTGCATATCCTCCAACTCATTCGAGCACTGCTCGAGCGTCCCACCGGCGATCCCGAGCCGACCGAGTTCCGGCTGCAGACGTGCCTGCACCTCGCCGACAGCCTCTTCACCTACCGCGCCAGCTTCAGCGGCGCTTTTCATCCGGCGACCGTCATGTCCTGGATGCTGGCCGAGCCGGAGAACCCCCGCGGCCTGCGCTTCCAGGCCGAGCGGATCACCGAACACCTCGCTGCCCTGCCCGACGAACTCGCCCCGCGACCCGTCGAGCTGCTGCGCACCACGGTTTTCCGGCTGCTCAGCTCGGTGCGGCTGGCCGACATGCAGACCCTCGCCTCCACGCCGGAACAGGCCTCCGAACTCTGGAACGACCAGCTCGCCCTCCTCGCCGATTTGAGCGACCGGCTGACCCAGATCTACTTCGCCCACACCGAACCATCGGAGAACGGAGCCGGCTGAGCGCCACCGCATTCGGACGCCCGGTCATCATGCCTGTCTACCGTATTCATCACTCCACCACCTATCGCCACGGCTCGCCGGCCGCGATGGCCTGGCAGTCGCTGCGGCTGCAGCCGCGCCGCGAGGCGAGCCAGGAGTGCCTTGAATTCGACCTGGAGCTCAACCCGCGACCGGCCGACCTGTCGGTTCGCACGGACTATTTCGGCAACACCCAGCATGTCTTCACGGTCAGGGCCGTGCACCGGGAGTTCTCCATCCAGGCGCACAGCCTCGTGCGACGCGAGGAACCGGCCCGGCCGGCCCGCAATGCGACGCCCACCGCCGCGGCGGCCGCCGAAGCCGTCGATCAGGAGATTCTCCAGGGGGACTTCTCCCTCGAGCAATTCCGTCACCCCAGTCCGCTCGTGCCCGCGCTTCCTGCCGTCGACAGTCTGACGGGGGCCGTGGATCCAGCGCTGCCGTTGCTGGAGTGGATGGACGCCCTCGGCACGGTCTTTTCCCGCACCTTTCGTTTCGACTCCACCGCCACCCTGGTCTCGACGCCGCTGGAGGAGGTGCTGCGGCTGCGCCGCGGGGTCTGCCAGGATTTCGCCCATCTCTACCTGGCCGGCGCGCGCTCACTCGGCCTGGCCGCCGCCTACGTCAGCGGCTACCTGCTGACCCAGCCTCCGCCCGGACGTCCACGCTTCATCGGCGCCGACGCCATGCACGCCTGGGTTTCCGTTCACATTCCCGGAGCCGGCTGGGTCGACTACGACCCGACCAACCGCTGTTTCGCGGGCTCGGGCCACATCGTCGTCGCGCGCGGCCGCGACTACGGCGACGTCAGCCCCACCCGGGGCGTGTTTAACGGCGGAGGCAGCCAGACCCTCTACCTCGGCGTCACCGTGGAACCCGAGGAGGCAGCGCCCCCCTGACCCGACCCGATCGAGCCGGTTCGGTCCGCGGCGTCACGCTTCCTCGGTGCCACGTGCCGCCAATGCAGGAAGATCTCGGCCAGCAGCAAGGGCAAGACCCAGCACACCCAGCCGACGGCGGCATATTTGCTTCGTCCGAGGCCGTTGAAGACATCGAGCTCCACCACGTACCGAAACGTCACGAAGCCGAACGTGACAATGTAGCTGCGGATCATCCAGTCGCGATGGGCGTCGAACCGCCGGTTGCGAATCGCCACCAGCGCCATACCCAGCGTCACCCACCAGGCAATTCCGAGAAAGAATAGGCTGAAGCCGAAATCGGGCATGCTCGAGCGCACTGCAAGGACAAAGGACGCTCCGCCACCAGCGAGGATACCCAGGGCGTAGGCATAACCCAACCTTCGGTGGGCCCTGGGCCAGCGCAGCTTGAAGCCTGACCAAAACTGCACCGGCCCCAAGGCCAGCGCGAGGGTCCCGCCCGCAATATGGGCGACCAGCCAGATTCGATTGGGCCAGTATCGACGAAAGCCCGCCTCACTGTAGTTGGTCAAATAGCTCAGGGCACTGTCCCACCAAAAATGGACCGCCACGCTCAACAACGCGACCAGCACCAACAAGAGTACGATCGACGACGGCGATAGCGGTTTCGCCCGCGGCACAGTTGTATCCATAAGGGGGGAATAGGTAGGTCCGGCCCGGAGACCGCAGACCCATCCCAGCGGTAGGAGCGGACTCCGCCCGCCGCAAGCTCGAACCGGACTCAGCCGCCAAAACGACAACTGTGGGCGCTGAATCCCGCTCCAAAGCCGACCAGCCACCAGTCTTCATCGAGTGACGGCGGCCCTTGTTCCAACTCGTTCGCGAGTGCGAACAGCACGGAGGGACTGCTCATGTTGCCGAAGCGCCGCAGCACTTCCTTGCTCGCGCGAAGCGACTGGCCCGGCAGCGCCGTCTCGAGGGCCCGCAGGACGTCGCGTCCCCCGGTGTGGGACAACACCCGCCCGAGCGGGCGTCCAGCCTCTGGATCTGAAGCCCGTGCATGCAGAGTCGATACCGCCGCGGCCGCGAGCTGGGGGACCGAGGGGTGCAGCAGATTTCTCAGCTTGCCTCCCCGCTGCTCAAACCGGATGCGATCGCGATCGGCCGGCCGGTGGAGCGTGTCGAAACCGTGACATCGCCAGCCTCCCGGGCCCGGGGTCGAACGCCAGACCGCCGCCGCGGCCCCATCGCCAAAGAGGCAGGCGCTAAACAACACTCCCAGGTCGTCATCGAGATAAAACGCCGACGAGCAGACCTCCACCGCCACCGTCACCACCACCGCATCCGGCTGCGCCGCCAACAGGGCGTCGGCCGCACGCAGGGTCGGAATCGCGGCGCCACAGCCGAGCCCGACCAGATCCTGGAGGAACGTGTTCTCACGCAGACCGAGGCGCTCCGCGACATAACTGCTGACGCCCGGACAGAGGTAGCCTGTGCAGGTGCAGACCAGGAGTGCATCGACCGCTTCCGGCGCGACACCCGCGCGGGCGAGCGCGGTGGTCACCGCCTCCGCCGCCAGCTGCGGCGCCGACAACCGGAACGACTCGTTTAGCTGGTCCGAGTCGAGATCGAGGATGCGCTCCACGTCCCGGGCCGCAAAGTGTCGGGTATCAATGCCGGAATCACCGGTCAGCACCGCCTGCAGGATGAACAGGGACTTGCGGGAAAGGCGTTTCCTGATCTCCGAGTGTTGCACCATGTCCCAACACTGGGCCTGGGTGTAACGGTCCGGTGGCACGGCAGTCGCGAGGGCGTGGAGGTACATGAAATCGTTGTGTGGGTTCAGTGCAGCAGGCAATAAAGGAGGCGGAAGGGCAGGAGTCCGGCGCGCGAGAGCCCGGCGAAACAAGGTTGCAGGTGGCGCTCAACGAGAAAGCGATGGAGCTGGCGGGCCACGGTCAGCCGGCGCCGAAACCGGAGGGTCAATCCCCGGTGCGCGCGGCAGGTGGCCTCGTCCCACTCCAGGTCGCCGCCCGACCACGCCACCAAGGGCTCGACCACCGTGACCGCACTCTGAAACGCCATGGCCATACCGTGACCCGTGAACGGCGGAATGAGGGCGTAGGCATCGCCAATGGCGAGGCTTCCCGGTGTCCACTCCGGTGTCTGAAAATGAAGTCCCGCGACCGACGAGACCGAGGCCACATCGGTATCGGCCGATTGCACACGTTCGGCCAGACGTTCGAGTCCCGACGCACGCAGGTGACGCACCAGCACGGTGGCCGGAGTGCCCGCCTCCAACTGCTCGCTCCGACGAAACAGGCCGCAAACATTGACCTGGCCGTCCTCGATTCCGCACAGCCCCACATAGGCTCCGCCACCCAGATGAAGTTCCAGATCCGCCGCCAGCGTCAGTCCGGAGGCATGCAGCTTCAGGCCGACCCAGGGCGATGCCGACCGGTGGCGCCCCGCCGCCACCACCTGCCCGGGTCCCGTGTCCCCCAGGTCCTTGCGCACTCCCGTGTGCAGCACGCCGCCCGCCGCCCGAAATGCCGCGGCCAGTTGATCATCAAGGCGGTGACGACTCACCGCCAGCGCGGCCTCCGGCAAGGTCGAGACCCCGGCCGGCCGATCCCGGTGAAACCACGCCAGCGTGCGATGGCGGCGCGCCGTCCCCAGCAGGGCGCCGACTCCGAGGGTTTCCGCCGTGACCCGGTCCAGACCGGTGATGAATTCACCGCAAACGCGGTGCCTCGGGTAGTGGCCCGCCTCCCACACGGTCACCGGGACTCCGCGCCGTCGCAAGGCCAGTCCGAGCGACAGCCCAGCCAATCCGCCGCCCAGCACCTCGACGGAACGGCCGGTGCTCATGGTTTGATCCTCTGTGCCACCAGGCGATACACCCCGCGCGCTGAAATCGTGGTCGTCCACCTCCAGCGCCGCGGCGACAGTCCGAGCAGCTCCGGCAGCTCGGCACCGCGAAACCCCGCCGCGATGCTGACATGGCCGTCATGGCGGCTGATATGGTTGGCTCGGATCAGGCTGCACACCCCGCGAAACACCCATTGCCACCGACGCTGTCGCGTGGGCTCACACGCCACCACCGCGCGGGCGTGACGGTCGATTTGCCGACCCACCGCCACCAGGTCGGCATTCTCCAGGTGGTGCAGCATGAGGTTGGCCACCACCACCGGATAGCGCTCCCATCCGGAAAAGGTCCGAATGTCCGATTGGTGCCAACCCCAGCTGGCTGGCCAGAGCGCCGGGCGCGCCACCAGATCGAGTCCTGACCAGTCCAGGCCCAACCCACTCAGCGCAAGCCCCACTTCACCGGTGCCGGCTCCGACCTCCAGCACGCGTTCCCTCTGGCGCACCACGCGGGGCAAGGTGCGCCTCAGCCACGCCGGGTTTCCCATCACTCGATTGAAGAGCTTGAGATCGCGACGGCTGTGCGCAGCTTCAGCACACTCGGGCGACAACGAGTCCAGCAATTCGGGAGTGAGGCAGCGGTTCAGCACAAAGCGCGGTGGAAAGGAGTCCGTACGGTCTTGCAGCGGGCGTTCCTCGCCAAGGGGTCCTGGGTGAAAGGACTCCGTACATTCAATGGGTCCCCCTCTGAAGTGCAACTCGACTTCCCATTGCCTGGGCCATCCGTCCCGGCCCCAGTTCCGGTGGAGGTGGACCCGCAGTCGCGGGAAGTCCGCGACGGGACCGACCGGTCCCGCCTCCGTTGATCGATTTGTTCACGCGACGCCCATCCGCGCGGGGTCGGCGATCCGACCGCAACGGGACAGCCCGTCCCCCTGCTCTTCGCTCGGACCTTCGCGCCTTTGTGCCATCGCGCTTCACTCCGCTCCATCCGCACTGGGCTCCCGAGTCCCCGTTTTTTAACCCTTCACCTTTCTCCGTCCGGCGTCCAGGCTGGGCGCATGTTTGCCGGTCGCGATGTCCGCTCCGATTTCCCAACCTTGCATCAACTCGTGGGCGGGCGTCCGCTTGTCTACCTCGACAACGCTGCCACCACCCACAAGCCCCAGGTGGTGATCGATGCACTGACCCGCTATTACGAAAAGGATAACTCCAACGTGCATCGCGGGTTACATGCGCTTTCAATGCGGGCGACCGATGGTTACGAAGCGGCCCGCGCCCGGGCCTCGCTCTTCGTCAACGCCAGTTCGCCGTCCGAGATCATTTTCACACGAGGCACCACCGAATCGGTCAACCTCGTGGCGCAAAGCTGGGGTGCCGCCAACCTGAAGCGGGGCGATGTCATCCTGCTCACGGAAATGGAGCATCACTCCAATTTGGTGCCCTGGCAGGTGATCGCCGAACGCACCGGCGCCACCGTGCGGTACGTTCCGGTCGCCGGCGACAATGCCGAACACGGGCTCGACCTGGATCGGCTGGATGCCCTGCTCACCCCAGAGGTCAAACTCTTCGCCTTCACCCATGTGTCCAACACGCTCGGGGTGATCAATCCCGCGGCCGAACTCTGCCGCCGGGCACGCGCGGTCGGAGCGCTCACCCTGATCGACGCCGCCCAGTCCATCGGACACGAATCGCTCGATGTGCAGGCGCTCGGCTGCGATTTTCTCGCCTTCTCTGGTCACAAGATGGCCGGCCCGACGGGCATCGGCGTGCTGTACGGACGCCGGGCGCTGCTCGACGCCATGCCCCCCTGGCAGACCGGTGGCGGCATGATCAGTGTGGTGGAGTATTCCGGGAGCCGCTGGAAGCCCGCGCCGGAACGATTCGAGGCCGGCACCCCCAATGTCGCCGACGCCATTGCGCTGCACGTGGCGATGGACTATTTGGATACGCTTGGCCGTCCCGAGATCGCCTTGCACGACCACGCCCTCGCCGAGGCTGCCTACGCCGCTCTGTCCGAGCTGCCCGGAATCCGGCTGCTGGGCCCGAAGGGCAAACGCGCCGGCCTGGTCAGTTTCGCGCTCAAGGATGCGCACGCGCACGACGTGGTGACCTTCGCCGACCAGGACGGCATCGCCCTGCGCGGGGGACACCACTGCAACCAGCCCCTAATGAAGAAGCTCGGGCTGCCCAGTTCGGCCCGGGCCAGCTTCTACGTCTACAATACGCCGGAGGACATCGACGTGCTGGTGAAGAGCCTGCGGAAGATCGCGGCGTTCTTCGGCCGCGGCTGAGCCGGCGCCCCCCGCGCCGGCACCGCGATGATCCGATGGATCCGACGGATCGGTCCGATCCGTCCGATCTTCAGCCTCCGCGTTCGCGGCCGGCGGCGGCTACTTGCCCGAGCGGCCAAACAGCTCCCAGATCAGCACCGCGCTCGCAACCGAGACATTGAGCGACTCCACCTTGCCGGTGCCCGGCAGCGTCACCAGCCGGTTGCAGGCCGCCGCGACGTCGGGAGCCATGCCCGTCTCCTCATTGCCCAGCACAAGCGCGAGCGGTGCGCTGGAGTTCCGGACCGCGTCGGGGCGTCCGCCGCGCGTCGCCGCTCCCACCACCTCGTAACCGGCCGAACGGAGCTCCTTCAGCCACAGCGCCAGCCGGCCGACCCGCCAGATCGTGACAAACTCCAGGCCGCCCTCGGCCACGCGGTAGGCGGCCTCGCTCGGAAGCGCCGCTTCCGGGGAGATCGGCGTCACCAGGTGCTCAAGGCCAAAGAACGCCGCCGTGCGCGCGATCGCGCCGAGGTTGTGGGCGTTGCCGATGCGGTCGAGCACGAGCACCGGCGCCCGGGCCGCGGCCCACCGCGCCAGGTCGGCCGCCACGGGTGCCCGCGGGACGGGTGCTGTCACCACCGCAACGATACCACCGTGATGCACCGTGCCGGAAATGGCCTCCAGTTCCGCCGCGGGCACGCACCGGTACACCTTCCGCGCGGCGGCGAATGCCTTGCAGAGGGGACCGACCTTGCGGGCGGTCTCCTCGTCGAAAAAGAGACGCAGCATCGACGCCGGGTCCCGCTGAAACCGGGCCCGCACCGAAGGCAGACCGCACACCACCAGTTCGTTGCGATTCATGGTTTCACCTCCCCCACCACCGTCAGTTCCTCGCGGTCATGATACAGGTGCCGGATCCGAAACCCGGGCGCCTCCGTGGCAAAGACACCGTGGGCCGCACGCAGCTCGGCCAGGAACGCGAGCGGCGCCACCCGGCCAAACTTCAGATTGACGATGAACCGGCGGCACCACCGTTTTCGCAGCCAGGGTTCAATCAGATTCGCCAACACGTGGTGCGGATCCTCCACCAGGTCGCAAAAAAGCCAGTCGAACCGCTGGCCGTCCTCGGGCTGGAAGGCAAAGGCATCCACCCTCCGGTGCTCAATCTGGGCGTGTCCCAGCGCGCCTCCCTTGAGCGGGCCGTTGTCCAGCGCGAGCACCCGCGCCCCCCGCTTCGCGGCGCTGTAGCTCCAGCCACCCGGCGCCGCACCCAGGTCGACCACCGTTTCGCCGGGCTGCGGCTCACGGCCCGCCAGCACATACGCCTCCTCCACCTTGAGGTAGCTGCGCGAGGGCGCACGCTCATCGTCCGCCATGCGGCGGGGCCCGTGCACCCGCAACGAACGGGAGACGAAGGCACGTCCAAAGTCGACGAAGTACACCAGCCAGCCACGGTGATCCCCCAGGTCGCGGGGAAGGTCGGCGACCGCGAGTTTCGCGAGGCGGGACACCTTTTTCCGCAGCAATTCGAAAAACGCCTTCTCCACCCCAGCCACCCGGCGGCCCAGGCCCACCACTTCGGCGGGACACAGGAACACGCACGGCCAGGGACCCTCGATGCGTTCACCCCGAACCGAGTCAAAAAACGCCTCGGCCAGGCCTTGCGCCAGGGCATTGACGGACTCGCCCTTGATTTCGCGTGGCGAGTTCATCGACAGGTGGGCAAACGCCCAGGATTGGGCCTGCGCCGCCTCGTCCGCCGCCGATGCAGGCACCGCACCCTCGGCGGCCGCCAGCCGCACCCAGCCCGGGCCCTCTTCCGCGACCACGCGGCCGAGCCCCGTCAGCTCTCCTGCAAGCAGATCCTGATAACCAACCTGACACGTGACGAACATGCCTTCAGCACACCCGCCCCGCCAGCCGGCGCAACCGCAATTCCGAAAATGAGCGCCCGCGCCTAGGTGTGACTGGCCAGCGGATGATCGATGACCGGGCCCGGGGTCGGTGCCGTCACCGCCTCCACATCGGTTGAATAAAGGTGCCGATACGCCGTTTCGATGCTGGCCAGCAGGGCCTCGGGCTTGAACGGCTTGGCGATGAAGTCGTTCATGCCTGCCGCCAGAGCCCGGTCGCGATCGTTCGCCAGCGCATTGGCGGTCAGCGCCACGATCCAGGGTCGGATGGCCACCCGACCCGCACGGATACGGCGGGCGGTCTCCATGCCGTCGAGCTCGGGCATTTCCACATCCATGAAAATCACATCGTAGTCGGCCCGCGCGAGCGCCTCCAGCACGTCCCGGCCGTTCGCCGCAAGGTCCGCCTGGTAGCCCAGGCGCCGGAGCGACATCTGCGCAACCTTCATGTTCACGTGATTGTCGTCGGCGACGAGCACCTTCATCGGATAACGCTCGGCCACATTGGCCAGCACCACGGGATCCGCAGCGCGTTTGTCCGCGCGTTCACCTGGATTCGCCAGCACATCCGCCAGCGCCTTGGCCAGCGCGGAAAATTTAACCGGCTTGATCAGGGTGGCGGCATACAGGTGCGCACCGGCGCGGCGCGACAGGGAGGTCAGCAGCACGAGCGGCACCCGGTTGCAGCCAGGTTTGGCGCGGATGCGAACCGAAAGGCTGTCGCCATCCAACCCGGCCAGGGTGTCATCCACCATGATCAGGTCGTAGGTCTGGCGTCCCTCCAGAAGCGCAATCGCCTCTGCGCCGGACTCCACCTCGGTTGAATTGATGCCCAGGTCGCGCAGGTTGGCGGACAGGCTGCGACGCGAGGCCGCATTGTCATCGACGACCAGAACCCGCGCACCCCGCAAGACGGCACGGCTGAGGGTGCTGTCCTCGGTCGTCCGGGAGGGGCAGGTACCCGCGGTGACGGTGAAAAGAAAGGTCGAACCCCGGCCCTCCAGGCTCTCGACCCACATGCGTCCACCCATCAGCTCCGTCAGGCGACGGCTGATGGCGAGCCCGAGTCCGGTGCCGCCAAACTGGCGATGGGTCGAACTGTCGACCTGCGAAAATGACTTGAAGAGGCGGTGGATTCGATCCGGCGGGATGCCAATGCCCGTATCGCGCACGGCAAACTGCAGGCTGAGGGCCGGCGAGTGAGCGGCGACTGTGACGGACAGCTCGATTTCTCCCCGCGAAGTGAATTTCACGGCGTTGCCGAGAAGATTGGCCAGCACCTGGCGCAGTCGCGTGGCATCCGCCACCACCCATCCGGGAACGGTGGCGGGAAAGTGACAGACGAGTTCGAGTTTCTTGTCGGCCGCCACCACCGACACCAGATCGAGCGCTTCCTCGAGGCACTGGCGCAGGTCGAACGGGGCATTCTCCAAGTCGATACGGCCCGCCTCGATCTTGGAGTAGTCGAGAATGTCGTTGATGATGGTGATGAGCGCCTCACCGCTCGTCTCGATCGTTCTCACGTATTCACGCTGTTGTGGCGTGAGCGCCGTGTCGCGCAACAGACTGGCCATGCCGATCACCCCATTCATCGGCGTGCGGATCTCGTGACTCATGGTCGCGAGGAAAATGCTCTTCGCCTGATTGGCCGCTTCCGCCTCATCCCGGGCGCGCACCAAGTCCCGGGCGCTCTGGGCATCGCGTTGCAGCGATAGGGCCGCCGCCACCCGGAGCCGCCAGACGGCAAATCCAATGCTGAGGGAAAGCAGGGTCACACCCGCCAGTGAGAAGTAGATTGCCCAGAGGATGGGACTCTGCCGTCCGAGGACATCCGTGAGTTCAAGATCGATGCCCACCACCCCCACCGGTGCACCGGCGCGATCAAAGAAGGGGGCAAAGCCACTCAAGAACGTGCCCTGCTCATCCGTCACCGGCTCGGCATTGGCCAGGGAAATCCCCTCACGCAAAGCCCTTTCAAACTCATGATCCACCCCGCGGTAAGGAGTCATGATCGGATCTGCCGGCTGGTTGTCCTTCGGATTCGGCAGGGCCGAGTCGGTTCCTAGTACCGTGTAGATCCGTCCCTCGCGGAGGACGGCCGAATAGACGTAGTAGAGATTGGGGTTGGCCCGATGGAAGGCGATCATCGGAGCCAGGGCCTTCTGGTGCTCGGGAGAGCCCATTTGCTTCGGCGAGGTGAGCGTTTGGTGCAGGTCCCCATCCATCTGCACGGCCAGACTGCGAGCCAAGGCGGTCAACTCGCCGCGGAGCGACTCGACCTGAGCCCGACGAACCAGGTGGTACACAAGCGCGAGTCCAACGCAGGCCACGAAAAACGCCGTCGCCGCGGCGAGGATTCCCTCCAGCCGCGGTCGAACTGCATGAAAAGTGGGAGTACGTTCGTCCATCAACACGTCCTTGCCAGTATCGGCCCGCATCCCCTCGGCCTATAGTGGAAAGCACCTCCCCGGGAGAATCGCGTTTCCGACCCTCCCGCCGCCAGCCGGTCGCTAGTTTGATAACAATCAAGCGCTTAAGCCAGTTGCAGGCCTGATGTGCGCCATCCTCCGACCCGCCCCCTAGGTGAAACGCTGGCCAAGGGCCCGCCCGACGGCCTCCGTCCGGCGCTCACCCGCCCGTCGTGGCATGGGCGCTCTCCGGAGGGTGAGGTGACTCGATTCCAGGGAAATAGACGGAAAACGTACTTCCAACTCCCGGCGCACTCGTGACCTGGATCTCGCCTCCGTGATTCACGACGATTCCCTGGACCACCGAGAGCCCCAGACCCGTGCCCTGCCCCGGCGGCTTGGTCGTATAGAACGGATCAAAGATCCGCTTTTGCACGTCGCTATCCATACCACACCCCTCATCGGCCACCTCCAGGCAAACCCGCCGGGCGAGGCCCAACGCTGCTTCATCCGGACCGCGAACGGTGACCCGAACCACCCCAACGGACGAACCAAAGGACTGTGCTGCGTTGACGCCGAGGTTGATCAAAACCTGCTGGAGGCGACCTGCGTCTCCAAGGATCCACTGCGGGGTTGGCGAGTAGTGCTGCTCAAATCGGACGGAACTGGAAACGCTGACTTCCAGCAGGGGCAGGGTCTCGCTCACCAACGCGTTCAGGTCGATGGGCAGACTCTTGGTCTCAGGCAGGTGACGCGCATAGGCCAGCACGCGACTCACCAGGCTCGCTGCCGCCTGCCCACCCTGCAGCGCC
Source organism: Opitutaceae bacterium (assembly GCA_046346755.1). Classification (GTDB taxonomy): domain Bacteria; phylum Verrucomicrobiota; class Verrucomicrobiia; order Opitutales; family Opitutaceae; genus UBA6669. Next base: position 118,173 of record JAXMHM010000020.1, on the reverse strand, counting down.
GCTTCCAGATCCTGTCGGGCCAGGTGCCCTTCCGGCAGGGTTTCGCGGGCCAGCTCGATGTAGCCGTTGATGCCCGTGAGGAGGTTGTTGAAGTGATGGGCGAATCCACCCGCCAGCGTGCCCAGGGTTTCAAATCGTTGGGCGGCGCGCACCTGTTCCTCACGTGCCGTGCGTTCCGCCTCCTCGCGCTTGCGCGCGGTGATGTCCCGCTGGACCGAAACAAAGTGGGTGCAATGACCCTTGCCGTCCTTCACCGGGACCATGTCGACCTCAACCCAAAACGCCGCTCCATCTTTTCGGTAATGCACCCGTTCGACGCGCACCGGTTCACGATTCCGAAACGCGGCCTCAAGGAGACGGGCCGAGTCGTCGGGTGCCTCACTTCCTTCCAGGAACCGGGGATGCCGTCCAATCGCCTCCTGCGCCGGGTAGCCGGTCTCCCGGGCAAAGGCTTCGTTCACATAGACAATGCGTTCGCCCTCCTGGGACCCGCCGGTGGCACTGATCATCACGACGTCATTGGACCGCGACAAACACAGCTCCAGCAGTCTCAAGCGTTCCTGTTCGGCCAAGCGGTCCGTGATGTCTGTATGCGAGCCCGCCATGCGCACCACGCGTCCCTGCTCATCCCACACCGCCTGCCCGCGGGCGAGGAACCAGCGGTAGGTGCCCGCCTTCGTTCGCATCCGGTATTCAGCTGCATAGGGGGTCCGCTCCCGCAGGTGCCGATCCACCTCCCGCTTCGCCCCTTCGCGATCCTCCGGATGCACAATCTCCAGCCACCCTGCGCCCGTGGAAAGCCTGGGGTAGTCGTCTATTCCATACCCGAGTTTCGCCAGCCAGCGCTGCGGGTGGTAGACCTCGTCCGTGACGACATTCCAGTCCCAAAATCCGTCGCTGGATCCGCGCGTGGCCAGCTCGATGCTTTCCCGGTCTTCGCGCAGGCGCCGCTCGGAAAGGTCCCGCTCCCGCTGTAGTCCCATCACCAGCCACCCCACCAGGATCACCGAAAGCAGGAACAGGGTCATGTGCAGCAGCTCGAGCGAGCGCTCCGGCTGCACAAACGGCCCCACTCGCATCGCCAGGCCGAGCAAAGCCAGTCCGCAGATCAGTAGGACGCCGAGTGACATGCCCAGCAGTCCAAAGCGCATCCCCGCCCACGCCGCCAGGGGCAGGACGAGAAACGCGAGCGGCAGGGTGGCGTTGCCCGGTACTTGGTCGTGCAGAAAAATCACCCCTCCCAATCCGATCGCCAGCACTCCCCAGACCAGGAACTCCCAGCGTCGGGCCACGATCCCCCGCCATTCCGAGGGCCTCAGGCTGAGCAGGAAGGGGGTGACGAGAAACACCCCGGTGCAATCGCCGAGCCACCACGTGATCCAGGCATCCAGCAGCGACGAGTGCGCACCCGACCGCAACCACAGGCCCACGGTGCCGCCGCTCGCCATGATGCACATGCCGATCAGCACCGCCGATACGAAGCCAAGCAGGTCGCGCGCCCGACGGAACTCCGCATCGAACCGCCAGCGGCGCAGCAGCCACACCGTCAGCACCGGGCCCACCGTGTTGAACACCGCCATCACCAGGCTCCGCACCAGATCCGTGCCCACCAGCGCCGAGACTATCCCGGAACCCGCTAACACCGCCGGCCAGAATCCCAACCCCCACCGCAGGAACGCAAACACCGCAATACCGGCCGGCAACCAGATCAAAGCAAAGTGCCCGGTGTAGTGCGGCAGCAGCAACCCCGCATAGCCCGTCAGCGCATACACCAGCGCCAGTCCCGCCGCCTGCGCCAGCCACAAGGAAAGCTGTCCTGCAGCGAGATTGCGCATCCCGCACACTTTTTGCCGTCGCCGCCCCGCAAGTCAAGAAATCGCAGCTGGTTGGAGAGACACCATTCCTCCGTCGATCCCCGGGTTGGGGTCCGGCCAGATTCCGGAAGAAGGGCGCGGATGGGACCCAAGTCCCATCCGCGCCGGCTCATCTACCACCATGCAGGTGCAGCCTCGCAAAGCCGCACCAATTCATTTCCAGCGCAGGTGAAGCATCGTTGTATGGATTATCTCGGCATTCACTCTGCGCTCTTTGTCCGCGGTGGTTATTCGGCTGAACTTCGGCTCAGGATTCTTGGCCAATCCGGAACCAGGCAGTTGAACCACGAATGGACACGAATCGACACGAATGAAAACAGGGACCGAGCGTGGCGAGAGATGGGTTCACTCTGGTGGGGCAAATTCAGGTGCTCGACTCCTCGTATCTCACTCCGGATTTGTCCCGCATCCGCGGGATTCGCGTCCATTCGTGGTTTCTCGTCTGAGGATTACGGCTAAGGCTGCACCTCGAACACCTCGATCAGGGCCTCACCTACCGCCCCTGCGACGCCGCTCACTTGCACTGTATAGCCCCCAGGGGCAAGTGACAGCACCAGCGCGGCATCCTTGCTGCCTTCAGCCAGGCCAAACGCGCCCACCTTGGCGAAGACCGAGCCCAGCGACGGCGACCACGTGTCGTTCTCCGCAAGCTTCGTCGATCCCGAAAAGACCTCCAGCTTGGGGTCATCGAGCACGCCCGGAACCCCAAACTGCCCGAGGGTCGGACCAATCGCCCGGATCAACACCGTCTTCGAGGCACGTCCGGAGATCGTAAATCCCGCAATGAGCACGTCGCCGCCCGTGCCGACCCGGTTGCGGGCGGAGATATTGGTCAGTCGCTGCGACATCCCTCGTCCCGCATCATAGACTTCGACCAGCACCCTCCCTCCGAACCGTCCATGGATCTGGGCGGTGCGTCCTCCACCCACCGAACTGACGAGTGCGGCGTCGAGACTGTTGGGCGCGAGCCCAAACGCTCCCACCGAGGCCGAAAGCTCGGAGAGCGCGCTGTCGCCTCCCCAATTGTCATTCGACTCGAGCCGGGTGCCGCCCTGATAGAGCACAATCTCCGGATCTGGCATGGTCTGCGGAACTCCGAACACATCCAGCCCCGGGCCGACCGCGCGGAGCAGGAACGATTTGGACCCGCCCGACACACTGAAGCCGACCACGAGGAGTTGCTCCGCCGCAAGATGGGTGACGACCGACACATTGGTGATGGCGCTCGCCACACCCTGCGTCACACCGAGAGCGGCCACGGCACTCACCACGCTGCCGATCGGATTGGACACGGTGACCGTGTAGTCACCGGCATCCGACACCTGCACGGGATTCAACGCGAGCTGGGGAGTGGTTGCCCCCGGCACCGGCGCTCCACCCTTGAGCCACTGATACGCCAGGGGACCCGTGCCCGCCGCCTCGACCGTCAGCGTCACCGAAGACCCCTGAACCACCGACTGCGCCATCGGTTGAACGACGATCGTGGGCGCGATTGCCGGGGCGACGAAAACCTGCGCCGCGTTGCTGTGGGTGGATCCGACGTCATTGTGTGCGATGACCCGATACGTTCCGGCCGCCGTCTCATCGACACCCGTCAGCACGAGCGACTCCGACGTCGCTCCGACGATCGCCGATCCATTCCGGGTCCACTGGAACGAGATCGGTCCCGCCCCCGTTGCCACTGCCTTCAGGGTGACAGTCTGGTTTACCAGAACCGACTGGCTGAGCGGCTGCACCGACACGGTCGGCGCAACGGCGGTGGCGGAAATCGTCAGCGTCACGGGATTGCTCTGCACCGATCCGGCCGGATTGGTCACAACCAGGCGGTAGGAACCGGCGGAGACCGCCGTCACGACCGAGAGACTGAGCGTGGGTGCGGTCGCTCCGGCGAGCGGTGCTCCGTCTTTGAACCACTGATACGTGAGGGGAGCACTTCCCGAAGCCACCGCGGAGAACGAAGCTGAGCCACCCGCCACCACCGCCGCACTGACCGGCTGCGAGGTGATCTGGGGGGCGGCGACGGCTTCATTCACGGTCAAGGTCGCGGGGTTGCTCAGTACCGAACCCGCCGCGTTCGTGGCCACCAGTCGATAGACGCCCGCGGTCATCGCTGACACGGGGTTGAGGGTGAGGGTTGGAGAGGTCGCGCTGGCAATGGGCGCGCCATCCTTGGTCCACTGGTAGGTGATGGGGGCCGTCCCGGTGGCAAGGCCACTCAACGTCACCGCTTCACCCACCGTCACTGTCCCGCCCGTCGGATGCAACGTAAAGCTGGGTGCCACGGTCGCCTCCGTCACCATCAGCAACGCGGGGTCGCTCAGCGCGGTACCGGCGGCGTTGGTTGCGGTCAGGCGATACGTACCGGCGGCCGCCTGCGTCACCGCGGTGAGCGTGAGCGTCGTCGACGTCGCACCAGTGATCGGTGTCCCGTCCTTGGTCCATTGGTAGGTGATCGGCGCGGTGCCGTTCGCCGACGCGGTGAACGTGACCGTGCCGCCCACCGTCGCGGTCGCATTCGCTGGCTGAGAGCTGAACGTTGGCGCCACCGTGGCCTCGGTGACGGTCAGGTTCGCCGGATTGCTCTGGGCGGAGCCCGCGGCGTTGGTCGCGGTCAGGCGATACGTACCGGCGGACGCCTGCGTCACCGCGGTGAGCGTGAGCGTTGTCGACGTCGCTCCAGTGATCGGTGTCCCGTCTTTGGTCCATTGGTAGGTGATCGGTGCGGTGCCGCTGGCCGACGCGGTGAAACTCACGGATCCGCCCACCGTTGCCGATGCATTCGCCGGTTGTGAGGTGAAACTCGGCGCGACCGCTGGCTGCGTCACGGTCAGCGTCGCCGCACTGCTTTGCGCGGAGCCGGCAGCATTGGTGGCCGTAAGTTGATACGATCCCGCCGAAGCCAGCGTCACCGCATTGAGCGTCAGTGTTGTCGACGTCGCCCCGTTGAGCGGCGTTCCGTCTTTGGTCCACTGGTAGGTGATTGGTGCCGTGCCGTTCGCCGACGCGATGAACGTAACCGTTCCGCCCACCGTCGCGGTTGCATTTGCCGGCTGAGAGCTGAACGTCGGCGCCACCGTGGCCTCGGTGACGGTCAGGTTCGCCGGATTGCTCTGCGCGGAGCCCGCGGTGTTGGTCGCGGTCAGGCGATACGAGCCGGCCGACGCCAGCGTCACCGCGGTGAGCGTGAGCGTCGTCGACGTCGCTCCATTGATCGGTGTCCCGTCCTTCGTCCATTGGTAGGAGATTGGCGCCGTGCCGTTCGCCGACGCGGTAAACGTGACCGTTCCGCCCACCGTTGCGGTCGCATTTGCCGGCTGAGAGCCGAACGTCGGCGCCACCGTGGCTTCGCTCACCGTCAGGCTCGCCGGGCTGCTCTGAGCGGAGCCTACGGAATTGGTCGCCGTGAGTTGATATGAACCCGCGGAGGCCAGCGTCACCGCGTTCAGCGTCAGCGTCGTCGACGTCGCTCCAGTGATCGGTGTCCCGTCTTTGGTCCATTGGTAGGTGATCGGTGCGGTGCCGCTGGCCGACGCGGTGAAACTCACGGATCCGCCCACCGTTGCCGCTGCGTTCGCCGGTTGTGAGGTGAAGCTCGGCGCGACGGCCGGCTGCGTCACCGTCAGCGTCGCCGCATTGCTTTGCGCCGAACCCGCTGCATTGGTGGCCGTGAGTTGGTACGATCCCGCTGAAGCCAGCGTGACCGCATTGAGCGTCAGTGTTGGCGACGTCGCCCCGTTGATTGGCGTTCCGTCTTTAGTCCACTGGTAGGTGATCGGCGCCGTGCCGCTGGCGGACGCGGTGAAACTCGCGGATCCCCCCACGTTGACCGATGCGTTCGCCGGATGTGAGGTGAAGCTCGGCGCAACGGCCGGCTGCGTCACCGTCAGCGTCGCTGCATTGCTTTGCGCCGAGCCCGCTGCATTGGTGGCCGTAAGCTGGTACGATCCCGCTGAAGCCAGCGTCACCGCGTTGAGCGTCAGCGTTGTCGACGTCGCCCCGTTGATCGGTGCCCCGTCCTTAGTCCACTGGTAGGTGATCGGCGCCGTGCCGCTGGCCGACGCGGTGAAACTTGCGGAGCCTCCCACCGTTGCCGATGCGTTCGCCGGCTGCGACGTGATACTCGGCGCCACGGTCGGCTGCGTCACCGTCAGCGTCGCCGCATTGCTCGTCGTCGATCCGCCAGCGTTGGTGGCCACCACATCATAGGAGCCCGCGGATGCCAGGGTCAGGCCGGTCAAACTCAAGGTCGAAGCCGTTGCGCCCGCCAGTGTCCCACCGTCCTTCCGCCATTGATAGGTCACCGTGCCTCCGGTGGCGGAGGCGCTGAAATTCACACTCCCTCCGACCACGGCCGAGGCACTGGCCGGATGCGCCGTAAAGCTGGGCGGAGCGACCGCTCCACCCTGCACATTGATCTGCACCGTGAACGTGGGAGTTCCGCCGTCCCCTCGCTTATTCGTGTTGCTCCAGGCTCGGATGGAAAGCGAGTAGCTGCCCGCCGTGGTGGGAGTTCCCGTGATCGTTCCCGTGCTCGCATTGAGCAAGTCTCCCACCATGCCGGGCACGCTGAGGCCGGGTGGCAACGTGCCCTTGATCTCATAGGATTTGGCCGCAGACGGCGCACCCGTCAGGGCAAAGGCCATGGAGAAGGCCTGCCCGGCGGTGGCGCTCGCCGGCGTGGCCGGACTGGTGGCGAGCTGGGTTGCGCCGGCCAGCGCGTGGTAGCTCCCGACCGCCGCCACCGTAAAGGCCGAACGCAGCAGCGCGCTGACCCCGCCGCCAAGGGTGGATTCGGCCGTGACGAGAACGCGCACCAGCGGTGCGCGCTGCAGAATCATGGAAAGGAGCGAGGCGGGTAGATAGACCCACCGCAAACGCTGGAACAGTACGAGAAATGTCATGACGCGTGACGGAGGAATCCGACGATTTAGTTGCAACCGCAGCCGCTGCCGCCCACGCCACGGCCACCCGCCGAAGACTCGCGCGAAAAGTAGATGTGTTCACCCATGGCGCCCGCCAGGGGATCCCGATCGGGCCGCATGGCGTAGGTCGTCAGGGTGGCCCGCTCCCACGGTTGCACACCGGAGCACCCCACACCCGAAATGGCCAGTGCGGCCAAGGCCATACTCCGCAACCCGAACCGCACCGTCAGACACGACCGGAACGAGCGCCGACCCACCGCCAACCGAAACCAATTTGGAGTATTCATAAGTTCTATATTCACTGACTTTGTTATCACCGCTGATTTTGGGCACGGCACACCCACGCGCACCTGCGCATTGTCTGGAAAGAGAACGGTCTTGGAGGGAACCTAGGGCTTTTCGGCGAGCAAAGCGCTCACCTGGTCTCGGAGAAGTTTGGCGGAGGTGTCGCCATGGTAGCCTTCATGGACGTGCCGGACGACACCGTGGCGATCGATCACGTAGGTCGTGGGCATCTTCGGCGCCCGCACCACCTTGACGAGCCGGTGCTCGGCGTCCCGCACGGTCGGGAACACCGGCGCATGCTTGCGCACAAATCCCTCATAAGCAGCGCGACTCTCGTCCACGCTCACACCCAACACCGTCAAACCAGCGGCGCTGAATTCGGTCTGGAGCGCGACCAGTGTGGGAAAAGAAGCCTTGCAGGGGCCGCACCACGATGCCCAGAAGTCGAGCACCACGACCCGACCGCCGAGGTCCGAAGGCAGATTGCCTTCCAGGGCATATTGCGACAGCACGGGTAGCGGGTCGCCCACCTTGAGCTGGGCACGGGCCATGGGCGACGTCAGCGCCAGTCCTGTCGCCAGGGCCAGCCCGGCAGCCAGGCGCCACCGCGGGAACAGACCCGGGCGCGAAGGGACTCGAACCGTCGAATCAACACCGTTCGTTATGGATACAATCATGGGAGAAAGGGGATAGCTTGGTTCACCAGGAGAAGCGGCCGCCAACCGTAAAGACATTCGCGTCCGGATAGGCACTCGCGGACGTCTTTCCGTCGCGTCCTCGCATCAGGTAGCGTTCATAGGTGGCGTCGACCACGAGTCGGTCCGGCACGATGGTCCACACCGCCTTCAGGCCCGCATTCACGGTGTCGAGTTCGGAGAGCCGGTAGTCGGCGGAATAATAGGGAGCCAGACCGCTGGCGTCATCGCCCGGCACAATCGAGGTCCCATCGAGCGTCACATGATAAAAATCCGCCGCCGTCTGGCGGTAGAAGCGCACGGCCGGCCTCAGCACGAGACGACTGCCCACGTTCTGGAACCACTCCAGGGCCAGGGCGTGACTGGTCACTCCCCAGTCGTCGTGATAAAAGCGATAGCTGCCATCGAGCGCGCCCTTGACGTTCTCAAACGCGACATTGGCACCCGAAAAGGCAACCCACTTGGATCGCTTCTCCGGACGGTTCTCCGGAAACGTCAGGGGAAGAAAAAGCCCGGGGAAGATCTCGGTGTTCTTCTGGATGATCTTGTAGGGATCCGACAGGTAGCCGTCGGCCACGCCCCGGGTCACATTGAGGGTGAGCGACACCCGCGGATTGATCAGCTGGGTGAAGCCCAGCACGACATCATCTCCCACCTTGATCCGCGGCGCAGGGAGGAAGCGGGCCGTGATGTCGTCGTCGACCCGGGCGTATCCGACGAGCAACGTGGTGTTTTTCTCGTTGAAGTCCGTCAGGGTGTTCACCGACCAGCCCTTGGAAACGTAGTCGCTCTCGCGACTGACCGCGTAGCCCAGCGCAAGGTTGATCCGTTTGAACTGGTGTGAAAAATCGGTCGACCAGGCCTTGCGACGATCGGACAGCTTGGAGAGGGGAACCTGGTCGCTGCCGTTCTCGGCCGGCTGTCCGTTGGGCGTCGCCCCCGCGATCGCGTCCACCAGCCCGGTCACCTTCAGTTTGGTTTCGAGTCCAATCTCCTTCTCGATCAGCGCATAGTGGGCGTCGACCCGGATGCGCCCGCCGTCTTCCTGCCACGACTGGAATTTGTAGGCGACCACATCCTCGGTGCGGGCCGCCCGCGGAAGGGAGCTGTATATCAATCCTGCAACTACAAGTTTCCTTGCTGCCTTCGATAAGAACGTGCGTGTCATGGTGCTTGGCTAGCATCGGGGACGCGAGTGTCCAGAAATTCCTGCTTACAAAGGAATAGGGAACCGATTCCGAACTTCTGGGTCCGTACGCCCACCATCGCATCGTGTCGGGTTTTTAACTACATTTTTGCTGTTACAACCGACTGGCCGCTCCAAGCCGGAATCCTTGGGGTGAAACACCCAGGCGCCGGCGGACAGGCGCCACCGATTTGTGAGTCCGGCCGGCCATGGAGGCTCGTTCGGCGCCCATCACCGGCTTCGCCCGCCCCATCGTGCACGTTGCACGCGTGCACGTTGCACGATCGCCGGGAAATCCCGTGGGGTGTCCCGCCACGTGATTCGGGCCGATCGGGCCGTCAGCGGACGTCCCGACCCCATTCCCGGTTTCACTTTCTGGAATTCTTTACGAGGCAACGGTTCGCGCGAGGCGGCAGTTCCGGCGGCGCGCGCGCGACCGTCGGGGCGCAGCCGGTCCCGACTCCGCCTGACAGACGATGTCGCGGATTCCGACGGGGAGCGCGAGGGAAAACCTGACAGCTGTATCGACCGAAGGGATTCAATCCAATCCGTGACGTGACGAATTCACCCCCATGAAATTGCGAACTCGGCTTGTGTTCGCGGGTGTGGTCTTGTCTGCCCTTCCGTTGGCGACGGTGTGCGTCGTGCTCTGGCTGCAGGGAGGCCGGCTTGCGACACGTTCGGCGGAAGAGGTGGACCACCTGGTGGTCAGCAGTCTGGATGACCGGGTTCGGCAGGCGATCAGCATGGCGGATGCGCTTCGGTCCGAACTGGAACAGAGCACACGCAGCCTGCTCTCGCGCCTGACCTCCGATGTGGAACGGGCCGGGGGTGTCGGTGTGAATGCCGCCTCGGTCGTGCCCTGGGAAACGCTGAATCAATTTACCCAGGAAAAGGGCCAGCTCTCCCTTCCGGCCTTCACGGTCGGCGGAGCAGCCCTGACGCCGCAGCCGGATCCCGCCGTTCCCGTTCCCTTTGTCGACAGCGTCACGCACCGTCCGGGCGCCACCGCCACCTTTTTCCAGCGCATGAATGAAGCAGGCGACATGCTACGCGTGGCCTCCAGCGTTCGCAATGCGCAGGGCCGGCGCGCCATCGGCACCTTTATTCCCGCCACCATGCCGGACGGCAAACCCAACGCCGTGCTCGCCCGGGTCCTGAAGGGGGACCTCTTTGTCGGCCGCGCCTTTGTCGTCAACCAGTGGTATGTCGCCGCCTACCAACCGGTGCGCGATGCAAGCGGGCGGGTCGCCGGCATGACCTATGTCGGCATCCCGGAAAGCACCGCGCTGGAGAATGTGAAGGCGGCGTTTGCAAAAACCAAAATCGGCGAAAGCGGCCATCTCTTCGTCCTCAACACCCGGGGCACCGATGCCGGACGCTACGTCATTTCCAAGGGCGGCGTCCTCGACGGCAAAGTCATGCTGCAGGAACAGGGAGCCGACGGCGTCAATCCCGTGCAGGAACTGGTCAAGGCCGGCCCCTCGCTTCCACCGGGCGCGTTCGCCGATCTACGCCACCAGTGGCAGGAATCGGGCGACCCGGCCCCTCGCACCCGGCTGATTCGCTACGCTTACTATGCTCCCTGGGACTGGGTGGTCGGCGCCGCGGCTTACGAAGGAGAGGTGGGCCAAGTCAAAACCACCCTCACGCAAGGCATTTTCGGCTTTGTTCTCACCAGCGCCGGTCTGGGTGGAGCCACGGTCCTCGTCGCCGGTGTGTTCACGCTGCTGCTCGGCCGCTGGATCGGTCGCCGGCTCGAGTCATTCTCCGAGGAACTCGCCGGCGGTGCAGCCCAGGCCGCGTCCGCCACCGATCGGGTGATGGCGTCCGCCCAGACGCTTGCCCACGGGCAGGGTGCACAGATACAGGCGCACGATGAAGTCAGCGAGGCGTTGAACAATCTGGTGGCAAAACAAGGCGAGCGTTTGTCACTGGTCGAAGAGTCACGACGTCTTGCCGACGCCACCCAGCAGGCCGCCGAATCCTCCGCCACCAGCATGCACCGGCTTGAGTCGTCACTCGCCGGCATCCAGGAGTCCGGGGAAGAAATCGCACGGATCATCGGCGTGATCGACGAAATCGCCTTTCAAACCAACCTGCTCGCCCTGAACGCCGCCATCGAAGCCGCCCGTGCGGGCACCGCCGGCGCTGGGTTTGCCGTGGTTGCCGACGAGGTGCGTGCCCTCGCCCAGCGCAGCGCCGAGGCGGCCCGCAACACCCGCGGTCGAATCGACGATGCCGTGGCCCGTTCCCGGCAGGGCTCGAGCGTGGGTAAGGAAGTCGCCGCCGCCTTGCAGGGCATGTCGACCAACGCCCAACACACGCGCGCCCGGGTCACCGACCTCGTCGCCGCCGCCCAATCCGAAACCGAGGTCGCACAGCGTTCCCTCGATACCTTGGCGAAAACCCAGGAGATCGCACATCGCAACGAGGCCGCCAGCGAGCAGCTCTCCGAAGCCGTCGCCGTGCTGCGGGAGAGCGAAACCTCACAGCGCACGGTCATCCGGGGCATCCGCGGCCTGGTTTCTGGCCACGCCCTGAACCCGATCCGCGGCGAACCACCGGCCGCAGGGACATCCGCTGCGTCGTTCGCACCGAACGACCCTGCGTCCTCCACCGAGGTCTTCCAGGCCGGGGAGGTCGCACCCGCGGGACTGCGCTACGACCCCGAGACCATGGCAACCGGCAATGAAACCGTCGATCGCCAGCACCAGGGCCTCATCGAGATCATCAACGACATCGAACGCGCCCAGCTCAACCAGTGGCCCGCCGCCCGGGTCGCCCCGTTGCTCGACTCCCTTGCCGCCTACACCATCGACCACTTCCGCGACGAGGAGCGGATCATGGAAACCACCGGCTGCTCCGCCGCCAAACGGAACTGCAAGGCGCACGCTGCCCTGATCGACAAGTACACCGCCTGGCGCCACGAGTATGATTCCAAGGGACAAACCAACGCCCAGGTCCGCGAACTGCACCAGTTCCTCACCCAGTGGCTGGTCGGTCATATCTGCCGCATCGATACGTGCCTGAAGTCCTGCCAGCGCGGCCAGCTCCAGCGAACCTGACCCTTCAGCGGGGACGTCGCACTGCAGGAGCCACGGCCCGGGTGGAGGCTATTCCCGCAGTCGCGCCTGGGCGTCAACGTAAGGATCGGCCCAGGGAAATCGCAGCGTTCTTGTTGGAGGTGGTCCCGCAGTCGCGGGTAGGCCGCAACGGGACCGACCGGGACCGCCTCCGTGGTCCGATTTCTTCTTGCGACGCCAATCTCCGCGGGGTCGGCGACCCCACCTCCAACAAACGCCGACCTTGGATCGAGCTTAAGTTGACGGACCTGCGCGGCTGCGGGAGCGCCCTCCAGGTGAGATCGCCGGTCCTACCCAAAGCCCCCCCGTCGCACTTCAACGGGTGTCGCACCCAACCCGGCGCGCCCGCCGGCGCGTCCGCGACCTTCCCGCGACTGCGGGACCACCTCCACCGATTCCCAATTTCACGCTTCGCCCTGCCCTCTTCACGCTTCCTCCTTCCATCCCGTTTCCTGTCTGCCGCATCGCGATTGACCCACCCTTCCGACCCGTGTCAGCATCCCGAACGACATGGGCGCGCCGCAACCAAGTCTGAACGACCTTCGAATCGAACGCGATGCCAGGCCGGCCGCGCCGTCGTCCCTGGGGCGCTGGGGATTGATCGCCGTCCTTCTGCTGCTTGCGGTCCTGGCGGTGCTGTGGTGGCTGCGGCGTCCACCGGCCCTCACCGTGGCCACCGAGGTGGCCCGCGAGGTGACCATGGGCTCGGGCGATCGCACCATCCTCAATGCGTCCGGCTATGTCACCGCGCGGCGCGAAGCCACCCTCTCCTCCAAGATCACGGGCAGGGTGACCGAGGTCCTGATCGAGGAAGGACAGATCATTGCCGCCGGCCAAGTTATCGCCCGCCTCGACGACACCAATGTCCGCGCCAACCTCCTGCTCGCCCGGGCTCAGGTCGAATCGGCCACCGCCGCGCAGGAGGAAAGTCGGGTCCGCATCCGTGAAGCCGAGCTCGATTTGCAGCGGCAAACCAATCTCCTTTCCGCCAAGGTATCCCCGCAATCCGACTTCGATCGGGCCGAGGCTGCGCTGCTGGCGTGGAAGGCACGCCTCGCCCAGCAACAAAGCGAGCGGGTGGTAGCCGAGCGCAATGTCGCCATCTGGCAGCAACAGCTGGACGACACCGTCATCCAGGCCCCGTTCGCGGGGGTCGTGACGTCCAAGAACGCCCAGCCCGGAGAGATGATCTCCCCCATGTCCTCCGGCGGCTTCACGCGCACCGGCATCTGCACGATCGTCGACATGGAGTCGCTCGAGATCGAAATCGACGTCAACGAAAGCTACATCAACCGGGTCAAGCCCGGCCAGGCCGTGGAAGCCACCCTCGACGCCTACAGCGACTGGAAACTCCCCTGCAAGGTCATTGCCATCATTCCCACCGCCGACCGGCAGAAATCGACCGTGCGGGTCCGGGTGGGGTTTGATCAGCTGGACCCCCGCATCCTGCCGCAGATGGGTGTGAAGGTGGCTTTTCGCGAGGTCGTTGGCGCATCGTCCGGCACCGCCGCGCGCGGAGTGTCCGTGTCGCGACGGGCGGTCCGCCGGGTCGACGGGCGCGACGTGGTCTTTGTCATTCACCAAGGACGCGCCGAACGGCGCGCCGTCACTGTATCCGACACCCGGGAGAATGAGGTGGTGATCAGCGCCGGCCTCGTCGCCGGGGAATCGGTGGCGGTCGACGCGCCCTCCGATCTGGTGGACGGTTCGGTCGTATCCAAAACGAAGCCATGAGCACAATGAACGACGGCAAGGCCGGCGACGCCGGATTGGTTCGCATCGACGGGGTGGAAAAGACGTTTCGCCGTGCGTCCGAGGACGTGCACGTGCTTGCCCGTCTCGACCTGGTGGTGCCACAGGGCGAATTTCTCGCCCTGATGGGCCCTTCCGGTTCGGGCAAGAGCACGCTGCTGAATCTGATCGGCGGACTCGACCGTCCCACCCAGGGCACAGTCACGGTCGCGGGGGAACGCATCGACACCCTCTCCGACCGGCGGCTGGCCGACTGGCGGGCGCGGCACATCGGTTTCGTCTTCCAGCTTTACAACCTCATGCCGGTCCTGACCGCGGAGCGCAACGTGGAGCTGCCGCTGCTGCTCACGCATCTGGGCAAGGCGGAACGGCAGAAACACGTCGCCACCGCCCTGGCCATGGTGGGACTCTCCCATCGCGCGAAGCACTACCCGCGCACGCTTTCGGGCGGAGAACAGCAGCGCGTGGGCATCGCCCGTGGAATCGTCACCGACCCGACGCTCCTGCTCTGCGACGAGCCCACGGGCGACCTCGACCGGAAGGCCGGTGACGAGATCCTCAATCTGCTCCAGGCGCTGAACCGGGAACATGGCAAGACCATCATTATGGTCACCCATGACCCGCACGCCTCGGCCCGCGCCTCCCGCACCGTCTACCTCAACAAGGGCCGTCTGTCCAACGAGCCGGTGTCATGAAGTACGCCCACCTCGTCTGGGGAAATCTCAAGCGCAAGAAACTGCGCACCGCGCTGACACTGCTGTCCATCCTGGTCGCCTTCGTGCTCTTCGGCCTGCTCTGCTCGATCCGTCAGGCCCTGGTCGGCGGAGTGGAGCTGGCCGGCGTCGACCGGCTCGTGGTGCGGCACAAGGTCTCCATCATCCAGTTGCTGCCCGAGAGCTACAAGGCGCGCATGGAACGCATCCCGGGCGTGGACCTGGTCGTGCACCAGACGTGGTTCGGCGGGGTCTATCAGGATCCAAAGAACTTCTTCATGCAGAACCCGGTGGAACCCGAGCCGTTCCTGACCATGCATCCGGAGATCATCCTGTCGCCCGCCGAACGCACCGCCTGGCTTGCCACCCGCACCGGCGCGATCGTGGGCCGCAATACCGCGGAGCGCTTCAAGTGGAAGATCGGCGACCGGGTCCCGATCCGGACTCCGATCTGGGGACAACGGACGTGGGAATTTGACATCGTGGGCATCTTTGACGGACGCGACAAGGGCACGGACACCACGCCGCTCTTCTTCCGTTACGACTACTTCGACGAAATGCGGGAGCCCGGTCGTGGACGCGGCCTGGTTGGCTGGTACACGATCCGGGTGAAGGACCCGGCCCACGCCGCCGACATCGCCCGGCTGGTCGACCAGGAATTCGAAAACTCTCCCGCCGAAACCAAGACCGAACCCGAGGGCGCCTTCGCCCAAGCCTGGGCGCGGCAGATTGGCAACATCACCCTCATCGTGGCGGGCATCCTCGGCGCCGTGTTTTTCACCATCCTGCTCGTCACCGGCAGCACCATGTCACAGGCCGTGCGCGAGCGCATCGGCGAACTCGGCGTCCTCAAGGCCATCGGCTTCACGCCGGGCCAGGTGCTCGGACTCGTCCTGGCCGAATCCTGCACCCTCGCCGGCCTCGGCGGCGGACTTGGGTTGCTCTTCGCGTGGCTGCTCACCCTCAAAGGCGATCCCACCGGGGGCCTGCTGCCGCTCTTTAACTTCCGCACCACCGACCTGCTGATCGGCGTCGGACTCTGCCTCGTCCTCGGGGTAGTGACCGGTCTGTTACCTGCGCTGCAGGCGATGCGCCTCCGCGTCGCCGACGCGCTCCGGAGACTCTGACATGGAGCTTCACACCAGGAGGGAACCACGGATGGACACGGATCAACACGGATCGCAGACTTCGGAGTTCGATTCAGACCGGAGCCCCGGGCACCGGGTTCGAGAGGTTCGAATCCGCGTCCATCCGTGTCCATCCGTGGTTCCACCCCTCTGCACTCAGTCTCCGCAACACCCGCAACGATGAACACCCTGGTCAACTGGTTTTCGCAGATCGGATCGATCGTGAAGTTCGGGCTGCTGAGCATCCCCCAGCGCCGTGGTTCGGTCGCCGCCACGGTCATTGGCATTGCCGGCGTGGTCGTGGTGCTGGTCGGGGTGCTCTCCATTGCCGCGGGATTTCGTCGCGCCATGACCGCCTCGGCGGCGCCCGACTCCGCCATCGTCCTGCGCAGCGGTGCGGACTCGGAAATGGTGAGCGGCTTCGGCCGCTCCCAGGTGCGGCTGATCGCCGATGCGCCCGGCGTGGCGCAGGGGCCCAAGGGACCGCTCTCCTCCGCGGAGCTGTTCGTCATCATCAATCTGCCCAAGCGGTCCACCGGCACCGACGCGAACGTGCCGCTGCGCGGCGTCGAGCCGGCCGCGACGGTCGTGCGTGACAACCTGCATCTGATAGCCGGACGCATGTTCGAGTGGGGGCGCAATGAAGTCATCGTCGGCGCGGGCGCGGCCCGCGAGTTCGCCGGACTCGAGGTGGGGTCACAACTCAAGGTCGGACGCGCCTCCTGGCCCGTGGTCGGCATCTTCACCGCCAACGGCGGCGTGGCGGAGTCGGAAGTCTGGACCGACGCCGCGGTGCTCCAAGGCGCCTACAACCGGGGCGAGTCCTTTCAATCGGTCTACACCCGGCTCACCTCCGCCGATGCGTTTCAACCGTTCAAGGACGCGCTGACCACCAATCCGCAGCTCAACGTCAAGGTCCTGCGGCAGTCCGACTACTATGCCGAGCAGTCGGAAACCCTCACCCGGCTGATCACCACCCTGGGCGTGCTGATTGCGAGCCTGATGGCGGTCGGCGCGGTTTTCGGCGCGCTGAACACCATGTACAGCGCCGTGGCGACCCGCACGCGCGAGATTGCGACCTTGCGGGCGCTGGGCTTCGGCAGCGGGGCGGTCGTCATCGCCCTCATGCTGGAATCGCTCGCCATCGCCATCCTGGGTGGTGCCCTGGGTGGAGCGCTGGCCTACGCGGGCTTCAACAATTTTCAGGCGGCAACGATGAACTGGCAGAGTTTCAGCCAAGTCACCTTTGCCTTCGCGGTCACCCCGCCGCTGCTGATCCAGGGTATCGTGCTCGCTTCCGTCATCGGCCTGATCGGCGGCATCCTCCCCGCCCTCCGCGCCGCCCGCCAGCCCATCGCCTCCGCCCTGCGCGAGCTCTGAACCGCGACCCCCCAGCGAAACAGATCCAGGCATTCGTCAACCACGGATGGACGCGGATCGACACGGATGCGGAGGATCAGCGGTCTATCACGCGCAACGTGAATGCCAGCCTTTGTTTCCCTAGCATGTATCCGCACCTCGGTTGCGCATGCGCGTCACATCATTGGTCCGCAGATGTGCCGTGTTGATTGGGATATTGTTTGAGTGGAGGGTGTTCCCGCAGTCGCGCATGCGCGTCAACTTAGCGATCGGACGCTGGAACGGCCTGCGGTTCAGGTGGAGGTGGCCTCGGTGAGGCCGCGACGGGACCGACCGGTCCCGCCTCCGCGGTCCGTTTTCTTCACGCGACGCCCATCCCTGCGGGGTCGGCGACCCCACCTCCACCCAACGGCGACTTCAAATCGCGCTTAAACTGATGCGTATGCGCAGTCGCGCGACAGACCCTGAGCACGAGGCATCATGCGCGAGCACCGAACCTGTCTGCCTCGTTTCCACCGGATCGTATCCGTGTCAATCCGCGTCCATCCGTGGTTCAACGGATTGCCTCCGCCTCAGCCGAGTCGCCGGGCCGCCAGCTGCGCCTTCACACCGAGTTCCGCCGCCTTGAAGGCGTGGGCCTGGGTCATGGCCAGCTCCGTGCGGTTGAGGCAGTCGAGGATCAGCTGGCCAAAAAAGGCGTAGCCCACCTTCCCGGCGACCGGGATGTGCTGGAGGGCCTTGTCGTCGGCGAGGTAGAGGTGACTGGCGGTGCGCTCGCGGGCGAGATCGAGGTACTTGCGCAATTCGATGAACCCCTTGGTACCGAGAATGAAGGTGCGCCCGTCGCCGAACGCGGTGACCGCGGCCGGGGTGAACCAGTCGACGCGGATGTACTGGGTCGCCCCGGTGTCGGCGAGCAGGTTGGCCTCCCCGAAGTCCTCGAATTCCGGATACTCCGGATGCGCGTAATTCGCGACGCCCGCGTGCAGGACCGAGGCGTCGTTCAGGCCGGTGTAGGCAATGAACTGCTCGAACTGGTGGCTCCCGATGTCGCAGAGGATCCCGCCAAACTTGTCCCGTTTCCAGAACCAGTCCGGACGCGACGGCGCATTGAGCCGGTGGGGTGCGAGGTTGAGCACCTGCAGGACCCGGCCGATCGCACCCTGCTTGACAAGATCGGTGGCGAATAGGGCCGACTCGTTGGTCAGCCGTTCGCTGTAATAGACCATGAACTTGCGTCCCGTCTTCGCGGACACGGCCCGGGCCTGCTCCAGCTGGGGCAGCGTGGTCAGCGGCGCCTTGTCAGTGAAATAATCCTTGCCCGCCTCCATCACCCGGCAGCCGAGCGGGCCACGCTCAGAGGTAACCGCGGCGGCGGCGACCATTTTGACCTCGGCGTCGTCGAGGATTTGCTGAAGCGACGTCGCGACTCGAATGGACGGGTAGCGGCGGGCGAAGGTCGCGACTTTCTTGGCGTCGGGATCAAACACCCACTTCAGCGTCCCGCCCGCCTCGGTGAGCGACCGACACATGCCGTCAATGTGGCTGTGATCGAGGTGGGCGGCGGCGAAGACAAACTCCCCCGGTTTTACCACCGGCAGGGTCGGCAGCGGGCCCGGCTGGTACCGGGAGTCGGTCGCGGTGACGACCGGCTCGGCCGACTGCAGACGGGAGGTGAAAGCACCGGCCGCCAGGGTGGCCGAGCTGGCAGCAAGGAAATCGCGACGATTCATGGGAGAAAGAAAAAGGGGCAGCGCTTCGATACCCCCTTCGCTCTACCCGGTCAACCGCGCGATCTCCGCCTCCACGGCCTTGCGGAGTTCCCGCACGGAACGGAGTCGCTGCGGCTCGGCCGGCATCGCGGTGATCTCCGCGAGGACGGCGTTAAAAAGGCGCTGCTGCTCCAGTCGACCCGGCTCAATCAGCCCCCGACCAAACGTCAACAACGCATAGGCGTACCGGCTGAACGGATCACTCGCCCCGGTGCCCCGTTGCGTCTCAATCGGTTCCTGGGCCAGCTCGAACAGAGCCCGCGCATCGTCGGCAAAGCCTCCGCGGGCCAGGGCCACCCCGGCCAGGGCGCGATCGCTGGCGAGGTCGTCCAGGGCGCGTTTGGAGTTGTCATCGGGATGGGGCCGACCCCGCACGAGCTCGCGGGCCGGAGCCACCGCCTCGGCCCAGCGACGAAGGATGAGTAAACTGGATACTTTGACCCGGTTGCAGGTGTCCATCAACCAAGTCTGCGCCTGCATCTCCGACCCGGACACGGGCTTCAGCGCGGCCAGGCTCTCCCGGACAGATGTGGCCAGGGCCAGGGCCTCGGCCACCCGACCCGCGCCCAGCAGGTATTCGGATTTTACGCTGTCATTCCAGGCCGGCAGCACGAGGCGGAAGTAGCTCTCCGGGTCCACCTGCGCACTGGCGAGGGCGCGCAACCGCCGGCCGGGTGCCAGGGCCGCCTCGATGTCCCCCCCCGCGTTGAGCTCCGCATCCAGATTCTCCGTCACACCCGTCTCAAACGCGGTGCCGCGGAGCGTGCTGGGCGAACCGCCTTCGGCAATCGCATCCCGGACGTTTTCCCGCGACTGTCGGATCGCCTCCTGGAGCCGCCCCTGGCTCGCCATCGCGCTGGCCACCAGGCTCAACGCGACCCGGCGGTTGTTGCGGGCGGCGTCGTTGGAGGGATCGAACCGCAGGTACTCCACCCAGTCCGCCGCGGTTTCCCGGGCGTACTTTTCCGCGTCAACAAATTCATTCTGATCCATCGCCATGAGGCCCACCCGGCTGCTGAGCAGGGCGCGTGAGCGCAGGGCACCGAGATTCCCCGCCTCGGCCTTGACCGCTTGATCGGCGATCGGGATCGCCTCGTTCAAGTACCGCTTCGATGCTCCGGCGCGACCCAGACTGCGCAGGGTCTCGACCAGCCAGGCGACCGTTTCGCCGTACTGCACGCGGGCGCGTTGCCGCGATTCCTCGATTTCCATCAAGTCCAGAAAAACCTCCCGCGCGCGTTCCAGCATCTCGAGCGCTTCGGGAAGGTTGCGATCCCGCATGAGCACAAATCCAAGGTTCATCAGCTGGCGTCCCCGCTCGATCCGCAGTGCCAGCGGAGCCCCGGGACTCGATCCCGGAGCGTCAATCAGGGCGAGTCCTCGACGCGCCATCTCGACTGACGCAATCGGGCGATTCTGGCTGTAGGCATTGCGACTCTGCTGCCGGATCACGGCGGCCAGTCCGAGAATGACCTCCGGCGTGGTCTTTCCCGACGACGAGAGTTGCGAGAACAGCGCCTCCGCCTCCTGCAAGGGGGCCTCCGCCTCGCGGGTCTTGCCCTGCAGCGACACCGCCGCACCGAGCCGGCCCAGAGCAACCGCCCGGTAGCGGTCGCTCTGTTCGTTGCGCAGCTCCGGCGGCAGGGCGTCGAAGTAGGCAAGGGCCCGGCGTGCCAGCCCGCTGACAATCTCAATCCGGCCGGTGGGCTCGAGCTGCGTGTAAAGATCGTCGAGGAGGAACGTGACCAGCTTCTCCGCCTCGCCCCGCGAAAGCTGCGCGCGGTCGCGCTCCATCGCCACCCGCTCCTCGGCCTGACGGGCCCGGCGGAAGTTGACATACCCCCAGGCGGCCGCGCCCAGCGCCGCCACCGCCAGCACGGTGCAGACGGCGGCCACGAGGCGGGCACGCACCGCCGCGGCCCGGGCGGCGGCCTCCTGGGCCCGCGCGCCAGCGAGCTGGGCCTCAGTCTCCTCCCGGCGTCGCGCCTCGGCTGCCCGGGCCTCGCGCTCCTGGCGCACATCGCGACTGGAACGGACCACGCCACACAGCACATCGTGGGTCAGCTCCACCCGACGCAGGTCGAGGCGATCCTCCACCCGCAGCAGCCGGCGGTCGACCAGCACCGCGAGTGCCTCCGCCGAGGCACCGGCCGCGGCAAAGGCCTTCTTCACCCGCTCCTCGGCGATGCTCTCGCGGTAACCGGAATCAGTCAGGAGCTCGTCCTCGATGAACGTGCGCACGCCTTCCGGCTGGTCCGCGAGGGCGCGACGGTAGAACTCGGTCAAAATCGTTTCGCGCGAACCCGCCAGCAGATCGGCGGAGATCGTCGCATGCCCCCCGGCCTGACGCGCGGTGTTCAGTTCCCGGCAGATCAGGCTGAGGAGCGAAGGTTCCACCTCGGCCCGCTCGAGCTCCGCCCCGCCGGCGACGAACCGAACGATCGCCGCCGCCACCTCCGCGCTGACCAGGGCGCCGCCGGGGCCCGTCACCGCCGTGAGCGCCTGGGGTCCGGTCATGCGGGCCAGGCGCATGCGGTTCTGCGTGACCGACGGCATCTGCGCCTTCAGCCCTTCGAGGTGGGCGAGGTAGTCCTCTCGCAGCGCGATCAGCAGGCGGTAGTCGGCCCGGGTGAAATCAAATCGTTCCAGGTCGGCCTCATCCTTCTCGAGTTTGGCCTCCAGGGCCCGCGGCGGCCGGTTTTCGACCAGGTCCGCCAGGTCCTCGATGAACTGCGCCGCCCGCTGGCGGCCAAAATCGTCGGTCTGCGCGAGGGTGAAAATCTCTTCGAACTGGTCGAAGATCAGCAGCGGCACGAGGGTGCGTCCGTCCGCGTCCTTCAAGACGTCATCCCGGTGGTGGAGGAATTCCCAGAGCGACTCACCTGCGGTCGAAACCCCCGCCTGCGTCCAGTGTCCCGCCGCCCGCGTGGTCCGGAGGATGGCCTGCTTGATCTGCTCGAACGGGGCCGCCGACTCCCGGCTGTAGTCAATCCTCACATACACGGGACAGTACCCCTCGGGCCGCAGGCGCGGCACGAGCCCGGCCCGGAGGATCGAGGTCTTGCCCAGGCCGGACTGGCCGAAGAGGATGGTCAGCAGCTTGCGCTGCACGCGCCGCCCGAGCTCCGCCACCTCCTCGTCGCGACCGTGAAAATACGCCCGGGTCTCTTCCGTGAACGAGGCCAGGCCCAGCCACGGGTTGGTCGTGTCGACGGACGGGGAACGCTCGACGGTCAAGGGAGGGGCGGGCGGGCGGGGGCTCACGGAGGGTGGGAAGTCAGGGGGCCGGATTGATCATTCGACCTTCAAAGCAAGGGATTTTGCGCCGGAGTGGCTAGCGGGGTCGTGCGGCAATCAATTCCTTCAGCCGGCGGGAGAACTCCGGGGACACCTCTCCGCCGGGCAGGCGGGTGAAGTGCACCGCGGTGAAGCGCTCGGGCACGAGTGCGCCGGACTCCGGGGTGGCGTCGATGCACACCGGCAGGATGAAGACCGCCCCCTCGGCGAAGTTACGCACGCGGTCGACCGCGTAACTCCACTCCCGCCGGAAGTAGGCTTCCAGCCGGCGCTGGGTGGTCGCCGAAATCACCGGTACGAAGTAAGCGCAGCGGGCAATGTTCTGGCGGATCTTCCGGTCATAGTCATCGCCACCCTCCAGCCGGTCCATGTCGAACCAGGTCGTCACCTCGGCCGCGTCGAGCCCCGCCTTCAGCTTCTGCACCGCCGCCAGGTCCTCGCGGGCGTAGCTGATGAACACCGCGTTTTCCGGCATCTCCCGCTCCGGGGGGAGGAAACGCAGGGGCTGGACCGATACGGCGGGCGCCGCCGCGGCGGAATCGCGCCCCCGCCGGCGCATCCACCGGGTGTGCAGCTCCTCGACAAATTTCTCCGCGCCCGAGTAGACCCGGGTGCGCACGCTGACCTGTTGGAGAAAGGCCATCAGGCGCTGGTCCTGCAGCGACTGGCTGTCGGCCACGATTTCGCCGACATCGCGCGGATCCGAGAGGCGGCGGCGCTTCGCCATGCGCAGGAAGAGCCGGGCCAGCCAGTTGGAGAAATTGCTGCCGATCAGCAGGAGGTGGTTGTGCTCCAGCTCGTGAAAGAGTTTCTCCGGGGTGAGGTGTTCGCTTTGCAGCGCGCAGACGAATTCGAGGGTATCCTCGTCGGAGATGACGTAGGTGGGCGAGGCCGACAGCCGGCCGAGCAGGTGGTAGACGACGGGGCGGGTCTGCTGCTCCCGCTCGACCGTCAGGTCCGCCACGCGATTCGGCGAGTAGGCGATGACCTCCGTCGACGCCGCGCCGGCAAAACGTTCCGCGTTGATCGCCTGCTCGAGCAACGGATCGAACGTCGTGGTGACAAACAGGTCGAAGTCCGTGATCTGCGCCAGCTGCCGCAGGGCCCGCGGCACCGCAAAGGTCGTCTCCCGCAGAATGGTGCGAAGCCGGGTGTAGGCCTCTTCGCGCCGGCCGCGCGACGCGAGGAACCAGCAGACCACGTCGTTCAGGGTGTAGGGCTGCGGCAGCGACCGCAGGTCCACCGCCAGCCGGGCCGCCAGCTTTTCCGCGAGCCACTCGTAAAGCAACCGGGACCCTCCGTCGACTTCGACCCGCAGCAGTTCCGGACCGACGATGGGAATGACCCGTTTCTCCTCGATGTAGTTAAGAAGGTCATCCCACGCATCATCGTCGAGCAGCGTGGCGACCGACCCACCGCCGGGTGCAGAATCAGGCTGGATCATGGTGTCACTCCACCGTTCGCCGCCCATGCATCACCCCGACAACAGCAAAGCCCCTCGGGCCAACCGGAGAGTTTGAGATGCACCGACAACATGGAAAGCCGAACCTACGTCTGACTGCGCTGGAAACGGTTCAAGACGAGACAGAGATTGGACAACCCCTAAGAGACCGCTCCGCACAGACTTGGCGAGCCGAAAGGAGCATGAAACTCCTTCCCCATCCGGGCCCGACACCCATCCCGTCCCTTTTCCTTCGCGTTCGACCTTCGCGCCTTTGCGTCTTCGCGCTTACCTCCGTGCCTGTCCCCGGCTTCACCGTTGACGGCACCCGGGACCCCGGGTGCAATCCGCGCCCGCCGCATGAGCTCTCCCAACCCTTTGCCGTTGTTCCACGTTGTCGGATTCACGGGACATCGGAATTTGGCCAACCCGGCCCTCATCGCGGCTTCGCTGGAATCGGCCCTGCGTTCGCTCAAGGAGGACGGGACGGGCGAGTGGATCGCCCTGTCGTCGATCGCCGCCGGCGGCGATGTGCTTTTCACCCGCCAGGCCCTCGCCCTCCAACTGGCCTGGCATTGCGTGCTTCCCTTGCCGGCGGCAGAGTTTCGCAAGGATTTCTCAGAAGCCGACTGGAAGACGGTCGAGAGCCTGCTGCCGCAGGCAGAGCAGGTTCGGGTCATTGCGGAGAATGGGGAGCGAGAGGATGCCTACCTCGACGCCGGCATGGAAACCGTCCACGCCTGTGATGTACTCCTCGCGGTCTGGGACGGCGAACCGGCGCGGGGCAAGGGAGGAACCGCGGACGTAATCGCCTACGCACGTGACTTGAAAAAGCCGCTGCTCATCATCGACGCCACGTCCGGTGCCCTGCGTCGGGAGCAGTTTGACGCGTTCACTCCCCGGGACCACGAACTCGATTTCCTCAACTCACTGCCGGCGGCCCCGGAGTCAGCCTACGCGGCGGCCAATCCATTCGAGGCTCCGGCCGTCGTTTTCCAGTTTCAGAAAGCCGCCGACCATGCGGCCACGCAAAGTGCCCCGCACTTTCGTCGCCTGATCGGTTCAACCGTGCTCCTGCACGTGGCCGCCACCGTGGTCGCGGCCGCGGCGCTGGCCTTCAGCCTCCACATCGCGATCCTCCCGTGGGTCAAGCTGGTCTGCGTGGTGGGCGCGTTGCTGGTGGCTCTGGCCATCCGTCACTACCGCGCCCAGCACAACTGGGTCCGGTGCCGGCTCGCCGCCGAGCTCGGGCGTTCGTCCCTGGCCACCTGGGGACTCCCGCGCGCCGCCGCGATGTTTGAGAATTTGGAGCTCCCGGAGATCCGCCAGCTCGCCCGAACCCTGCAGACGCTGCACCGCCGCGCCGCCAACGCCCGACCGGTGCCCATGTCCGTTTTCAAGGAGAAGTACGTCGCAGATCGGATCGATGACCAGCTCAGCTACTACCAGCGACGCCTTTCCCAGGCGCTGCCCCAACTCGCCCGGCTGCGTTTTGGTTTCGCCGCCGCCACCCTGCTCGCCATCGTCTGCACCGCGGCCTACGCGATCGACCACACCTGGCACCTCGCCTGGTTCCCGCCCGTGGGCGAGCAGTGGTTCTATTATTTCCTGCCCATTTCCCTGCCCGTGGTCGCGGCGGCGTTCATGTCCTTCATCTCCATCAATGACCTGCACCGCCGCGTCGCGCGCTACCGGGAGATGCGCCATGTCCTCGAACGCGCCCGCATCCAGATCGGCGTCAGCCAGACCTGGAACAGCCTCGAGAAGATCGTTGCCCGCACCGAACACGGGCTGCTCCAGGAAGTGCTCGAGTGGCATACGCTGACCAGCCACCTCGAATCGCACTGAAGAAAGAACCAGAAGACGGAGCTAAGCGCGAAGGCGCGAAGACGCGAAGGTCGGAGGTCTGAGGGAAGGCGGGTGAAAACGTCGAACGCTGAACGCTTAACTTTGAACGCTGAATGCCGATTTTCAGCAGCTTTCAGAGTTAAGCGTTAAGAGTTCGGCGTTGGGCGTTCACTCTTCGCTCCGACCTTCGCGCCTTCGCGTCTTCGCGCTTAACTCCGTCTCTGCCTGCGTCAGCGCAGGGAAGTCACCTGGGTCGACGCAGCCGAGAGGCGGGCGATGCGATTGGGGAGCAGCACGTACAGGGCGCCGTCGGGTCCGCCAATGACGTGACGGATACGTCCGAGGTTCTTGAAGATGATTTCCTGGTAGACCACCTTGCCATTGACGACCTCCAGTCGACGCAACTCCTGCGCCGCCAGCGAGGCCAGGAAGAGGTGGTTCTTCCATTTCGGGAATTCGCTGCCGGTGTAAAAATTCATCCCGCAGACCGCGAGCGACGGCACCCAGTACACCACCGGCTGCTCCATGCCTTCCTTGGCGGTGAGTTCGGTCAAGGTCGAGCCGTCGTAGTTCATGCCATAGCTAATCACCGGCCAGCCATAGTTCCGGCCCTTTTGCACCCAATTGAGTTCGTCGCCCCCGCGCGGACCATGCTCGACATCGAACAGCTGCCCGGTGTCCGGATGGAGCGCCAGGCCCTGGGGATTGCGATGCCCGTAGCTCCAGATGGACGGCATGGCCGTGGGATCATTAACAAAGGGATTGTCCGCCGGCACGCGGCCGTCGTCGTGGAGACGATGCACCTTGCCATTCGGGCGACCCACATCCTGGGCGTGGGCCTGCTGCCCGCGCTCGCCGATCGTGAAAAAGAGGTAGCCCGCCTGGTCGAAGACGATGCGTCCGCCAAAGTGCACCCCACCCGCCGGACGGTACTGCTCCACCGGAGCCTGAAAAATCGTCTGCTGCTCGGTCAGCGCCCCGTTCACCAGTTTGCCTCGAATGATGCGCGTCAGGCTGACGCTCGCTCCGTCCGCGTTTTTCTTCAGGTCGCTGAAAGCGAGATAGAGCCAGCCGTTCTCCGCGTAGCGCGGATGCGGCACGACATCAAAGAGACCCGCCTGGCCGCCCGTGTCGATGTCGGGCAGGCCGCGCACGGGCTTGGCCTGGAGCTTCCCGTTCTCAATCACGAAGAGATTGCCCTTCTTCTCCGTCACCAACGCACGACCGTCCGGGAGAAAACACAGCGACCAGGGCTCGTTGAGGTCGCCCACCCAGGTGTTCACCTGGTAGTCGTGCAGGAAACTCTTGGCCGTGACCGAATCCTTCGGCTTGGTGAATTCGAGCTGGCCATTCTGAAACAGCGCCCGCTGCTCCCGCATGTAGATGACCATGGCGCGGATTTCCTTCTCGGCGATCTTCTCGCCCCAGGCCGGCATGCCCTTGTCGGGAAATCCATTGCGGATGCTACGAGCCAGGCTCTCGTCGTCGCCCCCGTTGATCCAAATGTCGTCCAGCATGGAGGGAGCCTGGGCGCCCTGCATCTTGTCACCGTGGCAGCTGGCACAATTTTCCGCATACACCGCGGCAATGCGGCCGGTGCGCACCGCCTGGGCGGATACAGGAAGGTGGGACGACACCAGCAGGGCGGCGAAAACCGCGTATGCCGTGGAGGAACGAAGAAGAAGACGGTTCGAGGCCATGTGGGAGTCCGGAACCATTGCCGAGTCCGGACTCGGCGCAAGCGCGGAGCGGAGGCAAAGCAGCCGCAGGCCCCAGCCCGACGGCTCAACGTTCAGCTCGTGGCCCGGGTCGGGACTCAGTCGGGCAGCCCTGCGGGGGCCGCTTGGAGGTCGCACCCGCGTCCATGGCCGCGCTTTCCTTCCGGTGTAGGCGGCCTCGTCGAGGCCGCAAGGCTGACTTAAGCTCTTTCGGCGCCGACATCACGGGGCGGGTGCATGGGGCGGGACCGTGGGTCCCGCCGCGGCCTCAGCGAGGCCGCCTACAGCCATCCGCCGCAGCTTGTACTGCAGGGACCGGCGACTGATCCCCAACTGCCGGGCGGCGTCATCCCGGCGCGAGGTCACCCGTTCCAGCACGCGTCGGATGGTGGCGTACTCAATCTGCTCCAACGTCATGCCCGGGCGCACCTCGAGCAACACTCCCGACGGGTCCACTCCTGCCCGCGGTGCCCCACTGCGATCCGGCGCGGGCTCGGGCCGCGGTATCAGACCCGGCCGGGCGGACATCGACGACCCGGCTGCCTGCGCTCGATACGCCCCCTCCTCCACCCGTGAATCGACCGGCGGGGCAAACTCCTCGCCAATCCGGCTTTCACGCACCGTGACGATCAACCGCTCAATCAAATTGCGGAGTTGCCGGATATTCCCTGGCCAGGGGTAGCGGGCCAGCCGCTCCATGAATTCCGACGAAAACACCTTCGGGTTGCGCTGGTGACGCGCACTAAAGTGCAAATTGAAGGATTCCACCAGGGCCGGAATATCCTCCTGTCGTTCCCGCAGGGGCGGCAGACGCATCTCCACAATGTTCAGCCGGTAGAGCAGGTCGGACCGGAACCGGCCTTCGTTCGACCAGCCGGCCAGATCGCGGTTGGTCGCCGCGACAATCCGGACATTGGCGCGCTCCGCCTTGGAGCTGCCCACCGGGCGGTACACGCCATCGTCGAGCACGCGCAGCAAATCACCCTGCCCTTTCGCCGCCAGGTCGCCGATCTCGTCGAGAAACAGCGTCCCTCCCTCCGCGAGCTTGAACGCACCCGCACGGTCCTTGATCGCACCGGTGAAGGCACCGCGCACATGCCCGAACAGCTCGGTTTCAATCAGCGCATCCGGCAGTCCCGCACAGTTGATCGCAATAAAAGGACCTTCACTGCGTCCGCTGCGATCATGCAGGGACCGGGCAATCAACTCCTTGCCCGTGCCGCTTTCCCCCGTCACCAACACCGGCACTTGGGTCGACGCCACCTCCGCCAGGGTCGTCGCCAGCGCCCGCATCCGCGTACTGGTGCCGACAAATACATCCGGTTCACTCCGGCGGCGCAGGCTCAGGCGGAGCTTGGGGTCCTCGGCCACCAGCGCCTGCCGGTCCAGCGCGCGACGCACCGCCTCCAGCAAGGCAGCCGGCGCGACCGGCTTGGCCAGGTAGTCGCACGCGCCCTGATGAATCGCCTCCACTGCGTCAGAAATGCTCCCCCCGCGTCCGCACAGGACAAACTCGGTGTCCCGGGAAATCGCCCGCACGCGGCGCATCAGCGCCAGCGCATTGACCTTCCCGGCCTCGAAGCCCTTCACCACCAGGTTCACCGGATCCTGCGCCACCTGCCGCTCAACCTGCGCCGCCGTCGTCGCCACCAGCACGCGATAGCCTCCCTGCCGAACCGCCTCCGCCAGCGCCGCCAGGTCCGGCGCCGAACGATCCAATACCACAATGGTGATCTTGGCCGGGTTCACAGTCGCGGCCTTCCGGCGAGCGGGTGAAATCTCCCTTTCGCCCACGGGCTTGTCACCGCAGCACGCCCGCACACCGCAGTCGGCGATCCGCGATCGGTGTCCGTTGGAGGTGGGGTCGACGACCCCGCGGGGATCGGCGTCGCACGGGGAATTCGGAGGGCTGAGGCGGGACCGGTTCGGTCCCGTCGCGGCCTCACCGAAGCCACCTCCAACGGTTCCACCGGCCCTACGCGCATCCGAACTTTGCGCGAAAGCCTGCGCGGAATCGAAGTCGGACGGCACCCAATCCCCATCGATTTAATCGAACCCTCACCGCGCGCAGGTCGCGTGGGCAGCCCCGCGGGGTCAGAAACCCCGCCTGCAGCAAACGCCTGAATCAGGCCGACCGCGCGCTTCATCAGACCCACCCTATGGTGCAATTTTCGAACCATCGAGTGCAAATTCAGCATCCATTTGGCTCCCATTCTTGCACTCCTTACTTACGCCAAGCCCTCCAAATCACTTAACCTCCTCCCTTCCAACAACTCAGATTCCAATCCCCCTTCTGGCACTCGCCATGCAAGGAAGGAAGTCGCCATGTACGCTGCCGAAGTCCTGAGCCAATTGCGTTCGCTCAATTGGCTGACGGAGGAAACCCGCCGGGTTCCGGTCGGGAGTTCGGAGCGTGGACTGCTGCAGGCCCAGATCGACAGCGTGCGGGCACGGCTGCCGCAGTCGATTCTTGCGCACCATGACCAGTTGTCGGGTCGCGGGCAGGTCAGCGTCGCCGCGATCCGGACGGGGGAATGCGGCGCCTGCCATCATCCCCTCTCGGGCCCTTTGTTGCGCGAAGTCGCGGCTCCAGGCTGCTTTGGCGTTTGTCCCACCTGTGGGGTATTCATCTGGAATGCCGACGGGCCCGAGCTGGAAACCGGGGTTTCCGTGGTGCGCCCGGCCGTCCGGCGCAGCGCTTCGCATCGTTCCGCTCAGGACCCCGAACCGGGCCGTGCAGATGAGCCTGCGCCTCCGGCTCCGCCCTCCTCCGCTCCATGATCTTTTCACTCCCGTTTCGCCCCAAGCTGCTCGAGACGCTCCCCGGAATGACGCGGGCGCAGCTGCTGCGTGACACCCTGGCGGGGGTGAATGTCATGACGCTGGCATTTCCGCTTTCGCTCGCCTTTGCCATCGCCTCGGGGGTCAAGCCGGAGCAGGGACTCTACGCCTCGATCATCGGCGGCGCGCTGGTGGCCGCATTTGGTGGCTCGCGGGTGCAGATCGCCGGTCCGACCGGAGCGTTTGTCATCATCACCGGCGGCATCATCCACAGCCATGGGCTTCCCGCGCTGTTGATCTGCACGATCATGGCCGGGGGAATGCTCTGTCTGATGGGAGCAGCCAAACTTGGCTCGATCATCCGCTACATCCCGTACCCTGTGTCCCGCGCCTTCACCAAGGGTATCGCGGTGCTGATTCTGAGTTCGCAGATCAAACCCTTCCTCGGACTGGACGTGGAGGCGATGCCGATCGACTTCATTGGCAAGCTCCGGGCCCTCTTTGAACACCTCTCGTCGATCCACAGTCCGACCGTGCTGCTCTCGCTGGCCTCGGTGACCCTGATCGGACTCTGGCCGAAACGCCTCTCCCGCATTGTTCCCGGCGCCATGGTCGGCCTGGTGGCCGCGATGATTGCGGTGCCCTTCTTCCACCTGCACGAGCAGTGGCAGATCGCCACCCTGGGTTCAGAGTTCGGCACCTTTACGCGCACGCTGCCGGCGTTGGTCATCCCCACGGTCGATTCCGCCCTGCTGCGCGATCTGATCCAGCCGGCCTTCACCATCGCCCTGCTCGTGGCGATGCAGGCCCTGCTCTGCGCCGTTGTCACCGACGGTCTGATCGACGACCGTCACGATTCCAATCAGGAGTTGATCGGGCAGGGCCTGGCCAACCTGGTCGGACCTCTCTTTGGATGCATCCCGGTCACCGGCGCCGTCGCCCGGTCCGTGCTCAACGTCCGGTCTGGGGCGCGCACGCCCGTCGCTGGGCTGGTGCACTCGGCGCTGCTGCTGATCGTCCTGCTCGTGGCCGCGCCCTACCTCGGGAACATCCCGCTAGCCACCCTCAGCGCCATCCTCGTCGTGGCGGCATTTCGCATGGTCTCGTGGAAACAGTTCACCCGGCTCGCCAGCTGGCCGCTCAGTGACTCCTCGATCTTTCTCGCCACCTTCGCCCTCACCGTCCTGACCAACCTGACGCTCGCGGTGGAGGTGGGAGTGGTGCTCGCCGCCCTGCTCATGGTCAAACGCATCGCTGAGACGTCCCAAATCACGGCGGTGGACGAAACCACCGAAACCGAGGGCTCGCATCACTCGCTCGTTGGACGGCAAATTCCTGAGGGCGTGCTCATCTTCCGGGTCTTCGGTGCCTTCTTCTTCGGCATGGTCGACAAGCTGGACGACGAATTGAAACGGGCCCGGCAGGAACCCGATGTCCTGATCCTGCGGGTACGCAAGGTGCTGGCCATGGATGCGACCGGACTTCAGGCGCTCGAGGACCTGCGCATCAAGCTGCGCGCGAAGGGCAAGCACCTGATTCTAAGCGCCCCGCATACGCAGCCGCTCTCCGTCATGATCAACGCCGGCTTCATCGACCGTCTCGGTGAGGAAAACGTCTGTCCGCACATTGCCGCCGCCCTCGCCCGCGCCCGCCAGATCCTCGGTTTGCCTCCGGAAGACGACGCACCGGAGTCACGCGAATCACTCGCCACGGAGCGTCACGCGATCGATGCCGCCCGCAAGGAACTCGCCGGCGCGCTCGAACGTGCGCAGTCTATTCTCACCCGTCTGGACGCACCACCGGAAAAACCGGCCTCCCCTCCGCCGTCCGACTCCACCCCCCGGTCCTGATCAGTATCAAGTTTACTCTTACAACGCCCTGCGGGCTCCCGTCTCCTTTCGCACCACACTCCTCCCCCTTCCCTCTTCCCGCTCCGCGGGCAGTCCCATGTACCTCACCCTCGTCCAGCTTGCCGAATCCCTCGGAGTCCCGGAACGCCGGGTCGACGACTGGATTCGCCACGACGGACTGCCCCACACCTCCGACCACGGACGGCTGCTCTTTGACCGCGCCCAGGTGGCCCAGTGGGCGGCGGAGCGCGGCCTGGCCGCGCAGGTCGGCTTTCTTGCCGGTCCACGCGGGGCGACGAGCGACGAGGCGAGTGGCGACGGTGGCCGGCTGACCCGGTTGGTGCGCAGCGGGGGCATCTGGCGCGACGTGATGCCCTCCGGGCTCCTCGACCTCCTGGATGGGGTGGTCTCCCGCCTGCCTGCCGCCACACCGCCGGTGCGGGCGATGCTCGCCCAGCGGCTGCGCGCGCCCGGGGGCATCACCTGGGCCCCGGTCGGCAGCGGATTCGCGCTGCCGCATCCGAGCAGCCGGGTGGCACTGGGACGCGACTCCGGCACGGTCTCCCTGATCCTGCTGCGCGAGCCGCTGCCGCTGACCGAGCCGCCGCCGGATGGCCAGCCCGTGCTGCGCCTCGTCTTCTTCATCGCCCCTTCGCCCCGCGCCCACCTTGAGTTGCTCGGGTTGCTCAGCCGTCAGATCACCCGCGGCCCCTTGCGCGGGCTGCTCGAGCAGGCCGCTCCGGATGACCAGATCCTCGCCGCGCTCGCGGCGCCCTTCCCCGGCACGGGCCGACCCGCCGCATGATCGGACCGCTGCTGCTCTTCGCCCTGGTCGCGCTCGGTCTGGGCGCCCTCGCCGGCCGGCGCTCCCCGGCCATCTGGGTCGCGCTGACCCTCGCGGCCGGCGTCGCGCTGGGCGTGGCCGGCGTCGCGGTCGGATTCGGTCTGCAGCCGGACTGGGACTGGCGCAGCGGATTTCCGGTCGGAGGACAGGCCCTGCACCTGCGGCTGGATGCGCTCAGCGCGTTGTTTCTCATCCTGCTCGCCGGGGTCGGCCTGGCCGGAACCGCCTACTCCCATACGTATCTGACTCTGAATGACGATAGCGATCCCTCCGCGCCGGCCCGGGGACGTCTCTGGTGGAATGGTCTAATGTTTCACCTCGCCTTCGTCCTCATCAATGCCAACGGCCTCCACTTCCTCATCGGCTGGGAACTGTTCACAGTCTGCGCCTATTTTCTCATTACCCTGGACCGGCGCCGCCTTGCCGTGCGCCAGGCGGGCTGGCTCTACCTGGCCGCGTCACACGCCGGCACAATCGCGCTCTTCGCCTTTTTCACCCTGCTCGCATCCGCCACGGGCAGCTGGGACCTTGGCCCCCTGCGGGAGCGCACAGACCTCGCGCCGCTCTTCTGGCTCGCGCTCTTCGGCTTTGGATTGAAGGCGGGGCTCTTTCCCCTCCACGTCTGGCTGCCGTCGGCCCACGCCAACGCGCCCAGCCACGTGTCCGCCCTGCTCTCCGGCGTCACGCTCAAGCTGGGCATCTACGGATTGCTGCGATTCAGCGGCTGGCTGCCGGTCCCCGCCAGCGCCGGCTGGGTCATCCTCGGCCTCGGCGCGGTCGGCGCG
This sequence comes from Opitutaceae bacterium, assembly GCA_046346755.1. Classification (GTDB taxonomy): domain Bacteria; phylum Verrucomicrobiota; class Verrucomicrobiia; order Opitutales; family Opitutaceae; genus UBA6669. Next base: position 84,838 of record JAXMHM010000020.1, on the reverse strand, counting down.
CTGGCCGGCATCGTGTTCGCGCTGGTTCAGACCGACCTGAAACGGCTGCTGGCCTACTGTTCGGTCGAGAACATCGGGGTCATTCTCATCGGCCTCGGTGGAGCCCTCGTCGCCGCCGGCGAACCGGCGGCCGACTGGGGTCGTCTCGCGCTCGCCGGAGCCTTGCTGCATGTCTGGACGCATGGGTTCGCCAAGGCGCTGCTCTTCCTCGGCGCGGGCACGGTGGTCCACGCCGCCGGTACGCGTGACTTGGGCCGGATGGGGGGACTCTGGCGGGCGCTTCCGTTCACCGCCGTCGTCTTCCTGGTCGGCTCGGCCTCGATGTCGGGACTGCCGCCGCTGGCGGGGCTGGTCGGGGAGTGGCTGGTTTACCTCGGCCTCTTCGATGCGGTCGCCAGCCACGGTCCCGCCGGCTGGGCCGCGGGACCCGCCGTCATCGCCCTCGCGCTCGCCGGCGCGGTGGCGCTCGCCACCTTCACCAAGGCCAACGCCCTGGTGTTCCTCGGAGCTCCCCGTTCAAGCCCACCCCACCCGCCGCATGAACCGGACCGCTGGCGGAGTGCCCCGACCTTTGGGCTGGCCAGCGCCGTGCTGCTCCTCGGCCTGGCTCCCGCCTTCGTGGCTCCCATCCTGGCACGGGCCAGTGAAGCGTGGCGTCCGCTCGAGGCCGGGACCGCGGCCCTGCGGGTGCCGCTGGTCTCGCTCGGACGCTTCCAACTGATCCTCGCCTTTGTGCTCGTCGGCGTCGCCTTCGCGCTTTGGCGTCGCGTCCACCGCCTCGGCGTCACCCGCGGCCCGACCTGGGACTGCGGCTACGCCCAGCCGTCACGACGCATGCAATACACGGCAGGCGCGATGGGCGGCACGGTCGGTGGTTGGTTCACGTGGTTCCTGCGGCCGGAGCGCTCGCAGCGTCGTCCGCGCGGGCCGCTGCCGGACCGCGCGTTTCTCCTTGAGCGCGCGCGCGAGACCGTGCTCGAAGGCGTGGTGACGCCGGTCGCCCGCCACGTCCTGCGGGTCTCGACCGCGGTGCGGCGGCTGCAGCATGGACGCCTGCAATCCTACATCCTCTACATTGTGATCGGACTGGCCGCGCTCAGCCTGCTCGTCCTCGTGCAAGGAGGCCGGTCATGAACCTCCTGTGGGACCTTCCCTTGCGGCTGGCCTTCTGGCTCCTGCTCGCGCCGCTGGTTCCCGGCCTGATCAACCGGATCAAGGCCTGGGTGGCCGGACGACGCGGTCCACCCCTCCTGCAGCTCTACTACGACCTGGCTCGGCTCTGGCAGAAGCAGGTCGTTATGAGTTCGCTCGCCTCCCCGGGTTTCATTCTCGGCCCCGCCGTGGCCTGGGTCGCGGTGGTGGTCGCGGCCCTGCTGCTCCCGCTGGGACCCGCGGGCACCGTCCTCGGGTTTTCGGGTGACGCGCTCGCCCTGGTCTATCTCCTGGCCCTCGCGCGGTTCGCCACCGCCTGGGCCGCGATGGAAACCGGATCGGCGTTCGAAGGCATGGGGGTGGTCCGCGAGGTCAGTTTCGCCGTCCTTGCCGAGGGTTCGGTCCTCTCCGCCTTGCTCACGCTCGGCGTGCAGTCCCACAGCCTCGCGCTCGACCAGATTCTCGCTCCCACGGTCGGCACCGGCTCAGCGTTGCTCGCCGCCGGACTTTTCACGGTGCTGCTCGCGGAGAACTGCCGGGTGCCGTTCGACGACCCCAACACCCACCTGGAACTGACCATGATCCACGAAGTGATGGTGCTCGACCACAGCGGTCCGCTCCTCGCCGCCATCCTGCATGGCGCCTCGGTGAAGCTGCTGCTCTTCTCCGTCCTGCTCGTGCAGGCCGTGCTGCCGGTTGCCAACCTGCCCGCGCCGGCGGCGACGGCCCTGCTGGCGGGAGGCGTAGTCGGAGTCGTGATCGGTATCGGTCTGGTGGAGTCGCTGATCGCCCGGTTCGCCTTTCGCAAGGTGCCGCTGCTCCTCACCACCGCCTTCCTGCTCTGCCTTTTCGCCCTGCTGGTGGCCTGGAAGGGAGGCGCCGGATGAACGCCTCGGGTCTGAACCTGCTCATCGCTGTCGCGATGGGACTCAACCTGCTCGCCCTCGGGAGCGGGCGGGTCTCCTCGCTCATCCGGGCCGTCTCATTCCAGGGCATGGCTCTGGGTGCGATGCCTTTCCTGCTGTCGCACGAATTCAGCCCGTGGGTCACCCTCGTCGCCGTCGCCACCATCGTCGGCAAAGGCTGGGTCATCCCGCTCCTCCTCGGTCGCGCCATGCGGGCGGCCAACATTGAGCGGGAGACAGACCCGCTGATCGGTTTTGTGCCTTCCCTGCTCCTCGGGGCGGGCGGCACCATCGCCGCGGTCGGCCTGGCCCGGATTCTGCCACTGCGGCCGGAACATGCGGGCTCGCTCCTGGTGCCGGGCGCGCTGGCTTCCATTCTCACCGGCTTCATCCTGCTGATCGGGCGGAACAAGGCTCTGTCACAGGTTTGCGGTTACCTCATCCTTGAAAACGGCATCTACCTCTTCGGACTGCTCCTGATCCACACCACCCCCCTGCTCGTCGAGGCCGGCATCCTCCTCGACGTCACCGTGGGGGTGTTCGTCATCGGCATCATCGTCGACCGCATCCAGCGGGCCTTCGACACACTCGACACCCGGAAACTGACCGTGCTGCGCGAATGATCCCGCTCCTGCTCATCCTCCTGCCCCTCGCGGGCGCGGCGCTGGCGGCGATCTGGCCGTCGGACCGGATGCGTCCGTGGTTCCTTCCCGCGATTGCCGCGCCCCACACGGTTCTCGCGTGGGTGCTGATGGTGCACCCGCCGGAGGTGACGGACGGGGAGTGGTTTGGCTTCGACGCAGTCGCGCGCGCCGTGCTGCCGGTGGTGTCGCTGCTCTTCCTCATCTGCTCCGCCTACGGGGTGCCCTACCTGCGCGTGCGGGGAGAGCGACCGAACCGCGTGTTTGTCTCCACCTTGCTCGCGGTCAGCGGTCTCATGAGCGCCGGGTTGATGGCCCGTCACCTCGGCGTGCTCTGGATCGCCACGGAAGGCGTGACCCTGGCCGCGGTGCCACTGCTTCACTTCAACCGGACACCGCGGGCTTTCGAGGCGACCTGGAAATACCTGCTGGTTGGCGGCACCGGCATCGCGCTTTCGCTGCTCGGCTCGTTCTGCCTCGGCTACGCCTCCCTGCAGGGCAACGGCAGCGGCGACCTGACCTTTCACGCGCTCGCCCACCAGGGCGCCACGTTGTCGCGTCCATGGCTGCTCATCGCCTGGGTGCTGCTCCTCGTGGGCTACGGCACCAAGATGGGACTGGCACCCATGCACACCTGGAAGCCCGACGCCTACGGCGAGGCGCCCGGACTGGTCGGGGCGATCCTGGCGGGCGGAGTCACCACGGTGGCGTTCGTCGCGCTGCTGCGGGTGCGTTCGGTGCTCGGCGCCGCCGGCGAGGGCCCCCTGGCAGATCTGACGTTGCTCAGCATCGGCCTTTTCTCGGTGGTGGTCGCCTCCCTCTTCCTCCTTGGGACTCGCGACTTCAAACGCATGCTGGCGTATTCGAGTGTCGAACACATGGGGATTCTCAGCGTCGGCGCCGCGCTCGGAGCCCCGGGGATCGGCGCGGCGCTGTTCCACGTCTGGACCAACAGCCTGACCAAGGGCTCGCTCTTCCTCAGCGCCGGCAACCTGCGGCGCTCCGCCGGTTCCGCCTCGATGGACGACGTGCGCGGCCTGACCCGGATCGCCCCGCGGTCGACCCGCCTGTTTGTCGCCGGGCTCTTCGCGGTGACCGCCTGCCCGCCCTTCGGCATCTTCTTCAGCGAACTCCGCATCCTGCGGGCCGCGTTTGACGGGGGTCACGCCGTCGTGACCGCCCTGTTCCTGCTCGGCCTGCTCTTCGCCTTTTTCGGTCTGGCGCGGGTCGTACTCGGGGTCGCCTACGGGCCGCCCCGAAGCCGGACGGCCACCCCCCGGGTGCATTTTTCCGAATCGGCGGGAGTCATCCTCCCGCCCCTGCTCCTGCTCGCGCTCTCCGCCTGGATGGGACTCTACCCGCCCGCGCTGCTGGAGTCCATCTGGTCGGCCGCGGTGGCCCAACTTGTCGCCCTGCCATGAGTTCGACCACCACGCCTTTCGCCCTGCTGCCCAATGGCTCGGCCCTGCCCTGGTCGGAAGTTCCCGCCTGGACGCCCGAGGACCTCGTCACCGCGACCGCCCGCGAATTGAGCGAGGGAGGGCGACTCTGCGCCTGGTTCGGGCAGTCAGGCGAAGCGGGAGTCGTGCTCGTCTGCGTGATCGCCTTCGATGCCGACGCCTCGCTGGCGGTGGCACGGAGCACGCCGGTGCACGGGTCGTATCCCGCGCTGACCCTTCTTCACCCGCAGGCCCACCTGTTTGAACGAGAAGTTTGGGAACAGCACCAGGTGATCCCGGAGGGACATCCCTGGCTCAAGCCGGTTCGTGCAGGCGCCGGAAGTTACCCCCTCCAGGGCGAGTTCTTCCGCGTCAACGGCGCGCAGGTGCACGAAGTGGCGGTGGGTCCGGTGCACGCCGGCATCATCGAGCCGGGACATTTCCGTTTCCAGTGCGATGGCGAGGAAGTCCTGCACCTGGAGATCGCGCTCGGGTACCAGCATCGCGGCATCGAACGCGCCCTGCGGGGCGGTCCGCACCGGGCCACCCTGGCGCAGATGGAAACCGTCGCGGGCGATTCGACCGTCGCCCACGCCACCGCCCACACCGTGCTCCGCGCCGCCCTCGCGGGTGTCGAGGCGCCGTTGCGGGCCCAGTGGATACGCGCGATCGGCCTGGAATTGGAGCGCCTCGCGAATCACACCGGCGACCTCGGAGCCCTGGCGAACGACGTCGCCTTTCTTCCCACCGCTGCGGCCTGCGGCAAGGTCCGGGGCGACTTCCTGAACCTGACGGCCCTGGTCTGCGGCAACCGCTTCGGACGCGGCCTGGTCCGGGCGGGGGGGTGCGGGTACGACCTCGACACCGCCCGCCTTTCCACCCTCGCCAATCGACTCGCCACCGCGGTGCGGGACGCCGATCAGGCGGCCACCTGGCTCTGGGAGTCGCCTTCGGTGCAATCGCGGTTTGAAGGCATCGGCACCGTCTCGTCGCGCCAAGCCACCGAGATCGGGCTGGTCGGTCCGGCGGCGCGGGCCTGCGGGCTGGTGCGAGACGCCCGCTTCGATCACCCGACGGGATGGTACCGATTTGCCCAGGCTCCGGTGGCGGTCTGGCCCAGCGGCGACGTCCTCGCGCGCGCCCGGGTGCGGGCGCTGGAGATCCAGCGTTCGGGGGAGTTCCTGCGCACCCAACTGGCGGCCGGAGTCGAGGGGCCGATCGAAGAGCCGCTTCCTCCGCCTGCACCCGACACCCTGGCAATCGCTTTGGTCGAAGGCTGGCGCGGCGAGGTGTGCCATGTCGCCCTGACGGATCACGCGGGACGCTTCGCCGGCTACAAGATCGTCGATCCCTCGTTTCACAACTGGATGGGACTGGCCCTCGCCCTTCGCGGTCAGGCCATCTCGGATTTTCCGGTCAACAACAAGAGCTTCAACCTCTCGTACTGCGGCTTCGACCTCTGAACACCATGGGCTTGCTCGATCCCCTTCTCCATCGTGCCCGGCGCGGCTGCGAAACCATGGCTTACCCGGCAGGTCCGGCCCCGGCGTTGCCGGATCGTCACGGCGGCGGGCTGCGGCTCGACCCGGGAGCCTGCAGCGAAGGCTGCACGGCGTGCCTTCCGGTCTGCCCGACGGAGGCGATTGTGCGCTCCTCGCCCGGCGCGCCCGTGTCGCTCGACCTGGGACGCTGCCTGTTCTGCTCGGCCTGCGTGACGGCGTGTCCCACCGGCGCCATCACCCAGACCGGCGATCACCGTCTCGCCGTGCGGCGGCGAGAGGACCTCGTCCTCGGCGATGCCCAGGGCAAGGAACTCCGCCTGGCCCGGCAGCTGGATGAACGCTTGAGGAAACTCTTTGGCCGTTCGCTTCGGTTGCGTCAGGTCAGCGCCGGCGGCTGCAACGCCTGCGAATCGGACCTCAACGTCCTCAATACCATCGGCTGGGACCTCGGCCGTTTTGGTATCCAGTTTGTCGCCTCGCCCCGGCATGCGGATGGACTCCTCATCACCGGGCCGGTGACGCGAGGGATGGACCTGGCCCTGCGCAAGACCTGGGACGCCGTGCCCGCCCCCAAACTGGTGATCGCCGTCGGTGCCTGCGCCATCGCCGGGGGCCCATTTGTCGGCCACCCGGAGGTGAACGGAGGCGCCGACACGGTCGTACCGGTCGACCTCTACATCCCCGGCTGCCCGCCCCATCCGCTGACAATCCTGGATGGGCTGCTGCGTTTGTTGGGGCGCCTCGAGACAAGCGACGGGGCTCGGCTTTCCGACGGATCCGACGCGTCCGATCAATCCGGCTGATCCTGCCCACCCCCACCCCCTCAGCAGGGCTGATGTCCCCAGTCCGTCTCCTTCAGCTCCTTCTCAAACAACGCCATCTGCTCCTCCGGCGTGAGCGGACTCGGTGGCGCCACGGGTGCGCCCGCCTCGGCTCCGGACGCACCCGGCTCGGAAGGCGGTGCAAAGGGCACGGGAGCCGTCGACGGTGACGGCACAGCATCGGGTGAGGGGACGCCCGGATTCATGCCCTGACGGTATGAGGGGCCCTTCCGATGTCACGCCGGTTTGCGATCACACCCACCGAATCGGCAATTCCATTCATGAGCCGCTTTTGCCTTTGAATCGGCCCGGAATCCTTTTCACTCTCGCGCGACGGTCTGCCCCCACCGCAAGGACACCTCACGGTGTCCCCCCACGCGTCTACGCTCCCTTGCTTCTTACTTATGAGTAACTCCGCTGCAGGACTATCGGCCCCCGCGTCGCAACCCGTTGCCTCCCCGTCGTCCCCGCCTCAATCGGCGCCATCGGGTGTGAAGCCGAAGTACCCAGGCATCCGGGTTACCTGCAACGGCAACCAATTGGTCACCCAATACGTCGAGACCCGTATCACCGAGGGTGGCGTCTTCTACCCGATCACGCCCTCCACCGAAGGCGGCGAAATCTATCAGGCGTCCTACGCCCAGGGTGAACTCAATGTCTGGGGCCAGCAAAAGGTCGCCGTGGAGACCGAGGGCGAACATGCAGCCCAGGGTGGTGCCACCGCCTTCGCGGTCACGGGCCGCCGCACCTGCAATTTCACCTCGGGCCAGGGCATTGTCTACGCGATGGAGCAGTACTACCACGCGCCCGGCAAACTCTCGACCATGGTCCTCGAGGTCGGCGCCCGCGCCCTGACCAAACAGGCGCTGAATGTGCATTGCGGTCACGACGATTTTTACGCCGCGCTCGACACCGGCTGGACCATGCTGATGTCCAAGGACGCCCAACAAGCCGCTGACCAGGCCATCATCCTCCGCCGGGTCAACGAGCTCTCGCTCAACCCCGGCATGAACATCCAGGACGGCATGCTCACGACCCACAGCGAGCGCATGTACCTCGCCCCGGAGGCGGAGTTCCTGCGCGAGTACCTGGGCGGAGCCGAGGACCAGATCGACTGCCCAACCCCGGCCCAACGCGAGTTGTTCGGCCCCCGCCGCCGGAGGGTACCGCAGATGATGGACCCCAAAAACCCGGTGCTGCTCGGGCCGGTCCAGAATCAGGAACATCATATGAACGGCGTCGTCGCGCGCCGGAACAACTTCAACGAGTACATCCTTCCGATGCTCGAGGAGGCCTGCGCCAAGTTCGGTGAACTGACCGGACGGCACTACGGCCTGATTCAGGAGTACAAGACGAGCGATGCCGACACCGTGTTCGTTTCGCTCGGCTGCGCGGCCGACAACATCGAGGCGGCCTGCGACTACCTGCGCGGCCAGCGCAACGCCAAGGTCGGCTCCATCCACGTCAACGTCATCCGCCCGTTTCCCGAGGCTGCCATCATCAACGCACTGCGCGGCAAGAAAAACGTCATCATTCTCGAGCGCACCGACGAAGGCCTGTCCGGCGACAACCCGCTGGCGCGCGACATCCGCGTCGCCCTCGGCAAAGCCAACGAAGTTACCCGGTTCGGCGGCGCGCTGCCCGCCTTGACCCCCGAGGAGACGCCCCGCCTGTTCCGCGGCGCCTACGGCATCGGTTCCCGCGACTTCCGCCCCGAACACACGCTGGGGGCCTACGAATTCGTCATCGGGCAGACCCACCGCAAGGACGGCGCCAAGGCCAGCGACGGCGAAACGTTCTTCGTGCTCGGCGTCGATCACCCCTACGCCGTCATCAGCAAGGACACCCCCTCGCTCCTGCCCGAAGGGGCCATCGCCGTGCGGTTTCACTCGATCGGCGGCTGGGGCATGATCACGACCGGCAAGAACCTCGGCTCGATCATCGGCGACCTTGGCACCTTCATCTCCGAGCAGAACCCGACCTACGACGCCGACGGCTTTCTCGTGGAGAAGCTCTACGTCATGGCCAACCCGAAGTACGGGTCCGAGAAAAAGGGAGCCCCCACCAACTACTACCTCACCGTCGCCCCCTCGCAGATCAAGGTGAACTGCGAGCTCAACCACGTCGACGTGGTGCTGTGCTGCGACCCCAAGGCCTTCACGCACACCAATCCGCTGGAGGGACTGAAGAAGGGCGGAAGCCTGGTCTGGGAGTCAAATGAATCACCCGCGGTCGCCTGGGAACGGGTGCCGGCCAAGTACCGGCAGTGGATACGCGACAACGAAATCCGCATCTTCATCCTGCCCGGCTTTGACATCGCCCGCAAGGCGACCAGCCAGACCGAACTGCAGCTGCGCATGCAGGGAAATTCCTTCCTCGGCGGCTTCTTCCGTGTCTCGCCGTTCCTCAAGACCTTCGGTATCACCGAGGAGCAGTTCCACAAGGTGGTGCACAAGCAGTACGTGAAGAAGTTCGGCCGTTTTGGCGACGCGGTGGTGACGTCGAATATGACCGTCATGACCGAAGGATTCTCCCGGGTCACCGAAATCCAGTACGGCGGTTCGAACGATCCCGACCGCTCGTCGATGCGGAATCCGCTGCTCAAGCCGATCGGTGACCACCAGATCATCCCGACCGCGGGCTGCAGCGCCTCCGGCTGCTCGTCCATCCCCATGCCCGCCGAACAGGGCGGTCGCGCCCCGCTGCAGACGCTGGCGAAATTCGACTCCGAGTTCCGCGCCGGTCTCGGCTACCACCAGCCTGCCGGCGCCCTCGCCTCGGTCGGCATCATGGGTGCAGGCTCCGGCGCCACCCAGTCCAAGTACGTGGCCCGCCGGGAAACTCCGGTCTACATCGCGGAAAACTGCACCCAGTGCATGGAGTGCATCACCGCCTGTCCGGACACCGCGCTGCCCAACGCCGCGCAGGAAATCACGACGGTGATCAAGACCGCGGTGAACAACTACGTCACCGATGTCGCCGACCGGCTCGCCTTCGGAGCCGAGGTGGTCGCCCTCGAAGCCCGGGCGCGCACCAAGATGAATGAGTCGGTCAAGGCCAAGTCGAATGTCCCGTTCAAGGACATCATCGGCGCGGAGGTCAACGCCCTCGCGACGGTCTCGGACAAGGGCAAGGCCGAGTTCAACCGCATCATTGGCAAACTGCCGCTGGCCTACTCCAACGTGCCCGCGATCTTCCGTTCGCTCGAGGCCAAGACGCCCGGCGCCGGAGGACTGTTCTCCATCTTCGTCTCCGACCTCTGCAAAGGCTGCGGCGAATGCGTGCAGGTCTGCGGCGACCACGATGCCCTGCGCATGGTGCGCGAGACCGAGGAGCTGAATGCCGACCTCACCACCGCCCAGGTGTTCTCGCGGCTGCTGCCCGACACCCCGCAAAAGTTCCTCGGCCTTTACAACGACGCCGACGCCGCCAACTCCCGCGAAGCCGCCCTGCGCAACCACCTCATGGTGCGGCGCAACTACGAAGCGCTGGTGTCGGGTGACGGCGCCTGCGCCGGCTGCGGTGAAAAGAGCATCCTGCGCGCCGTCGCCAGCGTGACCGAGGCGCACATGCGCCCCATCTATCACCGCAAGGCCGACCGCCTCCGCGCCAAGGCCGACCGGTTTGAGAAGGAGGGCCCCGCCAAACTCCAGGCCCTCAAGGCTCGCGATCCGAAGGAATACGAGCTGTTCCGCAAGACCTTCGCCCATGTCATCGCCGGGCTCGGCGGTGAAAACGACGCCGACACCGCCCAGCGCATCGCCGCCCACGAGGCCCGGCACGGCGCCCTGACCGACGAACAGATCATCGGCGGCCTCGCCGCCGTCATGCGGACCGACGCCTTCAACCACAAGGAACTGCAGGCGGTCGACGGACGCCGCGCCAACGGCATGTCCGTCATGATGATGGGCGCCAGCACCGGCTGCAACACGGTCTACGGCTCCACCCCGCCGGCCAATCCGCATCCCTACCCCTGGATGAATTCGCTCTTCCAGGACGGCGCCACCATTTCCTGGCTGATGGCGGAGTCCACCATCCTCCACCACTCCCGCCGCTCGGTCGTGCCCGAGCGCCTGGCCGACGCGTTGCTGGACCGGGCGACCGGCGTGGCGACGGAGGCGGACTACTTCACGCTCACGCACCTGGATGACGCCGGCATGACCGAGCAGGAGATCCGGGAGCTGCCGAAGGTCTGGGTCATCGGTGGCGACGGCGCCCTCGGCGACATCGGGTTCCAGAACGTATCCAAAGTGGTCCTGCAGAACCGCCCGAACGTCAAGATCCTCATGCTCGACACCCAGGTGTACTCGAACACGGGCGGACAGAACTCCGATTCTTCAACGATGCTCGGCGGCTACGACATGAACCAGTTCGGCGTCGCCTCGCAGGGCAAGCTGATCGAAAAGAAGAACGTCGCCGAAGCCTTCACCAGCGGCCACGGCTCCCCATTCGTCGCGCAGGTCTCGATGGCCAACTCCGCCAAGCTCTACAAGGCGATGCTGGATGGCCTCGAGTACCGCGGCACCGCGTTCTTCCAGTGCTACACCACCTGCCAGCCGGAACACGCCGTCGCCGACAACATGAGCGCCGACCAGGCCAAGATGGTGCGCGACTGCCGCGGCATGCCCGAGTTTGTCTTCAATCCCCGCAAGGGTGAAACCGCTCAGGAGTCGTTTGAGCTCAAGGGCAATCCGACGCTCGACCGCGACTGGTGGCGCACGAAGTACGCGTCGACCGGCGAGGAATACAACTTCACCGTCGCGCACTGGGGCATCACCGAGGGACGCTTCCGCAAACACGTCAAGGCAATCAAGGCCGAGGACGCCGCGAAGCTCACCCTGCTCGACGACCAGGTGATGTTCATCACCCAGGACGACGTGCAGCACCGTCGCGTCTTCGACCCGAAGCACCGCAGTTTCGTGAAAAATTTCGGCTCCTACATCCAGGCCGAGGAGCACGGCAAGATCGCCTACTACGCCGTGTCGCGTCAAATGGTGCTCTTCGCAGTCGAACGCCGGAAATCATGGCGCATGCTCCAGAGCAAAGCCGGGGTGGTGAACAAGGACTACCTCGCGCAGAAGGCGCTGCTCGCCAAGATCGACAAGGGAGAGCTCCCCCTCGCCGACGCCAAGGCCCGCGTGCGCGAGCTGCTCGCCGCCGAACTCGCTACCGTCAAATAGGACGCCCTCCAGGTGTGCACCCGCAGCGGGTGAGGAGGGAGGCGACCCTGCGGTCGCGTTGGGACGGAAACCTCCCCGGCGGTGTTCCGCCGGGTCCGCCAAGGGTGGCCGCAGGCCGCACCAATGGAGGGCGCCGCTCCGACGGCGCCGGTTGCGCGTGGCAAATCGACGCGGCACCGATTCCCCACCTGCACCGTATCCGAATGTCCCTTCCGAAAGCGGCCCACGAGCCGGCAGCTTGGTGCGATGATCGTCCCCCCGGCGTCGATCCCGCGACCACGGGAACGCCTCCATCGGATGCGGACCGTGGTTTCAACGACGGGATGAGTCTCCCCCGGTGGCCCTACACCTCACGTTGACGCGCCTGCACGACTGCGGCAACTCCCCCTCCATCCACGCTTCGCCGAGATGCTCTGACCCAGGGCACGCTTACCCAGCTTACGCCCAGGGTCGGCGGCCCCACGTACCACCGCCCCTTCTCCCACGCTCCCCTTCAAAACTCGTACTCCACCCCCAGGCTCGGCAAGATCGGAAGCAGGTCCTTCGGTTTGGGCTGCGCCGTCACCTGGTTGCCCTGGACGTTCGCGCTGTACGTGTACCCCACGAGGTTGGCGTGGTCGTAGGCATTGAACAAATCGACGAACGCCCGCAGTTCGCCGCGTTTCAAGACCCACCGGCGGGTCGCGCGCAAGTCGAGGCGATGATACGCCGGCAGGCGCTCCGCATAGGCGGGACCCACCACGCGCTGCACAAAGCGACGTCCGTTGTTGAGCGGGATGAGCACATACCCGACATCCGTCGTCGGCCAGCCGGTGTGATACTGCCACGCCGCACTGAAACTCCAGCGGGCATCGGGCACGTAGCTGAGGTCGGCAAACACGGTGTGACGCTGATCTCGCGCCGTCGGCAAGGTGCGGGCACCCACGGTCTCCTCCGAGCGTGCCAGCGCATAACTGGCCGACCAGCCCCAGCCGCGGCGAACCCGTCGCGCCACCATCAGCTCGACGCCCCGCGCATCGCTCCCGGACGGTGCAATCCGCGTCCGGTCCGACTGAATTTCCGGAAACACATTGTAGAGGTTGACCGGATTGTCCCACCGCACCCGCACCTGCCGGCCGAGCCGTTGGTACACCTCGGCCCGGAGACTCAGCCCCGACTTCAACCGGTGCTCGATCCCCACCACCCGATGCTCCGCCCGCTCGGCCCGCTGGAATGTCGTCTGCCCATCTGCCACCGAAAGTTCGTGCAGGCCCTGGGCCTGATGGTACTCGCCCCAGGCCGCACGCACCGTGGTGTCAGGTCCGGGCGACCAGGAGGCGTTGAATCGCGGACTGACCTGATCGGCCCCCTTGGCCGGATCGCGATCGAGCCTCGCCCCGGCCTCGATCACCAGCGACGGAGAAACCTGCAGTCGCGGAGAAACAAATACACCCCAGCCTTCGCCTCCCGGCGACAGGTGCAGGTTGGCCGTGCGCCGGTCGACAACCTGCACGCCATTGACCACCGCATTCTCCTCGCGCAGGAGCACGTAGGTGTAATCCGCGTCCGCCGACTCCGCCTCCACACCGCCGCGCACCACGAGGCGGTCCGACACCGCCAGGGTCCAGTCGTTGCGAAACGCCAGCACCGAGAGCGCGCGATCATCGTTCAGGTCGAGACGGAGGCGCTGGTCGAAGAACCCCGCGCCCTGACGATTCCAGGTCAGGTGCGAGTACGACAGCACCGCCTCGCCCACCCAGCCGTCGCGCGGTTCGCCCTGCCAGCGCAGCCAGGCATAGTCGCTGCGGTAGCGGCTGTGCAGCTCGGGTTCGTTGTCCTCGCGGAAAGTCAGCGTGTCGCCGGCATGCAGGGCCTGAAAGGAGAACCGGTGGCGCGGTGACAGGGCATAGTCGACCTTGAAGGCGCCATCGTAGTACCGGGGAAACACCTCGTCGTCGCGTCCCTCCAGCTTGAGCGCGAGGTCGGGATAGCCCCGCCGGCCCGTCACCCGCCAGGCACCCCGCCCCTGGGCAAACCGTCCGGCATGCGAGGCCCGCACTCCGGTCAGACTGAGGCCGAGCGAAGTCGACGCGTTCCCGCGGGGGGCGGTGGCGGTTTCGAGCGTGAGCACGCCCGCCAGCCGGTCTCCGAACTCCGCCGTGAAGCCACCCGTAACCAGGTCGAGCCGGTTGATCGACGGCAGATCGACAATGGAAAGCGCCCCGTCGATGTCCTTGAGGTGAAACGGTTCGATCAAGTCGAGACCATCCAGACGCGCGAGCAACTGCGAGTTGGGTGCGCCCCGTATCCAGAATTTGGCGGTGAAGTCGTCCGCCGCCACCCCCGGCAGCCGCGCAATCGAGCGGTACAAGTCCTCCCCCACCTGCGGCAGGGTCTCGAGATCGGCTTGAGTCAAGGTCGCCGACGACGCCGTGGGGTCATCGGAGACCCCGAACCGGCTCGGCGTGACCACCACCTCCGCCAGTTTCACCGGCGGCTCCACCGCCACCTGCGCTCCCGCCGTCGCCCCTAAACACAGAAGCGGTGCGACCCATGCCCACCACCAGCAAAGCTGCCAACGCCCCCGTTCAATTTCCATAAAGTTCTTTATTACAAATAGGTTAACTCGCCCATCTAAAACCTAAAGCGGCGCCGAGGCAAGCTCATGGGAGTAGGACCTCCAACCCGAGCGCAGCAAAAATGCGGCGCGGCGTCGCGCGGACCGAAGTTCTCTCTCCGAGTCGGTTTGTAGCGGAACGGCGAGCCCGTTTCTAGATCGAGGATCGCTGCCCGATCCGGTCTCACGCAAAGTCGCGGAGCCGCGAATCGATCCGGTTGCCAGATCTCGTGCACGAACCATCCGTTGATCCTAAAAACAGTGATTGAACCACGGATGGACACTGATCGACACGGATACAAACGAGTTACGCCAACGCTGGCATTCACCTTGTAGGTGAAGAACTCTATACGCTCCAGATCCGCGTTTATCTGTGTCCATCCGTGGTTTATGATCGGATCGATTGTCTTCAACTGCGGAAAATAGGTTGATACCCTGATTCGCCCTAGCGCGACATCCGCACCTGAATGTGCCGTGAAGGTACTTTCGGCGACCCTCTCCGCGAAAGCGCTCTTCGCTTCAAGGCCTCTGACACTCCCTCACCTCTCACCGCCCGCTCTTCTCCGCGCCATCGCGCCTCCGCGTTTCTCGGACGACGCACCCGAAATGGGCTTCCACTCCGCCCTGCACGAAGTCAGACACTCCACTCCGGCTCAGGCCACGAAATTGCGTGCGAGGGGCAGGATGACGCGGAAGCAGCCGCCGCTCTTGTCGACCACCAGCTCTCGGCCGACGGTGAGCAGGAAGCGCTCGCGCAGGTTTTTTAGTCCCACCTGGGTCGAGCGGGGCGGATCGGGCACAAAACGCAGGGGGTTGCTGAAGGTCAGGGTGTCACCTTCGAGCTTCACGGTGACTCGCAGCGGCGCCTTCTCACTGATGCCGTTGTGCTTGATCGCATTTTCCAGCAGGAGTTGCAGCGAGGCCGGGGGAATGAGCAAACCGGCCGTCGACTCGAAGCCGATGACGTCGATCTGCAGGCCCGAGGGAAACCGCAGCCGGGCCAGCGTGGCGTACGCATCAAAAAAATCCCGCTCCTCATGCAGTGGCACCAACTCGCGCCGCTGCTGCTCGAGGAGGTAGCGGCAGACGCTCGCCATGCTCTGGGTGAAGGTCCGGGCCGCCGCCGGGTCTTCCGCAATCAGCACGTTGAGGGTGTTGAGGCAGTTGAAGAGGAAATGCGGGGCCAGCTGGCTCTTCAGGCCATTGAGCTCCATCTCCACCCGGCGTCGTTCATTGCGCTCCAGCCGCAGGCGGTCCTCGAACCGGTCGGTCACAAGAAACCACGTCTCATAGATGTTGGTCACACCGATCACGGCGATCTCGACCAGAAACGTGGACGACACCACCGCGGCCCAGTTGACTTGTCCGATCGGCCCGAGCTTGTACCAAAGAATCACCGCCACGAGGGTGGCCGGCACGGTGTAGAGAAACGTAGCCACCAGCAGCGCCGCAATCCGCTGACGCGGACGCTGCAGCCAGTCGAACCGATCGCGGAGCTGGAGCAGGATCCAGCGGTTGCCCTGCCAGACGACAAATGCAAACAGCAGGAATAAAACCACGCCAATCCAATAACCCGGCTGCTGCCAGGTCAGAGGCTTGAGCGCTCCGGTGACTTGGGGGATGGACAACCCCAACACGGGCACGCCGAGTGCGCGCATCAGTCGGTCACGCACGACTCGAGCGCGATGTCGTCCGGGCGTGAAGGGACCCTTCGATTCCGTGGCGTGTGGCATGCTCCCAACCGCAAAGAGCGGCATTTCTATCCAAAGACCGAGACGAAGGCGATCAAGCCCGGAGAATGCGAGTCAACTCGCGGTCGAGGCACGACCAATGGTCCTTTCAGCCCATCGACGCGCGTAGGGGCCGGCAGCCTCCCGCCCGAATCCCGCCGTTTCGGTGTCGATCCGTTGTTCAGGACGAAAAAAAACTGCAATTCCAAGTCGCGCGGCCTTGCGCCGACGGCATCGGCGATTCTGCTCTAGGCGGACGGCTCCCGCCCCTGCGTTTCTGCCTTTCATTTACATCATGTCTTCTGTCCCCGCCTCATCCCCCTGGTTACGCCGAGTCATCTACACGTCTGTGACTCTGGGGATAGCGGTCGGTGTCTGGTACTTTGGCTTCCGCACTCCGCCCCCCGCGGCGGGCTCGCGGTCTTCGTGGAGCGGGCCGCGCAGCGGCAACCAGGCGGTCCCGGTCAAGACCGTCGTTGCGCAACGTCAGAACCTCGCCGTGCACCTGAAGTCGATCGGCACCGTGGTTCCGCTGAACACGGTGACGGTCCGCAGCCGGGTCGAGGGACAGCTGCTCCGGGTCGCGTTCGAAGAGGGACAGCGGGTGGAAAAGGGCCAGTTGCTGGCCGAGATCGATCCCAGCACGTACCGGATCCGGCTTGCGCAGGCGGAGGGACAACAGCGTCAGAACCTCGCCCAGGCCCAAACGGCGCGGAGCGACCTGCAGCGCTACGAGCAGCTCTTTCAAAAAAACCTGCTCACCCTTCAGGAACTGGAGCTGCAACAGGCACTCGTGGCGGAACGCGAGGGGGCGCTCGCCTCGTTCCAGGCGCAGGTGGACACGGCCCGTCTCGAATTGAGCTACACAAAAATCGAGGCGCCCATCTCCGGTCGGCTCGGCCTCCGCCAGGTTGACGCTGGGAATCTGATCCGCGGCGGCGAGGCGGGCGGTCTGGTCGTCATCACCCAGACGCAGCCGATTTCAGTCATGTTCACCGTGCCGGAGGTCGACCTGCAAAAAGTCCTCGATCCGTTGCGCGCCGGTGAACTCCTGGTGGTCGAGGCATGGGACCGCAGCGAACAAACCCGTCTGGCTTCAGGCGTGCTCAAGACCGTCGACAACCAGATCGACGTGGCCACCGGCACCCTGCGGTTGAAGGCCGAGTTCGCCAATGAGGACGAGCGGCTGTTCCCGAACCAATTTGTCAATGTCCGCCTCCGTGTGCGCACCCTCACCGACGCGCTCGTCATTCCCGCCGCGGCCGTGCAGTACGGATCGCGCGGCACCTACGCCTACATTGTCGATGCCGAGCACAAGTCCGTGGTGCGGGACCTCGTGCTCGGGCCCTCGGACGGTGTCCTGCAGTCCATCACCCAGGGACTGCAGCCCGGCGACCAAGTGGTGCTGGAGGGACTCGACCGGCTGCGCGAGGGGCGCAGCGTCATCGTGGTCAATGGCGCCTCCGCGCCCCCGCCCGAGCCGTCACCCTCCCGGACACCGCGCGGGAAATGAATCCGTCCCGCCCCTTCATCCTCCGGCCGGTCGCCACCACGCTATTGATGGTGGCATTGATGCTCTCTGGCATCCTCGCCTACCGCCTGCTGCCGGTGGCCGCACTGCCCGAGGTCGACTACCCCACGATCCAGGTCTTCACCTTCTATCCGGGTGCGAGCCCGCGCGTCACCGCCAGCGCCATCACCGCGCCGCTCGAGCGTCGTTTCGGCCAGATCCCGGGCATGAATCAGATGTCGTCGACCAGCTCCGGCGGCGCCTCGGTCATCACGTTGCAGTTCGCGCTCGAAGTCTCCATGGGCGTGGCCGAGCAGGAGGTGCAGGCCGCGATCAACGCCGCAGGCAACCTTCTGCCCAATGACCTCCCGACCCCTCCGGTCTACCGCAAGGTCAACCCGGCGGATACGCCGATCATCACCCTGGCGGTGACCTCCAACAGCCTGCCACTGCCGCGGGTGCACGACCTCGTCGACACCCGCATCGCACAGAAACTGGCTCAGCTTCCCGGGGTGGGCATGGTCAGCCTCGCCGGCGGTCAGCGGCCCGCCGTGCGCATCCAGGTCAACCTCGCGGAACTGGCCACCCGCGGCCTAAACCTGGCCGATGTCCGCGCGGCGATCAATGCCGCCAGCGTCAACCAGCCCAAGGGCAGTTTCGACGGTCCGACACGTAATATCCTGATGGATGCCAACGACCAGCTGCGCTCGGTCGAGGAGTACCAGCAGCTCATCCTCGCCTGGCGTGACGGCGCCCCGCTGCGTCTGGGCGAGGTCGCCCACATCGTCAGCGCCGCGGAGGACCGCCGGCTGGCCGCGTGGTCCGGCGAGCTGCCGGCGGTGCTGGTCAATGTCCAGCGGCAGCCGGGCGCCAATGTCATCGAGGTGGTCGACCGCGTGCGCGCCCTCCTGCCCCAACTCTCCGCCAGCCTGCCCGCGGCGGTGGATCTCACCGTGCTGACCGACCGGACGCTCAGCATCCGCGCCTCCGTGCGGGATGTGCAGCACGAGCTGATCTTCGCCATCGGCCTGGTCGTGCTCGTGACCTTCGCCTTCCTGCGGAATTTTGCCGCCACCATCATTCCGTCCATCGCCGTGCCGCTCTCGCTCATCGGCACGTTTGGCGTCATGCACCTGGCCGGATTCTCGCTCAACATCCTCACCCTGATGGCGCTGACTATCGCCACCGGGTTCGTGGTCGACGACGCCATCGTCATGCTCGAGAACATCGCCCGTTTCCGCGAGCAGGGAGCCTCGCCGATGGAGGCCGCGCTGAAGGGAGCTTCCCAGATCGGCTTCACGCTGGTGTCGCTCACCATCTCGCTCATCGCCGTGCTCATCCCGCTGCTGTTCATGGGCGATGTGGTGGGACGTCTCTTTCACGAGTTCGCGATCACGCTCGCGGTGTCGATCCTCATCTCGCTCGTCGTCTCGCTCACCCTCACTCCCATGATGTGCGCGCGCATGCTTCCCGCGCACGCCGCCACCGCCGGCGAGCCCGGCCTGCTCGACCGCATCATCGCCCGCTACGGCCGGTGGCTGGACTGGGTGCTCCAGCACCAGCGTCTCGCCCTCGGTGCCACCCTGGCCACGCTCGCGCTCACCGCGGGACTCTACCTGACGGTGCCCAAGGGGTTTTTCCCGGTCCAGGACAACGCCGCCATCCAGGCAGTGACGGAGGCGCCGCAAACGATCTCGTTCAGCGCCATGTCGGAGCGCCAGCAGGCCCTCGCCCGCCGCATCCTCGAGGACCCGGCCGTGCTCAGCCTGTCCTCCTTCATCGGCGTCGACGGCACCAACTCCACGCTCAACAGCGGGCGGATGCTGATCAACCTCAAGCCGCACGCCGAGCGGGGCGAATCGGCGTCCGAGATCATCGACCGTCTCCGCCTCGCCGCACGCGAGGTCAACGGCATCACGCTCTACCTGCAGCCCGTGCAGGAACTGACGATCGAGGACCGGGTCAGCCGCACCCAGTTTCAGTTCACCCTCACCTCGCCCGACGGCGCCCTGCTGGGCGA
Source organism: Opitutaceae bacterium (assembly GCA_046346755.1). Lineage (GTDB taxonomy): Bacteria > Verrucomicrobiota > Verrucomicrobiia > Opitutales > Opitutaceae > UBA6669. The sequence goes on along the minus strand of JAXMHM010000020.1, from coordinate 65,342 downwards.
CTGGGTGCCCCGGCTGGTCGCCCACCTCCAGACCCTGCCGGAGCTGTCCGACGTCGCGGGAGACCTGCAAAACGAAGGGTTGCAGGCCTTCATTGAAATCGACCGCGACGCCGCCAGCCGGCTGGGTATCAGCGTGGCCGATATCGACGACGCGCTCTACAGCGCATTTGGCCAGCGGCAAATCTCCACGCTGTTCACCCAGGCCAGCCAGTACCGGGTGGTGCTGGAGGCGGATCCGCGGCTCGCCTCCGGACCGGCCGCCCTCGAAACGGTGTTTGTCGAGTCGGGATCCGGCCGCCCGGTGCCGCTCGCGAGCATCGCCCGTGTGACCGAGCGCTCGGCTGCGCTGCTGATCAATCACGTCGGCCAGTTCCCGGCCGTGACCGTCTCCTTCAACCTCGGACGGAACGCCTCCCTCGGCGAGGCGGTGACGGCCATCGAGCGCGCCGCCGCCGGGCTGGCCCTGCCCGAGGCGATTGAAATGCGTTTCCAGGGAGCCGCCCACGCCTTCCGCTCCTCGCTGTCCAGCACCCTCTTCCTCGTGCTCGCAGCGGTGGTGACCATGTACATCGTCCTCGGCATCCTCTACGAAAGCAGTATCCATCCCATCACCATCCTCTCGACGCTGCCCTCGGCCACGCTCGGCGCCCTGCTCGCGTTGCACCTGACCGGCCAGCCCCTCGACATGATCGCGATCATCGGGATCATCCTGCTCATCGGCCTGGTCAAGAAGAACGGCATCATGATGATCGACTTCGCGCTGGAGGCCGAACGTCGCCAGGGTCTGTCACCCCGCGAGGCCATCCACCAGGCCGCCCTGCTCCGCTTCCGCCCGATCCTCATGACCACGCTCGCGGCGCTCTTCGGCGCCCTGCCGCTCATGCTCGCCTCGGGCTCGGGCGCGGAGTTGCGGCAACCGCTGGGCCTCGTCATGGTCGGCGGCCTGCTGGTCAGCCAGGTGCTCACCTTGTTCACGACGCCGGTCGTGTACTTGTTCTTCGATCGACTTTCCCGCCGGCGCGTCAGCCGCAAGGCAACGCCAACACCATCCCGCGTCCCGGTCGCTGCATCCCCGCTCGATCCCGCCACCTCCGCATGAACCTGTCCCGGCCGTTCGTCCGTCGACCGGTCGCCAGCTGCCTGCTGGCGGTGGCGCTGGTGCTTGTCGGCGCGCTGGCCTACGGACTGCTGCCGGTGTCACCCCTGCCCCAGGTGGACTTCCCCACCATCCGGGTCAACGCCTCGCTGCCCGGGGCCAGTCCCGAGACCATGGCGGCCAGCGTGGCCACCCCACTGGAACGCGCATTGGGCAGCATCGCCGGTGTGACCGCGATTTCCTCCGGGAGCAGCCAGGGGTCCGCGTCCATCACGCTGGAATTCAGCCTCGACCGGGATATCGACGCCGCCGCACGCGACGTGCAGGCGGCCATCAATGCCGCCCGGGGCCAGTTGCCGGCCGGCATGCCGGGCAACCCCACCTACCGGAAGGTCAATCCTTCGCAGGCTCCGATCATGGCGCTCGCCCTGAGTTCCCCCAACCTTGCCCCCGGCGTGCTTTATGACAGTGCGTCCACGATCCTCGCCCAAAAGCTCTCCCAAATCCAGGGCGTGGGCGAGGTGTCAGTCGGTGGCAGTTCGCTTCCCGCAGTGCGGGTTCAACTCAATCCGCATGCCCTCGCCCACTACGGCATCGCACTGGATGAAGTCCGGCGCGCCATTTCCGAAACCAACTCCCTGCGCCCGCGCGGGGCGGTCGAGCAGGGTGACCGCATGTGGCAGGTCCAGACCAGCGACCAACTTCGCCGGGCCGAACAGTACCTGCCGCTGATCATCCGCTACCGCGATGGCGCGCCAGTCCGGCTGCGTGACGTCGCCCGGGTCACCGACTCCGTCGAGGATCGGTACAGCAGCGGGTTCCACAACGAGCGTCCCGCGGTCCTGCTGATGATCAGCCGGCAGCCCGGCGCCAACATCATCGCCACAATCGACGCGATCAAGGCGCAGCTCCCTGCGCTTCGGGCGCTGCTGCCAGCCGACGCCGACCTCGCGGTGGTGATGGACCGCTCGCCCGGCATCCGCGCCACCTTGCGCGAAGCCCAGACCACCCTCTTTATTTCCGCCGTGCTCGTCATGCTGGTCGTGCTGCTGTTTCTCGGCAGCGCCCGGGCCGCGTTGATCCCGAGTCTGGCCATCCCGGTCTCCCTGATCGGCACGTTCGGCATCATGTACCTCTATGGTTTTTCGCTGAACAACCTCTCGCTCATGGCTCTGATTGTCGCGGCCGGACTGGTGGTGGACGATGCGATTGTCGTGCTGGAAAACATCTCGCGCCACATCGAGCGCGGGCTCTCCCCGTTTCGCGCCGCCATGAAGGGCTCGGCCGAGGTCGGATTCACGCTGCTGGCGATGAACCTGTCCCTGGTCGCGGTCTTTGTTTCCATCCTATTCATGGGCGGGCTGGTCGAGCGGTTGTTCCGCGAATTCTCGATCACGCTCGCGGCCGCGATGCTGGTGTCCCTCGGGGTGTCCCTCACCCTGACCCCGAGCCTCTGCGCCCGGTGGCTGAAAAAACCCGGCGGGGAAGTCCCGAGCCGGCTGCACCGTGTCACCGACACCGCCTTCAACGCCGTCCGGCGCGGCTACGCCCGCTCGCTCGACTGGGTGCTGCGTCACGCCACGCTCACGCTCCTGCTGCTCGTCGGAACGATCGCGCTCAACGTCACGCTCTACGTCCGCATTCCCAAGGGTTTCCTGCCACAGCAGGACACGGGGCAATTGCAGGGCTTTGTGCGGGGCGACGACGGATTCTCCTACCAGGTGATGCAGCCCAAGATCGAAATCTACCGGCGGCTCGTGATGGAGGACCCCGCGGTGCAGGATGTGATCGGGTCCAGCGGCGGCGCCACCGGCATGAGCAATGCCCGGGTGATGATTCGGCTGAAACCCCTCTCCGAGCGGCGGGTGTCGGCCTCCGCGGTGATCAACCGGCTGCGGGAGAAAATGCCGCTCGTGGCCGGCGGCGCGATGTGGCTGAACGTGGCCCAGGACATCGAAATGCCGCGCACCTCCGAAGCCGGTTCCTACGACTTCTCCCTGCTCGCCAGCGAGCTCTCCTTGCTGAGGGAATGGGGCCCCAAGGTGTCGCGCGCGCTGCAAGACCTGCCCGAATTGGTGGATGTCGACGGTCCCTCCGACCAGGGCACCAAGCAGGTCATGCTGCACATCGACCGCGAGGCGGCACGCCGCCTCGGAGTCGACATGCGGATGGTCACACAGGTGCTGAACAGCTCCTTCAGCCAGCGGCAGATCGCCACGCTCTACGATTCGCTGAACCAGTACCGCGTGGTCATGGAGTTGGAACCCCACTACACCGAGGACCCGGTGGTCCTCGACCAGGTCCAGGTCATCGGAGCAAACGGCGCGCGCGTGCCCCTGTCCGCCTTCACCCGGTATGACTTTTCCTTGATCGACGACCGCGTCCGCCACACCGGGCAGTTCGCCTCGATGAATGTCGGTTTCTCCCTCGCGCCCGGGGTGTCGCTTGAGCAGGGACTGGCCGCGATCGAAGGAGCCATGGCCAGAATCATGCTGCCGACCGAGGTGCTCGGGCGGTTGGCCGGCACCGCGCAGACTTTTCAGCGGACGCTGCAGAATCAACCCCTGCTGATTCTCGGCGTGCTGGTCGCGGTCTACCTCGTGCTCGGCATCCTCTACGAGAGCCTCATCCACCCGATCACCATCCTCTCCACCCTTCCCTCGGCCGGCCTGGGGGCGCTCCTCGCCCTCCGGCTGACCGGCACGGAGTTTACGCTGATCGCCCTGTTGGGACTCTTCCTGCTCATCGGCATCGTGATGAAAAACGCCATCCTCATGATCGATTTCGCGCTCGATGCCGAACGCACGGGGGGACTCGCGCCGCGCGCAGCCATCTATGAGGCCGCGCGCATGCGGCTGCGTCCCATCCTCATGACCAATCTCGCCGCCCTCCTCGGCGCGCTGCCCCTCGTGCTCGCGACCGGGGAAGGCGTGGAAATGCGGCGCCCCCTTGGCCTCGCCATCGTCGGCGGGCTCGTCGTCAGCCAGCTCCTCACCCTTTACTCCGTGCCCGTCGTCTATCTCTGGATGGACAGGCTGCGCGGACTGGGAAGAAAGCGTCGACCCGTCTCAGCCGGAGTCGACCGGCTGCGTGACGCGGCCGGCACTGTCGGCACCCCCTAGAACGACGCCATGAAACGCGTCATCACCAACAGCGAGTCGCGCAACGCCGGGCTCCCGCCGGGATGGCGCGCCCACTGGAGGTCGGGTTGCACGGAGAAGCGGTCGTTGATCTTCCAGGTGTAGCTCACCTCGAGCACGCGTTCGTAGTCGGGCGCGGGCTCGTCCGGACTCGCCAGGCGTGAGGCCGTGGCCAGGTCATCACTGAAGCGCGCCTCGGTCAGTCCCACCGCCAGCACGTCATCGCCGCGGGAGGGAAAAGGTCCGCGCCAGGCGACCGCTGCATCCGCTGCCCAGGCCACGGCACTGCGATTTTCCGGTGACGTTCCCAGCCGGATGTGGGCATCCACGGAGCCCGCTGATCCCGGCTCGCCACCCCAGGTGCGCTCGAGGGCAACGAAGAGCCCGCCGTTGCCGGAGTGAAGACGCGGCTCGCGTCCTGAGAGGGCGGAGGGCGCTCCGGAGTCGTCGCGCAGCAGGTCGGAGAAATCGCCGGTGTGCCACCAGGCCCCACCCAGCGCGCGCCAGGGACGGGACTCCGGCGTGAACGCCACCTGGCTGATGATAAAACAGCCCTGCCGGCCGCCCAGGCCCAGGTGCAGGCCATGTCGGTTGACCGCCGGATCACCGTCCGCCGAGTCAAACGTATCGCCATCATAAATACCAATCTGGCAGGTGAGGCCGGGCGCCGGCGTCCAGGCCAGCCGGGCCCCGGGGGCCGCGGCGAAGAAGGCCGGTCCGGTGTTGACCGTGTTGCCGGAAACAAAGGCCGGCCATCCGAACCCGGAGTTGATCAGGGCCCCTCCGGCCTCGGTCCCAAGGAACTCCTCGTCCGCCAGCAGGGCACCGACCCTCAGGGACCAGTGGGGCGAAATCAGTTCGGCCCACCAGGAATAAAGCCGCACACTTTCAAATCCCTCGCTGTTGCTCGCCGCCAGAAAGTCCCCGAGGTACTTCCCCGTCGGCCCGCGGCCGCGCAACCCGAGGACGCTGCCAAAATAGCCCAGCTCCGTGCCGGCACTGCCGACGGCCCGGGAGCCCTCCACACGACCCAACATCAAGCCGTGCACGGACTCACCCCGCGCCGCCCCGCCCCGCAGCCCTGCGGCGGCGTCGACCGACAGGTCCAGGCCGACGCGCGGCCCCTCGTTGTCCGGACGATGCTCCGCCCCAAGGCCTCCAGGCAAAACCAGGGCGTAGCCAAGCAAAGCGAAGTGGGGGAGCAACCTACGCATAGTAACGTGGAATTCGGCTCGAATCGCCGGTAACATAACGAGTGCGCCTAGGTATTTTGCTGAGTTAGTACCTAAACTACTAGGATCAAACATATTCCAAGAAGCAAACCCACACTTGGGCGAACCCCCTGGTCTTTCAAAGCGGGCGTCAATCCCACGTCAATGCACCCGTCCCCGGCACGTATCGCTTTCATGCGACGTAATAGCTTCTACGCATAACGGCGAGAGCTAGGAAATATTTCCGAATCGCAACGGGTCAGCGTACTGTGAGAACCTCTCATTCTCCGCCTTCACGCTGATTTCATGAAAATTCGTTTCCTGCTGGTTGCCCTCGTTGTTGTAGCCCTGTTCGGATCCATTTTCGGGTACAAGGCTTATACGATCAAAGTCGCGCGTGCCGCCGGCGCCGCCCGCAAGCCACCCGTGGTGACCATCGCGGCCATGCAGCCTTCCCGCGAGACCTGGGAGAACACACTTGAGGCCGTCGCCTCCCTGCAAAGCTACCGCGGCGTGGTCCTGCGCAGTGAAATCGAGGGTCGTATCGTGCGGATTGCCTTTGAGTCCGGTGCCAAGGTCAAGGAGGGAGACGTGCTCATCGAACTGGACACCAGCACTGAGACCGCCCAACTCGCGGGTCTGGAGGCGCAGGCAAAACTCGCCGCAGTCAATCTGAACCGGGCCCATGAACTTCGTACTCAGGTCTCCAATACCCAAGCCGACCTGGACGCCGCCGAGGCCGCGTCCGCCGAGAGCCAGGCCGCCATCGCCGTGCTGCGCGCCACCCTGGCCAAGAAACGCATCGTCGCCCCGTTCTCCGGGCGCCTGGGTCTGCGTGAGGTCAATCCCGGACAGTTTCTGAACAAGGGCGACGCCGTTGTGTCCCTCGAGGCCGTCGACCCGATCTACGCCGACTTCGGACTTCCCCAGCAGGATATTCCGCTTATCCGACCCGGGCTGGCCGTCAGGCTGGCGGTCGACGCCTTCCAGCCGCGCACCTTCGAAGGCACCATCGAGGCGACGAGCCCGCGGGTGAACGACGAGACTCGCAATGTCCGCGTCCGCGCCGTCTTTCCCAACACCAGCGAGGAGCTCCGACCGGGCATGTTCGGACGCGTCGAGGTGGTGCTGCCGGGCAAACTCGACGTGCTGGTGCTTCCGTCGTCGGCCATCACCTACAGTCCCTATGGCGATTCCGTCTATGTCATAGTCGATGAGACCTCCCCGGCGGGAACCCAGTCGGTCGCCCGGCAGCGTTTCGTCACGGTGGGCCCCAAGCGCGGCGACCAGGTGAGCATCCTCAAGGGGGTCAAGCCCGGCGAGAATGTGGTGGTCGCCGGCCAGATGAAACTGCGCAACGGATCGGCGGTGAAGGTCGACAACTCGACCCTGCCCTCCAACAACCCCGCTCCGAAGCCGGCCGAAAGCTGAACCGCCATGAATTTCACCGAGCTTTTCGTGCGGCGGCCGGTGCTCGCCACCGTCGTCAACCTGTTTCTCCTCATCATCGGCTGGCAGGCGATCCAGGCCCTGGTGGTCCGGCAGTATCCGGAAACCAAAAACGCCGTGGTCACCGTCAGCGTCGCCTACCCGGGCGCCAGCGCCGACCTGGTCCGTGGATTTGTCACAACCCCGCTCGAGCGCGAAATCGCTTCGGCCGACGGCATTGACTACGTCGAATCGATCAGCCGGCAGAACGCCGCCACCATCACCGCCCGGTTGCGGCTGAACTACGACCCCAACGACGCCCTGACCCAGATCACCGCCAAGGTGAACCGCGTGCGCGGCGAACTGCCCGCCGGCTCGGAGGATCCTGTCTTCGACGTCTCCGTGGGTGAAACCACCGCCTCCGCCTATGTCGGATTCTACAGCCGCACACTCGAGGGCAACCAGATCACCGACTACCTGACGCGGGTGGTGCAGCCCAAACTCTCCACCATCGAGGGCGTGCAAAAGGCCGACATCATCGGGGCGCGCACCTTCGCCATGCGCATCTGGCTGAAGCCCGACCGCATGGCCGCCCTCAATCTGAGCCCCGCCCAGGTCCGCTCCGTCCTCGCCACGAACAACTCCCTCTCCGCGGTCGGCCAGACCAAGGGCTCGATGCTCTCGATCAACCTCACCGCCCGCACCGATCTGCGCTCGGTCGAGGAATTCCGCAACATCGTCATCCGCGACCAAGACGGCGACCAGGTGCGGCTGCGGGACATCGCAGACGTGGTTCTCGGCGCGGAGGACTACAATTCAAACGTCAAGTTCTCCGGCGAAAACGGCGTGTTCATCGGCATCTTCGTGCTCCCCACGGCCAACTCCATCGACGTCATCGGCCGGGTCCGCAAGGTCATGCCCGACATCCAGTCCCAGTTGCCCGCCGGACTCGAGGGCAAGGTCGTGGCCGACTTCACCGAGTTCATCAACGACTCAATCCACGAGGTCATGACCACGCTGATCGAGGCCATGATCATCGTGATCATCGTCATCTACCTGTTCCTCGGGTCGTTCCGTTCGGTGGTGATTCCGATTGTCGCCATTCCCCTTTCCCTGATCGGCGCCACCGCACTGATGCTGGCGCTGGGATTCTCAATCAACCTGCTCACCCTCCTCGCCATGGTCCTGGCCATCGGCCTCGTGGTCGACGACGCCATTGTCGTGGTCGAAAACATCCACCGGCACATCGAGGAGGGGCTCAGCCCCTTTGATGCCGCCATCAAGGGCGCCCACGAACTGGTCGGACCGGTCATCGCCATGACCATCACCCTCGCCGCCGTCTACGCCCCCGTCGGGTTTCAGTCCGGGCTGACCGGCGCCCTGTTCCGGGAGTTCGCCTTCACGCTGGCCGGCTCCGTCATCATCTCGGGCTTTGTCGCGCTCACGCTCACACCGATGATGTGTTCCCGCATCCTGCGCCACAACCCCAACCGCCGAGGCTTCGAGGCCTTTCTCGACCGGTCGTTCGGTCGCTTGCAACGGGGCTATGAATACCTTCTCGAGCGCGCGCTCGAGACCCGTCCCGCAGTCTTCTTCGTGGCCGCCGTGGTGTTCCTCGCGATCATCCCGTTCTTCCTCATGACGAAGAGCGAACTGGCCCCCGCCGAGGACAGTGGCATCGTGCTCATGCAGGTGGAGACCGCTCCGAACGCCACGGTCGAGCAAACCCTGCTCTACGCCGATGAGGTGACCGCACTCATCCGCAAAACCTACCCGGACGAGACCGCGGAAATCTTCCAGATCGTCGGACGCGGCGGCACGCCCAACACCGCCTTCGTCGGCTGGCGGCTGAAGCCCTGGAGTCAGCGCACGCGCAGCGCTCAGCAACTGCTGGTCGACCTGCAGGGTCGGCTGGGCCTGGTCGCCGGCGCCAAGTCCGCCGGCTTTCTCCGTCCCTCCCTGCCCGGCGCCGTGGGCGGGCTGCCGGTGCAATTCGTGGTGGGCTCGACCGAGAGTCCGCAACGCGTGGGCGAGGTCGCGAGCGATCTCGTGCAGAAGGCGATGCAGAGCGGGTTGTTCCTTTTCGGTGACACGAATCTGAAGTTCGACCAGCCGCAGACCGAGATCATCATCGATCGCGAAAAGGCAGCCGCGCTCGGCATCACCATGCAACAGCTCGGCGCCGATCTCGGTTCCATGCTCGGCGGCGGTTACGTCAATCGGTTCGCGATCGACGGCCGCGCCTACAAAGTGACGCCCCAGGTGACGCGCCTCGCGCGTCTCAATCCGGAGCAGATTTCGTCCTACTACATTTCGACGGGAAAAGGGACCCTCGTCCCGTTGTCCACCATCGCCACCTTGTCCGAGAGCGTGCAGCCCCGCGACCTTCGGCGTTTCCAGCAGCTCAACGCCGCCACCCTCTCCTTCCTTCCCGCCCCGGGCGTTTCCCAGGGTCAGGCCCTCGACTGGCTGAGGGCGGAGGCCAGCCGCTCCTTTCCCCAGGGCTTCACGGTGGATTACGCGGGCGAATCGCGGCAGTTCGTCCAGGAAAGCGGCTCGCTCATGGGCACTTTCGTGCTCGCCGTCATCGTCATCTTCCTCGTGCTCGCGGCGCAGTATGAGAGTTTCCGCGATCCGTTTATCATCATGATGTCCGTGCCGCTCTCGATCGCCGGCGCGATGGTCTTTCTCTTCTTCAATTTCGCCACGCTCAACATCTACACCCAGGTCGGCTTGATCACCCTGGTGGGACTGATCACCAAGCACGGCATCCTCATTGTCGAGTTCGCCAACAAGCTCCAGGAGGAGCAGGGCATGACGGTGCGTGAGGCGGTGGAACACGCCGCCGGGGTGCGCCTGCGTCCGATCCTCATGACGACCGCCGCCATGGTGCTGGGCGTGCTGCCCCTGCTCTCCGCGACCGGTGCCGGGGCGGAGAGTCGCTTCAGCATCGGGCTCGTCATCGCCACCGGCATGTCGATCGGCACGCTGTTCACGCTGTTCGTGGTCCCGGCCTTCTACACCGTGATCGCCCACGACCGCCGCCCCCAGTCCCGACCGGCGGGAGCCACCCACGGTCACGGCACCGCGAGCACCAGCCACGCCGACGTACATCCCGTCGCCTAGCCGCCGGCGGGAACTCGGCGTTGCCAGGACGAAGGTGGGGGGAGATCGGGATCGCAGGGTCCCGCTGCAGGCATGGGTGGGATCCGTCCATCAGGTCTTCCCGTTTCTCCGGGGAAGAGGGACAAACCTTGCACACGGGGTTTGTATCCGTGTCGATCTGTGTCCATCCGTGGTGGATCCCTTCATGGAACTTCGCCACCTGCAGTACTTCAAAGCCGTCGCCGAGCGACTCAATTTCAGCCGGGCCGCCGAATCCCTGCGCGTGGCACAACCTACGCTCAGCCGGCAGATTCGCGACCTGGAGCAGGAACTGGGGGCTCAGCTGCTGATTCGCAATCGGGTCAAGGTGCAGCTCACCGACGCCGGTCGCGTGCTGCACAGCCACGCGACCAAGCTGCTGACGCAGGTCGAAATCGCCCGAGCGGCCGTCCGGGAGACGGCCCAAGGGCGGCACGGTGAACTCATCATCAGCAATGACTGGCGGATCGCCAACCGCTTTGTGCCCGACGCGATCGCTGAATTCCGGCGCCGCCACCCGGGCGTCGAACTCACCCTGGTCGATCTCCGCCTGGGCGAGCAGCTCAACGCCCTCCGGGCCCGGCGCGTCCACCTCGGCTTCGCCCTGGCCGGGGACTTCGATCCCCGGGACGGTCTCGACTCCCTGCTGATGGTGCGCTCTCGCCTGCGCGTGGTCCTGCCCGCCTCGCACGCCCTCGCCGGCGCGCGGCGCATCCGCCTGGCCGATCTTGCGGCGGAGGACTGGGTTTCCATCGATGAGCGGGAATCCGCCGGCTACCGCCCGTTTGTGAACCGGCTGTGCCGCGCCGCCGGCTTTTCTCCGCGGGTGACCAAAGTGGGCAAAGGGATCGAAAGCATGCTCGCCCGGGTCGCCGCCGGGTACGGCATCTGCGTGCTGCCTGCTTTCATCCTTCCGCCCCAGCTGCCCTCCCTGCGCTACATCGATTCAGACTGCGCACCGCTCGACCTCTGCGCTGTCTGGCCACGCAGCGACACGTCGGTCCTGCTGCGCCAGTTCATCGACATCCTGCGCGGCGGGGCCAAGGCCCTCCGCGACGTTCGTCCGACCCCCGCCCGGCGTTCCGATTGACCCCGGCGCGGCCGCGGCCTCACGGAAGGTGCAATGGCGCCCCCGGACCGAGTGGCCAGCCCAGCAGAATCCAAAAGACCAGAAACGAAGTCCAGGCCACGAGATTGGCCAGGGAAAACGGCAGCATCATGGCGGTGAGCGTCCCAATGCCGGCTTTCGGCGCGTACCGCTGCAGAAACATGAGCACGAGCGGGAAATTCGAGGACAGCGGTGTAATGATATTGGTAATACTATCTCCCACCCGGTAGGCCGCCTGCGTCAGCTCGGGGGAATAGCCCAGCAGCATGAAGAGGGGCACCAGCACCGGGGCGAGCAACGCCCACTTCGCCGAGGCCGAGCCGACGAAGAGGTCGATCGAGCAGGTGACCAGGACGACCCCGAGCACCAGGGGAATCAAGCCAAGGTCCAGCTCCTTGAGCAACGCCGCGCCCTTCACCGCCAGAATCACGCCGAGGTTCGTGGTGCCGAAGAGCGCGATGAATTGGGAAATAAAGAACACCACGACCAGATACCCCGCCATGAGTTCGAGGTTCTTCTGCATCCCCTTGTAGACATCGGCATCACTCCGCAGCGTGCCCGCGCCCAGGCCGTAGGCGAGTCCGGGGACGACCCCGAGCACAAAGATAAAGAAGACCAGGCCACGGACAAAGAGGGACTTCAGAAACCCGGGATTCGCCGGATCGTGCAGGTATCCGTCCGACGGCACCAGGCCGACCAGGATCAGCACCACCAATCCCATCAGGGTCCAGCCGGCCCAACGCAATCCGCGCGACTCGGCGGGAGTCAGGAGCGCCACCGGTTCCGGACGCACGTCGCCGTCGTAGACACCCAACCGGGGCACCACAACGCGCTCCGTCACCACGGTGCCCACCACCGTGACGAGGAGCACGGACGACCCGAGAAAAAAGTAGTTGGCCATCGCCGTCACGCTGGTGGCGGGCTGGATCAGGCGGGCAGCCTCCTGTGTCAGTCCCGCCAGGATGAGGTCGGTCGGCGAGAGCAACAGGTTGGCGGCAAAACCGCCGGACACGCCGCTGAACGCCGCCGCCAGGCCAGCCAGGGGATGTCGTCCGGCCGAGTGGAAAAGCGCCGCGCTCAACGGCAGCAGGAGCACGTAGCCCACGTCTCCCGCGCTGTGGGACAGCGTCCCGCAAAACACGACGACACCCGTGAGCAGTCTGGGCGGGGTCGCCTGCACGATCCGCCGCATCACCGCCGCAAGCAGGCCGCTGTGCTCCGCCACGGACAGTCCCAGCACACAGACCAGCACCGAGCCGAGGGGGGCAAAACCAATGAAATTGGGCAGCAGCCCGAGGATGATGCGGCTCAGGCCGTCGGCCGAGAGGAGGTTGATCACCTCGACCGGAGTCCCCTTGGAGGGGTGTATCACCTGCACGCCGAACGTGTGACACACCCAGGAGAGCGCGATCACCATTCCGCAAAGCAGGAGAAAAAGCGAGGCCGGATGCGGGAGGGCGTTGCCCAAGGCCTCAACCCCGTTGAGGAAACGCTGAAAACGGGAGACGGGGCCCGGCGGGGTCATGACTTCGATTCCACGGCGTCCCGGGCGAAGTCGCAGACGCCCTCGGCAAACGAGGACAAGGTCCGGCACAAGTCCGGAAACCGCGCGCTGCGAGTGAAGCTCACTTCGTCCAGGTAGAGGGCCCGGTTGATTTCAATCTGCACACTATGACGGCCGTCTTCGGGCCGGCCCTGCGAAATCACGAGGTGCCCGCCCAGGTAGGGCTCATTCACCTTCACCGTGAAGCCGCGATCGGCGAACCAGGCCGCAACCCAGGCCGTGAAACGAGGATCCGCCGTGCGGCCGCGCCGGTCGCTGACCACAATGTCCGGTCGCACCTGTCCCGCATCGGTATTCATCCCATTGCCACGCGACTTCATCGAATGACAGTTCACATGCCAGACCGTGCCAAACACGCCCCGCAGCTGATCCAGACGCAACTCGAGCGCACGCCGGTAGGGATCGTAATAGCGCTCGAGGCGCGACTGCACGGCGGCGACCGTGAGTGGGCCGGAGTACATGGCCACGCCGGGCAGGGCCAGCCGCCGGATCAGGCCCATCCCCCGGCGACTGTAGTCGGAAGTCGCCAATGGCTCCGGCCACGAACCGTCGAGGAGCGCGGGATCGATGTCATTGCGTGCTCGATTGACATCGACGTAAGCGCGCGGAAACCGGGCCGAGAGCAGCGTCGCCCCGTGTGCGGGTGCACCGCTCCACAGTTCCTCCACATGGGCGTCCCACGTCGTCAGAATCGCCGCCCGCGGTGCCGCGGGCGTAAAATCCGCCGGCCAGTCCATGCCGCTGTGGGGAGAATCAAATACGACTGGACTGTCCCCGACGGACGGCAGGCGCAGGTCAAAGGCAGGCGCGTAGAATGACATGCGGGCTCAGGACAGGCTCAGGTCGTTGCGGCAGCCTGAAGACCAAAGGCCCTCCACTAGTTGCGGTAGTTGAGCGCCGGGGCGCGGTCACCGAGAAGCGGCACATAGACGAAGTCGGCACCCCGGCGTTTGGCCAGCTCGGCCTTGGCGGCGGTCACGGACGTGGGTTGTGTGAACAGGTCGACCGCGGTCAGGGCCAGGGCCTTGGCGGCGACCACACGTCCCTTGGCACAAATCGCCGTGGCTCCGCAGGCCGCGGCCTGCCAACTGTGGGCCGGGGTACCGGGCACCCAGGTTGCGGTGCGGACCCCCACGGTCGGCACGGCGTAACTGACATCGCCCACATCGGTCGACCCGCCACCCTCGCCCTGCGGATCAATGACAAACATCGGAACCTCGCGGGCAAGCTCCAGCGCCGCCGCCCGTCCACCCGGCAGGTTGCGACCCAGGGCGGTGGCGAACGCCCGATCGGCGTCATCATAAACCACCCCACCCACCTGCTCGAGATTGGTCTGGGCAATCCGGGCGAGCGTCTCGTTCGGCAGGAGGTCGTGCACCCCGCCAATGATCTCCCAGTCCGCTGTCGTGCCCGTGCCGAGCGCAGCGCCCCGGGCCGCGTTGCACACCCGCTCAAACACCTCCCGCACGACCTCACGATCGCGGTGGCGCACATAGTAGTAGACCTCGGCAAAGGCCGGCACGACGTTCGGGGCTTCGCCGCCTTTGGTGATAACATAATGGATGCGGGTATCCTGCAGGATGTGCTCCCGCATCATGTTCACCATGTTGTTCATCGCCTCGACGCCATCGAGGGCGGAGCGACCTCGGTGCGGGGAGGCGGAGGCGTGGGCCGCCATCCCGTGAAACCGGAACTTCACCGAGACGTTTGCCTTGGTTGGGCCGGTGGTGACGCCGTTACGGTCGCTGGCGTGCCAATGCAGCGCCACGTCGACATCCTTGAACAGCCCGGCGCGCACGAGGTACACCTTGCCGGACCCGCCCTCCTCGGCGGGACAACCGTAGACCCGGAGCGTGCCGGGCCGCCCCGTGGCCTTGAGCCACTCCTTGACGGCCACCGCCGCCTCCACCGAACCGGCACCAAAGGCATGGTGACCGCAGGCGTGGGCCGCGGTGCTGCCAGGGCGTTCCTTCTTCTCCGGCGTCGCCTGCTGCGAAAGCCCCGGCAGCGCGTCGTATTCAGCGAGCACGGCGATCACCGGCTGTCCGCTGCCAAACGTCGCAATAAAGGCGGTCGGCATGCCGGCCACCCCCGACTGCACCGCGAAGCCCTCCTGTTTCAAGCGCTCCTGCAGCACGGCCGTGCTTTTATGCTCCTGGAAGCCGACTTCGGCATAGTCCCAGATCTTCATCATCAGGTCGGTGTAAACCGCTTGGTCGCGGTCAATGCGGGCCGCAACATCGGTCTTGGTGGTCTGGGCGCCGGCCACACCGGCCGTGAGACCGAGGCACACCGCAAGCAGGGAGGAGGAAAGTCGGGTCATGGTGAAAAGGAGATCAGGGAGCACACGCTTGGCGGCGGGGAATGGCAAGGCGGTGCACACGCCGGCCCGAAGGTTGCGGCGGGCTTTGGCTCCCTGCCTGGCCAAGTCGGTCAGAACCGGCGGGTAACCTCCAGGGTCCAGGTGCGCCCAATTGCCAGGTAGTTGTAGACGGAGGCCTGATAACCAGAGGGGTCGGCGCTGAGCGGCGGTTCCTCGTCGGTCAGGTTGGTGACCCCCAGGCGCACACTGGAGTTGCGCAACCAGCGGCCCGCATCGGAACCGAACCGTTTCGTGACAAAGGCATTGAAACTCAGCGACTCCGCCACCTTGTAGAAGTAACTCAGCGATCCCTGATCCTCGGACACTGCGATGTAGGAGGGTTTGCCGAGCGAGTCATACACCGCCTGCGTGGTGGTGGCACCGGTGTCGGCAAACGGTCCGATGTAGTACGCACTCAACCCGGCCGTCCAGTCGCCCCGGCGCAGGGTGGCATGGGCATTGCCACGCCAGCGCGCCGCACCGTTCTGATTGAGCCGCTCGTCCCGCACCGTGCTGCCCGGCAGCGTGGCATAGGACTCGGTCAGGTAAGCCCACTCGGTCCCGAGGCTGATCCGTCCGACCGGCAGTTCCGGCAATCGGTAGTTCATCGCGATGTCCGTGCCGGAGACAAAGGCCTTGGAGCTGTTGCTGAACGCCGTGCGCAGGGCCGTCAGCGGTCCGAACGCGGCGATCTGATCCGCCGTGGGACGACTCGCGTTGTAGGAGGTGAAAAAAGCGACATCGGCGGCCGGGACCGCCGCCCGCGTGATGCGCGGGTCTCCAACGTAGCTGGCGGTGCCGCTGCCGGTGTTGATCGCGCCAATGGCCACACCGGAGGACAGCTGTTTCTGGGTAAACGCCCGGAGCAGCTGGTAGTCATTGGAGATCACCTGGGCGGTGGTGTCGGCATCAATGATGTTGCGCTGGTCGATTTCCCAGAAATCGACCGTGAACGACAGGCCCTTGACCCAGGGAACATCCACCACGACCCCGGCGCTCTTGCCCTTGCTGAACTCAGGCTCCAGCGCCGAATTGCCGGCCGTGGTATAGGTGCGGTTGACGGTGCCGTCCGAAGCCAGTCCCGTGATGGGCACGCGGAACGTATCGGCGTAGGCCTGGACAAACGTGCGTTCGCGCTGATTCAGCACCGCCAGATTCGGGGCGCGAAACCCTTCGTTGTAAGAGGCGCGCACCATCAGCCACGACGCCGGTTTCCAGTTGAGTCCGAACTTCGGTTTCGTGGTCTCGCCAAAATCGTCGTAGCTCTCGAAGCGCACCGAAGCCGTGGCCTCAAGCGTGCGCGCGAGTGGGATTTCATTCTTGTCCGCAATCAGTGGAATCACGGTCTCCGCATAGGCGCTCGTGACGGTGCGTCCACCGACGATGTTCGCCGTGGCCGACGCCTGGACAAAGTCGTTGTTCGTCGGGTCGAGCCCGGAACTCGCCGGATTCAGGCCGGCATACGGTGGACGGGTGTGCGACAACTCCTCCTCGCGGTATTCAGCGCCGAACGCGAGGGACAGCGGACCGCTCCACAGATTGATCACCTCACCAGACGTGCGCAGATCGACGCTGGTGATGGAACTCTCGCCGAGGTTGGGTAGCTTGTCGTAGATGGGCGTCATGACCGAGGCGGGATTCTTGTAGGGCTGATCAGGCACCACCGCTCCATTCACCACCTTGAACGTGTATCCGAAGGGATTGAACGCGCTGGCGTCGGACTTGAGCGCGGAGGCGAGCATGACACTTTCGCGCAGGCCGTTCTGGACCTCGTCCACCGTGCGAGCCCGCGTGTAGAACGCAGCCGCCTCCCAGGTCCAGGTGTCGCTCAGGCGACCCCGCAATCCGCCCAACACGCGGAAGATGTCGGTATCGATCTCGACCCGCTCCTGGCCCATGTCCATCACGCGAAAGCTCATGATCCGCGTCGTCTGCGGCGCACCGGTCACGCGGGCCGTGCCGTCGGCGTTGGGCGCGCCGGTGGCGTGATAAAAGCGCGAACCGAAGGGGTTGTAGGGACTGTCCAGCCCGAGAATGAGCGGCAAGTCGGCTCCGCTGCTGTAGGGAAGCGGAGAACGGCGGAAGTCGGTGAAGGAATCATAGTAGGAGAACTCACCGAAGACGGTCAGCCGGTCAGTCAGGTCAAACTCCAGCCGGTTGAACCAGTTGACGCGCTCCGTCTTGGGCAGGTTCATCTGGTCGCTGTTGATGTTGTAGTAGTAGTCGGCGGTGACACCGGTGCGGGCAGGGGTGGTGGTGGTAAATCCCAGCACGCCCGGCGCGGTCGGCACCAGGTAGCGGGTCACGGTGGCGGTGCCGACACGGAAGCTGGCATAGGGACCCGAGGCGTTCCGGTCGAAGAACGGCGAGGTCGTGACATTGAAGGGCTCGGGAGCACGGGCCGATTTGTCCGCATCCCTGGATACTTCCCGTTCGGAGAGGTAGAGCTCCTTGCGGCTGTAGCCGTCGAGGACCGAGAGGAGCCGGCCGCGGCCACCGGCAAAATCGGTGCCGAAGGTAAGGGTGAAGCGCCCATACTCCGCCCCACCCTGTTCCGGCAGGCCGGCCTGGGCGCTGAGTTCGACCCCGCGAAACTCGGAATCCATCAGGTAGTTCACCACCCCTGCGATCGCGTCGGAGCCGTACACGGCCGAGGCACCATCGCGGAGGAACTCGACGCGGCTGACACCGCGATTCGGCAGTTGGTTGACATTCACCGAACTGGTGAGCACGGCGCTTTCGTTCTGGGTGATGGGATGATTCGCCAGGCGGCGCCCGTTCAACAGCACCAGCGTGTTTCCCGAACTCAATCCGCGCAGACTGATCGAGGCGACGTCGCCCCGCGCAATCGCCCCGGTGCCGTTTGATTCGTTGATCGGCACGCTCACGACCTGCGGCAACGCGGTCAGGAGCTGCACCGGCGTCATGGCGTCGCGCGCCTCCATCGCCTCCCGCCCGAGCACGGTCACGGGCAGCACTTTCTCCTGATCCAGTCGGCGGATATTCGAGCCCGTAACGGTGAACGCCTCCAGCTTGAGCGGGGTTTCCGACTCAACCGCGGCCGGAGTCGCCGCCGGGGGCCGGGCAGCCTGGGCTCGGACGAACGGGGCCAGCGCAAGTGACAGAAGGAACAACGGCGCTGCCAAAAGGGCCGCCGGTCGAGGTGAGGTCGGTTTCATAGTCATGCAGGTTCATTCCAACGGTGTCGGGTGGTCAGTCCGGGGCCGCCACTGCGGCCTCCTGCCTCAAACCGAGTCGCAATCAGGCCCACAGTGCAAAACGAATGGTTACAACAAACGTTGTTTCCATCCACAAACATTGCGCTTAGGCAGTAAGCATGAGCCGCCGCACCCTCGTCACCTTTGTCGGACTGCGCGATCCCTACTACCACGACGCCCATGATGACGGGCGCCAGAAAGGCCCGGTGCTGACGGTGCTGGATGAACGTCGCTACGACCGGGTGGTGCTGCTGGGACGCCCCCACCGGCAGGAGCAGTTGGACCGGACCTGCGCCGCCCTGAAATCCCTTCACCCCAAGCTGTCGGTCGAGGTCCGGTCGCTGCCCTTGTCCGATTCAACCTATCATCCCGAGATCCTGTCGGAACTCCGCCGCGTCCTGTCGCAACTTCTCCGTGACACACCCAAGGACGACTTTTCCATCTCCCTGCTTTCCGGCACCCCGGAGATCCACGCCTGCTGGGTGCTGATCGCGGTGTCGGGGGAGTTTCCCGCCCGGCTGCTCAATGTGCAGCGCACCGTACACAACGGGATCGCGGGCCCGCGCGCCCTGCGCGAGCTCGACTGGAGCGAACCCCTGGCGGCGATCACGCCCGAAACCCTCGGACTGCTGGCGGGCCGGCGGGAGCGCAACGACGACTCCGAGCTGCAGGACCCCGCGATCACGGTGCCGCGTCACACCTTTGCGCGCCGCACCCTCGAACAGGCCGTCGGGCTGAGCCGTCACACCGCGCCGCTGCTGATCACGGGCGAACCCGGGACGCAGAAACACTACCTGGCCGCGCTTGTCCACCGGCTGAGCAACCGCAACTCGGGTCCGCTGATCATCTTCAACTGCGCCACGCTCCCGGCCACGCTGTTCGAGTCCGTGCTCTTCGGCGAGCCCGGGGACGAGGGTTCCGGCAAGCTCGACCAGGCGGAAGGCGGCACGCTCGTCCTGCTCAAACTGCAGCAGGTGCCGGGCGAGCTGCTCGCGCGCCTGCTCAAGGCACTGGAGGATGGATACCACTACGATTCACGCAGCCGGGTGCCACGCCGCATCAACGTCCGGCTTATCGGCACCACCGATCGCGACCTCGAGGAGGAGGTGCGCCATTCGCGGTTTCCGGCGGACGTGTGGCAGCGCCTGCAGTCCAGCCTGCTGCGCGTGCCGCCGTTGCGCGAACGGGCGGCCGACATCACTCCGCTCGCCCAGGACGAGCTGGATCGCCTCAACCGCCGGCTGCCGCGCCCGCGGCGCTTCTCCGCGGGCGCGCTGGCCAAGCTCGGCAGCCACACGTGGCCGAGCAACGTGAGCGAACTGCGCCGCGTCATCGACCAGGCCGTGCTCAACGCCGAGCAGCCCACCATCCAGGCGTCCGACATCGACCTCGACCTGGGTGTGAACCTGGCCAACGTCTTTTCTGCATCTGCCCCTCGGATACGCCATGGTTTCTCGCTGGAGGACTACCTGCGCAATGTGAAACACGAAATCGTGCGCTCCGCGCTGAAGAAGACGGGCGACAACCAGAGCGAAGCTGCCCGCCTCCTCGGCGTCACCCCGCAGGCCGTCAGCAAGTACGCCAAGGCCCTCAAGCGGTCGAAGAGCTGACTGCGCCCCATCGCCGGGTCGGGCACGAGTCCCGGTCCCGCGCCGGTTTCCGCTTTCAGGATCGTCGACTTTCGGCCTTTCTCCCCAGCGTGCGTGATCCCCTTCATACCCGGGCCATTGGCCAGCTCATCCTCGCCGCGCTCTGCTGGAGCGCCGGCGGGCTGCTGATCAAGTCGGTCGACTGGCCGCCGCTGGCGGTGGCCGGCGGACGCGGATTGATCGCGGCGGTCTTTCTCGCCGCCACCAACCGCCCCCTGCGGTTTCACTTCTCCGGCATGCAGATCCTGGGTGCGGTCGCCTACGCCGGGTGCACGGTGACGTTTGTCATCGCGACCAAGATGACGACCGCCGCCAACGCCATCCTGCTCCAGTACACCGCCCCCGTCTGGATCGCCCTGCTCGGAGCCTGGTTCCTCGGCGAGCGGGCGACCCGGGCGGACTGGATCACCATCGTCGTCGTGCTCGGCGGGATGGGACTCTTTGTCGCGGACGGATTGAAATTGACCAGCCTGACGGGAAACCTGATCGGCGCCGCCAGCGGGGTCGCGTTCGCGATCATGACCCTGGCCCTACGCAAGCAAAAGAGCGGATCTCCCGTGGAGTCCATCATCCTGGGCAACCTGCTTGCCTTCCTCGTCGGTCTGCCGGAGATCGTGCATGCGCCCGCCCTGCCGCCCGTCGGCTGGCTGGCCCTGGGCGCCCTCGGTTGCATTCAGCTGGGCGTCTCCTACTGGCTCTACGCCCGAGCCATCCGCCATGTGACCGCCCTGGAGGCCGTCCTGGTGCCGGTGATCGAGCCCCTGCTCAATCCGGTCTGGGTCCTCATCGTCTATCGAGAACGGCCGAGTTCCCTCGCACTCGTTGGCGGGGCCCTGGTCCTCTCCGCCGTCACCTGGCGCGCCCTCGGCTCATTGCGGGCCCGTCCGTCCGTGACGACCTGAACGCCCCGAACCGGGAGCAGACGGCCCCCAGCACCGGTCCCTTTGGGTTCGCCACCCGCCAACCGGCCGTGCACAGTCTCAACGGCATGAACAACCCCGGATTCCTGCGGTTCACCCTCTTTGCGTTGGTCTCGCTTCACCTGATTGCGGCTGACCCGGCCACCCGGGATGCCAGCCAGCCAGCCGTCCCGGCGGCGGCGCCCAGCACGCTGGTGGTCATGACCTACAATCTGCGTTACGCCAGCGATCGTCCCCCGCACGCCTGGCCCGCCCGTCGTCCTTCCATGGTGCAGCGCCTCCGCGAGGTGGCGCCCGATATCGTCGGCACCCAGGAGGGCGTCTATGGACAAATCAAGGATCTGGCCACGGATCTCTCCGAATTTGAGTGGATCGGCCTTGGTCGCGAGGGCGGGAGCCGGGGTGAGTTCATGGCCATCTTCTACCGGCGCGCCCGGCTGGAGCCGCTGGAGTACGATCACTTCTGGTTGAGCGACACCCCCGATGTGATGGGATCCACCACTTGGGGAAACACCAACCGGCGCATGGTCACGTGGGTGCGTTTCCGCGATCGCATGACAGGCAAGGTGTTTGTGACCCTCAACACCCACTTCGACCACCAGGTTCAGACCGCCCGTGAGCGATCCGCGGCGCTGATCCGAGCCCGCGTGGCGGCGATGGATCCCGCGCTGCCGGTGATTGTCATGGGCGACTTCAATGCTGTCGCCGGCCTCAATCCGGTCTACGCCATGCTGACCTGGGATGGCTCGCTCCGCGACACCTGGCAAACCGCCCGGCAACGCACCGGCGACGTCACGCTTAACACCTTCACCGGCTACGAGCCGAATCCTCGCCGGTCAGAACGGATTGACTGGATTCTGACGCGCCCGGGCATCGAAACGGATCGGATCGAAATCCTCAACTGGACCACCGAGGTGGAACAGCCCAGCGATCACCTGCCCGTGGCCGCGTGGCTGCGCCTCCCGTAGCCGGATCCATACAGGTTGAAACCACGAATGGACACGAATGGACACGAATGGAAGAAACCACGGACAGATGTGTGTGGATGGGACACCGCCGGGTGAGTGGATGAAACCTCAGCTCCATGGCTGATGCGAACCGATCTGTTCGTGGATCTCGGACGACACAGACCAACTGTCGCGGGATCCGCGGCTCAAACACGGTTTTAGGTTTCAGGCGGGTGCCACGTCCCACCCTCCGAATTCGTGTCCATTCGTGTCCATTCGTGGTCAAACGGATCGATTGCCTGCCGTCGGTCAGGGCAGCAGCAGCGGTCGGATGACCGGAGCCCACAGGTCGTACCCCTTGCGGTTCATGTGCAGCCGGTCCGCGACGAAGATCTCCGCCTTCGGCATGCCATCGGGCCCGAGCATGACGGTGTTGACGTCGACGAACTGGTTGCGCGGGTCCTTGGCGAGGTAGGCGCTGATCTTGCGATTGGCCTCAATCATCAGACCGCGCTTTTCCCAGCGGGCCGGGTTGAGGGCGAGCGAGATGAAGAGCACCCGGGTTTCCGGCAGGTCACGGTGGATACGATCCACCACCGTCTTCAGGTCGGCGAACACCTCGTCGACCGGCGTACCCTTGTTGATGTCATTCGTGCCCGAATAAATCACCACCTGCCGGGGACGGTACTGCAGGATGGTGCGTTCAAAGTGGGTGATAAGGTCCTTCAGGGTCGAGCCCCCGAACCCACGATTCATGACCCGCAGGTTGGGAAAATCGGTGGCCAGATCGGCCCAGAGCCGGATGGAGGAACTCCCGGTGAACACAATCGGAAGCTTCGGCGGCGGCGAGGCCTTGTCCGCGGCCTCAAACTCACGCATATCCTTCGCCCACCGGTCGTCGGCCGCCAAGGCAGGCAGCTCCAAGGCCAGCAAACGGGGGGCCAGCGGGCCGAGCCCGCCCAGCAAAACAAGTCCCAACCCAACCAAGAAGAGGGGTAAGCGCATGGCGGCAGCCTGATCCTTAAACCGGTCGCTGCCAAGCCGCGACTGGGCACGCGCGTCAACTTAGGGAGCTGGCGTGGAAAATCGCAGCGGTTCTGGTGGAGGTGGCCTCGCCGAGGCCGCGACGGGACCGAACGGTCCCGCCTCCGTGGTCCGGTTTCTTCACGCGACGCCCATTCCCGCGGGGTCGGCGACCCCGCCTCCACCGGACGGTGACTTCGATTCGAGCTTAGGTTGACGCGCACGCGTGCCTGCGCGACGCCGACGCCATCCCCTCCCGCCTCAGGTCTTCTTGGCGATGTCGGTCAGCGCTTCCAGCACCTTGCCACCCGTGAGGAGCTCCGGCAGCACCACCGGATCCTTTTGCTTCGGCCCATAGATGAGGTTGAACGGCACCGCCGAGCGGTTCCACTTCGCCAGTTCCTGGGTAATCTGCGGATCCTTGTTCGTCCAGTCCGCCTTGAAGAGCACGACGTTCTTGCGTCCAAATTCCGTCAATACATCGTTGGACGAAAAGACCGTCGCCTTGTTCGTCTGGCAGGTGGCGCACCAGCGGGCGGTGAAGTCAACGTAGGCAAACTTGCCCGCCGCCTGCGCGGCGGCGACCGCCTCGGGACTCCATTTCTGCCAGACGACCTGGTAATTGCCACTCTTGGCGTCCGCCGCCCGGGCTGCAGCCAGATCGCGTGGCCAGCCCATCCACAGTCCGGCGACGAGCAAACCCGCGGCTGCGATGCGTCCGAGCAACTGGCGAGTCGGTTTGCCGAAGGCCTGGCCGAACCGCCCATAGGCCCACGCCGCCATGGCAATGAGCACAAACGCAAAGGCAATCATGAGGAGCGCCTTGTCATCCTCGGTGGTCTGCCCCGCGAGAACCCAGAGGAGCCAGCCGACCGTGGCGTAGAGGGGAAACGCCATCAGTTGTTTGAAGGTCTCCATCCATGCACCCGGCCGCGGCAGCATCCGCACGGCCTGCGGGAAAATCGAGAGCAGCAGGTAGGGCATCGCGAGCCCGAGGGCGATCGAGGTGAACACCAGCAGGGACTCCACCGGCGAAAGCGCGAGCGCGGCACCCAGCGCGGGCGCGAGGAAGGGGGCGCTGCAGGGCGTCGCCACCAGCGTGGCCAGCATGCCGGTGAAGAAAGATCCGGCAAAACCGTCCTTCGACTGCAGGCTGGCTCCGGCTCCCGTCGCTGCGAGGCCGACTTCAAAGAGGCCGCTCAGATTGAGGGCAAAAATCAGCATGAACACGGCCATGCCAAAAACAAAGGCGGGGGACTGGAGCTGGAAACCCCAGCCCAACTGCTCCCCACCCGCCCGCAGCACGAGGAGCATCCCCGCCAGGGCCCAGAACGAAGCCAGCACGCCGCCGGCGAAGACCAGGCCGTGCAGGACCACTTTGGTCTTGTCGCTGCCCGACTGGTTAACGAAACCCAGAATCTTGATTCCCAATACGGGAAATACACAGGGCATGAGGTTCAGCACCAGGCCGCCCAGAAACGCCAGCAGCACCGTGGCCCCCAGGCTCGATCCGGCCGCCACCGCAGCCGTGCCACCGCCACCACCGGCCCCGGGGGAGCCACCCGCCGCGCCGCCGCCGGTCGCCGGCGCGGCCACGGGCGCTTCCGCCACGGCCACCTTGGCCGCAAACGATGCATCAACGAGAAGGCCGCCATAACCCGAACCGGCCTTCCAGCCGTTGTTCGCCACGAGAATGCCCTTCAGGCCCGTCGCCGTCGCGGCCGCGTCCGCCGAAACCGCCAGCTCCATGACGTATCCGCCTTTCTCCGACCGGACGACCTGCGGGGCGGCGTAGTCGATGACTGCATTTTCATCAAAATAGTGGATCTCCGACGGCACGTGGGCGGTGCCCGCGGCGGGCAGCACCGTCAGCGTCACCTTCGCACCGTCCCGCTTCGCCGAAAGGGTCCATCCCGCCGGCGCCTGCGGCAGCTCGGCAAAGGCCTTGGAGAATCCGGGAGCCACCGCAGCCTGGGTTCCGGGGGCGTCGGCGCTGACCGGGAGGGCCAGGGACACCTTGGCGTCACCCGGCATGCAGGAGTCCTGGCACATCAGCCACTCGGCCGCCGCCGTGAGGGTCACCGACGCGCCCGGCTTCACGCCGGCCGGAGCGGTGATTTCCGTAAAAAGGTAGACGGTGCCTTCGTATCCATTTCCCGTGACCGTCCCATGCGAATCCTTCACCGTGTGGGGCGCGGGCCAGACGATCGGACCGGCCTTGAACCCTTCGGGCAGCGTCCAGGTGATCGAGGTCGGGTAACCGGTTCCGGCATTGATCCAGTAGCTATGCCAGTGCGCGTCATGATCCATCTTCAGCGCCACCCAGAACGACTTGCCGGGCTGGATCGAGGTGTCCTTCGCCACCAGGTCCACCTGCACTGCTCCGTTTCGCACCGGTTTGGCGGACAGCGTCACCCACGACAGGAGCAACCCTGCCACCATCGCAAAAAAGGTCGGAAAGCGCAAACAACTGGAATTCATAAGTTAATATAGGGCAGCGGTTACACGGAAGAGACCAAGCTACTCGAATTCTGTTCCGGCACAAGTGAGGGCGCAAAGAGCTTGGTGGAGTAGTAGCGCTCCGCGCGATCACAGAGAATGGTGACGACGCATGC
Source organism: Opitutaceae bacterium (assembly GCA_046346755.1). Classification (GTDB taxonomy): domain Bacteria; phylum Verrucomicrobiota; class Verrucomicrobiia; order Opitutales; family Opitutaceae; genus UBA6669. Next base: position 39,917 of record JAXMHM010000020.1, on the reverse strand, counting down.
ACCCCGGGGGAGTTGCGCGGCGGTGCGCAGGGCGGCGGAGATGTTGGCTCCCGACGAGGTGCCGACGAGAAGACCGAACTCATGGGCCAGGCGACGGGTCATGACAATGGCATCGGAACTGGGTATTTTCTCCTTGGCGTCGACCGTAACCTCTTTGAGCAAGGGAGGAAGGTATCCGCCCGCCACCCCTTCGATGCTGTGACAGCAGGGGGATTCCCCTGAGAGCAGGGCTGCCTCCGCGGGCTCCATGGCCACAATTCTCACGTCGGGATTCCTCGCCCGCAGCGCCCGGCTGACGCCGTTCAAAGTTCCGCCGGTTCCGTAACCACTTACAAAGGCGTCTACTTGGCCATCCATTTGCGAGAAAATCTCCACGCCTGTATGTTCGAGGTGATCGAGCGCATTGAGTGGATTTTCAAACTGCCGGGGCAGGAAGTAGCGCGGATCCTCCTTCGCCATTTTCTCCGCCAGCTCAATCCCGGTGACATAGCCCCGATCGGCGCGGAAAAGCTGCAGCTCTGCCCCAAAGTGCCGCATCAGGTGGCGTCGCTCCACGCTGGCGGTTTCGGACATGAGGATGCGCACGCGGTATCCGAAAATGGCGCCGACCATCGCCAGGGCGATGCCGGTGTTTCCACTGGTGCACTCCAGGATGACCGAGTCTGGGCGCAGAAGCCCCCGGCGTCGCGCATCGGAAAGAATGGTCAGCGCCAGACGATCCTTGATCGAACCGCTGGGGTTCATGAATTCGCACTTGGCGTAGATCGTGAGACCTTCCGGGCGAAAGTGCAGGGGCACGAGCGGCGTCCGCCCAATCAGCGTGAGCACCGCCGGCAAAGCGGTTTCCGACATGGCCACGGCCGGCTTGGGTGCGGTGCGGCGGCGGGGCCTGCGCTCAGGGGTGGAAACAATGACCTTGGATGCCATGTCGCCATCCTAGCAGTGTCCTCCGGCAACCACCATAGGCCGAAAGGCTGAATCGGTGGGTGTGTCGGGCGGCTTGTTACCATCAGCCTATGTCTCCGGGGTGGATTCTGTGCTAGCGTGGGCAACATCGCCCGAAAAGCCCGGTCGTTCTTCTCAACCCATGAATCGTCTGCTCCTCTCCTTATTCTTGGCCTGCACCAGCCTTGCGGCGGTGTCCCACGCCCAGACTCCCACCACGGTCCCCCCACCGGGCGCAACCTCCACGGCCACCCGGCCGGGTCCCAAAGCCGGCGATCTGGCCCCCGACTTCACGGTCGTGGGACCCGATGGTCAGTCTCTGAAACTGTCCGACCTCCGCGGCAAGCTGGTCCTGATCGATATCTGGGCCACGTGGTGCGGCCCGTGCGTCGCATCCATGCCACACAATAGCGAATTGGCCGAAAAGTTCGCGGGCAATGACTTTGTCATCCTCGCGGTCTGCGCCAGCGACAGCCGGGCGAACTACGACTCCTGGGTCCAGCGCAATGCCAGCAAGTACAAGTTCCGCACCGCCTTCGATCCGGCGGGCAAGGACGGTTGGGCCCAGTCCGTCTTCAACAAAGAGTACGGCGTGACCGGCTTTCCCACCCTCATCCTCGTCGGCAAGGACGGCCGCGTGGTCGGCACCACGGCCGGCGGCGGGCCCGGCGAAAACCCGCATGTCACACGGCTGCTCGCCAAGGGCGGCTTGCCAATCGACACCTCGCACCTGCCCCCGGAGGACAAGGCCGCCCCCAAGTCGGTTCCGATGATGGGCAAGACCATGGCCATGCCCTCGTCGAAGCCGCCAATCGCCAAGTTCGGCAATTTTGAGATGGGGTCCGACGTTCCAGAGATCACCACGCTCGATCGTGACGGGAAGACCGTGAAACTCTCCGACTTCCGGGGCAAACCGGTCTTCATCGCCTTTTGGACCGGCGCCCGCGCGCCGTCGGCCGACACCCTCGAACTGAACCGCACCTACAAGGACCAGGGTCTGGTGGTTTGGGCGATCAATGTCGCCACCGACCGCGCCGAATTCGACGCCTGGTACGACTCGGCCAAGGACAGTCTCACGTATCGGGCCACCTGGGACCCCGCCGGCAAGGCCTTCATGGAGGCGCAGTCCGCCATGCACTTCGGCGTCGGCATGTACCCCTCCTACTGCATGGTCGACGCCCAGGGCAAACTGATCGGTGGGATCATCGGCATGGGCACGAACGTCAGCGGCTGGCTGCGCGGGCTGGTCGTCGCCTCCGGCCTAAAGCTGACCAGCGACGACCAGGCCAAACTGCGCCAGGTGGTCGAAGCCCATCGCGCCTCCATCGGGGCCGCCGGTGGCATGACCGCCGCTGCCCAGTCCAAGGGCGGCGACCAGGCCGCCGCTGCCGCCCGTCCCGCGCTCCTCGGCGCCGGTGAGGTGGCGCCGGACTTCCTCATGAAGGACGTCGACGGCAAGGATGTCCGTCTCTCCGACTTCAAGGGCAAGGTGGTGGTCCTCGACTTCTGGGCCACCTGGTGCGGTCCCTGCATCTCCTCCTTCCCGCACACCCAGGAGATCGCCGCCCGCTACAAGGATCAGGATGTGGTCGTGCTCGCCTCGGGCACGAGCGATACGATCAAGGCCTTCAAGGAATGGATTCCGAAGAACCAGCCGAAGTACCCGGACATGATTTTTACCTTCGACCCGAACGAGCGTGGATCGGACAGCTTCGAGCAACGGGCATCGTCCAAGCACTACCGGGTCTCCGGCATTCCCACCCAATTCGTCATCGGTCGTGACGGTCGTATCGCCGCCGCGATTGTCGGCAACGGGGGCGCGGAAGACGCCCGCACCGAGACGGCGCTGGCCAGCGTCGGCGTCAAGGTCTCGGATGAGATCGTCGCCAAGGGCAAGAAGCAGCTGGCCGACGCCGCCGAGCGGGAAAAGGCCCGCGCGGCCGAGGCCGCCGAGGCGGTCAACAAGCCGCAATGGCGGGAACGCTACGGCAAGCTTGCCGTCGGCGAATCGGTTCCCGACTTCACCGCCGAGGATTCCGCGGGCGCGCCGGTCGTATTCAGCGCCCTGTCCAAGGGCAAAACCACGGTCCTGACCGTCTGGAACGCCAGCATGGGCATGCCCAAGGACAGTATCGAATTTCTCGATACGATGGCCCGCCGTTATGCCGCCGAGGGTGTGCAGTTCGTCGGCCTCGGCTCCTATGACGGCCGCGACGGATTCCAGGCCTGGTATGCCGCCAACGGCGCCAAGCTCTCCTTCCCGGTCATCTTCGACCCGGCTGGCAAGGCCCCGAAGTCGGACAAGCCGATCAACGAACTCACCCCTGAAGAAAAGAAGGAGTTCGGCGCGAAACAAAGTGAGCACTTTTCCAAGGTCATTCCCATGGCCTTCACCGGAGGGGCGATGGCGCCGATTCCGCACACCTTCGTGATCGACGCCCAGGGCAAGTTCCTCGGTTTCTACGTTGGTTCCGGCCCGGCCACCAAGGAGTCGCTCACCAACCTGCTCCTGCGCTCCGGCGTCAAGGTGGCGGCGGACGACATGCCGAAACGCGTCTTCTCGAAGGAAGATTCCAAGGCCCCTCTCCCGGAGGCGAAGAAGGAACGGATCAAGATCGGGGCGATGGCGCCTGACTTCACCTCGTTCGATCTCGACGGCAAGGCGGTCAAGATCTCCGACTTCAAGGGCAAGGTCGTGGTGCTCGACTTCTGGGCCACGTGGTGCGGCCCCTGCATGACCGCGATGCCGCACACCCAGGAGGTGGCCGCCCATTACAAGGATCAGGACGTGGTCGTGATCGGCTCGTGTACGAGCGATGGCCGCGCCGCCTATGAACGCTGGGTCAAGGCCAACCAGGAGAAGTACCCGGATATCCTCTGGACCCACGACAAGGCGGAACGCGCACCGGAAAGGGCCTCCTACGCCCTGTATGGCGTGAGCGGGATCCCCACCCAGATCATCATCGATCGTACTGGCAAGGTGGTCGACATCGTCGTCGGCTACAAACCAGGTGAGTCCATTCTCGACGCCGCCCTCGCCAAGGCCGGCGTGAAAGTCGATCCGGCCCTGATCGAAAAGGGCGCCGCCGACCTGAAGAATCGCGGCTAGTCGGCATCCTGTGACGAGGACGGGACTCCCCCCGTCCCCGTCATGGGTTCAAACGTTGCCTTCACCCCGCTTCTGCCTTTGCTTCGACCCAACCGACGTGGCCGCCAAATCCCGCAAATCCACCGCTACCAAGACTCCGGTTGAGCAACCGGCGGGGGCATTGCCGGCATCTGCGGGTTCGGGTCTGGAAATCATGGATCGCTCGTTGCGCCTGAGTGACGAATCGCTGCGGCGTTCCCTCGTCGACATGCAGGTGGCCGCGAGTGTGCCGGAACTGTGGAAGGCGCTGCACCAACTCCTGCAGCAGGCGATTCCCAATCACCACTCCACCACGCTCTTTCTCGATGCGAAGGAGCGCAATCCCGGGGCCCTGACTCTGCACTCGCAGCCCGCGCGGCGGCCCGCCGAGTGGTGGAAGACCCGGGCGAAACTCAGCCCCACCCACGCGTGGCTCGACTCCCATCCGGGAGTCAAACTCTACAGCCTCGACGACGTCGTTCCCGACCGCCAGGAACTGAAACGCACCGACTTTTTCCGCCACGTGCTGATCCCGGAAGGTTGGGACAAACTGCTGGGGCTGACGCTCTGGGAACACGGGGAACGAAAGAGCATCCTCTGTCTGCGTCGCGCGACCAACCACGCCCCGTTCAGCGAGGCCGAGAAGGCGCTCATGCTCGACCTCCATCCGGTGCTCGACCGCAATCTGCGGCGACTGGAGAAACACGAGGAGGAGATGATTGCGCGAAACAGCCTGCAGCAATTCATCAACCTGCTTCCCCAGGGAATCCTCCTCGTCAACGCCCGGCACGAACTGGTGTTTGCCAACCATGAGGCCTTCGACGCCTGCGCGGTCTGGAATCACGGGGAAGTCGCCGCCCGGCAACTGAACGGTCGCGCCGTCTTCGCAGTGCCTCCGGCCTTCCTCGAAGTCTACCACGAGCTGATGGGGCTTCACTACGCCGCGGCCCTCGCCGACCCGGATGCCCACCACGCCCCGATCCGTCGTCGGCTGATCCACCCGGTGCTGCAGCACATGCAGGCCGACCTTTCGCTCTTCTCGCTGGACGACCCGCTGCTGTCGCGGCCGAACCTCTTCGCACAAATCGTCAATCGCGAATCGCTGAACACCTCCGCCCCGGCTTCGATGGACCGGCAGGTGACCGTGCTGTCGCGCCTGACCCAGCGCGAACGCGAGGTCGCGTTGCTGGTGCGCGACGGCTTGAGCAACGAGGAAATCGCCAAACGCCTCTCCAAGGGCATTGGCACGGTCAAGAACCAGATCCAATCCGTCTTCGCCAAACTCGAGATCAATAGCCGCGCGAAGTTGATCTCGCTGCTGCGATAAGCCCGGATCGATCCGGTCTCACGCGAAGACGCGAGCCCGCGGCGGCGACGGAGAGACGGTCCACGAACCACCGCGCCCGGACGATTTGGGGTATGCGATGCGCAACCGGCGTCGACGGAGAGGCCGTCTCACAACCTCGGCGCAGCAACGGAAGAGACCGGCCAGATCAGGCTGGCATCGCCGAGGTAAACAGCGGGGAGAGCCGGCCGCGCTGGCCGGAAGGCCCTGAGAGTGGAGAGTGCGGGCGAGCAGAGAGGCCTTGGCCGCCCTGTCCCGGCTTCTTCCAATGCGAGAAGGCGACTCGTAAGTTCCAAGTGGCGCAGAGCATGGCCCACTGGGCTTTTACCTTTTGCAATCCTCGGTGGGTGAAGCGTCGGAAGCCGTGGTTTTGCTTAATCTGCGCAAACACCGGTTCGATCGTCGATGCCCTCAACTCGTACAACTCGGCCGTCGCTGGTTCATTCCATCGTCGGTGTGTTTCCACAAGCGCGGCATGTCCGGGCTGGATGTCGATGCTTCGTCCGTGTCGGTCTTTGGTGCATTGGGAGCGGACTGGACAGTCCTTGCAGACCTGCGCGCTGCGATAGACTTCCACTTGCTTGCCCTCTTTGATCCGGATGCGTTGCAAGGGCAGTTCTCGTTTCTGCGGGCAAATAACCACCTGGCGCTGGGCATCGTGTTGGAAGTGTGCGGCGTGGTACGGGTTGGAGGTGTCGCGCCAGCTGTTCGGAGGCGGCATCACCACTTGGTATCCACACTGCTGTGCTGCTTGTGCCTGCGCGGCATTGGCATAGCCTCCATCCGCGAGCACCAAGGCGTGGGTCGTAGTCGGTTCGCTGTTTGCCTGCGCTTGTGCCACCATGCCCACGAGTTGTTGGGAGTCGTTGGCCTGCGAGGTCACCTCACTGGCGAGGATTATCTGCGCCTTCTGATCGACCACCGCTTGCGCATTGTAGGCGAATCGATTCCTGCCGTCGCACTCCATCCGCGTCGCCTCTGGTTCCAGGGGATGCACGTGCTTTTTTTCCCCCGCCTGGACCTGGTCGAGCGCCTTCTTCACCCGATCCCGCAATTGTTGTTTTTGATGCAGTTGTTCCGGGATCTTTTCCGAGCTGTGTGCTCCGGCTTGCGCAATCTGCTCTTCGGCTTGCTTCACTTCGATCTCCAGCTCTTCGAGCAACGTGGTCAACTGCTTCTGATCGTATCCTCCCCTTCCACTGCACGCTGCCATCACCTTGGTTCCATCCACCGCCTGGAGCACCATTCCCACCAGCCCCATCTCAATCGCCACCTTCACGCTCGTGACGAACACCTCCTTCACCCCCTGCTTATGCTCAGACCAAAATCTCCACAATGAGTTGTGATCGGGCCGGTGGTTGCCCGTCAGCCAGATAAACCCCATCTCCTCCCGGCACGCCCTCTCCAGCGCCCGAGTGCTTCGCACCTTCCGAAAGTATCCATACAACCACGCGCTCAACAGTAGCCTTGGCGCATAGGCCACCCCTCCCTCTTCCCTGACCAACGTGTCGAACTTCATGGCCTTCAGATCCATCTTTTCGACCACCTCCCGAATGAACCTCGCAGGATGCTCCGGCCCTATCCACTCCTCGACTGAAGGTGCGAGTAAAAGCAACTGATCATATTGTACATCAAGAACTTGCCTCATGTACTACTTCATGCATTTTCCGTGCCATTTTGACCGACCTCTATGTTGTGAGACAGCCTCCGGAGCACCGCCCTCCAGGAGTCAACCCTGCGGGTGGCCCAGGAGAAGCGACCTGGGGTCGCGGCTGATTGCCCCAGCACCCCGACCGAAGGTCACACCCTTGCGGGTGACCAGGGACGCAGCGACCCGAGGTCGCTGCAAATCGCCCAAGCCCCCAGACCGAAGGTCGCACCCCTGGAGGGCGTCGCTCCGACGACGCCGGGGGACGATCCTCGCGCACCGGCGCACGGTGGCCCTGACGACGCAGGCGCGCACCACGGCGCCCGTGCCTCTTTAGGTGAGGAAGTGACGGTGCCAGTCGACGACGCGTGAGGAGAACGTCCTGGCGGCGTGGCGCGAGGCGCGAGCCCGCGGCGGTGACGGAGCACCGCCCTCCAGGAGTCAACCCTGCGGGTGAACAAGGAAGCAGCGACCCGAGGTCGCTGCGAATCGCCCAACCCCCCGACCGAAGGTCACACCCCTGGAGGGCGTCGCTCCGACCGGCGCTGATCCCTTTGCTACACACTGCCCCGCCGCGGCGCGGTCAGGTTCCGGATTTGTTGCCGAGCAGACCGAGCGTGTGGGCTTCCTGCGGGAAGACTTCCTGCAGCACGCGGCTGATCGTGGCGAGGTAGTCGTGCTCCGTCGACAGGGGTTTCCAGCCGAAGCCGTCGAGCAGGTGGAGGAACATCTGCTGGGTGGCGGCGCCGAAGGCATCTGCCGATGCGTCGACGTAGATGAGACGGGCGCGGTAGAGCTCCGCCGCGCCCATGAACAGTGACCAGCCGGCGGTGGACACCAATTCAGGCGACACCGTCGCCGGTAAGTCTCCAGCCGCGATGCCGTCGCGCACCACGCCGGTGAAGATCGCGAACGTGCTCCGGTGCGCTTCCTGGAAGCGCTCCCGGGTCTCGGCGGACGCCTTGGCAAACACCTGGTCGTCCGCAATAAACGTGGGTGGCATCTCATCGCAGCCCAGCTCATGGTCCGCCAGTTGGGCGGCGAGCGCCAGGGCCAGAAACCGCTCCCGGGCCCGACCGCGAAACAAGGCGGCCCGCTCAAACCAGGCCTGGTGGGCCTTGAATTCCGCCGTGAGGAAGGCCAGGAGCAGGTCTTCGACTGACTTAAAGTGATTGTAGAGCGTACCTTTGGAGAAATCGACCTTGGCCGCCACCTTGTCCATGGTCAGCCCCTGGGCCCCCACACGGGGGAGAAGCTCCCGAACAACGCCAAAGATCCGCTGTTCGCGGTCGTGCACGTCGTCGTCGCTCAGGCTGGGCATGGGTTGACCCTAGGCAAAACTCAAAGGGGGTCAATCCTGTGCTTGACACATCGTCAACTTGACGATTCGTCAGAATGAATCTCAGCCCGTTTCCAAATGAATCTCTCTGCTCCTGAATCGGTCGCGCTCAGTCCTATCACGCCGACGATTGTTGACGACGTGTCAGGCATGCCGCCGCGAGGGTTAACTCCGTCCTTGGTCTCCCGGCTGGCTGGGCAGGTGCAGGGCCGGTTTCGGCGACTCTTTTGCGAAGTGCCGGGTCGCACCGAGGTGTGGTCGAATGAGCCGGAAGGCATCGAGCGCAGTTCCGATCGTTTTGGTGGCTGGCTGGACAAGGCGCGCCGCCTGCGATCCGTCTTGCCGGAGCCGGTGTTGGGCCAGACCGTTTTCGGACTCCTACGCGCCGGCGGCACCTGCCTCGTGGTGGTGCCGAGGCCGACTGGTTTTGTGGCCGGGGAGATCGACTTTGACCGCGACCCCGCCGCTGCGGCGGAACTGCTCTGCGATTCGTTCGACGCGGCGCCGGCCTGACGCACGGACGGTATCACGCGAAGGCGCGAAACCGCTGGAGGTCATTGTGCCGGGGGGGGTGACCCGGCGACGGCAGGTCTGGCGTCCCATCTGGACTTCAGTGTTCAGGTTCCGCGTTGAGCGTTGGACGTTTCTTCACCCCGTTCGCGCCTTCGCGTCTCCGCGTGAGACCGCCCGACTCCGCTGACCTCGCGTGCTCGCGCCGCTCACGCGAGGATGTTCTTCACCACGTCGCCGTGAACATCCGTCAGACGGAAATCGCGGCCTTGGAAGCGGTACGTCAAGCGGGTGTGATCGAACCCGAGCAGGTGGAGGATGGTGGCCTGGAGGTCGTGCACGTGGACTTTGTTTTCCACCACGCCGAATCCGAGTTCGTCCGTCTGGCCGTAGCTGTATCCACGCCGCACGCCGCCGCCGGCAAGGAAGAGCGAAAACGCATCGGGGAAGTGGTCGCGGCCGAGGATGTCGCTCGTCGCGGTGCGTCCCTCCCGGAACGGCGTGCGTCCAAACTCGCCGCCCCACACGACCAGGGTGTCGTCGAGCAGCCCGCGCTGGCGGAGGTCGCGAATCAACGCCGCCACCGGTCGGTCGGTCCGCGCCATCTTCTGGGTCAGGCCGTCGCGGATGTCCTCGCGCGGGCCGGTGCCATGGAAGTCCCAGCCCCAGTCGAAGAGCTGCACAAACCGCACGCCCTGTTCGAGCAGACGGCGGCCGAGCAGGCAGTTGTTGGCGAAACTGGCCTGGCCGGGCTGCGCGCCGTAGGCCTCGAGCACCGACGCGGGCTCGCGCGAAATGTCCATCACATCCGGCACGCTCGCCTGCATGCGGAAGGCCAGTTCGTACTGCGCGATCCGCGTCGTTGTCTCCGGGTGGCCGAGCTGGCCGGCCTGGAGTTCATTCAGCTCCCGCAGGGCATCCAGCGTGTGCCGCCGCATGGAGCGATCGATACCAGGAGGGTCGCCGACGTAGAGGACGGGGTCGCCCTTCGAGCGACACTGCACGCCCTGGAACACCGAGGGGATGAACCCCGTGCCCCAGACCGCCTGACCGGCGCTCGGCTGGGTGCCGCTGCTCACGAGCACGACAAATCCGGGCAGGTTTTCGTTGGCCGTGCCGAGGCCGTAGGTGACCCACGAGCCCATCGACGGACGCCCCTGGCGGGGCGAGCCGGTGAAGAGCAGGAGTTCCGCCGGCGTATGGTTGAACTGGTCCGTCGTCATCGACTTGATGACGCACAGTTCGTCCGCAATCGACCGGAAGTGCGGAATCGCGTCCGACATCCAGATGCCGCCCGAGCCGTGCTGCGAAAACGTGCGGGGCGTGCCCATCAGCCGGGGCGTGCCGCTGGTGAAGGCGAATTTCTTGCCCTTGACGAAGGCGTCGGGAGCAAATTGTCCGTCCCGCTTCACCAGCTCGGGCTTGTAGTCGAACAGGTCGAGGTGGGGCGGCCCGCCTGACATGTGCAGGTAGATGACGCGCTTGGCCTTGGGGGCGTAGTGCGGCGGGCGTGACAAGAGCGGCTGCGATGCATCGATGGCGTCGCCCGCGAACGCCTTGGGCGAGAGCGCGCGCAGCGCAATGGCGCCGAGGCTGAACTGGCCCACCTGGCTGAGGAAGTGGCGGCGGGTCTGCTGTTGGAGCGAATAAAGCGGTGACGTCATGGGAGGGGCGGGATCACCGCTTCATCAGGGTCTCGTCGAGATTCAGAAGGACATTGGCCACCGTCGTCCAGGCGGCGAGCGTGGGGGCGGGGATCGACGCCGGCGGAGGGTTCTCCGGCTGGGCGATGAGCGCGGCCGCCTGCGCGGGGTCGCGGGTGTAGGCGTCGAGCGCCGTCCGGAAGAGCGTGACCAGCGGCCGGACCTCGGCCTCGGTCGGCGGTCGGGCCAGCACGCGGCGGAAACCGAGGCGAATGCCCTCCTCGACCGCCGTCGAACGCTGCACGAGGATGCGGGCGAGCCCCTGCGCCGCCTCGATATAGACCGGATCGTTCAGCGTCACGAGCGCCTGCAGCGGTGTATTGCTACGGTCACGACGCAGCGTACAGACCTCGCGATTGGGCGCATCGAACGCCACCATCGAGGGGTACGGGCTGCTGCGCCGCCACTCGGTGTAGAGGCCGCGGCGGAGGCGCTCGTCACCGGTGCTGACCTTCCAGTCGAGCGTACCGCCGAACGCAGCGGTGAGACCGGAGGAGGGCTGGAAGGGACGCGAGGAGGGGCCGTGGCTGCGGGAATTGAGCAGGCCGCTGACGGCGAGGGCCTGGTCGCGCACCATCTCGGCGGTGAGCCGGAAGCGCGGGCCGCGGGAGACGAGGCGGTTTTCCGGGTCGGCGGCGAGGGCTTCGGGGGTGACGCGGGAACTCTGGCGGTAGGCCGCGGAGGTGACGAGCTGGCGGAGGAAACGTTTCTGGTCCCAGCCGTGACGAATGAAGTCGAGCGCGAGCCAGTCGAGCAGTTCGGGGTGGGTGGGAAGCTCACCCTGGGAACCGAACTCCTCCGTGGTACGCACCAGGCCGATACCAAAGATCGCTTCCCACAGGCGGTTGACCTGGACACGGGCGGTCAGCGGATTATCCGGACTGACCAGCCAGCGGGCGAGCGCCAGTCGATCCACTGGCTGGCCGGCGGGCAGGGAAGGGAAGGCCGCGGGCACACCGGCCGTCACTTCTTCGCCGAGATCGCGGAAATTACCTCGCAGCTGCACGTGGGTGCGGCGGTGTTGATCGGCGGGGAGATCGCGCATGACGAGCGACCACTGGATCGGCATGTCGGCCAGCGTCTGCCGCAGTTCGGCGCGTCGCTGCCGCTCGGCCGCGGCCTCCGGGGCCACCTCCATCGCGTAGTGGGCCAGGAGCAGGTCCCGCTCGGCCTCGGAGCGGGCCGACTCCGGCTTCCGCAGGGCGGCGAGCACGGTGTCGGGGGTTCGGAGGATCTCCTCCATGCGCGGCTCGGAGGCGACGCTGAGGCGGAAGTGATTGAGCGTGGCGAGGAATTGGAGCGATTGCTGCTCGAGGGTGACGATCAGGCGTTCGCCGGGCTGGAGTACGAGCGGCTTTTCCGGCTCGACGGTCAGGCTCAGCGCCGTGCCGGTGGCGCCCGCGTTGCCCCAGCCGGTGCGAACCGCGCTCCGTTTGCGCAGATTGGGATTCTTGGGCTGCGAGTCGGTGATGACCAGGGCCTCGTCATGTTCGGCGGCGGCATAGCTGGTGTGCGCCCGAGCCAGTTTGGTCTCAATCGGCTCGTCGAGCCGGTACTCGCGACTCGGTCGGGGAGCGTCGCGCTGGGTGAGTTCCCACACGGGCCGGCGGGCCTCGTCCAGCACGGTGACCTTCAGCTGGCCGGGGGTGGAATCGGCCCCCGTGCGGCCAAAGAGGACAACGCGCTCCACCGGAACGGTGCTCTTCAAATCGACCTCCCACCAGGCGGTTTCCGCGGTCTCAGTCAGGCTGACCGAACCGTGGGTCAGATCGCCATCGGTGTTGCCATCGATGGCCCGGGCGGCGGCGGCGTCACCGGCCGTCGACGGCTGCGAGGCGATTCCGCCGGGGGCGACATTGCGGCCTTCGCTCCAGACCTGGACCTCGGCGAGGGCAAGGATGCGGTCCTTGCCCGGAAGCTCGACCCGGATGTAACGTCCCTGGCGATACGGAATGGCCGGCTTGATCGCCGCGCGCACCCGGGTGAGGACAAACACGCCCTTGGCACCGCCCGGCCCGCCATTGGGCAGTGACGGGTGCGGCAGCGCTTCGAGGCGCAGGGCGGTGATGGGTTGACCCGGTTCGACCGGGACGTCGAGGGTCAGGGTGTCGGTATCCTTGCCCGGAGCGACCAGGACCGCGCCGTCGGCGGAGGCGGACAGGGTGGCGCCGGCCTTGGACCGCAGGTCGACCGGCTGGGGCGACTTCCATTCCACCTGGGTGGGGAAGGCGTCGGCCCAGGCGCGGGCCGGTGTGGCGCGAGTGGTGCGGGTGGCGAGCACGGCCGCATGCAGACGATCGAGTTCGGCCTGGGCGGCGGCGCGCTGCGCCTTCTGCTCGTCCGTGTAGAAGTCGATGAACGGCGCCTCGTTGTCGCGGTCGGCGTCCTCCGACTGGTTGAAGATCGCGTAGAGTTGGAAGTACTCCTTCTGGGTGAATGGATCGTATTTGTGGGTGTGGCACTGCGCGCAGGCCATCGACGAACCCATCCAGACGGCGAAGGTGGTGTTGACGCGGTCGATGATGGCGACCGTGCGGAACTCCTCGTCGTCGGTGCCGCCCTCGGTGTTGTTCATCGTATTGCGATGGAACCCGGTGGCAAAACGCTGATCGAGGGTCGGGTTTGGCAGGAGATCGCCGGCCAGCTGTTCGATGGTGAACTGATCGAAGGGCAGGTTGCGATTGAACGCGTCGATCACGTAGTCGCGGTACCGCCACATCGTGCGGGGCTGGTCATCGGCGTAGCCCTTGGAGTCGGCGTAGCGCGCGAGATCGAGCCAGCTCCGGGCCCAGTGTTCGCCGTAGGTGGGACGCGCCAGCAGGCGGTCGACCAGCTGCTCGTAGGCGTTGGGAGCCGGGTCGCCCACAAACGCGTCCACCTCTTCGACGGTTGGGGGCAGGCCGGTGAGGTCGAGGCTGACCCGCCGGATCAGGGCGGCCCGATCAGCTTCGGGCTGGGGTGACAGCCCGGCGGATTCGAGCCGGGCGAGGACGAAGCGGTCGACCGGGGTGCGGGGCCAGGCGGTCGCCTTCACGGCCGGGGGCTCGGTCAGACGGGGCGGTTCGTAGGACCAGTGATTTGAATACGGGGCGCCGGCGGCGATCCAGCGACGCAGCAGTTCCAGTTCGTTTGGAGTGACGGTCTTGCCGGTCTTCTTCGGCGGCATGACGTCCTCCTCGTCCGTGGTGACGATCCGCGTGATCAGCTCACTCTTGAGCGGGTTGCCCGGCTCCACCGCGTGGTACCCGCCCAGGTCTTCGCGCGCGCCGGCGAGGGTGTCGAGCCGGAGCCCTTTGTCCCCGCCCTTGCGTTCGGCCTCGTCCGGCCCGTGGCAGCGGAAACACTTTTCCGACAGAATGGGCCGGATGTCCCGGGTGAAATCAGGAACAGCGTCGGCGGCGAAGGCAGTCGAACCCAGGGCGAGGATCGCCGCAAGCAACAGGGAGGAGTGGATCGGCGACATGAGGGGAGCGAGGGTGGGAGCGGATCGATGCGCCCACCGGAGGTAGGATTCCCAAACCGTGGGAGAATCCCCGCCCGTGGCAAGCCGCGGGATCACCCAGAAAAAAACCGAGTGTCATCGGCGGGATGACACTCGGTTCAGGGGCTAGGCTCATGCGTCGGCGCCGAGCGCGCGGGTTCACCCTATCGAAATCAGGAAGGACCGGCGTTTTGGCGCTGTGACCGGTCCCGCGAGGCCGACGGAGAGGCGCCCCAATGAATTTTCAGCAGGTAGAAATCAAAGGAGTGCGGTCTAGAAGCGCACCGGGACGGTGCCTTTTTCGACGGCGAGTTTGTAGGCCTCGCGATCGGCCCAACGGGTCCAGCCGAGTTCGCGGAGCAGTGAGATGCGTTTTTCGCGCTGGGTACGGTCGAGCGGGTTTTCCTTCAGGACGTGATCCTGGAAGACCTGCAGCGCGAGTCCGAGGTGTCCCTCGGCCTTGAGCACGGCGAACTCCACTTCGCGGGCGCGTTTGCTCGGGGTGGCGGGAGTCGCCTCCCAGCGCAGGGCCTCGGTGTAGGCGGTGCGGGCTTCCTTGGTCTGATTCACACCGAGGGCGAGTTCGGTCGAGAGCAGGGCGTAGTCGCGAAGCAACTCGCGCTGAGACGTCATCTCCTTGCGTTTGGCGGCGAGGGCGCGCTTTGCCTCGCGGTCGTCCGGGGCGGTGGCCTCGGGTGCGCCGAAGAAAGCGGCGACGGCGGTGGCATCGATGTCAGCGAGGGCGGCTTTGATCTCACCCTTCAACTCGGCGACCGCCGTTTCCCGGGCGGCGAGGGACGGTGTGGCCGGCGTGCTCGCCGCACCTTTGGTGGGCGAGGGAGTGGGAGCGGGTGACGGAGTGGAAACCGGAGCGGGAGCCGCCGCGGCGGCGCTGCTGGCTGCGGTTTTTTCGCCCTCTTCGGCCTTGGCGGTGGAGGTGTCACCGGCGTCCGCCGCCGGTGTCTCGGGTTCCGGCGCCGCGGGTTTGCCGGGCAGCACTCCGGCGCGCGTGGCTTTGGCGAGGATGGCCTCGTAGGTGAGGGCAGGGTCCTTGCGTCCCGAGGCGCGGAGTTCATCGAGGAGCGCGGTGTGCGCGGCGATGGAGTCGGCGTCCTTCTTTTCTCGCAGGGTGCGCACGAGGCTGAGCTGCTTCTGGTAAAGCTCTTCGCGAGCGTCTTCGAGCGGCGTGCGCTTTGGTTTGGCGGGTTCGCCGGCGGGACGCTTGGACTCGGCTGGAGTGACGCCGCGGTGGTAGACCACGGGCTGTTTGAACAGGGTTTGCTTTTCGACCGTCACCTCGATTTCCCCCGCGTACCAGGCCGGGGTGGGGGTGAGGTCCTTGAAGACGGCGGCGGCGGGTTCTTCGAAGTAAAGGTCGTGGTCGCGTCCCGGCAGCAGCGTGAGCTTGGCTTCGCGCTTGCCCTTGGCGGCGGTGCGGGCGTCCGGATAAATGCCGAGCGTGGCCGACGGCGGCAGTGAGCGTCGCAGGACGAGCGGTTGCGACGTCTGACGCTGGGCATCGGCCGTATCGATGGCACGGAGATCGCGGTAGGCGGTGATCGTGCCCTTGGGGAATTCGATCTCGGCCCCGCTGCGGCGGCCGCCGTTGTAGAGGACGCGGCCCGAGTCATGGACGATCCGCGTGACTCCGCCGAGGAGTTCGTCAAAGACGAGCGAGGTGCGGGGCTCGCCGAGCTTGGCCTTGAAGGCGGTCTCGACCTTGAACTCGAACTTCTGGCGCAGCACCGGCTGCCGGATCGGGCCGGTGTCGCGGGGCGAAGGAGGCAGGAGGTCACGTTCATCGCCGGGCAAGGTGCGGGTCTCAATCGGGGCAAACTGCAGCACGGCCTCGGTCAGCTTTCCGGTCACTTCGATCGGCAGGGCCTCGTAGACGCTGCGCAGCACCCAGTCGCCGTATTTCTGATTGTCGGTCATGACCACGGTGTCGGACGACCGGTTCACGCCGACCCATGAAAATTCACCCTCAAGCTGTGACGCTCCTGCACTATTCCACTGCTGATGCCAGAGCAGTTCGATGGTGCGGCCAGGCAGGACGGGCACGAGAAACTCCTGCTGTTCGCCGGGATCGAGGCGGAGGGCCTGGGAGAATTGCCCGTCGGTGAAGGACTGGTAACTGGTCAGGCTGACCGCGCGGAAAGCGTAGGTGCGCGCCACCTGGTCGGCACGATCGCGGCGCACCCGCAGGCGCAGGTGCGAGGCATCGGGCGGCGCCTGATGGAAGGCACGCACAATCCCGCCGGCGTTGAGACTCACCTTGAAGGTCTCGATCGGACGCGTACCGGGCTGGGCGACGAGGGGGGAGATCACCGTGACCGGGATCCGAAAGGCCGGACCCGCGCCAGGATTGCGGGCGGAGACGGCGCGGATTTCGGCAAAGTGCGCGGAGCCGGCGGGACCGGACTCGGGCACCGTGACCCAGATGCTGAACGGGCGCGATCCATTGGCGACGTGCAGGAACCGGGGGACCTCGACCCAGGGGGCGGAGGATTCGAGAATGAAGTCGTCCTCAAACGCCTGGCGGGCTTCGAGCGGGACGGACTCAAGGAACTGCGGTGCGACCGTGAATCGCGCCTCCTGGCGCCCGGCCGAACGCCCCTCGCGCCAGTAGAGCCCGTCGCCCTTGGCAAGGGTGTTGTCGTTGGTCTCGACCTTGAAGTGGACGTCGAACGCCCCGATCCCCTGATGGGCGCGCAGGTGCTCGAACGCCGGACCCACCTGGGCCAGCCCCGGCCCTTGGGCCCACGGTTCGACGCCCTCGACCGGACGGGCCGTGTTCTTGAGGGCGGCCTTGATCCGGGCCGGCGAGGTTTTCAGGCCGGCCTGTTTGGCGCCGCTGACGAGCAGCGCGCCCACGCCGGCGAGTGATGGTGACGACATCGACGTGCCGTTCATCAGCTGCGTGCGCGACAGGCTATCGAAAGCGACTGGGGCGATGGCGCCGCCCGGCCCGAGGATGTCGACCCCCAGCCCACCGGCCTTGGTCGGTCCTCGCGAGGTGAACCCATAGGTCGTCGCGGCGCTCCCGGCGGGGGCGGCGTAGAGGGCGGAGGCCATTTCCTTGGAAACGTAGGCGCCGACACCAATCACCTCCGGCGTGTTGCCCGGGGAGCCGATGGTGGAGAGGGCGGGACCGCTGTTGCCGACGGAGATGAAGGCAGTGACCCCGTAGTCCTGGACCAGCCGGCGGATGAAACGGTTGCCCGTGTCATAACCATCCTGATACTCACTCGGACCACCGAAGCTCATGTTCATGAGGTCGACCTTGTGCTGGACGCAGGCGGCGAGGGCGCGCAGGTAGGCGGTGCCGTCGGCCGAGCCGCCCATGCGGGTGTCGCCGATCTTGACCGAGACAATCTGGGCGCCCGGTGCGATGCCGTTGCGTGCGGGTTCGCCGGGGAAGTGGGCCGAGGCGATGCCGGCGACGTGGGTGCCGTGGGAGCCGATGACTGTCACGATGGAGAGCAGGCGCCCCTCGTCGTAAACCTGAACCGCGAAACGGCTGCCGGTCTGCCCGGCGAAAAGCCCCGTCTCGCGTGCAACGCCGTAGGGTCGCAGGACGACTTCGTCGGCCAGGTCACCATCTTCGTCGGTGTCGATCAGCACGCGCCATCCTTTGCCGTCGTTCCAGACCACGCAGTCGAAGACGGGCTCGGGGTCGAGCGGATCGAATCCTTCGATCATGCCGTCGAGCAGGGATTCGCGGGCGAGGACGTCGCGCTCGGCGAGGGTCAGGTCCGATTCCGGCTTGGTGGCGCTGGGCCGGCGCTTGGCCTTTTCGTCGGCCTCCCGCGTGCGCAGGCGTTCGGCGACAAGGTCGCGCTTTTCCTGGTCCCAGGCGCGCCGGCGGGTGTCGCGCACCCGATCCATCACTTCGCCGCCGAAGAGGTCGCGGGCGGGCTTGAGTCCCAGGCGGTACTCGCCGCTGGGATTGGTCAGGCCGCCGGGAAGGGTGAGGGGTCGGCCGGTCCGGCCTGCCAGTTTGCCATCGCTGCCCGGCTTGAGGGGAGCGGACAGGTCGACATCACCGGCGCCGGTTGCGTCGATGACCTCGATCACCTTAGGTTCCCCGGTCGAGGTGGTTTGCAAACCGGCGGCGGAGGGGTCCACGCCCGTGTCGAAGATGGCGATGACCACCCCCCGTCCATCGTAGGTCGGATGGGCCTTGAGGAACTCCGGCGTGCCCGTTTCCCGCTTGGGGATCAGCGCGCTCACGACATCGGCAGCGGCGGAAGGAGCGACCGCGGCCGCGGCTCCGGCGGGCGCCGGGGCCGCCGTCGGCGCTGCGCCGACCCAGCCTGGAGTGACGAGGGAGAACAGCCCCAGGATCGATCCGAGGCGGAAGGTGGAGATACGCATGGGAAGAAAAAGAAGCGAAGCCACGGCTTCGGCAAGGCCCGAGGCGCAGGCCGTTTGGCCTATTTGGGAGCGTTTCCCAGGCGCCGCCCACCCTCCTGTGCCGGTTGGGAGGGCCGTTGTCTGAAGCGTTTAAGTGAAACACGGGTTGAGAGTCGCCCACCGGTCACCCTTTGATCTCCAGTGTGCGGGGACGGCCGACCCGGCGACCACCCCCGGTATGAACTCCCCACGAACCGCTCACATGCTCCCATGCCCGGACCTGCCCTGGGGTCCGCACGTCTGCTGTGATTCACTTCCATCTGCACCTGATTCTCCGACCTCCTGACGAATGCCTGCAATCCCCCCGCTCCTTCGCACCCTCCTTCTCACTGTGCTTGCCACCGCCACCTCGTGCACGGCCGCTGACGTGTTCACCTACGCCGACCTCCCGGGTCTCGAGCCAAGCACGACCGTCATGCGTCGCGATCCCAGCGATGTCATCCAGGTCGGCAATCAGTTTTTCGTGTGGTACACGAGAGGGGCGGTTTTTCACGGCTATGATTCGACGATTTGGTATGCGACCTCCAAGGACGGCCGCAGTTGGACCGAACGCGGCGAGGCGCTCGCGCGCGGGGGCCCCGGCTCCTGGGACGAACAAAGCGTATTTACCCCCAGCATCCTCGTCGGCGAGGGGAAGTACTGGTTGTTTTTCACCGCCGTTCCCAAACCCTTCACCAACGAGGGCAATCGGGTCACCAAGAGTGCGATCGGTGTGGCCGTGGCCGATTCACCTGATGGTCCGTGGATCAAGCTGCCGCAGAATCCCGTGTTGCGCACCAGCGAGGATCCGGCCCACTTTGACAGCATGCGGGTCGACGACGCCTGCCTGCTCGTGCGTGACGGAAGCTACTGGCTCTATTACAAGGGGCGTCAGTGGGACAACACACCCGGCAACACCAAGATGGGTGTCGCCATTGCGAGGAGCCCCGGTGGTCCCTACCTGAAGGCCAAGGGAAACCCGATCATCCCGGCCGGCCACGAGGTGCTGGTCTGGCCGCGCGGGCGGGGAGTGGTCGCCATGATCAACATTGGTCCCCCCGGCCTGCGCAAAACGCTGCAGTACGCCGAGGATGGCCTGACCTTCACCAAGCTCGCCGATCTGCCGGGCGTGCCGGCCGCCGCCGGTGGATACCGTCCGGAGGCGTTTACAGGCAGTGACCGGGGCGAGATGATCCGCTGGGGCATCAGCATCGAATCGCGTCCGGACGTGCTGCCATTCCTGCAACGCTTTGACTGCAACTGGTCGGCTGTACCCGGCCTCCCGTAGATTCACCTCGGTCCTCTATGACGATCTCACCGCGCCTTCCTGGTTCTGTGGTTCTCGGGATGCTCGCCCTTTCATCCAGCGTCGGAGCCGCGGGGGCCACCTATGGCAATGACCTTGCTCGTCTGCGCCGGCACGTCGACGTCATCGAGCTGACCGACGCCGCTGGGCTCGCCCGGGTTGCCGTCGTGGCCGCCTATCAGGGGCGGGTTATGACGAGCACGGCGGGCGGACTGGAGGGATTTTCGGCTGGCTGGGTCAATCACGCGCTGATCGCGTCCGGCAAACCCCAACCGCATATCCACGTTTTTGGTGGTGAAGACCGGTTCTGGCTCGGCCCGGAAGGCGGACCGTTTTCGCTGTTCTTTTCCCGGTCTGCGCCCGCCCAGACCCTTGAGCACTGGCAGACCCCCGCCTTCGTTGATACGCAACCCTGGCGCGTGGTGCGCCGCTCGCCTACCGAGGTGGAATTTGCGGCCCGGGAGCGATTGGAAAATCGCGCGGGCACGGTGCTCGACCTCGAGGTGGCGCGGACCCTGCGTCTCGCGGATCCCGCCCGGACGCTCGCACTTCCCGGAGGACGCCTGCCGGCCGGCGTCTCGGCGGTCGGCTTCGAATCCGAAAACACACTCACCAATGCCGGCCAGGCCGCCTGGACCCGGGAGTCCGGACTGCCGTCGATCTGGATTCTCGGCATGTTCAACCACGGGCCGCGGACCACGGTGGTGATTCCGCTGGCCGCGGCGGCCGAGGTGGGGGGCTTATCCGGGACCGGTGTCAGGAGCGACTACTTCGGCGAAGTTCCTCCGGATCGGCTGAAGGTCACGGCCACAGCGGTGTTTTTTCGGGCGGACGGCCAGGCCCGCGGCAAACTTGGGGTCAATGCGCGACGCGCCACGGAGCTTGTCGGCAGTTGGGATGCCGAGCGTGGGATGCTCACCCTCGTGCAATTCACCCTGCCGCGCGATGCCGCGACGCGACCATACGTCGATTCGAGGTGGATCGACATGCCCAATCCCTATGCCGGGGATGTGATCAACGCGTACAATGACGGTCCTCCGGAGCCCGGCGTCGCGCCGCTCGGCCCGTTTTACGAACTGGAGTCGTCGAGTCCCGCCGCGGCGCTTCGCCCTGGCGAATCAACGACCCATCTCCATCGCACTTTTCACTTTTCCGGAGACCGTTCCGCCCTCGACGCCTTGGCGCGCCGGTTCCTCACTGTATCCATCGCGGAGATCGAAGCGGCCTTGCGCTAGCCGTCGAGGGCGCGGAACGGTGCTCAGCCGGCCCGTTTTGCCACCGTGCGACCTTCCTGCCAGGAGCCGTCGACGTGGGTGCCCTGGGAGATGGTGTTGGGCCCCCGGTGATGGCGGTGGAGCAGGCTGTGCATCACGTCCACGGCCGTGGCACCCATGACGTCGCGGTGCTGGAGAATGCCGCTGACGTGGGGTGCGTCGTCGACGACGTTCAGACCCACGTATCCAATGTCCCGTGGCATGCGCAGTCGGGCCGCCGCGATTGCTCCGAGAACGTGGGGGCAGCGGCAGATCACCGCGTCAGGCCGGTGCTCCCGCAGCCAGGCGCGGATCATCTCCTGCGGCTGGACATCCCCAACCACGAGGGAGGGAACGCCCGGATTGGCCGGGCCGAGCCCGGCCTGGGCGAAAGCGTGGGCCGCCTCCCATTGATGAGCAACCCGTTCCGCCAGGCTGTGATCGATGACCAGCCCGATGCGTCGGTAGCCGCGTTCGCGCAGCTGGTCCCACGCCAGGCGCAGGTCGGCAAAATAGTTGGGCACGATGTGATGAAAATGCGGGTAGCGGGCGATCCGCTCAATCGTCACCACGGTGAATCGTGCCCAGTCGAGTTCGAAGCTGCCGTCCGGGTCCTCCAGCGGGGCGAGGATGACCCCGCGGATGCCGCGGGCAACGAGCACCCGGCTGAAGCGCTGGGGGGTCATGCCGCCTTCGCGAGCCCAGAGATGCTGGAGCTCATAGCCGTAGGTGCGGGCCCGCTCGGTCGCCCCGGCCAGCAGCTGTTTTGCACTTTCCCGCCGGACCCACTCGTCGCGATTGGTCCAATTGGATACCAGGGCAATGACCGAGAAGTCGCGATGCACCTGCAGGCCTTTCCGGTGCGCGGCGAGCGCGCTGGCCGCCGGATTGGGCGTGTAGTTCATCGCCTGCGCCGTCTTCTTGACCCGGGCGATGGTTGGCGCCGGCAGGGACGCGTGATCGCGCAAGGCCATCGAAACCGCGGCGATGCTGAGACCAGTGGCCTCGGCGATGGCCTTGAGGGTGGGGCGGGGTTGCCAGTTCACTTTAACGTTTGAGTAGACTATGCTTTGAAGTGACCGGTGAAGGGGGTCAATGCTCGCGAAATGTCCCTTGGAGCTGAGTTTCCAACTCCACCCCCCTCTCCTGACACGCTCGATCCGAAACCGCGGATGTCGCCACCCAACATCCTGCTCGTGATGGCCGATGACCATCGGGCGGACGCGATCGGTGCCCTCGGACACCCCGTCGTCAGCACCCCGCACCTCGACGACTTGGTGCGCCGGGGGACCACGCTGACGCGGATCAGCACCGCTGGTGGCTTGATGGCAGCGGTCTGTTCCCCGTCGCGGGCCTCGTTGCTGACCGGTCTCTTTCCGTTTCGCGCGGACGCTGCTCCCCGTCTGATCCGCAATCCCCCTTACGAGGTGCGGATTCCGTCGCTGGCGCGCACGTTGCCACAACACTTCCGATGCGCGGGCTACGAGACCTTCTTTACCGGCAAGTGGCACAATGACCTGCCCGCGCTGCTGCGCTCGTTCGAGGGCGGCCGGCAGATCTTTCACGGCGGCATGTGTGACCATGAGCGGGTCCCGGTGCGCGATTTGGAGGAGATTCGCCGGGGTGCCCCCGAGCACGCCGGGCCGGGGTTCTCGACGGATCTCTTCTGCGGGGCGGCCGAGGAATTCATCCGGTCGAGAACCCGTGACCGGCCGTTCCTGGCCTGGGTGGCGCTGACTTCACCCCATGATCCACGGACTCCGCCCGCCGCGTATCGGAGAATGTACGACTCGGCGTCAATTCCGCTGCCGCCCAATTTCCAGACGGAACACGCGTTCGACAACGGGGAGCTGGCCATCCGTGATGAATGCCTGATCGAGCGGCCCCTGTCTCCCGATCAGGTGCGGAGCCACCTGGCGGACTATTACGGCATGATTTCGCATCACGACGCCGCCATCGGACGGCTGCTGCGGGCGCTGACGGAATCCGGACAGGACGCAAACACCCTGGTCGTCTACCTCTCCGATCACGGACTCGCTCTCGGAAGCCATGGTTTGCTCGGCAAACAGAACGTTTACGAGCACAGCGTGCGCGTTCCCCTGATTCTCGCCGGACCGGGAGTTCCCGAAGGCGCGCGCCACGACGGCCTCGGCTATGCGTTCGATCTGTACGCGACCCTGTGTGAGCTCAGCGGAGTGCCCGTGCCCCGGGGGTTGGACAGCCGCAGCCTTGTGCCCGGCTGGGCGTCGGGTGCGACCGCGGTCCGGTCGACCCTCGGTGCGGCCTACATGGCGGGGCAGCGCATGGTCACCGACGGACGATGGAAGCTGGTGGTGTACCGGGTGGAAAAGGCGGAGCGGATACAGCTGTTCGACCTCGTCTACGACCCGCACGAGTGTCACAACCTCGCCGCCGATCCCCAGCAGGCGAAGCGGATCCAACACCTGTGGGGTCAGCTCCGCGCCTGGCAAACGGATGCCGGCGATCGATGGTTGCGGGAAACGCAGCCCGCGGGTGACCTCAGCGAACTGACGGCATGAGCGCACTTTCCATCACTGCTTTGGACGCAGGCATCGTGGCGGCCTACTTCCTCCTCACGATCGGGCTGGGGATCTGGTTTGGGCGGCGGAAGATCGGCAGCGCCGAGTCGCTCTTCCTGGCGGATCGTGAGGCGACCTGGCCGATGATCGGAGCGTCGATGTTCTCCGCCAATATCTCCAGTCAGCAGTTCGTCGGGCAGGCCGGGCTCGCCTATACCATTGGTCTGGCGGCGGGTGCGTTCCAATTGGTGGGCTCCCTGTGTTTCGCGTTGCTCGCGGTGTTCTTCGTCGATGTTTACTTGTCGCTGAAACTGCGCACCGCTCCGGAATTTTTCGAACGGCGGTACAGTCCCGGTGCGCGCATGTTCGTCTCGGCGATCAATATCGTCATGATCATCGCCGCCAACATTGCCACCGCGCTCTACGCCGGGGCGACGGTCCTGACCGACCTGCTCGGCACCAGCTCGGTGGTTCACTTCGGGTTAGCGGTCGTCGCGATTGCCTTTGCGGCCGGCACTTACACCGTGGCGGGCGGATTGCGGTCGGTGCTCTGGACGGATCTGTTTCAGGCCGCCCTGCTGATCGGCGGCGGAGTCATCACTTTCGTGGTCAGCCTCTCTGCTGCCGGTGGTTGGAATGCTGTCCTGCCGATGTACGATGCCACCGGCCGCAGCTTCTGGTCTGTGGTGCAGCCGTGGGATCATGCCTTTGGTTGGCTGCCGATCATGACGGGGGCGATGATCCTGGGGATTCACGGGCATTGCACCGACCATGACTACGTGCAGCGTGCGCTTGCGGCGCGCAGTGTCTTTCATTCGAAGATGGGCGCGCTCTTCGCCGCCTTTCTCA
The DNA here is from genome assembly GCA_046346755.1 of Opitutaceae bacterium. Lineage (GTDB taxonomy): Bacteria > Verrucomicrobiota > Verrucomicrobiia > Opitutales > Opitutaceae > UBA6669. The sequence goes on along the minus strand of JAXMHM010000020.1, from coordinate 15,476 downwards.
AGGTGCTCGCGCTCTTCATCATCGCGGCGCCGGGCGTGATTGCCGCCAAGCTGCTGCCCGGACTCGCCCATCCTGACCAGGCCTATGCCCGACTGGTGGCAAGTCATGTACCGCCCGGGCTCGCCGGATTGGTGCTCGCAGGACTTCTGGCGGCAATCCTTGGCACCGTGGCGGCGGGACTCTCCGCATCGGCGTCCATGGTCAGCTTTGACTTTGTGCAACGCTTCACACCGCGACTGAGTGATCAAGCCCGCGTGCGGCTTGGGCGCGGCATCATGGTCGGGATCCTGCTGCTTTGCGTGGGGCTGACCCCGGAGATCAAGAAGTTCAAAGGCGTGTTTGGCTATCTCGTCCAGCTCTGGTCGCTGCTGGCCCCGCCAGTCTTCGTCTGCGTGGTTGCTGGCATTTTCACGAAACGAGCCTCGGCGCGGGGGGCGACCGCTACACTGATCACCGGGACGCTGCTGGGTGGACTGACCTTCTGGGCTCTCGGCTCGCCGGACGTGTCAGCGCACCTGCCCCGGTACCTGCGCAGCGCTTTGAATTGTGGCTTCGTCATCACGCTGGTCTGCGCGGCGGTGATGGTACTGTTCAGTCTCGGTCGAAGCGACACTTCCAAGTCGCACGAGATTGCCCGGCTCGGCTCGGCCGCAGCCCGGGTGGCGATGAGTCCCGGTGAGACGCTCATTTACCGGGTCACCCTGCTCGTGCTCGCGGTGGTCTGGCTTGGCGTGCTATTCACGTTTTCGCCCTGGGGTCTCGCCTCCGCGGCGCCGACGGTCGTACCTTAGCCGTGGCGGGTGAGCCGGGTCGGGTCGTGCCGTCGGCGGCCGCCCCCGTGCCGGCGCTACTGCTTCCAGACCTGGCTTTCCGCCGTGATGGGAACATCCCACGGCTGAGCGGGCAGGGGCCGGTAGCGGGGATCCCGATCGCGGGCCGGGAACTGCGAGAGGGGTTGCGAGAGGGATGCCAGGGCGGCGACGATTTCCGGGTCCAGGCTCGCGATCAGGTTGGTTTCCTCCCATGGGTCGTTGCGGAGGTCGAAGAGCTGGACCGGCCGGCGATGCGTATCCACATACACCTTGAAACGTTCATTGCGCAGCACCCGGTCGCGGAAGACGAAGGCATTTTCCACGCCTGCCTTGGTCAACCGGGCCTCGTTCTTTCCGCCCATGGCGAGGATCCAGTCGTGCGGGGAGCGGTCGGCCTGCCCCAGTAGAGCGGCGGAGGAGGGTTTGCCGTCGTAGTCAAACTGGGGCTGCGGTCGGCTGCGCGCGATCTCCGCGAAGGATGGGAGGAGGTCGGCGATGGTCAACAGGGCCTGGCTCACCTTGCCGGCGGGCACGCGGCCCGGGCAGTTCACGATGAAGGGGGCGCAGATGCCCGACTCCTTGGTCGACGACTTGCCGCCCTGCACCGGGCGGCCGTTTCGGGTTCCGGTCACGGAGGAACTTGTCCCATTGTCCGTCGTCCAAATCACGATCGTGTCCTTCCGAAGCCCCAATTCGTCCAGCGCCTGGATCAAGCGCCCGGTCAGGCGATCTGCATAGCGGACCATGGCTCGGTGACGGTCGAGCTTGGAGATCACCTTGGGTTCGGCCGGTGTGGCCACGAGGGGTTCGTGAGGCAGGCACATCGGGTAGTAGAGGAACATGGGTTCGTTTCGATGCTCCCGCATGAAGGCGATGAGGAAGTCGACAAAGACGTCGTCGCCAAACGCGCCCTGACGGGTGGAGCTCCCCGCCCGCGTGTGGACGTAGGGGTCCCAGTAGCGCTGGTCGCTGACCGGATCCTCTCCCTGGCCGCCGGTCCACATGCAGAAATCGTCAAAGCCTACTTCGCGCATGGCGTCCGGCTGGACGCGAAAGTCGTTGATCTGCCATTTGCCGGCTACCGCGGTCCGGTATCCGGCCTGTCGCATCACACGGGCGAGGGACGGATTGAGGTTCCAGTCGTAGTGCGCCCCCCCGCCCCAGCGGGGAACGTCCCAGTGGTTCACCCAGCCATGACGAAATGGATACTGTCCGGTCAGAAAGGAAAGCCGCGTCGGCGTGCACTGGGGCATGACGTAGAAGCTCTCGAACCGGGTGCCGGTGGCGGCGAGCCGGTCGACCTCCGGGGTGGAGATCCCCTCGGCCCCGTAGGCGCTGATCCACTCCTTGCCCAGGTCGTCGAGCAGGATGAACAGGATGTTCGGGCGGTCGTCGGTCCGTTGCGATGCGGCCGGGAGTAAGGTGGAAGTCACCAGAAGGCTGGCGAGGATGAGCACGGCCCGCGTGCGAAACCGGAGTGGGGTGGGCATGCGGAAGGCTGAGAGGGTCCGAACGAGAAGACAATTCACGCTGCATTGAAGCGTTTCAGTAAAACCCGCTTTGCAGATTCCCGGTTCCTCCATCAACAGGAAGGAGTCGGTCGCCCCTTCCCCCGCTGAACCTGACCCGCCTACCCACCCTTACCATGTCTACGTCCGCAGTTTCCCGTCTTCTACTCGCCCTGCTCGTTGTCGCCTCGGCTTCCGCGCAGACCAGTCCGCCTCCCGCCTCTCCCCCCGACCAGGCGGTGGTCATGGATCCGTTCGATGTGACCTCTGTCCAGTCGGATCGTTACCAGGCTTCGAATACGATCTCCGGCACGGCCATGAACACCCTGCTCAAGGATGTGCCGATGTCGATCAATGTGATCACGGCCGAATTCCTCAATGACGCCGTCATTGGCGACATCGAACGGGTGCTGGATTTCAACTCCTCGGTCACGCAGATCGCCCGGTCGGAGGTCAGCAACCAGATCGGCATGTTTTCCCTGCGCGGTTTCCGCAATCGCAACACCCTGCTTGATGGCGTGGTCGGAGGAGACTTCATTCCCCGCTACCTTGTAGATCGCATCGAGGTGGTGAAGGGACCCAACACCCTTTACGGGCAATCCGATCCGGGCGGTTTGGTGAACATGATCAGCAAGCGTCCGCGGGGAAAGGACCAGACCGACCTGACCCTCCGCTTTGGGTCCTTCTCCACGGTCGGCGGTGACCTTGACATCAGTCTCGCCCAGGTCGCGCCGGGGGTCGGCCTCCGCGTGATCGGATCCTATGATGCTTCCGACGGATATCGGGCGCTCCCCGAGGACCGTAAGTCGTCCCTTGGCGCGGCGATCGTCGAGTGGAAGGCGACGAAGACCACGCGTCTCCGGGTGCTGGCGAGCACGACGTCGAAGTCGGGCAATCCTTCAAATCGAGGCGTGCTTCCGTTTGAGATCATACCCACCGACCTGAACGGCGATGGTGACACGCTTGATCGAGTCGGCGGTGTTCCTGAGGCGACCGCGCGCTACAACACCACCTTCGCCCCTGAGGACTTTACCTCCCAGACCAAGCACTCGGAATTCAGTCAGGAGGCGGACTATTATCAGATCAATGTCCAGCAGAGCATCGGCTCCCTGCTCGACCTGCAGTACAACTTCATGCGCTCGGAGCAGGTGAACGATGTGTCGTTCCGTGAGTTCAACACCTTTGACGCTGCCGGAAACGTGGTCGCGCTCTATCAGGCGACGAACAACTACAACGTCGTCGACGCCCATACGCTCAACGCCCTGATGCGTTTTCAGACCGGTCCGCTCCGCCACAGCCTCATTGCCGGCGTGCGCCGGACGATGTCCAAGGGCATAGGCGACACGTTCAATCTGCGGCCAGGCACCCCGGCGGAACGGGCCGCGCTCGATGCGCTGGCGGTGAACGGACGGGTCTTCCGTCACACGCTGACGAAGAACCAGCTCATTGCAGGTGCCGAGGTCTGGAAGGACGATTCACCGACCCGCAACGAAATTCGGAGCGCCGGGTTTCGGGCCAATCAGAACGGCTGGTCGCACGGCGTCACCGAGACCTTCTATCTGAGCGATAGTTTTACCCTCTTCAATGAACGACTTCGGATCCTGGCCGGCCTGCGCAGCATTGAACTGCAGGGCTGGAGCTACCAGTTGAACGGCAGCGGTGGGGCCAAGCGCATCACCCGCGACGTCAGCCACCAGATCGGGGCCAATTACACGATCAACCGGTCCCTGGTCGCCTTTGCCAACCAGGCCACGTCGTACAACCCGAATGGATTCGACGTCGACACCAACGACTATTTCCCCGCGGAGGAGTCCGAAGCCATTGAGGTGGGACTCAAGCTCGACGGTTTCTGGGGTGGTCGCATCTCCGGATCGGTCGCCTGGTTCGCCATCGACAAGATCAATGTCGTGCGCAGCGACTACAACCCCTTCACGTTCCGGAACACGACGGAGATTTCCGATGACCGCAGCGAAGGGCTCGACGTTGAACTGTTCCTCAACTTGGCCAAGGGATGGCAGACCACCATGTCCTACACGCACCTGAATGCCCGCACCGTCCGGTCGAAAACAGAGGCCATTGGGATGCGCCTCGAGGGAGCGGCGCCCGACCGGCTGACGTTCTACACCACCTATTCGATTGATGGCGGGGCGCTGAAGGGAGTCCGTTTCGGCGGGGGTGCAATCCGCGCCTGGGGTCCGATCCAGCAGTTTGGCACCAGCGACAGCCGGTTGATCCGGGAGGACGGCTACACCCAGATCAATCTGTTCGCCCGCTACTCCCGTCAGGTCTTTGGCCGTCCCACGACCTTTGGGATCAACGTGAGCAATCTCGCGGACGAGTTCTACATTCGCGCCCGTGGCAACTCCAATACGCCGCGCGAGTTCATGGGTTCGATTCACACGAAGTTCTGACGTCGACACCCGTCGCTGGTTTCGCCAAGCACCCGGGGTCGCCCGACTCACGGGCTTTGACGAGCCGCCCCAACCTGAACCCATGCTGCGATTCCGTCTGTTCGCCGCCTTGCTTTTCCCCCTCCTGCCATTGACGGCGGGAGCCGCCGAGGAGCCTGCGGATTTGCGAGCCAGGCCCGGCAGGGTGGAAGCCTGGGAGGCGGCCCGGTTTGGACTCTTTGTTCACTGGGGACCCTGGGCCCAGACCGGCGTGGGCTACATCTGGAAAATGATGCCGGGTTCGTCCGCCGAGGAGCGGGCCCGGGGCTTCGAGCTTTGGCGCACGTTCAATCCGGTGAAGTTCGATCCGCGCAAGTGGGCTCGGGCGGCGAAGGAGGCGGGCATGAAGTACGTGGTGTTCGTGACCAAGCACCACGACGGCTTCAACACGTTTGACACGCAGCTCTCCGACTACCGGATCACGTCACCGGAGTCGCCCTTCGCGCAACATCCCCGCGCCGATCTGACCCGGGCAGTGATCGAGGCATTTCGCGCGGAGGGTCTCGGGATCGGCCTCTATTACTCTCACATCGACTGGCATCATCCGGACGGACGTTTCTTTGCGCGCGGACACCCCGACTTCAACCCGGCCCAGGTTGACCGTGACCCGGCGGCCTGGCGTCGTTTTGCCGACTATCAATTGGGCCAGCTTCAGGAGCTGCTTACCCGCTACGGCAAGATCGATATCGTCTGGTTCGACATTCAGTGGCCCTTTGCGGACAACGGCCCGGTCGAGGTGGCCCATCCGGTCGTTCGGGCCGATGTCCTGAAGATGGTCCGGCTCATCCGCACGCTTCAACCCGACGCCATCATCAACGACCGAGGAACCGATCTGTATGGGGATTTCCACACCCCCGAGCAGCGGGTTCCTGAGACCGGCCTGCCGGGGGCCTGGGAATCAAATCTGACCATCACCAACGAGCGCGGGTATTGGTACAAGGGTGACAACGTCAGCTGCAAAACCGCCGACGAACTGATTCGCACCCTCGTGGAGATCGCCTCGAAAGGCGGCAATCTGCTGCTCAATGTCGGGCCCCGCGCGGATGGTGAGCTCATCGAAGGCGAGTACCGCGCCCTCGCAGGCATGGGCGAGTGGATGCGGCGCCATGGGGACAGTATTTACGGCACCACGCGCAGTCCATTCTTTGACCTGCCGTGGGGACGTGTCACCGTGCGGAAACACCGGCTGTTCCTGCACGTCTTCGACTGGCCCGCTGACGGTGTGCTGCCGCTTCCTGGTTTGCGCACGCCGATAGTCTCGGCCTGGCGTTTCACCGATCCCGCTCAACGGCCTCTGATGCGCACATCGCAGGCCGGTGAACCAGCGTTGGTGATTGGACCCCGGACCAAGGAAACCGGGCCGCAGGTCATTGCGGTCGATCTGGCGGGGGCTCCCGAAGTGAAGAATGTGTTGCGAGCCCGTGCCGGGTCGCCCCTGGTCCTTCCCGCCGCCCGGGCGAACCTCGTCGGGGAGTCGGTGCGCTACAACTATGGTCGATCCACCCGGCACGGTGGATTCCTCGAGAATCTGACGTCGACCGCAGACCGGATTGCCTGGGACTTCGCACTGGAGCGCCCGGGCGCGTATCGCGTCACCCTGGAGTATGCGGTGCAGACAGGGCGCGAGGGGAGCACGTTTCTCGTGCGCGTGGGCGAGGCTGCTCCGCTTCATGGCACCACCCAGGCCACCGCCACCTGGCAAGGGTCGCTGCTCGAAGTGCGGACCAATACGCCGGGCAAGGGTGAGGCAAATGATAACCGCTGGACGTTCAAGACGCAGGAACTGGGCGTGGTTGAATTGAGCTCGGTGGGGGACCAGCGTTTGGTCATTGAACCGGCCGTGTTGGCCCGCGGGTATCTCTTTTTCCTCAAAAGCGTCACCCTCACCCCGATCAGACCCTGACCACGGGAATTCTCCCGCCTCCCCTTCATGGCTCCTACTGGCCGACTCGTTACCTGGTTGTGTCTCGCGTCCCTGGCAGTCGTTCGCGGTGAGGCTGCGCCACCCAACATCTTGTTTCTCCTCGCGGACGATTTTTGTTTCGAGGCCTTGCACGCCTTCGGTGACCCAACGGTTGAGACGCCGAATCTCGATCGCCTCGTGGCACGAGGTACGACGTTCACCCACGCCTATAACATGGGGTCGTGGGCCCCCGCGGTGTGCATTGCCAGCCGCACCATGCTGGTGACCGGTCGCAGTCTGTGGCAGGCGCAGCGGGCGCACGGCGGCCTGGAGGCGGAGCGCTCGGCCGGGCGGCTCTGGCCGCAGTTGCTCGGGGCGGCCGGCTATCAGACCTTCATGACGGGAAAGTGGCACCTTCCGGTGGACCCCGCGCAGGTGTTTGACCGGGTGGCTCATGTCCGCCCCGGCATGCCGAGCGACACGCCTGCCGGGTATGCGCGTCCCGTCGACGGTCAACCCGATCCCTGGAACCCGGCTGATCCGCGGTTCGGTGGATATTGGGCGGGAGGCCGCCATTGGAGCGAAGTGGCCGCGGATGATGCCATTGCATTTCTGCAGCAATCGCGGGGGAAAAGCCGGCCGTTCTTTCTCTACTGCGCCTTCAATGCGCCCCACGACCCGCGGCAGGCTCCGCAGGCCTACCTAGACCGCTATCCGGTTGAACGCATGCCGGTTCCGGTCAATGCCCTGCCGCAGTACCCTCATGCCGAGGTCATGGGAGCAGGTCCGTCGCTGCGCGACGAACGGCTTGCGCCCTTTCCCCGCACCGACCGCGCCCTCCGTACGCAGCGGCGTGAATACTATGCATTGATCACCCACCTCGATGCTCAGATCGGGCGTATTCTCGGGGCACTCGAAGCCGGGGGGCAGGCGGAGAACACCTGGATCTTCTTCACCGCCGACCACGGGCTCGCGGTGGGACAGCACGGCCTGATGGGAAAGCAAAACATGTACGACCATAGCTTGCGGGTTCCGTTTGTCGTGGTGGGTCCCGGCGTGAAAGCCAATCGTCGGATTGACGCCCCCATTCACCTGCAGGATGTGATGCCGACGACCCTTGAGCTGGCCGGAACGAAACGACCGGAACAGGTCTACTTTCAGAGCATCCTTCCCCTGCTGCGTGACGTGGTTTCGGCACCGCGCGAGTCCGAAATCTACGGGGCCTACCTGCAGGTGCAGCGCGCCTGGGTAAAGGATGGCTTCAAGCTCATCCTCTACCCGGCGGGACACGTGGTGCGTTTGTTTCACGTGGCCGACGACCCCCACGAAATGAAGGACCTGGCGGCCGATCCGGCGCACCGCTCCACGCTCCGGCGACTGTTTGCAGGATTGGTTGCACGTCAGCGGCAGCTCGGCGATCCGCTCGACCTGGCCGACGGCTATCCCGAGCTGGCGCACGAGTGATCCGCGCCGCGGGTTCCGAAGCAATCTGCGGGCGTTTGACCCCTGCCGCCTCGTTTTTCCGCCGGGGGGCACCCATCCGTCGCCGGTCTCGTATCCAGCAGAGTGTCACGGCTATTTTCCCCCGAAGCGCATAGCCTGGGCTGCGTTAGCCGGGGTGGGGCGGTGGATTTCGGTTAATCCGTCGCTATTGCCCCGGTGTGCGGCTAGCGTGGAGAACTCAGGTTCTCGATTTATGCCAGCATGCTCTCCCGTCTCCCGCCTGTTCTCCTTTGGCCTTGTCCGGCCTAGGATGCTGCCGTCCGGGCTTCGCGTGGAGCGCACAGAAGGGAATTCACGGAGAGGCGCTTAGCCACTTGGGCGACCGGAGGCGGGCTGAAGCCGGCCGAATGTCGGGCTGAGGCGATCTGGCGGCATGAGCCATGCTGGGTGCCAGCCCGAAGCGTGCTTTGTCGAAGCGACCTCCGCGGAGATCATTATTTACCATGCAAAAGACCAAAAAATCAGTCGCGAAGCGCTTCAAGATCACCGCCACGGGCAAAATGATGCGCCGCACTCCGGGCTTCCGGCATCTGCTGAGCGCCAAGAGCACCAAGGCCAAACGCCGCGCCAGTCGCGACAAGCAGGTGGCTCCGGGGCACGCCGCGCCGTTGAAGCGGTGCCTGCCTTTCGGACTCTGACCACGGTACCCACAACGAGGCTTCGCTGTGAACGCGCCCCGCAGCTTTGACGCCACGGTCCGGGTGGGCTGCAGCCTGACTTACCAGGCCTCCGGCCCGGCCACGGTTTGCCTGATTCTCCGGCCGCTGCCGGACCGTGGGCACGCGGTCCTGTCCGAGGCGCTGACCCTGGGCAACAACCTGAGGTCGGAGACGTTTTTCGACAGCCACGGCAACTCGGTCATCCGGGTGCACATGTATCCGGGCGTGCACTATATTCGCCACGACGCCATCGTGGCGGTGGTGGCGAAGCCGGACAACCACGACCTCGTCTCAAACCAGGCCCAGTCACCGTCGGACCTGCCGGCGGACCTGCTGCGCTATGTGCTGCCGAGCCGCTACTGCGACTCCGACAAGATGGCCGACTTTGCCTGGTCCAAGTTTGGCCACGTCGAACACGGCTGGCCCCGGGTCCAGGCCATCAGCCAGTGGATCCATGACAACATCGAGTACCGCTACATGTCGGGCCGTCCGGACCTCTCGGCGCTCGACGTGCTCCAGCGGGGCTACGGCGTGTGTCGCGATTTCGCGCACCTGGCGATCGCGCTGAACCGGACATTCAACATCCCGGCCCGCTATGTCACTGGCCACCTTCCCGACATGGGTGTGCCCGATCCGGACAATCACATGGATTTTCATGCCTACGCGGAGGTGTACCTCGGTGGCGTCTGGCATACGACGGATGCCCGCTTCCACCTTCCGCGGATCGGGCGGATCAAGGTGTCCTGCGGTCAGGATGCCGTGGATGGCGCCTTTTCGACCATCTATGGCGGAGCCAACATGACCTACTTTCAAGTCTGGGCCTACCAGGTGGCTCGGGGCACGGTCGGAGTGGGCGATCCCCTCGACTTCTCCCGCCGGCTCGATAATCGGACCACGGTGACGACCGAGCCGCCCTTTTGGGTGGACGAATTGCCTCGCTGAAGGGTTTTACGCGACCGAAGTGCGCGGCCCCAGCCCGGTTCAGGCGCTGAAAAGGGCCCGGATCTCACGCTCCGTAGCCACGCCGCGTTCCTCCAGGACCTTGATGGCGAGCACGACCTGCGATTCGGTCGCGCTGCCAAGGACGGTCAGGCCGACCTGTTGGGACCGCAGGTTGCCCTGTCGTGAGCCCGCGACAAAAGCGTCGAGGGCTCCGTTGACGGCCTGCTGACTCGGGGTGATGAAGGCGGAATGGCGGGCCATGGGAGGCGACGGAAACGTCAGGACCTCACTCGGCCGGAATGGACGGCTCGCCTTCGCCCGCCTCGGTGATGATGCATTCGGTCGCCAGCAGGAGACCGGCGATGGAGGCGGCATTCTGCAGGGCGGAACGCGTGACCTTGGTGGGATCGACGACCCCGCGCTTGACCAGGTCCTCATAGACTCCGGTGGCGACATTGTATCCAAAACCACCCTTGCCCTCGGCGACACGGTTGGAAATCACGGAACCCTCCACGCCGGCGTTGGAGCACAGCATGCGGATGGGGGACACGATTGCGCGGCAGACGATGTCGGCGCCGATCGCCTCGTCACCCTCCAGCTTCAGCCGGCGGATCGCCGGCAGGCAGCGCAGCAGCGCCACGCCTCCGCCGGGCACGACGCCTTCCTCGATTGCGGCGCGCGTGGCGTGCAGGGCGTCGTCGACGCGGGCCTTGCGTTCCTTCATTTCCGCCTCGGTCGAGGCACCGACGTGGATCACCGCGATGCCGCCGGCCAGCTTGGCCAGGCGTTCCTGCAGCTTCTCCTTGTCGTAGTCCGAGGTGGTTTCCTCGATTTCGCGACGGATCTGCTGCACGCGAGCCTGCACGGCGGCGGACTTGCCTGCGCCCTCGATCAGGGTGGTGTCCGTCTGGGTGACGGTGATTTGTTTGACGCGACCGAGATCGGCGGCGGTCAGGGTTTCAAGATTGATGCCGAGGTCGACGGTGATGAAGCGACCGCCGGTCAGGACCGCGATGTCCTCGAGCATGGCACGGCGACGATCGCCAAAGCCGGGGGCCTTGACCGCGCAGACCTGCAGCGTGCCGCGCAGTTTGTTGACCACGAGGGTGGTCAGAGCCTCGCCCTCGATGTCCTCGGCGATGATGAGCAGCGGCTTGCCGCCGGCTGAAATCGTCTGGAGCAAGGGCAGCAGATCCTGCAAGCGGGAGATTTTCTTCTCGTGAATCAGGACATAGGCGTCCTCCAGCACGGTTCGCATCGAACCGGGATCCGTCATGAAGTAGGACGAGAGGTAACCCCGGTCGAATTGCATGCCCTCGACGACGGTGAGGGTGGTCTCAATGGATTTACCTTCCTCGACGGTGATCGTGCCGTCCTTGCCCACCTTCTCCATGGCTTCGGCGATGATGTCACCGATGGTGGTGTCGCCATTCGCCGACAAGGTCGCCACTTGACGGATCTCCTCCTGGGCTCCGACCTTCTTGGAGAGTTTTGTCAGTTCGGTGACGGCGGCGGCGACGGCCTTGTCGATGCCGCGCTTGAGGGTGAGCGGACTGCATCCCGAGGTGACGCTTTTCAGGCCCTCACGGTAGAGTGCCGCGGCCAATACTGTGGCGGTGGTGGTGCCGTCGCCGGCGTAGTCGGAAGTCTTGGACGCGACCTCCTTCACCATCTGCGCGCCCATGTTCTCAAAGGGGTCGGGCAGCTCGATGTGTTTTGCGACGGTAACGCCGTCCTTGGTCACGAGCGGCGAACCGTAGGATCCGCCGAGCACGACATTGCGCCCCTTCGGTCCGAGCGTGACGGCCACGGCGCGGGAAAGCAGCTCGATGCCGCGGAGAAGTTTGTGGCGAGCCGTCTCGTCGAAAAGAAGTTGTTTGGCTGCCATGGAGAAAAAACGGGAACGATGAGTGCTGGAACGAGAACAGCTGATGCCTCCGAAGAGGGTGGGCCGGTGCTATCTACCCATCCTTGACATACCTACCGACGGGCCAGTTCCTCTGGCGTCGCCAGGATGTAGCTGATCTTCCGCTCGGCGATCTCTCGCAAGGCGGTGTCCTCAGGGCTGAGTTTTTCGAGGGACTCGACCAGCGGACGGTAGCCGCGACGCAGCTGTTTGACGCGGCGCGAGACCACGTTCACGAGGATGTTGGGATCGTCGATGACGGCGAGGGCGGCGCGAAGGTAGTCGTCTCTCATGGGAAAAGGAAGGAACAGGTCCGGAACAGTCGTCCTGTCCGCAGTACCGGAGTCTGCGGGTGGTCGCGCCGTGTACTCGGCGAGAGGTGGAGTTTAGAACGTCGGGTGGCCGAACGCGATGGAGATCGTACCGGACATTCGCGAAGATGGGCAATCGACTCGCGGGCCATGCGGTTCGGTGGCCTGCGGACGCGAAGGATCGCGCCGCACCGACTCGAATGGAGCAAAAAAAAGCGAAGAGTCCGGAGACCCTTCGCTCGAATCAGCGGGGTTGAACCCCGGTCCGCTTAGTAGCGGGAACCGCGAGCCTGAAACGCGCCGGCCTTGCGGTCGGGGCTGCTGTAGGAGCGGTTGGACGAGCCCATCTCTTCCTTCGGACGGGCTTCGTTGACGGTGAGAGCGCGGCCGCCGAGATCGGCACCGTTCATCTTTTCCGTGGCGTTCTTGCTTTCCTCTTCCGTGGAGAAGGTGACGAAGGCGAAACCGCGCGGGCGACCGGTCATGCGATCCATGGCGACGTAAACGTCGGTCACGGAGCCGAATTGGCCGAAGGTGTCGCGGAGTTCCTGCTCGGTCGTCTGAAAGGACAAGTTACCGACATAGAGTTTGGAGTTCATAGTGTGAAGATTCGTAACCTGCGTCTGCTGAAAGCCTGTTCCCGGTTATCGGGTTTCGAATCATCACCTGAACTAAAAGCTCACCTGAGGACCCACCAGCCACTGTCACCTAACGTATCGTACGAAACGCTACTCTCCGGTGAAACTCCCGGAACGCAAGGGATATCGTAAAATTGTTCCGGCGACGCCTCTGAAAAGCGCGTGGGTGGAGACGCCGGAACCGAGGTGGATTCGCCGCAATCAGCGTTTCTCACCAGCCGCGGTTCTCTGGAAAATGCGCCACTCGTAGGTCCCAAGCTTCAGGTCGCCGAGGTCGCTGGAGGCGGGTTCGGTCATGCCGGGGAAGGAGAGGGCTCGGTAGGAGGCGCCGGGCGTGGCTGGGACGCGGGCGGAGACGGGTCGGCTGGAGAGGTTGATTACGACAATGAATTCCTCCTTCGCGTCGGCGCGACGGAAGCTGATGATGTCGTCGGGACGCGAGTTGGCCAGCCACTCCACGTGGTGGGACTGAAACGCGGGGTGAGCCTTGCGGACCCGGATGAGCTCGCGGTAGAGGTCGCGCAGTGGGGGACGTTCCTTGGGCTGCCAGAAGATCGGCAGCGGCTCGAACAGCGCGGGCGCGCCCGACTCGGTGGCATCGCCCACCTCCATGCCGTTGTAGAGCAGGGGCACACCGTCGAGCGTGAACATCAGGACCGAGGCGGCGAGCGCTCCGCGGATGCCAAACCGCGCCACGGCGCGCGCCTCATCGTGATTGTCGGAGATGCGCAGGTGCAGCGATCCCTTCGGGAACTTGGCTCGGGTCTCCTCCCAGGAGCGCTGCAGGGCGGTGGCCGGTTTTCCCTGGAGCAGCACCTCATTGAGGGCGCCGTGAAACGGCCAGGCGTAGTCGAAATCAAACGCCTTGAGCAGGAGGTCGGGCTGGCTGGCCTCGGCCAGCATGAGGATGTCGGGCTTGACCGCCTCGAGCGCGGCGCGCGCCTCGTTCCAAAAATCAACCGGCACCATGCCGGCGACATCACAACGAAATCCATCGATGCCAAACTCGGTCACCCAGTGCTTCAGCATGGTGATCATGTAGGAGCGCAGGCCGGGCGAGGCGTAGTTGAAACCTGCTACATCCGTCCAGTCCGCCACCGGAGGGATGATCTTGCCCGCGGCGTCGCGTTTGTAGAACTCGGGGTGCTGGGAGAGAAGGGCGTTGTCCCAGGCCGAGTGGTTCAGCACGACGTCGAGGATGACCTTCATGCCGAGACCGTGGGCGGTGGTGACGAGTTTGCGGAGGTCTTTTGGCCCGCCGTAGTTGGGATGAATGCCGTAGTAGTCGCGCACGGCGTAGGGGCTGCCGATCGACCCTTTGCGCAGTTTCTTCCCGATCGGGTGGATCGGCATCAGCCAGACCACGTCGACCCCGAGTTCGCGGAGTTCGCCGAGGCGTGCGGTCATGCCGGCAAAATCGCCCGTGGACGAAAAGGCCCGGGGGAAGGCTTCGTAGACGACCGCCTGACGCAGCCAGTCCGAGGGTTGGCGGGCGGTTTCGCCGGAGAGATCCGGCGCCGGGGCGCCGGCTCCCATCAATCGCGCAGACAGGAGAGCGGCCAGCAGTAGGGGGAGGAGGGAACGAGGGAAGGACATAGGTGAACCAAGGAAGGCTGCGGCCCAGTCCACCGGTTGGGCACGTCCGCTGCCAATCGCCTTCGCCAGCACAAAACCTGAGAGGAAAGGAAAAATCCGAGGTGCGCGGGTGGCGCCGCCCGTCCGGGCCGGGCGCCGAGGCGAAGTGGGGCGGACTGCCCCGCGGGGGGGCACGGAAAACCGTGGGACCCGGTTGACGACCCGGGGGTGGCGCGGCAGCGTGGTCCCATGCGTCGCTTTTCCGCATTCACCCTTCTCCTCCTTGTTTCCTTTGTGAGCCTGCACGCCGAGTCTCTCTTCTCCATCCCGGTCACGGATATCGACGGCAAGACCGGCACGCTGGCTCCCTACCAGGGCCGCGTGCTCCTGATCGTCAACACCGCCTCCGAATGCGGCTACACGCCGCAGTACGAGGGGTTGCAGTCCCTCTACAACAAGTACCGTGAGAAAGGACTGGTGGTGCTCGGTTTCCCCTGCAACCAGTTCGGGGGACAGGAGCCGGGCAGCGCGGCAGAGATCAAGAAGTTCTGCACAAGCTCGTTCCATGTGACCTTCCCTTTGTTCGACAAGATCGACGTTAACGGCCCGAAGCGTCACCCGCTCTACGTGGCGCTGGCGGGGCCGACGTCCCCGGTTCCCGGGAACATCAAGTGGAATTTCAACAAGTTCCTGGTCGGCCGTGACGGCAAGATTCTCCGGCGCTTCGATTCCAGTGCGGCACCGGAGTCACCCGGCGTGGTGCAGGCGGTCGAAGCCGCCTTGGCGGCGAAACCCTGAGTCCGAGGCGAACCGCCGGGCATAGATCCCTTGTCACCCGCAGGGAGGATCCCTGGAGGGCGGTGTTCCGTCGCCGCCGCGGGCTCGCGCCACGCGTCACACCGCCGGGATGTTCGCCTCACGCGTCGTCGTCGACTGGCACCGTCACTTGGAGTTAATACCTACGGGTCGTCGACCCCACCTGCAACCACGACGGACGGGGCCCACTGTCTTCGGGCTTCGTGTCAATTCGTGTCCCTTCGTGGTCCGCAATCCGAATGCCCTGGCTCGGGGCTGCGGCTACTTCAATCCCTTCAGGTACGACAGCAGATCGCGGGCGTGCTCGGGAGGCAGGCCTTCCAGCAGGCCGGCGGGCATGAGCGAACGACGCAGGAAGCTGGCGGAGCGGACTTCGGTCCGGGCAATGCGCCGCTCGCCGGGGGTGCCGGGAAGTCGGAGGGTCACCCACGCCGCGTCTTCACTCACGAGGAA
>JAXMHM010000002.1:0-270878 GCA_046346755.1 Opitutaceae bacterium | reverse complement strand
AGACACCGCTCTTGGATCGCGGCTAAGTTGACGCGCATGCGCGGCCGCGGGACGAATAGACACGAATCCAAAGGGAAACAGGAGGAGTTGAGCACCGGAATTTACCTCCCCGAAAAGTGAACCGATCCCTCGCACCTCTCGGTGCCTGTTTTAGTTCGTGTGGATTCGTGTCAATTCGTGGTTCAACCGCACGGTTCCGGCTCAGTCGGACCGGATGCAGTGAACGCCTGGGTGGACGTTCTTCCCTTCGGGTCGATCCTCGCGGTTCATTCAACGGTCAACCATTCTCGCCTTTGCGTGAAACCGTGACTCCGTTTGTCTGCCTTCGTCTCCTGCCCCAGTCAGACACCGTTCCCCAATTCCTGCTGTGAAACCTCTCCTCGCTCTCTTCGCACTCTTGGTGGTGGCCATGCCGTCCGCGTCCGCGGCCCCATCCACGCTCCCGCGTCACCAACTCATCCTCGCCACCAACGGAGACGTGGAAGTGATCGCTCCGGACGGCGGGCGCGCCACGTTTGCGCCCCAGTTCACCGTTTTGTTTTCGGCGGAGAATCCGCACCTGGAGACACGTTGGGGACGATACCGGGACGCCGGACTGAAGAGCGGCGATCAGGGATCGACCTACCACGTTCTGACCTGGGGCAAGCCGTCAACCGCAGTCCGCTCCACCGCCCACGTCGCCGACGGGTACGACCCCGAATCGGATCGGTTCTACGGTCCGGACCGCTCGCCCAATCTCTTCACGGCCGGTCAAACGACCGCCCTCCGCGCCAATGGCTCCAGTCAGGAGGGTGGCCGCATCACCTGGACGTTTCCCACCACCGACGGCGTGACGCTGAAAGCGGTCCTGTTCGTGCCGGAAAGTGGGGGTGAACCTCAGTTGGACCTCAGAGCCCAGGTGAGTCGCGCGGGGTGGTACTCGTTTGGATACACCGGCGCGCCGGCCTGCGCGACCGAGGCCATGACCGAAGTCTGGCAACCGCTGCTCTACACCGAACGTCGATTTCCCGAAGGTTCCTTCCTTGAGGCATCCGGGCGCTGTCCCCTGCCCACGACCCTGGTCACTTCGGGCGGCATAACCCTGGGGGTGATGGCAGACCCGGCGGAACTCCCGTTCCAGCCAATGCCTACCCTGGGCAATTCCCGCTTCGGCGTGGCGGTCCGCAATCAGGCGGGCAAGGCCCAGCCCATGCTCTTTGCCCCGATTCTCGGTGGTCTGGGTTCCAAACTGGCGGCCGGCGATGCCTTCGGCTTCTCCCACCGCCTCATTGTCACCCGCCGGACCATTGACCAAACCCAGGAGCACCTCGCACGCACCGCCTTTGGATTTACCGACGTGCGTCACAACATCCTCGGTTCACTCAACGCCACGTTCGAGCGCATGCTTCAGTTCGGCCTGAGTCCCTACGCCAAGTTCAACTCCGACCTGCGGGGATTTGCCTATGACACCGACGTCCCGGGTGCGGTGAAAAACGTCTCGGCGCTTCATCCGCTGTCGCTCGCCATCGTCACCGACAATCGCGAAATCTTCACAAAACTCGCCCGGCCACTCGCGGAGTTCTTTGTTTCTCGCGAACGTTTCCTCTTCACCACCGACCCCGCGATCAAGGGACAGTCCGTCTCCTCCCGACTCGGGGGACTGGGAGCACCTCTCACCGACTTCGCCGCCCTCCACGCCCTCGCGGGAGGACGCACCCCCTTCTTTCGGCAGTCCGCCGAAGCGCTCTTCGGCAGAAACCGGGTCCTGAATCTCGACTCCCAACTTCGCGGGGATTTCTGGGCCAACTCCCTCGCCCTCTACCGGACCACCGGCGACACCAAGTGGCTCGATCGCGCCAAACGCGACGCCGACGAGTACCTGCGGCGCCGGGTCGACACCAGTCAGACCAATTTCGAGGATCCGGACTCCCGCGGTCTGTTCTTCTGGACGTCATTCAATCCCCAGTGGATCGAGCTCCTCGAGCTCTTTGAAGAAACCGGCGAGCGGCGCTACCTGGAGGCCGCCCGTAAGGGAGCGCGCAACTACACCCGCTACATCTGGTACGCACCGCGGATTCCCGAGACCAATGTCACGGTCAACGAGGGCGGCTTCGCCCCCAACTACCGAACCGGTCCGAAGTTCCCCCGCGTGCCCCTGGCCGAGGAATCCGTGCCCGCATGGCAGGTTTCCGAGATTGGACTGACCCCCGAGTCATCCGGCACCAGTCGCGGCCATCGCGGCATCCTCTTCGCCAGCTACGCTCCCTGGATGCTGCGCCTCGCCGCGCTGACTGGTGACACCTTTCTGCATGACACCGCCCGCTCCGCGGTGATCGGACGCTACACCAGCTTTCCGGGCTACCACCTGAACACCGCCCGGACGACCTCCTATCAGAAGCCCGATTTTGCCGAGAAGCCCAAGGATGTGCTGAACGCCATGACGTCCATCCACTACAATCACATCTGGCCCTACATCTCCCTCGTGCTCGACTACCTGGTGTCCGACGTGGTCGCGAAGTCGGGCGGCGCCGTGTCCTTTCCCAGTCGTTACACCGAGGGCTACGGCTATCTCCAGCAAAAGGTCTATGGCGACCGCCCGGGTCAGGTCTACGAGGTCAAGGGACTCCACTTGTGGATGCCGCCCGGCGCGGTGGAGGTCAGCCACCCAGAGCTGAACTATGTGGTCGCCCGGGGTGACAACACCCTGGCCCTGGCCCTGACGAACCAGTCCAAGTCCGCGTTGACCAGTCGCGTCCGTCTCAATCCGGCCCTGATCGGTCTGCCCGCGGGTGGACGCGGAGCGTCGCTCAGCCTGTGGATCGATGGCGTAAAGCAGAAAAAAGCGCCGGCGTTTGGCGCCGATGGAAGCTTCGAGATTGCGGCGAGTGCCGAGGGGATCACCGCCGTGGTGATCTCCGGTGTGACGCCGAAGGTGGGATTCCAGAATCAGGTGCTCGCCCGCGACGCCAAGCCACTTCCGGAGAAAGGCAGCGTCGTTGACCTTGGATTCCGCGGAGGCAAGGCGGTGGCAATGCGATTTGGTGGGGGGGACCTCACCAGCATTTACGCCTACCTGCCCGATTTCGATCGCGAGATCGCCGGTTGCACCTTCTACCACCGCCAGAACGGAGGCGCTTTCGCGGCGATCGTCGACACCGCGTTTCCCTTTGACACCACCCTTCCGGTCAACGGTTCCTCGCCAGTCGAAGTCTACGTCGAGGTCCGATTGAAACAAGGGGGTACGGAAACGTCACCCGTCGCCCGCGTCCTTCTGGAGTAGCTCTCCAACGGCCGGGATTGAGCCCGCGTCAACCTAAAGATCGGCCTAGGAACATCCCGCGTTTCAGTGGGAGGCGATCCCGCAGTCGCGGGACGCCCGCGACGAGACGGCCAGGTCCCGCCTCCGCGATCCGATTTCTTCACGCGGCGCCAATCCCCGCGGGGTCGGCGACCCCACCTCCAACCGATACTGACTTTGAATCGCGCATAAGTTGACGCGCATCTTGCACGCGAGGCTACCTCCGCCTCCGTCATTCGTCATTCGTCATTCCAGCCCTCCGAGGGCTGTCCTGCCTTCTCACGTCTTCCAGACGTTGTCGCCGTACCGCCACCCTTTGCGCGTGGGCTCGCGCACGAGTCCTTCCAGACCGCTGACATTGGTGACCTTCATCTTCGCAGCATCCCACTCAATGTCCCGGTTCGTGCGTTGGGCCAGCACGCCCAGGAGGGCCACCTCGGTCAGTTCGGCTGCGTAGTCGAAGTTTGAACCTGGAGCCGGCCCCTCGCCCTTGATCGCGCGGATCCACTCCTGAAAAGGCCCACCTTGGATACGGGGGAGCGTCTTGGCCGGAGGACTCCGACGAAAGGCCTCCCACTCCGCGTCGGGGAGGAGCAAACGCGGGCTGTCCGGACGTCCCCCGGTCATCAAGGTGCACTTGGAACCGACCATGATCATTCCCCCGCCGGGCCACGGCTGCGCGCGATTCCAGTCGAGAGGGACAGGAGGCTTCTGGCCCCCATCATACCAATGGAGCGTGACGGGGGGACGATCGCCTCGGGCGGCGAATTCAAATTTAAGGTGCGACGAGCGGTGACTGAACCCGGGCGAGATCGGCTCCAGATTGACCACGGAGACCCGCGTCGGCAGACCCAGGCCCAATGCCCAGAACGGCGCGTCCAGCGTATGGCAGGCCCAATCGCCGAGAATGCTCGTGCCGAAATCCCACCAACTGCGCCAAAGCAGGGGAACATACTCGGTGCTGAAGGGGCGCGCTTTGGCCGGCCCCAGCCAGACATCCCAATCCAGCGTGCGCGGGACCGCGCTGGAGGGAGGAGGAAACTGGCCCGGCATGCGAAAATAGACCGCCTTGGTGAAATCCGGCCCACCCAGCCAGGCATGAACTTCCCGAACTTCACCCAGCGTTCCCGCCTCGTACCACTCCTTGATCAGTCGGATGCCTTCGGTCGCATGGCCTTGATTGCCCATTTGCGTGACGACCTTGTAGCGATGAGCCGCACGACGCAGGGTCCGGGCCTGCCAGATGTCGTGCGTCAGGGGCTTCTGCACATAGACGTGTTTGCCCATTTCCATGGCGAGAATCGCCGCGGCAAAGTGGGTGTGATCCGGCGTGGAAACGACCACCGCATCAATCTCGCGGTGCATAGTCTCAAGCATCACACGAAAATCCCTGAACTGCGGCACTCCGGGATATTTGGCGTAGTTGCTAGCAGCACGCGCTTCATCGACGTCGCAAAACGCGACGTAATGCTCCCCGTCGCAGCCCGAGAGGGCCGACCCGCCGATTCCGCCCACGCCGATGAAGGCGAGATTCAACTTCCGACCTGCCTGCGGTTCCCCTTGGGCAATTGAAAATCGCGGTAGCGCCCAACACGCCGCGGCGGCCAGTCCTGACTTGAGCACGGCACGGCGGGTAAGGGCGGGAGGATTCATGGGGAGCCGGAAGCTGCCAGGTGCGTGCGGAGAAACGCGGCACACTGGCCCACCTCAGTCAGATTGTTTTCGGGATTCGATTCGTACTCGATCACGTACCAGCCGCTGAACGCCTGGCGTTTCAATTCGTGGATAATCTTCGCAATGTCATTCACACCCGTTCCTAACACCTGATCCGGGGTGCGTTGCCCGATGGCCGAACGATCCTTCAAGTGAACCGATTTGATGCGGTCGGCAAGGAGTTTCACCGCCTCCAGCGGTACCACATTCGACGTCGCGTAGTGTCCGGTGTCCGCACACACCCCAATCCGAGGATCACGGCCTGCGAGGAGTTTCTGCATAAAAACCGGATCCGAGTTTCGATAGCTGGGCTTCTGTGGCGTTGCCGGATGATTGTGAAAGGCGACCGTGAGGTCATAGTCTCCAATGATCCTCTCAATGGTGTCGATCGCCTCCACCGAATCGGTGCCGATGTTGGAGGCGCCCAGCTGCTTGACCGTTTGGAAAAACGCCCGCGCCTTCGCTTCATCGACCGGGACGGCACCCATGCAGCTCACGATCCGGACGCCGTGGCGGGCCAAGTGCACCCGGAGGCGCTCACGTTGGGCGTCGGACAGGGCGTAAATCCGGGTCGGATCGTCGGGACTCAGTGGTAGGTTCGTGTAGGTTTCGAGGAAGGGAATACCACATTGCGCAGCCCGTTCCACCGCCTCGAACAACGTCACTTTGCGGAACGTGTAGGCGGAACAAACAATACCCGGGCGCGCCTCGCGTGACTCCGTCGGTCGGCGGTCCGCTTCCGCCGGACCTTTCCGGTCGGCGCCAAACACTCCGGTGCTCATAACGACCACCGCCGCCAACACGTGGGAAAACCGGATCATCATAAAAGAAAGGGAGAAGCCAGGGGCATACGCTTTCATTCGAGCCGGATCCGCTGGAACCATTCCACGCGCACCGGTCCCAGCAGCCCCGCCGGGACGAGCGGAGAGTCGGCGCCGTAGTGTTTCCACGTGCTGAAGCTGGCTCGCTTGCGTTCGCTCCGCTTGGCCGGGTCATACAGCCATCCTGGCATCTCAAGGAGACGCCCATCGGTGAACTTGTTCTTGCCGGCCTCCTGATAGGCGAAACCCGGGTCGATGGCCTCATCTCCGATCAATCGGTTGATCCAACGATTGGCGACCTGCACCTCGATCACATTCTCTCCGGTGCGAAGGTAGGGAGTGAGGTCGGCGCGAAAGGGCGCCTTCCAGACCACACCTGCGTCACGACCATTCACGACGATCCGGGCGATGTCCGCCACCCGACCGAGGTCAAGCACCGCCACCTGGCCTTCCTGCTTCGGGCCCACGGTCCACTGCGTTCGGTACACGGCCGTTCCGGAATAGTAGCGAATTCCCGGATCGGTATGTTCCGACCAGGACGTAAGTCGGGCGAACTCCACCTCGGGCGGCGCCCCCCGACCGTCCGTGAATTGCACCCGCCACGGACCGGACAGCGTCTGCGTTTCCGGCACAGGCGCGGGATGGACCGCCCGGACCGCGCCATCGGAATAGGTCAGGGTGACATCACTGGACCTGGTCAGGAGCGAGCCGTCCTTGAACTCCATGCTCACCGGATCCGCCGACTTCACCCAGCGCGGGGGCAACGGCTTGCGGAAGACGACAAACGCCGAACCCCAGGGCTCGAAGTCGATCGGGACCGTGGCGCCGCGCGAATTCGCTTCATACACGGGGGCGGCGGCCCGCACCCCACTCGCCGCATCCCAGATCTCCGGCTGCCGTCCGGGCTGGCGGAACGTGAGATTGAGACGGCGTGCCTGTTCCGAATAGTTGAATACAAAATAGAGATCGGCATCGGCAAGACGACGGTGGATGAACCGAACTGACTCTCCCGAAGCACCCCACCCAACGTCGGGAGCGATCCCTTCGGCACGAAGCACGTCCAGGGGCCTCATCCCCGCATACACCCGCCCCTGTCCGACGGTCTTCACCTTGCCCGCGACACGCCCTCCCCAGATTTCGGCCACGAGCCGGTCGAACTCCGCGCGACGTTCGAGGTCCTTCAGCCCGGCCGGGGCCAGGGGCGGCTCGCCGGAGAGCCGTGCCCCGCTTTCCACGAGGCGACGGAGGTGGCGCAGGGTGGACAGTTCAGCGACCCAACCCTTGGAGGTCGAGGCCTCGGGGGTAACCAGCAAGTGGAAGCGTCCTCCTGCCGGATGCACCAGCACCCCGTCCTTGACCTCCAGCTCTCGCACCGACGCCGGGGAGGCCACGTCGTAATCGTATCCCGGAAGGGAGTCCGCCACCTTCGCCGGCAAACCGTAACCGAGGTCCTCATCCACCAGGAGGCAAACGTCAGCCACCGTGCGACCCTGCTGCAGCAGAAACTGGCTCCGTCCGAGATAGCCCATCCAAGCCCCGGCATAGGGCCACCAGGTGTTGAGCCGGCCAAAATGCACGCCATAGCGTCCCAGGGCGAATCCTGGCGCCGCATCCGTCACCGGTTGATGCGTGAAACTGTGCAAAGCGAAACGATTCAGCCCCAGACTGAACGCATAGTCGCCCGAACGCTTCAGCGTTCCCGGCGTATTCTGGAACTTGCCGTTTTCCGGGGTGGACGTGAACGCTTCGGCCGCCACGACGGCGCGGCCTTGAAAGTTGGCCGAGGACGTCGACATCTTGATGCGGGAAGCGCGCCCGGCCGCGTCCGGTGTCCAGAACTCGTTCATCGGCACATCCACGTGCCGGTTGGCCGACATGGGATTGATCGGTCCACCCTGCGACTCGGAGTAGAGTTTCAATCCGTGTTTCGCGGCCAGCCGGTGCATGGTGCCATAGTAGTTTTCCGCAATCAGCTCATCGATGACCTGCCGGAAATCCCACAACACCGCCTCCGCCTTCGCCGTCGATCCGATGACATGCCCGGCCACGAGCGGAAGCCACGGGATCAGATCATAACCCTTGAGCGCCTTGAATTGCGCGGGAAACGTCGCGGTCCAGTTCTGAAATCCTCCTTCGAAACTGTCGAACAGCAGTCCATTGAAGGTCGTTCCCGCGAGGGGACCCGCCTCCTTGAGCATGCGGCCAAGGGCCTGCTCGAACTGGAACGTCACCTCGCTGGCATCGAGTTTGTCAATTTCCAGACCATGCCCCTCGGGCACGGCCGGATGATTGGTCTTGCCGGTGGTGGTAAAACCAAAACGCAACACCCTCCACTCTCCCGGCGGAAGCGAGGCCCGAAGCCGTCCTTCGCGGTCCATCCGCGACGAAAGGTCAACGACCTGGTCCAGGGGAATGCCCGGGCGATCCTCTGTCGTCGCACGCGTTACCGGTTTGCTTTCCCAACCGATCTTGCGCGCCAGGTCCTCGATGCGCTCCGTCGTGGCCGGCACCGCCAGCACGGCGATCTCCCGATAGAAGGTCTCCTTCGGCACGCCCCGTCCGCTGTAGATCGGTTTCAGATCCGGCAGGGGCAGCAGTCGGTCGAAAGCGGCGCCTCCCGTGACAGGCGTTTCCGTCCACACCAGCCGTTTCATGGAACGCTCGGGCGTGACCCAGGGGCCTCCGCTCGCCGACCAGCCGGGCGTATTCATCACGTGAAACTCGAGCCCGAGTTCGGCGGCCTTCTGCATGGCGAAGCGCACATGCTCATGCCAGCGGTCCGTCCCGTAGCGCACGGGTCCCGGAGGCAGGTAAATCTCGACATCGAACAGCTGCACACCGCCCATCCCCGTCTTCGCGGCGGCTTCGAGGTCCGCGGCGATGCCCTCCTTGGTCACATTGCCATTGATCCAGTGCCACCAGCCCAACGGTCGCGCCGAAACGGGGGGCGTGGCAAAACCGGCTTCAAGCGACTGCGCGCACACCTTCGACCCGGCGGAGGCAGCCATCAGAAGTACAACCAAGAGGCGAATCAGGTTCATGAGGGTAGGAACCCCGTCGGGCCGAAAGGAAGGGGAGCACCAACCGGGGCGAAGGCCCTAAGTTCACCACCCGGGCCCGGCCGGCAAAAGCCTGCGGCCGGTCGACCGTTGAACGGCCGGCGCGCCTTACAACCAAGGCGGGAGCTTTACCGTTGACCTGCGGGCCGGCCACGTGCTGCGTTGAGGCGCATGACCGACACTCCCCATGTCAGTATGCGAGAAATCGCGCAGGCCGCGGGCGTGTCGGTCTCCGCTGTCTCCCTCGCCCTCAAGAACAGCACCAAAATCTCCGCCACGCGGCGCGATGCGATCGTCGCCCTGGCGGAGCGCATGGGATACCGGCGGGATCCCCGTCTGACCGAGCTGATGGAGCATCTGCGCACCTCCCGTCCCCACCGTTCCACCTCCACGATCGCCCTGATCATCCCGGAACTCACGCGGGAACAACTCAAGGACTACCCGCCCCTGCAGGGACTGATCGAGGGCGTGGAGGAAATCGCCGCGCTCGCCGGTTTCAACGTCTCGCTTTTTTATCTGAGCGACCCCGGCATTGGCACTCGGCGGATCCGGTCCATCCTGCTCGCCCGAAACATCAAGGGCGTGGTCATCGCCCCCTTCCCGAGCGGGGTGGCGCGCATCGACTTTGACTGCACGGGACTGTGCGTCGCCACCGCCGGCTACAGCATCGTCGAGCCCCGCCTGCACCGGGCGTGCCCCAACTACCTGCAGATGATGGACGAGCTGCTGGCCGACAGCCAGGCCAAGGGCTACAAGCGTATCGGACTAATCATGACCTACGGCGAGGGAGGAATCGGTCACAAGCTGTTCACCTCGTCCTTCCTCTTCTACCAGTCGAAGATCCCGCCGGAGAACCGCATCCAGATGCTGCCCAAACCGATGATCTCCGCCGCCAATGTCGCCGAGTGGTTCCGCACCCAGAAACCGGACGCCATCATCAGCTCGGGCTCCGTCTACTCCCTGCTGCTCTCGATCGGCCTGCACGTGCCGCAGGACGTGGCGTTCGCCAGCATTGATGTGTCGGAGAACCCGCGGGACGCCGCCGGAGCCGATCACCGCTACAACCTGGTCGGACGGGAGGCGGTGAAACAGGTGCTGACGCTGCTCAATCTCAACCTGACCGGCATTCCCGAGAACCCCAAAACCGTGCTGGTCGACAGCCATCAGCGCGAGGGCTTCACCCTGCCCGACAAGTCCCTCGCCCCGGCGCGCCACAAGCGCCGCCCCAAGTCCGTGAGCACCCGGTCCGTGCCATCGTTCCGCGGATTCCTCGACTGATCCCGCGCGGGATGGGGGCTGTTGGGGGCGCTCCTCCCTGCGGGTGGCCACGAGGTTGGGCGACCTACAGTCGCCGTTTTCACCCATCGACCACGACCGAAGGTCACACCCCTGGAGGGCGCTGCTCCGTCAGCGCCGCGGGGTCGGTGCACGAATAGCTGCGTCCGACCGTTTTGGTATCCGCGCCGCGCAACCGGCGTCGATCCCGCGACTGCGGGAACTCCCTCCAGAGATCAACCCTGCGGGTGGCCACGGGGTTTGGCGACCCGTCGTCGCCGTTTTCACCCATCGACCACGACCGAAGGTCACACCCCTGGAGGGCGCTGCTCCGTCAGCGCCGCGGGGACGGTGCACGAATCGCTGCGTCCGACCGTTTTGGTATCCGCGACGCGTAACCGGCGCCGACCCCGCGGCTGCGGGAGCGCCCTCCACCGGAGCCCGTTCTGTCTACGTTGGTTGAACCGGAGGTACACCGTTCGTCTCCAAAGTTAACGCTTATGGGCCGCCGACCCCGCGGGGTTGGGCGTCATTGCCGCCCCCTCAGCTGATCAACAGCAGCCGCGGCGGCTGTCCGGGACAGGGCAGTGGTGCCCGGTGGATACAGGGAGGCACGGGAGAATCCGGGTACTCCACGGCGATGCGCCAGAGGTTACCCACGCCAAAACTGAACGGCTGTGCCTGCGGGACGGCGGAGTAGTGGAGGTCGTAGCCCAGTTCATGCAGCACGGCCGTGAACTCGGCTTCGGTTTCGCCTCCCAGGTGTTTGCGCAATTCGGCGAGGAGGTTCGGATCATCGACATGCCGCCGCGCCTCTTCGTTGCGCAGGCCCTCGCTGGCCGGGCCATGGTAGGTGCAGAGGTAGGTGTCGGTCTCCACGGTGGCACTGTCGGCATGAAACGAATGGACATCGATGGGCACGACGGTCGGTTCCTCGTCGCGCGGGTAGGCCTGGATGCAATCCAGGTTGGGGGCGAGACCCTGCTCCCGGAGTTGCCGCAGGTCCTCCAACAACACCCCGGCGGCCACGCGGCCCGCGGCGCTGAGGGGGAGTCCGAGCAGGCGGGCTTCGTCGAGGGTGGTGATCCCTTCCTTCACGCCAAGAAGCCCCACCACTTCGCTGAAGTCACCCGGGAGCGTGCGCTGCCAGCAGAGGGCATTGACGCCGGCCGAAAACGGGGTCGATACGAGTTCGTGGAAACTGGCCACCTGGCGAACGCGAGGATAGTCGGAGGGCAGGGTGAAGGAGGTCATCGGAAATGGGTCACGTTGCGGAAGGTGAGGTGGGGACCACGAAGCCCGCCTTCGTGCATGCGCGTCAACTTGAGCTTCGAGCTAAGCCGCATCCATTCAGACAAGAAACCACGAATTGACACGAATCCCGCGGACGCGGGACGAATCCGGAGTGAGATACGAAGCGTCGAGCACGTACCCATGCAGTTCTTCACCTACAAGGTGAGTGACCACTTCGGCTCACCTCGTTTGTATCCGTGTTGATCCGTGTCCATCCGTGGTTGAATCGCGGTTTTTGAGTTCATTCGTGTAGATTCGTGTCAATTCGTGGTTCAACTGCATGGTTCCGTATCGGTTGACACGCCTGCGCGGCTGCGGGATTCGTGGTCACTCCGTCTGGTCTCCGGTCTGCTGGCTGGGTGGCGGGTTTGTTTCCGTGTAACCTTTGGCGAGCTTCGAGCGAATCAGCTTTTCGCGCTCACGCCCCGCTGCCTCCGCGGTCGAAAACGCCTTGGTCTGAGTTTGTCCTTTGGTGCCGAGGCGACCGAAGCGCACCGTCAGCTGGCCATCAAAGACCGTCACCTCCCAGAACTTACTTGTGCCTTCCTCCGTGCAGGTGAAGTGGCGCGGGGCCTCGGGCGCGCGTGGCTCAAGCCCGGGCGTGTTCGCGACAGCCGTGGGAGGCTGGATGGGTTGGGAGAGTGCGGTGTGCCGTGGTTCTGAGGGAACCGAGAGCGACCTGGACTCCGGAGGAGCCTCTGGAAGGGCGGGGGAGGGGTCAACCTCCACGGGGGCACGGCCATCGAGGGCGCGGTCGATCTGCCGCAGGACCGCCTCGGGATCGTGAAACCAGTCCTTGGTGAACACCTGCACCACGTTCCAGCCAAAAGACTCCAGCAGGCACGGGCGGAGGAGAAAACGCTCCAGGAGGTCGCGTTGTGCGTAGTGGGCGGAGTCATCGAGCAGGATGCCCAGGAGGTGTGGATCGTCGGGACGGCGACGTAGGGCGAGGGGCAGGCGGAAAGTCGACTGGCCCACGTCGCGATCGACCCAGAATCCGCGTTCCCGCAAAGCGACCTCCAGTTGCTGAATCACACCGCTGTCCTTCTCGGAGGTCGCATGGATCGGACCCGTCGGGTGGCTGGCCTGGAGCACGCGGCGCGCGGTCGAGGTGTCGCCTCGCGAGCAGGCGGCGGCGTAGTCGAGGAAGTTGCGCAGACAGTTCGCACCGTCGTTGTAGTCGTTGGTGATGTCGAAGTGGTGAATCGAACTGATCACCGCCATGTGCTGGCGGGCCCGGGAGAAAATGACGTTGAGCCGCTTCTCGCCTCCACGCTGATTGATCGGTCCGAAGTTCATCAGCATGCGACGGCTTCGATCGTAGCCATAACAGACGCTCAGCAGAATGATGTCGCGCTCATCGCCCTGCACGTTCTCCAGATTCTTCACGAAGAGCCCGCAGAACTGCCCGTTCTCCTCCCGTTCATACTCCTCCTCGAGCCGGTTGCGGAAGGCGGGGTCCTCGGTTCCAAGCCGGGTGAGCGCGGACTCGATTTCTCCCTGTTGTGCCTCGGAAAAAGCGACCACTCCCAGGCTCATCGGGGTCTTGCGCGACAGCAGTTCACGCACCAGCAGGGCGATGGATTCCGCTTCGGCGGTGTTGCAGCGTCGCTCGTACACCGCCTCCGGGTGGAAGTGGAAGCTGATGGCCCGAGCCAGCAAGGCGTCCGTGTGGACGACTGGATCGAAGGGCGATCCGGCCACGAGCTCGGGTTGCACCGCGCCCGGACGCTGACGATCCGGGACAGTGAGCAGACGCGCTTCGTAGAAGGCGTGGTTGGAGTAGCTGATCAGGGATTCGTAGCGACTCCGGTAGTGCCAGCCGAGCAGGGTCGAGGGCAGGGTGCGCGCCGATTGGGTGAGGAAACTGTCGGCGTCGAGGTCGTCGTCGGCGTCTTCCGCGTCGTCGCTGTCGACGAGGGAGGCTTCGCCCGAGCGCGTGGCCGAGAAGAAATTGGTCGGTGGGAGCTGCATTTCGTCGCCCACCACGATCACCTGACGGGCGCGGTACACGGCCGGAACCGCTTCTTCCACGAGGATCTGGCTCGCTTCGTCGTAGATGGCGACATCGAAGGCGTCGACCGCCAGCGGCAAGGTATCCGAAACGCTCAACGGACTCATCAACCACACCGGTTTGAGGTCGCGCAGCACCGCGCCGGTTTCGTCGTCGGCCAGGTCGCGAATCGAGCGGTGTCGCATCGTTTTCGAGAACTCATGCTCCAGCTCGCGGCGGCCGGTGGCGGTGCGTCGTTTCAGCTCTTTTTCCTCCGGACTCAGCTGGGAGGCCGGTGTGGTGGAGCGCTGCACGTTGCGCAGAAAGGTGCGCCGCACCTGCTGGTGAATCCAGCGCGCGTTCAGCGTCAGCCATTCGCGGTGCGCTGCCTGCAGGCGGGCCACTCGTTGTGCGAGCACCTGGCCGTCGCTGGCTTCGAGGGCGCGGTCGTTCTGATAGATTCCATGAAGACTCCTGAGGGCCACGGCGGCTTCGAGTTGCGCGTCGTTCAGGGGCAGCTGTCGCAGGGCCGACTGGAGTTCTGCGGGCAACCGGAGCGCCTCGCTGAGCAGGGGCAGCACATCGGGCAGCCAGACGAGATCGGCGCGCAGCTGTTTCAACTCACGACCGAGTTCGCCGCGCGTCAGATCGGTCGCGTCCACGAGAACCAGGTGGAGCGTTTCACGCAGCCGCGTCAGGGTCGTTCGCAAGGCGGCGAGGCCCTCCACGACGAACGTGCCTTCAGGATTCTCCTGCAGGTAGGCGTGCAGCACTTTCGCCGCAGGCGGAAGTCCCTCCAGGCGGGCCGGCAGCTCCTCGATGAGCCGAAGGCCCTCCTCGAGGTCGAGGTCACCCAGGCCCTCGACCAAGGCGGCACGGTTCCGCTCCACGGTGTCCCCGGCCGCCTGTTCCGCGGCAAGCTCCCGGAGGATCTGCGACCACGAAGGGGGCACGGCATGAATCGAGAAGTCGTAGCGTTCCCGGAGGACCGCGCGCAGGCGCCACGCCGCGGGATGGAGCCAGCGCAGCAGGGATCCCTCCAGCCGCTGGGCCTGTTCCATCGCGGCGTGGGTGTCCTGGGGCGACAGCTTGGCGCGCCAGCCGCGGGTGGACTGGCGGGATTTCTCGAGCCGGGCTTCGGCCGCGCGCCAGTCGCGGACCGCCTTGCTGATGGCCCGCGTGCGGGCGGCCCGCGGGTTCAGCAAATCGAGGGCGTCCGCCGCGGCTGCGGGTGCGAGGGTCGTGGCCAGGGCGACCATGGCTTCGATTTCACCCAGGGTCGGCGCGGAGAGGCTCTCGTCCAACGACTCCATGGCGGATGCGATCGTAGCCAGGAGCTTCTCTCCTTCGTCCGCTGCGGCGGTGATGGCTGTGAGCGGCTGGGGACGGGTGAGCGCGTCCGCACTCAGGTGTCGGAACGAGTGCTCCGCCAACGAGGCCTTGCCGCTGATCCGCTTCAACCCGGCGCACAGGGCCCGAATGACCTCGGCATGCGGCGACCAGGCTGCATAGGACGGCACCCATTCCTCCTTCAGCGGATCGAGCGACACGCGACTGGAGCGGAGTTCCACCAGACGGCCCAGCAATTCACGCACGGTCACGCTGCTCTCCGCCACCCGGGCTTCCAGCGCCGTGCTCCAGCGCTGCAGGGCGGCGAGTTCGGCCTCCATCTGGCGGGCGCAGGCGTCGCGTCGGGCGTCCAGGGTCTCGTCCAGCGGTTGGGCCAGGAAACCCTCATAGGTCTGCTTGAGGTTTCGGATGAACTCGCGCTTGTCGGTCTGCGAGTCGTGGATCAGGCAGCACAGGTCGTCGAGACCCTGACGGCCGAGGCGGTGAAAAACCACGTCGATCGCGGCGCGTTTTTCACAGACAAAGAGCACGCGCTTGCCCCGGGCCACGTAGTCGGCGATCAGGTTGGTGATGGTCTGCGATTTTCCGGTGCCGGGAGGTCCCTGGATGATGTAGCTCTGCCCGGTGCGGGCGCGGGCGACGGCCGACATCTGGGTGGGATCGCAGTCGACGACGGGATACTGGTCGCGCAACGGCAACGGTGGGGGTGCGCCTTCCCGGGTCCTGGGCTTTTCAGTGAAGAGTGAGTCAAAGGCGCTGCCCGGAAGGTCCTTCTCCAGGAGCGCCGCGTAGTCCTGCACCAGTGACATCTTCCGGTAGTTGAAGTTGCCGAGGGTCTGGCTGCAAACGTCGTAGTCCCAGTGATACGGATTGCCTCCGTCCTGCGGTTCCTGCAGGGTGAAAACCGGTTGTTCCTTGAGCGACCCCTGAGTCCCTTCGCCGGCGGGGGGTTCGGAGGCGACCGCGAAGGCCGGACGGGCCGTGGGGGGCGTCCCGAGGGTCGACGAGAAAGGCGAACGGGCCGGTTTGACCCGGGCCTGGAAAAGCTGCAATCCGAGCGGACGGAACCGATCGCGGTCGTAGCTGTAGTCGAACGTACCGAGCTGTGCCGAACCCCGGGGAGACAGGCGCTGGCGGCGCCGGAACTGATCGAGCCGCTGCCGGGCCCGTTCGTGGATCAATTCGATCTGCGGCCGGTTCTGCAGGGCAAGGGTGACTCCCGGTTCGCTGGCCCGGATCTGGTCCGCGAGCAGGGCATGAAACGCCTCCAGGGTCGTTACGCCGAGGTCGATGGACTCGGGCAGGGTGAGTCCATAGAGCTGGCGGAGGTGATGGCGCAGGGCGGGATTGACCTCCGCTTCGGAGGACAGCGGTTTCAGGACGTAGGCATCGCGCACGCCTTTTTTCCGGGTTAGTTCCACCGGCAGCAGGAGCAGCGGCGAGTGGATGCGCTCCTCGGGGCTCTCCTTGAGATTGTGCCAGCGCAGGAAGCAGATCACGAGGCGCAGCTGGGCGAAACCGTACTCCTGACGGTCGCGGCGCTCCCCCGCGATGATCTGATCGAGCACGCCGGATGCATAGGGCGCGTCCTCGAATCGCACATACTGTCCCAGGACGATCGACTCGCCTTTCGTCAAGGCGCGGGCGATGGCGTCATGCCAAAGGAAGAGCTGGGTGGGCTTGATGTTGCGGTGGTCGAGCATCAGCGGCACCGACGCCAGCGTCAGGTTAAGCGTCTGCAACGTCGGCTTGAAGTACACGAGCCGATTGCGGCGTGAGATTTCGAAGAGCCGATTCCGCAGGTGGGTGAGGATGATCTTTCCGCGCTCGGTCGGGTTGCTGTCGCGGTATCCCTTGAGTCGGGTGAAATCGACGCTGAAGTCGGCGGTCTGGTCACGATAGCGGCGCAGGCGCTGGATGACCTGGTCGACGGTCTGGATCCGGCGATGGCGATTCAGGTCCGTCATCTGCGCGATCATGCTGGCGAGCACGGGATGCAGGTGCGGATTGAGCGCGAAGAGATTGCCCCGATGCCGCACGAACCGTTCGAGGTCTTCCGTATCGGTCAGGTCGAGGGAGCAGGCGCAACTCGCGAGGATCAGCCCGAGCGAGAACACGTCGGTGAGCGGATCGTGGTGTCCGGCGCGATGCTCCCAGGCGACGTAGCCGGGCAGATACACCGGGCGGGTCAGCTCGGCTCCGGGTTCGCCGATCTGCAGGTCATGCTGGTCAAGGGTGCCGTCATCCAGGTCGGTGGTCCGTAACGATTCGCCCACCACGTCGAGCGCGGAGGCGACGGACTGCTGCAGCTCGGCGATGCGCGCGGGGTTCTTGCGCGGGGGATGGAGGGTCGACGGATCGATTCCCAACGCGCCGCCGGTGACGAGCAGGGAGGAAACCCCATCGAGCGGGGCGACGCGTTGGCCTTGATGGGCGCTTGCGACTTGCTCGAAGAGCGGGAGCACCGCCGCGAGGACGTCGTCCGTGCCAAAGCCACCGGCGTTGGATCCTCGTTGCAGAAACGCGATGAAGGCAGATTCGAGGGGCGGGGCACTCATGCTCCCCCCTTTTCGATCGTCGGCTCGTCGGTCGACGCGCGCGCCTCGGCGCGCAGACGCTGTGCCTCGCGTTTCTTGAGCTTGAGTTCCTTGACGACGAGGGTTTCGAGCCGTTCGTCCCAGCCGAGCTGACAGGCCAGGGCGAACGCGGCCCGCAGCGGTTCCCACTCGAGTTCCGGATCCACCGCGACGAAGTCGAGGAGCAGGTAACAAAAGTAGTCCCTGACTCCAGCGGTGGAGGTGCGGAGTTGCTCAAGCAGCGGGGCATCGGTCTGTGACTCGGCCGGGAAATCGAAGTCGGGGAAAAACAGCCGTATCTGTCCGCGCACCGGGTCGGTTCGAAACCAGGCGGGACGCAGGAAGAGCTGGAGCCAGCGTCGGGTCAATCCTGCGAGCTGGTGCTGTCCCAGCAAGTCGAGGGAGTCCAGCGAGCGTTCGCCTTCGATCATGCGGGTGACTTCCGCGTCGACGTGCGGAGAGCGCTCCGCCCAGAGCGTCACGGCCCGCGCCCGGATGAATGCTTCCGGGTGGCTGATGCCCTGGGTTTTCACCGATCCACGGGCGAAAATCTCCTCCGCCTGGCGCGTGTAGCTGGCAGGGTCGACCTGGGTCAGCCCGGTCTGGAGCTTGACCAAGGCGGAGATCACGACTCCCGGGTCTGCGGTCACCAGGAGCGCGCCGCGGTCGGCGAAGATTTCGGTGTAGAGTCGCACGAGACGCGCCGTTTCGAGGTGACTCGGTTCCGCCCGCGGATCCGTTGCCATGGCCTGGGCGATGCGGTCCACCTGCAGCAGGTGTTCGCCGCCCCGGCTCCATAGCAGGTGGTGTGCAAGCTCGTGACCGAGCACGGCCCGCAATTCGGCGGGACTGAGCAGTTGCAGCAATCCGCCCTCAAAGACCAGATGCGCCTCGCCCGGCAGATAAAACAGCGTCGCGTTCAGCTGCTGATTGCGCTGCGACTGGTAGACGGTGACCGCCACCTCCAACCCGAGCCGGGCCTTGGCTTCGTCAATTGCGACGAACAGGTCGGGGTAGGCGTTGGGTTCGAGTCGGTAGGTCTGTTTCAGCAGGTCGAGTCGCAGGGTGTCGGCATACTCGGATCGGGCGCGCGTCGACGTGAACCACGCCCACGTCTCGGGCTCCGAAGTCTGCAGGTAGTGTCCCAGCGCCTCGTGATAGGGCAGGGCGGTCAACGAGGTGTGGACAGCGGCCATGCAGCACCGGGAAGGCTGCGGGGCACCGGAGACCGGTCAAATGCAAAGCAGCCGGCGGGGTCGGCGTCGCAGGTCGTGTGCTTCGGCGTCAAGGGGTTGGCGGGGACGAATGGCGGGAATGGTCGCGGCGGTGGAGTGCCCATAAAACGCACTCCAGAGGCGGGACCGGTCGGTCCCGTCGCGGCCTCAGCGAGGCCACCTCCAACAAACGATGACTTGATTCCGGTGGAGGTGGGGTCGACGACCCCGCGGGGAGTGGCGTCGCGTGAAGAAACCGGATCTCGGAGTCGGGACCGGTTGGTCCCGTCGCGGCCCCGCAGTCGTGGGACGAAGCCGCCTGCAATCCCAACGCAGGCATTTCCAGGATCCGAACATTCAGTTGACGCGCATGCGAGGTGTGGGGTTCGTGGTTCAACTGCCTGCTGCCGACTCAGCGCGAACCGGTGCGACCGAGGCGTGCAATGAGGTAGTCCACGATCTGGGGATGCGACGCCGGAGGGCCGCCAGGGTACACCAGTTCGCACGGAACGCCGGTGGCGCGCAGCTTTTCCTCGAGCTTGACCCCGAAATTGGCCGTGTGGGTGGGATCCTTGGCCGGTTGCCCGAGGGCCGGGGTGTCGCGATAGAGCAGGTAGATGGGAGGATCGTCGGCGGAAATGTGCTCCCAGGGAGAATAGGCCTGTATCCAAGGAAGCAGTTCCTCGCGGGCGGCGAGGAAGGCGGCGAACTGCGTGTCACGGGTGGTGAGATTCTTCGTGTCGGGCATGAAGCCGAAGGCGTGCCCGCCGTAGCGGCTGTTGGGCGTCCACTCAATCATCTGCTTCGGGTCAAGGGTGGTCTGGGCGACGTAGACGGCGGCGCAGTCGAGTCGGGTCGACTCCCGGGAGATCGGGTCGGAACTTGCCGGATCGGCGAAGT
The DNA here is from genome assembly GCA_046346755.1 of Opitutaceae bacterium. Taxonomy (GTDB): domain Bacteria; phylum Verrucomicrobiota; class Verrucomicrobiia; order Opitutales; family Opitutaceae; genus UBA6669. The sequence continues at coordinate 251,407 of JAXMHM010000002.1, read as the reverse complement.
CCCGGTGAAATGCCAGGTAGAGCGACGAGCAGGCTCCCGCCGACGCTCCCGTGGCACCGATCCGTGTCGGGTCGAGGTTCCAGGCGCGCGCCTGGCTCCGGACAAACTGCAGCGCCCGCACCGCATCTTCGAGCGGCCACTGCACGGGCGGCTTGACGCCGGCGTCGATGGCCTGGGTGACAAAGCGGTAGTTGATGGAGACGACGGAGATGCCGGCCGCGAGGTAGCGATCGAGATCGGCGACAACGGCTTTGTCACCGTTCACCCAGCCGCCCCCGTGGATATGCAGCACCACGGGCGTGGGACGGTTGGAGGGCGCCTGCCAAACATCGAGCACCTGGCGGGGATGGGTCCCATAGGGCACGTTCTCCCGGGTCGGAGGCCGGCGTGGCGCGGGTGCGGGGCTTTCGGTCGGAGCTTTTGGGACGACTTGGGGAGAGGCGGGAGCGGGCGTATCGGCGGCAAACACGTCCCGGGAGAACGTGCCGAGCAGGAGGAGGCAGCAAAGGAGCAATCGCATGGGGTGGAGGAGGCTGAGGAGCGGAGCGGTGCTGGCGTCAAAGGTGGTGCGGTGGGGCGGGGCGAAGGACGTCACATCGGTTGAGATGACCGGACGAAGGCGAGCGGCGGTCCCGGCGGTGTGTGCGACCCTCCTCGCGTCGAGGGCGCCACCGCGCTCACCGCGGCTCCTTTTCGTTTCGAAGCCGCTGGTTGACCTTGCTCAATGTGGTGTCGAGGGCCTCCAGTTCGCGCCTGCTCAAGCCGTCGGAGAAATACCGGCGGATGCCAGCGCGGTAGAGCGTCCTCGCCTTGGCCAGTGCCTCGGCCCCCGCCGGCAGCAGCACCGCGAGCGTGACGCGGTCATCGTCCGGGCTTCGTTCGCGTTTCAGGTAGCCTTCGGCCTCGAGGCGATCGACGGAGCGGGTCAGCGCGCTCTTGCTCAGCACAACCTCGGCGGCGAGGTCGCTCAGTCGAAGCCGGTTTTCCGGTGCATCGCTCAGGACCAGCAGGACATCAAACCACGTCAGCGAGATACTCCCGGCGGACGCGAGATCGCGTTCAATCCGGTTCACCACTTCAGCCTGCACCCGCAGCAGCGAACCCCAGGCATCGAGATACGGCTCATGCTCCATCGCAGCAAAAGTCAGTCGCGTTCACGGGGTTGATTGCAAGCGCAACTTTTTAGTTGCATCTGCAATTAAATCAGCCTCTGGTTTAGTTGCACATGCAACTATCTAATTCCTCCCTGACCCAGATTGATCTTCGCGGAGTGCAGGCCGCCTTGGCCTCGCCGTCCGCTTTTACGCTCCTCGAAGCCCTGCCCGTGCCTTACCACCGTGCCGGGCACCTGCCGGGCGCGCTCCCCATTCCGCACGGTGATGCGCTGCGGGAGGTGGCTCCTCGGCTGATTCCAACGCTGGCTTCGCCGGTGATCGTGTACTGCGCGAGCGCCACCTGTGAAAACTCCCGGGAGGCGGCGGAACGCCTGGTGAGCTACGGTTACACGCAGGTCTTCGTCTTTGAGGGTGGCAAGGCCGAGTGGACGGCCGCGGGACTTCCGCTGGAGACTTCGGACGGGGGAGGTGCGTCGTGAAGAGCCTGCTTTACCGCCTGCTGGAGACAACGCCCAGCGTGACGGCTGCAATCGCCCGGATCGTCGTGGGAGGCGTCATGCTTCCCCATGGACTCCAGAAGACGCTTGGATGGTTCGGGGGCTACGGCCTCGAAAGCACCCTGAATTATTTTACGGGAACGATGCACCTGCCATGGATCGTGGCCTTGGCCGTTGTGGCGGCTGAATCTGTCGGAGCGTTCCTGCTCCTGCTCGGCGTCGCCACGCGGGTGGCGGCTGTGGGAATCGCCAGCGTGATGATCGGCGCAGTCCTGACCACCCATGTGCCCCACGGTTTCTTCATGAACTGGTTTGGGCAGCAAAAGGGGGAAGGATTCGAGTTTCACCTGCTCGCCCTTGGACTCTGTGCCATCAACTTGGTGGCCGGAGGCGGGTGGGGCTCCATCGACAGCTGGTGGCAAAGACGAGAGAGTCACCTCCACCCGCGGACCTCATCGGCGTAATGCCGGTGAGAGCCTTTAAGCCCGAGTCACAGCCACGAAAAAACCCGGCACGCTCAAAAAGCGGCCGGGTTCGAATGCCACAAACCCTCGGCTCACCAGCAGGTGTCCGGGTGCCGACGCGCGCGGCTTTGCGTGCCGCGACTCACTATTTGGCCGATTTCTGAATGCTCTCGCCGGCCTTCTCGATGTCCTTGCCGGCACCTTCCATGGTGCGACATCCGGAAAGGAGGGCCAGCGAGCCCATGATGAGGCCGAGGACGATAAGTGCGAAGGAGGGGGACTTGCGTGTGACGAGGTTCATAGGAAGTGACACCCGTGATGGGGTCGACAGCGCCCACTTTAGCGCCCGCAGCCTCGTCACGGCATTGGGTGATCACCCCATCTCCGTTCCCGGCGAAAGGACGCGCCTCCTGTCCACCGTGTATCGCAAGTTCCACCACGCGCTCCATCCTGCCGGCCGTGGAGAATCGAGGGATCGGTGCCTGCAGAATCCGCGGCGTTCCAGGCCGGGCGGTGCCGTCGCATTCAATCCATTCATTGCGGCCGGCGGGAATACCTCTTAGGTGGTATGGCTGTATGGGGGCCCATCCGCTATGCTGCCGTGTTCGCACGCCTGTCCCTCCTTCCACCGCACCATGAGCCCTGCGTTTGCCTCCCTTTTCCGCCGCCTCTCCGCTGGCGTGATCTCGCTTTTCATCATCGTCACCGCCTCCGCCCAGACCTCGGGCGTGGTGGCTGGTCGTGCCTTTGACTCCACGACCGGCGCCGTGCTGCGCGGGGCGGACATCACCGTGGCCGGTTCACCGGTACGTACGACGACCGACGCCGACGGCGCTTACCTGCTCTCCTTGCCCGCCGGCTCGCACCGGATTGCGGTGGACTATCTCGGCTACGAGCCGAGGACGAAGGAAGTCACGGTGACGGCGGGAGCCACCGTCAACCTCGATTTCACGCTCGGCACCGAGGTGGTGCAGCTCGGCAGCGTGCGGGTCGTGGGTGAACGGACCGGCCAGGCGCGTGCCCTCAACCAGCAGCGTTCAGCCCAGAACATTTCCAACATCATTTCGTCCGACTTTGCCGGACAGTTTCCCGACAAGACAATCGCCGATGCGGTCAAGCGCCTGCCGGGTGTGACGGTCGAGACCGACCGTGACACCGGCGGCGCCGAGGGCCGCTACATCACCCTCCGCGGCATGTCGGCGGACTTCAATGCCGTGACCATTGACGGGGTGCGCGTGAATGCCACGGACTTTGACGGCATCACCCGCCGCGTCCCGCTCGATGTGGTTTCCTCCGATGTGGCCGACCAGATTGAGGTGACCAAGGCGCTCCGTCCCGATCAGGACGCCGACTCGATCGGCGGCGCGGTGAACATCCGCACGCGAAGCGCGTTCAGCCAGAAAGGCAGGGCCAGCAGTTTCAAGGCCGGGCTCAACTACTCGTCGTTGCACGATGAGTACACCTCGGACTATCCCTTCGATCAGACCGGCTACGAGGCGGCCGCCACGTACTCCGACCTCCTCGGAGCAAAGCAGCAATTCGGATTCTCGATCGGGGCCAACTACCGCGACCGCGTTTTCCTCAAGCAACGCAATAGCACCACCGGCTGGAATGACACCCTCGGCTACCGTCTCGGTACGTCCACGACGGTCAATCCTCTGCGCGGCTTCATCATGGATTCGGCCGTGCTCCAGCACTACTACGACGACATCGAGGGTTCGGGTCTGAACGGTTCGCTCGAATGGCGTCCGAATGACGATCACCGCATCCGCTTCCTCGCTTCCACCAATGTGCGCGAAACCAACCGCGGCCGTCAGCGTCAGGTGCTGTTCTTCCCGCTCTTTCGCCTGAGCGACGGTTCCGTTGGCGGCATCACCGGGACCCCGACGGTCACAGGCGACACCTACACCAGTCTGTCCGCGTCCGGCAACACGGTGCGCCGCGAAGTCCGCGACTTCGACGAACTCCAGCGCACCAGTACGGTCGCCGTTGAGGGCAGGTCTCAGATCGGGGAAGTGCGCCTCGACTATCTGGCCGGCTACAACTGGGCGAACTGGGACGGCGGTGGGGCTTCCTCCCTGCAGGCGCAGTTCCAGAACGCCGGCTTCACGACCCGCTACAATGTCACGCCGGGCGACGCCGCCTTCACCTCGATCGAAGCGGTGCAGACCACGACGGGCATCGACCGCAATGATCCCTCGATCGCCGGTGTTTACACCATGCGCAACCTGCTTCGGGGCACCCGGGAATATTGGGACGACGAATTCAACGGCGCGGTGGACGCCACCCGCGACCTCACGCTCGCGGGCTTGCCGATCCAGTTCAAGACCGGCGCCAAGTTCCGATCACGCACCCGCGACCTCAATGAGACGGTGCGAAGCTACAACCAGAACGCCAACTGGTCGCTGACGGGCTACACCGGACAGGCCGATATCCCCTCGCTCATTTCCAGCTATCGGGCCACGGGCACCAGCGACGGACGGTATGACTACGGTTACTTTCTCGACCCGACCGTTGTGCGGAGGGTTTCTGACACCCTGATCGCCCGCGGGCTCGTCACGCCGCTCTCCACGAACGCGTTCAACAGCCTCTACAACGACTACTCGGCCCGCGAAGACATCACCTCCGGCTACCTGATGGGCCAGGCCAGCCGCGGACGGCTGACCGTGCTGGCGGGCCTGCGGGCGGAGCAGACCAAGACCCGTTTCGAGACCTTCAATGTCATCGACGGCGTGCCGGTGGCCATCGCGCCCGAGCGTGATTACACTGACTGGCTGCCTGGTCTCCACCTGCGTTTCGACCTGAGCAAGAACCTGGTTGTCCGCGGTGCCTACACGGAGACGATTGCCCGGCCGACTTTCAACCAGCTCAACCCGCGGGCGACGATTTCCACCACGTCGGATACCGTCAGTCGCGGCAACATCGACCTGAAGCCGGTCTACGCGCACAACTTCGACCTCGCGATCGAGCGCTACCTCGGCTCCGTCGGCTACCTCTCGGCCGGCGTTTTCCACAAGGAAATCAAGAACAGCGTCTATCGCTCCACCCAGTCGGAGATCTTTGAATCGGAACCCGCCCGCGTGACCCAGCCCCGCAATGCCAAGGGAGGCACGCTCACCGGCGTCGAACTCGCCTTCGACACACAGCTCAAGTTCCTGCCCGCGCCGCTCGACGGTTTGGGCGTGACGGTGAACTACACCTACACGCACTCCGAACTCAACTCCGGCCTGCCGGCCCTGGCGGGCGTGAAGTTGCCGCTCTTTGACCAGGTGGGTGACACCGTCAACGCCAGTCTCTACTACGAAAAAGGTCCGGCGCGGCTGCGTCTTTCGCTTCACCACCGCAGTGAGGTGCTCTTCGATCTCGCCACGGACAATGTGCTCGCCCTCGCCCGTTATGAGGCGCCGAGCACCACGCTGGATTTCACTGCCAGCTACCGGTTCTGGCGGAACTGGACGGTTTACACCGAGTTCTCGAATCTGACCAATGAGCCCAGCCACGGTTACAACGGAAGCGAGAGTCTCCGGCTGGACTACAATGAGTTCACCGGCTGGAGTGCAGTTCTAGGCGTGCGCTGGAATCTTTGAGCCGGCGCACGGCTCTCCTCCATGAAATGCCTCTCTTCCTGTCTCGTTTTGATCGTGGGCCTCGTACCCAACCTCGTGTTTGCCTCCCCTTCCGTCCCCGTCCGCAACTATGGTCTTGTGATCCACGGTGGAGCCGGGGTCATTTCGCGCTCCGAACTCACGCCGGAGCGTGAGGCCGACTATCGCGCCCGGCTCGCCGAGGCCCTCGATGCCGGCTACGCGGTCCTTGATCGCGGAGGTCCCGCGCTCGATGCCGTCATCGCCGCCGTCAACGTCCTCGAAGATTCCCCGCTCTTCAATGCCGGGAAGGGCTCCGTGCTCAATGCCGATGGTATCTGCGAACTCGATGCTTCCGTCATGGAAGGTCGCACCCTGGGCGCCGGCGCGGTGGCAGGGGTGCACCACATCAGGAATCCGGTCAACCTCGCCCGGGATGTCATGGAAAAGTCCGGTCACGTCATGCTGATCGGCGAGGGTGCGGAGCAATTCGCGCGGTCGCGTGGCTACGAGATGATGCCGCCGGAGTATTTTCAGACCGAGCACCGACGGCAGCAATTGCTCAAGGCCAAAGAACTGGAAAAGGTGAAGGCGACGAAGTCCGCCCTCCTCCAGCCGGAGGAGACCTATCTGCTGCGCCAGTTCAAGTGGGGGACCGTCGGGTGCGTGGCCCTCGATCGGGCTGGAAATCTTGCGGCCGGGACCTCGACCGGTGGCATGACCAATAAGAAATTCGGCCGCGTGGGTGATACGCCGGTCATCGGCGCCGGCACCTATGCCAACAATGCCACCTGTGCGGTCAGCGCCACGGGCTGGGGCGAGTTTTTCATCCGCACCAGCGTGGCGCATGACATTTCGGCCCAGATGGAGTACGCCGGTCGCTCCGTGACCGAGGCCGCCCGGGCGACGCTCGTCAAGGTGGGGACGCTCGGTGGCGACGGCGGCGTCATTGTGCTCGACGCCCGCGGCAACGTGGCGATGGAGTTCAATTCCCCCGGCATGTATCGCGGCCATCGCTTCGCCGGTCAGAGTCGATACGTGGCGATCTACCCGGACTCAGCCAAGCCGTAGGCCCGGCGTTCGCGCTGGTCCTGTCTCAGCGCAGCAACGCCATCAATCGCGCGCGGCTGGGCACGCCGAGTTTGGCGAGTAGGGAGGTCACCTGTTTTTTGATCGTGAGCAGGCTCTTGGAGAGCCGCCGCGCGATCTCGGCGTTGGAGGCGCCTTCGCAGATCAAGAGTGCGATTTCACGCTCGCTGGGTGAAACCGTCCAGAGCAGCCGTTGCGCTCCCTCGCTCAGACCGGCGGTGGGCTCCCGTTCCTGGCTTCGATCTTCGAGCACGAGCATGAAACCCGGTTTGGCCAGCAGGCCGGGCGTGGCGTTGAGCACCGAGATGCTGGCTTTGCACCCCGGGATTTCCGGGTGCGGCACCCGCTTCAAGCCCGGCGGCACGGCGAAACGGTCCTTGGCATTCAGGCGGAGAATCTCACCGCGAATCTGCTCGCAGGCGGCGCGCAGGGTGGCAGGCAGTTCGAACCACTCGCGGGAGGCGAGACCGCGTGCGGCTTGGCGTCCATGATTCCAGATGGTGCACTGCTTGAGCGCCTCATTGTTGGCGAACACGGTCTTCAGCTCCCAGTCGAGCAGCACCATGCCCACCGGTATGTAACGATTGAATTCCTCCAGGACCTTCCGGTGCAGCCGTTCCTCCTGCAGTTTTTGCACCCGGTCGATCGCCGTCTCGATGTGGGGCAGGACGGCATGCAGGCGCGCGACCTCGTCGGACGTGAAGTCTGGCTCCCGCGGCGCGCGGTAAATGCTGAACATGGACTTCACCTCGTCACCCTCCCAACACAGCCCGGACATGCCTTTGTCCCACTTCTCGACGCGGGCGAAGCGCTGGTAAAACTCAGTCTTCACGAATTCCTCCCGGGGACCGACGATGTCGCGAAAGACGTAGTGGCGGATGCGACGGTGACTCAGAATGTAGGGGGTAAACGGATTGACCCGGCCCCGTTCCCGGAACCAGTCGGCGGACTGCTTGATCACCGGATCGGTGAAGACCAGCCGCGCCTCGCGCATGCTGAAGTGGCCGAGAAAGAGGGTGACCCGGACGCAAGGTGCAAACGCCGCGCGCAGGAGGGGCAGCACCGCCCGCCAAAGCGCGTCCACCTCGGTCGCGGCGTGGAGCGGAAACAGGTGCTCCTCCCACGACGCGGGGGTCGCGGCGGCAGGTGAGGTGGCGCGGGCGGTCATGGCCAGTCACCCTACCTTCGGCCGCCCCACCGGTCAACCGGTTCGACGGTGGCCGGGTCCCGATCCCCGCCTACCGCTCGAGAAAGAGGTGCTTCAACCGGCGATCGGCGAAGGGCCGGGGCACCCAGCCCTTCACCATCGGATGGATCAGGATCACCTGGCGGGTGAAGAACAGGGGGATCGCCGGCAGCTCTTCCAGAAAGATCGTCTCCGCCTGCCGGAAGGCGGCCTGCCGCCGGGCGAGGTCGCTCGTCCAGGTGGAGTCGATCAGCTGGTCAAAGGCGGCGTGGGACCACTTGGCTTCGTTGTAGAGCCCGGTGGTTTGCCAGGCTCCGAGGAAGTAGATGGGGTCCTGGTAAGTCGTGGCATTCCATGAGCCGCGGACCATCTGGAAATCCATGGCGCGTTTGCTGGCGTTGAGCACCTGGGTCTCCTCGTTGCGCAGGGTGATGGAGATGCCGAGGTGCTGGCGCCACATCTGCTGTACGGCCTCGGCCACGACGCGGTGCAGTTCCCGCGAGTCGATGAGCAGTTCCACCGCGGGGAATCCCCGTCCTTCGGGGAAACCGGCTTCCGCCAGCAGCCGCCGGGCCTCGACCGGGTCGAACCGCAGCCCATCGGGCGCCGTGTAGCCCCCCATGTCATCGGGGGTGAAATGCCACGCCGGCCGGGTGCCACCCCGCACGACGCGGCCAGTCAGTCGCTCGCGGTCGATCGCGAGGGACAAGGCTTGGCGCACGCGTCGGTCGGTGAGCGGCGGACGCGCCACGTTGAGCGAGTAGAAGTACACGCCCCGATCATCGACCGTCTTCAGCACCTCCGGTTGTTCGCGGGCGTAGACATCGACCTTCTGCCCGGGAACCGTGCTGGTCATGTGCAACAAGCCATTGCGAAACGCCGCCTCCTCCACGGCTGGGCTCTCGATCGGTTGGAACCGCACCTCCTTCAACCGTACGGATGCGGCATCCCAGTAATGCGGGTTGCGCTCAATCACCACGTCCTGATGAGGCCGCCATTCCTTGAGCCGGAACGGTCCGTTGCTCACCAGATTGCCGGGTCGGATCCACGCATTCTGGCGCTGGTCCATGGGGGCGAAGCGCTCGACCACGGACTTGGGCACCGGGAAGAAGAGGGTGAGCGCGGACAGAAAGAAAGACGCCGGACGGTCCAGGGTGAGGATGATCGTGCGGTCACCCTCCGCGCGGACACCCACCGCCTCGAAGTCCGTGAGTGTGCCCGCCTGGTAGGCCCGGGCGTTGCGCACGAAGAAGAGGTTGTTCTCGGGGTGGGACGAGGCGAGCTTCGGCGACAGCATGCGACGCGCGCTGTAGACGAAGTCCGCCGCCGTCAGCGGCTGGCCGTCGCTCCAGGTCAGGCCTGAACGCAGGTGAAACGTATAGACCAGGCCATCAGCCGACACCTCCCAGCGTTCCGCCGCCCCTGGGCGGGGTTCGAGGGTCTCCTGGTCGGCGGTGACGAGTCCTTCGAAGAGGGAGCCGACCAGCGTCCACTCGACCGCGCCGCGCACCAGGTGTGGATCGAGCGACTCCGGTTCGGAGCTATTGCCGCGGTAAAGCACCCCCTCCCGCAAACCCCGTTCCACCGGCGGCTCCCGCCGGCTGCAGCCCGCCGCCAGCGCCCACGCCAGCAGCAGGAGCATGGCGGCGCGTCCGCGGCGGATGAACGGTTTGGAAGAAAAACTCATGGGCGATCGCAGCGTGAACTCACGCCATGGTGCCGGACCGGCTCGGGGGTGCACCTCCAAAACCTTACCTCCAAGGTGGTATTCGGGGCCCGTCGCCGGGTTTTGCCTTGGGTCGGTAGCCGGGGTTTGTGCGATACTTGGGTCATGTCGCCGAAGTCCCTCGTCTGCCTGATCGGCCTGCTGCTCTGGCTCGCCACCGGGGTAGCCGCCGCCGACTACGACACCTACCTCACCGGCAACGCCGCCGACGCCCGGCCGGAACGGACCCAGGGAGGACTGCTGTTGTCGGGTGGGGGAGGCGACAATGACGATGCGTTCCGCTGGTTTGCGGCCTGCGCGGGCGGGGGCGACATCGTCATCCTGCGGGCGTCAGGCAAGGACGGATACAATGACTATCTCTTCAGCCGGATCGGAGGGGTCGACTCTGTGGAGACGATCGTCTTTCACCGCCGGGCCGCCGCCACCGACCCGCGCGTGCTGGAGAGCATTGCCCGCGCCGACGGCCTCTTTCTGGCGGGGGGCGACCAGTCGAACTACATCAATTACTGGAAGGGCACGCCGGTCGCCGCCGCCCTCGACGCCCATGTCCGTGCCGGCAAACCCCTGGGCGGCACGAGCGCCGGGCTGGCCGTTCTGGGTCAGTTTGCCTACAGCGCGCTGGAGCCGCGCAACCTGACCAGCGCCATCGCCCTCAAGGACCCCTTCGATCCCCAGATTACGCTGGAGCGTGACTTCCTGCACCTGGACCTGATGCGCGGCATCGTGACGGATACGCACTTCATGCCCCGGGCCCGGCTCGGCCGCGCACTGGTTTTTCTCGCCCGGCTGATGGACCCCGCCCTGCCGCGTCTGGTGGGGCTCGGCATCGATGAGAAGACCGCGCTCTGCGTCGAACCCGATGGCAGCGGCCGGGTCTTCACCACCGACCCCGCCGGGCGGGCCTGGCTGCTCCTCCCCTCCGTCCCGCCGGAAACCCTCGCGCCGGGACAGCCGCTCACGTTTCGCGACATCCGCGTCATCGGGCTCGGACCGGAGAGCCGCTGCAATCTGACGACCCTTTCGATCCAGCAGCCCGCCGCGGTGTCGACCGTCTCGGTGGTGCGTGGCCAGTTGGTCCAGAAACCATGACGACCCCCCGCGTGCGGGCGAGACCGCGCGCGGCCTCGGTTCAACCCCAGCCAGGGATGCTCCTCTTTCGCCCCATTCGCGAATCCGACCTCCCGGGTCTCGTGTCCCTCGCGCAGTCGATTGCCGGGGGATTGACCACCTTGCCCGCGAATGAGGAGTTTCTCCGGGACCGGATTGCGGACTCGCTGCGGGCCTTTGCCACGCGGGTGAAAAAACCGGGGGGCGAGTTCTACCTGTTCGTGCTCGAGGACACGGTGACCGGCGACCTCGTCGGAACCAGCGGTCTCGCCGCCCGCGTCGGTGGTTACGAACCCTTCTACAGCTACGAGATCCGCCAGGAGCGCTACGAGCATGCCCCGCTGAAGATTGAGAAGCACATCGCTGTGCTGCACCTGAAGGAGGTTCACCGCGGGCCGACGGAGATCTGTTCTCTGTACCTGCGACCCGACTACCGCCGGGCCGGGATCGGTCGGCTGCTTTCGCTCGCCCGCTTCCTCTTTGTCGGGGCGTTTCCAACCCGGTTCGACGACACCGTCGTCGCGGAACTCCGTGGCCGGCTTGACGAGCAGGGCCAGTCGCCATTCTGGGAGGCGGTTGGCCGGCAGTTCTTCGCGTTCGACTTCTACGCCGCCGACTTCCTCAGCGGGCTGGGGGAAAAGGGATTCATTGCCGACCTCATGCCCGAGCACCCCATCTACGTGCCCCTGCTGCCTCCCGCCGCCCAGGCCGTCATCGGCCAGGTGCACACCAGCACCGAGCCCGCCCTCAATTTACTCCTGGCCGAAGGCTTTGTGCGCACCCCGGAAGTCGACATCTTCGATGCCGGTCCGCAGCTGCGCGCCGCGACGAAGGAGATCAGGACGATTCGGTCGATGCGCAGTGGCCGGGTGAAGGCCGTGGATCTGTCTCCGGGTGCTGGACCAACGCAGCTGCTCGCGCGGACGACCCCGGACTTCGCGGCTTGCCTGGGTTCGGTCCTCGAGGCGGGTGACGGCAGTCTCACGATCGACAGCGCCGCCGCGGCCGCGCTCAGCCTCGCACCCGGAGACCGCGCGATCTGCGCCCCGCTGCGTTAGTCCTTCCCGCTACCTCGCAGTCCCCGCGCTCCAGCACCTGCCTCGGGTCCTTCCCTCCCTGTGTCCACCTTTTCCTCCCTCAACCCAGCCACCGGCGAGACCGTCTGGACCGGCGCGTGCACCTCGGCCGACGGAGTAGCCGCGGCCGTGGAGCGGGCGACCGCCGCCGGCCGGACCTGGTCGCGCCTGGCGCCAGCCGCGAGGGAGGCGTCATTGCGGGCCTTTGCCCGGGTCCTGGAGGCGCGTCGGTCGCGGGTGGCCGAGGCCATTTCCCGCGAAGTCGGCAAGCCCGCCTGGGAGGCGGCCAGCGAGGTGACCTCCATGATCGGGAAAGTCGAGCTGTCCATCACCGCCCAGGCCCGGCGGACGGCGGAGTTCGTCGGGGGACCCGCGGTGACGCGGTTTCGCCCGCACGGCGTCGTGGCGGTTTTTGGGCCTTTCAACTTTCCCGGTCACCTTCCCAACGGCCACATCGTCCCGGCCCTGCTCGCTGGCAACACCGTGGTCTTCAAGCCGAGCGAGTATGCCCCGTGGGTAGCCGAGCACTACGCCGCCTGCTGGCGTGAGGCCGGCCTGCCGCCGGGCGTCCTGGAGGTGGTGCCCGGGGGACGCGAAACCGGGGCGGCCCTGGTCGACGACCCTGGACTGAATGGGTTGTTCTTCACCGGATCGGCGCGCACCGGGCTGTGGCTGGCCGAGCGGTTTGCCCGCACGCCGGAGAAGATCCTTGCCCTTGAACTGGGAGGCAACAACCCGCTGGTGGTCTGGCCGCCGCGCGACCTGACCGCGGCGGCACTGCTGGTGGTACAATCCGCGTACCTCACCGCCGGCCAGCGCTGCACCTGCGCACGCCGGCTGATTGTCCCTGGCGGAGCGGCCGGTGATGCGTTCCTCGCGGAGTTGATCCGGGCCATGGGCACGATCCGGGTGGGACCCTTCACCCAGGTCCCCGAACCGTTCATGGGCCCGGTGATTTCCGCCGCCGCCGCCGGCCAGGTCATCGCGGCCCAGGAGGACCTGGTCGCCCGGGGCGCGTCCGTTCTCGTCGCGGTCCGATCCCTGCGCCTGGGCACCGGACTGGTATCGCCGGGACTGATTGACGTGACGTCCGTGCGCGAGCGCCGGGACGAGGAGATCTTTGGGCCGCTGCTGCAGGTGATCCGGGTGCCGGACTTCGCCGCGGCCCTGGCCGAAGCGAACGCCACCCGCTATGGTCTCGCCGCCGGACTCATTGCCGACGATGCAGCGCTCTACGCCCGGTTTCGCGACGAAGTCCGGGCCGGCATTGTCAACTGGAACCAGCCGCTGACCGGCGCCAGCGGGGCCGCGCCCTTCGGTGGGGTCGGCCAGAGCGGCAACCATCGTCCGAGCGGCTTCTTCGCCGCCGACTATTGCGCCTACCCGGTGGCCAGCATCGAAGTGCCTGAGCTGATACGGCCCGCCTCCCTGCCACCGGGCCTGAATCCATGAGCGCCCGCGAAGTCAACTTTGACGGACTGGTCGGCCCCACCCACGCCTATGCCGGGCTCTCCCACGGCAATCTCGCCTCCATGACCCACGGCGGCGCGGTGTCCAATCCCCGCGAGGCCGCGCTGCAGGGGTTGGCCAAGATGAAATGCCTCGCCGACCTCGGCGTGCTCCAGGCGGTGCTACCACCCCAGGAACGCCCGGACATCGCGACCTTGCGACGGCTGGGGTTCGGCGGGCCGGGTGACGCCGCCGTTCTCGAGTCCGCCGCCCGCCAGGCGCCCGCCCTCCTCGCCGCGTGCGGCTCGGCCTCGAGCATGTGGGTGGCCAATGCCGCCACGGTGACGCCCTCCGCCGACACCGCTGATGGTCGGGTGCATTTCACTCCGGCCAATCTGACCGCCAAGTTCCACCGCTCGATCGAACCGCCGCAGACGACGCGCACCCTGCGCGCCCTCTTTCGCGATGAGGCCCACTTCGTGGTCCATCCGCCCCTCCCCGCCGCGCAGGCGCTCGGTGACGAAGGGGCGGCCAATCACACGCGGTTCGCACCGCGCCACTCTGAGCGTGGCCTGCATTTCTTCGTTTACGGACATGCCTCCTTTGATCCCGGAGCGGGTGCCACCCGCACGGTGCGTTTTCCCTCGCGCCAGGCCCGCGAGGCCTCGGAGGCGGTGGCCCGCGGCCATGGGATCGACCCGGGCCAGCTCCTGTTCGCCCAGCAGCATCCGGAGGCGATTGATGCCGGGGTGTTTCACAACGACGTCATTGCAGTCGGCAACGAGAACGTCCTGCTCCATCACGAATGCGCTTTTGAGCGCACCCCCGAAGTGATTGACGCGCTGCAGCGCCGCTATGCGGCCCTGCACGACGGGGCGGAGCTCACCTGCATCGAGGTTCCGCGCACCCGGGTGTCACTGGCCGATGCGGTGGGTTCCTACCTCTTCAATTCCCAATTGGTCACTTTGTCCCCCGGCCGCATGGCGTTGATTGCGCCAAGCCCCTGCTCCGAAATCCCGAGCGTGCGCGACTTCATCCAGGACCTGCTGGCTGGCGGCTGTCCAAATTTGCAGGACGTGCATTACTTCGATCTCAAGCAGTCCATGCGCAACGGCGGAGGCCCCGCCTGCCTGCGCCTGCGCGTCGTATTGACTGCGCCCGAACTCGCCGCCCTCCCCCCGCAGATCCTGCTGAACGATGCCACCCATGCCGCCCTGACCGCGTGGGTGAAGCGACACTACCGTGACACCCTGGTCGCCGCCGATCTGGCCGACCCCCAGCTCCTGACCGAGACCCGAAGCGCCCTCGACGAACTCACCCGCCTGCTCGGTCTCGGCTCGATCTATCCGTTCCAGACCGCGGGAGCGTGACCGGGTGGGTGGTGTCTGGATCCGCTTTACGGATTGAAGGCAGTCTTTTTTCGCTTCTCCAGTGATCGTTGCTGTGTCTAATCCCTAGTGACACCCGAGCGAAAGGCGTCGCGATGCTTTTTCCCTTCACTGGATCAACGGTCGACTTGGAGGATCCGGTTGAGTTCGATGCCGGACTTTTTGACGAGACCGTTAAGGTGGGATTGCCGGTAAGGGTTGTGTTCTCAAAGCGTGTTCCAAGCCGAAGGACACTTGGACAATTGGACCACCTTTGCCGGATCCACGGGGGCTCGATTCAGGTACGTTTTCAGTACTTGTACGACCCAATCGAGCCGGGCGAAATCTGCCAGATTCCCTGCGTGAGGCACTTGTCGCTCTCGGTGGTACGACGAGAGGGCGTGATCCCGGCTCTCCGTGAGTTGCCTCACCTGCTTTCTCTCGAGCTCACGTCCGTTTTCAATCTCTCCGGGGAGACCGGCTTCCTCCATTACCCAAATCTAGCGGCGTTGGAGGGCCTCATCCTGAGTGGCGTGGACGACAGGAGAGTCGACTTGGGGCCGCTGGAGAGTATGCGCAACCTTCGGTACCTCGCCCTCCACGCCCTAGAGCGGGGAATTGCGGCGATGAACGGGTTGCCGATCGAAACGCTTCGTCTCACGGGGATATCGAGCCGCTGCCCGCTCGAGTTTCTGGGTACGCTCCGGAAACTTCGCAGTCTCAGCGTGGTACGTGGGGGACGCACGACCGTGGCTGAGGTGCAAAACACAAGTCTGAGGGAACTCGCTCTTCTTCGTATCCAGGGTCTGTCCGACGCAGATCTGCTTCAGGGGTTTCCGAACTTGGAATCGCTCCAGCTCTCGATGCAGGGTCGGCTCACCACGTTGAATCTCTCCCACACTCCACGGATCGAGCGATTGCAGATCGCACAGTGCAGTTCGCTTCGGAGGTTGAATGGATTGGACAAACTCTCGCGCCTCTACGAAGTCGCGATTGGCGGTACGGCCATTGATTTTGATGAGCTGGAATCATTCGGTTTTCCAGCATCCGTACGGGCATTCACCTTTGCGACAAAGCACCACAGGGTTGATCCAGTGATTCGCCGCCGGCTCGACGAAAAGGGCTACTTTCCAAGGCTATATTGCGAATACCCCCGACGCTCTCCGGGAGGAACGAGCGTTGATGGCGCAGCGGACTTGCCCGTTTGAAATACTAGTCTTCTGGTGGACTGCTGAATGAACCGCTACGACGGCGCAAACCATTTGGTTCGATTTGGATCTGCGATGGCTCCAACGAGCGCGTTGATTGTTTTTGCTGCCCTTTACCAATCGAGCCCGCATCAGTTCATGTGGCTGGAATTCGCACTCTTGGGGGCGTTGGGGTTGATTATCAGCTATCTCTTGATTGTGGTCCACGAGGCGGGGCACGTGCTGGTGGCCTACCTTGTAGGTATTCGGATTCACGCTGTGACAATTGGTCAATGGAGACGTATCATTGAACTTAGACTGGCGACGATGATCGTCACCTTTCGCCTCATTCCAGGAATGGGTTACGTGGTTCCGGTCCCATCTGTGAATTCACTGTCGCGTATACGAGCGACTCCGTTTCTACTCGGAGGAGTGGCGGCGGAGCTCATTGTAGTGGTCGTCGCGCTGAACAGCCTACCTAGTCCACAGCAGATCGTTCACTTCCCCGACGGGATCCTCGCCTTTTCGGCAACTGCCGTCATTGTGATCGGTGGCTTTCACCTTTTGTTGAGTTTGCTGCCATGTGACACTTCGGTGGAGGGGAAGGTGTTTCAGTCGGACGCGAAGCACCTTCTGAATCTTTGGACCAAAGCCGAAGAGGTGGCACGCCTTCGGACTTTTCTCTACGAGCTGCATGAAGCAGAAGTACTGGTGGGCCTCCGGGAATTCGGACCTGCGATCGAGAAGCTCCAGTCGCTCTCCCAGCGGCATCCAGACCGCCCGAGTCTCGTAAAGCATATCGGAGTTCTCCATGAAGAGAATGGCGACGACACGTCCGCTGAGTCAACCTGGCGCCGCTTGCTGAAGGACCCGGATTTGCCCACCACCGAGGCTGTGGAGATGCTGGACTTGCTGAGTTGCCTTCTCCTTTACCGGGAGCGTCGTGATCTCCTTCAGGAGGCCGACGGCTGGAGTCAGAAGGCTCTGCAACTGGCTCCTGCTGCAATCACGTTGAAGGGAACACGCGGGAGTGTGTTGGTTGAGCTTGGGAGGTATGAAGATGGAATAGGCTTACTGCTCGAGGTCGCAAGGAGGAGTGAGTGTCGTGTGGATCGTGTCGTCAGTTCGGCCTACTTGGCCAAGGCGTTTTCCTGCAATGGGAACACCGCCGAAGCGAAGCGCTGGATGGATCGCGCGCGTTCGCTGAACCCGACGCATCCCGTAGTCGGGCGGATTGCGAAGGAGATAGGCACTGGGTCGAGTGGATAGTGCGAGATTTGCGCTCGATGGAAACGAGTCGGTTTTCCGTGCCGCACTTGCCCTCGCCTGATTCCAACATAGCCAATACCTTGCAGACGAGTAACCACGAATTGACGCGAATCCCGCGGACGCGGGACGAATCCGGAGTGAGATACGAGGAGTCGAGAACCAGAATTTACCTCACCCCAAAAGTGAAGCAATCTCTCGTAACTCTCGGTCCCGGTTTTCATTCGTGTCGATTCGTGTCAATTCGTGGTTCAAATGCCCGCTCCCGGCTCAGGGTTCGCTGATCTCCACCGAACCCTCGCGGCGGTCGGCCTTGTGGCGGGCGCGTTTTTCGCGACGCACCCGCATCCAGGCCGGTTCAGCGGCCTCGCCGGCCATGATGCAGCCGCGCGGCTGGATTTCTCCCACGACCGCGGCGAGACCGAAGCGGTCGATCTGGGCCTTGACCTTGGTGGCGTCCTTGTATCCGAGCGGCGACTCCGACAAATCGGGCGCGCCGCCGTACCAGCGGATGTCGAGTCCAGCCGTGGTGCTCGCCAGGACCTGCTGCACGCGGGCGGGATCGAGCTCGCCCTCGGCGTCCTTGTACGGCGCGAGCATGGCGGTGCGCGAGAGGTTGCGGCCCGCGCCATGCGGACAGAAGGAGAGGTAGTCGGCGTTGTCGGCACCGAGCACGAGCAGGATCTCCCGCGCCATGTTGAGCGGGATGAGACCGAGCAGCGGCCGGCCGTGGGCATCCTGCCAGGCCGGGGTGGCCCCCTTGCCGTGCAGGTAGGTGTCACCGCGCTTCCAGACGAAGTTGTGTTCATTGCCGATCTGCACGAGGGCGCGCTGGCCGAGGCGACGCAGCAGGGCGTCGTGAATCAGGGCGTGGTTCTCGCGGGTCCAGCGGCCGACATACTGCAGCGCCTCCCAGTAGGAACGGCCCTCGGGTGAGTCGCCGGGCAGCCAGACCGCGGCGTCGGGGATGTCCTTGGCGTTTTCGTCGCACCAGTGACGCGCCGCCTTCTGGCCGCGTTTGTAGAGGTCGGCTCCCAGCCCGCGCGATCCGTGGTGGGTGACGAGTACGTTGAAGGCACCGTCGCGGCGCACGATCCAATCGGACAGCTCGCGGTACCCGGCGGAATCGAGGGCGGCGCGTTGCGACTCCGTAAACTGGATATGTCCGAGGTATGCGAAGTGGTTTCCGTCGCCCTGGGTTCCGAGGAAGTCCTGGGCGCGGCTGCGCAGTCCGGAGAGGAACGGATTGTCCCAGACCGGCTGGTCCAGCACCGCGGACGTCCACTGGTTGCCACGGGGGCGCCCCCCGGCGCCGAAGTGGGTCGTCTTTTGGAGGTGATCCATCATCTCGCCGACCGGGTGGTTGGCGGGAAAGAAGGTGGCGAACATCGAGCAGCAGATATCGGCCGAGTGCGCACCCGGGAGGATGGCATTCTCGACCTCGATCGCGCCACCCACCGGGATGGTGGCGCGGGCGCCTCCGGATGGACAGGCGTCGGGCATGATCACCCCGCGCTTCACGACCGGAATCCGCAGCAGCTCCTGCATGCGTTGACGCGCCGCGGCCAGGTTGGTGGCTTCCTCCGCGGTATCGGCCTCGATGGCCTCGGCCAGCGGGGCCGGCTCATGCCGCGGCAGGATCACGGCGAGTTGCTTGGGGAACTCGGCCTCAAGGGCGACGAGCACCTCGGCGCGGGAGAGAGTCCCCGCGGACTCGAGATCGCGGGCGCGGCGCAGGGCCGGGCCGAGGCGACGGCCTTCGTGCCAGCCGGCGGCGATCAAGTCGCGTGCTTTGATTTCCATGGACATAGGAGGAAAGGGAAAGAGGTGGGAAGGACAACAAAAGGCTACGGGCGGCGGAGTGCGGGAGAGTGACCGGCCCGGAGGTGAACTCCGGGCCGGTGTTGTTTTCTTGGTTTAGCGAACCGAGGGGCGGCGGGCGTAGCTGGCGCGTGCGATCAGCACGACCCCGACGACCGCGCTCCAGGCGAGCACGAGGGCAACAGCGATCATGGCGTTGTCCTTTCTGTTGGTTGGGCCTTGCTCCGAGGAGCTTCGGCCGTTCAGCGGGCAGTCCCCGAACGGACTGCCCGCAAAGTGAGAAAGTGAGTGGGTCTAAAACGGTTCAGGAAACAAAAAGCCCGCTTCCGGGTGGAAGCGGGCCTGACCGCGACGAAACTGCGTCGATCGGTTAGGTGGCGCCCCGTCCGGGGAGAGTGGCTTTCTCGGATTCGCCGTTCCCCATCGCGTACCGGAAGGCGGACGCAGTTAAGGAACGGATCCAGCCTGCTTCCGCCCGATTCCAGCCGATTCGCCGGTAGGCCGGGAGGTGCAGGGAAGGGAGGAAGGTCATGGTGGAGGAAGAGGAAGGAATGGGACTGTGTAAGGGCAATACGGCACCCGGGGACGTAGATTCAAGAGGGCGAAGGTTTTTACCGAAGAGCTGCGATTGAACCACGAATGGACACGGATGGAAACGAATGGAAACAGGCACGGCGGGCAGACCCGGATTGGTTGAGTCATGGGTGCGGCAAGTTCCGGTTCTCTGTTCGTCCGAGATCCCGTCGAATTCGTGTCCATTCGTGTCCATTCGTGGTTCAATTGCACGATTCCGTATCCGTGTTTATCCGCGTCCATCCGTGGTTCATGAACGGATCCATTCCCTTCAACTGCGATCTCGGAGGCGTGCAGAGGTGGGACGGGCTTGCGTTGTGGCGGAAGCCGGCAAGCCTGATTCTCCAGTCATGTTTGAAACACTCTTCTCCGAGCGTGGGCTTTCCTTGGATCGCCTCAAGGTGCTGATCGAGGTGCGCGATGCCGGCAGCATCGCCCAGGCGGCTCCGGATGATCCGGGACGGCAGAGCCAGTACAGCCGCCAGCTGCGGGAGCTGTCGGAGTTCTTTGGCTGCGAGGTGGCGCAGCGGCGCGGCAAGCTGCTCAAGCTCACGGAGCAGGGCGAGCGACTCGCCGAGCTGGCGCGCGATCACCTGCGGTCGCTCGATGACTTCCGCGCGGAGTGCCGGCAGCGCCGCGTCGTGTTTACGATCGCTGCGGGCGACAGCCTCATCCAATGGCTCGTGATTCCGCGTCTCGGGCGGGTGATGGAGGTCCATCCTCACGCCCACATTGAGACGATCAACCTGCGCACGATCGAGATCGTCCGGCAGCTGACCGAGGGGCGGATTGATTTCGGCATTATTCGGAAGAACGCCGTGGCTCCCGGACTGAAGGCGGTTTCGCTGGGAGTGGTGCGGTATGTCGCACTCGTGCCCGAAGCGCTCGTCGCCGCGAAGAAGAAACTCACGCTGAAGGAGGCCCTGACCGTATTACCGCTGGCAACGCAGACGGCGGACGGACAATTCACGGCCGGCCTGCGGGAGATTGCCAAGTCCGCCGGCGTGGCGTTCGCGCCCGCGCTTGCCTGCCAGTCGTTTCCCCAGACCGCGGCCGCACTGCGCTCAGGCCGTTTCTGGGCGATTGTACCGGAAATCGCATTACGTGAACTGACGGAGGTCAGGCTGCATCGAATCGAGGATGAGCGGCTCGATCCGCTGCAGCGGGAGGCGATGCTCGCCTGGAATCCCCGGCTCGTGCGGGTCCGGCCCAACGCGGCGAAGATTGCCGCTGCGTTTCAGCGGGAGTTGGTGCTTTAGACCGGGTCGCGAACAAAGGCGCCAACTCTCAAGGCAGGTGGCGGGGGGAGGCGGGTCGTGATGCAGAGACGGAGAACGGAAGGCGGGACCGGGTCACGTCGCGGCCTTCCCGCGACTGTGGGAACGCCCTCCATCAATCCACCGCTGACCGAGGTGGTTCTCACCTCGTCATTCTCAAGGCTAACGCTCATGGTCGCGGACCTCGCGGGAATGGACGTCCCGGCAACGCTGTGCAAACGGAGGCGGCGCGCCGTGGCGGGGCCGCCTCCGGGTCGGGTGCGGGAATCAGGTGTAGCCGCCGGCGATGAAGAGGGTTTCGCCGGTCAGCCAGGAGGAATCATCGGAGGCGAGAAACACCGCGGCGGGAGCAATGTCCTCGGGACGACCGATGCGGCCGAGCGGTGTCTGCGATTCGATTGCCTTGCGGAAATCACCGGAGGTGATGCCTGTGGTGTGGGTACCTTCGGTCTCGACCATGCCGGGATTGATCGCGTTGACCCGGATTTTGCGCGCGCCCAGTTCATTGGCGAGGGAGCGGGTGATGGCGTCGACCGCGCCCTTGGTGGCGCTGTAGACGGAGGCACCGGGCACGGCCTTCTTGGAAACCAGGGAGCTGATGTTGATGATGCTGCCGCCGCGGGCGGGGAAATGTTTGGCCGCCTCCTGGATGGTGAGCAGCAGGCCGAGCACGTTGAGGTTGAACTGTCGGTGAAAGTGCTCCGGTGTGATCGCTTCGAGTGCGGCAAACTCGTAGATCCCGGCGTTGTTCACGAGGATGTCGAGACCGCCGAAAGCGGCTTTGGCGCCGGCGACGAGGTGGACGATTTCGTCGGCGCTGGAGACATCGCCCTGGAGGGCGACGGCCTTGCCGCCTGCGGCGGTGATGTCGGCCACGACGCGGTCCGCGCCAGCTTTGCTCGACGAGTAGTTGACGACGACGGACGCACCGGCGGCGGCCAGGTGCTTGGCGATGGAGGCTCCGATGCCCTTGGAGGCGCCGGTGACGAGTGCGGTTTTACCCGCGAGTTTTTGTGTGCTCATAATGGAAAGAGGCGGATTGGTGGAGAGAGGGTTCGGAAAGGGTTAGAGCGCACTGGAGGACCAGCCGCCCCCGAGCGCCTTGATCAAGACGACGCCGGTGGTGAGGCGTTGGGTGGCGAGTTGCGTGCTGGCTCGTTCCGTGGCGAGGGAGGTGCGCTGGGCATCGATCACCTCCAGGTACGAGACGAAACCGGCATCGTAGCGCGTTTGCGCGAGGGAAGCGGCCCGCCGGGCAGCCACCAGGGCCCGGTCCTGTGCGGCGGCCTGGTCAGCCAGCAAACGCGTGGCGGTGAGGGCATCCTGGACTTCGCGGAAGGCGATGAGCACCCGCTGACGGAAGAGCGCAACGGCCTCCTCGTAGGCTGCCCGGCTGCGCTCAAGGTTGGCGCGGTTCCGTCCGCCTTGGAAGATCGGCAGGTAGAGACTTGGTCCGATCGACCACGAGCGGGAGTCGCGATTGAAGAGCGTATCCACTTCACTGCTGACAAAGCCGGCGCGGCCGGTGAGTGAGATCGCGGGGAAGAAAGCGGCCTTGGCCACGCCGATGCGCGCGTTGGATGCCGCGAGTGCCCGTTCGGCGGCGGCGATGTCGGGCCGGCGTTCCAGCAAGTCGGCCGGAAGCCCGGCCGGCACGGCTGGCGGCGACACGGGTGCGGCGATGGGAGAACGGGGTGCGAGTTCAAACTCGGAAGCCGGGGCTCCGACCAGGACGGCGAGTGAGGTTTGGAGGGATGAGCGCCGGTTGGTCAGGGCCGCGGTTTCCGCCTCGGCGGTGGCAAGTTCCGTTTCGGCACGGACGACGTCGAGTTCCCCGGCGGCTCCGCTCCGAAGGCGAGCGGCCACCAGGTCGAGGGCGCGCCGACGCAGCCCCGTGGTGTCGCGTAGGAGGCCGAGCTCCCGGTCGAGTCCCTGCAGTCCGAAGTAGGTGGCCGCCACTTCGGCGGTGAGGGCGAGCCGCACCGCTTCGAGGGTGGCGGCGCTCGCTTCGGCGTCGACACGCGCGCTTTCGGTCAGGCGACGCACGCGGCCGAACAGATCGAGTTCCCACGAGGCCAGGAGCGGCGCCCGGTAGGTGGTGGTGAGATCGCGGGGGACCACGTTTTCGGTCGTCGTGGAAGTCTGCTCCCGCTGCAGCGACGGTTCGATCGCGACCTGCGGCCAGGCGGCGCTGCGACTCAGCCCGGCGGCAGCGCGGGCCTGCTCGAGCCGGGCCACCGCGGCCCGGAGGTCCTGATTGGAGGCGAGCGCGCGTGACTCGAGGGCGTCGAGGGCGGGATCCGCGAACAGCCGCCACCACTCGCCGCGAACTGCGGTGTCGGCGGGAGCGGCGGTTTTCCAGGGACCGAACGCGTCGGCGTCCCGGAAGGCCGCCGGCGCTTCGACGGCGGGCCGTTGGTAGTCGGGACCGACGCTCGGGAGCGCGGCCCCGGTGCTGGCGAGCGGGGTGAGGAGCAGGAAGAGGTGGAGACGGTTCATGGGACGGTTCCTCAAGGCGAGGTGGATGATCAGGCGGATTGCACCGTGGCGGCGGGCAGGGCGGCGGGTGCGGGTTTGCGCAGTCCGATTTTTTCCAGAACGACGTAGAAGACGGGGGTGAGGAAGAGCCCGAAGA
The DNA here is from genome assembly GCA_046346755.1 of Opitutaceae bacterium. GTDB lineage: Bacteria > Verrucomicrobiota > Verrucomicrobiia > Opitutales > Opitutaceae > UBA6669. The sequence continues at coordinate 227,988 of JAXMHM010000002.1, read as the reverse complement.
TCGTCACTCCGATCATGCCGGCGAACACCGCGACTCCCATCGCGTGGCGCATCTCAGCACCGGCGCCGGTGCTGATCACGAGCGGGAACACGCCGGCGATGAAGGCGATTGACGTCATCAGGATCGGACGCAACCGCAGCCGCGCTGCATCCAATGCGGCCTCCACAATGCCGGCGCCTTCGTCGCGGCGCTTGACGGCGAACTCAACGATGAGAATGGCGTTCTTGGCCGCGAGGCCGATGAGCACGATCAGGCCGATCTGGGTGAAGACATTGTTCTCTCCCCGCGTCAGCCAGATGCCGGCCATGGCCGAAAAGAGGGCCATCGGTACGATGAGGATGACCGCGAACGGCAACCGGAAGCTCTCGTACTGCGCCGCAAGGACCAGGAAGACGAGCAGGATGGAGAGCGGGTAGATCCAGAGCCCGGCGTTGCCGGCGATGATCTTCTGGTAGGTCAGTTCGGTCCAGTCGAGGACCATGCCCTTGGGCAGGGTGGAGGCGGCGAGCTGTTCCATCAGCGCCTCCGCCTGACCAGAGCTGTATCCAGGGGCGGCGGCGCCGTTGATTTCGGCGGCTGGGTATCCATTGTACCGCATCACCCGGTCGGGACCGTAGGTCTCGTGGACCTTGACCAACGCGCCGAGCGGCACGAGGTCGCCTGCGCTGTTCTTGGTCTTGAGACGGAGGATGTCCTCGGCGCGACCACGAAACTGGGCGTCGGCCTGGGCCACGACCTGGTAGGTGCGACCGAACCGGTTGAAGTCATTGACGTAGAGCGAACCGAGGTTGATCTGCATCGTCTCAAACACGTTTTGCAGCGGCACGCCCATCGCGCTCGCCTTGGCGCGGTCCACGTCGGCCTCCAGCTGCGGCGTGTTCACTGTGAAACTGGAGAAGATCCCGCTCAGTCCCGGAGTCTTGGAGGCGGTGCCGATCAAATCCTGCGTTGCCGTGTAGAGCGCGTCGAGGCCGTTGTCCCCGCGATCCTCGATGTAGAGCTTGAAGCCGCCAATGGTGCCCAGCCCCTGCACCGGGGGCGGCGGGAAGATGGCGATGAACGCATCCTGGATCTGCGCAAACTCCGCCTGCAATTGCTGCGCGATGGCCGGACCGGCGAGGTCCTTGGTGGTGCGCTCTTCAAACGGCTTGAGAGCGACGAAGAGGATGCCGCTGTTGGGCGAGTTCGTGAAACCGTTGATCGACAGCCCGGGGAACTCGATCGCGTTCTGCACCCCCGGGTGTTTGAGGGCGATGTCTGTCATCCGCCGGATGACACTGTCGGCCCGGTCCAGCGAAGCGGCGGAGGGCAGTTGGGCGAAGGCGACCAGGTACTGTTTGTCCTGGGTCGGCACGAAGCCGGACGGGACCTTCTGGAAGAGCGAGGCCGTTGCCCCGACGAGCCCAACATAGACGACCAGCGCGATGACCGAAAGCCGGAGCAGACGGGCGACGCCGTTGCTGTACTTGTGCGAGGCCCACTCGAAGAAGCGGTTGAACGGACGGAAAAACCAGCCGAAGGCGAAGTCCATCCCGCGGGTGAGCGCATCCTTGGGATCGTGGTGTCCCCGCAGCAGCAGTGCACTCAATGCCGGCGAGAGGGTCAGCGAATTGAAGGCCGAGATGACGGTGGAAATCGCGATCGTGAGGGCGAACTGCTTGTAGAATTGTCCGGTCAGGCCGCTGATGAAGGCGGTGGGAATGAAGACGGCGGAGAGCACCAGCGCGGTGGCGATGATCGGACCGGTCACCTCGCGCATGGCGCGCTTCGTGGCCTCCATCGGTGTCAGACCGAGCGCGATGTTCCGCTCCACGTTTTCGACCACGACAATCGCGTCGTCGACCACGATGCCGATCGCGAGCACCAGGCCGAAAAGCGAGAGCGCGTTGATCGAGAAGCCGAGGGCGTGCATGACGGCGAAGGTGCCCACGAGCGACACCGGCACGGCGGCGAGCGGGATGATCGAGGCCCTCCAAGTCTGGAGAAACAGGATCACGACCAGCACGACGAGCACGATGGCCTCGATCAGGGTGTGCACGACCGCGGAGATCGAATTGCGGACGAAGATCGTCGGGTCATAGACGATGTCGTAGTCGAGGCCCTCGGGAAAATTCTTCTTCAGCTCCTTCATCGTCGCCCGCACCGCGTCGGAGGTGGCGATGGCGTTGGAGCCGGGCAGCTGGGCGATCGGCAGGGCGACAGCCGGCTTGTTGTTCAGCAGCGAGCGCAGCGCGTAGTCCGAGGCGCCGAGTTCGATGCGGGCGATGTCGCGAAGCTGGACCCGTTCCCCGTTGGCGCCGGCCTTGACGGTGATGGCGCCGAACTCCTCCTCGGTGCCGAGACGCCCCTTGGCGTTGATGAGCAGCTCGGTGTCGACCGGTTGGGACGACGGCTGCTGCCCGACCGCGCCGGCGGCGACCTGGACATTCTGGCCTCGAATGGCGGCGACCACTTCGGAGGCGGTGAGGCCCTTGGCGGCGACCTTGTTCGGATCGAGCCAGATCCGCATCGCGTAGTCACCGGACCCAAAGACCCGGACCTGGCCCACGCCCTGCAGCCGGGCCAGCACGTCGCGCACCTGAAGCGTGGCGTAGTTGCGCACATAGATGTCGTCGTACCGGCTGTCCGGCGAGAATAGATGCACGACCATGAGCAGGTCGGGCGAGGTCTTGGTGGTGGTGACACCGAGACGACGCACCTCCTCGGGCAGCTTGGGCTGGGCCTGGGCGACGCGGTTCTGCACCTGCACCTGGGCGTTGTCGAGGTTGGTGCCGAGCTTGAAGGTGATCGTGAGGGTCATCACGCCGTCGCTCGTTGCCTGGGAGAACATGTAGAGCGAATCCTCGACTCCGTTGATCGCCTGTTCGAGTGGAGCGGCGACGGTCTCGGAGATGGTTTTCGGATTCGCGCCCGGGTAGACGGCGCGGACCACGACGGTGGGCGGGACGACCTCCGGGTATTCGCTGATCGGCAGGCGGAAGAGAGAGATCGCGCCGACGATGAAGATGAGGATCGAAAGAACGCCCGCGAAGATGGGCCGTTTGATGAAGAAGTCGGACAGGTTCATGGGAGCAGTGAGTGGGACGCCGGCGCTGGGCAAAGCAGCAGCTGGAGAGGCCGGACAGGCCCCTGGGTCACGAGTGAGTTGGTAGGCGGGATCGGTGGACTAGCGTGTCGAGGCCAGCTTTGCGCCGACGGGGGTGGCAGGCGGGGGCGTGCCGGCGGCCACTTCCAATTCGGGCGCCACAGTCATGCCGGGACGGACCCGTTGGAGGCCGTTGACGATGATGCTGTCACCGGGATTCAGACCCTGTCGGATCACCCGCTTACCGGAGATGGCGCCGCCGAGTTTGACCGTGCGGTAGGCCACGGTGTTGTCGCTGGAGACGGTGAGGACGAATTTCTGGCTCTGGTCGGTGCCGATCGCGCGCTCGCTGACGAGCAGGGTCGTCTGAGGCGCTCCCACCGGCAGCCGGACCCGGGCGAAGAGCCCGGGGACAAGTGCGCCGTCCTCATTCGGGAAGAGCATGCGCACGGTGAGGGTGCCGGTGGCGGGATTGACCCGGTTGTCCATTGATTCGATGTAACCATCCCGCGGATAGTCCAGTTCGTCGGCCAGCTGCATCGTGACGGGAACCCGTCCCCCTTCGGTCAGCAGGTGGTGGTCGCGGGCGCTACGATTGAACTTCAGCAGCGTGTTTTCATCGAGGTCGGCGTAGACATAGGCCGCGCCGGTGGAAACGATGGTGGTCAGGGCGGTGGCGTTGCCGGGGGCGCCGGAGACGAGGTTGCCGGCGGTGACGAAGGCGCGATTGACGCGGCCGTCGATGGGCGAACGGACCTCGGTGTGTTCGAGGTCGAGTCGGGCTGCGACCAGCTCGGCCTGGGCCTCGGCGGCCTTGGCGCGGCGGCTTTCCGCCTCCTCGCTGGAGATGGCGGCGGCGGCGAGCAGATCCTGGGCCCGTTTCGCCTCGCGCACGGCCACGCCGGCCCGGGCGTTGGCCAGGTCGAATTGAGCCTGGTACCAGCGAGGGTCGATCGTGAAGAGCAGGTCGCCCTTCTTCACGAGCTGCCCGGCCTGGAAGTGGATCGAGTCGAGGTGTCCGGAGACGCGCGCCCGCAATTCGACGGTTTCCGTGGCGTCGATGCGGCCGGTGATTTCCTCAAATTCGGTGACCAGTTTCACTTCGACGGGCGAGACGGTGACTTTCGGCGCCGGAGGAGGGACGGCCGCCGCTGGCTCAGCGGCGACGCTTCGGGAGGCCGTGAGCGAGTAGAGCCCCGCAGAGACGGCGAGGAGCAGGCCTGACGCGATCAGGAGAGGGCGACGCCGCAGGCGGCGGAGGAGCGGTGAGGTGGTGGGTGCAGACATGTCGGTTCGGCGTGGAGGTGGTGGAATGTGCGAAGGAAAGGGAAGACTAGGCGGGAAGGGTGACGGCCGCGACGGATCGGGCGGCGTCGATGTGCCGGAGAATGTCGGCCTTGGGACGGAGGCCGACCAGGGTGTCGACCACGCGACCGTCACGGAACAGCACGAGCGTAGGGATAGAGCGGATATGAAGCTCGGCGGCCAGGTCGGGCTCGGCGTCGACATCGACCTTCGCGACGACCAACTGGCCGACGCGTTCGGCGGCGATTTCCTGGAGGGGACCATTCATGGCCTTGCACGGTCCGCACCAGGCCGCCCAAAAGTCGACCAGCACGGGTGTCTGGTGGGAGGCGGCGAGGACATCGGTCGCGAACGTCTCGCGGCTGACGGCGAGGGAGTGGGTGTCGGTGGTGTTCATAAAACGAGAGAAGGCGGACGGCTTTCAGTTCTTTATAGTTGACTAGTTAGTTATAAAATGGGGTCAAAAAAAGCGCACGGAATCGTGCGCGAGGAGAGAGGCCGTGACCGGAAGTCAGGGAGTCGGATGGGCGGTGGCGGGTTGTTTGGCCCGGAGCAACTCCAGGCTCATGGCGGGCAAATGGCGGAGGACTTCCGCGTCATTCATGATCCGGGCCTGGGTGACGATTCCCTGGATGAGACCGATCAGTGCGTCGGCTTTGTGAGCTGGCTCGCACGGTTCGATCGAGCCTTCCGCCAGAGCGTCGCGAATGACCGATTCGTAGTAGCGCCGCTTGCGCGCGAGGATCTCCCGTACCTTTGCGCTGACATCCACTTCCTGGGTGCTGATCTCACAGCCCACCGAGCAGGCCGGACATCCTAAAACTTTGCCCAACCGGGCTTTAGCTTCAACTTGAGATTTATAATAGGACTCCAGATAAGTCGTCAGCCGGGTCAGCGGTTCAACGGAGGAGGAGAAAAAGCGATCGAGGTTCGGCTTCCATTCGGTCTCCCACATTTTCTCCAGAGCGGCGACGGCTAGCTCGGCCTTCGAGTCGAAGAAATAGTAGAAACTGCCTTTTTTGACGTCGGCCCGGCTGCAGATGTTGTCGATCGTGACGGCACCGTAGCTCTCCTCCCACATCAGTGCGAGGGCGGCGTCCTTCAATCGCTCATCGGCGTCCGAGGTTCTTCCCATGTCCGTACGATTAGTTGACTATTTAGTTTAGTCAAATGGAAAACGCGAGACGACCGGTCGGCGCAGGCAGGGGGAGGGGACATTTGCTTCCGATCGAAACGATGGGAAACCGTGGCTGGCCGGGGATACCGTGAGCAGAATGGTTGGGCGGAGCGCGCTCCCGCAGTTGCGCATGTGCGTCACCTTAAGTGCGAAGCGAAGTCGCCGTGTGGTGGAGGTAGGGTCGTTGAACTTGAGAGGCGCGGCGTGGCTCCGATGGAAGTCCGCCCGCAACGCGAATGGACGTGAGCTTGGTTGACTGAAACAAAAAGGGGCTTGACGATGAGACTGAAGTCTCACAATGATACAAATGTCCCAAATTTAGAACTCAACCCACACGACCCATGCCACTCACGCCGACTGAAATGGACCGGAAGCTCGACGAGCATTTTGCCTACGAAAAAAACGACGATGTCGCGGGTGTCCTTGCGACCCTCGACGAGAATGCCACGCACGACGTGATCGGTTTTCCCACCGGACCGAGTTATGGGCGCGAGGCGGCGCGTAGGTTCTACGAGGGCCTCTTTGCCGATCTGGCGGAGAGTGAAGTGAAGTCGGTGAAACGGCTCTACGGTCATGACTTCATGGTCGACGAGTCGATCTGGCGGGGCACCGCGCCGGGCCGCCCCTTCGGGATCGAGGGGCGTGGGCGTCCCCTGACGTTCCGTCTCCTGCATGTGGTTGAGTTCACCGACCGGGGACAGATCAAGAAGGAGCAGGTGTGGCTCGATCTCGCCGCCATCCTTCAGCAGCTTCCCCAGAACTCATGACGAAGAAACGAAAAGTCAGCAACCAGGAGCTGCGCACGCGCAAGGACCTCCTCCTCGCCGCCGGACGCCTGATGAAGCAGGGACGCAAGCCTTCGATGGATGAAGTCGCGGCCGAGGCAATGGTTTCGCGCGCGACCGCCTACCGGTACTTCCAGAGCATCGAGGTGTTGCTTGCCGAATCCCCGGTTGAGGCGGCGGTGGGTGACCTGGAACAACTGTTCAAGGACAACCCGTCCGAGGATCCCGAGGCGCGGATTGACGAGGCCGAGGCGTTCATGCACCGGATCGTCTATGAGAATGAGAACCAGCTACGTATCCTACTGGCCACTTCCATCAGCCGAGACGTGACGGACGCCAGCCTGCCGAAGCGGCAGAACCGCCGGCTGCCCCTGATTGAGTCGGCCCTCGCACCCGCGCGTACGCGGTTTCGCGACGTCGACTACGACAAGCTGTGTTATGCGCTCTCCCTGGTCTTTGGTCCCGAGGCCATGATCGTGTTCAAGGACGTCCTCGGGATCGATGAACCCATGGCGCGCCAGGTGAAGAGCTGGGCCGTTCGAACCCTGGTCCGCGGCGCGCTCCAACCGCCGAAATCACGCCCGAAGTCCTGACTCGACGTAGACGTTGAGCGGAGACCGGCGGCGGCGAGGCCCGCTGCCGCCGGTCCCCCGAAACCCTGGTGTCACCCGCCGGCCCCAAGCCGGACTGGCCACTGCCTTGCCCACTTTTTCCCATGAACCCAAATCGTACTCGCACCCTCCTCGCCGCCGCCGGTGCCGTCACGCTCTGCGTGGTCGGACTGATGGCGTTTGCCGATTCGTCCTCGCGCGATGCCGCCAAGTCGGCGTCGCTCTCCGCCTCGCCCGCCCTCGTGAAACGCGGCGAATTCCTCGTCCACAACGTCGTCCTGTGCGTCGACTGTCACTCGCCGCGTTCCGAACGCGGTGAGTTTCTGCTCGACCGGCATCTCACCGGGTCCGTCCTGCCCTTCGGGCCCATTGTGCCGATGCCCGCCTGGGCGCCGGCCGCTCCCCTCATCGCCGGTTTGCCCGCCGGCTGGACGGAGGAGCAGATGGTGCGCTTTCTGAAGACAGGAGAGCGGCCGCTCGGTCTGCCGGCAACGCGCCCACCGATGCCTCCGTATCGCCTCGGTCAGGACGACGCCGAGGCCATCACCGCCTACCTCCGCTCCCTCGGCAACCGCGCCCGCTGAAGGCCGCCCCCGCTCCCGGCCGCACCGGCCGCACCGCGTCAGACCCGCCGGCCAAGCGTCATCCACCCGATGACACTTTTTCCTCGGAGGGTGCGGGCAAGGTGTCATCAGCCGGATGACACCTTGTCGGGAGCCGGGCAGGCGAAGTGTCATCTGTTGGATGACACCTTGTCGGGGGTCGGGCAGGCGAAGTGTCATCTGTTGGATGACACTTGGTCGCGGGGGGGGGGCGGCGGAGGGGGCCCGGGGGGCCGTCTCAGCGCGTCAGGGTGACTTCGGAGGTTGCGGACCAGTCCACGGCGGGAACCGGACGGTAGCCCGGTGCCTCGAGCGTGAAAGGGCCGTAGGCGACACCGGAGCGCTTGCGCACGATCAGCGTATCCGCCGTAGCGGTCACCGACAGGGTGAGTCCCTTGATCCGAATACCCTCAATGGTCAGCGAAGGAAAAGCTCCGGGGAGCCGGGGCTCGATGCGGCAGCCGGTGGCCGTCGGTGAGAGGCCGAGGAAACCCCGGAGCATGATCTGGGGCACGAGCAGCGACTCGAAGAACTCCCGGTCAAGCCCGAGCCCGCCCGCCGCGCCGTCCCCCTGCAGCTTGGCTCCGAGCTTGCGGTAGTACTCGCGGTAGCCGCCTCCCTCCTGCACCTCCGCAAACCACCGGGTGATTTCCTGCAGGCGCTGCCAGGCATTGTCCGGTCCGTCGACCCGGAGCCGGGCCATGAGATCCATGTAGGACCAACCGAGCACGGCGCCGCCGTCCTGCACCTGGCCGCCGAAGGGGATGCTGGCCGCCTTCGACCAGCGCCAGAAATAGTAGTCCGTGTTGCGCTTCGTGGTGGAGCGGGGGCCGAAGCGAAAGTGGTAGATGTCGTCACCGGTTGAAGTATCTCCCTCCACGATACGACGTCCCTCGATCCAGTCCATGATGCGCCGGGCGTGGGGCTCGGTGGCGAAGCCATAGTGAATGGCGTCGGTGTTGAGGAAGGTGAAGCCGTAGTCGGTGCGCCGTCCATCGATATCCGGCCCGGCCACAAAGCGGCCCGTCTCCTCGCTCCAGAAGATGCGGTTGCCCTCGGCCTTGACCTCGGCGGCGTGACGCTCGAGGTCGTCGGGGTCGAAACGGCCCTCGCCCGCGGGCAGTGCCCATTCCGGATGGCGGTCGATGTCCCGCTCCAGCGCGGCGAGACGGACCAGGGTGTCGTAGTAGCGAATCGTGGCGTAGCTGTCCTTGTGACCGAATGGCAGGAGATCCCAGTAGTTGTTGCCGATGCCCACGCCCGGTTTCATGACCGCCGAGCCGTCGGCGGCGCGCTCCACGCCGGAACGGCCGTCGTGGCCGACCCACGACGTCAGCACGCAGCGGTTTTCCTTCGTCTTGAACTCCGCCTGGGCGTACCGCAGGGCAAGCCGGATTCGCGGCAGCGCCTGACGGAGGAAATCCACGTCACCGGTCCAGAGGAAGAAATCGATGCAACCGCGGATGAAGTCGAAGTTGTTGATGTTGTGACGCGTGTCGTACTGCGTGAAGAGGGCCTGGAGCAGCACATCGGCGCCGGGCGCCTCATTGGCGAACCGCAGGCGCAGGCGCGCGATGCGTCCGCGCCAGGCCGGGTGGCGGTGGAGCGGGAGCATGACGCACCCGGCCTCGCCTTCCATCAAGGCGGCCGCAGGCAGGGCCATGCGGCGGTCGGCGGTGAAGCCGGGCTGGTCCTCCGAGTCCCATTCCAGAAACGGCTGCGCGGACCCCAGGTTCTTGCCCGACCAGCGGAGCTGGATGAAGGGGGCCTGGAAGGCGTCGAATGAGCCGGGGGCGGTCGTGATGCTGGCGTCCGGCGCCGTCAGTTGCAGTCGCCAGCCTTCGGGATCGGTCCCCCGTCCCTCCACCCCGGTGAGGATCCATCCTTCGGGCTGGGAAGTGACCGGCGCGCCCTTGGTGAGGACGGCGGAGACCGTGCCGCGGGCGGAGAAGTGGACGCCCCAGGCGCCCGGGTTGTTGATCCAGTAGGGAAAGGGCCAGCCCAGGACGTGGCCGATGCCCTCGTGCTGGTGAGTCGCGACGTAACCTTCGGCGTCGATGATCTTGTTGAGAAAGGAATTTCGCAGGCGCTGGGTGATGGAGACCTTGCCGTCGCAGACCTGAAACGACCCCAGATCGGCCCATAGGCAGGGCCCGGTGAGCCACTCATCCCAGAGCGTGCACAGCCCCGCTTGCGGGTCGCGGTGCGGGTAGTCGAGCCACACCGGCGGGTAGTGCAGGCGGTGCAGAGCGTTGAGGGCGGACATCGCTGCCTCCTGTCCGGGCACGCTGAACTGTGGAAAACGCTCGGTCGCGGGGCGGACCGGGACATCCTGGCAGCGACCGGACCCGGGCAGGCCACCGACGACCAAAGCGAGGAGGACGGGAAGCAAGCGGGAGGCAGTCATGGCAAACGCGTGGGGAAGAGCGGGCAGGGAGCCGAGGCGGGGGGGGTGGGGTGCGAGCGAATCTGCCGTTGGGGCCTTCGGCAAGCTCGGTGCTGCCCTTCGACAGGCTCAGGGCTTCTAGCCTTTTGGCAGGCTTGGTGGTGCCGCTCCGCGGCGAAGGGGACTGTTGCGCTCCGGGGAGAGGAGCGCGCGGAGGGCTGCTACCTGGCTCGCGGTTCGGGTAAAACGGCAAGGTATTGGCAGATGGGTGGTTGCGTGGACGCTTTTTGGCTGGCCCTTGCCGGAACGGATCTCAGCCTGACCCGGCATCCTCCACAACCGGAACCATTCGGATGCTTGACCCCGAATGGACACGAACGAACACGAATCCAGAGAACACCGGGACAAACCGATCGTCTGAATTTACTTCACCCCGAAGTGAACTGCCCCGCGCAGCGCGCCGTCCCTGTTTTCATTCGTGTCCATTCGTGGTTCATCTGCCTGGTTCCGGTTTAAGACGGTGGTCCTCGGCTCCGCCTCGCTTTCACCCCGCACGTTGGTTTCCCCGCTCCCCGCGCCTTTCCCATGTCGCCCCCGGCCTTTCGCACGCTCCTGCTCGGCATTGCCGGCATGGGAGGATTTCTTTATGGATACGACATTGGCATCATCGGGGCGGCGCTGCTTTACCTGAACAAGACGATCCAGCTTTCGGCCACGCAGGAGTCCCTGGTCGTCGCGGCCGTGCTGGCGGGCGGCACGGCGTCGTCCCTCGTGGCCGGTGTGCTGGCGGACTTCCTCGGACGCAAGCGCCTGATGGTGGCATCGGCGGTGGTGTTTCTGATCAGCGTGGCGATGATCGTGTTGGCGCAGGGGTTTGTGCCGTTGCTGGCGGGGCGGACCCTGCAGGGGTTGAGCGCGGGCATGATGGCGTTTGTCATCCCCCTGTACCTGGCGGAGACGCTCCCGGCGGCGATCCGCGGGCGGGGCACCGCGAGTTTTCAGCTCCTGCTCACCATCGGCATCCTCATTTCCATGGCCGTCGGCCGGTACTACACGGCCGGAGTGGAAGGGTTGCCGGCGGACACCACCGCGGCCGCCCTGCAGGCGGCGCAGGACGAGGCGTGGCGGGCGATGTTCCTCACCGCCGCCTGGCCGGGCGTGGTGTTCCTGGCCGGCACGCTGCTGGTGACCGAATCCCCGCGCTGGCTCCTCCGCCGTGGTCGAGAGTCGGATACGCGGGTCGCGCTGGAACGGTCGCGCAGCCGGGACGAGGCAGCGCGGGAGTTTGAGGCGATGCGGGCGTCGCTGGAGACGCCGGCGTCCGCCGGCGGACCGGCGCCGGCCGGCAGCCTCTGGCAGCGACGCTACCTTTCGCCTTTCCTGCTGACTTGCGCGGTGCTGGCGCTGACCCAGGCCACGGGCATCAATTCGATTTTGCAGTACCTGGTGGTCATCCTGAAGGAGTCGGGATTGGGTGGGACCGAGGCGGCCTCCCGGGCGACGTGGGTGACGGCGGTGAATGTTGTTTTCACCCTCCTCGGTCTACTGCTGGTGGACCGCATCGGCCGAAAGGCACTGCTCAAGCTCGGCACCGGTGGAATTGCGGTCGCGCTTGGACTGGGGGCGTGGGTGTTTTGGAGCCTCCAGACCGGCTCGATGCAGGCGGGTGACACGGCCGGCCGGTTGGTCACCGGTTGCCTGATGGTCTTCATGGCCGGTTTTTCGACCGGACCTGGGGTGTGCGTGTGGCTGGCGCTGTCGGAGCTCATGCCCACGCGCATCCGCTCGCTGGGGATGGGGGTGGGATTGCTGCTCAACCAGGGCATCTCCACGGCGATTGCCGCGGTTTTTCTCCCGGTGGTGAAGAGTCACGGGTATGCAATCATGTTTGCGGCCTGGGCCGTCTGTTCGGTGGGCTACTTCCTCGTGGCCGCATTCTGGCTGCCCGAGACGAAAGGCCGGACACTGGAGGAGATTGAAGCTGAGTTTTCCCGATGACCGCGCTCCCCGATCCCGATTCGGCCCCGACGCCGACTTCACCACGGCTGGTCTCCGTCGACGCCCTGCGTGGCTTCACGATGGTCTGGATCGTCGGCGCCGACGCCCTCGCCGAGGCTTTCCGCGGCCTGAACGGCGGGGCCGTGTCCGCGTGGCTGGGGGTGCAGCTTGGGCACACGGCGTGGGAGGGACTGACGTTCTACGATCTGATCTTTCCGCTGTTTCTCTTCATTGTGGGCGTGGCGGTGCCGTTGTCGCTCGACCGGATCGTCGAGCGCGAGGGCAGGTCCGTTGCGCTGCGCCGCGTGCTCGTGCGCGGACTCGTCATGTACACGCTGGGCGTGCTCTACTATGGCGGCCTATCGCACGGGTGGGACCAGATCCGCTGGGTCGGGGTGTTGCAGCGCCTGGCGGCGGGATATGTCGCGGCCGGACTGCTGCACCTGTGGTTTCGGCCGAGGACGATCGTCGCGGTGGGTGTGACCTTGCTCCTTGGATACTGGGTGCTCCTCACGTTTGTGCCCGTGCCAGGCGTGGGGGCGGGCGACTATGCCCGCGGGCGCAATCTGGCCAACTGGGTGGATGCGCACTGGCTGCCCGGGAAGGTGTGGTACGGTGACTATGATCCCGAGGGACTGCTCAGCACGCTGCCGGCGCTGGTGTCGGCGCTGCTCGGCCTGGCGGCGGCCCGCATCCTCCGCGAGGGACGACGGACGCCGGGTGAACGGGTCCGCCTGTTGGTGGTGGCGGGGTGTGTGCTGCTCGCCCTGGGTCACCTGTGGGGGCTGCAGTTTCCCATCATCAAGCGGATCTGGACTTCGTCGTACGTGCTGGTCACCGGGGGGTGGAGCTTCCTTCTCCTCGCCCTGTTCTACGGGCTGATTGATCTCCGCGGCTGGCGCGGGTGGGCGACGCCATTTGTTTGGGTGGGGAGCAATGCCCTGCTGATCTACTTCGTCAGCCGCCTGGTCGATTTTCGAGCCGTGTCATCCTTCTTTGTCGGTGGCGAGGTGGCGGCTGGACTTAATGCGGCATGGGCGGGGCTCGGGGGACTCGTGCTCGCCGTCACCAGCATTGTTCTCTGCGTCGCGCTGTGTGGCGCGCTGTATCGGAAAAAGATGTTTTTGCGGATTTAGGCATGGGTCGTTCCGAAAAAGTGGCTGCGGATTTAGCCGCAATCCGTGGAGCCCGTGCTGGTCTCACGATCACGATTACAACTGCGGTTGATGAAGGGCTGACACTGATTCGGCTAAAGCCGAAACCACGTTGCGGGGCGGCGCGCGGTCACGGAGGCATTCCTGGGGTTGACGCGCCGGCCCGGGTGCCCGTTCAGTGAGAGTCACCATGGCTACGTTGCTTCCGTTTCTCGCCTCCCGGGAGGCATACGATGACCTGCCGTTTTCGGACCTGCGGGCGTGGTTGCCGGGGTTGAGGGCGATCCTCGGGCGCCATGGGTTGCCGGTGGAGCGGATCGAGGCATTCGCGGACGGGGAGAACCCCGTCTTCGATGTCCAGAGCCGCTGGGTGGTAAAACTGGTGCCGTTCTTTGCGGTGGCACCCGCGCGGGCGGAGATGGAGACGCTGGGCTGGCTGAATTCCCGGACGGAGGTGCCCGTGCCGAAGCTGGAGGCGACGGGCGAACTCGAAGGTTGGGCCTACTTCGTCAGCACCCGGCTCCCCGGCCGCCCGCTCTCCCGGTGCTGGTCGGAGATGGGCCCGCGGGATCGCGAGGCAGTGACGGTGGAACTCGGAACCCACCTCGCGTCCCTGCATGCGGTACCGGTCGGGGAATTTCGTCCCGCCGGTGTGCAGTGGCCCGACTGGCACGCCCGCCGCCGGCAGGCCTGGGGACGACGTCGCGATGTCGCCCGGCTGTCGCCGCGGTTGCGCGACAGTTTCATCGACTACCTCGACGCGGTGCCCCTCGACCGCGTTCCACGCCGGCCCGTGCTGCTGCATGGCGACCTTGCGCCCGAAAATGCGCTGGTCGACGTGTCCGGTGGGAGCTGGCGGGTCAGCGGGCTGTTTGACTTTGGGAATGCCGTGGTGGGCGAGGCCTCGTTCGATTTCACCGCGCCGACGGTGCTGCTGGAGCCGGGCGACGGTGCGGTCGTGCGTCGCTTTCTCGGTGCCTATGGTTGGGGTGGAGAGACAATGGATACGCTCCGACCCCGCCTCATGGCCTACACGCTTCTCCACCCGATGGCCGACCTCTACGATTGCCTCGCGCTGCTTCCCGGCGCCCACGATGCGCCCTCCTGGGAGGCCGTGGCGGAACGCTTCTGGCCGTAGTTGGGGCGGTGAGCGTGGCTGGCGTTTGGTTCAGCGCGAGGCGGATCGGATCCCGGGACGCACTTCGTGTCCGAGCCGGTCCTGCAATTGTTGGAAGTACAGGCTCGCCGGCTCGACCGGACGACCGTGTGACTCCCAATAACCGTCTTCGCGCGGGTGGGCGCCGGGTTCCTTTTCTCCGACGTGGCCGATGGCGAAGTTCTGCGCCCCGGGTGGTTTCTGGCAGACGAGCGTGCCGCGCGTGTTCCAGGCGACGTAGTTGGCGCCGGCCCAGCCGTGGCCGCTGCCCATCCACTGACGGTCCTGAAAGCAGATGTCCGAATGGATGTTATCGTAGAGACCGCCCACCGACCAGCGGTGATGCGGCTCGCTGGTGGCGAATTCGCGGGTGGACCGACCGTCGACGAAGGCGTTGGGGCCCGGCACTCGGCTGCCGACGACGTAGGCGTGGCGCGCACCGTCGGAGTCGCAGCGCAGCACCAGGCTGAGCTGGCCGTTGATCGCAAAGGGATACCGCCGGCCGCCCTCGATCTTCGATACGGGATCGAGGCTGGTGCTGTCCTGGACCGTGATCCACTTTGCCCCGGTCTCGATCTTGGCGGCGCCATGGTAGAAGTGGACCGCGGTGAGGTCCCGGGCCCAACCGTTCTTGGCGTGGTCGAAGTTCACGAGGAACTGTGCGTGGTCCTCGTCGGCAAAGTAGTCGGGCGCTTCCCGATTGCTGGCCTTGACGCTGCGATTGAACGCGGAGACTCCACGGAGCGACTCGACCCCGACCTGCTCGACGCGGCCGGGATCGGTGTAGACCTGCACATCGCCTCCTCCCCAGCGCTCCTCGATGGCGCACGCGATCGGTGCGTCAACGGTCACTCGGTTGCCGTCGATCCGAGTGATGACCCGGTCGAAGAGCAAATCGAACGGCGACCACTGCCGCGTGGTGTTCTTCGGACCTGGCCGCGGCGGAATCGCGTCCATCTTGATGTAGGAAATCCAGGCGGCATTGCCAACCCGGCGGACGAAGACCGTGTCACCCACCCGCAGACCGTCGGTACGGTCAACCTGGAACGAACGGGCGCCGACCGGGACCCGGGAGTCGGTGATGCGAGGGCGGCGTCCTTCGGCTACCCGGGCGGCGCTGGTGCCTTTGACCTCAATCAGGTTCCGGCGCTCGGTTCCAGTGGCGATGAGCACGGTACCGTCGGTGGTCTGACCCTCGCCGCGCAGGACCACGCCGCTCACCGCCAGCGTCAGCGTTCCCGAAATGCGGTAGGTTCCGCGCGCCAGGAGCACGGCGCCGCGCAGTCCGTCCGCGCCGCGCGGAAGGCGTCCCACCTCATCCAGGGCAGTCTGGATACGGGCGGTGTCGTTACCTTGCGCCAGAGGCTCGAGCCGTACCTTGACCGCCGCCTTCGGGAGCTCGACTCCACCTCCGCCGTAGCCGCAATGGGAGAAATCCAGCAACGTGTCCCCCTCCGGCGAAGTGGCGGCGTAGATCAGTTTTCCGTCGGGACCCGGCCGCGCCAGCTGGCTGACCGCAGCAGTCCCGGCGTGAAGGCCCGGCGTGCCGGGCAGGAAGAGGAGGACAACCAGGGCGGTGAGAATCGGGCGGAGCAGCGACATGGAAATCGAGGAAGTGGAGCCTGAGGATGAGGGGAGATTCGCCAAGCCTGGACGGTGGCCAAGCCGGGTGCGGGTGTCCGTATCGGTTGACCTCCGCCGGAATGAGTCCGGTGCGGCTGGGTCTGGAATCCCCTTACCCGCCCGGCGGCAGGGAGGGCCGGCGAGGGATATAGCAGGTGAGGAGGGTAGTGCGATATGCACACCGGTATAGTACTGGACTTCGGATTCGCTGCAAGCCAAGGTTGGGACCCCAGGGCATCGCCACGGTGTTATTCCGTCCCTTGCCCGATGAAAACGATCGCGAACCGATCCCCCTCCCTCCGCTCATGACTCCCCACCGCACAGGACCCCGGCGCTGCCTCGGCCTGACGCTGCTGCTCTCCCTTTTCTTGCTGCCGTCCCTGCCGGCGGCCCCGGATCCCTGGGCACTGCGCGATGAGATACTGAAGCGGATCGTCGCGCCGACCTTTCCGGAGCGCGACTTTGACATCACCCACTACGGTGCATCGCCCCTCGGACGCCTTGACTGCCGCGAGGCCATCACCCGGGCGATCACCGAGTGCGCGGCGGGCGGGGGTGGACGGGTCGTCGTGCCTGGGCCGGGCACGTACTACGTCGAGGGACCGATTCACCTTCAGAGCCACGTCAACCTTCATGTCGCTGAAGGCGCCACCCTCGTGTTCGGCGTCCGGGTGGATTCGTACCTGCCGGTGGTGCTGACCCGCTTCGAGGGCACGATGCTCTACGGGCATTCACCCCGCATTTATGCGCGAGGCGCCACGCACGTGGCCCTCTCCGGAAAGGGCACGATCGATGGCAACGGACGCGACACCCTGGCGGTCATGCGCGACTCGAAGGCCCGTGGCGGCTCGGGCACGCTCCGTCAGATGGGTGCAGACGGGGTGCCGGTGGAGCAGCGCGTGTTCGGAGAGGGCAAGTGGATGCGTCCAAGCATGATTCAGTTTCTCGAGTGCACCGATGTGCTGGTCGAAGATGTCCGGATTGTTGATTCCCCTTTCTGGATCATTCACCCGGTGCTCTGCCGGAATGTCACCGTGCGCGGAGTGACCGTTGACAGCCACAATGGCAACAACGACGGCTGCGACCCGGATTCGAGCGTCGATGTGTTGATCGAAAACTGCGTCTTTCGCACCGGAGATGACGCGATCGCGATCAAATCGGGACGTGATCGCGACGGCTGGACGGTGGGTCGTCCCTCCGAGAACATCGTCATTCGCAAAGTCACCATGGGTTCGCGTCACAGCGGCCTCTGCATCGGCAGCGAAATGTCCGGCGGCGTGCGCAATGTGTTTGTCGAGGACTGCGTGATCGAGTCGGTGGCCTCGGCGTTCTACTTCAAGGGCAATCTCGACCGGGGCGGCGAGGTGGAGCGCATCTTTGCCCGCCGCGTGCACGCGAAGCAGGTGCGCGAAGGGCTGGTCCGGTTTGAGACCGGGTACCACGGTTACCGGGGTGGCAATGCGCCGCCGCGGTTCCGGGACTTTTTCCTGACCGATCTGACCTGCAACGAGGCGGCGGCTTACGGGATCTACTCGGAGGGGGTGGCGGCGGCGCCGATCCAGAATGTCCGCCTGGAGCGAGTCCGTATTCAGAAAGCCAAAACGCCGGTCTGGATGAAGTTCACCGAGGACCTGCAACTCCAGGACGTGGAGGTCAATGGCCTCCGCCTTCCCGAACGACCGCCCCTCACGCCCGAAGGCGAGGCGAAACTGAAGATCAGCTCCTGATGTCCAGTCCGGATGCCGGTGAGGAAGGACGCCGGACGGACACGCCTCAACCGGCTGTCTGCCCGGGAAGCGAATCGATTCGTTCCTCGACCTCGGATGGACACGGCCGGCGACGAGGTTGTCGGCAAACACGATGGCGCGAAACCCCGGGGGCAGGGTCAGCCCGCCGTTGTCGGGGTCGGGGGTGGGGAGCGTGGTGACCGGGCTGGACGGCGTGATGCGCGCGATGCGGTTCGGAAGCAGTGCGTAGAGGGCGCCGTCGGGCCCGCCGATGACATGGCGGATCCGTCCGATGCCCTTGAACAGGACTTCCTGGTCCACCACCTGTCCGTCCTTCAACTCCAGCCGTCGCAGCTCCTCGCCGGAGAGTGACGCGAAGAACAGGTGGTGCTTCCAGCGCGGGAACAGATCGCCCGAATAGAAGTTCAGTCCGCAGACGCCGAGCGACGGCGTCCAATAGGTCACCGGCTGTTCCATGCCCTCCCGGTGGGTGGACTCGGCGATCGGTGAACCGTTGTATTCGATGCCGTAGGTGATGACCGGCCAGCCGTAGTTGCGCCCCCGACGCACCCAATTGAGTTCATCGCCTCCGCGCGGCCCGTGCTCGAGGTCGTAGAGGTCGCCGGTGCGCGGATCGACCGCGAGTCCCTGGGGATTGCGGTGGCCGTAGCTCCAGATGCTGGGGACCGCGTCCGCGGTGCCGACGAACGGATTGTCGGCGGGGATGCGCCCGTCGTCGTGTAGCCGGTGGATTTTGCCGTTGGGGCGTGTAAGGAGCTGGGCGTGGTCCCGTTGGCCGCGCTCGCCGATGGAGAAGTAGAGAAAACCGTCCCGGTCGAAGGCGATGCGGCCGCCGTAGTGGGCGCGTCCGCCGCTGATGACGTGTTCGGGCCGGGCCTGGAAGAGGATTTCCGTGTCGACCAGGGCCCCGGCGCGCAGGCGCGAGCGCCGGACCTGGGTCATGCTGCCCTCGGGCCGCAATTCGGCGAACGCGTAGTAGAGCCAGCCGTTTTCGACGAAGCGCGGGTGCGGGACGATGTCGTAGAGCCCGCCTTGTCCCCCGCTTTCGATGGTGTCCGGCAGACCGCGCAAGGGGGATTCGATTCGGCGGCCGCTTTCGATGAGAAAGGCCCGGCCCTGTTTTTCGGTGACGATGGCACGTTCACCCGGGCCCGGAAGGAAGGTCAGTGACCAAGGCTCGTTGAGTCCGGCGATCCAGGTGTTGACCTGGTAGGCGTGCAGCTTGCTTTGGACCGCGAGCGACTCCTGGGGCGCGGCGAACGGTTTCTGGTCGTAACGGTACTTGGTGCGCACCTCGTGCAGGTAGTTTACCAGGGCCCGAATCTCCTTTTCCGAAAAGAGCATGCCCCAGGACGGCATGTTGTTCTGGGGGTAGCCGTCGCGAATGCTCCGCACCAGACTCTCGTCGTCCCCCCCGTGGGCCCAGACATCGTCGAGCAGGGACGGGGCTGAGCCCCCCTGCAGGGCCGGCCCGTGACAGCTGGCGCAGTGCTGGGCGAAGACGTCGGCTACTTTCCCGGTGCGCCATTGCTGGGCGGGGACAAGCGAACAGGTGCCCAGGAAGAGCCCGGGCAGAAGGAGGGAGCGAAGCGGGGGCATTTACGCGGTGGGGGAGAAACGCGGGTGCGGGCGCAGCGGACCCAGGCCGAAGAGCACCAGGGTCACGGCGACAACCGGCAGGATGCCGTAGCCGATGAACACCGGGGTGTAGCCGAACCGCTCGACGAGGAAGCCTGAGAGGTAGCTGAAGAGCATGCCGCCCAGTCCCGAACCCACGCTGGCAAGACCCCAGACCGAGGCCACGGCGTTTTTCGGGAAGACCTCGGCGGGGAACGCCAGCGTATTGGCCGTGTATCCAGAATAGCCGAACGCCGCCAGTGAGACCAGGCCGATGGCGAGACCGGCTTGGGCGGTGAAGATCGCCGGGATCATGCTGAGCATCAAGAGCGCGAATACGGTGACACCCGCCTTGCGCGCCCGGTTGACCTCCATGCCGGAGCGGATGAGCAGGCCGGTGAAGGCGCCGCCCGCGACATTGCCGACGGCGGCCGCGATGAACGGGATCATCGATTTCCATCCCATGTCCTTCATCGTGAAGGCCACCCCGTGCACCTTGCTCAGGAAGGACGGGAACCAGAAGGCGATGAAGTACCAGACCGGGTCCATGAAGAACTTCGACAGGGTGAACACCGCGACAAAGCGCGTTCCGATCAGTTTGCCGGCGGGCACGCGGGGGGCGCGTTGTTCGGCGGCAGTTTGCGGAGGATGCTGGTACGCCAGCCACCAGCCGAGCGTCCAGACCAGACCGAGAGCTCCCATGACGATGAAGGCGCTCTGCCAGCCCCACGAGGACACCATCCAGACAATCAGGAGGGGCGAAAGGATGGCGCCGATGGAGGCGCCGCTGTTGAAGATGCCGGAGGCGAGGGCGCGTTCGCGGGTCGGAAACCACTCGCCGACCAGCTTGGCGGCGGCGGGCCAGTTGCCGGCTTCGCCCAGCCCGAGCAGCACCCGGCAGACGCCGAGCGAAAAGGGACCGCGGGCAAGGACGTGGGCGATGCCGGCGAGCGACCACCAGACCATGCAGGCGGCGTATCCGATTTTTGTTCCCACCCGGTCGATGAACGGGCCTGAGAGTCCATTCGCCAGGGCATAGGCGCCCATGAAGCAGGCATTGAGAATACCGAAGAGTTCGTCGGAGACCGGAACCGTCTGCTGGAATTCCGGCGAGGCTTTGACAAACGAGAGCACCTGGCGGTCCAGGTAGTTCAGCACGGTCGCAGAGAAGGCGAAACCAATCATCACCCAGCGCAGCCGGGAAGGCTCCGGTTCCGGAGCAAGGTGGGAGTGGGAGGCCATGGAGCGGATCGGTCGCCAGGGTGGGGCGCGGACTCCGTCACCAGGAGCGCGACTCGGACCGGCCCTGGTAGTAGTCCGGACTGGGACCGAGCAGACGCAGGAGTTCGTTGGTCGCCTCCTGCAACCGGCGCATCACCTCCGGGGACAGCCGCCGCTGCGCGGCGCGGGCGTTTTCCTCGAGCTGGGCCAGGGTCCGGCAGCCGGCGAGGACGCAGGATATGTCGGGATGGCCAAGGGCCCAGGCGATCGCGAGGTCGGAGAGGGGAAGCTCCTCTTCCCGGGCGAGGGAGCGGATGGACTCGAGGGCGCGCCAGGTTTCCGGTTCAAATCCGGGTTCGCCGTGGCGCGAGCCGGCGCGGCGGGATGAAAAGTGACGGGTGCGGGTGCGCACCGCCGGCAGCTGGTCGAACGAGGCGAAGTCACCCGCCAACAGGCCCTGCATCAGGGCCATGTAGCTGATGATCCCGATGCCCTGGGCCCGGCAGTGGGGCAGGATGTCCACCTCAATGCCGCGCATCAGCAGGTTGTAGGGCAGTTCGTTCACGGCGATCTGCACCCCGAGCGCGCTGACTTCGGCGAGCTGGCGGACGCCGAAATTGCTCACGCCGATGTGACGCACCTTGCCCTCCCGCTGCAGCGCCGCGA
Source organism: Opitutaceae bacterium (assembly GCA_046346755.1). Taxonomy (GTDB): domain Bacteria; phylum Verrucomicrobiota; class Verrucomicrobiia; order Opitutales; family Opitutaceae; genus UBA6669. The sequence continues at coordinate 206,854 of JAXMHM010000002.1, read as the reverse complement.
GCGTGAGAAAGGCGTCCTCGACCGTGGGTGGCTGGGCGATGAGCCCCGGATCGTCCGTGAAGTGCCGGATCGAATTGGGGTGGATCGGCCAGTGGACCATGTAGAGGTCGATATAGTCGGTGCCCAGGCGCCGGAGGCTCGCGTCGCAATGCGCTCGCAGTGTGTCGGGCCGGGTGCAGCTCGGACTGATCTTGCTGCCGATCAATGCCTGGTCGCGGCGTCCGCGCAGGGCCCGGCCGAGGGAGGTTTCGCTGGCGCCGGCGTTGTAGGCCTCGGCGGTGTCGAAATAATTGATGCCGTGGTCGAGCGCCCGGCCCACGACCTCGTCCACGTCGGTCTGGTCCTGGGGTCCCCAGTAGCTGCCCCCGCCAAAGGCCCAGGTGCCGAGGCCGAGGACGGGCAGGGTGAGGCCGCTGCGCCCGCACGGGCGCAGGTCCATGGTGAGAGAAGCGGCGGGCATGGCTCAGAGAAGGTCGTCGGGGAGTCGCACCACACCGATGGTGAGCAGAATGTTGGCGAAGCGGCGCTGTTCCCCGGTGGCAATGGCCAGCGTGGTGTCGGCCGAGCGGGCCTCGCCATAAAAATCGTGCCGGGGCTTCAGGACGAAGGGCACGCCCTCCCCAAGGAGACGGGCGATCTCCCCATGAATCGGCGCCTCGGCGCCATCCCGGGTCTGCATCCCGAGGGCCGACTCGATCGGCAGCACGGTGGCGAGAGTCGCCAGCACCTCCGTGACGGTCAGGCAGCCGGGACGCAGGTTGAGGTACACGCGCGAGGCGGTGGCGGGCGTGGCGGTGCTGAGCGGATAATTGCCGTCCGCGATCAGCACCCGGGAACCATGTCCGGCCGAGGCCAGGGCGCGCAAAATCTCGGGGTGGAGGAGTGGGGCCTTGAGCATCTGATATACAGACCGATATACATTGCAGGAAGTTGGTCAAGGAGATTTCGCCCGGGGATTCGTGCCTAAGGCACGGTCCGTGGGCGGATTGTAGCTTGTCTGGTTTCGCCCCGGATCGGTATACCTCGGCCATGAAGTCCCCGGACGTGCCGAAAACGGCCAAGAAGCACCATCTGATTTCCGCGAAGCTGCGGGAGCGGATTGTTTCCGGTGAGTACTCCGACCAGATCCCCGGGCAGCGGGTGTTGGCGGACGAATTCGGGGTGAATTTCCTCACCATCCGCAAAGCTGTTTCCACCCTGGTGAAGGAAGGGCTGCTCGACAAGCAGAGCGGCCGTGGAACGTTCATCACCCGGCTGAAGCGGGCGCGAACACACAACCTGGCGGCGATCCTGGGGGGGCTCAGCTATGGATTTGGCGGCCAGCACACCAAACTGATCGAGGGAATTCAGATGGAGGCGGCGAAGGCGCGCCATGATGTGATTGTGCGCCCGCACCTGGGGGATCCGCAGTTGGAGCGGCAGGCGATCGAGGATTTGATTTTGCAGGGTAAGTGCGACGGCATGCTGGTTTGGCCCACCCGCAATGAAGGATCGCAGGCGGTCGAGACCCTGAAGGCGCATGGCATTCCCTTCGTCGTGGTCATGCGGGTCGACGCCCGCTACCGCCCTGACGTGAGTTACGTGGTCGACGATGATTTTGAAGGCGGCTACCTCGCGACCAAGCACCTGCTCGATCTCGGACATCGGCGCCTCGGTTTTGTCGGCCGCTCGGCGCGGAGCGAGGGGGCGGATTCCTTCGAGGAGGAGCGCTGGTTGGGATTCAGCAAGGCGCACCACGATGCCGGCGTAACCGTCGGTCCGCGGATCCAGGCAGACTGGCTGGTGCGACCGGAAGAGAAGGCCGCCGCCCTCTCCAAGACCTTTCTCCGCCGTCTCGCGGGGCTCACCGGGCTGGTCTGTGTCAACGACCGCGTGGCGCTCCACCTGCTCAGCCTGCCGAAGTACACCGACCTGACGATCCCTGCGGGCATCTCCATTGTGGGGTACGACGACATCGAGGCAGCCGAGCTCTTCAACCTGACCACGATTCACCAGCCTCTGGCCGAGATCGGGGCGGAGGCGGTGCGACTCTTGCTCGACGAAATTGAGGGGCGCCGCACCCAGCCCGCCCAGCGGAAACTGGCTCCGCGTCTGGTCGTCCGGGAAACGACGGCTCCGCGCAAGGAGTAGCGTCGCGAACGCCGCTCGGGCCGGCGCCGATCCGGGTTCGACGCACGTCGACCGGGGAACGAACGGCATCCTCACGACGCCCCGCTCAATCGGGGCGGACGGTTTGCGGTCGCCCGAGACAGTCCGCGCGTCACGGCAGTGCAGGCGGCGGAATCGAACCGACATCGATGGGCAAAAAAAGCTTGCCTGCCAATGTTAGATATATATCGGTGTATCAATCGCAGTGAATTGCCCCTGATCGCCCCGACCTCGCAATCCCGTCTTGCGGGCTGGCCGCGAACGGTTTCGCGGACCTTGGACGGGCTTCGTCTTGCGTTCGCCGCTCCCTCCGTCCGCCCCCCGGTTCGTCGCTCTCACCCCACCCACCCCCTGCCCATGACTCCCCGCCCCGTTGTCGTCGCGACCCGCGCCACCCATGCCGGAATTCGATCTGCCGCGACCGTTCTGCTCGCGGCCTCCTTGCTCCAATCCTCGCTCTCGGCGCAGACAACGCCGGTTCCCGCGGCTGCCGCCACCTCCGACCCGCAGGGCCGGCCAGGCGAGATCGTCGAGCTGAGTCCGTTCACGGTTTCGACCGACGGCAATGACAGCTACACCGCATTGAATACGAACTCGGTGACCCGTTTCAGCCAGGAGCTGGCCAAACTGCCGGTGACGGCGGATGTATTCACCGAAAAGTTCATGGAGGACATCGCCGCCCTCTCCATCGAGGAGATGGTGATCGAGTATGGCACCGGGACCGGGGTCGGCGGGGCCAATCCGTCGGGCGCCGCCGAGGCCAACCGGCCGGGTGACAAGGCGGCGAACGTGAACATCAAGATCCGGGGCCTCGACTCCGGCCAGATGCGGGTGAACTCCTTCGGGGCGGGCGGCATTGACGACACCTTTGCCGTGGAACGCGTCGACGTGGTGCGCGGTCCGCAGTCGCTCCTGAACGGGGGTGTGGGTGGCGGTGGCGTGACCAATTCGATCACCAAGCGCGCCCGTTTCAATTCCAACCTGGCGCGGGCGCAGTTCCGGACCGATGACAACGGCTCGATCCGCGGCGTGCTCGACTACGGTTGGGGCAACCGCCGCTTTGCGGTCCGGCTCGCGGCCATGAACGAGGATCAGAAGTACTCCCGTTTCCTGCTGGGAACCCGGTCGGAGGGCTACTACGGCCAGGTTGCATTGCTCGCCACGCGGGACACGACGGTGCGGTTTGAAGCCTCGATGAAGAAGTCGGATACGATTAATTCGAGCACCGGCATCACGCTCAACGCTCCAGCCCGCACCGCCGGCGGCGTGACCACGCCCGCCGACCCGCGCAACGGTCAGCGCCTCCGTCTGCTCGTTGCCCAGGGCACAGCGGGGGACATCCTCGGCGGCGTGGTGAACTGGGACAATGCGGACAGTTTCCGCGGCGCCTATTTCGGACAGGATCGCGACAACATCCGCTACGAGGGTTCGGTCGAGCACAAGTTTGGCCGCTGGGGCACGCTGGAGCTCGCCGCTATGTACGATCTCAGCTCGATGGACCGGGCCGAGACCAACGATTTCACGAACCTCACCGCGCCGCTGCGCAACAACAACCCGCACAATGCGTGGGCGATCGGTTTCACGCCAGCGAACACGCACGAGAGCTTCACGCGTCGCGGCTACCGGGCGAATTTCGCCACCTCGTTTGACCTCTTCGACGGCCGGGCGCGGACCCAGGCCGTGGTGGGAACCCAGTATGAGACCGTCTACAACCGGCGCCGGCAGCAGACCTACTTCCTCGCCGACGCGAGCGGCAACATCGTCGTCAACCAGGCTCAGATCAACAACAACAACATCGGCCGCACGATCATCCCGGTGCAGTGGTTCGCCCTGACGGACGGTCCCCAGACGACGCTGCCGTTTCCGCGCCGGGCCTCCACGCTCACGATCCCCGCCGCCACCGGGGGCACGGCGACCTACGTGCTGGCTGAGCGCATCTTTCTCGACCAGGTGCCGCCCGCCCCGAACAACCCGCTGGGCGCTCGCGGCACTGGTTCGTTCTGGGATCAGTACAATTACACCGACTCTTATTTTGGCGCCTTTTCGACCGATTGGTTCGGCGACCGCTTCACGTCGCTCCTCGGCTATCGCCTGAGCAATGTCGAAAACAAGCGCTACGAGCGTTCGGATTCCAAGCGATCCATCAACAGTCCGGCTTCGATGAATGTCGGAGGCAATTTCCGCCTGAACGAATGGCTCCGGCCCTATTACGGATACTCCAACGCCTACAATCCACCCGATATCGTCCAGTTCGGACCGGATGGGGATGTCACCCGCACCTCGAAGAGCATCGGCCACGAACTCGGGGTGAAGTTCACCCCGCCGTCCGGCTGGTTCTCCGGCTCCTTCAGTGTCTATGCGGTCGATTCCGAGGACGAGCAGGTCTCCATCCCGACCGATGTGCGCCAGGACATCAACCCTCCGGGCATCAACGGGGAGCGCCAGCCCACGCAAAACTGGATCAATGTCACCCGGGAATCGAAGGGTGCCGAGCTGATCCTCACCGCCCGGCCGGCGAAGGACTGGGATTCACGCCTGACGCTGTCGTTCACCGACGGCACCGTGGGTTCGGACAAGTCGTATCCCATTTTCTATAACGACGAGTTCAACACCGACGGCCGGGGAGGCGTGACCTACTCGGACGGCACGCCGCTGCTGGTCGCGATCGACCCGGCGCAGCAGAACAATGCGAATGCTCCGCGAACCCAGCTGACGGTCGCCATGATGAACAACGCCTCGAGCCCGTACTTTGCCGTGCTCGATCCGGACAGTGGCCGCATCACCAATGCGGCGGCGCTGCGACTCAACACCAGCAACGCCGCCGGTGCCACCGTTGGTACCGGTCGCACCGGGCTTCCGCTTAGCGCCCATCAGCTCAACTTCACCGATCCGAACGGCAATAAAGGAACCCTGGTGGTCGCCCAGAAGGGCGAACCAACCTCCGGATACGCCCAGTACTCGGCAAACCTGTCCAACAGCTACCGCTTTAGCTCCGGATGGCTCCGCGGTCTGACGGTCGGGGGGACCGCGCTCTATCGCGCGGGCGACCGCACCTACGCCTACACCCAGGTGCTGCGCAACGCCGCGGGTGCGGCCAGCGGGACCGAGCGCCGGATGTTCTCCCTCGATGACTCCTTCCGGCTCAATGGCGTGATCTCCTACCGGCGGAAGTTGGGCCAGCGCTTCGAATGGGTCACGCAGGTCAATGTGAACAACCTGTTCAACACCTACGATGTCGTGGTCCTGCCGAACGAGAACACCGGAGAAGCGCGCACGGCGCGCTTCTCTTCCGAGCCGCGCACCTGGGTCTGGACCAACACCCTGAGCTTCTGATTCCCGACGTCTTCCGCGTCGCCCCTTCCTTTGCCCACCTGATCGTCATGCCACACCCTGCCCCCAAACCTGTCGGAGCACTCTGCCTGGGGCTGCTCCTCTGCACGACGTCCGTCTCCGCGCAGCTCGCTCCCGGCGCCAGTCCCGCCCTGGCCAAGGCGGCCGACACGAACGAGGAGATTGTTGAGCTCTCGCCCTTTGCCGTGACCGCCCAGTCGGGCTGGTCGGCCAATGACACCCTTTCCGCCACGCGCACCAAGCAGGCCCTGAAGGACGTGCCGGTATCGATCGACGCGATCACCTCCGACTTCATGGAGGATCTCAATCTGGGCACCGCCGATGAAGTCATGAGTTTCGTCGCCGGGGTCTTTGCCCCCGGCGTGATGGAAAACGACGGACAGCAGGACGTCATTGCTTTCCGCGGCCTCAGCCAGCGCGGCAATGTCAGCCGCAACTACTTCCGGTGGTATGCTCCGTCGGACACCTACAACGTCGAGCGCATCGACTTCGGCAAGGGCTCCAACTCCCTCATCTTCGGCGAGGTTGAACCCGGGGGACAGGGTGCGGTCTTCACCAAGCGGGCCCAGATGAGGAACTTCGGACGGGTGTATGCCCAGTACAACTCCGAGGAGGCCTACCGCCTGCAACTGGACATCAACCGCAAGCTCCGCGACAACCTCGCCTTCCGCTTTAACGCGGTCAAACGCGAGGACCGCACCTTCCAGGACGCCTCGACCTACGGGCTTGAAGGGGCGCACGCGACCGTCACCTGGCAGCCGTTCAAGAACACCCAGATCCGTGTTGAGGGTGAAATCGGAGACTTCGAGAATGCCCGCGGTTTCGCCGGTGTCTTCGTCCGCGAAACCTCGGCCCGGAGCCGGGCCTTCTCGTCGGCCGGCACCTACTTCACGTCCGACAACGAGTGGATCCTGCAGAGTACGCTGCCGGCGGCCGACCGCGCTTCCGGCAATAATCCGGGAGGCGGTTCTCCGTCACTGCTGGAGGGCGGTTACTTCGACGTGATCATGCGCAATGCGGCCGGCCAGGCTGTCGGGACGAAACGGATCAACGGACTGCCCAAGGAGTACAACATCCGCGGCTCCTTCGACCGGCAGGCGCGCCCCTTCGACACCCATACGATTGTCATCGAGCAGCGGGTCGGACCCGTCGCCTTCGAACTGGCCTACAACCATCAGAACCAGCAGGCCGAGCGGACCGACAACTTCTTCAGCAACACCATCAGCGTCGATGTCAATGGCCGGCCCTACCTCGACACCACCCTTGACCAGAAACGCTTTGGCACCGAGACCGATGCCTTCCGCTTCACCGCCGTTTACCATTTCGATCGGTGGAAGTGGATGCAGCAGCTCGTCGTGGTCTCGGGCGAGTACCTGGAAGACCAGCAGGAGAATGTCCGCTGGCAGTACTTCAACGTCGCCCCGGTCAACAACGGCACCCGGACGGCGGTGGACATCAACAATGACCGCGGGCGGCTCCGCCTCTATCTCGATGATCCGCAATTCTATTCCCGCGCCCTGTTCCAGCGCATGAAGCCCGGGGCACTGCCTGTGACCAGTGCGGTCGACATGCAGCCACTCCGCCTGTTCGCCGCCGGCGGCGGCTCGACCACCGGCACCAGCTGGCGGCAGGCGGCGGCGTTTTCCGGTTCGATCACCGGACGGTACTTCAAAGGACGCCTGCAATCCCTCCTCGGCGTGCGCCGCGACTTCAACCGGCTCTGGGAGTACCAAGGCACCCGGGTCGAGGGCAAGTACCGCGAGGAGATCTTCCCGCCGAACCGCCGTGATGCCGCTCCCGGCGACTATATTCAGAACCTCGGTCAGCGCGCCGCCAATACGACGCTCAATGGCGGGCTCACCTTTTCAGTGACCAAGGACATCAACGTGTATGCGGCCTACGGTGAGTCGTTCCGTTTCCAGGATGCACTGACGTTCGACCGGATTCGGTTTGATCCGATCAAGGGCAAGAGCATGGAGGTCGGGGTGAAAGGCGACTTCTGGGAGGGCAGGGGCAATGTCTCGCTCGGCGTTTTCGAAATCGACCGCGAAAACGTCGTGCTCAGCTGGAACAATGTGCTCGATGTTTCGCGCGAGGACCTGGAGGACCTCATGAACCCGAACAATATCCTGCCCGGTGATCCCGCCTACAAGTACGCGGCCGACGGCACGAACAGCGCCTCGCGCAACTACGCTTCCACGGAGAATTCCAAGGGGGCGGATGTAACCGTGATGTTTCGGCCGCTGTCGGGGCTGCAACTGCGTTTCACCCTCGCCCGGGCGAAGGTTGCCGGCATCCCTGACCTCGGAAACTTCCGCGGCTACTACACCGCGGCAGTGTCACGGGGCAATGAGAGCCCCGCCCTGCTCAACGAAGCCAAAAACCTCCTCGACACCCTGGATCTTCCGAACCGCCCGACCGGCGCCCGCGCCGCCGAGTGGTCCGCCAGCTGGATCGTGGACTACGCCTTCTCCCGCAACAGCTGGGCCCCGCTCAAGGGGGTGCGCCTGGGAGCGAACGGGTCGTGGCGGGATGACTACCTCTTCGGCATCAACAATGGCCAGGAGCTCGTGGGCGGCGGCACCCACCTCGTGAGCGCCTACGTGATGCGCGACCAGAAGATCTTCGGTCACCGTGTCCGGGTGAGGGCCGGGGTCAAGAATCTGACCGACTTGGAGAATGGTGACATCCGCAAGACCAGTTTCACCACCCTGGCCAACGGTCAAAATGTCTACCGCTATTCGTACGTGATGCCGCCGCAGTACGACCTGTCGATGACGGTGGATTTCTGAGTGGGGAGCCGACCATGAGAACCGTGCTTGGCCTGATTTTCGCCGCGTCCCTGACCCTGCCGGCCACTGCGGCGGCGCAGCTGGCCCGGCGGGGTGCGCTGCTGCTGCAGGAGGATTTCCAGCGCCATGCGGTCTACACCAAGGAGCGCCTGCCGGTCCAGCCCGGCTGGCAGGTGCGGGTGGCCCATGGGGTGTGGACGCGCACGCCCGGCGGAGTGCGCAGCACGTGGGAGCAGGGCCACAGCCCGGTGCTGGTGTACGAGGGCGCGTTCGGGGATGTGATCATCGAGGTCGACTTCCGTTTCCAATCCGTGCCCGGGCAGTGGGCAGCCTGTCGCGTCTCCGCGACCAATCCCACGCTGTTTCCGCGGGGATACGCCGCCTCGGTCTGGGCGAACGTGGATTTCAAGTCGCGCGGCCGCGGATTCCTGATTGAGAACGACGTCTGGGACGGACCAATCACGCGGGTCGCATACAAGAAGGCCGACTACGTGGCGGACACCTGGTACACGCTCCGACTGGAATTGGTCGGCAATCAGGCGGTCGCGGAGTGCAACGGCATCCGGGCCACGGGCACGCACGACAAGTTCGGCCTGCCCAAGACGTCCATCTGGCTGGCGACCGGTCAGAGTCCCCACGACCTGCGCAACCTCCGCGTCTATGCGGCGGAGCGAAATCCGGACTGGCCGCCGAAAGACGAGAAAAAACCATGAAGCTTCCTGCTCGTTGGGTCCCGCCGGCCGTGCGCGTGACGGTGCTGGCACTTGCCGCCTTTGCCGGAGCGCACGTCTCCGCGCAACTCGCTCAGAAAGGAGCGTTGCTCCTCGAGGAGGATTTTCGACGTTATGAATCCTACACCAAGGAGCGCCTGGAAGCGGCCCCCGGATGGAAGGTGCGAGTGGCGCACGGACTCTGGAAGAAGACCGCCGAGGGGGTGGAGAGCACCGAGACGCCCGGCCACCAGCCGGTGCTGGTGTTCGAGGGCGCGTATGGTGACTGCGTGATCGAACTGGAGTTCCGCTACCGCCGCGGCGCGCCGGGACAGTGGGCGGCCTGCCGTGTGTCGGCGACAAATACGGAGCTTCACCCCAGGGCCTATGCGGCGTCGGTGTGGGCCAATCAGGACTACAAGTCGCGGGCGGTCGGACTGGTGCTCGAGCACGACACCTGGTCCGGGCATGTCACGCAGGTGGCGCGCAAGATGACCGAGTTTGTCCCGGACACCTGGTACTCGCTGCGGATTGAGATCGTCGGCGACCGGGTGCTTACCACCTGCAACGGCGTGACTGCGACCGGCCGCTGGGAGAGTTTCGGCCTGCCGAAGAATTCCCTCTGGCTTGCGACCGGACTCAGCCCGCATGAAGTGCGCCGCCTGCGGGTGTACGCCGCGACCGCCAACCCCGCCTGGACCGCGCCGGGGAAATAGGCGGGTGACGGGATCAGCGCGGCACCTCGATCTTGAGCACGTAGGCGAGAGCGGGGGTGGCGTCGGACGGATAGGCGATCGTCAGGGTGCCGCCGGTCTGGCTCCAGGACAGCGGGGTGGAGTGACCGAGGAGGCGCAGGGTGGATCCCGGGCGTGCGGACACCGTCGACAGCGTGACCGGCCCGGCGGGCCGCGAGAGCAGGAGGGCGTAGACGTGCCGGCCGTCGTTGGCGGCGGTGAAGCGAATGCCGTCGCCCTCGCGCCAGAGGTCACCGGGACGCTCGTGCGTGCCCCAGATCCCCTCGCCATTGATCTTGAGCCACGCGCCGACCTCCTCGAGCTGGCGGATCGCCTCGGGGTGAAACGTGCCGTTGCCGTTGGGTCCGATACCCACCATGAAGTTGCCGCCCTTGGCGACGGAGTCGACGAGGTTGTCGACGACCCACTTGGCCCCCTTGTGCTGGCTGGCTTCGCCCTCCCACGAGAAATTGCGTCCGAGGGGGTAGATCACCATCCAGGGCAGGGCGGTCGCGGCCTTGTCGCCCGGCACCACGCGCTCCGGCGTGTAGTAGTCCGCGTAGTTGCCGATGCCCCGGTTGCGGATCATGACATCGGGCTGGAGGCGACGCACTTCCTTGATCGTTTCCTTGACCTGCGGCCAGGTGCTCTCGCCGAGGGAGATGTCGAGGCAGAGCATGTCGATCTTGCCATACCGGGTCATGAGCTCGCGCAGCTGTTCCCGGTGACGCGTCACCAGGTGTTGGATCTCCTCGGGTGTCGGGTCCGGGAAGAGAACGGCCGGGCGCTTCTGGCGCTCCTCCAGCGATTTGATGCCGGTGGAACTGACATTTTGGATCGGGTGCCGGCCGTGCGGTCGGAACGACACATCGTACCAGTCGCTGTGCGAGAAGTAGAGGTTGATCTTGATGTCGCGGGCCCGGGCGGCGTCCGTCAGCTCGCGGATGATGTCGCGCTTGAAGGGCGTTTCCATGACGCTGAAAGCGACGTCGCAGTCCTCGATCGTCGGTTTGCCGGGCACGCTGAAGTTGGGCCGTTGCTTGACGCGGGTCCGGGTGTCCCAGAGCGAGAATCCCTCGTGGTGTTTGGTCGTGATGGCAAAACACTCGAAACCGGCCCGCTTGAAGAAGTCCATCCAGGCACGGGCGTCGAATCCCTGGGGATTCCACGACCGGTACGACTCGAGCCACCTTTGACGCGCTTCGTCGGGAAGTTCGAGAAAAGTCCAGGACTCGCGGGCGTGGGGCAACAGTGAATACAGGCCCCAGTGGATGCGCACGCCGTACTTCATGTCGCGGAAGGAGCGGTAGGCGGCCTCGGAGGCGTGGCGGTAGTCGGCGTCCGGCACCTCCTCGACGTAGGAGGCGTTGCCCTTGCGCACACTCTCGGGCAGGCGCAGGGTTTTTTCACGATCAGGATCGGCGTGCAGCCGGGTGCCGGCGGCGAGGAGGGCAGCGGCGGTGGCGAGGGTGATCAGGGGGCGGGAGAACCACGTCATGACGGAAACAGGTCAGGGTTGGGGAAGGAGGGAGTAGCTCGCGCCGGCGCTGGCGGAGAACTCGACCACGCCGGGGGCAAGTGTGCGCACCGGGACGGGCCGGCCCTCGTGGGTGATGGTGATGGGTTGCGGGGTACGTACCCGGCACGGACCGCTTCGGGAGACGCGCAGCTCGGCCGAGGCGAGGCGTCCCTGGGACCAGGCCAGATCGACGCCGTAGCCCCCGCGGGCGCGCAGCCCCCGGATTGAGCCCTGAGGCCAGGCTTGGGGCAGGGCGGGAAGGAGTTCGATTTCGCCGGCGTGGGATTGCAGCAGCATCTCCACGATGCCGGCGGTGAACCCCTGGATCGCCTGGTTGCCTTCCATCGAAGGCACCCGATCGCTGTCCTCCGGCGCCGGGTGTTTGCTGATGCTGGTCTGCAGGTGACGAATGAGACGGTGACATTCCTCCGCGTTGCCGAGGCGGGCCTGCAGGTTGATCTTCCACGCGCCGGTCCACCCGGCTGGATCGTCACGGATGAGCAGCGTCTTGCGTACGGCTTCGGTGAGTTCCGGTGTGCCGCGACGGGTGATCTGGTTGCTCGGGTAGAAGGCGTAGAGGTGGGACACGTGACGGTGTTTCGGGTCAAATTCCTTCCAGGGCTTGAGCCACTCCATCAACGTGCCGTCGTCCCTCACCTGGTGCGGAGCGAGCCGCGGCAGGGCGGCGCGGAGCTCGGCCTGCAGGCTCTCATCGACACCGAGCTGGGTGGCGGCCTGGAGGGTCTGGGTAAAGACGTCGCGCAGCAGCTGGTTGTCCATCGCCACCCCCATGGTGATTGAGTTGCGCACCCCTTCAGGCGGCTTGGGTTTGCCGTCGTGGAGCAGTGCCCGGCCGTTCACGAGCACGAAGCCGTTTTCGGGCGAGCCGGAGGGGGAGGGGACGAGCCACCGGTGGGTCGGCTCCTCGACCAGCATGTCGAGGGCGAACTCGGAGGCGCCTTTGAGCAGCGGGTAGATCCGGCGAAGGGTGTCGGGGTTTGGATCGAACAGGTAGTGCTCCCAAAGATGCTGAGTCAGCCAGACGCCCATCATCGGAGCCATACCGTGGAACACCCGGTCGGTCATCGCGGTGTTCATCCACACATCGGTGCCGTGGTGCGCGGTCCAGCCCCGGGCACCGTAGACACCGCGGGCGGTGCGGGCGCCGCTGGCGGCGAGGTCCTGAATGAAGCTGAGCAGGGACTCGACGGTGCTTTGCAGCCCGGTCGTCTCCGCCGGCCAGTAACACTCCTGGATGTTGATGTTGAGCGTCCAGCGCCCGCGCCAGCGTCCCTTCAGATCATCCAGCCAGATATTGTGGTTGTTGAACGCCATGGTGCCCGGCCGCGAATCGGCGATCAGCAGGTAGCGGCCGTATTGGAAATATTGTGCGGTGTAGTGCGGATCGGCCGCGCCGGCCCGGATGCGGTCCATGCGCGTGGTCGTGTCCTCCTTCGCCTCCGGAGTGACGCCGAGGTCGAGCTGGCAGGCGCGAAACAGGGGCTGATAGTCGGCGAGGTGGCGGGTGCGCAGTTCCGTATAAGAACGCGACGTGGCTCCGCGCAGAAAGTCAGCGCACCGGGCGTCCGGATCGGCGGTGAGATCGTTCCAGTTCACGTAGTTGGTCGCGCCGGCGAGAATCAGGGTGACCGCGTCCGCCTTTTCCACCCGGAGGGTGACGACGTCGCCCTCCCGGACCGCTCGCACCGAGCCGCCTTCGGTGAGGACCCGGAGTCGACCCTGCCAGCGCATGCGGCTGGGGATTTCGGGGTTGGGTTCGGAGACCCCGCCCTCGATCAGCAGCGTGTCGTTCCCCAGGGTTCGACTGACGGCGGACGGGTGCAGGCTGCTCAGGTGGGTGTGAAACGACAGCTGGCCCGGCCGGTCGCAGGTCAGGCGGACCACCACCACCTGGTCCGGATAGCTGGCAAAGGCCTCCCGGGTGAAGCGCGCCTCGCCGATGCGGTAGACGACGCGCGCGATGGCCGAGTCCATGTCGAGTTCGCGCCGGTAGTCCTGCACCGCGTCATGGCCGTCGAACCGCAGGTGCAGCCGTCCCATCGCCTGATAAGTCTGCACCACCGGCACCGGGTGACTCAGCAGGTTGGCGGCGAGTTCGGCGGCCTCGCCGAATTTCTCCTCGGCGATCAGCCGCCGGAGTTCGGGTAATGACGGCAGCGCCTTAGGGCTGACCGGATTGTAGGGCTGGCCGGTCCAAAGCGTCTCGTCGTTGAAGGGAATGATCTCGTCGCGAACCCGGCCGTAGAGCATGGCGCCAAACCGACCCGTGGCGATCGGGACCCCTTCCCAGAACTTGGTGGCCGGCGTGCGATACCACCACGCCATGGAGGACGCGGGCGGTTGCGCCGTGCCGCTGATCGCAGCGTCGGGCGGGTGGACCTCGCTTTCCTTGGCGGGAATGGATTCAGCCTGAGGAGCGTCCTGGGCGACGACTCCGGCGACGCTGGCGAGTCCGAGCAGAAGGGGCAGGCCAAGGTTGCGGAGGACGAATCGGCGGAAAGCGGGGATGGGGGTGTTCACGAGATCGGGGGGCAAGTGGGGAGGGGTCGTGGTTTCACGTGTTGGCTTGGCCGAACGATCCAGACGGGAGACCACGAATGGACACGAATGGACACGAATTCAGAGGGAGTGTGAAGAAGACGAGCGCCTGGCCTGCCTCAGCCAATCGTGCGCCCATCCCACGCAACGGTCGGTGCCTGGTTCCGTGCGGGAAGATTCGTGTTAAGGCGTGGCTCAACGGAATGGCTCCGACTTAGGCTGGCGCGTTCGACGGGGCGAGGATGACCTTGAGCAGGCCCGGTTCGCGCCGGTGGAGTCGGTCGAACCACGACGCGCCCTCGTGCAGCGGAGCGACGGCGCTGAGGAGCGGTTTGGCCGAAAGTGCGCCCCGCGCCATCATGTCAAGACAGGCGGGGTATTCGCCAGCCGAGGCGCAGGAGCCGGCCAGGGAAAGTTCCCGGGTCACCACGATCTGCAGCGGCACCGGCACGGTCGGAGTGACATTGCCGACCAAGGTGACGGCGCCTCCTTTGCGCACCGCGCGCACGGCGAGATCGACGGTTGCGGCGACGCCGACCGCCTCGAAGGCTTGGTCGAATCCCCGGCCGTCGGTCAGCTTGAGGAGGGCGGCGAGGGGGTCTCCTTCGCCGGATTGGACGACCTCGTCGGCGCCGAGGGCCTTGGCCTGGCGCAGCCGGTCCGCGGCGGTGTCCACCGCAACAATACGTCCGAAGCCGGCGAGACGCGTCGTCTGGAGCAGGGCCAGCCCGATCATGCCGCAGCCGACGATGACGGCGCTGTCGTTCAACCGCACCGGGTGACGTCGCGCGGCATGGAAGGCAATGGTGAACGGCTCGATCAGTGCCGCCTCCTCGAAGGACAGCGAGTCGGGCAGCCGGTAGAGAATCCGCGCCGGCACGACCACAAAGTCGGCGAACGCGCCCGCCTGGCTGTAGTCTTCGCAGGACACCCCGAGCACGCGGCGGTGATCGCAGAGGTTGACCTCGCCCCGACGACAGTGCGGGCAGTGACCACAGGAGATCGTCGAGTCGAACGTGACCCGGTCGCCGGTGCTCCAGCGCGTCACCCTGGATCCGAGCTGGGCAATCACCCCCGCCGCCTCGTGTCCCATCACGATCGGCGGCCGGCGGCGGCCGGTCGAACCGTCCATCCCATGGACATCGCTGCCGCAGATCCCGCACGTCCGCACCGCCACCAGCACCTCGTCCGGCCCGGGGGTCGGAGTGGGGAGCGACTGCAGCTCAAACTGATTCTTGCCGGTGAGGACGAGGGCTTGCATGGCGGAAAAGGCCGGAGAAAGGTGCTCCGCAATCGGGATGGGTAGGATGCGGGGCGGGCCGGGTTTCTCAGAACCGATATATGATGCGATATATAGTCAACCGGAAATTGTGGTCCCACCGCGGCGCGCCAGAAGTCCGGTCCAACGGAGGTTGCGGATGGCGTCCCTGGCCGAGGTCCCGGCGGAGAGAGGGAGTGGAGGGAAGCCCGCCCCCGACGATGCGAGGGGTGCCGGGGCGGGAGCAGCGCGGGGCGTGTCGTCCGGGACAAGCCGGCGATTGCGCTGGAACGGGGCTTGTGATCGGTTCGCGCGCATGACCTGGGTTCACTGGATTCTGGTGGGAATGCTGGCGGGAGCGGGGGTGGTGCACGCCGAGACGGGGGGCGCGACCGATGCGTCCGTGGTGCGCCGGGCCCGGGCGGACGGAGGTGGAATGGCGGAGTTCGTGCGTGTGGCCGACGGGCCGATTTTTTATTCCCGGATGGTGTTGCCGACCCGGGTGTCGGCCGAGGCGGGGGCGCAGGCGGAGGAGGCGTTGGAGCAACTGGGCCGCGAGGCGGAGCAGGTGGGCGGATCGTTGCGCAGCGTGCTGCGGCTCGGGGTGTACCTGGCCGATGCGCGCGACTACGAGGCGGTGGCGGCGGTGGTGGCGGCGCGGTTCGCGGCCCATCCTCCGGCGTTGACCTGGGTGGCGACGCCGCTGACGGTGCCGGGGGCGCGTGTGGCGTTGGACGCGATGGTGGCGGTGGCAGCCACGGGCGCCAAAGAGCGAGCGGTGCCGGACGGAGGGGCGATTTTGCCGGCGGGACCAAAGGTCTTCATCTCCGGGCAGGCGGAGCGCGGTGAGGGACTGGCGGACAGCGTGCGCCTGACGATGGCGAGCCTGGACCGGACGATCGCCGGTTTGGGGCTGGCCAAATCGGATGTGGTGCAGGTGAAGGCGTTTCTCAGTCCCTTCGCCGAGCACCGCGCAGCGCATGAGGCAATTGCGGCGGGCTTCGCCGGCATGCGTCTGCCCTCGATCGTGCTGATGGAGTGGGTGGCGACCCTGCCGGTGGAGATCGAGCTGGTGGTGGCGGGACGCGGACTGCAGACCCCGCCGGGCGAGGGCGTTTCATTTGTCACGCTGCCCGGAAAACCCAGTTCACCCCGCTTCAGCCACATCGCGCTGGTCTCCGCGGGCACGCCGCTCCTCGTGCTCGGCGGGATCGATGCCGGCCCGGGCGACCGCGACCCGCGCGACCAGTGGCAACGGATTTTTGCGCAGCTTGGCGGCACCCTCTTTGAGGCGGGCAGTAGTTTTCGTCACCTGGTCAAGGCGACGTATTTCCTGGAGGAGACCCCGGCGCGCGGACTGCTCAACGAGATCCGGGCCGTCTACTACGACCCCACCCGGCCCCCGGCGGCGTCGGCGGTGGGAGTGAAGTCCGTCGGCCGGCCCGGCCGGTCCTTCCACATAGATCTCATCGCCGTGCCTCGGCCGGCCCCGTAGCGGTTGCGGGCAGATGAAGGAAGAAGAGGGAAGCGCGAAGACGCAAAGTTGCGAAGGTCGGTGCGGAGGTTGGGGAAGGAGGGAGCAGAACGGGGTGTCTGGGGCGGGGAAAAACGCGGAGGTGCGAAGGCGCGGGGGGCGGCGGCTTGCGATCAACCCAAGAGCCGTTCATGAACCACGGATCCCGAGTCGGGCGCACGGCGTTCAGCGGTCCGAGTCGGGTGTTTGCCGTGTCCGGACGGCCTTCGCGCCTTGGCGGCTTCGCGTGAGCCTGCCCGATACAGACGACATTCAAACCAGAAACGTGTTCTCCATTCCTCCCCCACCGACGCGGGTACTTCAGGTAGAATGGCTGAGTGATTGAGCATTCAGCGTTGGGCGTTCAACGTTCAAAGTTCAACGTTGTCACTCTCAACTCCATGCCTTCTTCCTTCGTTTCGCGTTTCTGCGGTCGAGCTCGGTTTCCGCTCCTGGTCGTTGCCCTGGCCTGGATGCCCGGCGTGTCGCTGCGCGCGGCGGAGCGTCCGCCGAATGTGGTCCTGATCTACGCGGACGATCTCGGCTATGGCGATGTCGGTGCGTATGGTGCGAAGCGGATTCCGACGCCCCACCTCGACCGGGTGGCACGGGAGGGGTTGCGGTTCACCTCCGGTTATGCCGCGTCGGCGACGTGCACGCCGTCGCGTTATGCGTTATTGACCGGTGAATACGCCTGGCGCCGGCCTGGCACGGGGGTGCTTCCGGGTGATGCCGCGCTGATCATTGAACCGGGACGGACCACCCTGGCCGCCGTTTTTCGTCAGGCGGGGTACCGCACCGGCGTGGTGGGAAAATGGCACCTCGGGCTGGGCAACCAGGCCCTCGATTGGAACGGCGAAATCGCGCCGGGGCCGCTCGAGGTGGGATTTGACGAGAGCTTCATCATGGCCGCCACCGGCGACCGGGTTCCCTGTGTCTACGTCAGGGACCGCCGCGTGGTGGGGCTCGACCCCGCGGATCCCCTTGCGGTCTCCTACCAGCAGCCGTTTCCCGGCGAACCCACCGGCCGGCAGAATCCCGAGCTGCTCCGCCTGCATCCGAGTCACGGCCACGACATGGCCATCGTGAACGGCATCTCGCGCATCGGCTACATGAAAGGCGGGGTGGCGGCGCGCTGGAAGGACGAGGACATGGCCGACGTGTTCACCTCCGAAGCGGTGCGGTTCCTCGAGCGAAGCCGCGACACCCGGTTCTTTCTCTTCTTTGCCCTGCATGATCCCCATGTGCCTCGAGTGCCGCATCCGCGATTTGTCGGTCGCACCACCCTGGGCCCGCGGGGCGATGCGATTGTCCAGGCGGATGCGTGCGTCGGTGAGGTGATGGATACCCTCCGCCGCCTCAAGCTGGAGGACAACACGCTGGTCCTCGTGACCAGCGACAATGGACCGGTGGTGGATGATGGATACAAGGACGATGCGGTGGAGAAGCTCGGCGATCACCGCCCGGCGGGACCCTGGCGCGGAGGAAAGTACAGCCGGTTTGAGGGCGGCACTCGCGTGCCGTTCCTCGTGCGCTGGCCAAACCGGGTGCGCCCGGGAGTCAGCGATGCAATCGTCAGCCAGGTCGACCTGGTGGCGAGCGTGGCGGCCCTGACCGGTCAGACGCTGGCGCAAGCCGCGGCGCCGGACAGCCTGAATGTCCTGCCCGCCTTGCTCGGCGATTCCGCGTCGGGTCGGACCGCCGTGGTGTTGCACGCCGGGCGCCTCGCGCTCCGGGAAGGCCGGTGGAAGTACATCGAGCCCTCGTCCGGGCCCGCGGTGAACCGGCTGACCAACTCCGAACTGGCCAATGCGCCCGATCCGCAGCTCTACGACCTGGAGACCGACCCCGGAGAGACCCTCAATCTCGCTGCGCAGCACCCCGAACGCGTGGCGGCGCTCCGCGCCCAACTGGAGCAGATCCGGACGTCCGGGCGCACGCGTCCGTGACTCGCCGACTCACGCAAAGAGTCGGAGTTGCGGAGCATTTACGCGGAGGCGCGGAGCCGGGGGGGCTTAACGCCCAACGCTTAATTTTTAACGCTGAAGTGGCTGATCTCGGAGCTGACCGCTGATCGGTGCCTCGCCGGCTTGGCGGTGAGGTGGATCGAGGCTGCGGGTCGTCGAACCAGAAACGGGGCTCCTGTTTTCAGCCCGCGGAGCGGTGCGGCGCTCGTGTGGGTCAGGCGGCGGTTGCGGGGGGCGTCGGATCGTCGATGTCCACCTCACGCACGCGCTTGCGGTCGCGTTCAGCCTGCACCTGCGTGCGGAGCTGTTCTCTCACCCAGGCCACCTGGGGGATGGCGGCAAGCACGACGGTGCGGGTGGTGGCGTCGGAGGTCACCAGGGTGAGATTGCCGAGACCCACCATGCGCAGCAGGAGGGGGCGGTCCATCACGTAGTCCTTGACGCGGTACAGTTCGACCTCCTCGAGGCTGCGACTGAGGAGGCCGCGGTGGATCTTCAGGCGCTGCGATGTCAGCTCGTACGACGTTGCGCGGTTGAGCCACCAGCGAATGACCAGCATGAACACCGGAAGCACCAGCAACGCGAGGGGCAGCAGTCCAAAGTCGGCCTGAAAGTACCACGTGGCCGCGATGATCGCGGCTGCCAGGATGAGACAGAACAGCGTATAGCCAAAGAACGTCCACGCGGAAGTGTGCCCGGTCCAGATTTCGCGTTCGCTGGTGGTTGCGGTCGGTTCAGGGGGCGGCAGGTCGGGCTTGGTCATCGGAGCAAACGGTGGACTCGGGTGTCAGCCACAGACTCGCTCTTGCGGCGGCGGTTCCCGACTCCACGCACACTCAGCGGGCAGGGTCCACTCCCCGTCCACCTTCCGCGGGCGAGCCCGCCGGAGGAGCCGGCAGAGGAGGGGGTGTCATCACCACCTGCAGGGGGGTGGGGGTGGTGAGGTGCACATCGCGCTGCGGGAAAGCCATGGTGATTTTCTCCCGCGTGAACACCTCCGCGATGCGGTGCCGCAGTTCATTTTCGACTTCAAATCGGTCGGAGAGAACCGACCAGAAGTAGATGACAAAAACGAGGGAGCTGTCGCCAAACTCGGAGAACTTGACGGTGGGCGCCGGTTCCTTTTGCACGTGCTCGATCCCTTGCACCACACCCTGCAACAGCGCGGCCACCTTGCGGGTTGGAGAGTCGTAGGCCACGCCCACACTGATCTGTTGGCGAACGACTTCGTCGGAGAGTGTCCAGTTGACCACCGGCTGTTCCAAGAAATGGCTGTTGGGGACGATCATGTGCGTATTGTCCAATGTGCGTACAATCGTGCTGCGAACGCCCAACTGTTCGACGGTCACCTGCCTTCCATCGATCTCGATGACATCGCCCTGATTCACCGGTCGTTCGATCAGCAGGATGATGCCACTGATGAAGTTGCTGATCAGGTTCTGGCTGCCAAATCCGATGCCGACCGCGAGGGCCCCGCTGACCACGGAGAACTGCGTGAGCGAGATGTGGAACAGGTTGAACGCGGTCACCAGCACCACGACGAACAGCGCGTAAAACCACAGGGACTGCCAGGCCGCCCGGCGGCCCGTATTCATGCCCATGCGTTTGAACACGGTGCGCGACACCAGTTCGCTCAACCAGCGTGAGACGCGATAGCCCACCACGACGAGCAGAAGCACGGCCAGGATCGTCTTCACGCGCACGGGCTGGTCCTGGACGGAAAAGATCTCGTAGTTCCACGCCGCGACGACGTTTTCCTGCGCGATCGCGGACGCGTCCTTCCAGGAGAACAGGTTCACCTGCGTGCCGATCTCCTCCTGCAGTCGGTTGCGCTCCGTCCGGAGTCGGTCGAGATCGATCAGTTCGGCTTGCAGCAGTTCGATCCAGGTGGAGAGCCGGGACACCCGTTCCAAACCCCAGGACTCCACCTTTTCCTCGGCCGAAGCGGCGCGCGTCAAACGTCCCTGCCAGTCCTGCAACTCACGCCGGCTACGGAAAAGCTCCGTCGTCTCGCGCCGTCGCTCGCGCGTGCGCTGGTCGATCTGGATCTGATTCTCCTGCCCCAGCGTGCGCAACTCCGAGGTTGATAATTGGCCCAGGAGAACGCGCCGCCGCAGCGCGGTTACTTCCGCCAGTTCGGTGACTCGCTCCCGTTGTGCGGTCAGCACGCCGAGCGCCAGATGGGTGGCCTGTCGGTTGGCGCGGCGCGCCTCCAGTTCGGCGGATACTTTTCCTTCGGTGGCGAGCCTTTCGGCAACGATGACATTCTGGGTCGCCTTTTCGGCGTCGTCCCGGGTCGCCGCCAAGGCCAAATCCAGCTCGGCGAGGCGCTTTTGAATGAGCGTGTCCCGGGTGGAGTCGTCTTCGGGTCCGAGCACCAGATGTCCGCGCAACCAGGCGAGTTGTGGCACCAGGAGTTTGAGTTTCGGCGCCAGCAGCGACTGCTGGAGTTTCAAGGTTTTCAGCGCCTTTTCGCGCAGCACGAGCGTTTCCTCGGCCAGACGGCTTTCGAGCTCGGCCAGTCGCAATTTGCCCGGAACCTTGACGGACGCCTCGCGCGCCGCGCGGCGCTCCCGTTCCCTCTCCTCCAGGAGGTCGCGCGATTCGGTCACCGCCGCCTCGGTGTTGGCGACGTCCCTTTTCAGCGATTCGGCTGCCAGTTCGAGGTAATCGCGCTCCGCGTAGAGCCGGTCGAGGTGCGGCAAATCGAAGGGAGGTGGCACACTGGCTTCCGGGGGCCGCTGCAGTTGGACGCGCTCCTCGATGCTGGCAGCCTCCTGGGCAAGATCCGCGGCATGCTGCCACGTGCGTTCCTGTTCCGCGTGGACCGCGTCCAACCGCTCGAGCAATGCGGTCTCCTGGGTGAGCCAGCGTGCCGCGTCGGATGAGGCACCCTCTGGCAATTGGGCGAGCTCACGTCGGGTCGCGGCAATTTCCTTTCGCAAAGCCATCCGTTTGGTAGCGAGGGTCTCGGTCGTCACCTCCTCCTTGGTGCCACCCGCAGGCGCTGCCTTGGCTCCGGGTAAGCCGACGGGTAGGTCGAGCGCCGCGAACAGCGGGTTGGACAAACTGAAGAACACACCCAGCGCAAGCATCGGGCCCAGCATCTTGATCATAGAGAGTGGGATCATTGTGTCGAATTTGCGGCGATTGATCCTCGAAAACCAACGCACACGAGAGATTGTGTCCGCCTTGAGGAGGCGGACGGTTCAGGCTTTTCACCGGACGCATCCCGGTTTTCACTCTCCCCGCCCCGCTTCCACGCGAACCCCCGCGACGAGCGATTACCCCTCCATGAACCCATCGATCCAGGACCAGCGTGTTGTCATCACGGGCGCCGGCAAAGGAATCGGGCGAGCCACCGCACTCGCGTTTGCCCGCGCCGGTGCCCATGTCGTGCTGGCGGCGCGGACTGAGACGGACCTGAGGGCGGTGGCGGACGAAATCCGCGCGCTCGATTCGGGTGCCCAGTCGCTCGTGGTACCCTGCGATGTGAGCCGCGAGGAGGACGTGGCCCGACTTGCGACTGAGGCTCTCGCCTGGCGGGGCGGCATCGATGTGCTGATCAATAACGTCGGCGTCGGCAAGAACGGCACGGTCGCCTCCCTCTCCACGGCGGACTTCGACTGGATGGTGGCCACCAACCTGCGATCGACGTGGCTCTGCACCAAGGCGTTCCTACCGCCGATGCTGGCGCGCGGCAGTGGAACGGTGATCTTCGTCAGCTCGGTGGCCGGACTGGCCGGATTGCCCAACGAACCGATCTATTGCGCGACGAAGTTCGCCCAGATTGGGTTCGCCCAGTCGATCGACTACGAATGTTACCCACGCAATGTGCGCGTGAGCGTGATCGCCCCCGGCGGCACCGACACGCCCTTTGGCTTTTACAACGGGACGCGCGTGCCGGGTGATCCGCGCCTGGCTGGTTTTCATGCCCCCGAGGATGTCGCCGAAGCCGCCCTCTTCGCCGCCTCCCAGCCCCCGCGATCCCGTATCTTCATGATCTGGATGCGCCCGATGAACGAGTCGCTCGGCACCGGCAGTGGAGTCGACTTCAAACCTACCGAGCGGAACCAATCCGGTGAACCACGAATGGACACGAACGGACACGAATGAAGGCAGGAACACCGAGATGCGAAGAGTAGATTCGCTGCTGGGTAAGTTGAATTCAGGCTCTCGACGAGTTCAGTCTCGCTCCGGATTCGTGTACATTCGTGTCAATTCGTGGTCCCCGGTTTGAAAGTACGAATTGCGACGCGCCCAACCCATTTTATGTCCACCCTCATTGATCAGTTTCGCCTTTCCGGAAAAACCGCGCTTGTGACCGGGGGCAGTCGGGGACTGGGTCGCGCCTGTGCGGTGGCCTTGGCCGAGGCTGGCGCGGATGTGGCCGTCGTCGACCTTCCGGGAGCGGATACGGCGGCGGTGCTGAGCGACATTCGCGCCCTCGGTCGTCGCGCGCTGGCCCTTTCCTGCGACGTCACCCGCAGCCCGGAGGTGGACGCCGTGGTTGCCGCCGCGGTCGCAGAGTTCGGAGGGGTGGACATCCTGCTCAACAACGCGGGCATCTGCATTCACCAACCGGCGGAGAGCATGAGCGACGACCAATGGCTCAAGGTGGTCAACGTGGACCTGAATGCGGTCTTCTACGTGGCCCGAGCGGTCGGCCGAGCCATGATCACCCGCGGCGGCGGTGGTCGCATCATCAATACCGCCTCGATGTCCGGCCGCATTGTCAATCGTCCGCAGTCCCAGTCTGCCTACAATGCCGCCAAGGCCGGCGTGATTCAGTTGACGCGATCGCTGGCCTGCGAATGGGCCGGGCATGGCATCACGGTGAACTCCATCAGCCCCGGCTACACGGCGACGGAGATGACCATGACCGTGCCCCACTTGCATCCTGGGTGGATCGCCGACACCCCGATGAAACGGCTGGCCCAGCCCTCGGAGATCGCGTTCGCGGTGGTCTTCCTCGCCGCGCCCGGAGCGACCTTTGTCACCGGGCATGACTTGGTGGTCGATGGAGGGTTCAGCTGCTGGTAACCGCGAGGCGAGAGGAACGCCGAACGCTGAACTTTGAACGTCGAACGCTGAAGTTCGGAAATAACGGAAAGTGGGGCCGCCTTCGTAACTTGGCGGCTCTGCGTGGGACGGTCCGAAAGGTGCGATCCTCGAACCAGAAACGGGTTCCCCGTTCCACCCCGCCGGATGCGAAAATCCGGTCCGATTCCGAAGCGATTCGAAATTAAGCGTTCGGAGTTCAGCGTTCAGCGTTCCCTCCGTTCCCCCCTCCCTCCGCCCCTCAGACGAGCTTTTCGTTGAAGTGCAGGTGCTCCTTCATCTTCTGATCCGCGGCGTTGGAGTCGCGTGACAGGATGGCTCGCACCAGCTGCTCATGAAAATCCGGAGGGTGGGGGATCGCCTGGCTCTTGAGCCAGCGCGAGGTCAGCAGGCTGCGCACCCCGGTGCGTTTCAGGGTCTGTTCCAACAAGGGCAGGCCGGTGGAGCGGGCCAGTTTGAGGTGAAACTCGAGGTGGACCAGGCCGCCCTGAGTTTCCGTGGCCATCCAGCGGTCGAGTGTGCGGGCGTCTTCGAGGATGCTGCTCAGCAATTCGTCGCTCGCCTTTTCCGCGAGGATACGCGCGACGTGGCGCTCGATCGCCTCGCGCAGAGCAAAATCATTGCGAATGTTCTCGACGTCCGGGCGGATGACCCGCGTGCCGTACATCTCCTTCGTTTCCACCAAACCGTCCGTCGCCAGGCGGGCGAGGACTTCGTTGACGATCGAAAGGCTGACGTTGAATTTCTTGACCAGGTCGCGTCGCACCAGGTGCTCGCCCGGCTTGAACACCTCGTCCGTGATCGCCCGGCGCAGCTCTGAGTACACCCGACTGGACTTGGTCTGAAACGTATCCTCACCGGTTTCCATGCGATGCAAACGACGGTGACGGGGCGCTTTGGGTTGTCAACGGCCCGTCAGGGCGTCCGGGGACCATCCGACATCAGGTAACCCACCAGGTCCCGGACGGCCTTGTCATCCATGCCTTCGAGCAAGCCCGCCGGCATCAGGGACATGGGCAGGCGTTGGACGTCCTTGACCTGGCTGCGATTCGCGGTGTCGGTGGAGGTGAGGGTGCGGATTGTGACCACCTGGTCTGTCTCCGAAACCAGGATGCCGCTCAGCACGCGCTCGTCCTTCAGGGTGACGACTCCAAGCCGGTAGTCGGCGGGGATCGAGGCATTGGGGTCGACCACGTTGATGAGCACGTAGTCGAGGTCCTTGCGGCCGGAACCGGTCAGGTCCGGACCGATGGTTTGACCACGGCCAAAGAGCTGATGGCAGATCGCACACCGTTGCTCAAAGAGCGCGGCACCCTGGGCGAGGTCGGCCTCCTGGAGGACCACCGGAGTGAGTCGGGCGCGAAGACGCCGGAGTGTGGCCTCGGTTTCCGACGAGGATGTGCCGAGGCTGCCCCAGACGCGTTCCAGGTGGCGCCGCAGGTCCTCGTCGCGCAGCTGCACGATTTGCCGGGCCTGGTGCGGGGCGAGCGCCTGCCGGGGGATGCGCTGGGTGCCGATGGCGTCGAGGAGCGCCCGGGCGGACGTGGCCCGTGTGACCAGGCTGTCGATGACGGCGGTCCGGGCCGCCGGGCTGAGCTTCGGGTACTGGGCGATCAACGCCGGGGGCGTGCGCACATCATTCAGATTGGCCAGGGCACGGATGGCAGGCTCGACCCAAGTGTCGCTGGAAACCACCGCGAGCAGGTCGTCCGCCAGCCAGGACGGCGGTGCTTCCAGCAGCGTTTCCAGGGCCTGGGCTCGCTGCGCAGGGTCGAGGCTGCGGTCGTTCAGCTCCGAGCGGACGCGCGTGAGGGCGGAGGGGTCGCCGAAACGCACCGCGAGGCGGGAGGCAACGCGTCGCAGCGGTTCATGTGGGTCTTGGGCAAAGCCGGCAAGGAATGCGGTGGCGCGGGCGGGGGCGTTCAAGTGGCGTTGTCCGGCGAGTCCCTCCTGCACCGCGGCCAGGAGGTCGGTGAGAGCGGGTGGTGAAGCCGGGCGGTCGAGCAGGTGAAACAGGGCCTCGCCCGCGGTGCTGGAGGTGGACAACGCCTCGGCCAGCCGGCGGACCACCAGGCGCTTGAGTCGCGTGGCGGATCCTTTCGCCACGGATTGGGCAATGGCGTCGGGCTGGAGCGGCACCGCGGGTTCCAGTCCATACCACAGCAGGCGGATCAGGTTCGGGTCGGTGGCAGGGCTGCAGGCCTCGATCAGCGGCTGCGCCAGGGTCCAGCGTTGTTCCACGGGCAGGCGTTGCAGGGCGGAGGCCAGCGCCAGCTGCACCAACCAGGAGGATTCGGTGGAGGCGAGGCGGACGAGAGCGGCGTGGGTGGCGGGATCGAACGGACCGTCGCCAAGAAGCCGGATCGCCCAGTGACGCACGTGTTCGTCCGGATCGCCCAGCAGGGTGCGCAGCCCGTCGGTCGAGGTGCCGCCGGTGACATGCAGTGCCCAGAGGGCGCGGAGTTTCTTCGGCGTCGTGGGTTGGTTGCGGAGGTGCTCCTTCAGGAGAACGTGGAGGTCGCCCAACGGGACGCCACTGGCGGCCCGTTCCTGCAGGACGACGCGTGCCCGGCGGACGAACCAGTCGTTGGGATGAAATTGCAGGGCCACGAGCTCGGACAGGGACGCGGCGCGCAGGTCCACCGACACGCGGCGGGGTGAGCCGTAGCTAATGCGGTAAATACGTCCGCTCGACCGGTGCACCCCGTCGCGATCATGGCACTCACCGGTATCGGACCAGTCAGTCATGACCACGTCGCCTTCCGGACCGTACTCCAGCGAGACGGCCCGAAACCAAGGATCCGCAACCGTCAGGAAATCCGGCCGGTGCACGCCCTGATAGCGTCCGTCCGGGGAGGCGCGGACCAGGGCGTCGCGATTGATCCGACGCCCGTGGATGTTGCTCATGAGCACGCTGCCCCGGTAGTCGGCCGGCCACCGGTCGCCGAGGTAGATCAGGGCATCGCAATGAGAATGCCCGCCGCCGAGGGCATCGTTGCCGCTCCGCTCGCGTCCCCCTTCGTCCCAGGCGCCGCCGCCCCAATGTAGGTGATCGCTGGTGGCGGTCATCAGCT
The DNA here is from genome assembly GCA_046346755.1 of Opitutaceae bacterium. Taxonomy (GTDB): domain Bacteria; phylum Verrucomicrobiota; class Verrucomicrobiia; order Opitutales; family Opitutaceae; genus UBA6669. The sequence continues at coordinate 180,168 of JAXMHM010000002.1, read as the reverse complement.
CGTAGGTGTGGGGATCAGGGTGTCCCCCGCGGCCTTTCCAACGTTCGAAACGCGCGCCCGGCACGACGTGCCAGAGGTGGTCGATCACGCTGGTGCTCATGAAAGCCTGACCGTAGTCGTCGAAGTCGAGACCCCAGGGATTGATCGTACCGTCGACGACGACCTCGAAGCGATGGTCGAAGGGATGGTAGCGCCAGATGGCGCAGCTCACCTCGGTGCGGTCTTTGGGAGCCGATCCGGGCCGTCCGATCAGTGAGGCACGTTTGATGCCATGACGGCCGTAGAGCCAGCCGTCGGGTCCCCAGGTCAACCCGTTGACGCTGTTGTGTTCGGCATCGAAGGTCCAGCCCTCGAGGTGGGGGACCGGAGGACCATCGGGCCGGTCATCCCCGTTGCGGTCCGGGATAAAGGAAAGGTGCGGAGCGGCGCAGATCCAGACGCCGCCGAGACCGACGACGAGCCCGGTCAGCCGGTTGAGACCGTCCTGGAAGACGGTCCGGCGATCGTAGACCCCGTCACCATCGGTATCCTCGAAGATCAGGATCCGGTCCCGGGCGTCATCGACAAACGAGGAGCCCGCGTAGGAGTAACACTCAGCGACCCACAGCCGTCCGCGGTCGTCGTGGGCGATGGCGATGGGCTGCCGCACGTCGGGTTCGGCGGCGGCCAGCGTGACCGTGAAGCCCGCCGGCACGCGGATCCGACCGGCCGCTTCCCTGGGAGGCAGCGGCTGGCCGGACGGTTGCGTGTCAACGGGAGGAGGGTCGTTTCCGGCGCCGATTGCGGTGGAGACCGCCAGGAGCGCCAGGATCCTCCGCCCGCGGCGTGCCCAGGGGGTGCGGACGGGAGGAGAAAAACGACGCAACACAGCCATCACCGGTCTAGAACCGGCCGTTGAACGAGATGAACGTGCGGCGCAGGCCCCATTGCGAGTTGCCGGAGATGAAGACGAGGTCGTTGTTCAGGTTGTTGCACCGCAGACGCACGCTGTAGCGTCCCTTCTTGAACGAATAGTTCACCCCGGCGTCGAGCAGGTACTGGTCGCCGCGGAAGGACTCGTAGGTGCCGGGGGCCATGACCCAGCCCTTGAACATCAGTTTGCCGCCGCCGGTGACCTCGAAGCCGTTGCGGTCCGCGTCGCGGAAGTCGTACTTCAGGTTGATCATGGCGGAGTCGATCATGGCCTCGATCGGCACGATGCGTCCGTCGGAGGCCGGCTTGTCTCCGTCGATCGCGGCGAAGGCCGCCATCACCGTGAGCCGCTTGGTCGGCTGGCCGTAGACCTCGACTTCAAACCCGCGGGCGCCTTCGCCGTTGACCACGTAGTTGCGGTTGAAGGACACCACGCCGACTCCGTTGGCTCCCGGCTCGGTCTTGAAGTCATTCAGGATGAAGCCATTTCTCGTGATCTTGAACATCGAGAACGAGGCGGTGATGCGGTTGTCGAGCAGGCTCGCCTTGGCGCCGATCTCGTCGAGTTCGGCCGTGACCTGGGAGGTCAGCAACTCATTGAACCGCGGGTCGGTGGGCAGCCAGCTGGGAGCGCCGGCGCTCGGCAGGATGTTGTTGTAGACGTTGGTGGTCGTCCGGGGGTCCGCCTGTTCGCTGTGCACGTAGTAGATCGTCATCCACTCGGCCGGCTTGTAGCTGAGGGAGTAGCGCGGCACGTCGGTCTTCAGGTCGGCCGGGTTGGTCTGGACGTTGGTGCGCCGATTCAGCGTGGAGCTGCCGGTCGTGTCCTTGCGCCAGCCATACATGACGCTGAAGCGGTTGTTGAAAAACGAGCCGGAGTACTGTCCGAAGTAGCCGAAGCCGTCGTTCTTCGAGTAGCTATCGGTCGTGTACGTCGTGATGTAGGTGTCGGGATTGAAGAACGACGGGATCGTGTAGTCCGGCGTGTAGAGGTTTTGGGTCAGGCCGCCGCGCTGCCCGGAGAGCGTGTCGGACTTGCCCCGGGCGTAGTCGTAGCCGGCGAGAAACTGGTGCTTGCTCGAACCGATGGGCAGTTCGTAGAGCAGGTCGCCCTGGATCCGGCTGCCCTGGATCTCGCGGAACTCGTGCAGGTAACTGATGCCGACCTGGTACTCCTTGGCGATCGTCGGGTGGGGCAGGGCGGTCGGGGAGAGGGCGAAGCGACGCAGCTCCTCGGAAATGTCGCTGTGGCTGATGCCCTGGCGGAACGAGAGCTGGTCGTTGAACTGGTGGGTGAAGAACGCGGACAGCGTGGTGGTGTCGCTTTCGCGTCCGCGCCCGGCGTAGCCGTAGACGCGTTCCTTCGGCACGTACGGATCGCCGCGGAACGGGTTCCAGTTCACGGCCGGGTTGATCTGGTTGAGCGACACCTGCAGCCGGAACTGTTCATTGTTCTGCCAGTAGGCCTCGCCGACCGGACCGCCGCTCTGATTGTACGCGTACGAGGTGTTGATGATCAGATTGGTCTTCGGGCCGATGTCCCAGCGGAAGGAGGGACCGATGCCGTACTTCTTCGCGGCCATCAGTTCACCGCCGCGGGGGGAATCGCTCTCCTCGTAGAAGAGGGGAATGCGGTAGCCCATGGTGCCGTCGGCCTTCACCCGCGCGCTGTGATCGTACTCGGCGCGGTAGAAGCTGTCGGTGCCAATGGTCACGTCGAAGATGTCCCGATTGACGCTGAGCGGGACCTTCGAGATGAAGTTCACGAGGCCCCCGGCCTCACCGCGTCCCATCGCGGCGGAGGCGGGACCCTTTACGTATTCGATCCGATCGTACAGGGCGCGATCCCGGTTGACGGTGAGCGGCGAGACGTAGCCGTCCACATAGGTTCGGGTGATCTGCAGTCCGCGAACGTAGAAGATCTCCGGCTGGTGGGTGTTGGCGCGCGGGTTGACGTTCGGCACGTACTTGGTGAACTCCCGGCTGTCGAAGATGAAGGTGTCGTTGAGGAACTCGGAGGTCACGACCCCGACGGATTGCGGCACGTCGATGTACTTCAGGTTGAGTCGCGACGACGAGCTGGAGTACTGGGCGCCGTAGCCTACGGACTCGGAGGACTGGACCTGGAACGGGGAGAGCGTGATGGCCTCCTCGTCGGAGCTGACGGCGCGGGACGGCGGGGCGGAGGTTTGGGCGCGGAGCAGGGCGGGGATGGCGAGGAGGGCTAGCAGGCGGAGCGAGGTCCGCGTGGGGTGGGCGAGCATCGAGGGCATGATGGGGAGGGTCGGTTTCGAGGCGTCCGGCGCGGCGCGTAAGGGGCGGGGGACCGGGGTGGAAAGGGAAAAAGGGGGAGGCCGCTATGCGGGCAAGGCCGGGGCGAGTGCGCGGTGGCAGCGCTCGGCGGCGGCGACCGGGTCGTATCCGGGTCGCGTGGAAATCTGGGCGCTGACCTCGGCGACGACCGGGCCCCGGTAGCCGAGGCTCGTGAGCAGGCGGAAGTAGGCGCCGAAATCGGTCGTGCCCTCGCCAGGAAGCAGGAAGCGCACGGCCTGCGGCGTGCCGGTGGCCTCCTTGACATGCACGTAGCGCGTGAACGGCGCGAGCGGACGCAGGCTTTCCTCAATGGAGAAACCCGCGAGGGCAAAGTGACTGTGGTCGTAGACGACGGAAATCCGGGAGCCGGCGGTTTCGCGCAGCAACGTGAGCAGACGGTCCGGGGTATTCACCGCATGGTTCACATGCGCCTTGATCGCGATCGAAAGCCCGGTCGCTTCGGCCACCCGGTTCCACTCCCCGAGGCGGTCGACCATGAGGGAGCGCTGGGCTGGCCAGTCGGCGGGTGTGCCGCCCAGCGTGGTTTGCAGGAGCGGCGGAGATGCGGTATTCAGTTCGTGGGTGAACTCGGCGATCCGGCGGAAGACGTCCAGCGTATCGGCGTGGACCGCCGGGGTGGCGGCGAGACTGAAGCTGCCGAGCAGGGCGCTTGCGGAAAGCCGGTGGTCGGAGAGATTTTTTCGCACCTGGCTCCGCAGCGCGGGAGTGAGAAGTTTGGGCTCCGTGGGAAAACCCGGGAGCAGCGAGAGCTCGACGTTACGGTAGCCGATGCGGGCACAGGTGGCGATCGCCTCCTCCACCGGCAGCGACTTCATGCCGTAGAGACTGAATCCAAGACTCAGGGGGCCGCCTTGCGAAGCCCGGGCCAGCCGCGGATGAGCGGCGAGGAGCGTGGCGGCGGCGGCGGCGCGCTTGAGAAAACGGCGGCGGGTCGAGAGCATCGCGTGGGGTGGCGCGAACGGGTTTGGCTCAGGCCGCGTTCTGCAATCGCTTTCGTTCCGCCTCGAGCAGACTCATCCACGCGCCCATGTAGTGACCGTGGTCGTGAAACGTCCGGCCGCTCACGAGATTGCGGTCCACCACGCAGGGTTCGTTGACGTAGATCCCGCCGCAGACCTCGACATCGAAGCGACACTTGGCGACCGCGGCGATGCGACGGCCGCGAATGCAGTCCGCCCGCGCCGGTATTTCGCAACCGTGGCAAACGCTGGCCACCGGCTTGTTATGCTCGAAGAACCAGCGCGTCATCCGGATCAGGTCCGGATCGTCCCGGATGTACTCCGGTGCGCGGCCACCGCTGAAGAAGATGCCCAGGTACTGCTCGGGGTTGACGTCCTTGAAGGCGATGTCGGCGTCGATCGTGTAGCCCTCCCACTCCTTGGTGATGGTCCAGCCCGGCTTCACCTCGTGAAGCACCATCTGGTACTTTCGTTTTTCAGGAGCGGCGACCACCGGCACGTAGCCGCCTTCCTGCAAACGGAAGAACGGATAGAGGGTGTCGACCGTTTCGGAAGCGTCGCCGACGATGATGAGGACCTTGTTGTGCATGGAAAAGGAAGGGGGCCAAGCGGAGCGCCGAACCAGATAACACGTCGAGAGGGGTAGGCCGGGCGATCCGTGGACGAGCGGAAGAGAGCGAAGGCGAAATGAACGGTCAAGAATTTAATGATCGATCAGGTAGTTCAAACGGATTGACAACGATCATTTCCCACCCATCCCAAGGATGCGTCATCCCCGGAACCCGCCCGACCCCTGGTTCCCTCACCCCATGTCGTCTTCCCCCGTTTCTCCGGACCGTCGGTACCTCGTGCTCGTCGCTGCCTTTCTCGGCTGGATGTTCGATGGCATGGAGATGGGTATCTTCCCGCTCGTCGCCCGTCCGGCGCTGCTCGAAATGCAGGCAGCCACCGGCGTGGTGGATCCCGGGTACATCGGGCGCTGGATGGGGACGATCACGGCGCTGTTCCTGCTCGGCGCCGCCTGTGGTGGACTTGTCTTTGGCTGGTTGGGCGACCGGATAGGGCGGGTGCGGGCGATGAGCCTGGCGATACTCAGCTACTCGCTCTTCACCGGAGCCGCCTATTTCGCCCAGACTCCCCAGCAACTGGGTGGCCTGCGTTTTCTCGCCGCGCTGGGCATGGGGGGCGAGTGGTCGCTCGGGGTGGCGCTGGTCATGGAGGTCTGGCCGGAGAAACACCGGCCCTGGCTCGCGGGGGTGATTGGTGCGGCGGCGAACGTGGGATTCGCGCTGATCGGGGTGATGGGCATCTTTTTCTCGGTCACGCAAGACTCCTGGCGCTGGGTCATGCTGGTCGGCGCGGCGCCGGCGCTGCTGACCTTTGCCATCCGGCTCTTTGTTCCTGAGTCCGAACGCTGGATACAGGCCACGGCGCGGGTGGGATCGAACCCCTTGCGCGAGATGCTCGCGCCCGGGCTGCTCGCGAAAACGGTGCTGGCGACCGTCTTTGCCAGTGTCGCCCTCATCGGTTCCTGGGGCTCCGTGCAGTGGCTGCCGCTCTGGGCGGACCAGATGGCGGGGGCGGGCGCCCCGCAGGCCAAGGCCTACACGCAGACCCTGACCGCCTTTGGCGCCATCCTCGGTTGTCTGGCCGGCTCCTGGCTCGGGGGGCGCATCGGCCGGCGGCCGGCCTATTTCGGGCTGTGTCTCGCCTCGTTGCTCAGCTGCGCCTGGTTGTTCCGTTTCATTGATACCTACGGCACGCTCTTCCTGCTCGCCAGCTTTGTGGTCGGCACGGCCACGGCGGCCTTTTACGGCTGGCTGCCGCTCTACCTGCCCGAGCTCTTTCCCACCCGGGTGCGCGCGACGGCCCAGGGCGTGGCGTTCAACACCGGCCGGATCTTTGCCGCGGCGGCAGCGGTGCAGATGGGCGCGCTCATGCGCGTCTTCGACGGCAGTTATGCCCGGGCCGGCGCGATCATCACCCTCGTTTACCTGATCGGCATGGTCGTCATCTGGCTTGCGCCCGAAACGCGAGGTCGCCCCCTGCCGGAGTAGACCGACCCGACCCCTCCGCCCCGCCATGACTGACCCCACCTCGATCCGGACACGGCTGAGCCGGCGAGAAGCGATCGCCTGGGTGTTGGCGGCGGCAGCGACCCTTTCCGCCCGCCTGCCTGCGGGTCCGAAACCCGCACCGGGCGCGGCGGGTTATGGCACCGATCCGGATCTGCTGAAAGTCTATCTCCCGGGCGAGGTCTGGCCCCTGACGCTGACCGAGACCCAACGCCGGACCACCGTGGCGCTGTGCGATCTCATCCTTCCTGCGGATGGCGAGGCCCCGCCGGCGTCGGCGGTCGGGGTGCCTGACTTCATCGACGAGTGGATCAGCGCCCCCTATCCGGCCCAGCGCGCGGACCGCGCTCCCCTGCTCGAAGGTCTCGACTGGCTCGACGGCGAGGCGCGGCGTCGCCACGGCCGGGCCTTTGCCGACCTCACGCTCGTGGAACAGTCCGCGTTCGCCGACGCGCTGTGTTCGGTGACCCGTGCGGCTCCCGCCGACCGGACCGGCGCACAGTTTTTCCGGCGCTTTCGGGACCTTGTCATGGGGGGCTACTACACGACCCCGGAGGGCATGAAGGACATTGGATATGTCGGCAACGTGCCCCTGCCGCACTTTGAGGGCCCTCCTCCCGAGGTGCTGCGCGCGCTCGGACTGGACTGAAAAGGATCCCCATGCCCCTGGTCACCCCCACCACGTTGCAGACCGGCTACGATGTGATTGTCGTCGGCTCGGGGGCGGGAGGCGGCCAGTCCGCCTACACCCTGTGCATGGAGGGATTGCGCGTCCTGATGATTGAGTCGGGACGTCACTACGATCCGCAGGCCGAAACCGCGATGTTCCAGACTCCGGCGCAGGCGCCGCTGCGCGGCGTGGCCACGCCGGACAAGCCGCGGGGATTCTTCGATGCGACCGCGGACGGCGGCTGGGCGGTGCCAGGTGAACCCTACACCAACGCCTCGTCCGAACCACGCGAACAGTTCACCTGGTGGCGCGCGCGGATGCTCGGGGGCCGGACCAATCACTGGGGGCGGATCTCCCTGCGCAATGGACCGTATGACTTCAAGCCCTACAGCCGGGACGGGCTCGGGTTCGACTGGCCTCTCGACTACGACGACGTGGCGCCCTACTACGACCGCGTCGAACGCCTGATCGGCGTGTACGGTGAGAGCGAGGGACTGGAAAACTCGCCGGACTCGCCTCCGGGCGTGCTCCTGCCACCGCCGCGCGCGCGGGCGGGAGAGCGTTTCACCGCGAAGCATGCGCCGAAACTTGGCATTCGGGTGGTGCCCATCCACCGCGCGGTCCTGAGCGCCCGGCTCGACGCGGACCGCGTGCCGGCGCTGCTGCATCCGGGAAATCCCCGTGCGCAGCGGATCCTGCGCGAGTCGATGCACCAGCGCGCAGCCTGCTTTTGGGCGACCCATTGTCACCGCGGCTGTTCGATCGGTGCCAACTACCAGTCCACCACCGTGCACCTCCCGCCGGCGCTGGCGACCGGCAACCTCGACATTCTGACCGAGGCGGCGGTGCGCGAGGTGGTGGTCAATGCGTCCGGTCGGGCGACGGGGGTGATCTTCATCGACAAACGCACCGGCGGCGAGGGACGGGCCTCGGCGCGGGCGGTGGTGCTGGCGGCGAGTTCGGCCGAGTCTGTGCGCATCTTGCTCAATTCCCGATCCAACCGGTTCAAGGACGGCCTGGGCAATGGTTCCGGTCTCTTGGGCAAGTACGTGATGGACTCGGTGGGCGCGACCGTCGACGGCCAGGTGCCGGCGCTGGAAGGTCTGCCGTTGCACAATGAGGACGGGGCAGGCGGACCGCATGTCTACATCCCATGGTGGCTGCATGGTGCCCAGCGCGCGGGAAAACTCGACTTTCCGCGCGGCTACCACGTCGAGTTTGCCACCGGCCGTCAGATGCCCGGGGTCGGCATTCTCTCCGGACTGGAGTGGCTCACGGGAGGGACTTACGGCCGGCGCCTCCGCGCGGACGCCCGGCGGTACTACGGATCATTCATTGGCTATACGGGACGCGGCGAGATGATTCCCAATGAGGACTCGTTTGCCGAACTCGATCCAACGGTCAAGGACCGGTGGGGGATTCCCGTTTTGCGATTCCACTGGAAGTGGTCAGATCACGAATTGCGGCAGGTTGCGCACATGCAGCGGAGTTTTGCCGACTTGATCGAGGCCATGGGGGGACGGGTGCGGTCGCGACCGGATCGTGACCCCCGGGATGCCATCGCCCAGGGTGGAGCCGTGATCCACGAAGTCGGCGGAGCGATCATGGGGGCCGACCCGAAACGCTCGGTCACCAATCGCTGGGGTCAGGTGTGGGAGGCGAAGAATGTGGTCATTGCGGATGGCGCGACTTTTCCCAGCAGCGCCGACAAGAACCCGACGCTCACCATCATGGCTCTGGCCTGGCGGGCCAGCGACCACCTGATCGAGGAACTGCGGAGAGGAGACCTATGAACCGGATGCGACCACGGATGGACCGGCTCTGGCGCGGACTGGGCGTGCTGGCGGCGATCCTGTCCGGAGTTGGCGGCATCCGTGCCAGCGTGGACCTCAGCCGGCTGCCGCCCCCGGTGGATCGTCCCGTCGATTTTGCCCGCGAGGTCAGACCCATCCTGGAAACATCCTGCTTCTCCTGCCACGGTCCCGAGAAACAGAAGAGTGGATACCGATTGGATGTCCGGGAGTCCGCCCTGATCGGAGGTGAGGGCTTGGCGCCCAATGTGATTCCGGGAAAGAGCGCGGCGAGTCCGCTCATTCACTATGTGTCCGACCTGGTCGAGGACATGCTCATGCCCAGCAAGGGCGACCGCCTGACGCCGGGGCAGATCGGTATCCTGCGCGCCTGGATCGACCAGGGCGCATCCTGGCCGGACGATGGAGCGACCGACCCGCTGACGGAGTCGTGGAAGCGCCACTGGTCCTTCCAGCCGATGGCCCGTCCCACGGTGCCGTCGGCGCCGGCCGGACGGTCGCGTTTGCCGGTGGATGCGTTCATCGAGACGAAACTGGCGGAAAAGGGACTGACCCTTTCTCCCGAAGCAGATCGGCGGACGCTGATCCGTCGGCTGACGTTTGATCTGACCGGACTGCCGCCGACCCCCGAGGAAATCGCGGGTTTTGTGAACGACTCCTCGCCGAAGGCCTACGAACAGCTGGTGGAACGACTCCTCGCCTCTCCCCACTACGGTGAACGGTGGGGGCGCCACTGGCTTGACGTCGTGCGCTTCGCGGAAAGCGATGGTTTTGAACGCAACAATCTCCGGCCCAATGCCTGGCCTTACCGCGACTACGTCATCCGCGCGTTCAACGAGGACCTGCCCTATTCGCGCTTTGTCCGGGAGCAGATCGCGGGGGATGCGCTCGGTGCCGATGCCGCGACCGGTTTCCTCGTCGGTGGAGCGTTCGACATGCTCCAGAGTTTTGAACCGCCCGAGTTCAATTCCGTGCAGCGGGCGGACGAGCTTCATGACATGGTCAACGCGGTGAGCAGCTCCTTCCTCGCGCTCACCGTGGCGTGCGCCCGCTGCCATGACCACAAGTTCGATCCGATTTCGCAGCGCGACTACTATTCCCTCACCGCGATCCTTCAAGGCGTGGAACACGGCGAACGCGCACAGCGTCCGGAAAATGCCGCGGAGCGGGAACGTGAGGCAGCGGAGCCCCGGGCTAGGCTGGCTGAAATCGATGCCATGTTTGCCCCGTTCGTGTCGCATCCTCGACTGCGGGAGAGCCGGGCGGTCGAGCTGGCACCAGCGGACCCGGCGCGTCCGTCGGAGCTGAAGCCCTACACGGCAGGAAGTGAAGCGGGACAGGCGGAGGACCGGGGCCATGAGGCGCGCTTCCCGACTTTGAGCGAAGGGTGCCGCGTCTGGTCCCTCGCGGACCCGAAAGGCGCGGCAGCGCTCCTCTCTCCCTGGGAGCCGCTGCCGTCGGGTCGTCACCGGGTGTGGCTCTCGTGGGGCGTCGCCACCGACCACGCGACCCGGGCGGAGTATCTGCTGGATCGCGACGGTCTCCTGGAGACAGCGGAGGACCGGACGGTCATTGCACACGTCAACCAGACCACGTTTGCCTCCGGTAAATCGGCGGTGGCAGGCGAAACGCGCTGGAGTGGATTCGTCTCCGCCGGCGTGCACGAGCTGGCGGCGCAGAGCCGTCTGCTCGTGCGAAAGGATACGGCGCCGGGTGTGTTAAGCGCGGACCTTCTGGTGGTGGAGGCAATGGCCAGCGGCGAGAACCCTCCGGAGACGATGATGCCCCACCTTCGGGCGCCGGTGAGTGTCAAAGCCAACCATGAGACCTTTGCTCCGATGGACGCGAAGTTTGTCCGCTTCACCGTCCTGGCCTCCAACTCCCCCGAGGCCTATCTCGACGAACTGGAGGTGTTCACGACGGGTGATTCGCCCCGCAATGTCGCTCTCGCCGAGAACGACGCGGTGGTGACGGCGCCCATGGTGAACGGACACAACGGAAATCCCTTTTACCTCAACGACGGACGTTTCAATGAGCGCGCCTGCTGGAACAGCCCGGCGAATGTCCACGGGGCGGTTCAGATCGAGTTTGCCCGGGTGGAACGCGTCGACCACATCGTCTGGAGCCGGAATCGGAGCGATCGACAGCCGAAGTTGGACGACAACCTGGCGACGGGGTACCGCATCGACCTTTCGGTGGACGGAATGTCATGGACGACGGTGGCGTCGTCGCAGGACCGCCTCTCTCAGCTGTACCGCAAACGGGTGCCGGCCATTTCCACGCTGAGCGGGGTTCCGCTGGCCCGGGCGGCCGAGGTCTCACGATTGGCGGACGAGCGTCGGGGTTGGGCCGCAAAGCTCCGGGAACTCACCGACTACCCGCCGGTGTATGCCGGAAAACTCCGCCAACCCGGACCCAGCTTTCGACTCCACCGCGGCAGTCCGCTGTCGCGTCGCGAGCAGGTGCCTCCGGCGACGCTCGCCCGGTTTGGCGCGAAGCTGGAGCTGCCGGTGGATACGCCGGAGCAGCAGCGACGCTTGGCCCTGGCGGACTGGCTGGTGGACCCCGAGCATCCGCTGACGGCCCGGGTCATGGTCAATCGGATCTGGCACTATCACTTTGGCAGCGGACTGGTGGACACGCCCAGTGACTTTGGCATCAACGGCTCCCGTCCCAGTCACCCCGAGCTGCTCGACTGGCTGGCGCGCACCTTCATTGAGCGTGGCTGGCGGGTGAAGGAGCTGCATCGCCTGATCCTCCTCTCAAAGACTTACCGGCAGGCTTCGCTTCAGACACCGCGCGCGCAAGAGATCGACGCCGGCGCGCGGTTGCTCTGGAGGTTTCCGGCGCAGCGCATGGAGGCGGAGGCGTTGCGGGATTCGATGCTGGCGGTGGCGGGCCTGCTCAACCCCCGCCGCGGCGGGCCCGGCTTTCAGTTGTTCGACACCTATCTGACCAAGAGCAATGTCCACATGTACCCGTCGCGGAGCGAGTTTGGTCCGGAGGAGTTCCGTCGCATGGTGTACCAATGCAAGCCGCGGGTGCAGCTGGATGATGTCTTTGGCGCGTTTGATTGTCCCGACGCCGGGCAGATCACCCCCAAACGGAACCGCTCCACCACGCCGTTGCAGGCGTTCAATCTGCTCAACAGTCCCTTTGCGCTGCAGATGGCGGCGGCGTTTGCCGCCCGCCTCGAACGCGAGGCCGGACCCGACCCGGAGGCGCAGGTGCGGCGGGCGTTCGACCTCGCGCTCGGGCGTCCCCCGGAGACCGCGGAGCTGAGCGCGGCGGCGACGGTGGTGCGCGAGCACGGGCTGAAGGTGCTGTGTCGGACCGTCTTCAATCTGAACGAATTCATCCACATCCCGTAGTGCCGCCATGAACACTCTTCCTCTCTCCCATGCCGGGCGACACCTGCTCAATCGCCGCGACTTCCTGCGCTGGGGTGGCACCGGGCTGGGTGGAATCGCTCTGGCGACGATGCTGTCGGAACAGGGACTCTTCGCCGGCGGCGCCCCGATCCGACCGAGGATTGACCCCTCCGATCCGTATGCGCCGCGCCCGCCTCATTTCACCCCGAAGGCCCGGCGCGTGCTAATGATCTTTTGTTCCGGCGCGATCAGCCACATTGACGCGTTCGACTACAAACCGGAGTTGATCAAGCGACACGATCAGCCCATGCCGGGCGCGGGGGATTTGATTACTTCGCAGGGACAGCAGGGAAACATCATCAAGCCCCTCTGGGAGTTCAAACCGCGTGGGCAGAGCGGGAAAATGATGTCGGACCTGCTGCCGAACCTGGCGGAGCTGGCGGACGAGATGTGTTTCATTCACTCGATGACCGCCAAGTCGTCGGCGCACGGACCGGCGGAAAACCAGATGAGCACCGGCTTTGTGCTCGACGGGTTCCCCGGGATCGGTGCGTGGGCGGCGTACGCGCTCGGCAGTGAGTGCCGCAATCTTCCGGCCTTCGTGGCGATTCCGGACCCGCGTGGCGTGCCGCAGACGGGACCCCGGCACTGGGCGTCGGGTTTCCTCCCGGCGGCCTTCCAGGGCTGTGCCTTCACGGCCGATCGTCCGATTCCGCACCTCACGCCTCCAACCGACCTCGGACCCCAGGATGAACGCGCCACCCGCGATCTCCTGCGTTTTCTCAATGACCGTCACCTCGCCTGGAATCCCGGTGACATGGACCTGGCGGCCCGGATTTCCGCGTATGAACTCGCGGCCCGGATGCAACTGTCGGCGGCCGAGGTGGGTGATTTCTCGGGCGAGAGTCCCACGACCTTGCAGGCCTATGGCGTGACCTCCCCCGAGCCGAACAAGGCGGGCTTTGCGCGCAACTGCCTGCTGGCCCGGCGGCTGCTGGAGCGGGATGTCCGGTTTGTCCAACTCTTCAACGGCTCCTACGCCATGGGTGAGGGCGTGGGAAACTGGGATGGTCACAAGTATATTGTCGATCAATACAACATCCATGCGCCCATCCTCGACCAGCCGGCGGCGGCGCTGGTGAAGGACCTGAAGCAGCGCGGACTGCTCAACGACACCCTGGTGGCATTCGTGACGGAGTTCGGGCGCATGCCCACATTTCAGAAGGGCGCCAGCGGGCGCGATCACAACCCCAAGGGATTTACCGTGTGGCTGGCCGGGGCGGGTGTGAAACGCGCCTTCAGCTATGGAGCCACCGATGACTTCGGGTTCAAGGCGGTGGAGAAGGAAACGACCATCTACGACCTGCACGCCACCATCCTCCACCTCCTCGGACTCGATCACGAACGGCTCAGCTACTACCACAACGGGATCGAACGCCGTTTGACCGACGTGCACGGCCATGTCGTCGAAGGCATTCTCGCGTGAGCGTGCCTGCCACCGCACGGCACTCGTGAGTTCGTTTCACCCGCGAACCGCAACGATACATTTGGACCACGAATGGACACGAATGGACACGAAACCCGAGGCAACAGGGCTGTTCTCATTCGTGTCAATTCGTGGTTATTTGTCTGAAGTTCTATAGCTAAGGCGAGGCGGTTGTGGCGATGGCGCTCCATCCTCCACCGAGGGCCTTGGCGAGGTCGACAGTGGCGAGGCTGCGCTGGCCGTCGAGCTGCACCGCCAGGCGTTCGGTTTGGAGCGCCACCCGCTGGGCGTCGACGACGTCGAGGTAGTTGGAGAGTCCCTTTTGATACCGTTCGGTGGCGAGGGCCACGGTGTCGCGGCTGGCGACGAGCGCGCGCTCGACCGCGGCGCGTTGCTCCCCCAGCGAACCGAGGTCGGAGAGGGCGTCCTCGACTTCGCGAAAGGCGCTGAGCACGGCGGCCCGGTAGGCGGCGAGTGCCTGAGCCTGCCGGGCCTCGGAGGCGACCAGGTGGGCGGAGTTCCGACCGTGATCGAAGAGCGGCAGGTGCAATCCCGGGCCGATCGCACCGGTCCGATTGTCGCAGCGCGTGAGGGCGTTCAAGTCGGCGCTGGCGAACCCGGCGAACCCGGTGAGCGAGATCCGAGGAAAGAACTCCGCTTTTGCCACGCCGATGCGGGCGGTGCTGGCGGCGAGTTCGCGTTCGGCGGCCGCGAGGTCGGGACGGCGTTCGAGCAGGTCGGAAGGAAGGCCCGATGGAATCTCCGGCCAGACGAGCGCGGCCCGGTTCGCCGGCAGGGTGAACGTGGCTGGCGCCTCCCCACAGAGCACGGCGAGCGCGTGTTCGGTCCGATCGCGTTCCCGTCTCAGCGCGTGAAGCTCGGCCTCCACACTGGCTAGCTCGGTGCGGGCCCGGGTGACGTCAACTTGGTTGATCAATCCGGCCTCGTGACGCGTAGCCTGGAGACGGACCGCGTCGCGCCGCAAGGCGAGGGTGGCGTCGAGCACCGTGGTCTCTGCGTCCAGCGAGCGAATCTGCCAGTAGGCACGGCCGGCTTCCGCGGTGAGAAGCAGTGCGGCGGTGTCGTGCAGGTGTTGCCTTGCCTCGGCATCCGCGACGGCGGCCTCGACCGACCGGCGCACGCGACCCCAGAAGTCGATCTCATAGTCGAAACCGAGCTGCGCGCTGTGCGTGCGGGTGGAGAATCCCCGGCCAACGGGCTCGGCTTGGGTACCGCTGACGCGGGTCTGAGTATGGGTGGCATCAAGTGCCACCTGTGGCAGTCGGTCGGCAGCGCTCATCCGGGCGAGCGCACGGGCCTCGGTGACTCGGGCGGCAGCCTGTTCGAGATCGTGATTGGCGGCAAGGACCTGCGCCACCACCCGGTCAAGGTCGGGGTCGCCGAAGAGACTCCACCAGGCGGCGGGGATTGCGCGAGTGACCTGCGACGGCTCGTGCGCCGTGGCCTTCCAGGCCGCAGGGGCGGCCAGGACCGGCTTCTCGTAGTGGGGGCCGACGGTACAGCCGGTGAGGACAAGGGATCCCCCCAGCATCCAGGCGAAACAGCGGGTGATGGGTTTCACAGCCGGCCTTTCCCCGCCTGCGAGGTGGCGGCGGTCGCGACCGTGGTTACGCTGGACTCGGGCTGCGTGTCAACAAACAGGTCCACTTGTTGGCCGACGTACACCGGCCGGTCGCCGGTGCGGTCGAAGGCGTAGATAACCTGGAGCACGCGGGTGTCGACCCGTTCGGTGCTGGCACCGGTCAGCGAAACCTTGGGCACGACGTACGGTTCGATCCGGACAAAGCGCAGGGTGATCGGCGTGGTGGTATCGCCCTTCAGGTAGGCGGTCGCCGGCCGGCCTGGTTTCAGCCGCGGCGCGTTCTGTTCGTCGATCTCCGCGCGCACCTGCAGGTGGTCCAGATCGCCGAGGATGATCGCGGCGGCCTTGGGTGTGGCCGAGGCGTATTCACCCGGCCGAATATTGACCTGCAGGATGGTGCCGGAACGCGGGGCGAGCACGGTGAGCCGGTTCAGGAGCGCTTCATGCTGTTCCACTTGGGCCCGGGCGGCGTCGACCTGGGCCTGGGCGACAGCGACGTCGTGTTCGCGGGTGCGCACCTCGTCCTCGCTCACCGCCCGCGGGTCGTTGACCCGCTTGAGCCGGGCGAGTTGATCGAACAGGCGCTGTAGGTGTGCAGTACTGACGGCGAGGGAGGCCTGGCTGACCTTCAATTGTGCGACCAGTTCGCGGCGATCGAGGGTGAAGAGCGGTTGTCCTTCGCCGACCCGGTCATTGACCTGGACATGGACATCGGTCACGAGGCCCGCAAGCGGCACTCCGATGGCGACGTTGTCACTGAGTGACTCGACGATGCCTGAGGCGGCCAGACTAGCCTCGAAGGGTTTGGCGGGCGGGTCGATCGGTGGCGGAGGCTGCGGACGGTCGCCCTGGAGGTGGGTGACCATGAGGACCGCGGCGAGGATGCCGCCGGCGGCGAAGTAGAAGGAGGGTTTCTTGTGGAGCATGGGAGTGAAGGAACTAGCGTGGGTTGTGGGAAAGGGTGGTGGCGGTGGGATTGTCGTGGATGTGGGAGATACGTCCGTCCTCCATGTGGGTCATGCGGTCGGCGTAGCTGAAGATGCGATTGTCGTGGGTGACGATGATGACGCAGCGATCGGGTGCCTTGGCGACGTCACGGAGCAGGGACATCACCTTGGCACCGTTTTCACTGTCGAGGGCGGCGGTGGGTTCGTCGCAGATGATCAGCCTCGGCTCGTGGACGAGGGCCCGGGCGATGGCGACCCGCTGCTGTTGTCCCCCCGACAGCATGCCGGGACGGTGCTGCAGGCGGGAGCCAAGACCGACGCGCTCGAGCATGGCGGCGGCTTTTTTTTCCGCCACCGTGGAGCTGTTTCCCTGGATACGCAGGGGAACGCTGACGTTCTCGACGCAGGTGAGGGTGGGGATGAGGTTGTACTGTTGGAAGATGAACCCGATGTGGGTGGCGCGGAAGCGGGTGACGGCCTGTTTGTCGAGCCGGTGCAGGGGAGCGTCGAAGACCTCCACTTCCCCGCGGTCGATGCCGAGGGTGCCCGCGATGACGCTGAGCAGGGTGGTCTTGCCGCAGCCCGACGGGCCGACGAGCATGAGCAGTTCGCCGAGGCGGGCCTCGAACGAAACGGATTTGAGGACCTCGGTCCGGGTGTCGCCGGAGCCGAAGCCCTTGTTGACGGTGGTGGTTTTGACTGCGAGGGTGGAGTGCATGGAATTCATCCGCGGAAGACGATCGCGGGTTCAAGTTGGCGGATCCGGCGGATACCCAGCAGTGCGGCGAGGGTGCAGATCCAGAGTACGATGCCGAAGACGGCGACCGGCAGCGGCCAGGGCATATAGAACGGAGGCATTTCCTTCTTCAGCAGCACCGTGCCCACGAGCGTGGCGAGACCGATGCCGCAGCCGTAACCCACAACCCCGACCGTGAAGGCCTGGAGAAGGAGCATGCGGCAGAGCAATCCGTCGGAGGCTCCCATGGCTTTGAGCGCTCCGAGATTGCGCAGGTTCTCGAGGACGAAGGCGTAGAACGTCTGACTGCAGACGGCCAGGCCGACGATGAAGCCGAGGAACACCGTGCCGCCGAAGGCGACGGGAATCCCGGTGTTGCGAATGAACCACCAGATGGTGGCCCAGGCGAACTGCTTGCGGGTGAAGGCGCGCAAGCCGGTCTGCTCTTCGATGCGCCGGGCAACGGTGTCCGCGTCCGTGCCGGCAACCGGGGCGGCCAGCACGGTCGAGAGCATCTTGCGCTGTCCCGGTGCGTACTGCAGGGCGCGGTCATAGGTGGTGTAGACGTAGGGATTGCCGGAGAAGGAGAGCCGGGTTTTGGCGATGCCGACGATGCGCGCCTCGCGATCGTTGATTTCGAACGTGTCGCCGAGCCCGATCGGGCGTCCGGAATCACGGCTCAATTTTTGGATACCGTAGCGGTCGACGATGACCGTGTTCGGGATGCGCAGGTCGGCGACGGAGCCGGCGAGCAGTTCGCCCGGGGCGCCCGCAAAGGTGGCGCCGTCGATGCCGAGGACCTGGATGAATTTGAAGGTGCCGTCCTTCAGCCGTGCCTTGAGCATGCCTGTGTAGAGCGGGGAGGCCCAGGCGACGCCGGGTACGGAGCGGACGCGGTTGATATCGGTGTCTCGGAGCGAGTCCGTGTCATTGACCTGCTCCACCATCGGATCGACAACCCAGATCGGGGCCGAGACGTTGTCGAGCGTGGCGCCGGTCCACTGCATGATGCCGCAGAAGATCGAGGCCTGCTGGGTCATGAGCAGGGAGGCGAGGGCGAGACCGCTGACCAGCATGATGTACTTGGCCCGGTCGCCGAGGAGCATTTTGAGGGCGAGATCGTTCATGGAAGAAGGAATGAGGAAGTGGAGGAGGGGTGCCCCGTCGCGGAGGCGTGGAGACACTCTAGGGAAAACCGTGCTGCAGCGGAATAGTGCTTTGGGAGTAGGGGCGCCCCGCGGTGGGCGGCGAAGGTCGCGGGCCGACCGTCCGGGCACGCCTTCGCGGCGCTCTCTCTTGGCGGGACGCGTAGGTCCACGGGGGTGGCGAACCGGCCACATTCCCACCGCCAACGAATACGGTGGTGGGATCGCGCCTAGATGGGCGCGTGGGCGCGACTGGGGGCTGCTTGCCCCGAGGTGAGACTTCCGCGGGGATGATTGCTGCTCAGGCGAGATCCGTCAGCGGGATACCCCGCTTCACGAGCTGCGACTCCGTGAGTTTCAGCTCTTCCGCGAGGCGCGCGCGCATGTCTGGTTCCCAATTCTCCCGATCGGCCAGTTCGAGGCGGGCCAGCAGCCAGATGCGGTAGGTGCGCAGGCGCTCCCGTTCGGTGCGGGCGTTGTGCAGGTGGGGATTGGCGGCATTGAGCCGGGCGCCGATGTAGGCCGAACCGGCGACGACAAAGACAAAGACAATGGCAAGTGCTTCAGGCATGGAAGAAAGTCCGTCAGGAACAGCACCGCATCAGCGGGTCGTTCCTGGATCGGAGTCGATGGACACGAAGAGACAGAGAAGCACGATGACGAGGAGGGGAATGGTCATGGCGCGGCGGGTCAAGGGAGGGGCGGGTTGACTGGGCCGAATGGCCCGGTCTGCCCCGCCACAGCTCAGCGGATCCACTTTAGCTTCTCGGTGAAGATTAGGTAGATGACCGGGAGAACGACGAGGGTGAGCACCGTCGCGCAGAGCAGGCCGACGATGTGCACGGCGGTGAGCGGGCGCCAGAGCAGGCCGCCCTTCTCCGCGAGGGGAATGAGTCCGCAGACCGTGGAGAGCACAGTGACGATGACGGGCCGCAGGCGCACCAATCCGGCGCGGACAAGGGCCTGGCGGAGTGGCATGCCTTCGGCCCGGGCTTCCTCGATGAAGTCGGAGAGCACGATGATGTGACTGACGATCACCCCGGCGAGGCTGACCACGGCGAGGAAGGCCATAAAACCCATGTTGGTTTGGAAGAGCACGATGCCGACAAAAGCGCCGATCGCGCCGAGCGGTACCGTCGCCATGACCACCAGTGACTTCGTGACGGAACCGAACTGCAGTACGATCGCCAGGAAGATGGCGGCGAGGGAGACTCCGAAGACGGCGCCCATTTCCTTCCTGACCTTGTCGAGTTCGCGTTGCTCGCCGGCGAAGTCGGCGCGGTAGCCTTCCGGCAGCGCGATCCTCTTCAACTCGGGCATGGCGGACTCCAGCACGCTGGCCGCCAGCACCCCCACCGGCGCCATGCTCTTCACCGTGACGGTGCGTAGCTGGGCGAAATGCGGCACGGTTGCGAAGGCCGGATCGATGGTGATCCGCGAGAAACTCTCGAGCGGAATTAGTCCTCCCCGCGAAGATTCCACATAGGCGGAACGGATACGATCGGCCTCGGTGACTTCGTCCTGGCGCAGCCGAAGGTTCACCGGAACCAGGTGATCACCCTCCCGGACTTCGGTGATCCGACTGGCGGAGAAGGCCACCGATGCGAGTGAACCGATCCGCTGATTGTCGACTCCGAGGGTCGTGGCGCGCTCCTGGTCCACATCAATCCTCAGCGTGGGCAACCGCTGACCAAGGTCGTCGTGAACCTTGTAGCCACCGTGTTTACGCAGCACCGTGGAGTAGTCGTCGGCCAAACGGCGCAACGTATCCAGATTGGGGCCCGTCAGTCGAATCTGAATGGGGAACTCCAGCGGCGGGCCCTGCTCCAGCTGACGGGCGAGGATGCGCGCACCGGGGACGCTGGCGTCGATCTCGGCCCGGATCTTCTCCAGCAGTGGCACCACCGCGTTCATGTCGTAGGTGTTGACGACGAACTGGGCAAGGTAGGCGGCTGGCTCCTTCGGTGAGATATTGTAGTAGAATCGGGGGGCGGTGCCGCCGTAGAAGACGCCGATGTTGTCGATTTCCTTGTGCTGACGCAGCAACTCCGCGACCCGATTGCTGGTGTCGCGCATCTGCAGCGGCGACGCGTTCTTGGGCAGCTCGAGATCGATGACAAACTGGTTGCGCTCCGCCGGCGGGAAGAACTGCTTGCCGAAGAAAGGGGTGAGGCCGAAGGAGGCGATGAGCAGACCGTAGACGAGCGCCACGGTGCGCCACGGATGATCGAGCGCCCGCTCCAGCAGGCGCTGGTAGCGCGGCAGCATCCAGAGGATGGTCCGGTCGACCCAGCGGAAGAGAATAAACGAACGCACTTCGGCACCCTCTTCCAGGCCTTTCTGACCGCGCAGCACGAAGTAACCGAGCAACGGGGTGAAGGTCATCGAGACAAGCCGGGAACCCACGAGGGCAAGCGTCACCACCACGGGCAGCGCGTAGATGAAGGCTCCCTTGTCTCCCGGCAGTAGTACGAGGGGAAGGAAGGCGGCGATGTTGATGATCGTGCCATAGAGGATGGGGCGCGCCAGTTTCACGGGCCCGAGCCACGCGGCGATGCTGCGCGGTTGCCCGTGAGCGATCTCTCGATTGATCCCGTCGGCGGCGACCACCGGATCGTCGACCAGAACCCCGAGCGCGATAATCAGGCCGGCGATGGAGATCTGGTGGAGGGGTATGCCCAGGAGCTGCATCCCGCCGAAGGTGAAGGCGACGGTGAGTGGGATTGCCGCCGCCACGACGATGGCGGAGCGCCAGTCCATCAGTAACAGCGCGACGGCGACCACGATGAGCACGGCTTCGAGGAACGAGTGGATGAACAGATTGACGCGTTCCGCGACCGAAGCCGGTTGATTGGAGATGATGGTGAGGTGCACGCCGTCCGGCTGCCGGTGTTCGAAGTCGCGGACGAGGGCCTTGACGCGCTCGGCGAACTTCCCGATGTGGGCACCGTCGCGCATCTCGATTGAGACGACCACGGCCCGCTGCCGGCGCAGTTCGGAATCAGGTCGCGCGCGACCGAAGAAATTGAAGTGGTAACCGAGCGGGTTTTCGTAGCCCCGTTGGACCCGGACGAGGTCGCGCAGGTAGACGGGCGTGCCGTCGGGCGCGCTTGCGACCACGGTGTCGAGGAGTTCGTCCTCGGCCTTGAACTCACCCGAGACCTGCACGGGCAGATTCAGTCCCTCGGTGCGAAAGGTGCCACCGGGAATCAAGGCGTTGCGCGCCGCGATGGCGTTGGCGAGTTGCGGACGGGCGATCTGCAGCGCCGCGAGCTTGGCGCTGGAGTAGTCGAGGTAGATCTGCTCCGGCACGATGGCGACGCGTCCGGTGCGGCCGACGTCGCTGATCTGGCGCAGTTCATCCTCGAAGTCCTCCGCGACCTTTTCGAGATCGCGGTAACTGTGACGCGGCATTTCCAGGGCGCGCACCGCTGGCGTTGGGTCTTCATTTCCAATCAGGAAGAAGGGGCGCAGAAAATCGGGATGCTGTTCCCCATCCGTGCCGGCCATCCCACGGACAAACTCGTTGAGGTAGCGTTCCAGGATGCTCCGCGTGGCCGGGGTGGAGAAGTCGATCAGCAACAGCCCTCCCCGGTCGGCAATGACAATGTCGCCCGCCAGACCGCTCTTGGTCAGGCCCTCGGAGAAACGCTGGGCGCGGGAGTCGCGAACGCCCCGGCCCATCGCGGTGGGATAGAACACCACCAGCGTGGCGCGACCCTCACCGGGCTTCCCCGCGCGGAGGTCCGAGAGGGCGTCGCGCACCAGAGTGACGCGTGCGGCGATTTCACCCTCCGTGATCGGGTCACTGGCGATCGCGTAGAGCAGTGTGATGGTGTTGCCAAAGTCCGTGTTGAGAAACGGCGACCGGGCGCCGTCGGGCAGGCGCACCTCGGCAAGTTTGGCCCTGAGCTTGTCCCAGTCCTGGCTGATCTTTGCGTCCGATTGCGGTTGGAGTGAAACCGTGATCACGGACGTACCGTGGCGGGATTCCGACTTGATCTCGTCCAGGGTGGCGAGTTCCGCGATCTTCTTTTCCAGGGGCTTTGTGATGAGGTTTTCAACCTTGTCGGACGTGGCTCCGGGAAACTGGGTGACCACGAGCGCGGTGCGCTGGGGAATGGTCGGGTCTTCCTGTTGCGGAAGTTGATGGTAGGCGAACCAGCCCCACGCGAGCAGGGCGATGAGGAGGAGCCAGGCGACGCCGCGCTTCTCGACGAAGTACTGCGCGAGTCCGCCGTGGGCGGGCTGGGAATGGGGGGACGGGTGCATGATGAGAGCGGGAAGGGACGGACGTGGGTCGGTGGCGGCGAAGGGGAGGCGTCAGCGTCCGCTGATCACGGCGACGAGGGCTCCGTCGAACAGTTGGCCAGCGCCGAGGGTGACCACCGATTCGCCGACCGAAAGTCCGTCGGTGACCAGGATGGAGCTGTTGATGATATCGGCGGTCTTGACTGCCCGTTCGCGAGCGATGCGTCCGTCCACCACGACGAAGACCGCGGGCCCCGAACCTGAGGAGCTGGTGGCGACCAGGGTCGAGAGGGGCACGAGCACGCCCTCGGTGGGCCGGCTTTGTCCCCGGCCCAGGCGGACGCTGGCGGTCATGCCGCTCTTGAGCCGTCCATCGCTGTTGTCGATCTTGAGGACGACTCGAAACAGCCGGCTGCCTTCGGCGGCGGCGGTGCCGACCTCGGAAACCGTGCCGATGACACCATCGCCTTCAAAGGCGGAGACCCGTACCAGGCAGGTCTGGCCCACGGTGATTTCGCCCAGCAGGGTATCCGGAACCCCGACCTCGAGGGAAACCCGGCGGAAGTCGCCGAGCCGAAGCACCGTGCGTCCCGCGCTGGCGAATTCGCCGGACTTGGCGGAGCGGCTGAGGATGATACCCGTGTAGGGAGCGCGCAGTGACGTGTCGCGGAGCGCCTGTTCCGCCTGGGCCAGGTCGGCCTCGGCGGTCTCCTTCTGGGCCCGGCTGGCCTCGAATTCGTTCTTGGAAAGATTGGCCGCGGCGTAGAGTTCCGAGTTCCGCGTGAAGGAAGCCCGGGCCAGATCGGCGCGGGCGCGGGCGGCGGCCACGGCGCTGGCGAAGTTGGCGGTGTCGAGCCGGGCGAGTTCCGCGCCAGCGGACACGACGATGCCTTCGTTCCAGTCGGCGAGTTCGCCGGGCGGTCCAATGTGCACGAGCTGGCCGTTGACCTTGAAGCTCAGGCTGGTCTCGGTGTCGCCCCGGATCATGCCGAGGAAGGCCGGCCCGCTTTCACCCGGGCCGGCGGACACCGGGCGGGCGGGCGCGACGCGCACATTGAAGGGCTCGGGAGCCGTGATCCTGTCGTTGTTGCAGCCGGCAAGGGTGAGCAGGGCGGCGCAGAGCGTGAGGGCTGGGAGGAGGGTGGAGGACTGCATGGGAGGAAGGGAGGGGGCGGATGGGTGAGGTACGGAAGTCAGGAGGAGACGGCCCGCTCGAGTTCGGTGAACCAGGTTTCCTTTTCGGCGGGGGACGCGAGGACCTCGAGCCAGCCAAGGGAGCGCTGGAACTGGAGCAGGTCGGAGAGGAAGCGGTAGATCGCCGCATCGGCGGACTGACGCTGGGCGAAGGCGGAGTTTTGGGCGTCGAGCAGGGTCACGATCGAAACCGTTCCCTGTTCGTATTTGTCCTGAACCACCTTGAGGTTTTGCGCGGCGAGATCGGCTGCCTGGCGCGAGAGCGCGATGGACGCGTAGGAACTTTCCGCCGCGTAGAGGGCCGACTGGGTCTGTGCGACCACGGCGTCACGGATACTGTCGCGGGAGAACTCCCGCTGGCGAAGTTCTGCGCGGGCTTGGCGCGACTCCGCGCGCAGACTCCCGCCTGTGAACAGGGGCAGCGACGCGGTCACCCCGAGTGTCCAATCATCGCGGTCGGAGCGCGAGCTCTGGACCGGCATGCCGGCGGACGATGCTACGTCCGCGAGTGACGGACCGACCTGCTCGCTGTGCAGGGTGCGGGCGTAGCTGAGCGAAGCGGACACCCGCGGGACCGTGCTGCGCCGCTGACGTTCGGCTGCGGCGAGTTGCTGGGTCACAACGCTGGTTTCCGCCGCGTGCAGGTCGGGGGAATGGCGCAGTGCGTAGCTGGTGGCAAACGACCGCAGGCGCTCCAGTTTCTGACGGTCGCGGACGAGGGTGATGACCCGGCTCGTGGTGAAGGCGAAGGCCGGATCCTGCAATGTGACATCCTGAATCTGCCAGGCCGTGCCGGCCTCCGCGGCGAACTGCCGGTTCAGGTCGACGCGGGCGCGCTCCCGCTGGGACCGTGCGGCCATCAGGTCGGAGCGTTGCTGGGCGGCGAGAGATTCGAACCGATAGCCTTCCTCCGGCCCCGCGTTACCCACGCGCTGGCGAAGGTGGGCGAGATCGAGGTTCCGCTGGGTGACGACGAGGTTCTCCTCGGCGACCCGGACTGAGGCCTGGACGGAGAGCAGGTGCAGGTAGGCCTGGCCGGTGGCGATGGCGGTATCCAATCGCTCCGCTTCTTCGAGGTGGCGCGCGCCCTCGAGCGAAGCCCGGGCGATCCGTGCTCGTGTGAATGATTCGTCGTCCAGGAGGGCCTGGTTCAATGAAAATCCGGCGCGAACCGTGCTCCGGGCCTGGGCGCCGGCCGAGGCGCGTGCGCGATCTTCGTCGATTTGTTGGAATGATTGGTTGGCGGCGAGCTGTGGCAGCAGGGCTCCCCGGGCGGAACGCGCTGATTCCCGGTAGGCTTCGGTGGAGGATTGCCGCGAACGCAGATCAAAATTCCGCTCCAGCGAGAGCTGGATGGCTCCGGTGAACGTCAGCGGCGCCCCGGCGGATGGTGTGGAGGTGCCGATGATTGTGGCCCGATTCAGCGCATCAAACTCCGGAAAGAAGCCAATGGCGGACGCGGTGGTCTCATTGAAGAAGAGCTGGTGAGGCGCGCTCACCACCTGCGGCAGCTCGGAGACCGCCGTGCCGGCGATCAGTTGGTCCAGGTTGATGGCGAGGCGACGCGTGAGCGCGGCGCGCGGATTGGGAAGCACACCGGCGAGCGCTCCCTCCTCGACCCCCGATTGACCAAGGAAGCTGAGGACCGGGAGTTTGCGCGCGATTAGGCCCTGAAGTAGGGCGGTGCGTTCCGATGCCTCCATGCGCGGGGCGGGGAAGAGCAGCACGGCGTGGGTGTCGGGGCCGAGCGCAGCCAGCACCTCGTCGCTCCGGGAACCGACCGGCACCAGGGTGACGGTCAGGCTCGTGGCCCGAATCAGGTGGTCGCGCCAGGCGGACAGTGCCGCCGTGTCCGGGGCGAGCAGTGGATCCAAGAGCACGTGGAGTGACGTGAAGGGAATGACGGGGCGCAGCGCGGCGATCTGGTCGACCGCCCGGCTGGGTAGCACGACGACCGCGAAGTTGGTTTTGCCCGGGTGACCGTCGCTTTCCACAGGGAGCGGTACCAGGTCAGCCTCCTGGACCAGGGCGCCGAGCACCGGCTTGGTCAGCGCGCGGTGGGGGGCGGCGGCCGCGACCGTGGTGCGCAGGCCCAGGGCGAGCACGTAGTCAATGGACGGATCCGCCAGGGCCGCATCGAGAGCGGCGGCGACCCGGGCATCGTCCCAGCCGGCATCGAGACGGGCGTCTTCCTGGAACCGCAGGGTCGCGCGGCCCTGGGTGAGCGCCTGAGCTTCCTGACGGAAGGCGGCTGCCACATCGTCGAGCAGCCAGGACGGACCGTCCCTGACGACGGCGATGGTGACGGTGCGCGGAGTATCGGTGGGCGAGCCGATGGCGCCGGGGAGGGAAACCAATGAGCAAAGGAGAACGAGCGCGCGGGCCAGGCGTAGCGACTGGCGGACGAGTCGGGAAAGGAGGAGGGGAGGTGTGGACATGGGCGGGAGAGGCCGACCGGTCGTCGGCGCCCCCGCGTTTTATCCCAACGGTGAAAAACCCGGAATAGTGCTTCGGAACTACAGCGAATCCGTGTCGGTATCCGAGAGTTCGATCAGCGTGGTTCGTCCGCAGCGCGGGCACCGCCGCGTGCCGTCCGTCGCGTCCCGGGACGCCTCCCGCGCGCTGCCACGCCAGCCGCAGGGAGGGCCCTGCTCACCCGCGTAGGAGTGAATACAAAACAAGTCCTGATGACGCCCGACCCGGTCTTTCCCGGCCGGACGGGCGGTGGTGTCCAAAGGTTCGTGGCTCATCGTTGGCAGCAAGGTACCTTCGATGCGAAACGGACGGCATAGTGCTTTCGTATTACAGCCCCGTCCGCCGGCCCCTTTTGGCTTTTCAGGGGGGAGCTCCCCTCTAGATTGCGGGACATGAACCCGCGTCTGGAGCGCGCCCCTGATTTCCCTGGCCGGCCGTCGTCGGCGGACGTCAGGCCGGCGTGGAGGAGGCGACCGTCCCGGCAGAGCCGCCTCCGCCGACCGGAGTTGCTCCCATGACGGTTCCGCAACGCATCCTCCTGCTTGTGGCCTCGGTCGCCGCGCTGGTCATCGCCGTGGCGACGGCGGTGACCTATGCGCTCGTCTACAACGGTGCGAAACAGCGTGACCTCAAGCACCTCGAGACGTACGTGAATGAGCGAGCGCGGCGCGAGGAGATCGGATTTGGACAGATCCAGGCCAACCTCACCCTCGTGCGCGGGCAGTTTCTCCGCCGCATGGAGGCGCCACCCCCGGACGACCTCGAGGTGAAGTGGAATGAACGGTTCCGTCGCTTTCCCGACGGTGCGTGGCGAAGTCGGGAGATTTTTGCCGACGGGCGCCGCTATTCGACGCTCTGGGCGCACCGCGATGTTGTATTCACCCCGCAGCTCAAACTGGAGGTCCTGCGGGCCCAGGACCTGTGCGACGAACTGCTCCCCGGCTGGGCGGATGTCTTCCCCAGCGTGTACTTTGTCCTGCCGGGGTGGCTGAACATCGGTTTTGATCCCCGCCTTCCTTCCTGGGTGTGGGATACCCCGGCGGACTACGACACCACGGGCCTGGAGTGGTTTCAGCTGGCCATCCAGCGTGGCCGGCCGCACCCGGAGGGTTTGGGGTGGAGCGGTGTGATCGAGGAGCCCACGACCCAGGTGCCCATCGTCTCGGTGTACCTCCCGATCGAAAAGGACGGACGGTTCATCGGTTCGATCGGCCACGACCTGTTCGTGAATCGGCTGATGGAGGAAACGACGCGCAGCGATCTGCCGGGGGCGATGCATGTGATTTTTCGCAATGACGGCCGGCTCATCGCCCACCCCACCAAACGCCGCGAGATTCTGGCGAGCAAAGGCGAATTGCGCATGCAGGACAGCGGCGAGCCTGCCCTGGCCAATCTCTACGCCGCGGTCAGCGCCCGCCCGGAGCGGCAATTCTCCGACTACGACGAGCCGAGTGGACTGTATTTTTGCGTCGCCCGGCTGGTCGGCCCCGAATGGTACTTTCTCACCACTATTTCACGCGACCAGCTGCAGCGGCAGGCGTTCCAGTCGGCGCAGTGGGTGCTCTGGTCAGGATTGCTCTCGCTGGCGCTGGTGCTGGCTTTCATTGCCGCGATTCTGCGGCGCGAGATCGCCCAGCCTCTGGCGGAGCTGGCCCGGGCCACGCGGCAGATGGGCACCGGCGACACCTCCGCCCGGGTGGCACTCGGGCGAGCCGACGAGTTTGGCGCACTGGCAGGTTCCTTCAACGAGATGGCGTCCCGCGTGGCGACGCGCGACGCGGAACTGCGTCAACTCAACCAGGACCTGGAGCGTCGTGTGGAGCTGCGCACCTCCGAACTCACCGAGGCGAACCGGCGCCTCGATGAGGGACGCGAGGAGGCGCTTCGCCTGCTGGCGCGCGAGCGCGAGCTGCGCGAACTGAAGAGCGACTTCGTTTCGCTGGTTTCCCATGAGTTCCGCACCCCGCTGGAGATCATCATGTCGTCCGCGGACAATCTTCGCCGGTATCACGACCGCCTGTCTCCGGAGAAGCGCGAGGACCTGCTCGTCACGATCAACAAATCCGTGCGGCGCATGTCGGGCATGATGGAGGAAGTGCTGGTCCTGGGTCGCATGGAGACGGACGGCATGACCTTTCGCCCGGCGCCGTTCGACCTGCACGCATTTTGTCGCCGGGTATGCGACGAGATTGAGTCCGCCACCGGTCGCCACGGCGCGATCCGCCTCGAATTCCGGGACGTGCCCGCGGTGGCGAACGGAGACGAGAGCGTGGTGCGCCACATCTTCACCAACCTCCTCTCCAACGCCCTGAAGTACTCTCCCCTCGATCAACCGGTGGACTTTGTCGTTTGCCTGGAAGGAACCCAGGCGGTGTTTAACGTCATCGACCGGGGTTGCGGCATTCCCGAAGCTGACCGCCGCCGTCTGTTCCAGGCGTTTCACCGGGGCAGCAATGTGCGTCAGATTCCCGGCACTGGCCTCGGGCTGCTCATTGTGCGCCGGTGCGTCGAGCTCCACGGAGGACACTTGACCTTTGAGAGCGTGGAAGGCCAGGGAACGACCTTCACGGTAAGGCTCCCGCTCTTTGCGACGGGGGTGGCCGGGGTGTGAGGAAGGGGCGGGCTCCCATAAGCGCTAACTTGTTTTATTGCATCGAGGTGATGCTCGGAATAGTGATGCGGCATGAAAATAGCCAATGCGGCAGAGGACGATTGGGAGATTTTGAAGGGATTCTTTCCAGTTGGATGGGAGGCGCTCGCCACGGAGCACCACGCAACCAAAGGCCTCAGACAGGACAAGAGCCCGGAGAAGTTATTGCAGGTATTGCTGATGCACTTGGGGTGTGGGTTTTCTTTGCGCGAAACCGCAACGAGGGCCGCTCAAGCGGGGTTATCGCAGCTTTCGGATGTGGCGTTGTTGAAACGGCTCCGAAAGAGCAAAGGATGGCTGCAGGCAATGTGCCAGGTGCTTTGGGAGGAGCGCGGGGCCCGGACCAAATCACCGGGGCCCGTGCCGCTGCGGATGGTTGATTCGACCCTGGTGAAGGAGCCGGGGAAAACAGGGCCAGTGGCGTATCCACTATAGTTTGCAGTGGCCTCAGTTAAAGTGCGATTTCTTTCAGATTAGCGGCACCGAAGGAAACGGGACAGGCGAGTCTCTGGAAAGGCTACCCACTAAAAGCTGGTGAATACGTTATTGGCGACAGGGGGTTCTGTCGGGGGCCGGGTCTTCACTTTGCGGCAGCATGTGGAGCTCTTACACTCGTTCGTCTGAACACTGGCAGCGTCAAGCTGCAGAACAGCGATCGGTCTCCATTCCCGCTCCTCTCTCGGCTGGGTGCGCTCAAGAAGGCGGGCGAAAGCCGTGAGTGGACTGTATGGGTGCCTTCCGGCGATGCCCAACCATTGCGGATGCGGCTGTGCGCTGTCCGCAAGAGCGTCGCTTCAACCCGGCGATCGCTCAAGAAGCTCTATCGTAAAGCCAGCATCAATCAACGAACACCCGATCCTGCCACCCTGCGCTACGCTGAGTACGTCATGGTAATCACAACTTTTCCTGCGGACAAGTTTTCCACCACTCAAGTCCTTCACTACTATCGGTTCCGCTGGCAGATCGAACTGCTTTTCAAGCGCCTCAAGCAACTCGCCCAGCTCGGCCATTTACCCAAACACGACGAAGAAAGCTCTCACGCCTGGCTGTACGGCAAACTGCTCATTGCCCTCCTCACTGACAAACTTATCGCGCACGCGCGCGACTTTTCCCTGGGGCTTCGAACTCACGGCGAAAGAGCAGCCGGTGGCGTGAGTTTTCCTTCATGCTCCACCAAGTGACCATGGCAATCACACCCTCCATATCCTTGTCCAATGTCATCTCCTCTTGGGGTAAAATATGCTCCCAGCTCTCTGAATCTCCTCGTCTGCGCTTCCTCCAAGCTGAGCACCATCGTAAAACAAGTTAGCGCTTATGGGGCGGGCTCCTCACCCGGTCGGAGTAGTGCCAAAGCACTATTCCTTGATCCCGGGCGCTGGGGTATGAACGAGAATGTCAACTCCCACTCCCTGCCTCCCATGAACCCGATCCCTGCGATTGAGCCACGAATGAACAGGGAGGGACGGGACTGTCGGATACACCTGGCATGCCGTGCCACCGCTGAACGCCGGGCTTTTTCCTCGGCAGTGGCGCCCTTGTTCACCAACATGGTCGCTCGTCCTGAGCGTAGAACCACGTCAGTCCCCACGATGAAGACGATCCTCGTGATAGAAGATGAAGTCGAAACGCTGAAGAACCTCGTCCTGATGCTGGAGATGGAGGGGTTCAAAACGTTCTCCGCGTCCAACGGTCGGATTGCGATCGATGTAGCGCGGCGCGAACTGCCCGACGTCATTATTTGTGACATCTCCATGCCGGAGCTCGACGGCTATGGGGTGCTGGAGGCGTTGCGCGCGGACGAAGCGACCGGTTCCATCCCCTTCATTTTTCTCAGTGCGAAAGGCGACAAGAAGGACCTTCGACGTGGAATGAACCTTGGTGCGGACGACTACCTGACCAAACCCGCGGGGGCGGAGGAGGTGCTCGCAGCGATCCATTCCCGACTGGAGCGCAGACACCGGAACGAGCGGGCGACTCTGCAAAGAGCCGAGGTGCGTCCTGATTTCTCATCGGCCGTCCCATTGGTGGCGTTGGGCCTGACCCCGCGCGAAGCTGAAGTCCTGCTCTGGGTGGCGCAGGGCAAGTCGAATTCCGAGATCGCCACCGTGCTCGGTTGTGCGGAGAACACCGTCAAGGTCCACCTCGCCCGCGTATTTGAAAAACTGGGCGTGGAAAACCGGAACGCGGCTTCGCTGCTTGCGCTTGACGCCCTTTCCCGGGTGGTGGCGCGCGCTTCTGGCCCCGACTTGAAGCCCGGCGGACAGGGGCGGGCCTGAGACGGTCGACCGGTGCGGGATTCGGCTTCGCATGGGAGGGAAGCCGGTAGAGGCTTAGGTCGAATCAGGTCGGATCAGGCAGGTGAATGCCCCATATCCCGGACGAGGCCGTGTGGTAGGCTGAGGCATGAACCCGATTCTCCTGATCCTGGTCCTGCTTTTGCTGTTCGGTGGTGGTGGCTTCTACTTCGGCGGCCCCTCGTACGGCGGCGGTGGAGTGGGTCTCATCCTCCTTATCGCGCTGATCATCTACCTCATGGGTGGGTTTCGATCCAGGGGCTGAGGGGCACCGCACCGCACCGCTCCGAGGTGCGGTGAAGAGCGAAGTTCGAAGAGTGAAGCGTGAAGGGCGGCGTTTGGCCTCCCGCTCCTCCGACTGACGGTCAGTGGAGGAGGGCTTGGGCGTTGCCGTGGAACAACTTCTCGATCTCGACTCGACCAAGTCCGAGATCCTCGGCGGCTTGGCGGTGGCTGAGCAGGGATTCGATGCCCACCAGGGTCATGCGGGGATTGTTCATTTCTTCGCCGTAGATCCACTGGAAGGAATCGCCGGCCGTGACGCAACGTCCGCGCACGTGGCTGATGGGATAGTCCGATCCGTAGATCACGCGGTCGATCCCGAGCACGTCCACCGCGAGCTTGATGCCTTCGCATTCGGTGACGGCGGAGGTGTCGACGACGATGTTGGGCCGGGACGCGAGGTCTTTCAGTCCGCGCGCGGTGCGGTGGTTGAAACTCCGGCCGACGTGGGCCAGCACCACCCGGCAGCCCGGGTAACGGGTGCTCAGCCGTAGGAGTGCCTCGCGGTTGGCCGGGTCGGCCGAAGAGGCGTCCTTGACCAGGTGCAGGATGAGCAGGGCTTCGTGCTCATGGCAGCACCGCCACATCCACTCCGGCGCCCATGCCTCGATGTCGGTCTGGCGGGTGTCACCGTCATGTGCATACAGGTGATACGGCTTGAGGCCGCAGCAACGCCCGTCACGCAGCCATTCCGAGGCGAGACCGGGGTCGTCGGACGGTGCCACCAGAGCGGCGAGCCAGTGACGCTGGCGGGCCGGGGTGCTCCGGGCGTCGGCAATCATCCACTCGTTCACCCCGATGCGGTCGGTGCGCCGCGCCGGATAGGGGAAGACAAAGTCACCCACCAGACGCGTCCCGAGAAAGAGCCCCATGGCGGTGGTGTAGCGCTCGAGGTCGATCGTCCTCCCGGCGAATGCCGGGTTCACGGCGTCGGCCGCGTAGAAACGCGCCTCCATCACATGGGCGTGAAAATCAATGACCCGTTCCGGAAGGAACCCGTCGGTGGCTTCGGCCAGCAGGGCACGATCGAGGGGAATCAGTTCGGTTTCGAGCTTCATGGCGTCGGGAAAATCGGGAGCGGCCGAACGCGGACTTCCACTCAGGTGAGCCGGGCGAAACCGCTGTGGGCGATGGGTCCACGCAGGGCGTCGGTGACGGGACCGCGGTCGAGCTGTCGCTTCATGACGGCAAAGACCTCGTCCACCGCTGCGAGGTAGGGCTCGATCACCCCGGCACGGTGGGCGAGGGTGGGGTAGAACGCACCGGCGGAAAGAAAACCACGGGTGAGCATTTCCTGGGTGAACAGGGTCATCAGCGCCCGGCTCTGCGGTCCGGCGTCAAAGGACAGCAGGCAGAGCGCGGGAATGCCGCCGACCTTGGCCGGCAGGGCGTGACGGGTCGCGGCGGCGGTCCAGCCGGCGAGCACCTGCTTGCCGCTGTCGGCGATGTGACGGCAGATGTCGACCTCCTCAAGGCGGGCGAGGGTGGCGACCGCGGCCGTGGGGCCGATGGCCTCCGTCCAGTAGGTGCTGCTGACGAAGGTCTCCTGGGCGGCGTCCATCACCCGATCGCGCCCGATGATCGCGGCCATGGGGAAGCCGTTGGACATGGCCTTGGCGAAGACGGCGACGTCGGGATTGACGCCGAGTGCCAGGTGCAGCCCGCCAAAGTGGGTGCGCCAGCCGGAGGTGATTTCGTCGAAGATCAGCACCGCGCCGGTCTGGTCCGCGAGCGCGCGCACCCGGGAGAGGAACTCGTCGCGCGGGGCTTCGTGGCGCATCGGCTCCATCACGATGGCGGCGAGGGAGGATCCGTGCGCGGCCACGATCTGCTCCAGCTCGGCGATCTGGTTGTAGCGGAAGGGCAGGGCGCTGCCGTGGAGGGCGCGCGGCACGCCGTCGGGGTCGAGACCGGGCAGCAGGTGGCCGGACAGGGCGTCGGTGGCGCCAAGGTTGGCGGCGAGGTACCAATCGCTCCACCCATGATACCCACAGAAGGCGACCGTGCTCCGGCGAGTCGAGGCCCGGGCCAGACGCACGGCGATCGCCATCGCCTCTCCACCCGTGCGGGCGTAGCGCACCTTGGAGGCCCAGGGGTGGAGGGTGCAGAGCCGGTCCGCGAGGTCCACCTCGGCCGGGGAGTTCAGGGTGCACATGCTGCCGCGGGCGATGCAGGCCGTGACGGCGGCGTTGACCACCGGGTCGGCATAGCCGAGCAGGCACGTGCCGATGCCGTTGGAGGTGAAATCGAGGAAGGCCCGGCCGTCGAGGTCCCAGACCGTGCAGCCCTCGGCGCGCTGGTAATAGGCCGGCCAGCCCTCGGGGAGGTACTGTTCCGGGCGCTTGCCGAGGAGCTGGGCTCCGCCGGGGATGCGGGTGCGGGCGCGGCGATAGAGCTGCTGACCGGTTCCGTCGCGAAAATCGGGTGTGGGAGTCGCTTCGCCGTTCACAGGAGTGGTGCTGTCCTTCAGGCGCCAGAATGCCGCCCCGGTCAAAACAAAAAATGGAACCGTCACTCCTCGCACTCCGTGGGCGGGTTGTGTCTCGACCGGGATGCGGCCTCGGACGCCGAGGTTGTCAATTTATTTGTCAGCCGGTGACTCCTTTTTGAAATCCGCTGGCGGCGTATGCTGGGGACCGATGAAGACAGTTACCCTCCAGCGGGACCGCGTCTGGTCCGCCACCCCCACTCCGATGACCGCCGAAGGTCGCATCGACGAAGCCTCGGTCCACCGCATGATCGCACATCATGCCGATCTCGGCGTCGCCGGCATCATGCTCGCGGGCACATGCGGCGAGGGGCCGTGGCTGCGCGACCAGGACCGCGAGGTGCTCGTCCGCTCGGCGGTGGACGCGGCGCGGGGCAAACTGACGGTGGCGTTGCAGGTGACGGACAGTTCCGCGGTGCGCGTGCTCGACAACATTGACCGTGCGGCCGCCTGGGGCGTGGACATCGCGGTGGTGGCGGCTCCGCCCTTTTTTCTCAATGCGACGCCGCAGCGATTGCTTTCCCACTACACGGAGATTGCGCGGGCCAGCCAGCTCCCGATGGGACTGTATGACCGGGGGGCCGGCAGCCCCTACGTGGTTCCGGAGTCGCTCTTTCCCGAACTCCTCGCGGAGCCCAACATTGTGGTGGTGAAGGACAGCGCCCAGCAGGTGTCGCGTCGCGACGCCTACCTCCGCGCCCGGGCCGCGCGGCCGGGTCTGGTGCTGTTCTCCGGCTCGGAATTCGACACCGTCGACTACCTCGCGGCGGGGTACGACGGCCTGCTCCTCGGGGGCGGCATCTTCAACGCCCGCATGGCGCTCAAGATCATGGCGGCGGTGAAGGCCGGCGACCTGCCGCAGGCGAACGCCCTCCAGGCGCGCATGAACGATCTCATGTATCGGGTTTATGGAGGCACTCAGATCGCCTGCTGGATGACCGGGCTCAAGGAGCTGCTGGTCGAACTTGGCGTGTTCTCCACCAACCGGAACCTGCTCGGTTACCCGCTGACCGACCTCTGCCGCTCCCAGATCAAGGCGGCGGTGAACGGGTCCGACAACCTCGGCTACCGCGAGGACATGCTCGTGGCCCATCGCAGCTTCGTGCCGTTTGCGAGGTGAAGAGTGAAGACTGAAGGAATGCTTCAGAGTTAAGCGCGAAGACGCGAAGGGGCGAAGTTCGGAGCGTGGAGAGGGAAATGAACGCTGAACTTCGAACGGTTGATTGCGGAAGTGTCCCAGGCCAAGAGAGTATGTCTTGGTAGCACCCGTCCGAACTTCAGCGTTCAAAGTTAAGCGTTAAGCGTTCAGCGTTTCTCCCTCCGCGTTCAGCGCTCACCGTTCCCCCCGACGCTGACATCCGACTGCTGACCTCCCCCTGTTTCTCTTCGTTCTACCCGGCGGCGCTCGCGCTGGTGGCTCCGGCGGTGGTGGGGTTGGTGGGGCGGCGTAGCGAGAGGGTTTCGCCGGGGACGAAGGCGGGTATGATCAGGTTGGGCACCGTGGTGACATGGTGCCCGGCGAGCAGGCTTTGCGCGACCCGTACGGCGTGGTGCGCCTGCTTGATGATCGGGCTGCGGTAGCGTGTGACCTCCGGCAGGCCCAGGTCGAGCGAGGACTGGGTTTCCCGGCACAGCAGGGAGATGTCCTCCGGCACGCGCAGCCCCATGCGGAGCAGGTAGACCAGGACCATGAGGACGTGGGCGACGTGGATGCAAAAAACGGCAGTGGGCGGGTCGGGTTTCTTCAGCAGGCGTTCGAGGTTGGCGAGCAGGCCGCTCCGGTTGGGCCCTGCGGGCACTTCTGACACGGTGACCGGCTTCTTTTGCTGCTGGATGTATTCGGTTAATCCCTTCACGCAGGCGAGGTCACCGGCGAGGGGCTGGTGAGGCAGGACCAGGGCGACCCGTTCGTGTCCGTTCTTGGCAATGCAACCCGCCGCGTGCCAGCCGATGGCGTAGTAGTTGACATCGACCGACGGCAGCTCGACCCCCTGATGGCAGGAGCCGAGCACGAGCGTCGGCACCTTGGCTTGCTGGAACCAGCGTTGGATGGTGACCGAGGCGCCGATCAGCAGCCAGCAGACGTGCCGCCGTCCGTTGACGATACTGGCCAGCCGGGTTTCCGGCTGCCGGCCGCCCAGGGTGCGATCGAAGACCTCCTCCCAGCCGATGCCCTGGACGGCGAACTGGGCCCGCATCTCCATCAGCAGCGGATGGGCGCCAAACCCCTGGGATTCCCGCGGTGACGGCACGATGAGACAGACCGTGGGCGGGGCGCTGGAGAGGTTGACCTGGCCCTTGGCGCAGAGCCGGGTGCGGCAGCCTTTGGCGATCTTGATGTAGCCATCTTCCGCCAGACGGGCCAGGGCGGCGCGCACCGTGGGCCGGCTGATGCTGAGACGACGGGCGAGTTCATGTTCACCGGGCAGCACCTCGGACCAGGCGCCCTGCCGGATAAACTCGCGCAAGGCCTCCGCCGCCTGGTCGGCCAGGCTGGCCCGACGAAACTCCGAGAACGCCAGGGCGTTGTTTTTCACGGGGCCGCAACGTGTCAGTTAATTTTACCTGTTGTCGAACCTTTAGCGACGCCTGCCTGAATCTATTGTGGCGACATGAACGTGGCTTCTACTCCGGGGCGACCCCTCCGCGCCGCAGGTTGGATACTGGCTTTGTCACTGGCGCTTTCCCTTCGGGCCGCACCAGCCCTGCCGGCACCGTATGACATCGATCCCACTCCCGAGCACCCGCGCAACTCGGAGGGCAGCTTTGTCACCCTGCGTTCGGGCCGGATCGTGTTCGCCTACTCGCAATTCAGCGAGGGGCAACACGATCACAGCCCCTCGGCAATCGTGGAAATCACCTCCGACGACCAGGGCCGGACCTGGAGCAAACCCCGGGTGGTGGTGCCGACCGGGAGCTACCAGAACATCATGAGCGTGTCGCTCTTGCGGCTCGCGAGCGGCAAGCTGGCGCGCTTTCACGCCGTGAAGAAGACCAAGTGGCTGGATTGCCACGTGGTGATGTCGATCTCGACCGACGAGGGCGTCACCTGGACCCCTCCGAAGCTGATCATGGATGCGCCAGGCTATTTTGTGTTGAATAACGACCGCGTGGTTCAGACTGCGAGCGGCCGGCTGATTGTTCCCTTGGGCTATCATCGGACCACGACCATGACCGATGACCGGCCGGCCTGGGATTCCCGGGCCATTTCCATGTGGTACTACTCGGATGACGAGGGCGCCACCTGGAAGGAGTCCTCCACGTGGTGGGCGCTGCCGGTGGTCAGCATGTCGGGGCTGCAGGAGCCCGGCGTGGTACAGTTGGTCGATGGGTCGCTCTATTCCTGGGCCCGGACGGACCAGGGACGCCAATATGAATTTTCCTCATCGGACCAAGGGGTGAGCTGGACCGCCCCGCGTCCGTCGCCGCTGATGTCGCCTGAATCTCCCGCGAGCATCAAGCGCGTGCCGGGCACAAACGCCCTCTTGGCCGTGTTCAACGATCACTCCGGCAAGGTGCCCGCCCCGAAATCGCCCCGCCAGCGGGCCCCGCTGGCCGTAGCCTTCTCGACCGATGGCGCCAAGACGTGGGGGCCGTCGCAGGTGATCGAGGACGACCTGACCGGCTGGTTCTGCTACACGGCGATCCACTTCACCGAGGACGCAGTCCTGCTTTCCTATTGCGCCGGCAACGACAAGCTCGGGCGCCTTTCCCGTCTGCGCGTGCGCCGCATTCCGCTGACCTCGCTGTCGGTGCCGCGCGGTTGAGGCGGACGGAGGCAGAGGCTGGACCACGAATGGACACGAATGGACACAAATCCGGAGGGCAGGAGGCGAGCCGAGAGTCTGATGGCTGTTGACGCGAAAGTGAACCGATTCCCCGCTTCTCTCCGTTGTTGTTTTCATTCGTGTAGATTCGTGTGAATTCGTGGTCCAACTGCATGGGTCCGGCTGTGTGCACTTTGCATTGCGTTACTGAGAAAATCTCTCCCCCACTATGATTCCTTCGTCTGCCTCCACGCCCCCCGGCTTTTCGCTCGCGGGGAAACTGATTTTGCTGACCGGCGGTGCCGGGCTCTACGGCCGCGGGCTCGCGGCACAGCTGGCTCGTGCGGGAGCGTCCCTCGTGCTGGCCTCACGCAATGTCGCGGCGCTGGAAACCGTCGCCACCGAGGAAAAGGCGCTCGGTCACGAGGTGTACGCGCGGTCGCTTGATCAGGATGACGAACCGTCGATCCTGCAGCTGCGCGACTCCGTGCTGAAGGAGTTCGGCCGCGTCGACGGCCTCGTCAACAATGCGGTCTCCCGGCCGATGAAGTCGATCGACGGTCCGCTGTCCCAGTGGGAGGCGTCGATGAAGACCAACGCGACGGGCCTCTTTGCCATCACCCGGGCCTTTGGGGAGGACATGGTCCGGCGCGGGTCGGGGACGATCGTCAATATCGGTTCGATCCAAGGCACGGTCGGCCCCGACTTCACGCTGTACGAGGGGTTGGGCATGAATGCGCTGCCCGACTACTTCTTCCACAAGGCGGGCATGGTGAACCTCACCCGGTATTTCGCCGCGCTCTACGGACCGAAAGGCGTGCGCGTCAACTGCGTGTCGCCGGGAGGCTATTACAACGGGCAGCATCCCACCTTTGTCGAGCGCTACTCCAAGTCGACCTACCTCCGGCGGATGGCGGATGACGACGATCTGGGCGGGCCGGTCGTCTTCCTCCTGAGCGACGCGGCGCGGTATGTCACCGGCGTGAACCTGCCGGTGGATGGCGGCTACACCGCTCACTGAACGCGCACCACCGATGAAAGCTGTCACCCTTTATCCCCACGCTCCGGTCCTCACGCCGGTGTGCCTGGGCGGTTCGACATTCGGTCGGGAGAATGATGAGCAGGCGTCCTTCGCCCTGATGGACTATGCCCTGGAACGGAGGCTCACCCTGATCGACACGGCGGCCACCTATTCCGCCGGGCAGTCCGAGCGGATCGTCGGCGCCTGGCTTGCGTCGCGACGCCCGGACGAGCGGCACCTGACCGTTGCGACCAAGATCTATCCGCCGTACACGCCGGAGGCGATCGACACCGCTGTGGCGGCCAGCGCCGAGCGCCTGGGCCGGGAGGTGATCGATGTGCTTTACCTGCACAAATGGGACCCCGGTGCCGAGACCCCCGAGGCGTGGCGCACCCTCGACCAACTGATCAAGGTCGGCCGGGTGCGGGCCCTTGGCGTGAGCAATTTCACCACGCCGCAACTGCGGGCGGCGCTCACCTTGCAGCGGGAACTCGGGCTGCAGCCCCTGCGGGTGCTGCAGAACAATAACAATCTGGCGGTGCGTGATGTGGACGCGACGCTGGTCGAACTGTGTGCGACCTTTCGGGTGGCGATCATCACCTACAGTCCGCTCGGCGGCGGATTTCTCACCGGCAAACATCGAGGTGGCGTGCAACCGGGTTCGCGCTTCGACGTGGCTCCCGGGCATCAGGGCGTCTATTTCCATCCGCTACAGGAAAGCCGGCTTGCCCGCCTTGCGGCGATTTCAGCCCGGACCGGGCATAGCATGCCGCACCTGGCGCTGGCCTGGGCGCTGCACCGTCCCGGAGTGGCGTCGACGCTGATCGGAGGCCGCGGACCCCACCACCTCGATCAGGCGCTGGCGGCCTGGGAGTTGAATGACCCGGCGTTGTTCGCGGAACTGGAGACCGATCCAGCGGAGTCGCAGCCGTGAGCGTGCGAATGGAGAAGGAGGAGCGGAGGTTGATGGTGGGACCGCCGTCGCGCATGCGCGTCAATGTAAACGCAATCCTAGGCCGACTTCTGTTGGAGGTGGGGTCGTTGACCCCGCGGGAATCGGCGTCGCACGAAGGAATGAGACAACGGAGGCGGGACCTGGCGGTCCCGTCGGCGGCCTTCCCGCGACTGCGGGACCACCTCCAACTGGAATGCGGCCTTATCCAAAGCCCAATCGCCCATTTGCAGTCGATCCGCCTCGTAATGAACCGGGATGGGGTGCACCTCGCCAACGGTTTGGTTGGAAGTTTTCTGTGCGGGTGTGTTGGCTTGAACCGCACATGAAAGCCGCACTTCTGGGACTGACCCATCCGCATGCCGCGATCCTGCTGACGACCCTGGAGAACCTGCCGGAGGTCACGGCCGTGCGTCTCTGGGATGCCGACCCGGCGGTGGTGGCGAAGCCTGGGCTTCCGGCCAGCCGCAAGGTGACCGACACGTCCGGGGATCTTGACGCGGTCCTGGCTGATCGCGACGTCGCGTTTGTCGTGCTCTGTGTGCGCCATGATTTGGCGGCGGAGCTGGCGTGGCGGGTGATCTCGGCGGGCAAGCCCCTCATTGCGGAGAAACCAGCCGGGCTCACGCTGGCGGAAATTTCTCGTCTTGAACGGGCGGCGACCCAACGCGGAGTGCTGGCCAGCGTGCTTTATCCCCGGCGGTTCCATCCCTGCATGGAGGCGGCACGTCAGCGGATCGCGGCCGGGGAGATCGGCGCGCTCTTCACGATGGAGTCGCGTTTCCTCACCACCCAGGTGCGGTTTCGTCAACCGGAGTCCTGGCTCTTTCGCCGGGCGCAGGCTGGCGGCGGCATTCTGCTCTGGCTGGGCTGTCACTGCCTTGACCTCATGCACTACGTCACCGGTGACGAGATCATCGAGGTGGGGGCGCAACTCGCCATCCGCTCCGGCGAAGCCATCGATGTCGAGGACACGGTGGCGCTGGCGCTGCGGTTTCGCTCCGGGGCGCTCGGGACCTTCCACGCAGGCTACACCCTTGCGTTCAGCGGGGGTGGATACGTGAATCTGGCGGGCTACGACTCCTACCTCGCCTTCAATGGCCGGGAGGGACGCATCGTCTGGCCGGACCTTACGCCCCGTCTGCAGATTGAAAGCCGGCCCCCGCCCGGGGCTTCGCCGGCGCGCGACGAAGTCTTCACCCTGCCGGCCTCGACCTCATACGGAGGCGTGGCGGGCGAAGTGTTCTTTCGTCGCTTTTTCGCCGCGCTCGAGAGCCGGGGAACTCCCCCGACCACGCTGGCCGATGCGGTGCGCACGGCGCGGATCGTGGATGCGGCGGAGCAGTCGACCCGCGAGGGGCGCTTCGTCCGGATCGAGCCGGGCGCGGGCCCGGCGCGGGCGGCGGTGTCTGCCATGCCCGCCGGACTGGCGGCGGCGCAGAGCGATGCGCCAGGGCTGGCGCCGGAAGAACCGGAACCCCGGTGGCCGGAGGCTCCGGTCCCGACGCCGAGGGCGACGAACCAGCGATTTCCGACATGATTCCCGCCCACCGTTTGATGTTCGCCTCGTCACCCCCGGCTGTCGAACTCGAGGCCTTTGACCTTCCTGAACCGGGTCCGCGGCAGATCCTGGTGCGCAACCTGTGCACCCAGGTCAGCGCCGGGAGTGAATCCAATTTTCTCCGACACGGACCCGCCTCGTACGGCCTGCCTGATTCGCAGCCCCGAGCCAACATCGGCTACATGGCCGTGGGCCGGATCGAGGCGGCGGGCAGCGAGGTGAAGGATTTTGTCGTGGGAGAGCGCGTCGTGGTCGCGGCGCCGCATGCCAGCCACGCGCTCGTTGAGGTGACGCCCACGGCGGCGATCGAGCGCGTGCCGGAGGGGGTGACGGATGCCGAGGCGGGGTTTGCGATCCTGGCCGACGTGGCCTTGCACGCGGTCCGGAGAGCGCGGCTCCAGATCGACCACTCCGTGGTGATTTTTGGCATGGGACTGGTGGGCCAGATGGCCCTGCAATTCGCCCGCCTGTCCGGGGCTCATCCGGTCATAGCGATCGATCTGGACGAGGAGCGCCTGGCGCTGGCCCGGACGAGTGGTGCGACCCACGTGATCGCGGCCGCGCGGGAGGATGTGGTGAAGCGGGTGCGCGAGATCACGCGCGGAGCCGGTGCCGAGGTGGTGTTTCATTGCGCTCAGGCGGCGTCGATCCTGCAAACCGCTCTGGAGTGTGCCGCCGATCGCGGGACCGTGGTGCTGACGGGCAGCCCGCCCGGAACGGCCACCATCACCCTCAAGGAACAGTTGTTGCGCAAGGAAATCACCCTCACCGGCACCTACGAGAGCGGATTGAATGAAGGCCACGTTTATTGGACCTGGACCCGCGCGCGCAACCGGCGCGCCAGCCTGCGCCTTCTGGGCTCGGGCGAACTGCGTCTAAAGCACCTGCTGACCCATGTCGTTCCGGCGGCCCAGGCCCCGGAGGTGTACCAGCAGGTCCTCCGCGGCTCAGCGGGATGGATGGGGATTGTGTTCATGTGGTGAAGCTGGATTGGTCCTCGGCTGGCGCGCCTTTGGACCAGCGGACGATCTCCGCACGAACCTTGGTTGCTACGGCGACCCCGTTGCGCTTACTCCGAACATCGACCGTCTGGCGGCGCGAAGAACCGTGTTTACGCGCGCGTATGCGCAGCAAGCAGTCTGCAACCCCTCGCGCCAGTCGCTGCTGACCGGTCGCCGCCCCGACACCCTTCGAGTCTGGGACCTGAAGACGCATTTTCGCCAGACCTCCCCGGGAGCGGTCACGCTCCCGGAGCACTGCAAGAACAACGGCTATATTGCCCGTTCGTCCGGGAAGAACTTTCACGGGGAGCCGCCGATGGCGGACCCTCCGTCTTATCGCACGGGCAGAGGCTGGTGATCATGGAACGCCCCGGTTCCTCCGGGGCGCGGCGAGGGATCCCTTCAAACCCGAAGGACGCCGCGGAAGCCCCGGCCGGCGTAGTAGGATTGGGCTCCGTTGTGATAAATGAACACGCGAC
Source organism: Opitutaceae bacterium (assembly GCA_046346755.1). Lineage (GTDB taxonomy): Bacteria > Verrucomicrobiota > Verrucomicrobiia > Opitutales > Opitutaceae > UBA6669. The sequence goes on along the minus strand of JAXMHM010000002.1, from coordinate 137,704 downwards.
CGTAGCGACGGTCACCGAAAAGGGCGCCACCGCGTTTTCTGATTTCCGCAGGCGCCTTCACCCAACTGGAAGACTTCAAATCGAACTCACCCAGCGCCTGCAGCTCCCGATACTGGTCTTCGGTCAGGAGTTCGACGCCCATGGCGGCGGCCAGATCGACCGCGTTGTGCTTGGGTTTGTGTTCCTTGCGTGACTCCAACCCTTCGCGGTCGTAGCAGGCACTCGTGCGACCTTCGGGACTCTCCGCCGAGCAGTCAAAAAAGAGGAACTCGCCGGTCTTCTTGTCACGACCCACGACATCAGGTTCGCCGCCGGTGCGCTCCATTTCGTGGAGCGACCAGAGCTTTTCCGGTTCGCTTGCCAGCCGGGCTTCCACGTCTGCCCAGGCAAGGCCCTTGTGGCGGTTCGGGTGTTTTTCGAACCGGGTTCTCAGGACTGCGAGAAGTTCTTCGCGTCTTTCAGCTGGCAACGATTTCTTAGGTTCAACGCCTTTCATGCGGGACGATAGTTGGGATTCTGTGTCAAGGCAGACGGATTGCGGGGATTGAGTTCGAATGTATCCAATGTACGGTCGGATGTCAGTCCTTTTGACAACACCTAGGCCGATGGCCCCACCAGCAATCTCCGCCGATTCCGGAGGCGACAGTGGGAACCCGCCCCATTGCGACATTTGGTGATCGATGGCTTACTGAGGCGCTATGAAAACTACCACACGACTGTTGCTCGTTGCGGCGCTCGCCGTTCCGGGCGCAATTCAGGCCAAGGAGAAAAACGTGCAGGTGACGGAACTTCCCGCCGCTGTCCAGCGGACGCTCAATGAAGCGTCGCGTGGCGAACCGGTCAGAAAAGTTCAGCGTCGCGTCGTCGATGGACTCACCGTCTTTGACGTGGAACTTGAACGCAACAATGCGGTCAATCCCCGGCTCCGCATCGCCGAAGACGGACGGTTGCTGTCGGGCACACAGGAACGGGCGACCGCGTCGGTCTCGCGTGATTCGGGCACCCCAGCGGCGGGCTCGAAGGAGACGCCGACTTCATCCGAATCCATCCTAGCCTCGGATCAACTCCCGCCCGCGGTGCGGGCCACGGCCAAGGAGCAGGCGGCGGGCCGTGAGATTGCGGACATCGACCGCGAGACCTGGCAGGGTCGCACGGTTTATGAGGTGGAATTCAAGTCCCCCGGCCTCAATCCCCAGGTGCACATCGCCGAGGATGGCAGCATTGTGAAGATGGAGCAGACTCCCGGCGCCCAGGTCGGTGCGGGCTTCAAGAGCCTCTTTGCAGGCACGCAGCTTGAAGACACGCCGTCTGCGGTGCAGGAGACGATCCGTCGCGAGGCGGGAGCAAGCGCGATCAAGGACATCGATCTCAAACGGCGCGATGGTCAGCGCGTATACGAGGTTGAGATCGGCGAAGGGATGAGCCGCTTCGAGATTCATATCGCCGAAAACGGACGCATCCTGGAAGACACGCGCCGCTCGGGCACGGTATCAGCCGTCAGGAACTAACTCAGTGAGATCTTGCGCCTTCATCGATCCCGCAGCGCCGTATCATCCACGCTGCGGGATCGATTTCGCGTTCATCAACCCAAAGCAATGAAAGGAACCCCATGCCGGAACGAAACACGCTGCGTCGCGCGAAACGCGCCGCTGCCCAAGGAAAGTCGGCGTCGACGCAGGCGGGCGAATTCGTCCGCGAACAGATTCACCACGTGCGCAACGGCAGGCACGGCGCACGTTCCACCAAGCAGCTGATTGCCATTGGCCTTTCGCAGGCCAGGCGCGCCGGGGTGCGGCTCGCCCCTCCGCCGGGCGAGCGTGAAATGATCCGGAAAGCAGGCAAAGACCTGAAGGCAGAAGGCTCGGGTAAACGACCCTCACGGATACGCTCAAGTGCCGCGGCGAGGGCCTTGAAAAAGGAAGGTGGAGCTGCAGCATCGCCCCTGGCGCTCTCGCGACAGGCCACTTCAGCGGCCCGAAAACGAGGTCCACGGGCGCGTTCGCGGGCGGCGCAGAGAGCGGCGCGCACCCGACAGCGAACCGCAGCCTGAACAGCTGAAGTTGCCGTGCCCGCCTGGTTCTCAACGAGCGACTAGGGGCCCTGCGAGGCGACAGGCCCCCGAGTTACCCGGCTCTTCTTTGGTCATGGCGCTTCCTGATTCCATGAGTTCCCCGACGATGCCCGGCTGCCCCTCGAGTTGAGCATCGCCCGGCGTGCCGATCGTTGATGGTTGGCCACCATCAGCACTCTTCTCGTGCCGTGGAGTGCTGGGGCCAAGCCGAATGCGAAGGGTGGAATCTCGTGCAGGCTGCCACGGGAAGCGACGGCACGGTTGACCTCTCGGGAGAGGTGGCGGGGTGGCTGAACCCCTCAGGTTGCTGACGGGTGGCGGGGTGGCGAAAGGACGAACCCGGCGTAAAGCATACGCCGGGTTCGTGATGATTACTCTTGTGAGGGGCTGCTCCTTGTTCATGAGCAGCCCTTGCGAGCGGGAGTGTCAGAGTATGTCACTTTCCCGCGACCTACTTCGATCAGGGTCGGAAGGTTTTCCGAGATCCGGAGGTCCGGCGTTCGGAACCCCAATCCGAATAACGCGGGTATCCGTAGTAATCGTGCAGCAGTCCCGCGGTTTCTGGTGTCAGCGGCTGCCCTGGTTCATACGGCGGGCTGTTCTTGATCGCGGTCCGGGTGAGGTCCACAGCAACGCTGGACTTGTTCCAGCTCACATCGCGAATCCACGCCGGTGCGATCACCACCTTCTTGCCTGGCCACCAGTTGCGTGTATCGACCACGATGTAACGAATCCGCCACGTCTCGTCGTCGATCAGGAAGTCCTCGACGTGGCCGATGTCGCCGTCGGTCGCGGCGATGCGGTAGCCCATCACCTCGTTGGTGCTGCGCAGGTGGGGGTCGCCGAGGGGGTCGTGGTCGAGGACGGCGGCAGCCTCGGTGTCGCGACGCGTGAGTCGCAGGGTGGGGTCGTCGGTGGCGGGCAGCGGAGGAACCGGGGCGATGCCGGTTTCGGGCGTGGTCATGCCCCAGTAGGCCGGCCAGCCGTAGTACTCACGCAGTGCGAGCTCGCGCTGGCGTTCGACGGGCTGTTCCGTGTCAATGTCGGGGCTGCCCTTCACCTGTTCGCGGGTGAGATCGACCGGGATGAGCTTGTCGTTGGTGAACAGGGTTCCCGAAACGGATTCCGGAGCCACGAGCACGCGGCGTCCCGTGAGCCAGCCTCCGGTATCCACCACGAAGTAGCGGAGATTCCAGAGCAGGTCGTCAAAGTACAGATCCTTTACATGACCGATGTCTCCGTCACGAGCGCGCAGAGCGTATCCATCCAGGGTTTTAGCGGTGCGTAGCATGTTGTTTCCTTTTGTTCGAGGGTTGGCGGCGCTGGATCCCGCAGAAGCATGGTAGCGGCCGGGGCGCCGAGGTTCCGGGATGGAAGGAATTCGCAGCGCGCCCGTCGCGTCGTAAAGGTGCGGTTACAGCGTGACTTCGATGAAGACCGGGCAATCCCCCAGGGGCCGCGCAGGATATGCCCCCGGTGCCTGAGGGCCAGAAGCCGGAAACCCGAAGCCAGGAGCCAGGAGCCAGAATTCGGAATACGGGCGCATGGGGTTCGTTTGCGCCTTCGCGGCTTCGCGTGGGACCTGCCTGAGCTTCTGGGATGGACGAACCAGCTGCTTATGAGTTTGCTGGGCGCGTCCGCATTATCGTTGCGTGTCCCTGTCTGAACCGCCGGCCGCGTGGGGGCTGCTCGTAGGTGGCTCCCCCTGGTCACTCTTCCCTCCCTCCCCATGACTGCATCCTTTGCTCGAGTTTTCACGGTTGGCTTGTCCCTCCTCGTCCTGACCGTCGCCTCCGCCCAGCCGAGTCTGTTGACCCGGAAGGTCGTCTTCACTTTCAACCCGCAGCTCTCCGAATCAGAGCTGGCGGACATCAAGAAGGCCGCTCCCTCGCTTGAGATTGTCTTCGCCTCGCGCGAGAACCTTATGAAGGAAATTGGCGATGCCGATGCCATCATCGGCGGTGTCACCCGGGAACAGGTGCTGGCGGCGAAGAAGCTCAAGTGGGTGCAGGTGAACTCCGCCGGGGTGGAAAACTTTCTCACCATCCCGGAGCTGCGTGAACGGCCGATTGCGCTCACCAACATGAAAATCGTGCAGGGGATCGAGATCGCTGATCATGCGTTCGCCCTGTTGCTGGGTTTGACTCGGAATATTGACGTGGCCGTCGCCAATCGCTCGACCAAGACTTGGCCCACGCTGGCGAAGTATGGGCGACCACTCGAGCTTCACGGGAAAACCGCGGTGGTCATCGGGGTCGGCGGGATCGGCACGCAGATTGCCATCCGCGCCAAGGCGTTTGGCATGACCGTGATCGGCGTCGATCCAAAGGACCTGCCTTACACACCCTACCTCGATCGCACGGTCTGGCCGGATCGGCTCGACAGCGTGTTACCTGAAGCCGATGTGGTTTTTATTTCCGCGCCGCACACGCCTGCGACCGAAAAGATGATCGGGGCGGCCCAGTTTGCCCGGATGAAGCGGGGCGTGCTCTTCATCGCCGTGTCGCGGGGCAAGATTTACGACAACCTTGAACTCGTCGCCGCCCTGAAGTCGGGCCGCGTCGCCGGAGCCGGTCTCGATGTCACCGACCCCGAGCCGCTGCCCGAAGATCATCCGCTGTGGACCACGGGCCGGGTGATCATCACGCCGCACATTGCCGGTCGGTCCGACGGCGAAGGCGCGCGGTTTCACGACATCTATGTCGACAACCTGATCCGCTTCGGCAACGGCGAGCCCCTCCGGCACACGGTGGACAAGCAGGCGGGGTATTAAATGCTGAACGCTGAACTCCCAACGCTGAACGCTGAACTCTTAACGTTGAAGTACGGACCGATCGAAATTGCGGAAAGGGAAGTATGTCTTGGTCGTACCACTTCGGCGTTTGAAGTTGAGCGTTCAGCGTTCATCGTTCGGCCCGGCCCGTGCCGGTACGGCGCCCAGGCCGCCGCGCTTGAGGGAGACGTTGACCATCCAGAGGAGAAGTCCGCAGAGGAGGACGCCGCCGCTGACGAAGGTGAGGATGAGGCTGACGCCAATTTGAGCGTCGCGGAGGGCGCCGATGCCGTAGATCGCGAGGCCGCCCCAGATGGCGGTGCAGGCGTTGAGGATGCCGATGGCGGTGGCGCGGAAGCGGGCGTCGACCACCAGGCAGACGATGGGCATGGTGTTGGCGCCAAGGAAGCCCATGGCCAGGCCCCAGAGGCTGAGGCTGCCCAGGGTCAGGCTGATGTGGTGGATGGTGCCGGTCATCCAGAAGAACGGGGTGGCGAAGAGGATGGCGAGCGACGGGATGATCACCCGCGAGCGCGGGTTGGTCAGGCTCCAGCGGTCCGACCAAAACCCGCCGATGAGCAACCCGATGGTTTGGGCGCCGTAGAGGAAGCCAAGGGTCGAGAACCCGGCGGCTCCCTGTTTTAGTTGAAACTGCTCCCGCATGACCGTTGGCATCCAGGCGATGATGATCCAGCTGATCGCCCCCTGCACCGACATGCAGAGGACCATGTAGTAGTAGGGCCCAGGTTTGGCCAGGCTGCGCAAGGCCTCGCCCAGGCTGATGGCGGGCGGGCCGCCTGGAGTGGCGACGGCCACGGGGTGTTCCCGCGGTGCATTGCGCAGGAAAAAGAAGAGGAGCACGCCGATGGCCATGTTGGGCACGGCGATGCTGATGTAGGCTTGGCTCCAACCGTGCTTTTCGGCGATCCAGCCGCCGACGCCGCCGATCACGGCGCCAAAGATCATTCCGGTCAGATGAATCCCGCCGGCCAGCGCCCGGGTGGGGCCGAGGTGGTAGTCGACGATCAGGGCGACCCCGGCGGGGATGTAGAAGGCCTGGGCGAGTCCCAGAAGTGCCCGCAGGGCGAGGAAAAGTTCAAAGGTGTGAACGTAAGCCGTCACCAGGGTGATCCCCGACCAGGCGAAGAGGCTGACCAGGACCACCATTCGCCGGCTGAACCGGTCGGCGAGAAAACCGCCGAAGGGACTGGCCAGCGCGTAGAGCCAGAGAAACGCCGAAGTCAGGAGGCCGAACTGCGCATCGGACATCGGGATGTCCTCGATGACCGATCCACGCATGGTGGTCAGCATCGTGCGCGTAAGGTAGTTGGAGCCTCCGGCGAACCACAGTAACCCCACCGCGATCCAGGCCGCCAGGGCCGTGGACGAGTAGGTGCGAACGGTTGAGGTGGGGGCGGTGGCCATGGTAGAGCGCGGAATCAGCGGGTCGAAGATGGAAGGGCGGGAACCGGGAAAAATCGGTGGAGCAGGACACGTGGGGGACGTCCATCCTGCGCTTTCACAAAAAAGCCGGCCGGTCTCAACTGAACGAGACGGGCCGGCGGCAAATCAGCGACGCGGGTCGAACCGGTCGGGGGATGGAAACAAGGGAGAGGACTGGCTTGCCCGACGAGGGAGGGAACCCCTGAGGGACTGCTCCTCTCGCGGTGGCCTGGCGTTGTCGGTTTTCAACGCCAGGCGTACGCGCAAGGTTCAACCCTGCAGGGGGGCGGTTCGGGGCGGGGTCGCAATCAGTACTCGAAGCTGGCGCGGAAGCTGAACGTGCGCGGGTCGACGATGTCGGCGAGACCAACGCCCTGGGCGCCGATCGCGTAGGCCTTGTCGAGGACGTTCACGCAGTCGACGCGGAAGGTCCAATTCTTGTTGAATTCATACTCGGTGAAGAGATTCACGAGCACGTCCTGCTTCAGCTTGAAGATCCGGTTGCCGCTGCTGTTCGCCGGGTAGGCCTGTCCGTTGGGAAGGGTGAGGCCGCCCGTGGTGAACCACTTGCCGCCCGCCTTCTGCGCGCCGCCACCGAAGGCAAGCCCCTTGAGAGCACCGGTGCGCTCAAAGTCGTAGCGACCGAAGAGACTCCAGCTGTTCTCCACCGTGGCCGCGATCGGGTTGCCGTTGAAGTCATGCACGGTGCCCTTGTAGGCGGTGCCGACAATCTGCAGGCCTTGCACTGGGGAGACGGCAAACGACGCATCCCAACCCTTGGATTCCGTATCGCCGATCGGAATGTAGTAGTTCAAGCCGGCGACGTTGACCGCCGGGAACGCGGCCAGAACCGTCTGGTTGGTCAGGTCCATCTTGTAGGCAGCCAGCGAGAACGAGTACTTTCCGTCCTGGAAGCTGGTCTTGAAGCCCACTTCCTGGCTCTTGCCCAATACGGGGGGCAGCGGGTTGTTGTTGAAGTCGGTGCCGACGGCCGGGTTGAAGGTCGTGGACTCCGAGACGTAGACCGAGAGGTCCTTGGTGATCTTGCCGACGACGGCGTAGCGGTGGAGAATCTCGGTTTCAGCCGAGTTCGTTGACACGAAGGGATTGCGGAGCGCGAGATTCGTGTTGGTCGTCGTCTCGATGTAGGAGTAGGTGCCACCGGCAGCGACCGTCAGACGATCCTTGATGATGTCCACCGTCTGCATGAAGTAGCCGTTGTCGACCAGCTGACGCGTCCGGGTGCCCGGATTGGGACCGTCAATGTAGGCGCTATAGCTGGGGAGCACGATGCTGTTAATGGCAGCCGCGTTACCAATCGGAATGGTCACGCCGGTGAAGCCGGGAATGCTGGTCGCGGAGGCGATCAGGAACTTACTTTCGCCGGTTTGGTCGTGCAGATTGAAGCCGAACGCGCTCGTCATCGGCAGGCCGGCGATCGTGTACTTGCCGGACACGTCGGTCTGCACATCGAAGGCGTACTGGTCACCGCTGTTACGACGCACCGTGTAGGTCATCGTGTTGTTCGCCCAATTGACGCCGGTCGGGAACGCCGTCGAACCATGGCGACGGACCTTCATGTAATAGACCTGCGACTTCGCCTGCCACGTCTTTGAGAGACGCTGCGTCCAGCTCAGGCGAATGTCTCCCATCTGGTTGCGGTCATTGTTGCCCGGGGGGCTGTTCTGATTGCGATGACCGAGACCGGTGTAGATTCCACCGTCGGGAGTGAGGATGCCCGTGCCACCCGGCAGGTACTTGTAGGTCAGGATGCCGTATTGCAGCGTGACGTTGGTATCCTTCCAGTCGAACGCGAGGCTCGGATAGATGCCATTGCGGTCATCCTTCGAGTTATAGAGGGGACCTTCCCCATTCTGGGCGATACCGACCAGGCGGTAGGTGAATTTTGCTTCACCGATCGTAGCGAGCGGCTGGTTGGTGTCGAAGGTGAAGGTCGTCCGGCCCCATTGCTGAACCTTGAGGTCGAGCCGGGTCTGCGAGCGGCCCGCCAGGGGCTTTTTGCTCGTCTGGAGGACCAGACCACCCAGGGAAGCCAGCGGGTAGAGCGCCTGCTGCGGGCCCTTGATGACCTGGTAGCTGTCGACGTTGGTGTTGTCGGTGACGCCGATGCCCACCGCCTGCGGAACTTCATCCATGTAGGGATTTCCGACGCGGGAGCCGCGCGACATGATCGCGGGTCCGCGGTAGTAGGGCACCAGACCGGCATAGGACAACACGTCGGAGGCGTTGTTGGAGCCGATGTCCCGGATCATGTCGTTGGTCACAACAATGATCTGGGCGGGTAGATTCATGAGCGACTCCGACGTCTTCAGCGCGGACGCCGAATTGCCGGGGCTGTAGCCCATGCCCTGGGTGGTGCGCACCTCAAATGCGGACATGCGCAGCCCTTGCTCGTCCTTGTCGGAATTCGGATCCACCGTCGAGACCGTGGTGGAGGCGGCCGTGGCCGCAGGCGCCGCGGCCGGCGTGGTCGCAGTCGCCGGCGCAGTCGCTGGTTTGGTCTGACCGAGCGCCGCCTTCAGGCGTTCGATTTCAGCCGTCAGGTTTGCAATTTGTGCGTCCTTCTCTTTCAGGCGGGCGGATTCAGACTGGGCCTGGGCCGGACTGCCTGTAATGAGGAGGGAAATACCAACCGACAAAGTCCCAAACCAGCCTCGGGTGCGCCGGCGGGACGAACGATCAATGAGCAGGGTAGCTTCATGGTTCATAGTGGATCGAAAGCAGGATGCTCGCCGCCTCCCGGCAAAAGAAGGACAGAGGAGATGTTAATTAATGTGACAGGTGGCGGCCGCGGGCGGACCGGGAGCGAAGGGGGGCGAAAAACGCGTCGAGCCGGGGGCGTGCGAAGCGTTTGCTACGGGGTGAAGACCAGGGAGCAGAGGTCGGCGTCGGTGAGGACGATGCGGAGGCGCACCGGGGAGCCGGCCAGATTGCCGACCTCGGACCGGTTTTGCCAGGTGACAGTCCGGTCGAGGGTGCCTCCAAACAACTCATCGCAGTCGCCCAGCGCGTAGCCCGGGAGGGGCTTGCCGCTCGCGTCCAGCAATTCGACCCGGAGCGTGTATCGCCGGAGGGCGTGCCCGCGGCCGCGTCAACCTCGCCGCGATCCCAACTCGGTGTCCATTGGAGGTGGGGTCGCCGACCCCGCGGGGATGGGCGGCGCGTGAAGAAATCGGACACCCGAGGCGGGACCTGACGGGCCCGTCGCGACCGGGACCACCTCCACCGGAGCTGAGGCGATGCGGCACCACACCGAGGGGGACGGGCCGGGGGCGCGGACGCCCAGGTTGACGCTAGGGCCGGATCCAGTCCGAAAACGGCCGGAGGGGGACGCGGGGGGAGACCTTCGGGTTGACGGGGAATGGGGGCCAGTAGCCCCGGACAACCGCCTCGATGGTGTCGACGACCGTGCGGCGGGCGTGGGCCATGGAGTCGACAGAGTCTGCGCCGGTGTGCGGGGTGAGGATGACTTGGTCGAATTTGCGCAGGGCGCTCCCGGCGGGCAGGGGCTCCTCGGCCACCACGTCGAGCGCGGCGCCGGCGATCCATTTTTCCTCCAGCGCCCGTATGAGGGCAGACTCGTCAATCACCGGTCCGCGGGAGGTATTTACGATCACGGCGTTGGGCTTCATGGCGCGGAGCGCCGCTTCGTTGATCAGCCCGCGGGTTTCGGGGGTGAGCGGCACATGCACGGAGACGAGGTCCGACTCGCGCAGCAGGGTTTCGAAGCTGACGACCTCGACGCCGGGTTCGTTTCCCGGGCCGGTCAAATAGGGATCGGTGGCGAGGATCCGGAGTCGGAACCCCGCCATTTTCCGGGCGGTCGCCCGGGCGATGCGGCCGAGCCCGACCAAGCCCAGGGTGAGCTGGTTGACCCGCCGCAGCGGCTGGGCGCGGGTGAAGCCGGCCCAGTTTCCGGCGTGGACGAACCGATCCATCGACACCACGCGGCGGGCGCTGGCGAGGAGCAGGGCCACGGCATGGTCGGAGACCTCCTCGGTGCAATAGTCGGCGGCGTTGGCGACGACGATGCCGGCACGAGTGGCCGCGGCCGCGTCGATATTATCCACCCCGACCGCATATTTCGCAATCAACCGGCAACGAGGCAGAGCGAGAATGACGCGTTCGGTCATGGGCGTCTTTGCCCCCTCCAACACCACGGCATCGGCATCGGCGCAGGCCTGGATGATGTCGTCCTCGGTCACCGCCTTGCGCAGGGCGAGGTCGACCCCGCAGGCGGTGAGCCGCTCGCGCTCGTAAGCGTAGTCGAAATTGCAGTCGATGTTAACGGCCTTGAAGGGCTGGTTCATGAAGGGAAAACCGTTCGACGGAAAGGCGCCGGTGGGAGGCGCGTCGGGATCATTGCCGGTCAAAGTCGAAAATGGAGGCCGAAGAACGTGTAATAAATGTTCACAGCTGGGGGACGGCGCGGAGCGCGCCGAAGCGGGAAGGGCGAAGAGTGAAGCGGCGCGAAGCGCGCCGAAAAGTGAAGTTCGAAGAGTGAAGAGTGAAATCGGAACGGGGGTGGACGGGCTCGCTGCGACTCAGGTTGTTGGCCGGGTCTCGGTGAGGAGTCGGAGGAAGGACCGCAGGGCGGGGGCGGGGGGGCCGGCGAGGCGGGCGAAGACGTGGGTCACCGATGGGTGCGGGCGCAGGGGAATGACCACTGCGGCGTTGCCGACGATGCGCGCGAGCGAGGCGGGCAGCACCGCCACGCCGGTGCCGGCGGCGACCATGACGGCGACCGCCTGGGCGCGCGCCGATTCCATGACCACACGCGGACGGAAGCCCGCCCGGGCACACAGGTCGCGGACGTGGGTGGCAAAAATGGGAGCGGCGGCACTCGAGACCGCCACCCACGGTTCCGGAGCGAGTTCGCGCAGGGCAATGTCCCGCTGTGCTGCCAGGCGGTGTCCGAAGGGGAGAAACGCCGCGAGGAGCTCCCTGCGCCAGGGCGTGGTCTGGATGCCGGTCAGGGGCTCGCGTGGGGCCAGGCCCACAAACCCGCCGTCGAGGAACCCCGCCCGCAGCGCCTCCAGCTGTTCCGCCGGAGCCGAGTCCTGCACCGTGACCTGGACCGCGGGGTGCTGTTCGCGGAACGAGCGCAGGAGGTCCATCCACTCCGGACTGAGCACCGCGCTGACGAAACCGAGCCGCAGCCGGTCTGTCTGGCCCGAGGCGAAGCGGCGCGTGGCCTCTCCCGCCCGAACCAGCTGCGGCAGCACCGAGCGTGTCTGCTCGTAAAACAGCGCCCCGGCCGCGGTCAGGCTGACGCGTCGGGCTTCGCGCCGAAAGAGCGCCGTCCCGAGTTTGTCCTCGAGGGATTTGATGTGACGCGACAGCGGGGGCTGGGCGAGCCGCAGTTTGCGCGCGGCCTGGGTGAAGGTGCCCTCCTCGGCCGCAGCGGTGAAACACTCCAGTTCGCGCAGAGAGTAATCCATACCGGAAAGGTATCACAAATTGAACATTTGGGTAGTAGGGTTATGGGTCATTTCTCGCTAGACTGTCGCCATGGCAATCAGCGACACCATCAAACGGGGCTCCCTCCGGGCTCCGCACCGCAGCCTGCTCCGGGCCACCGGCGCGATCCTTTCCGAGAGCGACTGGGACAAGCCTTTCATCGCCGTGGCCAATTCCTTCGTCCAGATCATCCCCGGGCACGTCCACCTCGACGTGGTGGGGCGCAAGGTGCGGGCGGCGATCCGGGCCGCCGGAGGCGTGCCGTTCGAGTTCAACACCATCGGGGTGGATGACGGCATTGCCATGGGGCACGGTGGCATGAAGTACTCGCTCGCCTCGCGCGAACTCATCGCCGACTCGGTCGAGGTCATGCTCCGGGCCCATTGCTTCGACGGAGTCGTCTGCGTCCCGAACTGCGACAAGATCGTTCCGGGCATGATGATGGGGGCGGCGCGGGTGAATATCCCGACGGTGTTTGTATCCGGCGGGCCGATGTCGGCCGGCCGCGACCCCACGACGGGGCGGGCGCTCGATCTATCGACGGTGTTTGAGGCGGTCGGCCAGCTCTCCCGCTCGGCGATCACCGAGGCGAAGCTCGATGAGATCGAGCGCCATGCCTGCCCGAGCTGCGGTTCGTGCTCGGGCATGTTCACCGCCAACTCGATGAACTGCCTGTGCGAGGCCCTGGGCTGGGCGTTGCCGGGGAATGGCTCCATCCTTGCGACCGATCCGCGCCGCGATGCGCTGTTTCAGGAGGCCGGGCGCGTGATCGTCGACCTGGTGCGCCGCGGGGTTCGTCCCTCGGACCTGCTGACCCGGGAGGCGTTTGAGAATGCGTTCACCCTCGACATGGCCATGGGTGGCTCCTCCAACACCATCCTGCACACGCTGGCGGTGGCCCGGGAGGTCGGCGTTGCCTTTCGTCTCGAGGAGATCAATGCGATCTCCGACCGCGTGCCGCATCTCTGCAAGGTGGCGCCGGCGGGACTGCATCACATGGAGGACATCGACCGCGCGGGCGGCATTCCGGCACTCTTGAAGTCCCTCAGCGAACGACCGGGCCTGCTCCATCTGGATGCGGGCACGGTTTCGGGGCGCTCGCTCGCGGAGATGCTGGAGTCGGTGCGAATCGTCGACCCGGAGGTGGTGCGTCCGCTCGATCGGGCTTATTCGCCCCGCGGAGGCCTGGCCGTGCTGTTTGGCAACCTCGCGCCCCGCGGCGCGGTGGTCAAGGTGGCGGGGGTCGCCCCGACCATGATGACCTTTTCCGGTCCGGCGGTGATCTTTGAGTCGGAGGAAGCGGCGCGCGTGGGCATCCTGATCGGTCAGGTCCGGGCGGGCGATGTGGTGGTCATCCGTTATGAAGGACCACGCGGGGGGCCGGGCATGCAGGAGATGCTCGGACCCACGGCGGCGCTGGCGGGACGTGGATTATCGGATACGGTGGCGCTGATCACCGACGGACGCTTTTCCGGGGCCACCCGCGGTGGCGCGATCGGTCATGTCGCCCCCGAGGCCGCGGCCGGTGGACCGATCGCGCTGGTTGAGCCGGGCGACCGGATCAGCATCGACCTGCCGGGGCGGCGGCTCACCCTCGAGGTTGACGAGCCGACCCTGGCGGAACGCCGCGCCCGCTGGACGCCGCGGGCGGGCCTGTCCGGACGCGGATTCCTGGCCCGGTACGCCAGCCAGGTGACCAGTGCGGACGAGGGAGCGGTCCTGCGCAGTGTGTGACGAGCCCTCGGCGTCGGCCGCGCGGCCAGAGGGTGGCCTCCGTTGGAGGTGGGGTCGCGGACCCCGCGGGGATGGGCGTAGCGTGAAGAAACCGGACAACGGAGGCGGGACCGGTTGGTACCGTCGCGGCCTCACCACTGCGGGGTTGCGCGTTGCGTTAACGAAGAGCGTTCGGACGTCGTGGCGCAGGGACCGTCCCCTGGCGCCGTCGGAGCGGCGCCCTCGATTCGAGCATGCCCGATGAACCGTCGGGGTCGCTCACGCGGGGTTTTGTCCCTCGGGGACGGGCGTTTCCTGGCGCAGGGCCTTCTCGGCTTCCAGCCAGAAATGGACATCGCGTCCCCCGGGGCGCCCCGCCTGCTGCCAGAACTCCTCGGCGCGGGTGGCGATCCGTTCGGGATCGATCGGAACGAGGTCCTTGTTCTTTTCACTCAGGGTCCGCCGGAGGTGCAGCAGAGCCCAGGTGGAGACGCCGAAGAGGACGACGTAGTAGACGGCGAGGGACACAGCCCGGCCGGTGGTCAGCCCGGAGAGGGAATCCCCGAGCAGGATGGTGACCACGGCACGAGCGGTGTGCAGCGGCACACACAGGCCGAGCAGCAGTTTCAGCGGCACGCCCATGACGGGCAGCAGATAGAGCTGCACGGTGTAGGGCATGCCCGGCAGCAGGCAGCAAAGCAGGCTGGCGTCACGATGGCCGGCTCCCGCGAGTTTTGCCCGCCAGGGGGTGAGGGACTTGAATGTCCGCCGGGGCAGGACCCGCACCAGGAACCAGCCGAGCGCGTGATGGATGAGCCCGGTGAAGAGCACGACTGTGAGACCGCCCACGAGGTCGAACCGTACCCCGGCGATCAGGTGGAGCAGGCTGATGGGGAATCCGACGAGCGGGGTGATCGCGACGGCGGCGATGACCGCGACCGCGGGCTGCTCCCGGGCGAGGGCGTGAAGCTTGTCCACGTCGAACCTCCCCCAGAAGACCGCGAGCGCGACCCCCAGGGCGACGAGGATCCCCAACTTAACGAGCGTGGATGCGGTCACGGCCAACGGTCCCACGTGGAAGAGGACCCGGGCCGAGCGTTGGGAACGCGCCGGCTTGGTTCGGGGCGGGCGGGTGAGGGTTTTAGGCATCGGGGAGCTCCAGGTCGGCGACGAGGGGCAGGTGGTCGGACGCCCGTCGGGTGAGGAGGTTGGCGGGGCTGTGCACGGCGAGGATGTTGAACTGCGGCGTGACGAAGATGTGGTCGAGCTGGCGGACCGGCAGGAACGACGGAAAGGTCTTCACCGCCGTGTGCCCGGGAGCGTGCGCCTGGACGTCGCGGAACAAGGCGTGACCATTGACCCGGCTCCAGTTGGCCACGAGACGGCGGTACAGTTTCCCTCCCGGCACGAAATTGAGATCTCCGAGAAAGAGCCCCGGCTGTTCCGGCGGCAGACCGCCGAGAAAGTCGGGCTGCAGCAGCCGGTCCACCTGGGCGGCCCGCTCTGGATACGCGAGTCCGAGGTGCGTCGTGATGATGGACAGGGTGCCGTTGCCGAGGGGAATCGTGGCATGCAACGCGTCGCGGGGTTCGATCACGCGGCCGCCACCGGTGGGCAGGCGCACCTGGGAAACGAGGGTCAGCGGACGATTGGAGAGCAGACCGTGACCGTAGAGCTCCTCACCCTTGACGATAGAGGGTGCAAACAGCCCGTGCAAACCGAGTTCCCGGGCGAGGTAGGCGAGTTGATCATCGCCGCGGGAGCGGGGCCGGCCGACATCGAGTTCCTGGAGGGCCACCAGGTCGGGATCGAGGTCGCGCAGGATTCGGGCGATCCGGTCGGGGGCGAAGCGACCGTCCAGGCCCCGGCAGTAGTGCACATTGTACGTCACCACGCGCAACCGCGTCGGGGCGTAGTGACGGCGCCGGACATGAGGTGGCCGCGGCTTGCGACCCAGATGGATGAGGGCGGCGGTGCGCAGTTCGTCGGGACGGATGATGGCCTCGGGCAGGAGTTGGGTGGAGGCGGGAGGCACCAGGAGGAAGCCCTGGGTTTCCTCCGGGGAGGGGCCGCAGTGGGCGCCGTTTTCCTCGGCGAACGAGACGGACCGGCCGTCCGGGGACCAGCCGAGGCAGAGCAGGTTGCCCGAGCACGGATGCCGGGCCAGTCGGACGAGGTCCTCGGCCAGGACCGGCAGCAGGTCGGCGGGTCCGCGCAGGAGGGAGGTGTCACCGGGGAGGATCGCCTGACGGTCCCGGGTCAACCAGACCACCTGGTCATCCCGTCGTAACAGAACTCCGGGTACGCCTCCGTCGATCAGCTGGCGAGCGAGCGCGAGTTCGTCTTGGGCGGACAGCGGACGCTTGAAATAGATGTGGCCGACCGGGCCCATGCAGGCCACGACGAACTCCGCCTGTTCGAAGGGGCTGAGGCTGGAGCGGTCCGGACCGGATCGCCGCCTGCGCCGGAGCATGGGGGCGTGACTGAGACGCGCGGATTCCCGGGGCAGGAACGCGGCGCTCCGCACCTCCTCCGAAAGGCCCGGCCAGTGACGGCGGACAAGCCCCTCGAGTCCATCGGGGACGGTTTTGGAAAACGGGCGGCAGGCGATCTGTCCGTGATCGCTGAATACCCAGACTTCGTAGTCCCGCCCGTCCGAGCGCCGGGCGGCGCGATGCAGGTGGCGGATGGCGCGATCGATGCCCAGGAGGGTCCAGTGGGCGAAGCGCGAACCCGGACCGCGACGGTGGGACTGTTCGTCATAGCCCAGGAAGTTGACGTGGATGACGGGCAGGCCCCGGGCGAGGTCGATTTTGGCGCCGAGGGTGACCAGTTCGCGCAAACCGACGCTGACGAAGACGCGTCCAATGATGAAGAGGAATTCGCGGGCGACGCGCTGGCCGCGGAACACCCCCCGCACGGCGTCCCACAGTGCCAGCACCCCTTCGATGGGCAGCAAGGCGAGCAGGCGCAGAAACGAGGCGAAGTGGAGAAAGCAGAAGAGCAGCAGATTCCGGATTTTTCCCGTCCGCCACATGTCCTCCAGGGCGATCGAGGCGCCGCAGAAGTGGCTCTCCTCCTGGGTGGCGCCGCCGGTGTAGATGTTGGACCAGGAGCTGCCGTCCTTGAGCAGCCCCTCGTGGTTCTTGGACATTCCCCCCTCGATGCGTTTGGCCCAGGTGGGATCGAACATGACGCCCACGCCATCCGCGGCGGGGTCGAGAAAACTGAACGCAGGGACCGCGGTGCGCACCCCGTAGTGGAGTTCCCCCTGCACGGCGGGGGTGGTGGCAGGCTGGCCGCTGTAAAACGTGTGCAGGCGGCAGCCGTCGCGGTTGAGCAGGCGGGCGAGGAAGGGCAGGCGGCCTAAGGTGATTGCCCGTTCGAACTGGGTGCGGGACAACCCGTCGATCTGCACGAGCAGCAGGCCGGGCGCGTGGCTGGGTGCGTTGCTGCGCGAGAGACGCAGCCGATTGGTTTCCCATTCGGCCCGGCTGAAGCGACGCCGCCAGCGCCGAAGCCGGGATCCGAGGTTGGTCAACATGGGGAAGATCCGCGGGCGGGATCAGGCGGCTGAACTTCCGGGCGGAGCAATTTTCGCGACGTCGTCGGACGGGCCGGAGCGAAGGGCGTCGACGAGTGCGCCCGTCTTGTCCGCGAGCAGGCGTCCCTCGATGGCGATGCGATCGACCACCGGCATGATGGCGCGCTCGAAGGGGGTTTCGCCTTCGAGTTTTGCCCGCTGCTCTGCGACCAGCGTCGCATACAGCTCAAGCAGGCGTTTGGAGGTGCGGGCACGGTCGAACTCCTTCGCGGTGGTCAGGGCCGCGGCGCTGTAGCGGGCCAGGGTGTCGGCCTTGCCGATCAGGTCCACCAGTGCTTTCGAAAACTGGGCCGGCGTCGTGTCCGCCGGCAGGAGACGGCCGTTGCGTCGCTCCACCACCACTTCCCGGACGCCGGAGGCGTCGAGGGCGACGACCGGGGTGCTGGTGGCCATCGCTTCCGCCAGCACCAAGCCTTGCGTCTCCGAGGTGGAGGTGAACGCGAACACAGTCATCGCCGCACAGGCGTCGCGCAGGGCGGAACCGCTGAGCTTGCCGGTGAAAATCACGCGGGAGGCGAGACCGCCTTCGGCAAAGATGCGCGTCATTTCCTCGCGTTGGGGACCGTCCCCGACGATGAGGGCCCGTGCGCGGGGAAGTTTCTTGAGAGCGAGAACGAGCGCGGAGGCCAGAAACGGGAGGTTCTTTTCCGCGGCCAGCCGGCCGAGGTGGCCGATGACGGGCGAACCTGCCGGCAGATTCCAGCGCTCGCGTCCCCGCGAATTGCGCCCGGTGGCCAGTTCCCGGGTGTCGATGCCCGTCGGGATGACGTGCACGGGAACCGTCACCCCGCGGGAGACAATGAGGTCGTGCACGCTCTGGCTCGGGGCCACCACGGCGGTGCAGCAGTTGGCGAAGCGGGTGGCGACGTCGGCGGCGAATTCCGCGAGGGAGTCGCCCTCGACCGGCAGGTAATGGACGTAGTTTTCGTAGAGCGTGTGGTGCGTGAAGACCAGGGGCACGCGCCGACTGGACGCCTCGCGCAGCGCGGTGTCACCGAGCAGGAACGGATGGTGCGTATGGATCAGATCGGCGCGGAATTCCGACAGCCGGTCGGAGAGCAGGGTGGCGAACGGGATGCTGACCGAGAAGTCACTGTCGTTGAAGTGGGTGAACGCGGGGATGCGGACCACGGACGATTCGATCCGCGGCGGGGCCGTGCCCTCGGCGAATTCGGGAGCCACCACGAGCACCCGATGCCGGGCGCGACGCTGGTCCTCGAGAATCGTCTGCACCGCGCGGGCCACTCCCCCGACATGCGGCAGAAAGGTGTTGGTAAAGTGGGCGATTTTCATGAATCGAAGCTGGATGGGGACGTTGACCCTACGTTACTTGGGTTGAAGCGAATCGATCCGTACGTAAACCACGGATGGACATGGATAAGGATGAATCCGGATTCTGAGTGGAAGCGGAGCGGCGGCTCAGCGTGCTCTGCGCCCGATGACAAGACCGATGCCGCCGGAAACCATGGCGAGCAGCCCCAGTGCAATCAGCCAGAGGCTTTTGTCGGTCGGCTCGCCGGTGAAGGCTCGACTGAATGTGGAGGTGATGGAGTCAGAGGCCTGGATGCCGAAACCAAGCAGGACAACACCGACGATGAAAATGGGCAGGGACGGAAATGACTTCATGGTGGATGGTGGACGAGGTGGTCAGCGATGCGTGGCGGGTTTCGATTCAATCGGTGACGATGACGTCTGGAATGAGTGGCGACTCCGGTGGGTCGGCGCGGGTGAGGTGGACGGAGCTAAACCCGCAGCCGCTTCCCGGTGCTGGAATTGACCGTCGGCGTGGACGAGGCCAGCGCCGGAAGAGGTGGCAGTTCCTTTTCACCATAGACCGCCGAATCGTGTTTGGTTCCCTCATGGTCGGTTGATTTGGTCCGTCGAACAACCCGCTGAGCGGACGGTCGACGCGGCGTTGAAAGGGGAGGCGCTCGAGTTGCCCCTGGCTACGCGGCCGCGCTGGCGTTGGCGGGAGCGGGGACTTCCTCCGTCACGACCACGAACCGACGCAGCGCATGGGGGCCAAAGCTGGTGATCATGGCGCAGTCGGCGGCATCGCGGCCGCGCGCGATCGGCAGCCGGCCAATGCGGCGGGCGTTGTGGCGGGGATCAAAGGTGAACCAGCGATCGCCGAGCAGGACCTCAAACCAGGCGCTGAAGTCCATCGGTGCCGGATCGCGAGGGACGCCAATGTCCCCGAGGTAGCCGGTGACGTAGCGGGCGGGAATGTTGAGGCAGCGACAGAGCGTGATGCCGAGGTGGGCAAAATCGCGGCAGACCCCCACGCGTTCTTGCCACGCTTGGAAGGCGGTGCGGGTGGGGCGGGCCTCGGGATAGGAGAAGCGCAAGTGTCCATGCACGAAGTCGCAGATCGCCTGGACCCGCTCCCAGCCGACCGGCGTCTGCCCGAACTGGGACCAGGCAAATTCACCGAGCAGATCGGATTCACAGTAGCGGCTGGGCAGCAGGTACATGAGGCTCTCGTCGGGCAACTCTGGCACCGGCCGCGCGATCGCGAGCCGGTCGACCGGATCAGGTTGGTCGGACACTTCGCAGAGACCTTCCATGGAAAGCTCGAGTGTGCCCGCCGGAGCGGTGAGTCGGGTGGCGACGTTGTTGAAGCTGTCGAAGTAGGTGCTGGTCGGCACCTGGGCGGAGTTTTTCAGCAGCTGTGGCCGGCGCATCGCGATCGCGTGCTCTGGCCGGGTGTGCAGCAGCAGCACCAACGGCGTGGAGGTGGGAAGGTCGAGAGCGATATCGAATCCAAAACGAAGGTGCATGGTGGGTCGGTGTGAGAGTGGAGGGTTGCGCGGAAGGGAAAGAGCGGATGGGAAGGCGAAGCCACGCGTGAGGGCGGGGCGGGGCGCGACCGAGGGCGGCGCCGAAGGGTACTGGATCGAACGGCGGGATCCGCCGCCCGTACTGCGTCAGGTCAACCGAGGGGATTGCGACCGCGCAGGAGCCGGAACAGGATCACCACCAGCGCGATGACGAGAAGGAAGTGCAGGTAACCTCCGAGGGTGTAAGAGGAGACCAACCCGAGGAGCCAGAGGACGATCAGGATGATGGCGATGGTTTCGAGCATGGCGGGATGGGTTTGTCCCACCCTTTGCATGTCCTGGACCATCCCGTGCCAATTCTGGGTTAGTCGCTGGTGTGGATACGGTAGAAAAAGTATCGGACCGCGAGGGAACCGCTGGGAACGGGCAAGTTGCACGATATTCCAAAGCCGGACACGCAGTCTGCAGGGTGAGAGGCGCACCGTCCGTTGGAGCTGGGGTCGCCGACCCCGTAGGGATGGGCGTCGCGTGAAGAAATTGGGCAACGGAGGCGGGACCGGTGGGTCCCGTCGCGGCCTCAACGAGGCCACCTCCACCGGAAACGGAATCTGGTTTGAGAACATCGTGGCGCGAGCCCGAGTCGGCGTCCGGTGGAGGTGGGGTCGCCGACCCCGCGGGGATGGGCGTCGCGATTACAAATCAGCGGAGAACGGAGGCGGGACCGGTGGGTCCCGTCGCGGCCTCAACGAGACCGCCTCCAACGGATAGGAAACGGCTCCCGGCGCCGCCGCTCCGAGCGGTTCCCTGCCCCCCGGGTGGGCAAAGGGTGCGCAGCTTCGGCCAAGCGACGCTGAGCGGAAAACGCTGATTTCGCCGATACTCCAGGTGGTGGGTTCCCCATGACCCTCATGTCGGAGCCCGTCAGCCGATGTCCCTCCCCACCCCGTTCTTCGACAAGTATGCCTGGGCCCGCATCGAACGTGCGGCCCCGCCCAAACGTGTAGCCGGCGACCGGCTGCAGGATTTCAACGAGATTTACAGCGAATTCGATGAGGAAACCGTGCGCGCGCAGGCGGCACGATGTATCCAATGTCCGGACCCGCTGTGCCGGCAGGGTTGCCCGCTTTGCAACAACATCCCTCATTGGCTCGACCTGGCGGCGCAGGGACGATTCATGGAGGCGGCGGAACTGTCGCGCTCCACCAGCAACATGCCGGAGCTCTGCTCGCGGGTGTGTCCGCAGGAGCGGTTGTGCGAGGGATCGTGCATCCTCGGCAGCCGGGGCGATCCGGTGGCGATCGGAGCGGTGGAGCGGTTCATCAACGAGTATGCGTTTCACCACGGTGGTGTGGCGGTGAGCCAGGCGCCGTTCAACGGGAAGAAGGTCGCGGTGATCGGCTCGGGGCCCGGCGGGCTCTCCTGCGCCGACGAGTTGAACCGGCTGGGTTACGGCGTGACCGTCTTCGAGTCCCAGCTGATTCCCGGAGGTCTCCTCGTCAACGGAATCCCTTCCTTCAAGCTCGAAAAGTCCCTGGTGGAGCGCCGTATTGAACTTTTGGTACGACGCGGGGTCGAGTTTCGTCTCGGCGTCAAGGTCGGCTGGGACGTGTCCCTGGCCGAGTTGCGCCAGACGCATGATGCGGTGTTCCTCGGCGTGGGGGCGCAGAAGCCCAAGGCCCTGGACGTGCCGGGAGCCCAGTTGAAGGGCGTGCTGGAGGCGCTGCCGTTTCTGATCCAGAAGAATGTCGACTCGCCGCTGGTGGAAGGCGAGGCCGTGGAGGTGCGCGGGAAGCGGGTGGTGGTGCTGGGCGGGGGTGATACGGCGATGGACTGCCTGCGGACCGCGCTGCGATGTGGCGCGGCGGATGTGGTCTGCCTCTACCGGCGCGACCTGGCCAATATGCCGGGCAGCCGCAAGGAGTACGCCAATGCGCTCGAAGAGGGAGCGCGGTTTCAGTTTTTGACCAATCCCACCGAGGTGGTCGGCGATGAGCACGGGAAAGTGGTGGGGGTGCGTTGTGTGCGCATGGTGCTTGGGGAGCCGGACGCGTCGGGCCGTCGCAAGCCGCGGGCGCTGGCCGGATCGGAGTGCCTCGAGCCGGCAGACCTCGTGCTGGTCGCCTATGGGTTTGACCCGGTGCCGTTCCCCGAGGGCAGCGAATTCGCGAGCCTGGCGCTGGACGACTGGGGTGGGCTGCGCACGGACCGCAATCAGATGACCAGTGCTCCCGGAGTCTTTGCCGGAGGCGACTCGGTGCGCGGTCCCAGCCTCGTTGTCCACGCCGTGCGCGACGGACGCATCGCCGCGCTCGGGATCGACCGCTACCTCCAGGCCAAAGTCTGAGGTCGGTGGGCGACGCCAGGGCGGCTGGACGGCAGACAGTGCACACCCGCGCCGAGACTTCGGCGGTGAGGGCCCCCCGTTTGCCGAAACTGACGGCCATGAGCGAATTGAGCGGGTGGCTGGCGATTGACGGTTACGAAACTTGCGGAGGTTCCCATCTGCGGCACAGTTCGGGGCTATGTCCCCCGTTGACTATGAGAAAGACTATCGCACGCATGTGGCCGAGTTGGAGCGCCGGTTGGGCGCCGACGAGGCGTTGAGCCGGGCGGTGGGGGGCGAATTTGTCGCCGTGGGAAAACTCGAGCACTCCCTGCTGCGCTCGCTCGGGCTGAGGGACGACCATCGCGTGGTCGATGTGGGATGTGGCAGTGGGAGACTGGCCTGTCAGCTGGCGCCTTTTCCGAAGATCGACTACCTCGGCTGCGACGTCGTGCCCCGTTTGCTCGAGTATGCGAAGGACCTATGCCGGAGGGAGGACTGGCGGTTTGAGTTGTGCCAGGGCGCGAAGATACCCGCGGAGGCGGAGTCGGCTGACTTTGCCTGTTTCTTCTCCGTGTTCACCCACCTGGCCCACGAGGACACCTATCGGTATATCCTTGAGGCGCACCGCGTGCTCAAACCGGGTGGCCTGCTGGTCATGTCCTTTCTTGAATTCTGCGTGCCGTCGCACTGGGTGGAGTTCATCTCTGGCGTGGCTCAGGTGCGACCGGACCGGCATCTGAACCAGTTCTTGTCGAGGGATGCGATCGAGGCCTGGGCACACCACGCCCACTTTGCGCTGCGCCATGTCCATCGGGGCGATACGATGTACATTCCCCTTCCGGAACCGGTGTCCTTTGAGAATGGAATGGTCATGACGGGCAGCGGTTCGCTGGGACAGTCCGTTGCGGTTCTGCAAAAAGCGCCGGCGGCTTCGAGTTAGCGAACGACACGACCGCTGCTCATGACGCACGAAGAAAAGGTCGCCCGCTGGATCGGGCGGGGAAAACTGGGAGTCGAGATTGGCGCGTTCAAGTCGCCGGTCCCTGGGCTCGACCCGGCTCCGATTTACGTGGATTGCTTCAAGGAGTTCGGACTGGAGCAGGTGCATGCCGACTATTTTGGCGAGGCCTGTCATCTACCCTTTCACGACAACGCGCTCGACTACGTGATCTCCTCACACGTGATCGAACATGTCGCCAACCCCATCGCGGCCTTTGCGGAGTGGTACCGCGTGCTGCGTCCGGGTGGCATCATCTACATGGTGGCGCCTGATCGCCGACGGACCTGGGATCGCCCGCGCGCCCTCACGTCGGTGAGTCATGTGCTCGAGGATTTTCAACGGAAGACGACGGCCTGCGATCCCACCCACATCGATGAATTTGTCTGGGGCGTGGAGGATGCCTTTTTTGGGGCCGGACTCGATGCAGCGGAGTTGAAGGCGCGCCGCACGCAGCTGGCCGCGGGCATGCGGCACGCCATTCACCTGGGTCACGACATTAACATTCACTTCCACACCTTTGAGACATCCAATGTCACCGAGCTTCTGCTCGCTCTGAAGGACTGGCCCGGGACGCGGTTTGATTGGGACATCCTGGACGTGGTGGATGCGTTTCCCGCCAACAACCCGATCGGTCTGCTCGCCGTCGTGCGCGTCAACAAGACCCTGCGCGACCGCTGGCAAGGCTGGCGACTGCGGCATCACACGCGGGGCGACCGCCACCGCGCGCTGCTGCCGGGAAGTCGATCCTTCGCGAACTTCTCCGCCGTCAAGGTGGGCGACACGTCGGCGACGGAGCCAGCCTTGCCCGTTCCTCGGTACTCGGCGATCGACACTCCGGATGGCGTGGCACCGTTGTCGACACAGGCGTTTCGCGTGCAGGGTTGGGTCTGGCTCGGTCCCAGCCAGGACCAGATCGTCGCAGTGGAGCTGTGGGCTGGTTCCATTCTGATCGGTGAGACACCCACGCTGCTGCCTCGCGACGATGTGGCCCGCGCCCTCAACTTTCCCTTGGGCACGCGGACCGCGGTCGACTTCATGGCGTCGCTCCCCGCGACCCTGAGTGGCCCGTCGTTGGTGCTGCACCTGCGGGCGCGCCTGCGCGACGGCTCGACGGTCACCTTCGCCGAAACGCGGCCGGTGTCGGTGGGGCCGACGTCGGCCGTGTCGACGTGAGGGGATGGGATGTGAGGGGATGGGGGACCGTGGACCGATTGGTTCACGCGACGCCCATCCCCGCGGGGTCGGCGACCCCACCTCCACCGGACACCGCGGCTGGATCGGGCTGAAGGTGACGTGCAGGCGCGAACGCGGGGCTCGGCCGCCTACTACGCAGTCGGTGGGAGCGCTTTCAGCGGTCTACGCTAAACCCGCCTGGCGCTGGCCAGGGTGCATGCTTCGACTTTGGTTGGGCAGGAGCGCGGGCGCGGGCGGCGCGACTCTCGATTGCGGAGACGGATGGGAGCAGGGGTCGCCGGGTTGGGCTCGTCTTGGAATGACGAGCCTGTCACGGTGAATCCTCTCGCGGATGCCCTCGCGAATCCGGGAACGAACCCCAACCCCTTTTTGAACCACGAATGGACGCGAATGGACACGAATTCGGACGGAGCGGCATTTCTGTCACCCTGCGGATGCGGGGGCTGGTGGTTGCGATGTGGATCGTGGCGTTGGCGGGGATGACCGCGCTGCGCGGAGATGAGCTGACCACCCTGCAGGCGGGGCATCCCCGGCTGTTGGTGAAGCCGGGTGGTTTTGCCCGTCTGGTCGAGCTGGCGAAACACGATCCCGTCCGCGCCCGGTTGCATGCGCGGGTGGTGGAGTGTGCGGAGCTGCTGCTGGCTGATTCGCCGATTGAGTACCTCCTGGTGGGGCCGCGCATGCTGGACCAGTCGCGCAAAGCCCTTGGACACGTCACCACGTCCGCCCTGGCGTACCGATTGACCGGTGAAGACCGGTTCCGGCGTCACGCCCGCGACGTCATGCTGCGTGCGGCGGAGTTCCCCGACTGGAATCCCTCGCACTTTCTCGATGTGGCGGAGATGGCGACCGCCCTGGCCCTGGGATACGATTGGCTCCACGATACGCTCACGGAGGCGGAGCGCGCCGCGATTGAGCAGGCGCTGAGACAGAAATCGCTCGCGTATGTGGCGCCCGCGTACGGCCGTCGCGACAAGGAGCGCATCTCGTTTCCCTTTGTCGCCGGTAACGAGAAGAACAACTGGAACCAGGTGTGCAACGGCGGGTTTCTGCTTTCCGCGCTCGCGCTGGCGGACCGCGAACCCGTGCTGGCGCGGGCGGTGCTGGACGGGCTGCGTGACACCCTGCCGCAGGCGATGGCGGCGTATGAGCCGGATGGCGCCTATCCGGAGGGACCGGTGTATTGGAGTTATGGAACGCGCTACAATGTGCTCATCCTCGCTGCGCTGGAGAGCGCGCTGGGTCACGACCTGGGACTGGGCCGTCGTCCGGGTTTCTCGCGCACCGCGCTGTTCCGGCTGCACGTGCAAAGCCCGACCGGGCTCTCGTTCAACTTTGCGGACGGACGCGCGCACCTCGGGGCGGATCCGGCGCTGACCTGGCTGGCGGCGCAGGCGAACCTGCCGGTGGCGATGGCGCTCAGCCGGAGGCTCCTGCTCGATTTGCTGGACCAGCCGCCCGACATGAAGGAGCGATTCCTGGCGATGCATGCGCTGTGGTTCCCGGAGGATCCCGGAGCCGGCACCGCGCGTCCCGCGCGGGATGTCGCGTTTGACGGACCGAGCCGGCTGGCGCTGTTTCGCAGTGCCTGGGATGATCCGGCGGCGCTCTGGACCGGGCTCAAGGCGGGCAGCAACCGGGTCAACCACGGACACCTCGACGCCGGTTCCTTCATGCTGGACGCGGATGGCGTGCGGTGGGCGGTGGACCTCGGACCCGACGGTTACAATCTCCCCGGGTACTGGGACGGAGCGACCGTGGACAGCCCGCGCTGGGCGTATTTCCGGCTGAACAACCGCAGTCACAATACGATCACGCCGGGCACGCGTCGCCAGTCGCCGGATGCTGACGTGCCGTGGGAGGCGTTTGCCTCCACGGAGGCGGCGGCCTATGCGATCACCGACCTGCGCTCTGCGTATCCCGACGATGCCGCCGGGTTCCGGCGGGGGGTGGTGATGCTCGACCGCAGCCGGGTGCTGGTCCAGGATGAGGTGACCGGACTGCGGCCGGGCACGCCGCTGATCTGGCAGATGCTGACGCCCGCGTCCGTGGCCATCGAGGGTTCGCGGGCGGTGCTCAGCCGGGAGGGACGCACCTTGCGCATTGAGGCCCTTTCGCCCGTGCGTGCGACCTGGACAGTCCGGGCGGCCACTCCCCCTACGGCCGTGGAGATGCAGAACGACGGAATCCAGGTGCTGAGTCTCACCGTGCCGGCCGAGGCTGCGGTCAGAGACGTAAGGATTGTGGTCGTACTGAGCCCGGTGGGCCCGAAGTGGCCCGTGCTCCCGGTGCCGGTGATCCGGCCCTTGGACGCCTGGGCGAAGGATTTCCGATGAAGCTTCACATCACAGAGGAACCATGGATGGACACCGATGGACGCGGATGCAGGACGGCGGACTGGGGAGGCCTATTGCAACACCCCGCCGGCGGTGCCAGGCGCGACCGCGAAGGCCGGCCTCAGAGGGGAGGCAGGCAGGACTCCGGTGGAGGTGGCCCCGCAGTCGCGGGAAGGCCGCGACGGGACCAACCGGTCCCGCCTCTCCGTTGCCCAATTTATTCACGCAACGCCGTTCCCCGCGGGGTCGACGACCCCACCTCCAACCGAGCGGCGGCGGGGACACGATGGGTTGCCGGAATGTTGTGGCTGCTGGCGCTGGTGTTGGGTGCGGGAGGAGTGGCCAAGGCGGCGGCGCCGACGGAGGCCGAGGTCACGGCGTGGAACGCCCAGGGGAGCGCGGCGCATGACCGGCGCAGCCTGGATGAGGCGAGTGAACATTATCGTCGCGTGCTGGACGCCGACCGCTGGCGCGATCCCACGCCGGAGGAGCGGGAGCGGGTTCTGGCCCTGGCGCCGCGGTTGTTCCTCGTCGCCGGGGAATTTTTTCCGCTCAAGGATATCGTGGCTGTGGTCCATCCCGACCGGCCGATCATCGGGTACCACCTTTTTTGGGAGGACGATCTCGATTTTCCGGCCGACAACGAGCCGGCGGATCACGAGATCGTCTGGATCGAGTATCAGCCCGGCACCCACACCGTCACCCGGGTGCAGACTTACCTGCATGGTTATGTGGCCGAGGGGCCGGAGGCGGTGGCGGACGCGAATCGCCAGGGTGGCCGGGCGTGGATCGGGGTTGAGTGGGGCAAACACGGCAGCCTGCCCCGGGGTGCGGCCGAGGATGCGGCGGGGGCGCGTCGCGTGCTTGAGCACAATTGGAAGGCGCTGCACACCACGGGCCGTCGCCTGCCCGATCACCCGCTTGCCCGCGGCTGGCCCTTGAAATTTGAAGGGGACCTGGCGGCGTACACCGC
The DNA here is from genome assembly GCA_046346755.1 of Opitutaceae bacterium. Classification (GTDB taxonomy): domain Bacteria; phylum Verrucomicrobiota; class Verrucomicrobiia; order Opitutales; family Opitutaceae; genus UBA6669. Next base: position 110,010 of record JAXMHM010000002.1, on the reverse strand, counting down.
GTTCTCCGTGGCGTTCGATCCGCGGCCGTTGCTGGAGGGCCGCGGGTTGATCCGGGTGTCACGCTGGCCCAATGCGACCCTTCAGCAGACCTGCCTGCGGTATAACTTCGCGCCGAAAACCGAGTGGCCCTGGCTTGCGCCGATCCGGCGCTGAAGGCGAGACATGAAGACAATGGACGTAGGGGTGGAACCACGGATGGACACGAACGGACACGAATGGGGGAGGGGTGGAACCACGGATGGACGCGGATGGACACGGATGGGAAACGACGAACAGCGGAGGGATTGTGACCACGAATGGACACGAAGGGACACGAATGGGGCACCGGGATGGACGGAGGGGTGAAACCCGGATAGACGCGGATGGACACGGATGGGAAGAGGATATGAAACGATGAACACCGGAATGAGGATGAATACGAATCGACACGATGGGACACGAGGGGGGGAGGGATGGGGGCGCGGGGGGCTGGCTTGGTTGCTGCTTTTCCTCGGGTGGAGCGTTTCGCTTGCGGCGGCGGAGTCGGAGGGGGATCGCAAGGTGCTGCTGGTGACGCTGGACGGGTTGCGGTGGCAGGAGGTGTTTCGCGGGCTGGATGAGGCGTACCTCGACAAGGAGAAGGGCGGGGTGGCCGAGAAGGAGCGTCCGCTGGTGATCCGGGATCTGGGGGCCGAGACGGTGCAGGCCCGGCGCGAGCGGTTGATGCCGTTTCTCTGGACGCAGGTGGCAAAGCGCGGGTTACTGCTGGGCAATCGTGATCGCGGCAGCCGGGCCGCGGTGGCCAACACGGCGTGGATCTCGTACCCAGGGTACAATGAACTGCTCACGGGCCATCCGGACCCCCTCATCACCACCAACTTCCCGCGGCACAATCCGAATGTGACGGTGCTTGAATGGCTTGACGGGCGACCGGCCTGCGCCGGGCGGGTGGTGGCGTGTACGACGTGGCAGATTTTCCCCTACATCCTCAACGTCACGCGAAGCCGGTTTCCCTTGTGGGTGTCCGGCCGCCACTCGCGGCTGGATCGTGTGTCCCCGCGGCTGGCCGAGATCCAGCAGTGGATGGACGACATCACCACCAAGTCGCGGGACGAGCACTTCGATGGATTTGCGTTTCGTGCCGCGCTCGACCTGCTGCAGACCCACCGGCCGCGGCTGGCTTATGTTGCCCTGGGCGAACCCGACACCTGGGCCCATGGCCGCCGCTACGACAAGTATGTGTATTCGATTCAGCAATGCGACCGTTACCTCCGCGAGTGGTGGGAGTACCTGCAGTCCCAGCCGGAGTATCGCGATCGGACCACCCTGATCATCACCACGGATCACGGGAGGGGCGAAACTCCGGCCGATTGGACGAATCACGGCGAGTCGACGCCGCACTCCGATCAGACCTGGATGGCGGCGATCGGCCCCGGCGTGCCGGCGCTCGGGGAGGTGGAGGGAGGCGAGCCGGTCACCCAGGGCCAGGTGGCGGCGACTGTGGCGGCGCTGCTGGGTGAGGACTATCGCGCGGCGGTGCCGGAGGCGGCGCCGGTGCTGCCGCAGTTCCGGCTGGAACGGTAGCGACGGTGGAGGGCGATCTGTTGGAGTGGAAACGAGGGGCGGAGGGGGGGTGAACCACGGATGGACACGGATGGACACGGATGGACGCGGATAGGAACGACGAACTTCGGAAGGATTTTGACCACGAAGGGACACGAAGGGACACGAATGGGCGGAGAGGTTTGAACCACGGATGGACACGGATGGACGCGGATGGGAATGGATGAATGGCGGGAGATTTCGACCACGAAGGGACACGAAGGGACACGAACGGGCGGAGGGGGGTGAACCACGGATGGATACGGATGGACGCGGATAGGAAACGACGAACTCCGGAAGGATTTTGACCACGAATGGACACGAAGGGCCGGAGGGGGTGGAGCCACGGGTGGGCTCGGAGGGTGGGCCATGGGGTCTTCCCATTCGTGTTCATTCGTGTCCATTCGTAGTCGATCGTCCGGGTCTGGTGGTTCGGTCTACGCTAAAGTTTGATCCTTCTCGCGTGCCGGGGCAGGGCGTTGTCGGGTGGGTGGGCTGCTGGCCTGTGCCGTGACCGTGAAAAGGTCGGGACTCCTCCCGGCGCTTTTTCCTCGCGGTGGAAGGTGCGGCGGCGACCTTTGGTTCACCCACCGTTTCACCCCTATGCTCACGTTTGCCCTTTTTGGCGCTGGTCGGATTGGTTCGGTTCACGCGTCGCATGTGGCCTCCTCCGCGGCCTGCCGGCTGCGCTATGTGGTCGATGTCGACGCCAAGGCGGCGAAGGCATTGGCCGACCGCCACGGGGCCACCGTGGTGGACCGCGAAGTGGCGTTGCGCGATCCCGAGGTGGGGGCCGTCCTCATTGCCTCGTCCACCGCGACCCACGCCGAACTGGCGGCGGCGGCGGCGCGGGCGGGAAAGGCCATCTTTTGCGAAAAGCCGATCGACCTGTCCCTGCGTCGCGTCGACGCCTGCCTGAAGGTGGTGCGAGCGGCGGGGGTGCCGATGCTGGTGGGCTTCAACCGCCGCTTTGATCCGAGTTTCGCCGCCCTTGCGGCGAAGGTGCGCGAAGGGGCGGTCGGAGCGGTGGAGCAGGTGATCATTTCAAGCCGTGATCCGGGGCTGCCGCCGTTGGGGTATTTGAAGGTGTCGGGGGGACAGTTTCGTGACATGACGATTCACGATTTCGATCTCGCGCGCTGGCTGCTGGGGGAGGAGCCGGTGGAGGTCTTTGCCGCGGGGAGCTGCCTCGTGGACCCGAAGGTGGCGGAGGCGGGGGATACGGACTCGGTGATGGTGGTGATGAAAACGGCGTCCGGACGCCTGTGTCACATCAACAACAGCCGCCGAGCCGCCTACGGCTACGACCAGCGGGTGGAGGTGCATGGCGCGCTGGGTCGTCTGCTGGCCGGCAATCGCACGCCCACCACCGTCGAGTTGGCGGACGCCCGGGCGGTTTCGACCGACAAGCCGCTCTACTTCTTTCTCGAACGGTATGCGGAGGCCTACAAGGCGGAGCTGGCGGCGTTTGTCGATGCGGTCGAACAAGGCAAGCCTATGCCCGTCGGGCCCGAGGACGGCCGCCAGGCTCTGGTGCTGGCGGATGCAGCCGGGCGTTCCCTGCGCAGCGGCCGCAGCGTGAAAGTGATACCGCCCGCCAGGCCCCGCGCGTCGAAGTAGGCCGATCCGAGGTCCGCGTCAGGTGGAGGTGGGGACGCCGACCCCGCGGGGATGGGCTCCGCCTGAAGAAGTCCGACAAGGGAGGCGGAACCGGTCGGTGCTGTGGATCGCCTCAGGCCAGCGTGCTCAGTTCGTCCTCAAGCACCTCCCCGAGCAGGGGTTCGTTGCGCAGGAATCGCTCAATTTCATCCACCATCATGCGGCCGAGGCGACGGCACTCCGGACCCGTGCTGCCGGCGATGTGAGGAGTGAGCACGACATTGGGCAAGGTGAACCATGCGGAGTCCGGCGGGGGCGGCTCCTGCTCGGTCACGTCGAGCACGGCGAACAGATCGGGTCGCGCCCGCAGCACGGACAGCAGGTCGGGCTCCCGAACCAGGCCGCCGCGGGCCGTGTTGATGAAAGTGGCGCCGGGACGCATCCGTTCGAAGAGGGAGCCGTCGAGAAATCCGCTGGTTTCGGACGTCAGCGGCGTGTGGCATGACACCACATGGGCCCGGGCGAAGACCTCGGGCAGGGGGACGAGTTCAACGCCGAGGCGGGAGGCACTTTCGGCGGAAACGTGGGGATCCCAGGCGACGACGTGAACGTCGAGCGATGCCAGCCGCTGGGCGACGAGGCGGCCGATTTTGCCGAGGGAGATCAAGCCCACGGTGCTCCCAAAACAGCCGGGAGCGAGGTCATCGGCCTGCTGGTAGCGTCGCCCCTCGCGCAGGGCGAACAACCGAGGCCAGGCGCGTTTGAGCGAAAGAATGATCTCGGCAAAGGCGAACTCGGCGGTGGGCCGGGCGTTTTCCCGGGCCGCGCTGGTGATCCGCAGCCCCCGAGCCCAGAACTCGTCGGTGACGATCGGTTTCACGGTCCCGGCGGCGTAAAACACCGCCCGCAGCCGGGGAAGGCGGTCGAGCAGGTCCGCGTCGAGCCTCGGCATGCCCCAACTGGAGAGGATCAATTCAACGTCAGCCAGGCTTTCCCCTGGCTCCCGGGCGAGGTCGTCCGCGCTGAAGGGGCCGCTTAGGCCCACCCTCCGGCGCAACCGCTCCAACTCGTCGGAGCCGAAAAGCTGGGGAAAGAAGACCTCGTCCAGAACGAGCAGGCAGCGGCACTTCATCGGTGGGGAACGATCGACGCGAGCGAACGGGGGCGGCGCGAAGCCGGGAATGGTTCTCTCGTAGGGTGCGCTGCCCTGCAGACCCGCGCGAGGGGCTGGCGGGTTTAGCGTAGACTCCGGGGGACGGAGTGCGACGTGCAGCGGGGGGAGCGACCCCGTGGTTCAATCGTGGACCGTTCGGCCAGGGCGCGCACGGAGGCGCGGGGGCACGGAGAGGAGGTGGCGGGCCGACTACCCGGCGGCTGCTAGTGTGCTGCAATAACGCAACTGGCCGTCGATCATGGTCGTGCGGGGATGCGTGGGGATGCCGGTTTCGTGGTAGTAGATCATGCCGGCGATCAGGTCGACGGCGCCGGCCCCGACCAGGTCGGGTCGTTCATCGAGGTAGGAGTAAATGGGTTCGTGGGGCACGCCGAGCCCGATCACCCGAACGTCGTCCACGGGCGAACGGCCGACGCGACGCAACGCGCGGACCACGGTTTCGGTGGATTGGGCAAACACCACGTCGGGTTTGTGCTTGGTCAGCCACGTCGCGAGCGTGCGGGCCCGTCGGGCCTCGTCGACGGCTTCGGGGATCATGAGGATGCGGCGCCCGTGATGGTGCCAGTTGAGCGCCGCGGTGAAGTTGTGGGCGGTGCGGTCATCGAAGAAATCCTCGAAGACGGCTCCCACCTTGCGGAGTCCCGCGGCCTGCATCTCCTCGATGAGCCGCATCATGTTGGCAAACTGGTGAGGAACGACGCTGTGGAACCGGGGAGCGAGGATGGAGTTCGTGGTCGCCACCACGGAAAGCCCGTTCCAGCTGGCCGCCGCGTCGAGCGAGAGGGGGTTGCCGACGCAGGGAATGAGGATCACGCCTTCGATGCCACGCGTGCGGATCACATTGAGCAGGTGGCGCAGATTGAAGTCGTAGTGAACGGCGCTGAACGGGGTGGCGGTGAAACCCAGTTCCTCGCTGCGTTGCGAGATCCCCTGCCGGATGAGCCGGTGGTAGGCATGCTCCGGGAACGGCGAGGTCGGGAAGAAATCGATCACCGCCACGCCGATACGTCCCTTGGTGGTCCGGGAGACGCGCAGCAGGTTCATCAACCGGGAAATCTCCGGATCCGGATGATAGCCCAGCTCGCGCGCGAGCGACTGGATGCGTTCGCGCGTGGGACGGGAGATCTTGGGACTGTCCCGCAGCGAGAGCGACACCGTCATCAGGCAGACGCCGGCAACCTCGGCGATTTGCCGGAGTCCGACGCGATCCTTCGGGGTGGACCGGGTAGGTTTCATTCTGTTTTCAGCGGCTAGAGCGAATCGATCCGTTCATAAACCACGGATGGACACAGATCAACACGGATACAAACGGGTTGTGCCAACTTGGACAGTCACTTTGCCGATGAACGACAGGGGCTCTCCCGAGTCCATCCCGCGACGGCGGGATCTGTGTCCTTCCATGGTTCAAGCGCAGGTTTTGGGTTCATGGGGTGGAGGCATGCAAACGTGGTTTCGACCGGGCACAATGACTAACCATCTGCCGCCTGGAGTCGAAACCGGGCCGAATGGCCCAGCTGAGCGAGCCGGTCCGGGCTTTGGCGGGGAGCGCGGCTTTGGTAGCAACGTGGAGCAAACGATCGCTGGTTTCCCGCCTGGCTCGGGTTGTGGGTCGTGCTGGCAGCACGCTCCCAGTTTGGCCAGGTGGAGGAGCCCTCGCCCGCGGCACCCTCCGGGTGGTGGTGGCCAAGGTCACCCTGGAAGCGGCATGAGGAGGAGCTGACGACCTGCGATTGCTGCTTGTAACCGATCCATCGTGACATCGGTTGACCGAAGGACGCTTCCCTGGAGGGCGCCGCTCCGGAGGCTGTCTCGCAACCTCAGCCCTAACCTCGTATAGCTCATTATACCAAGCCGAGTCGTCGCAAGAATTCATATACGCGTCTCCAGAGGGTCTTCTTTTTACAATTCAGCAAGGGGCGGGAGGTTGTGAGACAGCCGCTCCGTCGGCGCCGGTTGCGCCCGGCTGGCGAGAAGGGTCAAGCGGAGGTTGACGCGTCGGGGAGGAAAGGGCCGGCGGTGTGGCGAGGGTGGGCGTCTCCGCGGCGTCGACGGAGCGACGCCCTTCAGGAGTGAACCCTGCGGGTGACCAAGAAGGGGCTATTGCTCGCCCAGGTTCCGGCGCAGGATGGCGCTGAGGGCAGCGGGGTCGCGCACCGTGATGGACTTGGCGGCGACGCTGATGAGGCCCTGGTCACGCAGTTTCGCAAGGGTGCGCGAAAGGGTCTCGCTGCTCGTGCCGAGTTCCGCCGCGAGCACCCGTTTGGTGCCAGAAAGCGCGACCACGCCGGCGCGCCCGCCGCTGTGTTTCACCAGCCAATTGACCAGCCGCGTCTCCACATCCTTGAGCGTGAGGTCGTCGAGCATGCCGACGAGCACGCGCAGGTGGGCGCTCATCGAACCCAGCATGCGCATGGCCAGGTCGGGCCGGCGTCCGAGAAAAGTGAGGATGGGGGCCTTGGGAATGACGAGCACGGTGCTCGGCTCCACGGCGCGCGCATCGGCCGGATAGCCGGTGGGAGAAGCCAGTGCGGCCTCCGCAAAGGTCTCACCCGAACGGAACACGTGGATGACCTGTTCCTTTCCCTCGACGCTCACCCGGTGTACGTTGATGGCCCCGCGCACCATCACGTAGAAGCCCTCAGGAGGAGTGCCCTGGCGGAAGAGATAGTCATCCTTCGCCACTTCGCGCTGCTGACTGAAGCCGGCGATGGTCGCGAGGTCCTCCGGCGAGAGGCCGGTGAACAGCTGGCAGCACCGAAGCGAGCTGATGAGCCCGGTGATCTTTTGGTCGGCGGGGCGGGGAGGCGTCGACATGCCGCAAGCCTAGGGGGTGGGACGAGGGTGTCCCGTCAATTATTTCGCAGCCCCGGCCGGAGTGGCCTGCGTCAGCAACAGCGTCAGTTCCTCGCTTGCCCGCACGGAATGGGCCGCGTGAGGCGGAAGGTGGAGCAGGCAACCGCGCTTGAGCGCATGGGTGGTTCCGTCCACCGCAAAGTCACAGGTGCCGGAAAGCACCTGCACGAGCACGCGGGCGGCGCTGGTGTGTTCGGAGAGCTCCTGTCCCGCGGCGAAGTGAAAGAGCGTCACACGCAGGCCGGGGGCGGAGAGCACGGCCTGACTGACGATGCCGTGGGCGACGCTGGACGTAGGGGTTTCGAGCCCACACACGGCGGCGCGGTCGGGAGGGAGGAGGGCGGAAGCTTTCATGGGAAGAAGGAGCGAGTGCGGCGGCGACGGTGGGTGGGCTGGCCAACCGGGCTCAGGGTTTCCAGAAGTTCACGGCCCAGGCGCCGTCGGAGCGACGTTCGCAGGTGGACTGGAATCCCTCGCTCTTCAGCAGTTCAATCAAGGGAGCGGGCATGAAGGGGGCGACGATGGTCACGCCCGATCCGGCGACCAGGGCGTCGACCCGCGCCCGGATCAGTGAGAACGGCTCTTCGCCGCGGGCGAGGAGCGGGCGCACGTCAAAGGTTTTGAATTTGGGGGAGCTCATGGCTGGCGGGGCGTGGAGGCTGCGAGCATGACGGCGGCGGCTGTCTCGGCGAGACCGTCCCGCAACCCGCTCCGCTGGTGTGCGATCTCGCCGGCAGGATTGAGGACGGTGATCAGGTTGGAGTGGGCGAAATTGCCGTCGGCTTCCTGCTTGAATTTGACCCCGAGCAGGGCGGCCAGTTCGCGCACGCCCGCGGCTTCGGCGTGCAGCAACACAAAACCCGAGTCCAACTGCCGCTGGGTGCGGTAGGCTGCGAGCGCGGCCGGGGTGTCACGCTGCGTGTCGAAGGACACCAGCACGATCACGGTCCTTTCCCTCACCTCGGCGGTCAGGCCGGCCCGGATACGCTGGAGATCTCCGAGCAGGAGCGGGCAGGCGTAGCCGCAGGAGGAGAAGAACATCGTCAGCAGGACCGGCCGGCCGCGTAAATCCCCGAGGGCGACACGATGGCCGGTGTCGTCGGTGAACGTGGCGTCGAGCTGATAGAGGGAGTCCCGGCTGAAGGCGGCCGGGGCGAGCGGATCGCAGCACGACGCTTTCTTGACGACGGGAGCCTCCTTTTCCGCGCAGCAGGGCGCGACTTTGGTCGAGGCAGGGGCGGGGTCGGAAGCGCGGGCTGGCAGGACGACAGCGAGGAGGAGGGGAAGCAGGGTCAGGGTGGAGAGTTTCATGGAAGGGAAAGAGGAGACGACGAGGGAGCAAGGTCCCGGGCGCACCGGAAACCGAGCGAGGAGGTGCTGTTGTTGGCTTTGAGTGAGGAGCGCAGCGCCTGACGCATGAAAGCGGCGTAGTCGGAGGTGTCTTTGGCGTTGAGCGAGCCCGAACCGCAGAAGAGGTCGCGCTCCAGCCCGGCGTCCCCGCGCGATTCGCCTGTCACCAGGGCCGTGCTGAAGTCCTCGACCCACTCCCAGACCAGGCCGTGAATTCCTTTTACGCCGAAGGCATTGCGCTTTCCGGTGGAGACAACCGGGTGGATGGCGGGCACCGGTCGCGCCAGCCAGGTGTAGAGATCGCGGGACAGCTCGGAGTCCTTGCGACCGTCCACTTCGGAGTAGCCGGCGGACGCGGCGTACTCCCACTCGGCGGTGGTCGGGAGCCGCTTGTCGAAGGCAGCGGCGAACGCGCGGGCGGCGAACCAGGACACCCGCACGACCGGTGCCTCGGGCGGGGCGAGCGGACCGAGTTCGAGGTCACCGGCCCAGTGGTTGAGATAGGAGGCGTCGGCGAAGAGACGGCTGACCTGGGAGCGACGCCATTTGGGATGGGCGGTGACAAAGGCGAGAAATTCCGCGTTGGTGACCGGAACGGTGTCGATCTGAAATTCGGATACACGCACCTCCGCCGGATCCCGGGCGGTGCGGAACAGCGGCCGGTGCACCCCGGCCGGCACCGTGACCATGGAAGAGCTGTTGTCCGCGGCCTCTGCCGGACGAGGGGCCACGAGCAGGATCGCAAGCAGGAGGATGACCACGAATGGACACGAATGGGCACGAACGGGGATCATAAACCCGGAGAGAAGTGGGGGTGTGGGAGTCATGGGGGGGAATGTCAACCGGAGGTCCAGTCCGAGGGAATCAGGTGAGACCACGAATGGACACGAATGCACACGAAGGAAGGTCCCTTTCGCGGAAAGCATTCAACCCCGAGAAACGGACAGGGCTCAATTCTGTCCGGCCTTTTCTGAGGAGGTCTCTATTCGTGTTCATTCGTTTCCATTCGTGGTCAACCCCTCCGTATCCGCATCAGTGTGTCTCGTTGCGGATGGCCTTTACCTTGGCGGAGGTGAACGCCTCGCCGGTGTTGCCCCAGGCGTTGTAGACGTAGGTCAGCACGTCGGCCACCTGCGAGTCGGTGAGCACGGCCTCCTGGGGAGGCATGACGCTGTTGAGGGTGGTGCCATTGACCGTGACCGGTCCGGTCAGTCCCTTCAGCACGATCCGGACGGTGCGATCGCGGTCGGCCAGCATGTAGTCGGAGGCGGCGAGCGGCGGGAAGGCGCCGGGCAGGCCCTTGCCGTCGGCCTGGTGGCAGGCGAAACAGAGTCCCATGTAGACCTGTTTGCCCTTTTCGATCTGCATTTCCTTGGTCAGCCCCGCAATGACCGGATTGGCCTTGGTCTCGGCGGCGATCTGCGAGCGGAGCTGGGCTTCACGTTTGGCGGAGTCGGAGCCGGCCTCGGCCTGGGCGCCGAGGTAAACGGCGTCGATTTCCTTGCCTGAGTAGTAGACGCGATTGGCCGCGCCCTCCACCTTCAGCATGCCGAGCGCCCCCTTGTTGAAGGCGCGGGTCAGGGAGTGGTCGACGAGGATGTAGGTGCCTGGGACCTCCAGTTTCATTTCGACCATGGTGGCGCCGCCGGAGGGAACGAGGGTCGTCTGCACGTTGAGGTTGGGCGAGCCGAGGCCGGCTTCCGTGTAGACCCGGTCAAAGATCTCGCCGATCACGTGGAACGAAGAGACGACATTGGGGCCCCCGACCCCGAAGTAGATGCGAACCGTTTCGCCGACCTTGGCGCTGAGTGCCTTGTCGCCGACGAGTGCGCCGACCGAGCCGTTGAAGACGATGTAGGGTGGCCGTTCGTCGATGGCTTTGGCCATGTCGAAGGACTGGAGTCCCTCCTCGCCGAATTTGCCCGTGGTGTAGAATTCCCCCTGCATGACATAGAACTCCTTGTCCACCGCCGGCAGCCCTCCCTTGGGCTCGACCAGGATCAGACCATACATGCCATTGCCGATGTGCATCGGCACCGGTGCGGTCGCGCAGTGGTAGACGTAGAGCCCGGGATTCAGGGCCTGGAAGGTGAACTGGGAGCTGTGGCCCGGGGCGGTGAAGGTCGAGGCCGCTCCTCCGCCGGCGCCGGTCACGGCGTGCAGGTCAATGTTGTGGGGAAGTTTGGAGGACGGGTGATTGTTGAGGTGAAATTCCACCACGTCGCCCTCGCGGATCCGAATGAAGGAGCCCGGCACGCTGCCGCCGTAGGTCCAGAACGTATACTCCACGCCGTCGGCCAGGCGGGCAACGACTTCGAGCACCTCGAGGTTGACGACCACGCGGGCGGAGGTGGTGCGGGTGATGGCGGGCGGGACGTGGGGAGGGGACGTCAGCACGGCCTGAATCACGGGCAGGGCGGCCACCTCGGGCGGCAGCACCACCGGACCGGCGGGAGCGGACGGACCTTCGTCGGCGCGGGCGACGGCCGCTGCGCACAGGGCGCAGAGCAGCAATCGGGAGAGGAAAGGAGCGGATACATTCATGGTGGGAGGGACGGTTTGGAAAGAAGAGGAGGACGGTGCGGGTGGGAGGAGGCTGTGGGTATCAGCGTAGCAGGAACGGAGGCGCGCGGCCTTGATCCAGGTCAAGTCAGGTGCGATTTGGGATCAGCTGCGGTAGGCAAGGACGACGAGGGTGGTATAGGCCACGCCGAGAAGCGCTTCCGTCACTCCGATCCTCCGCGCGCTCCACCGCGGCCGCCGGGACGACAACCACCAGCCGGTGCGAATCCAGAGCAGGCTGGCGCCACTGACGGCGAGCCAGGGCACGAGGCGAAGGGCGGCGAGAAGAATGGTGAGAGCGAGCCCGCCCAGCCCGGCCAGAAGCGGTGCGAGCCGCGGGGTTGCCTGGCCCTTCTGCCATCGGAGGTACCAGCGGACCATGATCACGGTGGGCAGACTGCGCGCGAGGGCGAGCAGCGTGAGACTGATGGCGCTCGCCGTCGACTCACCGGCGAAGGAGGCGAGAACAAACGGCAGGAGGGCAAAGGTGGCGCTCCCCGCCAACTCCGCCGACGCAGCGCGCGACTCTCCTTGGATGTCGCAGATCACGAACAGGATCGCGCCCGGTGCGAGGACGAGGAGACGGGCGAGCATTGCGGGTGAAACCAGCCGGGCGGAGCAGACGAAGGCGGCGAGCCCGCAACCGATCAGCAGGCCGGCGGCAATCCAGGTGTCACGCCCGCCGCTGCCCTGGGCGATCGCCCTGACCGGCCGCCGGGCGAGAAAGCCCGCGAAGCCGGCCAGACCGAGAGCGGCGCCGGCCAGTGATGGCGCGGCGAGCAGGCCGAGCGTGATGGGTTCGAGCGCGAGCGACCACGATCCGTGCTCCTTGGGAAGAAACACGGTGCCGTGCGCCCGGCGATGGGGGCGGGCGCGCAGGAAACGGGACGGCGAGATCGTGGAGACCGGGATCATGGCGATGATCGTACCGGAGCCTCGCGCCGCCGGCATTGACCTGTATCAAGGTTTCAATGGCCTGGGCGCGGCACGGAGGGGGAGAGGGAGGCAAGATGTGGGCGCGAAGGTGACGCTCGACCTGACGGTCGCCAGGTTGGGACGTCGGTATCGGTCCGACCTCACTTGGGAGCCGGTGCAGGCGCGGTGAGGGCGCCTGGAACGTCGCGTGTCACCTGGAGTTCTCCTTGGCGGGCGTAGTCGATCGCCTCGGCCAGAATACGGGCCGCCTCCTGGGGAGCGTGAAACCCCATGGAGTTTTCCGCGGAGACAAAGTCGAGCCGCCACTGCGCTTTGCGCTGCAGCGCGCGCGCGGCCTGCAACTGAGCGTCGGTGGCGCCGTTCTTGCGTGCGAGCACGAGGGAGTCGAGCAAGCCGAGCAGGGCCTTTTCCCCCCGATTGAGCAGGGCGACATTGCGGTCCTGAACGGTCAATGCCCGGGCCTTGATCTCCGCCTCCGGCACGCGGTGGCAGGTCTGGCAGGCTTGCGCGACGTTGAGCAGGGGAGAACGCACATGGTGGTTGCTCACCTTGATCGCGCCTTCCCGGACATACGGCATATGACAGTCGGCGCAGGACACGCCGCTGCGCGCGTGGATGCCCTGGCTCCACATCTCGAACTCCGGGTGCTGGGCCTTCAGGACCTCGGCGCCGGTCTCCTGGTGCGTCCAGTCCTTGAATCCAGCCTGGTCATACGTTGCCTCGATCTGCTCCACCTTCAGGCCGTTCTGCCAGGGGTAGGTGACGACCTTGCCGGGACCCTTGAAGTAGTATTCGACGTGACACTGGGCGCAGACCATGGAACGCATCTCCTGGCGCGTCGCGTCGCTGTTCGGCTGATACTCGCCCTTGCGGCCGTCGCGACGCCAGCGCTCGATGCTTGGCAGGTGCGGGGTGGCGTAGTCGGACCGGGCGAGGGCGCGGATCCCGTTGAGGAAACCGGGCCGGTTGACGCGCAGGTTCATGGTTTCGGCATCGTGGCAGTCGATGCAGGAAACCGGGTGCTTCACCAGCTGGGTGGCCTCGGAGTAGGGCATTTTGCACACCTCCTCGAAACCCTTCTGGATCTGAGCTTCCCAGTTTTCCTGGCCGGCCGGCACCCCTGCCTTGATTCCCTGGTCGATGTAGGCGTTCAAGGTCGAGGCGTGACAGTGCAGGCATGCGCCCGGCTGGTTCAGCTTGGTCACCCGCTGCGTTTCGCGCTGGTCGACCAGCATGTAGGCGTGTCCCCGCTCCTCGCGGTAGTCCAGGGCGAAGCCGTAGCCGGCAAAGATCCGGCGCCAGGCCGGGTCCTCGTCGAGGTGCTGGAACGCCTCGCTGCCCCCGTGGTTGGTGCGTTCGGTGTCCACCGTGCGCCGGTAGCTGTCGTATTGGCGCGGGTAGTTCTTCCCCCAAAGCGCCGGGTCCTCGGTGCGGTCGCTGACCTCGACCACGCGGAAGACGTCCTTTGTCGCCTCGGCTTTCCGGGCGACGATGTTGCCATAGAGCATCAGGACCAGGAAGGCGGCGCCGGCGGTGCCGACGAGAATGAGCAGGTAGACCCAGGTGGCTAGGCCGCGGTGGTCGGTGGACGGATGGGAGCGCATGCGGAAAAAGAGGGAGAGGTTGGGTGAAACGACTAGCGCACCGGTCCGTGGCCGACTTCTCGGTGACAGTGCAGACAATCGAGCATCTTCTGTGGATTGCCGGGGTGGGTGTTGATGCCGTCGACAATCTGTTCGTGGCAGCCGACGCAGTTCTGCTGGAGCACGGTGACGTTCTTCGGGCGGATCATGATGGGTTCGTGAAAGTCCTGCAGGGTAAAGCCTTTGGAGTGCCAGAAACCGTTCTCCGCCTTGCTCAGGTACTTGGCGAAAAACGTGTGCGGCGTATGGCAGTCATTGCAGGTGGCGACGGCGTGGTGGGGCGATTTTTGCCACCCGTCGAACTGTTCCCGCATGATGTGGCAGTTCATGCAGGCCCGCGGATCATTCGAAAAATAAGACAGACCGTGCGCGAAGGTGAAGGTGTACGTCCCCAGACCCGCGAGCAACCCCAGGGTGGCCCAGATGCCGAGCAGAATGAGCAGGCGGGAGCGGAGGGAAGCCGGGGTCATGAACGGGCGCAGGGTGGTCTCGGTACGGTCCCGGTGCAGGAGGGCCGGGCGCTCGGAGAAATGAAGATCACGGTGGAACTTGGCGTTGACGGGATGGGGTGTGGGGGAAGGGCCGGTAGTGGATCAATGGATGAATTCCACCTGCAGCCAGAGCTTGCGAACGTCGGGGTAGTTCGGGCTCGACGACCAGAACGTGGCGGATTTTGCGGTCATCGTCACGAACTTACCGAGACTCCGTGAGACCTGCAGGTCCGCCTCGGTTCCGAGACGCGCGTGTTGATCCGTTTCGAACCGATGAAAAAAACCGGTCACGCCCAGCGAAGCAGGAAGCCGCCCGACCACCTTAAAATAGGTGTCGCGCAGTCCGGCGCCCGGCGTGGTGAGGAACAGGTCGGCCCAGCCGTTGAAGGCGTGCAGGGTGGCCAGAGGCGTCTTGAATCCGACCTGTCGGTCGCTCCCGAGCCACTCGGCGCCCAGGCTGAGCGTCGCGGCCGGACCGGCAACGCCTGCTTCGGCGGCAACGTAGTCGGTAGCGTAGGTCAACGCGCTGGAGCCGTAGTCTGACTGGTGCGCCGCTTCAAAGCGAAAGGGGAACTTGAGGTGGGTGGAGCGAGTGAAGGCCCCGGCGTAGCTGGCACCGAAGGTCGCGCAGGAGCTGGCTGCGGCGTTTTTAAAATCGAGCAGGTAGGCGTACACGGCCAGGGTTCCGGCTGCAGGCAGACCCGAATGGATGCCATGGAGGATATGCGAGGCCGACTTCCAGTTTCCCTGCGGGTGCCGGTCACCAAACACCCGGTGGATCCGATCGAGGTAGGCGTAGGTCAGGGTGGTCTTGGCCAGGGCCTTGGTCTGCAGCGCGAAGGCGTCAAACGTCTGCTGGTTCTGCCGCCAACCGACGTCGCCGACGAAACGGGCGTTGTCGAGGACGAAGCGCTGGCGTCCCACCGTGGCGGTGGTCTTTTCCGGGAGGGTGGTGCTCAGAAACACCTGGTTGATCTCCGAAGAGGTGGGATCGGCGACCACCGCCCGGTCGGCGCCCCCTGGGTTGATTCCAGCCTGGCTGTAGCGGTCACCATCGAGGGCGACGATGGACTCGGCCTCGATGGAGGCGACCCATCCGAGCCATGCGGCGGAGGTGAAACCCAGACGCGTGCGCAGCGTCACAGCCTGCGCCTCGCGCAGTCCCGACTGATCCACTCCCTCGAAACGAGCCCGGACGTGAAGCGAAGCCTTGCCCTGTGCCATCGCTTCGGCCGGCGAACGGGCAGGTTTGCTGGCGGCGCCCGCCGCGGTGGCGCAAACGAGCGTGACAATGGCAATGATCGGCAGGTTGGTGTGGAGGCGGATCTGTTTCATGGCGCGAGGTACGGCGAGTCAGGCTGCGAGTATGCGGCAGGCGACGCCGAAGGACCTTGATCCAGGTCAAGGTTCCGAGAGTTTACCGCGCTGGACAGCAAAGCAGTGGGCGTCAGGCACGTCAGCATTGCCAAGTGGGCCGGATGGGCGGCAGGCTTGTGGTCCTTCGGCCGGGTGCACGCGAGGTGTGCCGGGCCGCGAGTTGACATGAATATCCATCGTTGGTGCCTGCGGATCGGTCTCTTCGCGCTGGTTGGGCTGTCGTGGGTGGAGCCCCTCCGGGCAGCGCCCCTGCCGGCACTACGAGTCAGCGAGAATCGTCACTTCCTGGTCACAGAGACCGGAGCTCCGTTCTTCTGGCTGGGGGACACGGCGTGGGAACTGTTCCACCGCCTCGATCGCGAAGAGTCGCAGGTCTATCTGAGCCGCCGGGCCGGACAGGGGTTCACGGTGATCCAGGCCGTGGTGCTAGCCGAGCTCAACGGGTTCACCGACCCGAATCGATACGGACACCTCCCGCTGGAGGACCGTGATCCCCTGCGGCCGGTGGAGGCCTATTTCCAACATGTGGATACCGTCCTCGCCCAGGCCGAGGCGCTCGGGCTTTATGTTGCGCTCCTGCCGACGTGGGGCGACAAATGGAATCGGAAATGGGGAGGAGGGCCGGAGGTGTTTACGCCTGAGAACGCCGGCCGCTATGGGGAGTGGATTGGACGACGGTATGCGGGTCGGGCTGTGATTTGGATCCTCGGCGGCGACCGGCCGGTGGAGAACGACATCCACCGCGAGATCATCCGGGCAATGGCGGCAGGGATTCGGCGGGGCGACGGCGGCCGTCACCTGATCGGATTTCACCCGAGCGGCGGTCACGGATCCGCCGAGTGGTTCCATGACGAGCCGTGGCTGGACTTCAATCTGCGTCAGAACGGTCACGGGCTCGAATACACCGACCGCTACGCTAAGACCCGCGCCGACTACGATCGTGTGCCGACGAAACCCGTGATCGATGCCGAGCCGGTCTATGAGGATCATCCGGCCGCGTTCAAGGCGGATGCCTATGGCCACACGACCGCCTCCGATGTGCGCCGCGCGTTGTATTGGGATCTCTTCGGAGGAGCCTGTGGTCACACCTACGGGCACCATTCGATCTGGCAGATGGCCTCGTCCCGTTATCCGGCGATCAACGCCCCGTTGCTTGCGTGGACCGAAGCGATGGAGCAGCCCGGGGCGAACCAGATGCAGCACGCGCGCTGGTTGCTCGAATCGCGTCCGATCCTCGGTCGCATCCCGGCTGACGACGTCATTGTCCCGGGCGAGTTCCTGACCGCGATGCCCGGCGAGGGACGCTACCGGTTCCTCGCCACGCGTGACCGCGACGGCAGTTATGCCCTGGTTTACGCGCCGGTGGAGCGCAGCTTCAAGGTACGCATGAACCGGATTCGAGGCGGCACCGTGCGCGCCTGGTGGTTCAATCCTCGCAACGGCCGGAGCTCCCTGATCGGTGAGTTTCCCGCGACCGGCGAGCAGGTGTTCCAGCCCCCGACCGTGGGCGAGGGACTCGACTGGGTGCTGGTCCTGGACGACGCCACCCGCGCATTTCCCGCCCCGGGGACGCGTCCAGGGGTGACCGTGCGAGAGTGACCTCGGAGGAACGACCCATTCCCTGAACCCTGCCGTCCGTGTCCGGTTTTCAGTCGACATGAAAAGGGTAGGGTAATGCCCCATACGAGGGGTAGGTGGAGGAGCGGTAGTCTCTATCACAACGGCCGCATCCGCGTGCCTTGTTTCCCACCATGTACCACCAACCTCGTCGCACCTTGGGTGCTCTTTCCCTCGCCCTTGTGGCGATTTGTTCCGTCTCGGCTCTTCCCATCACCGGCTCGCTGGACTTCTCCGGGGGCGCCACGCTCGATGGCGACAATCTTGGCGTCGTGACCAAGGTGGTCAGCTGGTCGATGGTTCGCGTGACTCCGGGAGGCGTCACCCCGGGATCCGCGCTGGACTCAACCATCAACGACGGCGATGCCGTGACCATGAATTCCCCCTGGGAATTCGATTCCGGTTTGAATCAGTTATGGAGCGTCGGAGGATTCACGTTTGATCTGGTGACGTCCTCGATTGATTTCCAGAGCCAGTTCTTTCTCGCCGTTGAAGGCAAAGGCGTGATTTCGGGTAATGGTTTTGACCCCACGCCAGGTTCCTGGTTTTTCACCAGCCAGGGTCAGGGGATCGCGAACGGTCAGTTTTCGTTCTCTGCGACGACGATCGCGCGGCCCGTCAGTGTGCCGGAGGGTGCCAGCACCGGCGGGTTGCTTGGACTGGCGTTGGCCGGCGGCGTCCTGGTTGGAGTGTGGGGCCGGGGCGGCCTACGAACGAAGACATCGTGATAGAAGTCATCCTCGGGTGGGCTCGGTGCACCCGAGTGCCGACCGCGGACCGGTCGGGTGAGAAGCCCCTCGGCGCAGAGTCGGAACAGGGCTTCACCTGGCTACCGGCTGGGGCGCTTCGGTGCGGGAGGAGGCCCGCGATATCATTCCCGGCGGAGGCGTCGGGTTTCCCACGTACGCCCCCTGCGAGCACGGAATATCCCGGCGTAAAGTGCCCGGGCGGTGTGGTCGCCTAGACGATCGTGATCTGCACACTGCTTTCAATCACGCCGGTGGCGATGGCGTGGCGGGTCAAACCGGCGGTGTCATGGATGTCGAGTTTCTCCATGAGGTGCTGCCGGTGTTTTTCGACCGTTTTGATGCTGATGCCCAGGGTGACGGCGACCTGTTTATTGGGGGCACCTTCGGCGACGAGTTGGAGGACCTCCGCTTCGCGGGGCGTGAGCTTTCTCTTGGGATGGGATGGCGAGACGCCCGATTCGCGTGCCTTGCGGGCGGCGTCCTTCAGCCGCTTGAGAATGGCTGGGCTGAAGTAAGGGCGGCCGGCGGCGACCTCGCGAATTGCCTGCACCAGGGCCTGCCCGGAGTTTTGCTTCACCAGATAACCCATGGCTCCGGCGGCGGCCATTTTGGCGACGTATTCATCGTCGCTGTGGGCCGACAGCACGAGTATCCGCGTGCCGGGTCGAGCGGTGAGAATCTGCCGGGTGGCCTCGAAGCCATTGAGCAGCGGCATGGCGATGTCCATGACGACGACGTCCGGCTGCAGCGAGAGGCAGAGCTCGACGGCTTCGCGTCCGCTGGCGGCCTGTCCGATGACTTTGAACTGGGCGTTGAGTTCGAGGAGGGATTTGAGGCCTTCCCGAACGATGGCGTGGTCCTCGGCGAGCAGCAGGGTGGTCGGTGTCATAGGTGGAGGTGGTCGGGGTCGACTCGAAAGGGAATGTCCGCGGTCACGCGGGTACCTTGGCCGGGCGACGAGAGCAGAGTGAGCGTGCCACCGACCATCTCGACCCGTTCGCGCATGCCGATCAGACCCAGGCGCTTGTTGCTACTTGAGGCCAGGACGCGGGCAACGGCGAACGACCGGCCGTCGTCATGCACCTCGAGCCGGACGACCTCGCCCACCTTGAGGACGCGGACCTTGACACAATGGGCGCGGGCGTGACGTGTGACGTTCGTCAGTGCCTCCTGGGCAACCCGGAAGAGCACGGTGCGGCGGGCGTTGTCGATCATCTCAACACCTGCAAATGCGGTGAATTGGATACGCAGGCCGGATCGTCCGGGGAGCTCCCGCATGAAGGCGCGCAGGGCGGGGATCAGGCCGAGGTCGTCGAGCATGGCCGGCCGCAGACGCCGGGCGTAACGGTGGACGATCCGCACTGACTGCTCGACCAGACGCTGGGTTTTGGAAATTCGGGTTCGCAGGCTGCGGCTGTTGATGGCTGAGGCCTCCTTGAGCGTGGCCAGCTGGACGTTGATGCCGGCGAGGATTTGCACCACTTCGTCGTGCAATTCCCGGCTGATCTCCTTGCGTTCGGCCTCCTGAGCGAGGAGCACCTGGTGCGCGACCCGCCGTGATTGCGACTGAAGGCGCTGAGCTTCAAGGAGCAGCTGGCTGTAGTGCTGGGCGCCTTCCAGAATCTTTTTCTCCCCGGACTTCCGCTGCGCGATTTCCCGCCGCAGCTTCTCCTGAACCGCCTGGAGGGCGGCGGTCCGCTGGAGCAGCTTGATGCGTAACCGGCGCACCTCGTTACCGCGGACCGGTGTCGCCTGCTGGCGCTGACGGGCTTCGAGGGGACTCAAAACATCGATCAGAAAGCGATTTGCTGGGGTGAGGAGCTTGGCGATCCATTCAGCCGGAGGAGTGGTGCTGGCCGCGAGAAATCCGTCGAGAAGCCGCGAATGAAGACGGGTGATGTCGACCAAGCTCAGCCGGAGGTTGCTGGCCTCCTCTCCCAGCTCCCGGGCGGCGGCGGACCCCGGGCGCTTGTTTCCTGTCTGCCGACTGAGGCGGAGGCCCATGGCGGTTTGGTACCGCTTGGAGAAGAGAGATTTTTGAGATGGGCTCAAGGTTTGAGACGGACGAATGCGGCGATTGCGAATGACGGTTTCGTGATACAGTTACGGCATCAAGAGAGAGACGGGTGCGGAGTCGGGTCCGAGATGCTTCTATTCCTGCAGACCCGGGAACGCGAGTGATTGTTCATACGGTCTTGCCCTACCTTGCAGCAGCCCCCGCCCACTGGCCCCGTTACGATGGTGCGGAGGGGAGGGAGATACCCCATTTCGATGACTGTGCTGCCGAGGTACACTGTAAATCGAATTGAAGAACACGATACACAATTATCCGCCGGAAACGACAGGGTTGATCGGACGCTGTCAGCGAACTGACTGCGATGCCGGTGACCGTGTCTCCACCAGCAGGCGAGGGGTCGTTCCCTTCGCTGAATTGCGGTGGGATCTCGAATGTTCTGCGGGCCCTACGTGTCATGGTCCTTGATGTTACGACCGTTTCGGCACGTTACCTCCGCGAGTCGTCGCTGGTGGAGAGCCGAACGCTCCCGGTTCAGGTGGACGAGACGGCCGAACGCGTCCGTTCCATCCTGGTGTTGGATGACGATTTGGCGGTGAGAAATGCTCTCGTGGAGACGATGCGACGGGCGGGCTACGCTGTCGCAAGTGCGGCCGACGGCGAAGAAGGATGGAACGCCCTTCGGAGGGCCGAGCATGATCTGGTGATCACCGATCACGACATGCCGCGGTTGACAGGCCTCGACCTCGTACGCCGGATGCGCGCCTGCCGGATGGACTTGCCGGTAATTCTGGTATCGGGGCGCATGCCGTGGGAAGAGCCGGACTTGGCCCGGGTTCTTATTCCCGGCACCGCAATGGAAAAGCCCTTCCGCCTGGCGGACCTGCTGTCCACGGTCCGAGCTCTGTTGTACTGAGCCGGCCTGGGATGGATGGCTCTGCGCGGTCTGCCGGTGCGCAAGCGCAGGAATGTAGCCCAGCCGGCGTTCCCTCCCTGCGGTTTGTCATCCCATTCGCCCGCTGCGGGATGCTGCGATCCGTAGTCGTAGCACAACACCCCATACCCGGCGAGCAGGTCGTCGGGTAGATTGAGGTTGACCGGTTGGCCTTTCCTTTTCTGCCGGACCCGCGACCGCCGTGTGAATCCGTCCCCAACCTCGAACCTGCACCATGAAACTCCGTTCCGTCTTCTGTGTTCTTCCGACCCGGCTCCTGGCTGAGCGAACGGCGGGCGAGCTGGTGGAGTCCGGCCTTGGGATTGACGAGATCTCCCTCCTCTTTCTCATCCCGGAGTCCGCCCCGCTGACGGCCGAGCCGGAGTCCAGTGAGCTTTTTGCGCTGGCCGTGCCCCTCGACGTTCCTGGCATTGGCCGGCTGGCGGTGGCGGGACTGATTGCGGCGGCGATGAAGGGCAAGACCGTGGTGAGCCTGGCGGATGGCCTGCTGGACTTCGGCGTGCCGGATGTGGAGACGAAGCAGTATGAAGAGGCGATCCGTGGCGGCGGATTCCTCGTGGCCGTCCACTCCTCCAACGGCGACAAGACCGATCAGGCCCGGACGCTGTGTCTAGCCGCTGGTGCCACCCTCGTGAGGACCTTGTCCACGGTGACCACCCCTCGCACTTACTACCTGAACCCTCCCCCGCGCAAGAGTTCCTTCCGGCGATCCAAACCCGCCTGAATCAACGTACCCACGGACTGTCTCGTTTAGTCGCATCCCATTTTCCCATCATGAAAAACCAACTGTTAGCGATCTCCCTCCTCTGTCTGACTGCCGCCACCGCCTGCAAGCCGGTGGACGACAAGATGAGCGCATCCTCCGGGTCCGCCCTAACCGCCGGTTCAGCGACACAATCCAAGTCCATGAGCGCCGAGAACACGCCGCCGGGTCGCGTGTATGCGTTTGAGCAAAAAGGCGAGTTTGTCTCCTCAATGAAGGCACAACTGGCCGAACTGAGCCGGTCGGTGGATGAACTCTCGGCTCAAGTCGACAAGTCCACCGACACCGTCAAGGCCGAAGCCAAGCCGAAAGTCGTGGCTCTTCGCGCACAGGTCAAAGCCATGACCCAGCAGCTTGCCAAGGTGGACGATGCCACCGCAGCGACCTGGGTGGCGGCCAGCTCAAGTGCCGAAACCGCCCATGTGGCCCTCAAGGAGGGTCTGATGCAGTCACGCGATTGGATGGCCACCAAGGCTGTGCTCTGATCGACTGTCCCGCAGTCCTACGGCCGGCAGGCGTCACGGTTCACGGATTGTCCCGCTGACCCTGCGCTGGACCGACAGGACGCTTTCCCATTCCTCTTTCACCTCAGTCCTTCTCTCCATGCCTCTTGTAACCGTTGTCATCACTCTCATCGTCGTTGGAGTCATCCTCTGGGCGATCAATTCCTTTATTCCCATGCAGGGAACGATCAAGACCATCCTCAATGTGGTCGTGGTGGTTTCCGTGGTCCTCTGGTTGCTCTATGGCACCGGAGTGATCGGTGGTTCGGGTGACATTCATCTCCCGAAGATCAAGTGACCCGATGACGAGATCGGACGCCTATCAACTCTTTCTGGGCTCGTGAGTCCCCCTGCCTCAGCCGCAGGGTCGACCCCGGGGAAGGCGCGCGATGCGTCTTCCTCCGCGGACCGCCGATCGTCCGAGTCCTTTGCGGAGCTCTTTGAATTCGCTCCAATCAGCTATGTCACCCTGTCGGTCGACGGGACGGTGCGCCGGGCCAATCTTGCAAGCGAAGAGCTCATCGGTGCACCCCGTGCCAAGTGGGTGGGACAGAATTTCGTGAATCTGCTGGCCTCGGCGAACCGCCTGCCGTTCCTCGCGTTCCTTGAGCGCGCCTTTGCCGAGGATGTCCTGGTCAGAGGGCTGTTCGAACTCAAGGTCTTTGGGCACTCGACTCGCTTCATCCGGTGCAAGGCGCGGTGGAGTCCCGGTGATCTTGAGTGCCGGCTCGTGATGGTGGATCGAACGGATCAGGTGCGCGCGGAGGAGAAGATTCGCGTATCGGAAATGCGATACCGGCGGCTCTTTGAGGCGGCGCATGATGGAGTGTTGCTCATAGACCCGGATACGCGGAAGATTACGGATGCCAATCCGTTCATGACGCGACTCCTCGGCTATGGACCGCACGAGCTGCTGGGCAAGGAGCTTTACGAAATCGGCCTGCTCAAGGACGAGGCGGCAAGCCAGGATATGTTCCGGAGACTCAAACGGAAACGGCAGGTGCGGTATGAAAACCTGCCGCTCGAAAGTCGGGACGGGCGCCATCAGGAAGTGGAGGTGGTGGCCAATCTCTACCTCGAAGGCGGGGTTCCCGTCATTCAGTGCAACATCCGTGACATCACCGCCCGCAAGGAGGCTGAGCGGATCCTGCGCCGCAATGAATCCCTGTTCAGCGCGCTGGTCGCGCAGGCGCCGGTCGGGGTTTATGTGGTGGATGCGAATTTTCGCATGCAGCAGCTCAATCCGCTCGCGCAGAAAATCTTCAGCGGAGTCCATCCGTTGATTGGCCGAAATTTCGACGAAATCGTGCAGGTGCTCTGGCCGCCCAGGGTGGCGAAGCGTATTGCCGCCACCTTTCGCCACACCCTGAAGACGGGTGAGCCCTACCAGTCCTTCTCCTTTGTCGAGCGCCGTCGGGACCTCGGCGTCATCCAGGACTACGAATGGCAGCTGCAGCGGGTGACCCTGCCGGCGGGCGAGCTGGGGGTCGTCTGCTTCTTCAATGATGTCACGGAGCGCAATCAGGCGGAGCGCGCCCAGCGACGGCTGGACCTGATGACCGCGTCCAATGCCAAGTTGAAACGGGAGATTGCGAAGCGCCTTGGCGTTGAACACTCCCTGCGCACGAGCGAGCGGACCGCACAGCGGTTGCTGGCGCGCGCACATCGCCTGCAGAAGTCGCTCCGGGACATTTCCTACCAGATGGTTCTGGGCGAGGAGAATCAGCGTCGCGAGATCAGCCGCGAGCTGCATGACAAGATCAGTCAGCTTCTGATTGGGATCCTCGTGCAGCTCTCCATCTTCACCCAGGCGGCGACCGTAAATCCAGCAGGTATCCGATCGGCGGTTGCGCCCTTGCGCCGGCAGGTCGCCCGCTCCGTGCGGGTGGTGCACCGATTCGCGCGGGAATTGCGTCCCACCATGCTGGACGACCTCGGGCTGATTCCAGCCGTGCGTGCCTACATCGAAGCAATTCCGAGGAGAAAAGGCCGGACCATCCAGTTCACCGCGCACCCGGCGGTCGAGACTCTGGACAACGAGCGCCGGACGGTGCTGTTCCGCGTGGTCCAGGAGGCGTTGATGAACGTGGTGAAACACGCTCGCGCCCGGGCAACCCAGGTCACCATGACCCGGCTGCGAACCGGCATCCGGCTGGAGGTGGTGGACAATGGAATGGCCTTTGACGTGGAGCGTCTCATGTCACCGCAATGGAAACAGCGACTGGGCCTGATCGGCATGCGAGAGCGGGTGGAAATGGTGGGGGGGCGCTTTTCGGTGGAGTCGGCTCCTGGCAAAGGAACCATGGTGCGGGCTGATGTACCTTTTTCGACGACGGTTCCCCAGTTGGTCGCGCCCGCGGCGCCGCCGCGCACGCGTCGGACGAAAAAGTAGCTGTTCACCCCATGGGACAGGCAGCGTCGCGCGGGCATTCTGGCCGCACGGCTGCCGCCGGAACGCGTACCGAGAATGGCTCTCCCCTCCGGGGGGCCGGGCGCGAGTCGCGGCGGTCGGCGTAAAGCGGACTTCCTCCGCGTTTCCTATGAAAGACACTGTTTACGAACTCGTCGACTACACCGGCGTCTCTGCCACGACCATCGAGGATGCCGTGGGTGAGGCCATCAAGCGCGCCCACAGGTGCTACAAGCGCATTCACTGGTTTGAGGTGTTGCAGACGCGGGGCAGCCTGGACAAAGGCCGGATCCACCACTGGCAAGTCACCGTGCGGGTGGGGGTCTCGCCCGGGTCATAGGGTGCATCGATCCTGACCCATGCCTGCCGCACGGCTTCGGCTCCGAACTCCTCGGTGGCGTGGCGGTGGGCGGCGCCGTGGCCCAGGAGATCTTCGATGTCCTGGCGGTGTTGAATGCGCTGCGGGCCGCGTTCCCACCCCGGGTGAGACACGACCTCTAGGGACGTGCACGGAGCACAGCAGAGGAGTGCGGTGTTTGACTTACTTACTACACCCCACTGTGGAATCGGGACGAAGCCACTATCCTGATGTTATGGAAAATCTAACGCAGACTCCCGTGTCGCACGTGGCGACACCCGCTTCGGCCAGGCTAGCCCTGCCCTTGTTGCTTTGTTTAGGCACGTTCAGCCTGATGGCGGGCTGTGCTTCGGATCCGATCTCCCACGTCGTCTCGGCGCCCCCGCCGCCTCCGCCGACCAAGAGCATGACCACCACCACCACGACCACCACGCCGAGTGCCGTGGTGACCCCGGTTCTGGTCAACGGACAGCCCGCCTATGTGACCACGACGGCGGCGCCCGCGGTGAGCACGACGGTCGTCACCCAGGCTCCGCCCGAGATGCCGCCCGAGGTGGTCCTGGCCCAGCCGACCTCGCAGCACGCGTGGCTGGCCGGATACTGGACGTGGCGCAATGAGCGCTACGAGTGGATGGCGGGACATTGGGAGTTGCCCCCGACCTCCGGCGCGATGTGGGTGAAACCCCGCTGGGAGTCGAGTGGCACGGGCGCCTATCGATTCTACGAAGGCTACTGGCGCTGAGTGAAGGTGATCCAGCCACTGCGGAGCTTCGGGATGACCGGCACGGAGTGGCTGATTTCGTTGGAGGCAGGTCGCGGAACCCTAGCCGTTGACCCTGAGAAGCAGGTGCAGCCCTCAGTTCGTGCGAGGATACGCTAGACTTGTTGAGGGGAGGGCGTTCCCGCAGTCGCTGCTCACCGAGGCCACCTCCAGCGGACAGGTCTCAGGTGAGCGCGGTGGGTTGACGTACCCGTGTACTGGGCATCAGTCCTGCCGTAGCATTTCGTGGATTTGCTGGAGCAGGGTGGCGGCGGAGTACGGCTTTTCTAGATTGGCCCGATTGGGCATTCCGGCCACGGCGGCTTCTGCCGCGGGGTCGATGAGGCCGCTCATTGTGATCACCTTGACCGACGGATTGAGCTCAAGCAGGGCGGCGATCGTGGCGGCTCCGTCCATCACGGGCATGGACGTGTCGGTCAAGACCAGGGCGATGTCGCGGGCATGATCGATGTAGAGTGCAATCGCCTCCTTGCCATTTGCCGCGGTCAGCACGCGGTATCCGTGTGATTCGAGCGTTTGCTGGGTGATATGACGGATGGCGGGTTCATCGTCGACAATGAGGATCAACTCTCCATTGCCATTCGTCGCCTCCGCGGTGGTCTCCTCGGGAGGGATGGCAGCTTTCAAGCTGGATTCTGCTGGCAGGTAGACCATGAAGATCGTGCCTCTGCCCACCTCGCTGTCGACGGTAATGAATCCACCATGACGCTTGACGATGGTGTGCACGGTTGCAAGTCCGAGGCCCGTGCCGGAGCCTTTGGGTTTCGTGGTGAAGAAGGGTTCGAAAATGCGCTCCTGGATCTCGGGTGAGATGCCGGTTCCGGTGTCGCTGACTTTGATCAACACGTAGTGCCGTGTCCCTGTCACCCCGGCATCCGCGGAATCGGGATCCGGGAGCACGGTGTTTTCCACGGTCAGGGTCAATGTTCCACCGCGCGGCATGGCGTCCCGGGCGTTGACCGCCAGGTTGAGCAGGACCTGGTTGAGCTGGGTTGGATCTCCGTTGACCAACCATCGGTCTGATGCGAGACGGATGACGATCGCAATGGCGGGAGGGAAGGTCTCGCGGATCATGCCGCCCAGTTCCCTGATCAGGGGGCCGACTTGAAGGCTGAGCTTCTGTCCGTCGGAGCCGCGGGCGAAGGACAGCACCTGGCGGACGAGATTCGCACCGCGACGGCTGCTCTGGCTGATGGTGTCGAGGACCTTTTCGTACTCGGGATCGCTACTCCCCTGGAGCTTCAGCAGGTCGATGGACAGGAGGATGGGAGCGAGCACATTGTTCAGGTCGTGCGCGATGCCACCGGCGAGCGTGCCGATCCCCTCCATCCGCTGGGCGCGCAGGTAGCGAGCTTCGAGCGACCGCTGTTCGGTGACGTCGCGCATTCCGCCGATCATGCGCACGCCCTTGCCCGCGGCATCACGCACGATGTATCCACGGTCCTGGACAAGGGCATAGGCGCCATTGCGACAGCGTAACCGGTAGTCGGCCTGCCAGCTGTCGGCACCCGTTTCGATGGCATGGTGGAGACTGTCCACGACCCGATTGTGGTCGTCGGGATGAATGCGACCGGCCCAGAATTCGGCGCCCTGGCCGTTGTCATTCTCCAGCTGACCTGAACTGCCCAGAAACCCGCGGCTCGACCAGCGTTCATTGGTGATCAAGTTCCAATCCCAGAGCACGTCGGTGACGGCGCGGGCGACGAGGCTGAACCGCTCCTCACTCCGCCGCAGGGCTTCTTGGATGGTGTGGTGGTCCGTGACGTCCTGCAGGGTGCCTGATTCACGAATCGTACCGCCTTTGCTGTCAAAGGTGGTTTCGGCGATCTGGTGGATGTTTCTCACCGTGCCGTCGGGGAGGACGATGCGATGTTCAAAATCGACCCGGCGTTCACCCGCGCCGACTGCAGCCTTCTCTCCCTTCACGAAGTCGAGGTCATCCGGGTGCACACGCTGGTAGAAGGCGGCGGAGGTGGGCGGGCCTTCCTGCGGGGAGACCCCCAGGAGACGATAGATGCCCTCCGACCAATGGAGACTGTGCTTGGTCTCGTTGACTTCCCAGTCACCGATCCCGGCTATGCGCTGGGAATTCACGAGGCGCGAGTGCTCCAGCTTTGCCTCGATGACACCGCGCCGCAGGTTCAGCTGGGCCATGACCTGCCGGCCGAGCTTGCGCAGGGATTCGCGCTGGGACTCCGGGAGCGAACGGGGCCGGGTGTCGGCCACGCAGAGCGTGCCGAGGGCGTGCCCTTCCGGAGATCGCAGGACCACTCCAGCGTAAAAACGAAGGCCCGGGTCGCCGGCGACCCAAGGCAACTGGGCGAACCGGGGATCCAGGCAAGCGTCAGTGACGATCAACATGTCCCCGGGCTCGACCAAGGTGTGGATACAGAACGACTGCGCCGGGGTGGTTTCGGTGATGGTCACCCCGAGGCGGGCTTTGAACCACTGCCGGTCGCACTCCATCAGCGTGATGAGGGCGAAGGGCGTGTCACAGAGCGTGGCGGCCAGTTGAACCAGGTCGTCGAAGGAGGCTTCGGCCGGCGTGTCGAGAATGTCGTAGGCATGCAGCGCGCGCAGGCGCTCGATGTCGGAAGGGGAGGGAAGCGGTGCAGGCATGCGTGCAAGGTCGGCGTTGAGGGCCGATGAAAGGGTGGAGATTGCGGGGCTTTCCCGGAGTGACCGGGGCCGGTGGAGAGGGAAGGGAGGCGGTGTCTCTCGTTCCCGAGGGGGTGGGGGTTGAGCGCGAGCAGTTGCGACTAGCTGTGCACAGAAACCGTTGTGCCTGGATCCGTTTTGGGTGGATCGGTTTCCTTCTTGACCAGGAGTTGTTCGATTTCGGCCTGCTCGCGGATGCTCTCGGGCTCCAGCACGTAGGTCTGGGTCGGGGTGGCGCCGGTCCCAACGGCGGTGTCCGTGGCGCGTCCGGGTGGGACCGCCTCGCTGGCGGTGACCTGAATGGCGGACCGCGGATCCTTGGTCAGCTCGAGTTTGGCCTGTTCGTAGTCACGCTGCGTGACGTGAGGCTCGGGACGTCCGGCCAGCCGGGCAATCTTGCGGGTGCGCGCCTGCAGCTGATCGAGCGTGGGAGGGCCGACGGCGGAGAAAATCGGGCGAAGGGCGCCCGGCTCCGAAAGGGGTTTCTTTTTCATGGATGAAAGAGGTGAATCACGCCTGCGACGCGATGGCCCCGGGCAGGCGCGGATCCCGGCCAGAAGGGATTGCGCCAGGCCCGGTGACCCTGATCTCTGGCGAAGAAGAGCGCGAGGGGTGCGGCCGGCTCGGGAGCGTGACGGAACCGGGGAGAGCCGGAGCCAGGACGGACTTCGTCGCCGTAGCGAAGGCCTGGGCCGGAGGGCGGAAGTTGAAGAGCGTGGTTGGCACTCTCCACGTTAAGCGCGACCCGCCTCCGCGGCCATGGAGTGTTACCCCCCCTCATGGGCAGCGAGGGGGCGTTCCGACCGTGCGAGCCGGTGAGGAGCCTCACCGGCTCGATGCGACTAACTGCATCGCAGGAACCGGACTTCCTCCCGCAGGTGGTCGAGTTCGCGGGCCAGTCCGCAGAGGATGCGCAGCGTTCGTCGGCTCACGCCGTGGTGACGACGATCGTGTTCAAAACGAGCAGCTCGAACCGCGCCGTGTCGTCAAAGGTGGGGTCGATTTCGCCCGAAGTGCGCGTGACACTGAATGAAACGTCCGAGCCGACCCGAGTGCGGAAATATTTCCGGACGGATCTCCACCCGGTGCGCGACCGCCTCGAGGGACAATCCCGCGATCAGATGGCGGGTGGGGGCCCCGGTGATCGAGGTGGTGCTTTGAGGAGACAGGGCAAGGGGCATGACTCCGTTCTCAGATGAGTCGGTGAGAGGTGATCGATGTGTTCCCAGGGCAGGCCTTTCTTGGGCGTGTCGGTGTAGGGGCTATCGATGGGACCCACTTGCGGTCCTCAAATGACAGGCTCCGGTCGAAAGGAGAACAGGGCGCGGGCCTTGGCGAGGAGCTGACCGTCGCTCAGGTGATGCTCATCGACCGATTGAGAGGCGATGATACGCTGGGCGATGGACGGGTGGTGCAGGTGAAGCCAGGCCACGAATTGATCCCGTTCGCTGCTCATGCCCTTGCCGGTGCCAAACACCACGATGGGGCCGTGGGAGTGAAGGGCAGCGGCGACGGGGTTGAAAAAACTGTTTGGATCGGGCTTCTCCTGTCCCCGGGTAAACTGCAGCGAATGGTGAGCGTGACGAAAGTAGTCCTGCGGGTCGTGCGGGAGGATCAGCTCGCGCTCGGTCGCATTCGGATAAGAGCGGAAGACCCGGGCCTCGCGGTGGTCGATGACCAGCAGCCAGCGCTGGGCGGTGTCCGAGTCGCCGTTGGCGGGGGCGTCCAGGGGGTCGAGGTAACGCCGCAGGGAGGTCACGGTTGCGGTGTCATCCCCCTGGCTGCCCCGCGGCGGGCTCAGCACCACCCGCCGGCCGGGACGCGTAGCCGTCAGGTCACCATTGGGCCCCTCGGTCACCTCGCCCACAAACTCAAGCAGCGCGCGAACGGAGCGCCAGTCCAGCCTGGGTGTCGCGGGCTGCTGAAAGACGGTTTGGTAGGTGGCGAGAAGCGGGCCGGTGGGAAGCTTGGGAGATTTCATGAGCAGAGGGGTTGAAGGTGGACTGCGAAGCGAGAGAGACGGCCGCTGGGGGCGATGAGTCGAGTGCAGGTGCGGAACCCGACTCCTGTTCGATCAAGGCGCGGAGGAAGCCTCGGGCTCGGGCGATGCGGCTTTTGACTGTGCCGAGACGCACACCGAGCGTGGAGGCGATCCGCTCATAGGAATTTTCAAGGACGGAACGCTGGATCAAGATCTCCCGTTGGTCGGAGCGAAGGAGTCGCATGCACCGGTCGATGCAGTCGGCGAGTTCTCGATTCTCTGAGTGCCCCGCGGGGTCCGGTGTGGGGCAGATGCAAAGATCCCCAAGTGTGACGGTGGATTGCGGGTGGATCGGCGAGTCGAAGGAATGGGTGACGTGCCGACGACGCCGGTGGTCGTATCCATATCGATTGGCCGATAGATTGTAGGTGATGCGGCGCAGCCAGGTGCCGAGTGACGATTCGCCGCGAAAGGTGCCGAGACCGCGGTAGGCCCGGACCAAGGCGTCCTGGGCGATCTCCTCGGCGTCGGCTTCGTTCTTGAGCAGGGAGTAGGCAAGGGCCACCAGGCGCTTGCGGTGGCGCTCCACGATTTCGGTGAACACGCCCTGTTCGCCGGCGTTGAACCGCCGGACCAGTTCGGCGTCGTAGATGCGGGCTGCGGAGCTGGGTTTGCCAGGGTGAGGCCTCGCCGCGGGCGCGGCAGCGGATCCGGTCAGGTTTCCATTGGAGAGAGTGGCGATCATGGGAGGTGGCTGAAGCCCTGGATGCGAACAAGGCCAGGGCGGCGCAAACGCGCGCCTGCGAAACGGTGCTTCGCGGTGGTGTCTCCGGGCTGGTGTCCGATGGCCGTGGTTGAAGGCGGCGTATCCATGGTGTGAGGGTACCGGAAGGGGTCCCCACGCTGAATGGGGTGTTCACCTAGCGGGACTTCCAACACCGTCGGTACCCGGGGCGCCGGTGCTCAGGCGAGGCGCCCCAGGTGGGAAAGACCCCATGGCCTCGCTACTACCCGGACAGCATACTTTGAGCCGGTCCAACGCGGGTCCTCGCGGGTCCGGGAATTCCAAGTCTAAACACTCATGCATCACATGCTCCAAAACATCACTTATCTTTACGATCGGAAACTCGGCGCCTCCGATGGGGAAATCGGTCACGTCAAGGACATCTACTTCGATGACAAGACCTGGTCGATCCGCTACCTGGTGGCGGACACCGGCTCGTGGCTCTCAGAGCGGCTGGTGCTTCTGGCCCCCGCGGCCTTCGGGCTGTTCGCCTTTGGCGAGGGTGACACCGAGAATCACGTGCTCCGCGTGAACCTGACCCGGAAGCAGATCGAGGACAGTCCACCGATCGAGTCCCATCGTCCGGTGTCCCGAAAGTTCGAAGAAGACTACCATCGGTACTACGGCTGGCCGTCGTACTGGCAGGATTCGGCAAGCTGGAGCGGAGCCTCGCTGCCGGCCTTTGCCCCGCCGATGGCCGAGGGGTTTGAGCCAAGGCCGGCCCCGGCCAAGAGTGAAGACCTGCATCTGCGTAGCACCCGGGCCATGACCGGCTATCGGGTGCTGGCGACGGACGGTCCGGTCGGCACGATCCGCAGCTTTGTGGCCCACCAGCGTTCGTGGAAGCTACGCGAGATCGTTGTCGACGCCGGCCACTGGTATTCCGGCAAGGATATCCTCGTGCTGCCGGAGAATGTGATCCGGATCCAGGCGCAGGACTCCACGATCGCGCTGGACCTCACCCGGGAAGACATCCAGGGCACGCGCCGCAACGACGTGGCGCAAGCCGGCGCGGGCCGGATGTGAAATCAATCCCATCATCGTTCTTCAACCTTCAACCTCGATTCCCATGCTCTCCAAATTCGCCATCGATTATCTCTCGTTCTCTCATCACGGCAGCCGCGTCTTCACGCACCTGACCGACGATCCCATTGAAGCCGAGGACTTCCTCATGCAGCTCCTGGCGGCTCGGGCGCGGATCAGGGCGATCCGTCATGATGGTGCGACCGTGACCGCGGTGCAGTTTGACCGCCTCCTCAAGATTGCGGCAGAACGTATCTCCTCCGAGTTGCTGCGGGTTTCACTCGGACTCGATGCCGCCGAAATCAAGGATCGATTTGGCTTCGCGGCCTGACGCCCCTCCTGTGTTGAGCCGGCGATCCCGTTGTAAGCAGGGTCGCCGGTCCCTCAGCGTTACTTTTAGAGGCAGGTGGAACGCTCCGGCTCAGGTGGGTTTGTTCGCTGCTGTCGCCGGTACTGTCGTCACCGGTGCGGCCGGCGGGGCGCTGGGCCAGGCCCGTGGCACGGACCAGGCGCGGGCGCCGAGCTCCATGAGCAGGGGATCGAACCCGAGTCCCAGCACCTGGCAGCTGACAATCTGGTCGGGATTCAGCCCGATAAGGTATTTTCCAGGCGTGGCGTTGTAGTCCCACACCCAGTACTGATTGAGGGGATCGCCCCCTCCCGGCTCGGGACCATAGTCGAGCGGGGCGCATTCATGATCGACCGTCCCGGCGTCGGGCAGGGAATAGAAGGAGAGACGGATCCGTTCCCGCGTCCGAATGGCGTCGATAAACTGAGAGTGATTCAAGATCATGGCACGGAGATGGGCGGGGCGGAGGGAGGTGCGATTGAGCTCAGGGTGACAGGTCGCGTGCGAGCACCAGGAGTACGACGCCACCGAAGAGCAGGGAGATTCCGACAACCAAGGGCCCGAGCCGGGTCTCGGAGGTGTCCTCGGTTCCGTAGCGGCCAAGTCGCCCGTGGATCGGTTTTACCCGTCGCACGGCGTAAACGACGAATCCGACCCCGACGGCGAAGAGCAGGAGGGAACTGAATCCAACAACGAGTGCAGACGTGGACAGCGACGCGAACATGGCGAGAAAGCGGCCGGCGCTGAAGGGTGAAACTCAGGACGATCGACGGCGGATCAGCACGCCGACCAGCAGTCCGACGCCAAACGCAATCGCCAGAGACTGGTAGGGATTCTCACGGATGGCGGTGTCGGTGCAGGTGGCGCCGGCGACCACGCGTTTTCGAGCACTGGCGTAAAGGTGGGACAGACGATCCTGAGCGACCGAGAAACGCTCGCGGATGGCTTCAAATGCTTCCGTCGAGTGTTCCGACACCGAGGAGGAGAGCATGGCTTCGGCGTCTCGCACCAAGGATTTCAGGTCGCTGAGCAGTTCCGAGGGAGTCTGGGCAGAATTGATTTCGTTTTTCATAGGAGAAAGGGGAGCGAGGGGATGCGGAGCGATGCAAAGGTTCGAATCACGTCCTGCCTGGCGTGAAGGGAAGGTCGCCCGTACCAAGGTACGTCCAAACGAGCCCGGACGCCATGGGGCATTGACCTACCGTTGCGGACCTTGCGTCGCGCGGAGGACGGGCGTCACGACCCGATCAGGTTTCGATGTCGGGGTGTCTCACGCGCGCCGGCCCCGGAAGAGTGAAGCGGCAAACAGGATGAGGAACACGACGAAGAGGACCTTGGCGATGACGGCGGCGGTTCCAGCGACGACTCCGAAGCCGAGCGCGGCGGCCACCAGGGCGATAACGAGAAACAGGAGGCTGTTGCGGAGCATGGGAGAGACGGTTGGATCAGGCCGGATTGGGACTGCGGGTCAGGCCGAACAGCCCGACGGATACGCCGGCTGCGCCGCAGAGCAGCCAGCCAAAGGGTGGGAAACCCGAGGCGCTGGCGGTGGATCCGGGGTCGGAGGCGGACAGGGCGGGGGTGGGGCTGCGGTTGACCCCGAAGAGCACGAGGACGATGCCGCAGAAGAAGACGACGAGTGAAAGAAATTTGCCCATGGAGAGACGGAGTGGGACGGACGGGACAGATCAGGCGGCGGCTGGAGACGAGGAAGGAGCACTTTCGGGTGAGGGCGTCGCGATTCGAAGAGCGGGCACGAGGGCGGTCGGAGCGGCGAGGCTGCCTCCTTCGTTTTCCCAGGCGGCTTCAACCGGTTTGGGCGGAGTCAGGGGCGAGACCACGAGGCGGTTTCGGAGCGTGCTTAGGAAACGGCGGCGTCGGGCGTCGAGTGCGAGATTGCGCAGCATGGGACCGGGAGGTTGAGGGGAGCGGTGCGGGCGTGGCTTAAAAGCGGTTCCGCTTCGCCCGGGACTCGATGGTCCAGGCGAAGCGGAGTGCTGATGGGAAGTGACGAGCAGACGGAGCCGGAGGCTCAGCTCTTCACGCGCATGTCATTCGTGACGGACTTTACGCCGCGGACATCCTGGGCGAGCTTGGTGACGAGGGATTTTTCCGCGTCGGAGTTGGAGTCGCCCGTGACGCGCACAACGCCGTCAGTGGTGGTGACCTTGGTCTTGATTGCGCTGGTCGACTTGTGGGTGAGCAGTGCGTACTTGACCTGACTCGTGATGGATGCGTCGTCCATCTTGTCGCTCATGGACATCTCGGAGGTGGAGGGGGTCTCTTTGACGACGATGTCGTTCTTGACCGATTTGACGCCGTCAATGTCCTTGGCGTACGCGGCGGTGAGTTCCTTCTGGGCCGCGTTGTCTGCGGTCCCGCCGAGGGTCACGACCCCGTCCTGCACGGCGACCGTGGTGGAGGTGGCGCTGACGTTGGCCTTGACGAGCAAACGGCTGCGGATCTTGAGGGCCATCCATCCGTCGGATTTTTCCTCATACGTGGACTTGATCTTGATTTCATTCCGGACGGTGGTGACACCGGGGAGGTCGCTCACGGTGTCTTCGGCGAGGGCTTTCTCTTCCGAATCCTGGACGGTGCCGCTGAGGGTGACGATGCCGTCGTCGACCTTCACCTTGACGTGGTTGTCGAGCACGGTGCGATAGTTGTAGGAGGCTCTGGCGGCTTCCTCGATCTTGCGATCCGTTGACGAATTGGCGAACGCCGCGAACGGGGCGGCGACGAGCAGGGCTGAGAGGAGGAGCGATTGTGTTTTCATAGGGAAAAGGTTGACGGAGGGAGGAGGAGCAGGGGGAGACGTGGATTCCGGGCACCGGATGCGGTGGGAAATGACACGGACGCTCGCAGAGGAAGCGTGGTCGGGCGCGGGTATCGCGGCCGGTTGCGCGGCGAGCAAGCGGAGTTACTCGTGAATGATTCGAATCGGCGACCGGCGGGCGTCGCCCGGCAGGTTTTTCGATCGAGTCAGATTCGGGAGCACATCACACCTTACACCGGTTCGTGGAAAGGCAGCATGGGGTCTAACCCGGTTGTGGGGCGCGGCATGGGCGTTCCCCGGCGGTGAAGCGTCCGGCGTAGCCGGGACCCACGATGTCGTGGAGAGGGGCGTCGCGGTGGAAACGCAAAGTCCGCCCGGCCGCAGGGCTGTAACAGAAATCAAATTACGGCATGCGCGCGGACCGCGCGCCCCGTCAGGCGGCCTTGAGCAGGCCCTGGAGTCGCTCGGCGATGCGTTTGGTGCGCTCGACGTACTTCTCGGCGTCCTTGGCGGAGATGCCAGCCTGAAGCAGGACTTCGTCCGTCAGGGCCCAGGCATGCTGTTCGACCACCAGGCCCTTGCCGAGCTCACTGGCGATCCAGCAGGCGATGTGGAGCAACGCGGTGATGCGCGAGCGGGCCGGGTCGCCGGCCGGTGCGAAGTGGTAGCGGATCGGTTCGGTCAGGCTGGGAGCGAAGCCCCACAGGTGAAACAGGCGATCGACGGCTTCGGTGCTGGTGGTACCGAGGGTGTTGAACTCCCAGGCGGCAACCAGAGCCGCGGTGGGGTGGCGACCGCTCAGGGGCCGGCAGGAATAGTCGGCAGCCACGCCCTGCAACAGGAGACGGCCGACCGGTCGCAGGAGTCCCAACGTATATCCGATGCTCGCGTCCTCACCCTGGGCCTGGGCCATTCCTTCGAGGGCGACGGCGGTGGTGACCGAGTTTTCCCAAAGTTCGTCGCCGCTGACCCCGTAAATCGACAGGCCGACGCAGTAAAGTTGTGAAGCGACCGCGGCGCCGACGAGGCGATAGACCTCATAGAGGCCAATCCGGTCGATGGCTTCTTCCAGCCCGGTGATGTGCGTGCCGCGGGAAAACTGGGCGGAGTTGCTAATCCGGAGCACCCGGGCGGTCAGCACGGCGTCCAGGCGTACGACGGCGACGATGTCCTCGACACTGACATCGGGGTCCTTCATCGCGGCGCTGAGCTGCTGAAATACCCGCGGCGCAGCCGACAGCTTGCTGGCTGCGGCGGCGAGACGGGCATCGGAAACAGGACCGGCTGACATGGGATCAGGTAGAGCCACGCATCGTCACGGCCCGGACCTACTTTAACGTAAATTTACGTTTGAGAGACTCGACGGGAAGCCGCGCAAGGGGCCTTACCGCAAGAGAGATAGTCAGACGGACGACGCCCTGTCAGCCCAGAAGTCCGATTTCCCGGCAAGGCGGGGTCGGAGCGTGGGTGTGGGTGCGGACCAGTTCGCGCCGCAGCCAGTCCAAGGCGGCATTGACCGCTCGGACTTTGACCGTGGAACGGGGACCGGGATAGGCCAGTTTCTTCGACCACACCCCGTGCGGCGAGTAGAGGGCGACGTAGATCGTGCCCACCGGATTGGCCTCGGTGCCGCCGGTCGGACCGGCGAACCCGGTGATCGCGAGCGCGTAGCTGGCGCTCAGCCGCTCCGCGGCGCCGGTCGCCATGGCGACGGCATTCTCTGCGGAAACTGCACCATGTTGGGCCAGAATATCTTCTGGAACATCGAGCAGCTGCATCTTGGACTCGTTGGAATAGCAGACGCAGCCGCCGGCAAAGAACTTGGAGGCGCCGCAGATATCGGTGAAGGCGTTGGCGAGCAGGCCTCCGGTGGCGGTTTCAGCCACCGCCAGGGTGTGTTCGTGGGTGCGCAGCAGATCGGCGCAGACTCGGGGCAGTGAGTCATGCCCAAAGCACATGAAATCCTCGCCGAGCAGGGCGGCGCATTCAGAGGCGAGTTCCTGCAGTTGGAGATCGCTGAGGCGCTGGCTGGGTGAGCTCAGTCGGCAATCGACCTGGCCTTGGTGCGCGCAGAAGGCGACGCTCAAGGCGTCTCCGTACCGGTCGAAGAGAGGTTGCAACTTGGTCTCGAGTGCACTTTCGCCGATGCCCGCCGTCCGCAGTTGAACGTAAGCCTCGCGCGCGCGGATGTAGCCTCGTTCGGCCAGTCGCGGCAGTACCTGCTCGATGAACATCGGCTGCAATTCGTTCGGAGGGCCCGGCAGCATGCACAGGACTTTTCCGTCCTGCTCGACCCACAGTCCAGGAGCGGTGCCATTGGCATTGGGAAGAACCTCGCCACGGGCGAACCGGTAGGCCTGTTTCAGGTTGTTCGGCGTCATCTTTCGTCCCAGCCGGGCGAAGCGGTCGGCGATCGTCTTTTCAATGGCGGAATCAAATACCAACTCCTGGCCAATCACGGCCGCGATGGCTTCCCGGGTGCGATCGTCGCAGGTGGGCCCGAGGCCGCCCGTGGTGATGATCACATCCGCGCCGCTCCAGCTTTCGCGAAACTGCCGCACAATGTCGTCGGCATCGTCCGTAATCGTGACATTCCGGTTGAGCATCACGCCCCGCCGGCCGAGTTGGGAACCGATGAAGGTCAGATGCCCATTGGCAGTCAGGCCGAGCAACAGCTCGTCGCCGAGTGTGAGCAGCTCGAAGCGACGAGTCGGAACCGAAGGAGACGCTGAGCCGGACGAAGGTGAAACCATACTTGCGAGAGGTGAAAATAAGCTAAACTCGGGAAAATGCCAGCCACCCTGATGGATAGCAGCGAATCACCGACATCCCTGAAAGAAAAGGTCCGACGCCTTCCGGACAAGCCCGGCGTTTACCTGATGAAAGATCGTCTGGGCCGCATCATCTACGTCGGTAAGGCCAAGAGTTTGAAAAAACGGGTTTCGTCCTACTTTACCCCGTCCCGGGCCATGACCTGGCACCCCAAGATCCGCGCCCTGATCGAGATGATCGCGGACTTCGACACCATGGAGGTCCGCTCCGAGCCCGAGGCCCTGCTGCTCGAAGGCAAACTGATCAAACAGTGGAAACCGCGCTACAACACGGACTTCACCGACGATAAGCGTTTCCTGCTCGTCCGGGTCGATCTGGCCGAGGAACTTCCGCGGATCCGGCTGACTCGCATCAAGAAAGACGACCGCTCCCGGTACTTTGGTCCCTTTGCCCACTCTGGGTTGCTGCGCAAGACCCTGGGACAAATGCGTCGTCAATTCGGGGTGCTGCTGGGCGATGCCACTCCGCAGAAGCAGCCCGACGGCACCTGGAAGCTCTACGACGATGTACGCGAGGAGCTCTATGGGTTTCAGAACATCACGACGGCGGAGGCGTACCGCCATCGCGTCGATGACGCCTGTCAGTTTCTCGAGGGCAAGTCACGCGAGTGGCTAGAGACCCTGCGCGAGGAGATGACGGCGGCGGCGGGACGACAGGAATTTGAAAAGGCGGCGGAGTTGCGGGACATCGTCTTTGCGTTGGAGAAAACCCTCGCGAAAACGCGCAAGTTTGAGCGCGACCACCCGGTGTCGACGCCGGACGAGGCGGCGATGGTGGAGCTGGGGACGGTGCTGGGTCTTCCTGCGGCGCCGCGCATCCTCGAGTGCTTCGACATCTCGCATATCTCCGGGACCTTTGTGGTCGCCTCGATGGTGCGGTTTGCGGACGGGCGGCCCGACAAGAACCAGTACCGTCGCTTCCAGATCAAGAGCTTCGTCGGCAACGATGATTTTCGCGCGATGGAGGAAGTCGTCGGCCGGCGCTACCGGCGACTCAAACAGGAGGGCCTGGCCTTTCCCGATCTCGTGGTCATTGATGGCGGCCGTGGTCAGATTGGAGCTGCGCTCAAGGCCTTCGTCGCGATCGACGTCACGCCCCCGGCCTTGATCGGCCTCGCGAAAAAGCACGAGACCATCCTCTTCATGGATGAGCGGGCGCCGCTCAACCTGCCGCTCAATTCCCCCGCGCTCAATCTCCTCCAGCGCCTGCGCGACGAGGCACACCGTTTCGCCAACACCTACAACGCGGATCTGCGCTCGAAAAAAATCCGCGAGAGCGTGCTCGACGACTTTTCGGGTTTGGGGGATGTCCGCCGCGCGGCGCTGCTGGAGCACTTCGGCGACATCGACCGCCTCCGCGCAGCCTCGGCGGCGGAGATCCGCGACGTCGATGGCTTCGGACCCAAACTCGCGACCGAGCTCTATGAATACCTGCACCGCCCTGCGCCCGCGACTGCGCCTGCGACGCCGCCACTGGACTCGCCGCCAGCCGTGGCGGCGGAGGAGTGAGAGGGAAATGAACGCTTAACGCTGAACGCTGAACTTTGAACGCTGAAGTTCGGAGGGGTGCTACCAAGACATACGATCCAACGTTTAATGGGTTGGACTGCGTTGTTCGACTGACTGGGCAGGAACAGGAACGCTGAACGCTGAAGTTCAGATCCGTTACGCAGGCCTTCGCTCCGAATTCCGAACTTCAGCGTTAAGCATTCAGCGTTCGACGTTCAGCGTTCTGCCCGGCTACCTCGCTTTGAGGCGGACGAAGCGGTCGAAGATCCGGGTGGGCAGCAGCCAGCGTGCGAAAAGGAAGAATTTTGCGTGCAGCGGCGTGGCGTAGTGGGCGCTGGGGCGGCGGGCGAGCAATGCTTTTTCCACGACACGGGCGACGGCGTCGGGCGGGGCGGCCCAGCGCCGGAGCTTGGCGTGTTCACCGCGAAACTCATCGACGTAGGGCTCGTACGGACCGTAGTTCGCAATGGTTTCGGCGGACGCGGTGTTGGCGGCGTCGACAAACTCGGTGGCGATAAAACCAGGCCGGATCACCACCACCTGCACACCGAAGGGCGCAAGTTCTCCCCGCAGGCCATCCGAGATCGCTTCGAGGGCGTGCTTGGTGGAGTCGTACACCGCCGTGAGCGGTCGGGCGATGCTTCCCGCGACCGAGCCGATGTTGATGATCCGCCCGTGACCCTGGGCCCGCATATGGGGCGCCACTTTTTGTGACAGCGCCACGACGGCAAAGACGTTGACCTCGTAGTTGCGGCGCAACGCCTCCATCGGCATCAACTCGAGCGGCCCGCGCTGACCGTAGCCGGCGTTGTTGATCAGCGCGTCAATGTGCCCGAAGCGTTTCACCGTGATGGCGACGAGTGCCTCGCGCTCCGCGGCGACGGTCACATCCGCCGGAATCTGCATGATGCGTTCCCGTGAAGGATCCAGTTCGCGGGCCAGCGCTTCCAACCGATCCGCCCGCCGGGCGGTGAGCACGAGCGTGGCGCCTGCCTGTGCGAGACGGCGGGCGATGGCCTCGCCGATACCCGACGACGCACCGGTGATCATAATAACCTTTCCGGAAAGCGCGCTCATGGGTGCGAAATGAGTCAGGATGCCCGCCTTTCGGCGAGCGCAAAGCCGCGCCGAGGTGGTTCCATGGGAAAGGGATTGAGCCGGAGCAGCGACCATGGCACCCCATGCCCACCATGCGCGTGTCCCTGCTGCTGAGCCTCGTGTTGCTGTCCAGCCAGGCCCGGTCCGATGTCGTTCTCTCGGCCCTTTTTCAAGACCACCTTGTCCTCCAGCGCGGCCGGCCGGTCCCAATCTGGGGTCGGGCGGACCCAGGTGAAACCCTCACGGTGCGGTTTCACCGCCAGACAGTGTCAACAACGGCGCCGGCCGATGGACGCTGGATCGTGTACCTCGAAGCGCTCGAGGCCAGCCGGGAGCCGGCGCAATTGGTGGTGGAGGGAAAAAACACCGTGACCGTGAGTGACGTCGTGGTGGGTGAGGTCTGGCTGTGTTCGGGACAATCGAACATGGAGTGGCCGGTGGCGCGCGCCGACCGCGCCGAGGCGGAGATGGCGGCGGCGAAATTTCCGTTGCTGCGTCACTTCAAGGTGGCGCGGACGGTCTCGGACCTGCCGACCGATGCACTGGCCGGTTCGTGGGTGGTGGCCTCACCCGAAACGGTGAGTGGCTTCACCGCCGTGGGCTATTTTTTTGCTCGGGATCTGCACCGGAAACTCGGCGTGCCGATTGGCCTGATCAACAGCTCGTGGGGCGGCACTCCGATCGAAGCGTGGATGAGTCCGGCGGCGCTGGCCAGTGACCCGGCGTTTGCCGTAGTGGCGGAGCGGTGGAAGACCGCCCTCGCGGAGTACCCGCAGCGGAAGGCGGCCCACGAGAAGGAACTGGCCGAATGGACGGCCGAGTGGGAAGGGGCAAAAGCGGTGGGCAAACCCTTCACCCGTCGCCGGCCGGTTGCACCGCCGGGTCCCGGCGACCCCGACACGCCGTCCGGACTCTTCAACGGCATGATCAATCCGGTGCTACCCTTTGCCCTCCGCGGCACGATCTGGTACCAGGGTGAAAACAATGTGGGACGCGCCTCCGAGTACCATGCGCTCTTCTCGGCAATGATCACCCACTGGCGGGCTCATTTCGGGCAAGGCGACTTTCCCTTCTACTGGGTTCAGCTGCCGAACTTCCGGGGCAGCAACGCGGCCGGCTTTTCCTGGGCGCTCCTGCGTGAGGCCCAGTCGCGCACGCTCGTGCTGCCCGAGACCGGGCAGGTGGTGACGATCGACATTGGCGATCCCGACAACCTCCATCCGGGCAACAAGCAGGAGGTCGGCCGACGGCTCGCGCTGATTGCGAAGGCCCAGACCTATGGATTCACGAGCGACTACTCGGGTCCGGTGTTTGCGAGCGCTGAGCGGGAGAAGTCGGCGCTGCGTGTGCGTTTCACCCATGCCTCGAACGGGTTGATCGCCCGGGACCGCCCGCTCCAGTCCTTCGAGGTGGCCGGAGCCGACCG
Source organism: Opitutaceae bacterium (assembly GCA_046346755.1). GTDB lineage: Bacteria > Verrucomicrobiota > Verrucomicrobiia > Opitutales > Opitutaceae > UBA6669. The sequence continues at coordinate 67,855 of JAXMHM010000002.1, read as the reverse complement.
CGTGTTTCATCCCGCCTCGGCGGCGATCGACGGCGAGACGCTCCTGGTCAGCGCCCCGGAGGTGCGGGTGCCGGTGGCGGTGCGCTACGCCTGGCGAAATGCCCCGGACGCCAACCTCACGAACGGCGCCGGTCTGCCGGCCTCGCCTTTCCGCAGCGACACGTGGTGAGGCGAGCGGCCAGCCCAGCGGAGGGCTGGAATGACGAATGACGAATGACGAATGACGGGCAGGCGTCCAGGGTCGGCTACTGCGGCTGCGCATGCGCGTCAACTTAAGCTTGATCCAAGGTCGGCGTTTGTTGGAGGTGGGGTCGCCGACCCCGCGGACATTGGCGGCGCGTGAAGAAATCGGACAACGGAGGCGGGACCGCAGTCGCGGGACGGGACCATCTCCATCAGAACCGCTGCGACTTCCCACGTCCGGTCCTTAGGTTGACGCGCATGCGCAGTCGCGGGAACGGCGCCGGTTGCGCGTCGCGGATACCAAAGCGGCCGGGCGCAGTGATTCGTAGAGCGTCCCCCGGCGCCGACGGAGCGTCGCCCTCCAGGTGAGCGTGTCCTCCCGGCCCACTTTCCGGGACACGGTGTTCGATCGGTTCGCTAGGGCTTGGTGGCCGCCGGGGCGAGCGACATCTCGTTGAAGGGATGAACGTCGAGAGAGGTTGGATACCGGCCGACGACCTTCGGGCTGACGAGGGTGACGCTGGAGTAGACGTAGAGCGGGAGCACGGGCGATTCGCGGGCGAGGATCTCCTCCAGCTGCCGGTAGATCTCCTGGCGGGGGGCGAGTCCGGCGGTGCGGCGGGCCTGTTCGACGCGGGCGTCGAAGTCGGCGTTTGACCAGCCGGTGCGGTTGTTGCCGCTGTTCGTCGTCATCAGATCGAGAAACGTCATGGGGTCCGCGTAGTCGCCGACCCAGGCGCTCCAGCAGACGTCGAAGTTGAGGGTGTTGAGGGTGTCGAGATAGACCTTCCACTCCTGGTTCAGGAGCCGGGCGTCGATCCCGAGTCCCTTGCGCCACATCTGCTGGATCGCCTCCATGATGATGCGGCCGTTGTCAGAGGTTGGATACAGGGCTTCCACCGGAGGCAGGCCGCGTCCCTCCGGATAGCCCGCCTCGGCCAGCAGGGCCTTCGCCGCCGCCAGATCGTCGGCGAATCCCACCGGCGGGTTGAAGCCGGCGGTGCCGGGAGGCGTGAGCGACCGGGCGGGGAACTTGGTCGCGCGGAGCACGTTCTTGCAGAGCGCCTCCCGGTCGATGGCGAGCGCGAGCGCCCGGCGGACCCGCGGGTCGGCGAGGTGGGCGCGCTTGGTGTTGACGCGCACGTAGGCGGTGGCGAGGAAGGGCTCCACCTTGAGCACGTCGGGATTTTCGGCGCGGTAGGTGTCGATTTTGCTCAGCGGCACCTGTCGGGCGATGTCCAGCTGGCCGGTGCGGAACATGCGTTCCTCCGTGTCGGCGTTGTCGGTCGCGTAGAGGTGCACCTCGTCGAGCTTGACCCGGTCGCGCGCCCAGTAGGTGGGGCTGCGGGCGACGATGACCTTCTGGTTTTGACGCCACTCCTTCAGCACGAAGGGACCGTTGCCGACGTAATTCTCCGGCCGGGTCCAGGGCGTGCCCTTGCGCGCGAGTCCGCCGAATTTTTCCACGACGTGGAGGGGGACGGGATACCAGCTGGTGTGGAGCAGCAGGTTGAGAAAGTAGCTCGTTGGGTGGGCGAGCGTGATCCGGACCGTGCGGGCGTCGGGTGCCTGAAAGCCGGTGGCGGCGAAGTCGGTCACCTTGCCCTTGTGGTAGTCCTCGGCGCCGGCGACGACGTAGAGATTGTACGCATACTCGGCGCCGAGGGCCGGGGTGAGCATGCGTTTCCATGAACCGACGAAGTCCGCCGACGTGATCGGGCGACCGTCGGACCAGACCGCGTTGGCGCGGAGGTGAAACGTGTAGGTGAGCCCGTCGGCGGAAACCTCCCACCGCTCGGCCATGCCGGGCTGCGGCTCAAGCGTCTTGGGGTCAGGGATGACCAGGCCCTCGATGAGGGTGCGGATGATGTCCGACTCCGGCCGGCCGGTCACGGTCTGGGGGTCAAGGTCGGCGGGCTCGGTCGAATTGCCGACGTGGATGACCTGAAGTGACCCGGCCGGTGTGGACGGTTTGCAGCCTCCGAGCGCGGCCAGCGCGGCCAGCGACGCGGCCAGCAAGGTGAGAAGATGGATACGGTGGTTCATGGGGAGAGCGAGAAGGTGGCGCGGATGTCGTCGGGCAGCGGCGTGGCGCGACCGGTGGCGAGGGTGACCAGCACGTAGTCACAGTGTCCCTCGCACGACCGTTTGCGCGTCGGCAGGCGGTCAATCTCGAAGCCGACCTGGCAGCCGTCGTCGGTGAAGCGCTCGATCCAGGTGCGCACGATCATCCTGTCTCCGAGTCCGAGCGGACGCCGGTAATGGATCGTGGCGGACGACATGAACCAGCCGAGCCCCCGAGCCGCGAACGCCGGCATGCCCATGCCGTAGCAGCGTTCCATCTGGTCGAAACGGGCGGCGAGCACGTAGTCGAGGTAACGGGTGGAGTGGACGTGCTGGTAGAGATCGATGTCGTCGGGACGGACGGAGAGTTCGGACTCAAACCGGGCAAAGGGATTCATCAGCAGGAAATGCGGGTCGTCGGCTGCAGCGTCATCGGCGGGGGCGCAGTCGGACGCCTACAGGCCGACGAGGGATCCGTTGCGCTTGATCCAGGCCTCGGCGGAACGCCAATCGGGGCAGACCTCCTCGACGCGGGCCCAGAATCGCTCCGAGTGGTTCATTTCCCGGAGGTGCATCAACTCGTGGTAGATGATGTAGTCGCGGACAAATTCCGGCGTTTGCACCAGCCGCCAGTTGAGGGAAATGACACCGGCGTTCGAACACGAACCCCAGCGCGAGCGCTGATTGCGGACGGTGACCTGTTTGACTTCGACGCCGGTGACGGCGGACAACTCCCAGGTGCGGGCGGGCAGCTCGATTTTGGCGCGCCGCAGAAAATGGGATTCGAGGGTCGGACGGAGGTCCCCGTCGAAACGGGCGACCCGGAACACGTCGGCGGCGAGGCAGATGGCGGGCCGTTCGCCGCCGGCGGCGATGCGGATCTCGGTCATTGTCCCGCGCCAGAGCACGTGCGTCCCTGGCACCCAGATTTCGGCGGGTTTGGGGCGTCGTTGTTGTCGCTGCCGGGCCCGTTCCAGCCAGTCGCGTTGCGCCTCGAGGAACTGCCGGGCCTCCCGCTCGCTGCCGCGGACCGGGATGGTGACCAGGGCGACGCCGTCGCGGCGTAGGGTCAACCGATAGTTGATGGCCCGCAGGCTGCGCTCAAACACCACCTCGGGAAGCCGGGCCACGGTGTGGGCAGCGGAGGTGGGTCCGGTGTGTCCGGGGGTGGGGCGGAGCGCAGTGCCGGGGGTGGCGACGCCCGTCCGAGGGGAGGAGAAGAGATCGAGCAGGTCTTGCTGTTCCTCGCGAGGCATCACGGGGGATTACAATTGCACCAATTCCCAGCGGCGCAAGGCGCCGCCTTGCACATGGAGCCAGGCGAAACTGCGGATCGTGGCACGTGGGAAGGCGATGCAACCCGGGTTGAGCCAGCGCACCCGGGAAGTGTCGATGTCGTCGCGTGGCACGTGAGTGTGCCCGTGCAGCAACACGTGGATCCCCGGCGGGGCGTGGCGCGGAGGAATGTGGACCAAATGGAAGACGATCCCCTCCCGCGTGAGGGTGAGGTTCAACGGCCAAGCCTGATGGAAATCGTTGTTGCCCCGAACAATACGCAGGGGAGGGCCCAGGTGCTGGAACTCGATCAGGGTCGTGGGATCGCAGACGTCACCCAGATGCCAGATTTCATCCGCTCCGCTCAACCGCTCCGGCAGGTCGGGCGGATAGCGGTCATGGGTGTCGGCGATCACCGCGATGCGCATGTCCCACGCTGGGGTGGAGGTTGCAGGGGAGGCGAAACAAAAAGGGCTGACACCGCGGAGCGGTGAAGAGTGAAGTGCGAGGAGTGAAGGGTGAAATCTGAAACGTGGCTGCGGCTTTGGCCGCAAACGCCTCCCGCGTTTAGAGCCCAACGGGTCCGTGTCTGAACTCAGCCTTCGACGTTCAGCTTTTCCCGGCCACCCTGTCCCTCGCGAGTTCACCGTTCAAGCAGCCCAAACCCAAGGGACATAGGTCCAATCGCCGCGGTAAACCGCGGCCCAGCGCCTGGCTTGCGGTTACGACGCCCCAAGCTCCTGCGACAAAACCGCAACCCAAAATTCTCCCGTCTCAACGATTCCCCAAATAGCACAAAGCCCATACGAAAATGAAGATCAGAAACCTCATGCCCACGCTTGAACCGCTCACGCCCTGAGCGTAAACAGCAACTAAGTTGAGGTTAATATCACTGATCGGCGACGTAAGATGCGATTTTTCACTGGAGTGCTGTTCTGTGCGTTGACGCTTTTCCAAAGCGGCTGCGGGTCTTGGCATCGCGGTTTTTGCGAGAGCGCTGCCGCCTCGCCGCCTGGATGGTCTCGAATCGAATCAGAAGGCGTGGCTTTCTTTCATCCCTCAGCGATTCGTGGACGAGATGGCTATGTTTCCTTTTCTACTGAGAAAGAGGGGCGAGTATTTATGGCCTTCTATTTTGCTGGCCGTAGTCTGGACCCGAGCTCGCGATTGGTTCGTGTTGTCGCGGCTGATGGCGGCGTTCTGCGTGTAGTCCCACTGTTGGGTTCCACGGTGCTTGAAGTTCCGGAGGTGTTTGCGGTGGAGATTCCCTCATTCGCGATCGATGGTGTCCCTATAGTTCCCCTCAGTGTGCGGTTTTCGTGGACCAATCGAAGCTATTACCGTTCAGTCGGCGCGTGGTGAAATAAGAGCACCAACCAACGTCTAGCCCGAATCGGGACCACCTTATTTTACCACCTGTGCCTATTAGTAGCATTCAGCCAACGGCGCTGCGCGCCGTGGCTGATGCGAGGGGTTGATCTAGGCAAAGAAATGACTCTGCGTCCCACTATCCGCCCGCGCGGCGACAAGGAGCAGCGCTTCCTAAGAAGTCAGCGGAGTGCGTTGCTGCGGCGACGAAGCACTCTCTGGCGGCGCAGCTCCGTGGCCTATTTTGGCATATTCGGCATTCTCGCAATCTCGACGATTTGGGCGGAAGGGAAGCACCCCGGCTTCATACTCGGCTTTTGGGCTGTTCTCGGCGGTCTGATCACCGTTCCGACGTTTGTTCAGGAGTGGCGTCGCCTGTCCCGGAAGATCACGGCTTATGATGAGGCCATGGCGTCAGCGTCCGCCGAGGATCTCTCGATCTCTGCGCAGCGATTCTGGGAGTTCGAGGAGCAAGAAGATGAAGGAGCCTGTTACGCGTTCGAGTTGGTTTCCGGAGGCGTCGTCTTCATCTCGGGCCAGGATTTCTATCCGGGCGCTCGTTTTCCCACGCTTGATTTTTCGATCGTTGAATTCCGCGACGGCAGCGGAAGTGTGCTCGAAAGGATTATCGAGAAGCGCGGAACTAGGACCGCCCCCGAACGGGTGATCGGCGCCAAAGAAAAAGCTCACTTGGAGGTTCCCGAGCATAGAACATTCTATCCGGGAGCGCTCGATGAAATGTTTGCGAAGCTCAAAAATGCCTAACCTGTCAGGGGTCGGTCAAAACCAGCCAGGTAGGGTCGATTCAAACCCAGCCACTTTGAGCGAGGGATTTACGCCCGGTGCTCCTTCAGGTTGCACGGGGCTGTATGAACCGGCTCGAAGTGAGCCTCCAACAAGCAATTCAAGTACTGCACGAGCGTGGCTGGTCCCAGCGAAGGATCGCGCGGGAGCTGTCTGTCAATCGGGAGACCGTTGCCAGTTACGTCCATGTGCTAAAAGCGGCCATTTCGACCCCCGGGTCGACCTGCGTAGTCGATCCTAGTCCAGCCATTTCGACCCCCGGCTCTGGGGACAAAATTGAACCAAACCCAGCCATTCCGACCTCCGGGTCGAAGGCAGGTCGGGTAAGCCTGTGCCGGGAGTTTTTGCCGGTGATCACGGCGGCGGTGACTGCCGGGCTTGCTGCCAAGCGCATCCACCAGGACTTGGTGCGCGACCACGGGTTCACCGGAGGTTACCAATCGGTCAAACGTTGCGTCCATGGCCTGGCCCAACAACTGGAGTTGCCGCATCGTCGTATCGAGTGCGCGTCCGGCGAGGAGATGCAGGTGATTTTTGCCAGGGAGCTCCGGTCATCGAAGGGCAAGGTAAACGTCGGCGTCCACACCTGTTTCGTGCCGTGCTCAGTCATTCGCGCAAGGGCTACAGTGAAGTGGTCTGGCGGCAGGATACCGAGACGTTCATTCGCTGTTGTGAGAACGCCTACCGACACTTTGGCGGAGTCACGCGCACCACCGTCGTGGACAATCTGAAGGCGGCGGTCCTCAAAGCCGACTGGTTCGATCCGTCCCTATATCCGAAAATGGCGGAGTTCGCCCGGCACTACGCGACCGTCGTGCTGCCGACCCAGCCGGGACGGCTCGAGCACAAGGGCAAGGTCGAAGCAGGCGTCATGTTCGCTCAAAACCACGCATTGAAGGGGCGTACCTTTCGCTCCCTGCCCGATCAAAACCAGTTCTTGTCTGAGTTCAATCGTTGGGCAAAAATACGCAAATGGGCTGGGCCACTTTCCACATCGAGAAGCTGAGGAAGGGGGAGACTGTGCAGTTTCGGCCGCGCGGTAATTCAATGGCCGGCAAGATCGGGTCGGGCGATCTCTGCACCGTGGTGCCCGCGAAGAAGGAAGAGCTTGAGGTTGGCGACATCGTCCTCTGCAAGGTCGCCGGTGCGCAGTATCTCCACCTCATCAAGGCGAAGCAGGGTGATCGCTTTCAGATCGGTAACAATCGGAGCCATATCAATGGCTGGATCGGCATGAATGGAATTTTCGGTCGTTGCATTCGCATCGAAAGATGACCCAGCCCAGCAAGGAGGCAGAGCCAACGACGGGACCTGTCTCGGGTCATGCTGTCGCATGCCCCGCGCCAGCTCCCGTCGTGGCTCGTCTTGATGGGTCCGGAAATCCTCATACTCGGAGTGTCCATTACCCCAAGTCCTACCAGAGGCTCGATGTCCCCGATCGAACGATCGGATGTAGAAAGATGAAGAAAGTCGCAGGCATTGTTCTTGTTGGTCTGGGAGTCATTGGACTGCTGGTGACGTTGCCGCTCGCGTTCTTCGTTTGGAGGATGTCGGGCGTATTGGACTCGGACGAAGGTTGGGTGGTCATCATCTATTGCTTTGGCCTCCCCATCCTGGCCGCAGTCTCGATCCTTGTCGGCTGGACATTGCGCCGAGAAGAGCCGATCCAGCCGCCAGAGGACAACGCGCGGGATGTGACGCAGCTATCGTGTCTCGGCAGAGGAAAGGGCGCTATGATCTCGATTATCGTCCCCGTTCTGAACGAAGCGCCGCAGATCCGCCCGTTTCTTCGGCATCTTCGAGCCAGGGCTCCTGCGGCGGAGATAATCGTGGTGGATGGTGGAAGTTCTGATGCCACGGTGAGTCTCGCTACCGGGTACTGCGATGCGCTGCTGACCAGGCAGTCAGGACGAGCTTCTCAAATGAACGCTGGTGCAAGGATCGCTTCCGGACAGGTCCTTTGGTTTGTCCACGTCGATTGCGAAACTCCTTCTCAAGCGGCAAATGCGATCACAAGGGTAGTTGCTGACCAGGGATTTGTTGGAGGGTGCTTTCGTGTGTGCATTCCCGATTCCAAACCGATCTATCGGGTTCACGACTCCTGGGCGCACTGGATCGGCAAGGTTCTCCGTGTGCGCTGCGGAGATCATGGGATATTCTGTACCCGGAGCGCATTCGACAGGGTGGGCGGCTACCGGGATGTGCCGCTGATGGAGGATGTCGAGTTTGTCCGAGCACTTCATAGACTTGGTCGATTTGAATGGCTTCCAGAGCGACTGTTGTTGAGCAAGCGGCGACACGAGCAGGTCGGCCCTTACCGGTATACTTTTGTGTGTTCAGCGATCGTTGGGCTCTATTGCGCAGGAGTTGGGAGCGAACTGCTGGCCAAGATTTATGCGCGCATGGTTCGAGACAGAAGCCGCGAAGCGAGGATACTTCAGCCAGTGGAAACGTCCTTGTTTTCAAAGTACAGAGATGAAGTCCAAGGGCCGAACAACCAACCCGTCGAGCCAACGTCGCTTCGCGCCGTCAACAGAGTATGAAAATTCGTGAAATTTTTCCGCCGAGAAATGTACCGTTGTTGATACGTGTTTCCGCCGGTTTGATCTCGGCGGGAATTCTGATGTATGGGCTTTTTGGTATTTGGAACGATGATCTTTTCATGCCTGGGAAATACACAGGATCAGGTTCTACAGGAGGCGTTCACTTTCGCGGGATTGCAGCTTGGCTGATGTTCGGCGCTCTCGCGTGTCCGGTCGTTTGGCTCCTGACTAGGATCGTCTACCACTACGACCGCCGTAATAACGAGGAAATCTACCGGCGTTGCTCCAAATGGCTTTACTGGGCATGGTGGATTCTCGTCATCGCTGCGCTGATTGCACAGCTTTTGGTCGTCCCCCGATGAAAAGGTCCGGTCAGTTTCAGATGGCAACCGAGCCAACCGATACCTACAGCGAACGGGCGCGGACTTCCGTCGCTGACCTGAAGCGTCTGGTCAAAATACTCGAAAACGCCGGCCGCCGGGCGAGAGTAGCGCCATGCGCGATTGGTCTTCCTGCCGGTCCGTCGAGAAGCGCGCAGATATCCAAAGTGGTACGTGGGTGTTTCGTCGCAAGCGAGTGCCAGTCTCCTCGCTTTTCCAGAATCTGGAGGACGGTGCACGGGTTGAAGAGTATCTCGAATGGTTTCCAGGAGTCGCTCGCGGACAAGTCGAAGAAGTCCTCGAGTGCGCTGCTCGTAGCGTCGCGGCTTGAAACTCCTTTCGAGTCGGGGCAGGCCGTGTCGCGAGGGGTGGCGGCGATTCACACGGAGGCGAGCCGGATCAGCCGGCCGTTTTTCGGGAAACAGGGCTCTACGTGGGTCGAGATCGAACGGGTCGACCGGTTCGGCGTGGAGTTCGAGCGCTTTCGCATGCGCAAAGCGCTCGAACGGGCTCGGTAGGGAAGTGGTGGAACTTACTAACGTCGAACGCTTAACGCTGAATTTTTAACGCTGAAGTGTTTCGAAATTCGGATCAGGCACGCCCGCGAGGGGCGGCCCCACACTCTGCAAACGGGACTGCCGCGGGGTCTTGAATGCGGATGCGGCTGAAGCCGCAGCTACTTTGGTTGCGCTTCACTCTTCGCACTTCGAACTTCACCGCGGGGCGGGGTGCTGTTGCGATGGGGGTTTGAGTACGGTGGCAGAGACCTTGGTGACGGGTGGGACGGGCTTCCTCGGGCGCCGGTTGGTGGAGCGTCTGCTGGCGGAAGGGCGCCGGGTGGCGGTGTTGGGACGGAATCCCGCGCCGGACCTGGAGGCGAAGGGGGTGAGTTGGGTGCGGGCGTCACTGGACGATGCGGCGGCGGTGCGGGCGGCGTGTGTGGGTCGCCGGACGGTGTTTCACGTCGCGGCCCGGGTCGGCGTGTGGGGCCCGTATGAGGCATTTTATCGGACCAATGTACTGGGCACGCGGGCGGTGCTGGAGGGGTGTCGGTCGGCGGGGGTCGCCCAGCTCGTGCACACGAGCACGCCGAGTGTGGTGTACAACGGGCAGGCCCTGGCGGGGGCGGATGAAACACTGCCGCTGACCGAGGACTGCCCAAGCCCTTATCCCCTGACCAAGGCAATCGCGGAGCGTGAGGTCCTCGCGGCCAACCGGGATGGCCTGCGGACGGTGGCGTTGCGGCCGCACTTGATCTGGGGCGTGGGCGATCCTCACCTCGTGCCCCGGGTCCTGGCGCGCGCGCAGGCGGGCAAACTCCGCATCGTGGGCGACGGACACAACCGCGTGGACATGGTGCATGTCGAAAATGCGGTCGACGCCCACCTCGCGGCGGAGCGGGCGCTGGCAGGAGGCAATCCGGCTGCGGCGGGCCGTGCCTACTTTATCACCAACGACGAGCCGGTCTGCCTGTGGGAGTGGATCAATGGCCTTCTCCAGGCGCTGAGTCGGCCGCCGGTCACTCGGAAAATCTCACTCCCCCTGGCCCGTGCGATCGGAGGCCTCTGCGAGGCGGTATGGCGGGTTCTGCCGCTCGCCGGGGAGCCGCCGATGACCCGCTTCATCGCGGCCGAACTGGCCAAGGACCATTGGTTTTCCATTGCGGCGGCCCGGCGCGATTTGGGTTATGCGCCCCGGATTTCCATGGCAGCGGGTACGGCGGAGCTGGTGGCGGTGTTGCGATCGGGAAAAGCCGGAGAGAATGGGCTGAGCTCTTAACCTAAATTCCGCAGTGGATGATAGTCGATCCGTTCATAAACCACGGATGGACACAGATAAACGCGGATTCGGAGCGTGTACAGTCTTCACCCACAAGGTGAATGCCAGCGTTGGAGTAACTCGTTTGAATCCGTGTTGATCCGTGTTCATCCGCGGTTCAATTGCGGTTTTTAGGTTTAACCTAGATACCGCAGTGGAAGATAGTCGATCCGTTCATAAACCACGGATGGACACAGATAAACTCGGATTCGGAGCGTGTACTGTCTTCACCCACAAGGTGAATGCCAGCTTTGGAGTAACTCGTTTGTATCCGTGTGAATCTGTGTCCATCCGTGGTTCAATCGCGGGTTTTAGAATTAAGCGTCGGAGCGAGGCGCGGAGCCGCCGGCACGAAAGCCGTTCCGGCTTCCGCTACGACGGCCCAAGGGGCGGGTGCAGCCCGTCAAGCGGCGCTGGCCGCAGCCTTAAGATCGGCCTTCTTGACCTGTTCGTCGACGATGACGGCCGTGACGGTGTCGCAGCCGACATTGGTCATGGTGCGCATCATATCGAGGATGCGGTCGGCCCCGAGCACGATGCCGATGCCGGCCGGGGGAATGCCGAACGTGGCCAGCAGGCCAGCGATGAGCGGAAGCGATCCGCCGGGGATGCCGGCGACGGCGACGGCACTGAGCACGCTGAGCAGTAGGAGGGTCACCTGCTGTCCGATCGACAGATCGATGCCAAAGACCTGGGCGACAAACAGCACCACGCAGCCTTCGTACAGGGCGGTGCCGCTCATGTTCATGGTCGTGCCCAACGGGATCACGAAACCGGCCGTGGACGGCGCGACCCCCAGGGTTTCCTTGCAGACCGACAGGGCCGTCGGCAGCGAGGCGTTGCTCGAACTGGTGGAAAAGGCCGTGACCAGCACGGCCTTGATGTCCTTGAAGAACTGGAGCGGCGAGCGCTTCGTCCAGATTTTGAGGAACACGCTCATGCTCACGAACAGGTGGAACAGCAGGATGCCACCGCAGCCGAGGACAAAGACGCCGAGGGCGATGAGGATGTCGAATCCGACCTTGATGATCACGCTGTAGATCATGGCCGGCACTGCGTAGGGCGCGATTTGCAGGGCGAAGTGAACGATCCCGGTCATGAGGTCGCTGACCAACTCAAGCGCCTCCTGGAGTTTTTTTCGTCGCTCCTCCGCCAGTTGCGTACCGACGGCGCCGACCAGGATGGCGAAAAGGATGAGCGGCAGTACGTCGCCGAGGACATTGCGCTGCTGGCCGACAAAGGCGCCGAACAGGTTCTTGGGCATGAACATTTCGACTACGGTGGGCAGGTTCATGGCCGGCTGGGTGGTGCTGGCGGTCACGTGCTTTTCCGCGGCGCCGCCGAATTCGGCCATCAGGCGCGTCTTGGATTCAACGTCAAGGTGGTCGCCGGGCCGCAGCACGTTCATCATGATCAGGCCGAGGGCGACGCCCACCGCCATATTGAGGAAAAAGAACGTGAAGGTGCGTCCCGCCAGCGGGCCAAGTTTGTCGAGCCGCCCCAGCTGCACCACGCCGGTGGTGAGCGACGCGAATACGAGCGGAATGACGACAAAGAACAGCATGCGCAGGAACACCTGCCCGATGGGATCGAGCACCTGGGTGGAGAAGCTGCGCGCCGCTGAGAGGAAACCCGGGGATGCCTGGCCGATGGCGAGGGAGGCGAGGGCGGCGACGATGCCGATCACCAAGCCCAGGAGGATGCGATTCGCGAGTTTGGAGGAAGTGCTGCCGGCCATGGAATCCAACGCAAGCGCCGGGCCTCCAAGGTGTCGAATGCGAAACGGACTGTTAACCAAGACTCGGGTTGATGGCCAGAGGTGGGGCGTCGCCGCTCCTTGGCAGCTTCCGGCTTAGCCGCAACCCTTCAGACGAAAAACCACGAATTGACACGAATCCCGCGTCCGCGCATGCGCGTCAACTTTAACACAATTTGAGGCCGACGTCCGTTGGAGGTGGGGTCGCCGACCCCGCAGCGATTGGCGTCGCGTGAAGAAATCGGGCAACGGAGGCGGGACCGGTAGGTCCCGTCGCGGCCTTCCCGCGACTGCGGGACCACCTCCATCAGAACCGCTGCGATTTCCCTCGTCCGGTCCTTAAGTTGACGCGCATGCGCGTCCGCGGGACGAATCCAGAGCGAGAGAGGAGGAGTCGAGCACCTGAATCTACCTCATCCCAAAGTGGATCCTTCCCTGGCAACTCTCGTTGCCTGTTTTCATTCGTGTCGATTCGTGTCAATTCGTGGTTCAACTGCAGGGTTCAGCCTTAGTTCGAGGGCCGGAGGCGAATCGGAGTCATGGGTGGCACCACACCGGGTGTCACCTGGTGTCGCGAGACGTGGGGCTCGTGGCCGACCGCCAGGATTGTCAGCTCATACTCGCCGGCCGGCAGCTGGGTGAAGCTGAAGTGCGGTCCCGCCGCGTCGTCGCGTCCCTCGAGGTAGGACGTGAGGATCTCCCGATTGCCCCCCGGCCGCGGAGTGAGGGTGCGCAGACCGCCCGGGCCTCGCAGTTCGATGCGGCGGATGCGGATCGAGGCATGGGGGCGACGGTAACTTCCTGCCGGATACGCGAGCGAATCGCCCTCCTCGCCTACGTAGCCGGCCAGCACCCCTTGGGGCGCCAGCCGGAAGGCGAGGGGAGCGAGCCCGCCGGCGGTGACCGTCACGGCCTGCCGGGCGGGTTCAGTGCGGAAGCCCTGGGCCGCCAGTTGGGCATCGTAGGTGCCGGGGGGGATCGGGCCCAGCCGGGTGCCAGCGGGGTCGAAGGTGAGAGGCAGGAGCAGCGGAGGGGCCGCGGGGCCGCCGGAATCGCGGGCGGAGAGCACCAGCACGGGAACTCCGGCGTCCGGTGTGGGATGGGTAGCCGTCCCGGTTCCGGCGTCGCCGACGGTGAAAGACACGGCGAGGCGGCCACCCGGCGCGTCAGTGCGTCCGGTGGCGTCGAGGAATCGCATGACCTGGGAAAACACCGCAGGCGAGGCGAGGATGCTGGTGTGGTCCTCGTCGAAACCCATGACCAGTCGTGCCCCGGCCTGGGCTTCGGGCCGCAGCTGGCTGGCGAGGGTCACTGTGCCATCGGTCGTCGGCCGGATCAGGCTGTAGCCGCCTCGATGTCCGAACAGCAGCAGGTGACGGATTCCCGGGGGGAGGGGCTGCTTGAACAGGTCCTGAATGAACGTGCCCTCCGGCTGCAGGTCGCGCCACGAGGGCACCACGCCGGGTGAGTGTTTCACTCCGAGCGAGGCGGAAGGTTCGCCACCCCACGGTGTGGAGAGTGTCACCCACGCCTCCAGTTGGGGAAACTGTTCCCCGTGGTCGATCAGGAACCGTCGCAGCAACAGGCCGCCCATGCTGTGCCCGACGAGGTCGAGGTGCTCGAACCGGTAACGCAGCTGCAGATTGAGCAGTTTCCAATACAACAGATGGGACATCGACTCCAGCGCGGCGCCGGAGGGATATTGAAAGATCCAGGCCTGGTAGCGCTTCCGGTCGAGCTGGTCGATGAACGGCTTCCAATCCTGGGCGGAGCCGACCGCGCCGTGCACCAGCAGCACGGGACGCCGCGCCGGGTCGTAGGGCTCCAGGAAATACACATTGCCGCCGGTGCGGCGAAAGGACTCCATCGGCGTCCAATAGCCCTTGCGGCCGCTTTCGGCGGAAAACTCCGGGTCGGAAAGATCGGCCAGCGCCCCGACCTGCGTGCTGCGGACGGGCGGACGCGGTGCGTGCGGCGGCAGAGTCCGGCGTACGGCCTCGGCACCACCGGGCGCGAGGGTGAGGTCGAGCAGCATGACAATGCCGCTGTTGGCCACCTCGACCGGCGTCTCGAGCAGGGCGGCGGGTCCCTCGGGATCGGGAATCCCGTCCTGGTTGGTGTCGGCATACGCGCACAGCCGGTAACGACCGTCGGGCACGATCAGCTCATAGCCACCCGGCTCGTGCAGTCTCACCTGGTGAGCCAGTGTGCGCGGCGAATCCGACTCCGACACCGCCGCCACCACCACCGACCCTTGCCAGCCGGGCGGTGCGGCCACACGACCGACCAACACCGTCGAACCGTAGTAGTCCTGCGACTCCTCGCGAACCTGCAGGACCGCGCACCCGGCGAGCGCGAGGCAGAGCAGGCCGAGTGCGAGCGCGGGCGCTACCCAGGGGCGCGAGCCTCGCGATTGAGAAGAGTGACTACGATTTGACACGAATGAACACGAAGTCTGACCCGTTTTGCAGGATCTTGCAGCTCCAATTCAGCCTACGTTGCAGCTAACAGGACGCTTACGTGATTCCGTTTCTTTTCTGAATGGCATTTCACGCGACGCCCATCCCCGCGGGGTCCGCGACCCCACCTCCAATCAACGCCGACCTTGGATCGAGCTTAAGGTGACGCGCATGCGCGACGGTGGGACCTCCTCCAAGGGAGTTGTAACGCGCTTGCTCGAATGGGACTTGGCAAAGGGGTTGCTACGGGCTCGGTCGAGACTTAGCTTGGGACCCTGAATTTGATCACCTTGCCCACGGAACTCCTCATCCTCGTTTCGCTTGTCGTCGCGAACGGACTCCTGTCCATGGCGGAGACCGGAGTGGTGGCGTCGCGGAAAGCCAAACTCCAGGAGCGTGCTGATGAAGGCGACGCGAGTGCCGGTCGCGCGCTCGAACTGAAGGAGCATCCCCAGCGGTTTCTGGCACTGGTTCAGTTTTGGCTGACCTTGAGCGGCATGATCGCAGGCGTGCTGGGAGGCGCGCGTCTGGCGGGAAAACTCGACACCTGGCTCGCGGCCAAGCTGGAGACCTGGGTGGCTTTGGGTGAAACGTCCAGCACGGTGGCCTTTGCCTTGGTCACCATCGGATTGACGTCGTTTATGCTCCTGTTCGGCGAGCTGGTCCCCAAGCGGATAGCGCTGGCTTATCCCGAGCGCGTGGCGGCGTTGCTGGCCGGATCCATGCGGGCGCTGGCCTGGCTGGCGGCGCCGTTTCTGAAGGTGCTGGAATTGGCGACGGAGGGCGTGCTGGCACTGATCCGGTTCAAGGCGCCGAAGGGAGCTCCCGAAGTGAGCAATGACGAGGTGCGCGCCCTGATCGAGCAGGGCTTGCATGCGGGGTCTTTCAACCAGGTGGAACAGCGGATGGTGACCGGTGTGCTCGAATTGGACGAGTTGGCGGTGACCGTCCTGATGACGCCCCGGCCGAAGATTGTTTTTCTCAACCTCGATGATTCGGACGAGGTCAACTGGCGGAAGATTGTGACCAGCGGCCATTCGCGGTTTCCCGTTTATCAGAGCAACCGCGACCAGGTGATTGGTGTGGTGGCGGTGAAGGCGATTTGGGCCAACAGTGCCTTCGGCCTGTCGACCCACCTGCGCAATCTCGTCGCTCCCGCCCTGACCGTGCCGGTCACGATGACGGCGATTCAGCTCCTGGAGCAGTTCAAGAAGACAGGACAGCACCTCGCACTTGTGGCGGATGAATTTGGAGCGATTGAAGGCCTGGTGACCCTGCTTGACGTGCTGACAGCGATCGTCGGTGACCTGCCGGAGCGAGGGCGTCAGAATCAACCCGAAGCGCGCCGTCGCGAGGATGGCTCGCTCCTTGTGGATGCCACCCTGCCGACGGTGCAGGTGAAGTCCCTGTTGGATCTCGATGAGCTGGCCGGTGAGTCGGAGGCGAATTACCAGACCTTGGCGGGTTTTGTCATGACCCAGTTTGGCCGTATTCCGCAGGAAGGGGATTATTTCGACTATGCCGGCTGGCGATTTGAGGTGGTGGACATGGACCGCCAGCGCATTGACAAGATGCTCGTGGCCAAGATCCCGCCCTCGGTGCGACCGTTGGAGCGTGAGGCGGGATGAGCCCGGTCAACGTACCCTGCGCGTAACGTGCGGGTAACTTCGAACAACTTCGGTTTGCCAACCCGCGCTGTCCGGTTGACGGTGCGCGTGCGATGAGCGACGCATGCAAGCCGATCCCTTCACCGGCCGCCCCTCCCGGGTCCGCGGCTCCCTCCTCCTTTCCGCCGAGGACCAAGCCGCTCTTCAGCACGATCACGACCGAAGACTGGAAGCACTCGCTCGCCTCAGCGCGGCTGCGGAGGGCGTCGGCTTCGGAACGGATCCGGACGACGATCTCGTCCTCTCAGCCGAAGGTGGGCTGAGCCTGCTCGCCGGCGCGGATGCGATTTGGGCTGAGCTGGACGCGGCCCTGGCGGAGTTTCGTTCTCTGCTGCCCGTGGTGCCGCTGGGCTCGTTTGGATTTCCCGAGGAGTCCGAAGATCCCTTCGGCGAAGGCAGTCCCCGGTTGCGTCGCATTGGCAGCGGTGTCGAGGCCTCGGCGTTTCAGAGCGAGGATGGCTCGATCTACAAGTTCTTCCTACCGCGGGAAGGGGGCAGGATCGGCGGAAGCTTTTCCTTTGTCCGGGGCGGCGACGATGTGGCCTGGATGGCGGAGGCCAGTCTTGGCAGCTATCGCGACCTGCTTCAGAAGCTCCAATTGATCCTCGCGCTGGGAGGCATGCCGACCGAAGTCGTGGCAGTCACCCCGGAAGGCGTGCTGGTGGTCAAGCAGAGTTGTGGCGAGCGCCTGCCGGAGGACACGGACACGTCGACCCTGCTCCCGTCGGAGCTCATTCCGATTCCGGCCCGCTTTCTCCGCGCGCGACGCGATCACCCGAGGCTGTTTTTCTGGAAAGGAGGGTCCTGGCTCGTGGCGGACCTGCACGCGAAGAACATGGTGCGGGCCGTTGACCGCACCCTCCGCGTCATCGACCTCCTGGCGGCGCCGCTGCCAATCGAGCGGTTTGAGGCGGACCCGTTGCTCCGCCAGTGGCTGATGCGAGTCCGCCACGACCCCAACGCCGGCGTGCTTCCGGACGTGGCGGACGAAGACCTGTGAACGGCGCGGAACCGAGGCTCAGCTTCCCGACTTCGCGAGGAAGTTCAGGATGTCCTCGGCCTGCTTGGTGGTGGAACCGCTGTGGTCGGCGTAGACGATCTTGCCGTCCTTGATCAGGTAGGCCTGCCGCTTGGACATCGGCAGCAGGGCGTTCTTGGCGCCGAACGCGGTGATGACCTTCATCTCCTTGTCGGCGAGCAGGGTGAACGGCAGGTTGTATTTTTCCTTGAAGGCTTTCTGCGCCTCGACGCTGTCGGCACTCACGCCGATGATGGCGACTCCCTTGCTGGTCAAATCGGCATAGGCGTCACGCAGCGAGCAGCCTTGCTTGGTGCAGCCCGGCGTGTCGGCCTTGGGATAGAAGTAGACCAACGTGTAGCGGTTGCTCTTGTAGACGGTGGCAAGATCGAGCGATTTGCCGGCATCCGTCGTGGAGGTGAGGGTGGGGGCGGCTGTTCCGACTTCGAGGGGATCAGCAGAGGCGGAGAAAGGGAGCATGGCGGAGCCGAGGAGGACAACGAGAAGCGTGCGGAGGTGGGACATAGACAGTGGAGCGTAGCGGAGGTGGACGCTTTCGCAAGTGCGACGGTCATGTCCCGACCCGGCGAGGACACGTGGCGCAGGAGGATTGAGGCGACCTGCAGAGTCACTCCCGGCATGGGGTTATGAAATCAGTCGATGAAAAACGGAGCTTGCTTTCCTTACAACGAGCGCTTTTGTCCAGACCAGTCGTTAGAGAACAGCGTTAGATGACAGTATCTGGTGAGTCGTTAGCCGAGCGGAAGCTTGGAGGATGATTTCGAAACCCGACGGTCGGGAACGGACTGGCAGCAGACGGGTGATCTACGAAACATCAACATGGGTAACTCCAAACTCTACGTCGGCAACATGTCGTTCAAGACGACCGAAGACGATCTCCGCCAACATTTTGGCCAATTCGGCTCCGTCACCGACGTTTACGTCGCGATGGACAAGATGACGGGCCGCCCCCGCGGTTTCGCGTTCGTCACGATGGGCACGCCTGAAGAGGCGAAGGTCGCAGCTGAGAAGACCAACGGTGTCGATCTCGGCGGCCGTCCCCTCACGGTCAATGAAGCTCGTCCGAAGGAAGATTCGGGCGGCGGCCGTGGCTTCGGCGGTGGCGGCGGCGGCGGTGGTGGTCGCGGCTTCGGCGGCGGCGGTGGCGGCGGCGGCGAACGCCGTGGCGGCTTCGGCGGCGAGCGTCGCGAGCGTCGCTACTAATTCTGACGCGGTTCGACTACGAACCGACTTTTTCAAGCGGGGAGCTCTGGCTCCCCGCTTTTTTTGTGCCCGGTGCGCGGCAGGAGGGCACAAGCGTCGGGCCCGGAGGTCTCGACCTCAGGCCGCTGCAAGGTTGAACTCGTCAATTGCCGCGGCTTAGTCTTTCCCTCCCGTTGCTCCGTATGAACTTACTCCGCCTGATTGTTATGGTGGGCTGCCTTGCGCTCCCAGGGACCCTGCTGGCCCAGCGCGAGAAGCTGCCCCCTGAGGACCTGG
Organism: Opitutaceae bacterium; assembly: GCA_046346755.1. GTDB lineage: Bacteria > Verrucomicrobiota > Verrucomicrobiia > Opitutales > Opitutaceae > UBA6669. The sequence goes on along the minus strand of JAXMHM010000002.1, from coordinate 49,020 downwards.
AAATCGTGGAAAAGACGTGGCCCGATGCGAAACGGACCTCGACGGGGCTGCGTACGCAGGTGCTGAAGCCTGGCAACGGGCCCAAGGTGCAGAAGGGGGACGTGGTGGCGGTGCTCTACACGGGAAAGCTCCTCGATGGCACGGTCTTCGACCAGGCCCTCGATCCCGCGAAGCCCTTCACGGTGCGCGTGGGTCGCAGCCAGGTGATCGAAGGCTGGGAGGAAGGATTGCAGCTTTTGACGGTGGGCGAACGCCGACTGCTGATTGTCCCTTACGAACTGGGCTACGGTACGCGGGGCAGTCCCCCGAAAATCCCGCGCCGCGCCACCCTCGTGTTCGAAGTGGAGTTGATCGCGATCAACCCCACGCCCCCTGCTCCCTGAACGGCGCGGGCCGCCGGGTTCAGGTGAAGGCGTGTAACCGAAGATCAGATACCAGCGGGCTCCCGCGTTGGCATCAGCCGGAAGGGGTCCTTCGTTGCGTCAGCCAGGCATCGAGGGTGTAGCAGGCCAGACCGCTCCAGATCAGGACGAAGGCCCAGGCGCGATCGCGCGTGAAGGGTTCCCGGTAGACGAGCCAGCCCAGGAGGAACTGGCAGGTCGGAGCAGTGTACTGGAGCAACCCCAGGGTGGTCAGCCGGAGCCGGCGTGCACCATAGGCGAAAAGGAGCAGGGGAATGGCGGTGACCACCCCGGTGCTGAGAACGAGCGTGGTGACGCGGGCGTCGGAGTGGCCCAAGGCGCCGGATCCGTGCGCCGCTTTCCACAGCAACCAGCCGCCGGCGAGAGGTGCGAGGAGTGCAGTTTCGACGGCCAGACCCGTGAGTGGACCGAGGGGCGAGCGTTTGCGGAGGAGTCCGTAGAACCCGAATGAACCAGCCAGTCCCAAGGCGATCCAGGGAACATGTCCCAGCCGGAAGACCAACAGTCCGACCCCGATCGCCGCCGCAGCCACGGCTGCACCTTGGAGCGGGCGAAGGGTCTCGTGCAAAACCAGCCGGCCGAGGGTGACATTGAGCAAGGGGACGAGGAAGTAGCCCAGGCTGCACTCAATCACCTGCCCTCGGTTGACTGCCCAGACATAGATCAACCAGTTGATCGTGAGCAGGAGGCTGCTCGCGGCGTTGATCGCCAGGTCGCGTGGGGTGCGCAGGGCGCGCACGGCCTCCGGCCAGCCCCCGAGCCAGGTGAGCACACCGGCCAGAAAAACCAGCGACCAGACATGGCGATGCGCAATCAGCTCAAGGGCATCGACGCTGCCCAGCTCCTTCCAAAAGAGCGGCACCAGCCCCCAGGCCAGGTAACAGAGAAATGCCGCAATGACGCCGCGCGCGGGGGAGGAAGCTGGATCGTGGGAGGACAAAACGCGCCACCGTGTTCCATCCTCTCGGAGCCGTCAAACGGCACGCGTCGTGTACGGGTCACTCCGGTGCGGAGCTGACGAACCAAAGGGAACAGGCGGTGTCCTGTTTAGAGCTAAGTCTTTATGGCTGAACGCCTTTTCCCGCAGACGTGAAGCCGTACTTTTCTGCAAATTCCTTCACGGCGATCTCCCGCGCTTTGCGTCCGTCCGGAGCATTGGGACCCGCCTGCAATTCGGCAATGCGCCGGGCGACCCACCGCTGACGGAAGCTCTCCTCGGTCTCGGCAGCGATGGCGGGATTGGGTTTCGGCTTCTTCGGTCCAAAACATCCGGACGTGAGCACCACCATCGGCAACGTGAACAGCAGGAGAATTGGGAAGCGGTTCATAGGGTGAAATCTAGCGCAAAGAGGGGTTTGACCGCGAGTGCATCTTTTAGGTTTCGGTTTTCTTGGAATATTCTCAAGCTGTTGGAGAAATGAGCGAGGAAACTCCGCCGCTGCGCCTCAAGTCGAGACTTCGGCCCGAGACTCCCGCCTCCGGTCTCCCGCCTCTGGCCCCAGCCGCCGAACCGGCGGCGGAGGGGGCCTCCGCATCTCCGGGCGCTCCCGGCGCCGCGCTGCCGCCGGAGGCTGGCGTTCCCCGCGAACGCACCAAACCGAAACTCAGTCTGAGTGGAAGCACGTCCGCGCCGCCACCGCCCGAGCCTGCCACACCCGAACCCGCCGCCGCGGACGGCGGTGCACGTGCGCCCGAGCCGCCCGTGACTCCTCCCGCGGCGGAGGCACTGCCACCCGCCAGCCCACGACCCCCTCCGTCAGGACCGCGCCCGCCGCCCGCCCACGGTCCTCATACACCGGGCATCTATCTTTCCGCCTCGCCTGCGCAGGCTGGTAAATCGCAGGTCCCTCGTCCCATCCATCTCCACCTCGAGGGCGCGGAACCCTCCGTGGCGCCACCCCCCTCGGTCCCGGTCAAACCCGAGGAAAAACCCGCCTTCAAGTATGGCGTTGTGCTGGTTTTCTTCCTCGCCCTGACGGTCATTGGTGGAGGCGCGTTTCTGATCGTGCGGTTCCTCCGCGATGTCACGGTCGCTCCGGCGTCGACCCCGGTGACGGCCGGACCGGCGCGGCCCGCTTCCGCTTCCCATCCAAGTGCAACCTCGCCGTCGACCCCGGCGGCAACCGCTCCCGCTCCGGCCCCCCAGGCTGGGGCGGCCGCTCCGACTGCGACGACCGAGGCACCGGTTTCTCCCATGGGTCAGGCCCTGGCCAAAGCCCGTGCGGTCACGGGTCTGGCTGAAGAAGAAAAGGCCAGCGTCGAGGGAATCCTCGCGACAAGCCCCACCGGCCCGACCAGTCCTCCTGCGACCGCAACAACCGCAACAACCGCAACGACCGAACCGCCGGAGAGCCGACACGAGCAACCCAGCCGGGGCGTGGTGGTGGTGGACTCCGTTGCCGCGAATCCTGAGTACATTGCCTTTGTCGAGGCGACCCGCATCAGCGGCGTATTCCAGGGGGACCCGCCGCGCGCCCTGATCAACGGACGCACCCTGCGGGCGGGCACCTTGGTGGACGCCACCCTCGGCATCTATTTCCACGGCCTCGACTCCGAGCGCCGGCAAATCGTGTTTCGTGATACGCGTGGCGTTCTGATCCGCAAAGGGTATTGATCGGCGCGCAGGAGCGCGACCCGGTTGCCTTCGAGAATCCGACCTCAATGGGCGGTCAGGACATCACGGATACCCTTGAGCAGGGCGGGGTCGGTGGCAATGCCAAGAATGCCATTGACCACAAACTGAATACCGATGCAGAGGAGCAGGAACCCCATGATCTTGGTCAGGGCGCTCATGCCATTGACGCCGATGATGCGGACAATCTGGCCTGAAAGCCTGAGGACAAAGTAGCTGATCACCGCGACAACAAGAATGCCGAGGATAATGGCCACGTAGTCCAGCGGATGCTGGGCGAGGGAGGTGAAGCCAATCGTGACCGCGATGGAACCGGGACCGCTCAGCATCGGCATAGCGAGCGGAGTGAAGGAAATGTCCACCTTGGCGCGGGCGGCGTCGCGTTCGCGATCATCCGGGTGACTGAGCCGCGGGGACAGCATGCTCATGCCGATGCCCGACACCAGCAGTCCCCCCGCGATCCGCAGTCCCGGGATGGAGATGCCAAAGAAGTTCATGATGAACGTGCCGCCCATGAGCGACAGCACCAGGATGGCCACCATGTAGACGCATCCCATTCGGGCCTGACGCTCCCGTTGCTGGTGGGTGTCTCCCTCGGTGATGGCGAGAAACACCGGCGTCGAGGCGAACGGGTTGATGATGGGAAGCAGGGCGACGACGGTGCCGAGGATCAGTTCCCAGAAGTGCGAAACATGTGACATGCCGGGAGGGGAGGCGGGCTACCAGACCTCCACGGGACCGCGTGGGACCGGAATGCTGTCGCGGGCAAAGACCTCGGGATCGCCCTCCGACCGCATGAATGAAGGTGTGAGCGGTCCGGGTGCGTAGCGCGGAAGCAGTTCTCCGTCCGCGTCGCAAAACGGAACGCGCCAGGCGACGTACTCGGTGAGCGCCGCCTCGAAATCGGCGCGGGAGGTAATGGCGATGATGCGTCGCTTGAAGACCTTGGCTGGGCCGAAGCGCTTCGCGTACCACGGAGCGACCTTGCGAAACAGCTTCGCCCCCTGCAACTCGCCGTAGAACTCGCAGTAGCGCTCAAAATGACTGCGCATGACCCGGACGCGTTCTGCGAACGTCGGTTCGGGCAGAAGTTCCCCCGTGCGGAGATAGTGATCCGTGCGCCGGAAAATCCAGGGATCGTAAAACGCACCGCGCCCGATGCTCACGCCGGTGCAACCCGTTTCGTCGATCATGTGCCGGGCCGCCTCGGGTGTGGTGACGTCTCCATTACCGATCACAGGGATGCGGCGCACCGCCTGGACCACGGAGCGGATGCCGGCGAGGTTTACGGTCCCGGAGAAACCCTGGGCCCGGGTGCGTCCGTGGACAAAAATGGCGGCGACTCCGGTGTCTTCCAGCACCCGGGCGAGATCGGGGGCGGTCAAATTGTCATCATCCCAGCCCAGCCGCATTTTCGCGGTCACGGGGATCGAAACGGCCTCGACCATGCCGCGGACGAGCGCGGCGGTTTTTGCCAGTTCGGTCATCATGGCGGACCCACCGCCGATCTTGACGACCTTCTTGACCGGACAACCCATGTTGATGTCGACCGACTGGACCCCCATTTCCTGGCAGAGGATCGCCGCGTCCCGCATCTCCTCCGGCACGGCGCCGAACAGTTGCACGGCCAGCGGCTGGTCACCTGGTGCGGTGGCCACCAGCTGCAAGGCCACCCGGTTCCGTTCCAGCAGTGAACGGGCGTTGACCAGGTCGGTGGTGGCCCAGCCCAGCCCTCCTAGCGCCCGAACAGTCAGACGCATGGGCAGGTTGGTGTACCCGGCCAGTGGCGACAGGCAGAGGGGGGAGGAGAGCGTATGCGGCCCGATGCGCATGCGGGAACGCTGCCGGGCGCTTGCACGGTCCGAAAGCGAAATCCCTCCGTCACCCGAGACTCCGATCCGGATACCGATCCGGGAGCACGCCGGATTCCCGCGTCGGGAAATCCCGCCGGAGTCCGGGAATATTCACCCTTTACGGCAAGGCAGTGGCACTATCTAATCGGGTATTCGCTGGTAATTTGCAGACCAAGTCGGTGAAGGCGAAGCCGGCCGAAATTTATCTCAAGCTAAATGCGATTGATGCGATACCTTCGAAAACCCGTGATGACGTCACTTCCCTCCTGTTGGGCTTCCGGTTCACGAGCTCTGAGTGGACTGTGGCTCGCAATCGGATGCAGGTTGGCGCATGATCTCTTTCGATGGAGTGAAAGAGGCCAAAGGTTCTTGGACCTTGGGCCGATACCCTGTTCGCTCCGAGTTTGTTCGATGGAGGGACGCGGCCACGATTCACCGTTTCCCGCGACTGCTTTTCTTCGCTTACCCGTATGAGTACTTCCTTGCCCACCATCCTCATCGCTGAGGACAGTCCCCAGGATGTGGAAATGACCCTGACTGCCCTGGCTGAGCACCACCTCGCCAATGAGGTGGTGGTGGTTTCGGATGGCGAGGAGGCGCTGGACTACCTTTATCTCCGCGGCCGCTTTCAGGCGCGACCCGTCGGGAATCCGATTGTGATCCTGCTCGACCTCAAGATGCCGAGAGTCGATGGACTGGAGGTTTTGCGAGCGGTGAAAGAGGATCCCGCGCTGCGCATGATTCCCGTGGTGATGCTGACCTCGTCGCGCGAAGAGCAGGACCTGGTGCGCAGCTACCAGCTTGGAGCCAACGCCTATGTTGTGAAACCGGTTGGATTTCCTGAGTTTGTGGAAGCAGTGAAGCAGCTCGGCGTGTTCTGGGCGATGCACAATGAGCCGCCGCCGGGTTCTGCCCGGCGCGGGGGTTGAAGGCCAGATCGAAACCTAGCGATGCGAATTCTTCATCTCGAAGACAACGCCAACGACGCCGAACTGATTGAAGATGTCATTCGGCGCGAGTGGCCCCTGTGCACCATCGAACGCGTCAGCGGTCGAAGTGCGTATGAGGCGGCGCTGCGCCGCGGAGAATTCGACATGGTGCTGTCGGACTACTCGCTGCCTGATTTCGACGGACTGGCGGCCCTCGATCTGGCCCGCAGCTGGTGCCCCCGCAAACCCTTCATTTTCCTTTCGGGCACGATCGGCGAGGAGCGCGCCGTCGATGCGCTCAAGCGGGGGGCGACCGACTACGTCATGAAGGACCGGCCCAGCCGGCTCCTCTCGTCGGTGCTGCAGGCGTTCGCCCGGGCCGAGGATCGCGACCGTCAACGGGCCGCTGAAGCGAGAATCCGGGAGCAGGCCTCGTTGCTGGACAAGGCGCGGGACGTGATCTGCGTGACCGGGCTCGACCTGCGCATCACGTATTGGAACGCCCGTGCGACCGAACTCTATGGATGGACTTCGGACGAGGTGATGGGACGTGACTTGAGCAGCCTCATCTTTGCCCCGGACGCAGAGCGGTGCGCGGAGGCGCATGCACGGCTGCTGTCGGCGGGCGAATGGTCGGGCGATTTGCGAACGCTCAACCGCCACGGCGCCACCCTCCTCGTGGAAAGCCGCTGGTCCCGGGTCGACGACGGGGAGGGTCGGGCGGTCTCCATCCTGTTGCTCAACACCGATGTCACGGAACGTCGCCGCCTGGAAACGCAGCTCTTGCGGTCCCAGCGTCTCGAAAGCATCGGCAACCTCGCCGGCGGCATCGCGCATGATCTGAACAACGTGCTGGCGCCGGTGGTCATGGCCTGCAACCTCCTGCAGCTCCAGTTGACGAAGCCGGACGAGCTTTCACTTGTCGGCACCATCGAGAACAGCGCCCAGCACGGCGCGGCCCTGATCCGGCAGCTCCTGGCCTTTGCCCGCGGAGCGGAGGGCAAGCGGGTCGAACTCAATGTTCAGACCGCATTGAGCGACCTGGAGATGCTGCTCCATTCCACCCTGGGCCGGCGGGTTGAGCTCACCATGAAGTTCCTGGAGCCCCCGCGGACGATCCTGGCCGACGTGACCCAGTTCAACCAGGTCCTGCTCAATCTCTGCGTCAATGCGCGCGACGCGATGAGGAACGGAGGCCGTATCGAGATTTTAACGACGAATATCATGCTCGACGAGCTCGCAACCCGCGCGTATCCGGGCGTGGCCAGCGGGCCGTATGTCCGGATCGCGGTGTCGGACACGGGCGAGGGCATCCTGCCGGACATCATCGATCACATCTTCGATCCGTTCTTCACGACCAAGGCCAGCGACAAGGGCACGGGCCTCGGCCTGTCGACCGTGCGCGGGATCATGAAGGGACACGAGGGCTTCATCTTCGTCGACAGCACGGTCGGTGTGGGCACGACCTTTACGTTGTTGTTTCCCGCGATAACGGAGGCGTAGGCGCCGGTGCCAGTGCCGTCGCGGGTGACCGCGGACGTCACCCGGGGGGCAGGGCGTGTTTCATTCGCCGGAGCGCCTCGTCGAGGGTGGACAATGGACAGCCAAAGTTGAGACGGACGTATTCGCCCGCCCGTGCGCCGAAGAAGCGGCCTTCGCTCAGGCCGACTCCGTGCGCCTCGAAGTGTCCGATGGGATCGCTCAGGCCGAGCGCCTTGACGTTCATCCAGGCGAGGTAGGTAGCCTCGATCGGTGCTTCGATTTCAACACCCGGCAACTCCCGGCCCACATAGGCCAGCAGGTGGTCGCGATTAGCCCGCAGCCGGGACAGAAGGGCCTGACGCCAGGGTTCGCCGTGACGGAATGCGGCTTCGCAGGCGACGTAGCCGAGGATGTTGACCTCGGCCACGATACCGGCGGTCGCCTGGACAAACCGGGCGCGGAGGGAGGGATTGGGAATCACCGCGAGGGCGCAGCCCAGCCCGGGAACGTTGTAGGTTTTGCTCGGAGCAATCAGAGTCACAGTCTGCTCGAGAATCTCCTTGCCCAGCGAACCCGTGGGAATGTGCCGCAACGCAGGATCGAGAATGAGGTCGCAGTGGATTTCGTCGGAGCAAAGGGCAAGGCGATGACGGAGACAGAATTCGGCGACCCGCTCCAACTCCTGCCGGGTGAACACCCGCGACACCGGATTGTGGGGATTGCAGAGGAAGAAAGCCTTGGTGCGCGGTGTCACCGCCTTTTCCAAGGCGTCCCAGTCGATCTCCCAGCGCCGCCCAGCCCGATCAAGGACCAGTGGGACCGGCACCGGCACACGCCCGGCATTCCGCGGGGCCGTCATGAAAGGGGGATACACCGGCGTCAGACAGAGGATCTCGTCCCCCGGACCGGAGCAGGCAAGGGCGGTGACATTCAGTCCGACCACCAGACCCGGCAGCCAGACCAGCCAGCTCGGATCGATCGTCCAGCCATGGCGCGTGGCGAGCATCTCCACCACCGCTTCAATTTGGGACGGCACCGGCCTCGCGTAGCCGAAGATACCGTGATCGATCCGGCGATGCAGCGCCTCGATCACCGCCGGGGGCGAGACAAAGTCCATGTCCGCCACCCACAGCGGCAGGATGTCCTTGCCGGCGTACTTCTGCCACTTCTGGGAGTCGGTGCGGCGGCGCTCGGGATGCGTTTCAAAGTCGAAAGTCATGGCGTTGGAGGGGGAGTTTCAACCATGGAATGGACCGATTGAACACGGATTTCTGCGTTGGACTGACGAGCAGTGCCGGATTTTCCCAGGTGGGACAGATCAGACTGTGCAATTTCTTCCCATTTTCTTTTTGGTCCAAACTAAAATGTTAATAACCAAAGGATAAGCGTTAGGCCGGTTCCGGCATTCGGTGTGCAGAAGAGGGGGACAAGTTCAACACGAACCGAATCCATCCAACCCAATCAACCTACCAGGAGATCATTATCATGAGACTCGTACGCTACACCTATCCCTCCCACCGCAGTCTGGCACCGTCCACGCTCTTTTCGCGTGCGCCGTGGTCCGGGCTTGAGAGCGAAATTGACCGTCTGTTTGAAACCGCCTTCGGCGAGATTCCGACCACCTCGTTTGACGGTTCGTTCCCGGTCGACCTCTATGAGGACAAGGACAACACCTACGTTCGGGCCGAACTGCCGGGCGTGAACCGTGAGGCCATTCAAGTCGAAGTGGTCGATGGTTATCTGACCCTCCAGGCCACCCGCAAGACGGGTGATGACAAGGCCCAGGAGAGCGTCTCCTTCAGCCGCTCGATCGCGCTGTCCGACGAGGTCAAGACCGACGCGGTCACCGCTCACTACGAAAACGGCGTGCTCACCGTCACGCTTCCCAAAAAGGAAGAGGCCAAGCCTCGCAAGATCTCGGTTCAGGTCAACTGAGCCGGCGATTCAGTCCGTATCCAATCCTCACCCTCAATTCCAATTCCTGCCATGAATCTTCTTCAATCCCTCGTTCCCTCGTTCAATCGCAGCTCCACCAGTCCCGTGCGCCGCAACTCAACCGTGGCGGACCGCGACCTGGGCCCGACCGTCCGTCCCACCTACACCCTGAAGGAAACCGATGACGCCTATGGCGCCACGGTGTACCTCCCGGGTGTGACCAAGGAGGGCCTGGAAATCGACGCCGAGAACGGCGTGCTCACCGTGGTGGGCCGTCGCTCCTGGAAGCAGCCCGAGACGTGGACTTCACTGTATCGGGAAACGCCCGAGGCCACGTTTGTGCTCTCGCTGCGCCACGACCAGTCGATCGATGTCGACAAGACCAGTGCGGAGTTGCGCGATGGCGTGCTTCGCCTGTCGCTGCCGAAGAGCGAGGCGCTCAAGCCTCGCAAGATCGCGGTGGCGTAAGCGACCGCTCCGACTTTGTGCCTGTCAGCCTTGAAGCCGGCCCGCGAGGGCCGGCTTCTTGCTTGAGTGTGGCTGCACCTGCCCGCCGGCCTCTCCTCGCGACGAGTGACTAACCGGCCTTGGTTCGATCCTTGATCAGCACGCTGGCGAGGACCGAGGTGGTGAGCACCCCGCCGATGACGCTGAGCGAGAGGGTCGTGCCGATATGGATTTCGAAGTACTCGATCAGCATTTTCACACCGATGAAGACCAGTATGAAGGAGAGGCCCAGCTTGAGGAAGCGGAAGAGCTGCATGATCCCGCTCAGGGCAAAATAGAGGGAGCGCAGTCCCAGGATGGCGAAGATGTTTGAAGTCAGTGCGACAAACCCATCCTGCGTGATGGCGAGCACGGCCGGCAGGGAGTCGAGGGCGAAGACCAGATCGGTCGACTCGACGACCAGCAGCACCAGGAAGAGAGGCGTCGCCACCCGCCGCCCGTCGATGTGGGTAAAAAACCGGCCGCCTTCCATGGTCGGACTGACCGGGAACAGGCGGCGAAAGAGCCGGACCGCGAGGTTCTTTTCGGGATCGACTTCGCTTTCACCGCTTCCGGCGAAGGCCATCTTGATGCCGGTGTAGACGAGGAATGCGCCGAAGATGTAGATGACCCAGTGGAAGCGGGCGAGCACGCTGACCCCCACCAGAATGAAGATGGCCCGCATCACCACCGCGCCGATGATGCCCCAGAACAGCACCCGATGCTGCCACTCGGCCGGAACCCGGAAGTAGGCGAAGACGAGGATGAAGACAAAGACGTTGTCGACGCTCAGGCACAGCTCGATGAGATAACCGGCAAGGAATTGCTGGGCGGTTTCTCCTCCTCGCCAGAGGCTGAGCAACCCGCAAAAGGCGAAGGCAAGTGCCGACCAGACCCCGCACCAGATCAGCGCCTCCTTGGTCTTGACGATGTTGGATCCGCGGTGGAACACCCCGAGATCGAGCGCGAGCATCGCGGAGATGAAGGCAAAGAAGGCCACCCAAGCCCAAATGGGCAGGGGTGGAAGGTCGGTGAGCACGGCTGCCAGAGGCATCATTCAACACGCAGGATGGGCGGTGAGACAAGGGGCGGGCAAGCGGCGAGTGCGCAGAAGTCCGTCGAGTGGGAACTTTGGTCCATTTTGGATTTCGTACCTCGCCCACTCCGAGGTTTGACTCGGAAGCCTGGGCGCCGTTTGAACGGTCGCTCCATTTCTGCCATGATTCGACGATTCTTCCTTCTCTGCGGTGTTGCCTTGGGTGGTCTGGCAGCGGTCCTGCAGGCGCAACCCGCTCCTGAATCGACGCCTCCGACGGTCCCGGATGCCTCGGTCGCCGCAGCGGCCGCCGTGAGCGGAGGTTACACCCGCGTGGAGTCGGCTGATTTCCTGGAGCACGTCGTCGACACGGTGCTCGAACTTTTTGACGTCCGGAGCAGTGGAAACACCGCGACCCACTACGCAATCGCTGCGCTCTTCCTCGTCGGCTCCTTCGTGCTGCGCCGGCTGGTCACGCGCATCCTGTTCGGCTTCTTCCGAAAACTGGCGGCGAAGACGCGCACCACCTTGGACGACAAGCTCTTCCCGGCCCTGGAAGCGCCGGTCGGCGCCTTCATTGCGCTGGTGGGTGCGCTGGCTGCGCTCAAGGTCCTGAAACTGTCCACGGCCAGCGACCAAGTGGTCCGCTACGGCAGCACGATGGCGTTTTCCTTGGTGCTGTTCTGGCTGCTGCTCCGGGCCTTCAATACGCTACTGGTCCACGTGCAGGAGGTTGCGACCGAGCGCCAGTTGGGGATCGCCGCGTTCATGCCCTGGATCCGCAAGACCCTCGTGGTGGTCTTTGTCATCTTTGGCGTCCTGATGGTCGCGCAAAGCCTGGGGGCGGATGTGAAGGCGTTCCTCGCCGGTCTCGGAATCGGTGGTCTGGCCTTCGCGCTCGCGGCCCAGGATACGTTGGCGAATCTATTTGGCTCGGTGGTCGTCGCCGTCGACCAGCCCTTTAAGATCGGCGAATTCGTCCGCATCGGCGGGAATTCAGGGACAGTCGAGGACATCGGGTTGCGCTCCACCAAACTGCGGGGAGCCGACAAGTCGCTGACCATTGTTCCCAACAAGGCGGTGGCGTCGGAGTCGGTGGTGAACCTCTCGCGATTCACGCAGCGGCGCGTCGAGCAGGTGATCGGACTGACCTATTCGAGCAAGGCTGGAGATCTTCAGTCGATCGTGGACGAATTCAAGGCCATCATTCTGGCGCAGGAGGAGATCGATCCGACCTCGGTCATGGTGTACTTCCGTGACTTCAGCGCGTCGTCCCTCGACATCTGGGTCGTCTACCTGACGAAGGACGGCGACTTCAAGAAGCACATGCAGGTCAGGCAGGCGATCAACCTGGCTTTCATGCGTTGCGTGGAGGCGCGCGGACTGGCCTTTGCCTTCCCCTCGCAATCGATCTACCTCGAGGGCGAGGTGGGTCGTCTGCTGGGTGGCGGCGAAGCGACGGCGAAGACGCGGCCTCCGGCCCCGTAGGGTTCCACCCTGGCGGGTCGTCGCCGGCGTATCCGGCAAAGGTATCCGGAACGCCGGGCGGACGCGCTCAGCGCAGGATGGGAAACAGCGCGGCGTGGTCGTCGGTCCACAGGTCGATCTTGTCCGTCTTCAGGCTCGGCGCGCGCAGGTGATCGTAGAGTTCGTCGACCTCGAGGGCTTCATGCTCGCGGGCCAGCAGCATCCAGGTGGTGTTGTAGACCCACCAGGAGTCGGAGTCGTCCTCAACGATCGTCAGCACCTTGAGCTTGAAGTGCTGTGCCAGCTTTTCCACGACAGGCTGAAGGTCGAGATAACGATTGGAGATGTGGACGGCAATGACGCCGTGCGTGCGCAGGTGGTGCAGGTAGAGCTCCATGGACTCGCGCGTCAGGAGGTGGATGGGAATGGCGTCACTGCTGAACGCGTCGAGCACCAGCAGGTCGAAGGCCTGGGGCTGTCCGCGATCGCGCTCCTGCTCGAGGGAGAGACGTGCGTCGCCCAGCACCACCTCCACGGTGGCGGCGCTGTCCGCGAGGTAGGTGAAGTAGCTTCGCGCGATCCGTTCGACGGCGGGATTGATTTCGTAGATACGCAGTGAATCACCCGTCCGGCCGTAGGTCGCAAGGGTTCCGGTGCCGAGCCCGACCAGCCCGATGTGCCGCTCGCCCGCCTTGCGGCGGAGGTGCTTGATGGCGAGACCGACGCCGCTTGATTCACCATAGTAGCTGCTGGGCCAGACGGACTGGTCCTTGTTGAGGAACTGCATGCCGTGGGTGATGACGCCGTGCACCAGCTTGAGGTGGTGGCCGTTCTCGTTGTGCGTGAGGTCCTCGTAGACCTTGAGGGTGCCGTAGAAATTGCGGGTGGCGACAAGGGCCGCCCGCGCGGAGCGATTCAGCTGCACGATGAGCACCATGCCAAGTGCGACGCAGAGCAGCATGACGAGCCCGGCCATCCGCGGACGCCAGCCACCGCGGGGAGCGCCCTGGGGCCGGGTCAGACAAAGGGCGCCGAGGGCCAGACCAATCCCGATGAGTTTCCAGTGCGGACGGTAGGTGACCACTGCCGAGTCCCAGTAGCGCGAGCACCACTCCAGCACATCGCTGGTGGCCGACAGGTAGAACATGGGAACCAGCAGGATTACGGCGGCGGCTCCCACCCCTGCACCCAGGGCGAGGCTGCGGCTGCGGTCCTTGAGCGCCACCATGCCGATCATATAACTGAGCAACCAGAGTCCGGCCTGAAGCTCCGCCGTCCGATCCAGGAGAGACGGAGCAACCACCGCCACCAGAAGCCCACCCAAGGCCCCACCGGCCGAGATCAGCAGGTAGTACGAGGTCAATTGCCGTGGCGGCGGCTTGAGCCGGTAGAGCTCGCCGTGGCAAATCATGCAGCCGACAAACAGTGTGCCGGCGTAGCCGCTCACCTGGAGCCAGAGCGGGGCGTTGGATTCGACAAAAAGCAGGTGACACACCACCGCGGCGCCGATCACCAGCAGGGCGGCAAACGGACCGCGACGGTACCAGCGCGGGTGGTCGAAACAGAGAATGAAGGTCAGCAGGTAGAGCGAAAGCGGCAGCACCCAAAGAAAGGGAATGACGGCGATGTCCTGGCTCAGCTGATTGGTGGTGGCCAGGAGCAGGATTGAGGCGATCGCAGGGAAAACGACCCAGAAAAGTCGGTCGGCAAAGGGGACGGCGGGCGACGCTTGAACTCCTTCACCCGCGGGCTCGCGAGTTGGTTCTGGGGCGGGCTCCAACGAGCGGATCGACCAGGCCGCCCAGCCGCAGACAAGTGCGAACACCAGCAGTCCTCCGGACCAGAGAAATGATTGCGTTTGCCGGGTGAACGCCCACTCAAAGTAGAACGGATAGGTGATCAGCGCCAGCAGCGAACCGGCGTTCGACAAGGCATAGAGGCGGTACGGTGACCGTCCGGGGCGTGCGAGACTGAACCAGGTTTGCAACAACGGGCCAGTGGCTGAGAGGACAAAATAGGGCACCCCCAAGGTCAGCGTGAGCAGCAAGAGGATACCTACCACGGGGTCGTCGCCGCCCTTGGGTTTCCAAGACTCAGACGGAACGATCGGAAGAAGGGCCAGGGAAAGCGCCAGCAGCGCCAGGTGAAGCCAGGCTTGCTGACGGGGACGCAGTCGCGTCGACGAAACGTGGGCATAGGCGTAACCGAGCAGCAGGACCGTTTGAAAGAAAAGCAGGCAGGTGGTCCACACGCCCGGGCTTCCGCCGAACCAGGGCAGGATGAATTTTCCGATCAATGGCTGAACTTGAAAGAGCAGGAACGCGCCCAGGAAGACGGCGAGAGCGAATGGCAACATGCTCCCATCCGACCAGTCGTGAGGCGGTTCGGCGAACGGAAAATTGAGGCCGCGCGACCGAGTCGGGTGGTGGGGTCACGCGGATACGTGTTCTCCCTCCGAGGTTGCGCTTGCCTTCGGTGGGTTCGGTTCGCTTGCTGCCTTCACAGCTTCACGGCAGTTTCACCATCTCACTGCTGTCGTCCCCTATGTCGTCACTTAGTCCGCTCCCCTTGCGGGAAGAGCCGGCTGCCGCGTCCAGCGCACCTCCGGCCATTGCTCCGGTGCTTCCGGCGCGCTCACGCTGGTTGTTTCGACTGCTCATTGTCGCGCCGCTGGCGTTCGTTGCCTGGGTGTCCGCCAGTCTCTTGCAGAACATCCCGATGTGGGACGAGTTCGATACCGTGCTCACATTCCTGCTCGATTTCCGGGCGGCGGATTCACTCGGTGCGGCCCTCGCGGAGTTCTTCGCCATGGCGAATGAGCACTGCGTGCTGACCAGTCGTCTCGTGTTCGTGACGCTGTACGAGTTGACCGGAAAGGCCGATTTCGTGCACCTGGCGATGGCAGGAAATGCCTTCATGCTGGCCGCCCTGTGGGTGGGAACCCGGGGCGTGACGGAAAAAGGAGCCCGGTTGGCGTGGTTGGCCGTGGCGACGCTGCTGGTGTTTCAGCTTCAGCACTACGAGAACCTCTTCTCGTCCTATGCTTCGATCGACCACTTCCAGGTGGTGCTCCTGACGACCGGTTGTCTGGTCTTGGTGGTGCGGGGCAGCACCCGCGCGCTGATCGGTGCCGGACTGCTCGCCGCGTTGGCTGTGTTCACGCTTGCGCATGGCGTGGCGGTGCTCGTGGCGGGAGGGCTGATCCTCCTCGCCCAGCGCCGGTGGCGCCACTTGATGGGCTGGGTGATAGCAGGTCTGGTGGTGGTGGCTGCTTTTGCCATCCTTCTGTCGACCGCCAAACTCGCCATGGCCGTGCGGTGGGATGGTCCGGGGGTGCGCCATTTGTTCAGTTACTGGCTTGCCATGTTGGGTGGCGTGCCAGCGCTTGGTCAGGAGCGGTGGTCGGTTGGCCTGGGTGTGGCGCTCTTGATCCTGTTTGCCACGGTGTCCTATCGCCGCTCTTGGGTCACGGACCCGTTCTTCAGCGGACTCGCCCTGACCGCCATCCTTGGCTGCGCGCTGATTTCCTACGGACGGTCCAATGCCGTGGATGTGCCGCCGGTGTCGTCCCGGTACATGGTCCAGAGTGCCATGGCCTGGGCGGCGGTGGGCATGCTCGTGGTGCGCTCGTTTCGCACGCCGCTTGGACGTGGAATCTCGATGGCCGTGCTCGTGGCGGCGGCCGTGACAGTCAACGTCCTTGGCGACCTGCGTTTCTATCCCGATGCCTGGGAGTTCACGCAGCGCCGCATTGACGCCGCGCGCCAGTACGACGAACGGGCCACGGTGGATGGGATGAAGCGGCCGATCTTCCCGAAGGGTGGGGTAGCTGATCTCATCCTGGCGACGGCGGCGCGAGAGGACCTCTACCACCTGCCCGTCACGAAGAGCCGCGAAGTGGTGATGCCCGATGGCCTGGAGCTGTATCCGATCGTGTTCTTTCTCGACAAGGTCTCGATGGGCCGCAGCAACCTGCACGTGCGTGGCTGGATGCTGACCCTGCAGGAGGTGGCCCTCGACCTGCAACCGCACCTGCAGTTGCTGCAGGGCGACCGCAGCTACCTGTTCCGTGGCTCGGTGGAGCGCCGGGTGGATGTGGCCAAGGCGCACCCTGATCGCCTCGACGCGCTCTACAGCGGCTTTTACTTTGTCGTTCCCCAATCGTCACTTCCCCCGGGCAGCTACTCCATGCGAGTGGTGTTGATTGGTCATCGACGAACCTACTACAACGAGACCAAGCGGACAGTGGTGATTCCGGCGCGGCCGAATGCCCAATAGCTTTGCTTTTTGGTCGGCGAGAGGTCTTTGATTTTCTCCTCGTTATGCTCAAACGCATCGCTCCCATTGCCCTGATTGCCGGCCTTTTGGCTGTGTTTGCAGTGCCGCTCCTGGCTGCAACCTCCACGACCAAAACCAAGGATAGCTCACCGGCGGCGGCGATCACCACGGCGGTGGCGACGGTGACGGGCATCGCGATTTCGCCGCTGCTTGGCACGGGCGCTTACGGGGCCTATCTGTGGGTCAAGGCTGATACGGATGAGGCCAAGGCGCGTCTTCCCTGGTTTGCCCAGGTCACGTTCTGGTTGCCGGCGGTCCTGATCGTGGGCCTCTGTGCGGTGAAGGACTCCCTCGGTGCGGCCCTCCCTCCCGGATTCAAAAAGCCGCTCGACGTGTTGGAGACCATCGAGAACAAGGCCTCGGGCTTGGTCGCGGCCGGAGCCGTGATACCGTTCACGATGGATACGATCTCCAAGTTTCTCACCTCGATGGGACCCCAGGCACACCTGATGCCGTCGGGTGTGGCCATGTTGCCGATCGCCTCGTTTGATCTGTCCTGGCTGCTCAATTTGCTGACCGTGCCCTTCGGCATTGCCGTGTTTGCCTTTGTCTGGATGGCCTCCCACGCCATCAACGTGCTCATCCTGCTCAGCCCGTGGGGCGCGATTGACGCGGCCCTCAAAGGAGGGCGTGCTGCGTTGCTGGGCGTGGTGACGCTCAGCTCGACCCTCAATCCCTGGTTGAGCGCGGCGCTCTCACTCGCCATCATCATCATCTCCTGGCTCGTGGCCGGGTGGGCCTTCCGTCTGACGATTTTTGGGTCGGTCTTCTGCTGGGACTTTTTCACCCTTCGCCGCCGACGGTTCAAACCTCAGCCCACGGAAAACCGCGTATTCTCCGGCGGACGCCTCTGTGTCAAAGGGGTGCCGATCCGCACCTATGGCCGATGGATCCACGAGCCGCAGAACGGTCGGTGGCAGTTCGCCTACAAGCCGTGGCTGGTCATGGCGGAACGCACGGTGGAGGTGACGGCGGATGCTCCGCACGTGGGCCGCGGACTGTTCATTTCCACGCTGCGGGAAACCGACTCCACCTTGCTCATCCTGCCGCCCCGCTATCGGGGACATGAGGACGAAGTTGCGCGTATTTACCAGGTGGAGGGCGGGGTGCAGGAAGCCGGCCTCCTCAAGGCTTGGAGCGTAGTGCGCGAGCTCTTTGGCGGAGGTTCGACCCAGTCCCAAGTGGTTTGATCTCTGTGGAGTCTGCGATGGGAGTCATCCCTTGCGGGCGCGCAGCACGACCACGTGGTTGAGATCGTGCTTCTGGAACTCGGCCCAGTAGAGATCCTCGTGGGCCTGCACCTGCTCCTCCAGTGAGGGCGGAGGCTCCACTCCCGGCGTGGCCTGAGCCAGGTGATTTCTCGCCTGTTGCGCCGAGCAATCGCGATCGGCCAGCCGCGCCACCAACTCGTGCCAAAAGGCGTCGTTCGTGAATTCGAAGATCGTCTTCTCCACCCGTTCGTCGTGCGCGAGCTTGGCGGACGCCTGCAACCCTCCGCCCGCCGCGGCCTCCACGAGGTCCGCGCAACCGAGCGAGACGGCGAGTTCGTAAACCTTTTGTTCCAGCTCCGCATAACGCTGTTTTCCGGGGTGTTCGGGCCCGTGGTAGGCCTTGACGACATGAAGCCCGAAGTGAACCAGCTCCAGGAGCTTCGCGTACTCCTTGGATGTGAACGTAACTTTCATCCCACCACGGTCACCCGAAGCGCGACAGGCTGCAACTGCGGACTGGCCGCCCGCATTCCTTCCTGCGGTGAGAGGCCCTCCTACGCTCCTCCGGCCAGGACGGTGGATTCCCGTTCTGCGCGAAACTGACTGGTGTAGAGCTCATAGTAGTGTCCCCGGCGGCGCAGAAGCTCCTCGTGGGTTCCAGCTTCCTCGATCCGCCCCTTGGTGATGACGAGGATGCGGGTCGCTCTCCGGATGGTGCTGAGACGATGGGCGATGACAAAACTGATGCGTCCGGCAAAGATGGTCTCGAGGCCCTTCTGAATCAGCTGCTCGGTCTCGGTGTCGATCGAAGAGGTGGCTTCGTCCATGACGAAAATCTGCGGATTGGCCAGCAAGGCGCGTGCGAATGAAATCAACTGTCGCTGTCCCGTCGACAGGCGGTTGCCTCCCTCGCCCACCTGCGAGTCATAGCCCTGCTCGAGCGCGGTGATGAAACCGTGCGCGTTGACCCGCTGCGCCGCCTCTTCGACTTCCGCGTCGGTGGCCTCCAGCCGCCCATAGCGGATGTTCTCCCGCACGGTCCCTTTGAAGAGGTGGGGAGTCTGCAGCACGATTCCGAGTTGCGATTGCAGCCACCCGAGCGGCCGCTCCCGGTAGTCAATGGAGTCGATCAGGACCTGGCCTTCGGTGGGCTCATAGAAACGGCAGACCAGCGAGACCAGCGTGCTCTTGCCTCCTCCGGACGGTCCGACCAGGGCGATGGTTTCACCGGCTTTCACTGTCAGGGAAAAATCGTGCAGCACCTTCGGACCCGTGCTGTAGGTGAAACCGACGTTGCGAAACTCGACGGTTTGGATCGTGGCCGGGCCGCCGTCGGGAGCACGGGGATCGGCGGCCGCCCCGGACGACGCGGTGTTTCGCAGGCTGGCCTGATGGTCGGACATGCGTTGCCGGACGGCGGCTGAGTCCTGGATGGCGGGCTCGGTCGAAAGCAGTCCCATGACGCGTTCGCCGGCGGCCTGGGCGCCCTGCATTTCCGTCAGTTTGTTCGCCATCTGATTGATCGGGAAAAAAAACTGGCCGGCAAAATTGATAAAGGCGACCAAGGTGCCCAGCGACATTTCGCCGCCCGCGGTCAGCAGGCCTCCCCGCCACAACGCCAGCCCTGCGCCGAGACTCCCAATCGTCATCACGAGGGGGTAGTAGATGGCGCTCTGTTTCGCATTGGTAACTGCCGCGACAAACATCTGGGTCGAGAGGACTTGAAACTCGCGCAGGTTCTCCGACTCGCGCACGAGGGTCTTGGTGGTGCGGACTCCCTGAATCGACTCGTTGAACGAGGCGGTGATCTGGGAATTGTACTTTCGGATCTCGCGCGCGCTGAGGAGAATTTTTCGCTGGAAGTATTTGCTGAGCAGCGCAAGCGGCGGAACCACGGCGATCACGATCAAGCCGAGCCGCCAGTTCATGACCAGCAGGCTGATCGCGATCATCAGGAGGTAGGTGAAGCCCCAGACAAAATCGAGGAATCCCCAGGCGATGACCCGGGCCAGACGGTCACAGTCGCTGGTGAGCCGGGTGATCAACCAGCCGACGGGACGCGTATCGTAGAACGCGAATTCAAGCGCCTGCAGGCGGTCAAAACTAGCCGCACGGATGTCGTGGCTGAGGTGATTGGAGATGGCGCCGGCTGCGTCGATGAAGATCCAGACACCGAGGCAGAGCACGAGGGTGACGCAGGCATAGCCTGCAATGTAGGGAAGGAGGGACGTGGCGGCACCGTCGCGCAGCACGCCGTCGATGGTCCAGCGAGTGACGTGGGCAAAGGCGGCGTCACAGAGGGCGATGGCCACGGCGGCGATGGAGAGAGGAATCAGGAAGCGCTTCAAGTGCAGTGCGCGCTGGAAGAGCTTCCACCAGAGCCCGGCATCGAGCTTGGCTTTGAACTCATCTTCCTGATGAAAGGCGGAGGACATGGGGGAAAGAGTGAAGGGCGAAGAGTGAAATCGGCGTTATGAGGTCTGCAGTTCGCGTTGGAAATCGGCTTCGACGTTGGTCTGGATCTCCCAGAGACGGCGGTACAATCCCGGGCTGGCGGCGAGCTGTTCATGGGTGCCGCTCTGGATGATTCGCCCGTGGTCGAGCACGATGACCCGGTCCGCGTGGGCGAGCGTTGAGAGGCGATGCGCAATGACAAGGGTGGTGGACTTTCCGCGACGGCGCTTGAGGGCGTCGAGGATCAGCGTTTCGGTTTCCCCGTCGACGGCGCTGAGGGCGTCGTCGAGGATGAGCACCGGTGGGTTGCGCAGGATGGCGCGGGCGATCGCGATGCGCTGGCGCTGTCCGCCGGAGAGGGTGATGCCCCGCTCACCGATCAAGGTGTCGTAACCCTGCTCAAAGGTGCGGATGGTGTCGTCGATACAGGCGGCGCGCGCCGCCTCCTCGATCTCCCGGTCGGGCGCGTCACCGCGGCCGAGCCGGATGTTATCGCGCAGGGATTTTGAGAAGAGGAAGGGTTCCTGCATGACCGTGCCGAACTCCCCGCGCACCCAGCTGCGCGGCAGCGAGGCCAGCTCCTGCCCGTCGAGCAGGATCGATCCGCGTTCATAGTCGTAGAGGCGGAGCAGCAGGTGCATCAGCGTGCTTTTGCCCGCCCCGGACGGACCAAGCACAGCCAGGGTTTCCCCGGGTGCGACGGAGAACGAGATTCCGTTCAGCGCACCGGTGGTCTCAGCGGGCTTTTCCGCGGGCGGAGGGGTGCCGTTGGGCGACGAGACCGCCGGACGACGAGCGTGGGTGAAGTGCAGGTCCTGCACCACGATCGACCCCCGCAGCGGACCAGTGGGCGCGGTCGCGGTGACGGCGTCGGCTTCCCGCGGCTCCATCAGAATGTCCTGGATACGATTCACCGCCACCGTCGTTTTTCCGAGATCGGTCAGGATCCGGCCCATCTGGCGGACCGGCCAGAGCATGATGCCGAGAAAGGCGAGGAAGGCGAAAAGCACCCCCACCGTCAGTTCGCCCCGCCCAACCCAGGAGGCGCCGACGAGCAGGACGAGTCCAAGCTGCGAGAGGGCGACGAGGTCGCTGACCGACCAGTACCACGACATCAGGCGCAGGAGCCGGAGGTTGCGGTCGCGAAAGGTGGCATTGGGACCGGCGAACTTGGCCCGCTCGAAGTCCTGGCGGGCGAAGGCCCGGACCACGCGGATTCCGGTCAGGTTCTCCTGGATCACGGACGTGAGTGCGCCCTCGGCCTCGTCGACCGCCTTGAAGACGTGTTTGACCTTCTGGAAGTAGATGTATCCGTACAGTACCAACGGTGGAATGAGCGCGAACGCCACCAGCGTCATCCGGGGGCTGAGCAGCAGGAGGAGCGGGAGGGCGGTGAAGGCGAGGATGAGCGCGTTGCCGATTTCCATCACCTGCACGGAGAGGAACTGGCGGGTGGTTTCGACGTCGCTGGTGCAGCGCTGCACGAGATCGCCGGTGTCGGACCGGTCGAGCGTGCGCGCCGGCAGGTGGTTGAGGTGGTCGTAGAGGTCGTC
This sequence comes from Opitutaceae bacterium, assembly GCA_046346755.1. GTDB lineage: Bacteria > Verrucomicrobiota > Verrucomicrobiia > Opitutales > Opitutaceae > UBA6669. The sequence goes on along the minus strand of JAXMHM010000002.1, from coordinate 27,222 downwards.
CTTGAGCCGTCGCGCAATGCCGTCGCTCGCGAGCGAGGTGTGGCGTCCTTTGAGGTAGCTGCAGGCACCTCCGAGCGCGGTGAGCAGGACCATGAGCACGGGCGCGAGCCAAAGGTGGTCCCGCAGGTGCGCGGGGCCGCCGACGAGGGTGAGCAGAAAGGCGACGAGCGGACTGGCGTCGGCGGCGGGTCGTGCGCCAATGGCATGGTCGATGGTGGCAGCACCGACCAGGGGCACGAGGTAGTTGGCCGCGGTGGCGAGCAGGAGACAGACCAGGGCCGCGCCGTAGCGCAGTCGCTGGCCTCGCATCAGGCGCCAGAGAATGGAGAGTTGGGTCGACATGGACGAGACGTGACGAGAGTCGGAAAAAGGGGAGTGACAGGAAACGAGCTGCGAGACCGCGAACGACAAAAAAGCCCGCTCGGTGAAGAGCGGGCCGCAAGTGCGTGACGTGTGTCGTGGGGCCCGCTCAGGTTGCGGCGGGCGATCTGGCGGTCAGAGGACCGCGATGACGCCCGGACGCTGCGTAATCATGACGTAGGCGTAGTGGGTGGGGGTCATCAGGAAGGGCCTCGGTTGAAGTTCGCGGCGAATCAGGCCGGGCTTGGGCGCGGCAGGCAAGCTGAAAATCAAAGGGGGTGTCAAACCACGCTCGCCTCGGCGCGCACGCGCGTCTGGCTCAGGACCGCCCGCAACTCCGCCGTACGGACGGGTTTGCTCAGGAAGGCATCCATGCCGACGTTCAGGCACTCGTCCCGGTCAATGGGTGAGGCGCTGGCGGTCATCGCGACAATCCGGGGACGGCGCGAGGCCGGCCACCGCGAGCAGATTTCCCGGGTCGCCTGAATGCCGTCCATCACGGGCATGTGCACGTCCATCAGGACGAGATCGTAGTGTCGTCGCGTCAGGCAATCGAGCGCCTCGCGTCCGTTGCCAGCGAGATCGCAGCGGTATCCAAAACGGGCGAGCATGAGTTGGCCGACCCGCTGGTTCACCGGGTTGTCCTCGACCAGGAGGATGGAGAGCGGGAGGTCCGCCGCGAGGTACTCGCCATGCTCACCGACTTCCTTGGTCTTTCGCCGGCGGGAGGAGCCGCCGCTGACCACGTCCTCGAGCAGATCGAGCAGGAGATGCGGTTTCACGGGCTTGGTCACGCTGCCGGCGATACCGAGACTGGCAGGAAACTGAAACTGGCTGAGTGAGGTCAGCAGCACGACCGGCAGGGCGTCCGGGGAGAGGCGTCGGCGGATGGCGGAGGTCAGCTCGGTGCCCGTCATGCCGGGCATGAGGAGGTCGAGCAGCGCCAGGTCGAAACGCTCGCCGCGATCGAGGGCGCTGAGAGCGTCGGTGCCCGAGGCGAAACTGACGGGGATCATGCCCCAGATCTCGGCCTGGCGGCAAAGTACCCGGCGGTTGGTGCCATTGTCATCCACCACCATCACTCGTTTGCCGCGGAGGACGGAACGCGTGGACTCGCGCAGCATCGCGGTCCTGACCGGCGCCATGCCCACTTTGATTTCAAAACTGAATGTGCTGCCCCGTCCGGGAGTACTCTCCACGCCGATGTGGCCGTCCATCAACCCGACCAGTCGGCGGCAGATGGAGAGCCCGAGACCGGTGCCGCCGAAGTGTTTCGTGGTCGAGGCGTCGACCTGACTGAACACCTGGAAGAGACGGTCCATGCGGTCCGGGGGAATGCCGATGCCGGTGTCGTGCACGGCGAACGTCAGGCGCAGTCGGCCCGGGGGCAGGTCGGCATCACCCGGCGAGGATCCACCCACGTCCAGAAACACCTCGCCGCTGGGCGTGAATTTCACCGCGTTGCTGAGCAGGTTGACGAGGATCTGCCGCACGCGGGTGACGTCGCCCACCACGCGCGAGGGCAACTGGGGATCGATCCAGTAAAGCAGATCGAGTTGTTTTTCGGTCGCGGGTCCGGCGACCAGGTCGAGCGCGGATTCCACACATTCGCGGAGGTCGAAGGGCGACTCCTCCAGTTCGAGACGCCCCGATTCAATTTTGCTGAAGTCGAGGATGTCATTGAGCAGGCCGAGAAGTGATTCGCCGCTGCGGCGGATGGTGTCGGCAAACTCGCGGTGCGTGTTCGACGGGTTCGAGTCGAGCAGCAGACCGCTCATGCCGATGATGGCGTTGAGGGGGGTGCGAATCTCGTGGCTCATGCTGGCGAGAAACTCCGACTTGGATCGCGATGCCGCCGACGCCTTCTCCGCGAGGTTTTCCGCAAGCTGGTGGCTCGCCTGCAAGTCCCGCACTGTGCGTCGCAGCGCCAGCAGTGCGTTCACCTGGCGGGCAAGTACGAGGAGGGCGGATGATTGCGCCGGGGTGAGGTCGCGGGGCTGCGTATCAATGACGCAAAGGGCGCCCAGTGGATGGCCGTCGGGCGCCTGGATCGGGGCGCCCGCATAGAAGCGGATGTTGGGCGCCCCTGTGACAAAGGGGTTTTCGGCAAAGCGCGGATCGACCGAAGCGTCCGGAACGACCATCAGGTCATCCGGTCGCGACAGGGCGTAGGTACAAAAGGCCCAGTCGCGGGGCGATTCGGTCAGGCAGACTCCATGGCGGGCCTTGAACCACTGGCGGTCCTCATCCAGCAACGTGATCAAGGCGATCGGTGTCCCGCAGATCTGTGCCGCCAAGCGGGTAAGGTCGTCGTAGGTGGTCTCCGGCTCCGAATCCAGAATCGCGAGTTCCCGCAGGCTTTCCAGGCGCGACAACTCGTTGTCGAGCCGCGGCCCGTTGAGGACGGCCTCCGGCGGTAGCGTGGCAAGGGAGGAGAGTGGCGTTGGACGGCTGGATGTCGACATGTGGGAATGAACGGTGATCGTACGGTTTTCGAATGAAGACAGACGGTCGTTCGACCCATCGGTCGTTCTCGATGAAATCCCAACCCAACTCAGCCATTTCCTTAGCGGAAAATGGCCAAAATCTGGATCCGAAAACCCTGGTGATTCAGCCCTGGAATCGTGTCCGAAGCGGGCCGAGATGGAAGCGGCTCCGCGCAACCTGGCGGGCGACAGTTGCTTCCGGCTATTGGCGGGCGATTTTCGATCGCTCGCCTCCGAAATGCGAGGCAATGGCATGCAGCACCGTCGCAACCGAAATGTTCTGTACACATCGATTGCGATAGGAGTCGCCTGGCTGACATTCACCGGGGGTGGTACAGGTGACACAGGGCAGCGGTGGCCGGATTACGACCTGGCCCTGGCCTGGGGGGGCAAAGAGCACCGGATTCTGCGAGCCCAGCAGTGCCACCACGCGAGTACCGACGGCGGCGGCGACGTGCATGGGGCCGCTGTCGTGACACAGCAGGAGGTCGAAGTGCGATGCGAGGGCGGCGAAGTGAGGCACGCTGAGCGCGGTGTCGATCCCACCCACCGGGAGCCGGGCCCTGGATTGGATCTCCCGCAGCAGCGGCGCCTCGCTGGGTCCCCCCACGAGCAGGACCGGCACGCCGAGGGTGCCCTGCACCGCGTCGGCCACCGCGGCAAAGTTCGCCGCGGGCCAGATCCGCCAGGCGCTGCGGCTGCCTGGATGTATCAGAAGTTTGGATGTGCCTGGCGGCGCCAGCGCGGCCATGGCGTCGCGATCGCTCGACCGCGGCACCAGGACCACCTCGCGGGTGACCACCGGAACTTCCACCGCTTCGAGAACGGACAGGTAATAGTCGACAATGGAACGTGACTCATGGACCGCGGGCAGATCGTGCACGCTGGCCGTGTAGGCCCGGCGCCAGCGGGCCGCGCCGCCTTCGTGCCAGAGGGCGATGCGGACGGCCGCGCCGCTCCACCAGGTGATCCAGGCCGTGCGGTCATTGTTGTCGAGATCGAGGACATGCGTGAAAGCGCCGCGGCGCAGGGCGCGCAGAAATGCCGGCCACTCCCGCGCGCGCCGCGGCAGGCTGAGTGTTTCATCGACATCGGGGTTCATCGACAAGACCGGTGCGTACGCCACCTCGACCAGGGCTGCGAGGTGTGCCGCCGGCCAGTGGAGGCGCAGATTGCGAAACACCGGCCCGAGCAGCACGATGTCCCCGAGGTAACGCCGCCGGATGACAAGGATGCGAGGGCGGGACGGATCGACCATGGGAACGTGTCGAATGACGTCGGACCGCACGGCCGGGTCAAGCATGCTGCGCCACGTCCACCCACGCGGTGGGAAGCCGGAGCCCGCGTGTGTCGATTCGACTAGCCAACCCCAGACCTGAACCGCACGGTTTCTCCGCGATGCACTACCGACCGCCATCCTGGCTTGCCCCCGGCGAGGAGGCCAGCCGAAGCGATTACTATGGGCACCTTCGCCGTGAAATCATTGAGGCGGTGCCCGACGGCTGCGCGACGATTCTGGATGTCGGCTGCGGCCGCGGCACCCTGGGACGTTGGCTCAAGGAAAACGGGGTCGGGACCGTCTGGGGCGTGGAGTTGATGCCGGCGGCAGGCAAGGATGCGCAAGACCACCTCGATCGCGTGGTCATCGGCAACATCGAGCAGGTGGAACTGCCTTTTGCACCGGGCAGTGTCGACTGCATCATCTGCGCCGACGTCCTGGAGCATACGATCGATCCCTGGGCCGTCGTGGCGCGCCTCAAGACCCTGCTCCGGCCCGGCGGCTGCCTCGTGGCCAGCATTCCCAACGTGGGCTTTCACCGCAACCTGCGGAAACTGATTCGCGGCGAATGGACCTACGCCGACGAAGGCCTGCTCGACCGCACCCACCTGCGGTTTTTCACCCTGCAGACCATCGAGGAGCTTTTCGCGCGGAATGCGATGCCGATCGAGGCGGTCTTCAAGAAGGTCGATGGCGGACTCAACATCCGTTTCCTGAACTTCATCCTCCTCGGCGCTTTGCGAAACACGCTCTACCTGCACTACATTGTGCGCGCGCGGACGCCGGTCGCGGCGGGTCCGCGGATCCTCGGATCGGTTTCCGTCTCGAATTCGTAGTCGTTTTACTGTGACATAGGGTCCGGCCCGGGCGGCGGGTGCGCGTCGCGGCTTCCCGCCCGTGCGGAGGCACGTGTCCGTTCCTCACCCTGGATAGGGCGGACGCGGGCCCGATGCCACGGAGAATTTTTTCGGAGGGACGAATCGGTGGTTCTCCGGGATGTGCTGTGGCCTGCTGGTGATGATCGGGTGATTGGATGAAGCGGGCGATTCCGGGTGCGGCCTTGCGCCGGTCCGGACGTGGAACCGCCGCGGTCACTGGAAGTCCACGTATCCAAGCTATGAACTCGTTCTGTCCTGCATCACTTTACGGAAGGTGTTTCCGCCGATGCGAATCGGATTCACTGTGAGTGCGGGGCTGGAATCCCGCTGGCTGACGGTGGCGGTTCCCACCTACCGCCGGCCGCAGATGCTGCGTGATGCGCTGGCGAGCATTCGGGCCCAGACGCGGCTCGAGGAAGTCGATGTGCTGGTGACCGATGATGGCGGTTTGCCGGAAACGGCGCGGGTGATCGCGGAGTGCGGGCTTCCACGCGTTCGCCATCTCGTCAACCCGCGGCGTCTCGGCGCGGTTGGGAACTGGAATCGGTGCCTGGCCGAGGCGTCGGGCACGTGGGTCACCCTCCTCCATGAGGATGACGTCCTCTATCCGTGGTTTGTGGAAACCGTGCGCGCGCATGTGCGCGAGGGGTGGGTGGCGGTTTCGGTGCGTTGTGATCGCGGGGACGAGCCGCCAGCGCGGCCGCGCCAGCGGGGCCGCGCCGGCGCTCGTTCCTATCCGGCCGGGTGGTTCCTGAAAAGCAGCCCGACGCCGTTTCCCGGAGTGGTGCTCCAGCGGCGGGTGGCTGAGGCGATCGGCGGCTTCGATGCGCGGCAGGGCGGCTTGGCCGACTATGTGTTCTGGTACGAGTTGTCGCGCCGAGGGCCGTTTCGGCAGGTGCGGGAAACCGCCGCCTTCTACCGCCACAGCGCCGGGCAGTGGACGGAGACCGAGTGGCCGGACATGTTACGTCGCGCGCACCTCTTGCGCCTCCGCATCGTTCGGGAGGAACTGCGCTCCTTTCGGCGCGCGGGACGCTGGCTCGCCCGATTTTACACCGCTCGCATGGCGGGTTCCTACCAGCGCCAGTTCGAGGCGAAGCCGGCGGTGCTCTCCCGAGCCCTGGCTTTCAGGAATCAGCCCGGCAGCGGTTGTCCCAGCGGCTGGGCATGGCGATTCCTGCAAATGCTCGTCCTGATGGAACGCGTGCGTCGTCCCGCCGAACCGCGGGTGGTGTTGGCCGAGGCGCTGTCCGGCTACGCCGAGGAGACCGGAGTGCGCCAGCCTGCCGTACGCTGAGCCCCTCGGACGCGCCGCCTGCCTGCCCTAGTTGAGCACCGGCCGCAGCACCCGCCAAACCGTCTCCGCCACCCGCTGGTGACCCTTGGCGGTGGGGTGGATGCCATCGGGCAGGTTGAGTTCGGGGATTCCGCCGACGCCTTCGAGCAGAAAGGGAATCAGGAGCGACCCGGTCGATTGGGCCAGGTCGGGGAAGAGGGCGGAAAACTCGCTGGCGTAATTCCCCATGCTCCTGGGCATTTGCATGCCAGCCACAATGATGCGGACCTTGGGGTTGCGTGCCCGGACCTTTTCGATGATCGCCTGGAGGTTGGCTTTGGTGGTGTCGACCGGCAGTCCGCGGAGGCCGTCGTTGCCTCCCAATTCGAGGACGAAGACGTCGATGGACCGGCGCAGGACCCAATCGATCCGGCGCAGCCCGCCGGCCGAGGTGTCGCCACTCAGTCCGGCGTTCACGACCTGATACGGAAGACCTTCGGCATCGATTTTCTTCTGCAAGAGCCCTGGGAACGCCTGTTCGGTGTGGTCGTCCAGCCCGTAACCGGCCGTCAGGCTGTCGCCAAAGAACAGCACCGTCCGGCGGCTGTCCACGGTCTGGGCGGTGACGGCCGTGAAGGTAAGAAGGCTAAAGAAAAGGCTGAAAAGGAGTTTCATCGGTTGCAGAAACGCCGGCGCCGGGTTTGGTCGCGGGTCTCTCCATGAGTGTTCAATCCATGCTGAAAGTCCAGCGACTGACGAAAACCTATGCCTCGGCGGGAGGCGCACTCACGGTGTTGAAGGAGGTGAGCTTCGACCTCGAGCGTGGCGCGAGCCTCGCCATCGTCGGACCCAGCGGCAGTGGCAAGACCACCCTGCTGGGGTTGTGCGCCGGGCTCGACCGGCCCACGGCGGGACATGTGGTGCTGGCCGGCGAGGCGATTGGCGACATGAACGAGGACGACCGGGCCCGAGTGCGCAATGACCACGTGGGGTTCGTCTTCCAGAATTTTCAACTGATCCCGACCCTCACCGCCTTGGAGAACGTATTGGTGCCGCTTGAGTTGCGGGGCGAGGCGGGACGCGAGTCGGAGGCGCAGGCCCTCCTGGCTCGCGTGGGGCTGGGAGAGCGAAGCGATCACTATCCCATCCAGCTTTCCGGGGGCGAACAACAGCGGGTGGCGCTGGCGCGGGCCTTCATCAACTCTCCCAAGATACTCTTCTGTGATGAGCCCACGGGAAACCTCGATGGCGACACGGCCCACGCCATGACCGATCTGATTTTCGAGGTGAACCGGGAGCGGGGCGCCACCCTGGTGTTGGTGACCCACGACCTCGATCTCGCCCGCAAGTGCCAGCGCATCATCCGCCTCCGCAGCGGAGCGGTGATCAGCGATGAACGCGTCTAGTGCGCGCCCGTTCCTCTCCCTCGTTGCCCACCCTTTGATCCCATGAGGTTTGTCCTGAAAATGGCCTGGCGGGACTCGCGGGCTTCGCGTCGTCGGCTCGCGCTCTTCTCGTTGTCGATTGTCCTGGGGGTGGCGGCCCTGGTGGCGATTGGATCGTTCAGCGCCAACCTGCAGCAGGCGATCGAGGGCCAGGCGAAGGGCCTGCTCGGCGCGGACCTCGCGGTGCAGACGCGCTCCGCCCTCACGCCCGAGGCGAAGCTCTTTCTCGAGGGACTCGGGGGCGAGCGCGCCAACGAAGTTTCGTTTTCGTCCATGGTGGTGTTCGCCGATTCCGGCGGGCAGACCCGGCTGATTTCGCTGCGCGCGATGGAGGGTGGCTACCCGTTCTACGGGGAATTTCTGACCGATCCCAAGGACGCCGCCGGACGCCTTGCGAAAGGCGAGCCCGTGGCGGTGATCGAGGAAACGTTGATGAGCCAATACAACGTCAAGGTGGGCGACGCCATTCGGCTGGGTACCTCTCGCTTCACCGTGATCGGTGCGCTCAAGGCGATCCCGGGCGAGTCGGCGGCGGTCGCGCTGCTGTCGCCCCGCGTCTTCATTCCCATGTCGCGGCTCCCTGAAACCGGCCTGCTCGGCCCGGGCAGCCTCGTCCGCTACAAGACGTATTTCAAATTCCCGCCCGAACGGGATGTCGAGGCGCTGGTGCGCGACCTCCGCGGACGCTTCCGCGAACTGCGACTGGGCTTCGACACGGTGGAGGAGCGTAAACGTGAATTGGGACAGGGGATACGCAATGTCTACGCCTTCCTCAGCCTCGTCGGTTTTGTCGCCTTGTTCCTCGGGGCGATTGGCGTGGCCAGTGCGATCCACGTCTACGTCCGCCAGAAAATTGGAACGGTGGCCGTGCTGCGCTGCCTCGGGGCGAGCGCGTGGCGGAGTTTTGCCGTCTACCTCGTCCAGGGGCTGGGGCTCGGCCTCTTTGGCGCGTTGCTCGGGGCGGCGGTCGGCGTGGCGGTGCAACTGGCGCTGCCCTCGATTGTCCAGGGTGTGCTCCCATTCGAGGTCGACTTTTTCATTTCCTGGGCGGCCGTGGCGCGGGGGGTGGGGGCGGGTCTGGTCATCTGCCTGCTCTTTACCTTGCTGCCGCTTCTGCCCATCCGGCGGGTTTCGCCCCTGGTGGCGATCCGCTCGTCGTTCGCCGATTCTCCCGACCGGCCGGATCCCCTGCGCTGGATGGTCTATGCGGCGATCGTCGTAGCGGTGACCGCGTTTGCCTGGTGGCAGACGCCGCGCTGGCAAGTGGGGGTCGGTTTCGTGGTGGCGCTGGCGGTCAGTTTCGGCGTCCTCGCCGGCATGGCCCGGGCCGTCGCCTGGCTGGCGCGCCGCTTCTTCCCCCGGCGCGCTCCCTATGTCTGGCGCCAGGGCGTGGCGAATCTGCACCGCCCCAACAACCGGACCGTGCTGCTGTTGCTCGCGCTGGGGTTGGGCACTTTCCTGATCGTCACGCTGGCGCTGACCCGGGCCACACTGCTGGCGCAGATTCAGGGGACGAGCGACGGGAATCGTCCCAACCTGCTGTTCTTCGACATCCAGGACGACCAGATCGATCCCCTTCGTGCCCTGCTCGGCAAAGAGGGCGCGCCGATCCGGGCGCAGGCGCCGATCGTGACCATGCGCATCAATCGCCTCAAGGGCCGCGCGGTGGACCAGCTGTTGAAGGATGAAAAGTCGCGCATTCCGTCCTGGACGTTGCGCCGTGAATACCGTTCCACCTTCCGCGGCACGGTGGCGGCGACGGAAAAGGTCGTGGAAGGAACCTTCGAGGGAAAGGTGACGCCGGGCGCCGAGCTGATTCCGATCTCCATCGAACGCGAACTGGCGAAGGACATGCAGCTCGTCCTGGGCGACGAGGTGGAATTCGATGTGCAGGGGGTGCCGATGAAGACCCGGGTCTCCAGCATCCGTGAGGTGGAATGGCGCCGCCTGGAGCCGAACTTCTTCATCGTCTTTCCGGAAGGGGCGCTGGAGTCCGCGCCCAAGTTCTTCGTCGCCGCCACGCGCGTGGCCACCCCGGCCGACTCGGCGCGTGTGCAGCAGGCCGTGGTGTCGGCGTTGCCCAACGTATCCGCGATCGACCTGTCCCTCATCCTCCAGACCCTCGACGGCATTTTTTCCAAGGTGCAGTTCGTGATCCAGTTCATGGCGCTCTTTACGGTGGCGACCGGAGTGATCGTGCTGGCCGGTGCGATCCTCAGCGGACGCTACCAGCGCCTGCGCGAAACCGTGCTGCTCCGCACCCTCGGGGCTACCCGGCGGCAGCTGCTCCAAATCCAGATGGTCGAGTACGCCATCCTCGGCGTGCTAGCGTCGGTGGTCGGCTGCGGGCTGGCGCTGATTTCGAGCGAACTCCTCGCCCGCTTCGTCTTTGAAACCACCGGCGCGTTTGCCCCCGGCACCCTGATCGGCGCGGTCGTCTCCGTGGTCGCCGTCACCCTGGCGACCGGCCTGCTCAGCAACCGAGGCGTCGCCACCCATCCGCCGCTCGAGGTGCTACGGCAGGAGACGTAGCGGCGGAGGTTAAACGCGAAGGCGCAAAGGCGCGAAGGTCGGAGAGACGGGGCGGATTGGAGTCGGGACGGGAGAGTACGCTTAACGCCAAATCCTGAAGTGAGGAGGGTCGTGCCGAAGGCGCCAAGTTCTTGACCGGAAAGAGCATCGCGTGACTGCAGCGCGCTTCCGATACCGTTAGGCCAATTGGTCGTGTTAAGGGTCGAGACGCAGCGTCCTTGGATTGACCCTCTTTCGATAGACGATCTGCAACGATCTCCTCCGCTACATCCCCAGCAAAAGCAAGGTCTCGGAAATTCTCAGCCGTCGTCGCCCGCTCAGTCTCTCCATGATCCGCGCACTGAGCGAAGGCCTGAACATCCCCGCTGAGATTCTGCTGCAGAAGTCGCGGATGCGCTTGTCTCCCCGGAAGCCCACGCATACTTCGCGGCGTGGCCTCCCCGTGGCGAGTCGCTGACGCACGCGATGAGTCATTCTGTTTTGCCGACGGGTGGAGGATGTAAAATGAGCCGAAGGGCGGGAAATGGACCCGAGAATCCGGGCTGGCTTCTCGCCGGCGGTTCCTTCTCCATCCGGTTTTCCCATGCGTCACGTTGTCACCTTCCACTTTACCCTGCGTGATCCCCAGGGGCGTCTGATTGACACCTCGGCGGGAGGGGAGCCGGTGAGCTTCCTGCAGGGTGCGGGTCAGGTCATCGATGGGCTGGAGACGAAGCTGCGCGACCTGCCCGTGGGGACCAAGACGCGCGTGCAGGTGCCGGCGGCACAGGCCTACGGTGAGCGCGATCCCGAGCAGGTGCAGAAGGTGCTGCGTGCATTGCTGCCGGTCGAGGGAGAGCTGAAACCGGGCGATCAGTTTCGCGCCGGCGACGATGCCTTCGCCCCGGTGGTCACAGTGGTCAGCGTCGAGGGCGACTCGGTGATGCTCGATGCCAACCACCCGCTCGCCGGTGTGGACCTGACGTTCGATGTCGAAATCCTCGCCACCCGCGCCGCCAGCGCCGAGGAACTCGCCCACGGACACGCGCACGGCCCCGACGGCGGCTGCCATTGAGCGGCTTCGGGTGGCGTGAAGAGGAGGGCGGAGCGGGAACCCCGGCCTCGGCGAGGCCAGCTCCAACGGAGGGCACGGCTCGATGGAGGTGGGCTCGCTGAGCCCGCGGGGTTGAGCATGGCGTGAAGAGGAGAAGGGAGCGGGAACCCCGGCCTCGGCGAGGCCAGCTCCAACGGAGGGGACGGCTCAAGGTGGATTGACGGAGGCCGAGATTTCAAGGGGGTGAACTACGGCGGGTCGACTTCGAACGGCTGAATTTCACGCAATTTATTTGTTTTCAATGAGTAATAGACTCGTGGGGGCGATGTCCGGTTTCGTCATCGCCGACGCCTCCAAGGTGGTGGTGAATAGCGGTTTTCATCATGGACGTACTTGGAATCGATATTGGCGGTTCGGCGCTCAAGGGAGCTCCGGTGGACACCACGACGGGCAAGTTGCTCGGTGAACGCTTTCGGGTTCCGACCGAGACGGTCTACACCCCCGCGCGGGTGGCGAAGGCGGCGCTGGAGATTGTGCGGCACTTCGACTGGAAGGGTCCGGTGGGGGTGGGTTTTCCTGGCGTGGTCAAGGGTCCGAACATTCTTTCCTCGGCCAACCTACATCCCGGATTCATCGGCTGCGATGGCGAGGCGCTCTTTCGCAAGGCCCTGCGTCGACCGGTTGCGTTGATCAATGATGCGGATGCCGCCGGGCTGGCCGAGGTGGCGTTTGGCGCCGGGCGACGCAAGCGCGGGACCGTGCTGATGCTGACCTTCGGCACCGGTGTCGGCAGCGCCCTCTTTGTCGATGGACGCCTGTATCCGAACAGTGAACTCGGCCATGTTCCGATCGAGGGTGACTCGGCAGAGAAACGGGTGTCCGCCGCCGCCAAGGAGCGCAAAGGCCTTTCCTACAAGAAGTGGGCGCACCGGGTGAGCGACTATCTCAACATCCTGGAGACGATCCTCAACCCCGGGCTGATCATTGTCGGCGGTGGCATCAGCCATGATCACGCCAAATGGTTTCATCACTTGAAGGTCAACACCCCCCTGGTGTCGGCCCGTTTCTTCAATGAAGCCGGCATTGTCGGGGCGGCCCTGCAGGCGGCTGAGCGTTTCGCCAAGTAGGCGTTCGCCATGCCCGCACCCCTGCTGATCGTGGGCCAGGGCGTGGCCGGCACGCTGCTGGCCTGGGAGTGCGAGCGCGCTGGCATCGAATTCGAAATCGCCGACGCCGGCCACGCCGGTGCGGCTTCGCGGGTGGGCGCGGGGATCGTCAATCCCATCACCGGCCAGCGCATTGTGAAGAGCTGGCGGGTGGACGACTTGATCGGCCCGGCCGAATCCACGTATCGGCGGCTGGAGGACGCGCTTGGCGTTCCGGTGGTGCGCCGCCTGCGGGTCTGGCGGCGCTTTCGCAGCGAGTCGGAGCGCGGTACGTTTTTCGCCAAGCACCACCGCGGGGAACTGGCCCCGTTTGCCCGGTTGCCGGCCGCGGACAGTGATGGGTTTTGGGTGGAGCCGGCGTTGCATGTCGACCTGCCCGTCCTCATCGCTGCGGCGCGGCGGCGGTGGCTGGCGCAGGGACGGCTGACTGAGCGTCGGGTTGTGCTGGCCGAGGAGCGGGCGCGCCGCGATCTGGTTGTGCTGTGCACCGGAGCCGAGATGGAGGCGGTCGGCGGCGTGACCTTCGATCGCGTCAAAGGCGAGGCCCTGCGGATCGCTCCGGCGTCTCCGGTCGGAGAGCCGGACGTGATCCGCAATGATGGTCACTGGCTGCTGCCTCTGGTGGAAGGAGAGGCGCTGGTCGGCGCCAGCTACGACCGGACAGCGGTCACGCTCGATCCGTCGGCGGAGGCGCGGGCCCTGCTGGAGGCAAGTGCGACGCGACTGCTTGACGGCGGCGCCTTTGCCGTGCGCGCGACGCTGGCGGGCTGGCGGGTCAGCGTGCGCGACCTGCGACCGATCACGGGACGAATTGCGGGCGACCCGACCGTTGGCTTCATCAACGGCCTGGGCTCCAAGGGCGCGCTCTACGCCCCCTGGCTGGCGCGGCAGTGGATCAACCACCTCACCGAAGGGGTGCCGTTCGATCCCGGCGTGGATGCGTCCCGCCTGCGCTGAAGGTGTCGTCGTCTCGCGGTCACTGATACAACCAGTACCGTTTACTCTGGGACTGATACTGCTTGTTCCGCGTCTCCCAGGTTTCGATCCAGGCGTTGACGTCGACACGGGCGCCCTTGGCGAGCAGTTCGGCGAAGAAGTCACTCGCCCCCATGTGACGGAGAAAACCCTGCTGGATGCCCTTGGGCGCGGCGGCATAGGGGTTCACCGGCTCCAGTTTGCAGCCGAGCCGCATGAGGTGGAAGCTCAGCTCCGTCGGGCGCCAGTCGTCCCAGTCGGTCACCTCGACATAGAGCCCGGTCGCCGGCTCGCCCTTGGTATTGGGAGAACTGACACGCCGGAAGGCAATGCCCGGGAGGGAGAGGGCGCGCAGTTCCTTCTCGATCACCTCGCTCTTGATCTTGAGGTGGAGGATGCCGCGGAACGGGTAGCGTTCACCGACTCCGTGACGGAAGCCGCCGAGGTAGGTGCCGAGGCCGGTCATGGGATAACCCATGCAGGCGGCAAAATCGGGGATCATCGGCGACGTGGGGATCCAGCGCAGGCCGGTCTCCGGCCACCGCATGTTGCGCCGCCACCCGCGCATGGGAACGATGGTGAGTTTACCCTTGGCCCAGACGTCGCGGTTGATGGCCATGACACCCGGAGCATGGGCGGCCATGTGGGCCAGTTCTCCGATGGTCAGTCCGTGCACGTAGGGCACCCGGAAGGCGCCCACGTAGCTGACCCACTGCGCGTCGAGCGGCGGGCCGTCGACCTTGAGTCCCCCAAGCGGATTGGGCCGGTCGAGCACCACCACCTCGACCCCGGCTTCGAAGCAGGCCTCCATCGCGTAGCGCATGCAGCTCACGTAGGTGTAGCTGCGCGTGCCGATGTCCTGCAAATCGATGACCAGGGCCTGCAACCCCTTGAGCATGGCCTTGGTCGGTTTGCGGTATTTGCCGTAGAGCGAGTAAACCGGCAGACCCGTCCGGGCGTCGACGCGGTCGGGAATCTGGATCTCTGCCGCCTCGTTGCCGTAGATGCCGTGTTCGGGTCCGAAGAGCGCCACCAGCTTGACCTTGGGGGAGCGTCGGAGCACGTCGATCGTACTGACGCCGAGCCGGTTGACCCCGGCCGGGTGCGTCAGGAGTCCGACCCGTTTGCCGGCGATGGCGGCAAAGCCCTGGGACTCCAGCACATCGATGCCCAGCATGACCGGCATCGGGCCCTTGTCGGGGATCGAAATCGGTGGAGTGACCACGACGGGTGGTGGCTCCGTGGCTGCGGGGGTCGGAGGTTGGGGCTTTTTGGCAGGGGGCGTTGAACACCCGAACCCGAATGCGGCGACCAGGAGCGCAACAAGACCAAACCAGAGGAGGGGGGAGGGCGAACGAACAGGGCCGGGCATTCGGGGCCACGATTGAGGGCCTCCCGAGCCGGGTCCAGACGGAATACGGGTGCCGAGCGCGGCGCGTCAGAAAACACGGCCCGGCGCCCCGCCTGTGGACGCGACGCGGTCACCCGCCGGTTCGGCGCTCAGGTGGCGGCGACCCAAGCGAAACGAGGCTGCAGCACGCCGTTGACCCGCACCTGCTCGAGGAACATCGGCTGCGGCCGCACCCAGAGCGCCGAGGTGTCGCCATAGAGTGCCTGATAGAGCACAAGCACCTCCAAGGTTTCGCTGTGACGCACCAGGCCGACGACCCGGTACTCGTTGCCCTTGTAGTGCCGGTAGCGGCCGGGGCGGGGTTCGGCGGGCAGCGGGGGGAGGTCGCTCATGGGCGGGTGGGGTGCGAGCGCGGATCAGAACGATCCGACGGATCGGTCTGATCCGTCGGATCGGCTTCCGGCGAACGTGCCTAGAACGGCTTGCCGTCCGCCTTGGTTCCGCAGAGGCAGACCTCCAGGCCGAGTTCGGCGGCGAGGGCGGCCTTGGCGTACATGGCCAGATCCGCATCCTTGGCGCTGGTCGCGTAGGCGACCTGGATGTGGTTGGCCTTGTGGCGCGCCATCATTTGGTCACGGGAAACTCCATACGTGACCGCGTGCATGATCGGCCACTGCGGGGTGGTCTCGTTCCAGCGGCGTTCGGTCTCCTCGCGCGGCAGGGTGATGACCTTGGCCCGGCCGAGGTCCATCTTCAATTTTCCCTTTTCGAGGAAGACCCGGCTCCAGACGATCTCGCCGGGTTTGGCGATGCCGCGCAGGGTGCCACCGCCGAGGCGGAAGTACATCGGGGGCTGACGGAGCGAGTCCGACCCCGCCCAGCCGTCGACGTGATGGTCGGCGGGCGCGCTGCCGGAGATGAGGAAGACCCAGACGTACTCCTTCGTCGTGCCGCTCTTGTCCCAGTCACCCCAGCGCAGGTCGTGCAGGGTGTTGGCGCGCGGTTGTCCGAGAGCCTTGTGCACGCGGTCGGTGAAGAGGCCGTCGAGCCCGGCGCACTCGTCCACCTCGTTGAAATGCGGAATCGGTTCGCCGGCCCGGATGACGCTGCCGTCGGCGCGGGTGACCGGAGGACGTTCTGTCGAGTTGAGCGTGCCCTCGACGAGGTCGCTCGCCGGGAGCAGGTCCTTCAGGCCCTGCTGATATTGGATGCCGATGGTCTCGGCGCCGAACTCGTCGGCGATGCGCACTGCGGCGATGTAGGTCTTGCACTGCCAGAGCACCTGGGCCTCGGTCAGTTCGGTGGCCTCGTCGGTGCCAAGGTTGAATTTCAGGCCTTTCGCGACATACCAGTCGTAGACGGCGCGAGCCTCGGCGTCGCTCACCTGGGTGGCGCCGTAGTAGAGGGCCGATTGGGAAAGGCGTTCCTTGTAGACGCCGGTCTTGAAGAGCAATTCGTCGGGGATGATGGCGTTGTACATGCCCATGCAGCCTTCGTCGAAGACGCCCATGATCGATTTGCGCGTGCGCAGATCATCGGCGATCTTGCGGGCGAGGGCGCGGGCCTTGGGCGGCACGGTGGCTTTGGCGAGTGCCTTGACGTGCGCCGTCTTGTGTTTGGCGACCCCGGTCTTCAGCCAGCTGGCCAGTCCGTCGCGGAACGGCGCGTCGTCAAACGTTTCGCTCCAGAGGGTGGAGTAGGCGACCCCCGCCTTGGTCAATGAGCCATTGAGGTTGAGCATGCCGACGAGGCCGGGCCAGGTGCCGGACCAGTTGGCGACGGTCAGGATGGGTGCCTGATGGGAAATCAGGCCGTGCAGCAGGTGGTGTGAGTACTGCCAGACCGACTCGGCGACAATCAGCGGCGTGGTCGGGTCAACGGTGGCGAACACCGCCATGCCTTCCTTCTGGGACCCGATGAACCCGTGCTTCAGGTCGGGCTTGTACGGATGGGCGCGCACCAGTTTGTAGCCAAAGCTGGCGATCACTTCGCCGAGCTTCTTCTCCATCGCGGCCTGTGCCGGCCAGCATTTTTCATTGGCGGACTGACGGAGGTCGCCGTTGACGATCAGTTGAATGGTTTTCTTTGGGAGTTTTTTCATCGGAGTGAGAGGGGAAAAAGGGATCGGACTGGACGAAGTTGGCCAGTTCGAAGGGTCAGTATGAACCGTCCGGGCGCTGGGAGGAATGGATAATTGGTCCCATCACATGGAGAAAATGTCCCGAACGGGGAAGTGGACGAGCGGCGACGCATCGCGTCGCATGCCGGCCCTGATCGCCGATGACAGGCGGTCACGGGGACGATACGATCAGGCGGGAGGTGACGGACACGACGCCGTCGGTGTCGAGGGCGAGGGCAATCGCGTGACCGAGCAGCAGGGCGGAGGTCACCTCGCCGTGCAGGGTGACCTCGCCGCCCTTGACGTCGACATCGATGGACCGGGCCGAGAGGTCACGGTCCAGCACGTACTTCGCTTTCACCATGGCGAGGATGCGGGCGTCACCCAAACCAGCTCCGGCCTCGCGGGCCTTGGTGCGCACGACGGCGCCGCCCCGTTTCAAGTCCTCGCGCAGGTCGTCAGGCGTGAGTTTCCAGGCGCGCAACTTTTCCCCGACCACCGCACCGGTATCGCGGGCGATTTCGCCCATGCCCTGGGCGACGCGGGCGACCTTCTCCTTCAGCGGAGTGGGCTCGACGGCTTCGGGTTGTGGAAGGGCCTTGGTCACCGCCGCCGGTTCCGGGGTACGCTCCTGCATGAAGCGGTATCCGAGGGCTCCGACGGTGATACCGAGGATGAAAATGAGCAGGCCCTTCATGGAGGGAACGGAGCGGGCTACTTGAGCTTGGCGAGTTTTGAAGGATCGAGCGCGACGATGAACGAGGTCAGTTCTTCGCGTGTGACTCCGTTCCCTTCAACCGTGACGACATAGCGGTTGTCGACCACGGCCTTGATGTCGCCCGACTTGTCGGCGGCCTTATAGGTCACGGCCACGCGCTGACCCTTGATCGTTTCCAGCTTGGCGCCGGAACCGGCGAGCAGGGCGGGATTGGAGAACATCATGCCGTAGGTCTGAAGCAGGGGGGAGTCCGACTGGATCTGGATGGTGACGTTGCTGTCGCCCTTGGAGTAGGAGCGTTTGGCGGTGACGATGCCTCCCATCAGTGCGGCGGCGGCGGCCTCGGACTGTGCCTCCTCGGCCTTCCAGCCGGAGGGGCCGGCCGGGAGCAGGGCGGCGACCGCCTCCGCTTTTTTCTGCCGGATCAACTGACCGGCGTAGTCCACCGCCTGGAGCGCTTCTGAGTAGTTGCCGGCTTCGTACGCCGTGGCTGCGGTCTTGAGATTGTCGGATACTTCGTCGGCCCGGACGGGAAGAGTCAGGGCAAGGGCAGCCAAGACGGACGGGATAAGGAGTTTCATAGGGGTGGGCACTGTCGTGGAACCGGGTGCCGATGGCAATCCCGAGAAACGCAGCTGGCCGACGGGTGGGGTTTGGTTTCTTCACGCGACGCCATTCTTCGCGGGGTCGGCGACCCCGCCTCCGACGGACACCGACCTGGGATCGCGCTTGGGTTGACGCGCATGTGCGGGGTGGGCTGGTTTTTGCTTTGAAGGGCTGGTGGCCGGCTGTTTGTGTCGCCGAATGCTTTCGAAAAAATCCGCCCTTGTCACCGGAGCCTCGCGCGGCATTGGCCGTGGGATTGCCATTGAACTGGCCAGGGCGGGTTACCGCGTGGCCATCAATTATGCCGGCAATCTGGACGCAGCCAACGAGGCGCTGGGACTGGTGCGCGCAGCGGGGGGTGACGGCTTTATTGTCCAGGGTGACGTGGCCGTGGCGGCCGATCGTGCCCGCCTGGTCAGCGAGACGGTGCAGCAGTTCGGCCGGATCGACCTGCTCGTCAACAACGCGGGAGTTGGCCCCAAGGTGCGGGCGGATCTGCTGGACGCGGGTGAGGAGAGCTTCGACCGCCTATTTGCCATCAATTTGAAAGGCCCCTATTTTCTTACCCAGCTGGTGGCCAAGCAGCTTCTGACCCAGACTCCTGATTCCAATGGGTTTCGGGGACGCATTGTGAACATTACTTCGATCTCCGCCTACACGGCTTCGATCAATCGGGGCGACTATTGCATGGTCAAAGCGGGGCTCACCATGATGACCAAGCTGTTCGCGGACCGCCTCGCGAACCAGGGGATCAACGTCTACGAAGTGCGTCCCGGCATCATTGCCACCGACCTGACCAGCGGGGTGAAGGAAAAGTACGACAAGCTCATCATTCACGACGAGCGGGGCATCACTCCCATCCGCCGCTGGGGCAAGCCCGAGGATGTGGGACTGGCGGTGCGCGCGCTGGCTGAGGATCGCTTTCCATTTACGACCGGCTCGGCTTTCGACGTGGACGGCGGTTTCGGCCTCCAGCGCCTGTAACGGGTCGGGTCCCGCCGCGGGAGAGGCGAATCGCGCTACGCCGGATCGATTGTCCGTCCCAGCCGGGAGCTGCAATTGAACCACGAATTGACACGAATCGACACGAATGAAAACCGGCGTGAAAAGTTCGAGGGATTGGTTCACGTTTGGGTGGACTCAGTTCAGGTTCTCAGCTCCTCCGATCTCCCTCGGGATTTGTGCCCAGTCGTGGTCTCGCGATAGAATGGTTACGGCTCAGCGATGAAGCCTTTTCATTCGCCTATTTCTGGTTGAGGATGAAGGGATGATGCCGCGTTTCGCCTCGACGCCACCTTGGCCACTTTTTTTGCGGGCGGGAGGGGTGATTGCGGTGCTGGTGATCATCCTGGGATGGTGTGGGCAGGGGTGTGCGCCCAGTGACGTTTCGCGGGAGTACACCATTGGCTTTGGCAACGACCTCCCCCTGCATTTCCGGGGCGAGAGTGGGCGACCGCAGGGTCTGGCGGTGGAATTGGTGCAGGAAGCGGCGCGTCGAAAAGGCATTCGACTGCGGTGGGTGCCGGGCACTGGCTTCAACCAGCGGACCATGGATTTTTGGGTGCTGATGACTGTCCGCCCGGAGCGGTCCCTGACGGTTCATCTCACCGATCCCTACCTCCAATCCGAGAGCTGTTTCATCGTGCCGGCGGACGGCCGTGTCCGGCGGCTCGAGGATCTGACCGGAGCGCGTATCGGCCTGGTCAACTACGCCGTCCACCGCGACAACATCAGCCGCTATTTCCCGGCCGCGGTCCCCGTGCCGCTGGGCAACAGCCAGGAGGCGCTGGCAAAACTCTCGAGCGGCGAGGTGGATGCCGCGTTCATCAACCAGTACGCCGTGTTGACGGCGCTGTTGCGCGAGGGCACGCGGGTCGGATTGAGGATTCTCCCGGCGGAGATACCCACCGCGGAGCTGGCGCTCGCCTCCACCTTCGCCACTGCGCACGTGGCGGACGAAATTCGGGACGAGATGCGGGCGATGGCGGAAGACGGCATCGTGACTCCCATCGTGGAGCGGTGGGCCTTCTTCCCCAATCTGACCACGGATATGATTGGCGACCTGGCCGAGGCGCAGCGGCGGGTCCGCTGGCTGGCGGTGGGCCTGGTCGGAGTCTCGGTGATCCTCGGGGTCACCTTCTGGCTCGCCTTGCTGTCGCGCCGACGCACGAGCCAGTTGCGGCGGACGGAGAATCTCCTCCAACAGATTGCTGCGCGGGTACCCGGGGTGGTGTACCAGTTTCGCGTCGATCCGGACGGTTCCTCGCGTTTCCCCTATGCGAGCGAGGCGATCCGACAGATCTATCGAGTCGCGCCCGAGGAGGTGCGACTCGATGCGAGCAAGGTCTTTGCGGTGCTGCATCCCGACGACTTGGAGAAAGTGCGGGAGTCCATCCATGTCTCCGCGAGAGACCTCACGCCCTGGGTGCACGAATACCGGGTGAAATTTCCGGACGGCGCGGTGCGCTGGTTGCAGGGCAACGCCTCCCCCCGCCGCGAGGAGGATGGAGCGACCCTGTGGCACGGTTTCATCACCGACATCACCGAGCGCAAGCTGGCGGAAGGGGCGCTGGCTGCCTACGAACGCAAGATTCAGGAGACCCAGAAGCTGGAGAGCCTCGGCATCCTGGCCGGCGGCATCGCCCACGATTTCAACAACATCCTCACCGGCATCCTGGGCAACGCGAGCCTTGCCAGCATGGACGTTCCCCTGGGGTCCCAGGAGCATGAGTCTCTGGAGTGCATCAAACAGGGCGCGGTGCGTGCCGCGGACCTCTGCAAGCAGATGCTGGCCTACGCTGGCAAGGGCCGGTTTGTTGTTTCCCGGCTTTCACTCAGCACCCTCATTGAGGAGACCACCCAGCTGCTGCAGCTCTCGGTCAGCAAGAACGCCGTGCTCCGGTTCAATCTCGATCCGGAGTTGCCCCCGATCGAAGCGGATGCGACGCAAATTCGGCAGGTGATCATGAACCTGGTCATCAATGCCTCGGAGGCGATCGGCAGCAAGAGCGGTGTGATCAGCGTCAATACCGGGCTGACCCGCGTCGACCGGGACTACCTCGGAGGCACGATCCTCGCGCCGGAGCTGCCGGTCGGCACCTATGTGCACCTGGAAGTCTGCGACACCGGATGCGGCATGTCGCCCGAGACTCAGTCGCGGATCTTTGATCCCTTCTTCACCACGAAATTTGCCGGACGCGGCCTGGGGCTGGCGGCGGTGCTGGGTATTGTGCGGGGACACCGGGGCGCGCTCAAAGTCTATTCCGAGTTGAATCGCGGCACGACCTTCAAGCTCCTCTTTCCCCGCGCGGAAGGAACTGCGGATCTGTCCGCCGCGCGGGTTCTCCCGGCTGTCTCCTGGCGGGGACAGGGATGTGTGCTCGTGGTGGACGACGAGGAAACGGTGCGGAGTACGGCGGCCGTCATGCTGCGGCGCCTGAACTTCGAGGTGGCCCTGGCGGCGGACGGTCGTGAAGCCCTTGCCGTCTACCAGTCCAATCCCAAGCGGTTTGTGGCGGTGCTGATGGACCTCACCATGCCCCACATGGACGGCAAGGAGGCCTTCGCGGAACTCCGCCGCCTGCGCGGAAACCTGCCGGTGGTGCTCATGAGCGGATTCAACGAACAGGACACCATCTCCCAGTTCACCGGAAAGGGGCTCGCCGGATTCTTGCAGAAGCCCTTCCAGTTTGAGGACCTGATGGCAGTGATGCGAGCGACCCTGAGTCAGGATTCGGATCGGCAGTAGTCTGAGGTCGCCTCCGCCGTTCGGCTAATGGTCGGGCGGGGCGAACCCTGATACATTGAAGTCACATCCCCGGCGTGATCGCCGTGCGGGTCCTTCACCATGACTACCTCCGCCTCCCAACCGATGCTCGTCGAAGCTCCGGCTTCCGACGACTCCACCCTCCGTGAAACGCTGGCCTATGTTGAGGCCTACGACGCCGTGCTCAACGGAGACTACGCGTTCGTCGCCTTCAAGGAGGTCGATCGTTCCTCCGGCGAAGGGTGTGTGCGGATCCGTGCCCTCCATCTGACGGGCGTGGTGTTCCAACCCTCCGCCCTCCGGGGCCCGGCCCGCAGTGCATGCGCCCAGGGGAAACGCTGGTTCACTTGGGGCAATGGCATTACCCCGAGCGCGGGCGATCCCCGCCAGATCGAATATCGCGTGCATGTGGCCAACGATGCGCCATCGGCGATTGAGATCCTCGTGCAGACGCGGCGATTCGATCACAGCGTCGCCGAGGCCAAGTCGGTCATCTTTCCCTGGCCGACCTTCTAGGAAATCAACCCGGGCGGGCGAAACGCCGCGCCCGGTGGTCAGCGCGCAGGGTCAAGCGCTCCTTCAAATGCGTTGATGGCTTCACCGCAGGCGTCGATCGCCTCGGTCCAGAAGCCGGGCGTGCGAATGTCCCAGCCGAGCGTGGACTGCACCGCGTCCTCACACGAGGCCCGTCCGCTCGCCTGGAGGAAGGCCTCGTAACGCGGAAGGAAGGACGGCCCCTCCTTTCGGAAGCGGGCGAAGAGCGCCTGGCTGAGCAGGAAACCGAAGGTGTAGGGGAAATTGTAGAACGACACATCGGTGATGAAGAAGTGGAGCTTGGACGCCCAGAACCAGGGATCCTCCTCTCCCGGAGCGAGGACGTCGCCATACACTTCGCGTTGCGCCTGCACCATCAGCTCGCAGAGCCGGCTGGTCGGCACCACGCCCCGCTTGCGCTCTTCGTAGAATCGCGACTCGAATAGGAAACGCACCGGAATGTTGAGCAGGTAGGCCGGCGTGTGGTTGGTCTCCATGTCGAGGAGGAAGGCCCGCCGGTCGCGCGTGAGCGAGGGCTCCGAGAGCAACCCGTGCACCAGGATCTTCTCGGCAAAGGTTGAGGCGGTCTCCGCCAGCGTCATGGGATACTCCCGCGCGCAGGGACGAAGGCCGGCGAGCACGTGGGTGTGCCAGGCGTGACCGGCCTCGTGGGCGAGCGTGACCACGTCGTTCACCGTGCCGGCGAAGGTCATGAAAATGCGCTCTTCTCGCGTGACCGGTGAGCTGGTCTGGAACGCGCCCGACCGCTTGTGCGCCCGCTTTTCCGCTTCGATCCAGCGCTTGGCCACGATGTCGCGGAAATAGTTGCCGAGTTTTGGATACGAAGCATCAAACGCCGACTGCACCGCGGCGACGCCTTCGTCCCAGGTGTAGGTCGGCACCGGCTGATTCAGCGGCCGGGGTGCGTCCAGATCGTACCAGGCGAGGGCGGGCGTCTTTTGCAGGCGTGCCCCCAGACTCAATAGGCGTCGCGGAACCTGATAGCGGGAGGCGATGGCCGCGAACAGCGCATCCAAGGTGCCGCGCGAGAGCGCTGCGTCGTGCAGGGGAGCATCGAGGAAGTTTCCCCGGCCGCGCCGGCTGTAGAGCGTGTGACGCGTCCCGGCGAGTGCGTTGAGGGCCGCGGCGCAGGTGTCGCCGGCCGCCGCCCAGACTTTGTTGCCCCCGACGAAGGCTGCCTGTCGCACGGCGCGGTCCGGGTGGCTCAGCAGGGCTCGCCGCTGGGCCATCGGAACCTGTTCCTGACGACCGTCAGGATAAGTCATGGCGAACGTCATCCGTCCGCTGAGGGTGTCGTAGAGGCGTCCCCAGGCCTTGAATCCGTCCACCCCGAGGTCGGACGCGAGGGCCTCCAACTCGACCGGCATTTGAAAGGTGGCTTCGGCTCGGAGGCGGCTGATGGTGTGGGAGGCGTTGGCCGCGCCCGGATCGGCGAGCAGGCGGACAAAGGCATTGTCGTCAAAGGCGCGCAGCTGGAGCACGAGCCGGGTCTTGAGTTTGGCAAGCTCCGCATCGATCAGGGCCAGGGCCGCCTCCTCCGACTGCACCGCCTCGCTGGAGGTATCGGCTGCACCCTGACAGCCCAGGAATGAACCGAGGTGTGCGCCGCGGGAACCGAGGTCCTCCCAGGTGGTGAACAGGCGGATCCAACCTGCGGCCGTGGGTGCGGCGGTAGAACCGGCGGAGGCGAGGGCGGCATTCAGGTCGGCGCTGAGGCGCGACTTGAAGTCGACGTAAGCCGGGTCGGTCAGCGACGGAAAGAACGAGGAGAGGTCCCAGGTCTGCGGCAGAGGAGCGGATGCGGTGGACATCCGCTCAGGCAAGCGACTTGGGACCCCGACGTCGAGTCAACGCCTCTCACCCACCGGCCGGCGGCGTGGGAGGAAGCGGACGCAGTTCTTCGGCGGAGAGTTTGCCGTCCTTGTTGTCATCGAGCGCGGCAAGGCTGGCCGGAGCATGGGCGATCTCGGCGGCGGACAGGGTGCCGTCCTGATTGGCGTCCAGGGCCAGCATGACCGGGCTCATTGGCGGTGGACCCTTGGGACCGCGAGGACCTTTGCCGTCGCGCGGACCTTGACCGGCAGGAGGTTGCGGCGCGTCGGCCGGTGGCGCCGGGGGGGCGGGGTGCAACTCCTCGGCGGAGAGCGTGCCGTCCTGGTTGGTGTCGAGCGTCTTGAGGCTGGTTGAGGCCTTGGCCAGTTCGGCGGCGGAGAGTTCGCGATCGCCGTCGAGATCGAGCGCGCGCAGCACCGGCGGAGCGCGACGCGGCCCCGGACCGCGCCGGGGGCCGTCGCCGTCTGGAGGAGCCGGTTGCGCGTACATCGAGGCGGCGAGGCCGAGCGGAAGGAGGGAGGTGAGGAGGAGACGAGGAAGTTTGTTCATCGCAAGAGGATCGTAGCCCCGGCTGCCGCCACCCAACCCGGGTGACGAGTGAAACAGCCAGAGCCGTGACCCATAGAACTAGACGCCACCGGTGTTAGGGAGCCGTGTGGGGGGAAGGCATTTTTGTTAGGCCTTTGTAAAGCCCCCTCCACCCAGCCAAGGTGTCATCCGTCCGATGACAGTTTGGCTGGGAAGGGAGGAAGTCCGCGCACGGACCCTCGGCGGGAGTGTCATCGGCGCGATGACACTGCGAGCGGGGCTGGGAGGCGGATCATCCGGCGCTCAGGCGGATCTCGGCGTGGAAGCCGTGGGGCGTACGATTGGCGAAGTGCACCTCGCCGCCGCAGGCGGTGACGGCGCTGCGGACGATCGCGAGGCCGAGGCCGACGCCTCCGGTCTCTCGGGTGCGGGCTGCCTCAGGGCGGTAAAATGGTTCACCCAGCCGGCTGAGGGCCTCCGGGCTCACCCCGGGACCGTGATCGTCGACGGATATCTTCACCCGGTCTCCGTCGACGCGGGCGTCGACCACGATGGGCTCAAGGTCGCCCGCGTAGCGCACGGCGTTGCGAATCAGGTTGCCAAGTGCGCGCGCCAGCAGGGGAGCATCGCCCCGCACTTTGAGCTGGGGAGACACGGCAACGGCAATGCGGGCGGTTCCGCCCTCGCGGGCGACGACGTCGGCGATGAGAGGCAACAGATCGAGGCTTTCCAACTCGGCGGTGCGCGCGCGAAGTCCGGCTTTGGTGAACGCAAGCAGTTCGTTGACCAGGGTGGTCATCTGCTGGACTTCCTCGCGGACATCGGCCACGTGAGCGGCGAGGGAGGGATCCGTGCGGCTCTCGAGGATTTCGAGGGCAACCTGGAGGCGTCCGAGCGGGGATCCCAACTCGTGGGCGACGTCCCCGAGAAACCGTTTTTGCCCGTGAACCAAAGTATCCAATCGCGCCGCCATGCTGTTGATGGACTCGCCCAGATGACCCAATTCGTCCCGTCGTCCGGTGGCCACCCGAGTCTCGAACCGACCTTCGGCGATCTGCTCGGTCGCCGCGGTGAGTTTCCGCAAGGCCTGGGTGATCCCCCGGACAAGGGGTAGCCAGAACAGGACGGAGAGCGCGAACACGGTGCTGGCGGCCCAGAACCAAGTTTGCAGATCGAGGAGCCGGAATAGCACCCACGTCGACGGCACCCGGATGATCACGGTGACCGGCAAGGGGCGCCCCACCCCGAGCAACCGGGTCCGGACGCCGAGCCAGTGCAGCGTCGGGTCGGATGAACGCTCGTAAAACCGTCCGCGCCCCTCGTCCATCCCACGATCCGGCGGCACGTCGCGAGGGAGAGGTGGGCGGTCCGGGCCGGAACGAGCGCCTGGTCCACCCGGTCCACCTGGACCCCCGGGGCCCCCCGGGCCTCCGGTGGGTCCGCCGCCCGGTCCAAATTCGGGGCGCGGGCCGCCCCGGGGTGGAGGAACGCTGGTGAGCCGATCCGCGACCCCGGGCGGGAGCGTGAGGGGTTCACCTCCCAGCTGGCGGCCACTGTAGTCGAAGAGAGCGAAGGTGGCACCGTACTTTTTCTCGAACGCGGCCAGCGTGGTGTTGCGTTGGCCCGCGTCGGCCGCACCCACCTCGGCCATGACGCTTTGGGCGAGGGGCATGAGTCGCTCCCCCGCCGGCCCCCGAATGAGCGAGTTCCAACCGAATCCCCCTTGGGACAGCAGGGCGACCACGGCGGCAGCTCCCAGCAACAGGAAATTCAGGAGCAGCCAGAGCGAAATTTTGAGCGAGAGGGGAAAGGTGACCTTCATGCCGCCGCGAATCGGGCTTCGCGATCTCCCCACCTTGGCAAGCCCGCCCGAAGAAAGCGCGATTGTTTACTCGCGCTTAACACTTTTCCGCCCGTTCGCACACACCGGCTTTACCCGCGACTGGTTTCCTGGGGGCCCCCATGAAACCCACGCTGTTCCTCCTCTTCGTCAGCTTTTTGGTTGCCGACGCCCTCCGCGCCCAGACTCCGAGCGACCCTCGGATCACGCAGTGGCGCGTGGAGTCGTCCGTCCACTATGCCCGCATTTACCCCACCGAGGCGGCACGTGCCGCCGGCGCCTCGGTCACCACCTGGAGCCGGGGGCAGGGAGTCCAGCCCCTGCCAACCTATGCCGGAGTCCAGCAGGTGTCCTATTCGGATACCTGGGTCTACGTGCGCTCGTCGGGACTGGGTTATCACGTGATGGGACCGTGGTACCTCAACGCCGCGCGGACCCAGCTCTTTCCCAACTATCCGGCAAACACCGGCGTGCTT